>NZ_JACJHY010000037.1 GCF_014138625.1 Aminobacter ciceronei
CCGGACCCAAAATTGCCTTCACTGGCGGGGTCGACTTCAACGACCACCGCTTGATCTGGGCCAAGCTTGACCAGGTCCATGCCAAACACCCTGACATGGTGCTATTGCACGGCGGCAGCCCTAAAGGCGCCGAGCTCATTGCCGCCAAATGGGCAAGCCATCGCAAGGTTCCGCAGATCGCCTTCAAGCCCGACTGGACCAAACATGCCAAGGCCGCGCCGTTTAGACGCAACGACGCAATGCTCGAGCCGATGCCGATCGGCGTGATCTGGTTCCCCGGCACGGGAATTCAGGACAATCTCGCTGACAAGGCGCGCAAGCTCGGCATCCCGGTCATGAGATCCGGCGGCACATGAGCCGCCGGGTCTTGGCTTCCCGGCTACAAGACAAGTCCCATCTTTTTAGCCGCTTGCGTGGCCAGCTTCTTGGCGCCGCCATCATTTGGATGAATCTCATCATGCCAAAGTCGGCCGATGGTGTTGCGGAAATCCACGACCAGCGCGCGCCCTCCACTGCCTTTGGCGACGCTTAGTAGCGCATCGTAGAAGCGGTCAACGAGGACTTTGACTATTTCGCGGGGCAAACGAGTGCCGGTGTCAAACCCCAACTGTTCAAACCTTCGCCCCAGATACTGCCCCCCAGGTTTTGGGATGGAGTAATCGTATCCATGCATGACAAGCTTGGTACGCTTCGGCGCACTCCACGTTATCGTCTCGCGAAGAACGGTGCGATAATCGCGGGCTACTCCTCGGAGAAAGTAATCGAACTCATCCTTCACATACGTCTTGGCGTCCTTTGAGCCGTCTCCTTCGTTAAACGGGCGCACAAAATTCTTCATGGCGTCACCGCCGAAGAAGTCGACACCGCCACCCGAAAAGACAAAGAAATCGAACGTTCCCGCGCTCAACGGCTGCTTGTACTGCTTAGCCCCAAACGTCTCGCGGAACGTGTCTCCAGGCCAGCCAATATTGTTCACATAGTACTTTTTGGCGATCACATCGACGAAAGTGTCAGGCTGCCCTGGGATATCTGTGAATATGTTCACCCATGAATCTCCCTCAGCCAAGATCTTCTTCTTGGTCGAATACGCGCGATCAGGTTTTTCGCTGAACGCCCGTTCGAAAATGGCTTGATCAGAGGCGTCTTGATGCTCTTTTCTAACATCCTTCTTGCGTCGGATGGTCAACATGAATGCGCGATCTGGATCTGGAACTACCTCGATCCCTGATGCGATTATCTTCGCACGCTCTTCGTCGTAAGCAGCCATTGTGTATCCCCCAAATTGTGAAATTCACGGCAAGTATATTGTCTCCAAATATTTGAGATGTGAAGCACCCACCAGGAGCCAGACTGCACGTTGCTGAGCAGCATCACCGGTTCATCGGCACGAAGTCCAAAACGCTCTCGATGAGAAGTCACATCCTTCATCGTCACCGGTTTACGCAAGGAGCAACACAGAATTCCTGCCATCAGCAACGGCTCCAGGCGGGGTCGCATCCCACCAGGCGTTATCGGCCATTTTCGAGCGATGAAGCAGCGGCAGGCACAATTCCCGCAGACTCTAGTAATGTTGGCACGTGGCGCGAAAGCGTTTGACGAGGTTTGATACGGCCAGACTTGCAGAATTTCGGGCGATGCGCACGGCGCGCAGTGTTGGCGGCGAGAGATCAGGATGGCACGAGGCTTCCAGAGGTACCCTCTTGATCCGTCACACTGACGCACACCAAAGCGGTCTCATCGATGAGTGCTTTTTGCCTGGGGTCGGCTTCGCCTGATCGCCTTCGGCGCAATGGCTTATCGCCACTTTCTTCCCCTACCGCTGCGCGCCATTCCTCGCGGGCAACAAAGTCGCGCCAGCGCCATCCTCCGCTTACGCTTCAGCCCATGGGTGCGCCGTCGATCACCTCCAGACTGTCGATCACCATCGAGACCGCAATGGTGCGGGCTCGAGACAGACTGGATCAAGGAGAACTACCATGGCTACCATCGGCACCTTCAAGAAGTCCGCCAACAACGAGTTCACCGGCGAAATCGTCACCCTCAGCGTTCAGGCCCGTAGCGTCCGTATCGTCCCCGAAACCCGCGCCACCGGCGACAACGCTCCCAGCCACCGGGTCTTCGTCGGCCGCGCCGACATCGGCGCCGCCTGGACCAAGCGCTCCAATGAGGGTCGCGACTACCTGAGCCTCAAGCTCGATGACCCGAGCTTCAATGCTCCCATCTTCGCCAACCTCTTCGACGATGAGGACGGTGACGGATACAGCCTCATCTGGTCTCGCCCAGGTCGCCGTAAAGGCGAATAACGCCCCCTCTCAAGCCCGCCCGGATAATCCGGGCGGGTACTTTCCGCTTAAAACAGCCAATGGCCAAACATTCGCCTGGCCTCGAAGAAGCGAGTGCCGGCAAATTCCCCGCTACGGATCAGCAACATACTTTTTCAGAAGTTCGGACACGCCACAGGATAGGACGATTTCCGCCCCCAACCGCCCGGCGAAAGAGCAACCAGAACTTTGAAAACCGCAGCGGCGGTAAAGCCGGAGCGCGCTGGAATTTTCCTCGTTTACGCTCAACGTCAAGGCGGAGCTCCCTGGACGATGCACAGCGATCCAAACCGCCGCTAGCGCCAGAGCCGCGGTGCCAAAGCCCCTCCCCTGTGCCTTTCGGCTGATGCGGAAGTTGTGCAGGCTGATTGAACCAGGGTTTGCCCAGTACGGCAGCGCTGATCCCTCTCGCAGCATCAGGAACCCCACTGTCGCGCAGTCCACCGTCACGAGGAATGGATGGCACAAACTTGGTTCGGGCCGCCGCCTCAGCCTCTTGTAGATCGTTGCCATGCTGCCGCCAGCGAGATCTTCGTCGTGCTCATCCAGTTCGATGCCCGTCACCGAAGCAACCTCATCGATCTGGAGCAGTTTGAGAGCGATCTTCATGCGCCTGCACCGGCCAGCGCGCTCGTGTTCCCAAGCCCGTAGGCAACGCGAGTGGACTGCAGTGCGCCTCCGTCGACATCGATCAGAAGAGCAACGATCCTGCCGTGAGGATGATCAAGGACCTCGCCAAGGCGGGTAACCGACCAGCCAAGCTGCTCCAGTCGTGCCGGCCAAAAGTCCTCACACACGACACTCAGCTTGCCTATCCCTAACCTCAGGCATGCTTCGAGAAGCCCGCACAATACGAGGCCAGCTGCTTGTGACGATCCACCCGTCATTCGCAAGGATGGAACGACAAAAAATCTAGTCCACTCATAGAGATCGGCGTCTCTCGGCGGCGCACCTCTGGCAAGCATTGGGAAAACATCCGAAAGCAAATGCGGTTTCGTCGTCGGCACCAGACGAGACCCAGCGACTATGTTTCCACTGCCGGCAATTCCAAGCAGATAGATCGCGTCCCTGGTATCGAACGCGTCGATCTCCAATGGAACCGGCCTGTCGATTTCCTGCCAGTTTCGGCCAATGACGTAGATTTCATATCGAATGCGAAAATAGCGTTCGAGATGATCTTGATACGTCTGACGGTTTGACCAATCGACGATATGCAGTTTGAACGGGGTACGCACATGACGACGCGTAGCCTAGGCTGGCAAGGCCCGACTATTCCGGTTTTCTGGTATTGTCAGGGATAGATTTCCCCTCGCCGCACGGCTTCCATTGCCGCCTGGATCGTATTCACCGCGTCGCACTTATCTCTGACGTTGCTCAGATGTCGCTCGACCGTGAACCGCGAAATCCCAAGAATGCAAGCTACGTCCTCAGCTGCCTTGCCGGCTGCGATCCATGTCAGAACTTCTCGCTCTCGATCGGTCAGGGTGATCTGACGTGATTGCTCAACTTGGTCACGCAGCCGGCGAAGCGCTCGGTAGGCATGCACGCACACCGTTTCAAGGATTGGAATGTCTTCGGGCAAAACCTCGATATGTTCGCCCGCAGCGGTCACGACCGAAGGAGCTCTTCGAGGCTCATGGACAGGAACACACAAGCCATTCCTCAGTCCGAATTCTGCGGCCTCGCCCATGACCCGCAGTTGTCCAGCGGTCATCTCTTTGGGCAACAGGTCATGCCAGACAAAGGGCTGGCCGACCAAGCGGCTGCGTGAGGCGCACGGATCCTGGGTGAAATGCTCGCTGGCAAGGTAATGCTTGAGCCATTCTATTGGCCAGCCGTCATAGAGGATTTCGCGCTGCCACGGCCCACGCTGCGGCGGAGGCAGGCCTGTTATGAGCAGATGACGAAAGCCGAAAGGCCGCAAGATGCTGAGCAGTTCTTTCAAAACGTCCGCTGGCGTAACTGCGGCATCAATTCTCGCGAGCGCGCCTGTAAGCATTGCGAACATACTGGGGTTCATCACCCGCGCTCCAAAACCGCCGACTATGCGACCAGCCCGCATCGATGATGGCAGGGCCGGTCAGCCTAGTCAGGCGGATTCGGCGTTTCGCATGCAGATTGCTAACTGTAGTTTTCATTTGTCAGCGCTTTGAAAGCATTTCGCCTAAATGCCCGCCTGAGGACCGCGCTATCTCGGTTCCGACCTGGTTTCCGGATCCTTCAGAAGCTCCGCAGGCTCCACCTCCAGCACCGTGGCCAGCGCCTCCAACATGTCGAGCGTCGCATTGCGGCGCCCCGCTTCAGCACCGCTGAGGTAGGCACGGGCGCATCCGGCGAGGTGAGCCAGTTGCTCTTGCGACAACCGCCGTTCCCGGCGTAGCCGTTGCAGATTCAGACCGAATATCTTGCGAAGGTTCATCGCGTGATCTTGCCGAATGTGCACTATAATGCAACGCAGTATAGTGCACATTTTCATTGACACGCGCGGTATATGCTGTTTGATCGGCTGCGGAAACCAGACCCGAGACAAGGACCCGAAGGCGTCCGGATAGTCGCTAGCAGCCTGATGCCACAAGCAGCATTCGGAAGGCCTTCTCTACAATCATGCCGTTCGACAGACCAATATTGCGTAGACGGAGCTTTCGACCACATGGCGACTATTTCCGGATACAGCTGCATCCGATGTGGCTCCGAACATGCAAGCGACATCAGGATAGATTCCAGAGGCTGTCCCAGGTGCGTTGAACAAGCCCCGGCAAACCTCCAGCCGATCTATACGCGCGGTGCAGATGCGGTTGACGACCAGGCCGATGGGGGCGTTCTCCGCAGTTCCCTTTGGCGTTACGGATCATTTCTGCCGCGCCCGAGTGGTCCGGTGGTGTCCTTGGGAGAAGGTTTGACCCCACTGCTGCCAGCAGAGCGCCTTGGGGAAGTTTTGGGCGTCCCTCAGCTCTTTATCAAGGATGAGGGGCGCAATCCGACCGGATCTCACAAGGATCGATTTTCCACAGTCGCGGTGTCGATGGCGCGCGGTCAAGGGGGTCGGGTGCTGGCGACAGCGTCATCAGGCAATGCAGGCGCATCGCTGGCAGCCTACGCGGCCAAGTCTGGGCTCGGCTGTGTAGTCGCGACATTTGCCGGAGCCGCTGGTCCGATGTTGTCGCAGATTCATGCCTATGGGGCTTCCGTTATCCCGATGGCCGACAAGAGCGACAGGTGGAAACTTCTTGAGAAGGCTGCCGATCGTCTCGGTTGGTTTGTTACCTCCCCCTATCAGCACCCCGTCGTCGGCAGTCACCCGCTTGGCATCGAAGGTTACAAAACGATCGCCTATGAGATTGCGGAGCAGGCGGACGGTCATCTGCCTGACTGGTGTGTGCTTCCAGTCTGCTATGGGGACGCCCTCGCAGGAGTAGCGGCAGGCTTCCACGACCTGCATAGGAGGGGAACGATCGCACGAGTACCAAGGCTGGTTGCTGCCGAAGTGCATGGCTCGCTTTCAAAAGCCCTCGAGAATGGCTTTGACCGTATCGAGGAGCAGGAACCTTCCTTCGAAACAATTGCTCTCTCGATCGGCACGACGCGCAGCACATACCAGGCGGTGAAGGCACTGCGCGACACCGGGGGCCATGCTGTCTGCGTATCCAACGAGAAGCTCATCCGCATGCAAAAGGCGTTGGCTGCCAGAGAAGGTCTCTTCGTAGAACTGGCTTCGGTCGCGCCTCTGGTCGCAATCCAGGATTTGCGCGATCGGCAGATCATAGCGCCGGGGGATCGGGTGGTGGCAGTTGTGACTGCCACCGGCCTGAAGGACCTCGACATTTCAGCAAATCCGACCGCCACCCCAGCTCCATTTGAGAGTGTCGAGGCCGCGTGGCAATGGGCAACCGGGAGACACGGTGCAGAACCGGCTGCTGCCTGAGACTTGATGGACTTCCGATTTCAAATGTTCAGGCGCACCTGAGTGGCGGTGGCGCCACGTCGCCCAGCAATTTCCTGGACCAGTCGAACCGCGTCCGTTTCCATTCCGCAGAAGGATGGATCATGACATCGGCGCAACAACTATCTCGTTTCCCGTCCAGGTGTTGTGGGATCCTTCAGCAAGTCCGCAGGTACGACCTCGAGCACCGTTGCCAGCGCCTCCACCATGTCGAGAGTTGCATTGCGGCGCCCAGCTTCTGCGCCGCTGAGATAGGCCCGAGCACAACCGGCAAGACGAGCCAGCTGCTCTTGAGACAATCCGCGTTTGCGACGCAGTCGCTGCAGGTTCAAACCAAATGCATTACGAAGGTTCATCGCGGGAATTTGCCGAACGTGCATTGAGTGGGGATGGCAACAGATAGCTCGCCGGCAATATTCTTCAGTCCACTACATACGGCTTCCGGAGGACTTCAACTGCGCCCTCGGCGATTGCTTCATCCAGCAAGACTGCCACCAAGCTCCAGTTGTTGGCGTAGAAGCTGGATGGCAGTGGCTAACTGGAACTGCCGTGCAGAGCACGGCCTGGGACTTGCCCGCTTTCAGTTGCCCTGATTTAGCTTATCCCTACCGGCCGCGGAACATCTTCCAGCAACCTCCTCGACCACTCAAACCTCGTCCATTCCCATTCGTCGCGCGGCTCGATCGCAACAAGAATTTCGGGTTCGCAAACGGGGGCACAGGGCCAACCTGGGAGCGCGGCCAACCATCTGTCGTCGTAAACCGTGTTGGCATGACGATGTCCTTCGTCGGGCATGATGACCGCGACGACTGAACCTGGGTTGGTTCGGCCGATCCATTCGCCGACGAGAGCCGCAGCCCCGCTCGTCGGCCCCATGAAAATCCCCTGATTGCGAAAGAGCGAATGGGCCGAATGATAGGCGGCATAGGCACCGACCCAGTGCACTTCGTCGACCAGATGATGCCGGACATTTGCTGGAAGGACGCTATTGCCCAGCCCGCGCAGCATTCGCTTGCCCAAGGGCTGCCCGAACAGCACGCTGCGATGTGTGTCGACAGCGGCAATCTGCAGATGCGGATAAACCTGGCGCAGGAAAGTGCCGGTCCCGCAAAGCGAGCCACCGGTGCCAATGCAACCGACAAGCCAATCAACCTGGCCCATCGACCGAACGAACAGTTCGGCAAGGCGGGCATAAGATTGCCAGTTGCCCGGACTGTCGTACTGGCGTGTCCAGAAAGCGTCCGGCTCATTCTCCATGACCGCCCTGAGGTGTGCCAATCTGCCAGTCTGGTTCCCATCGCCACGCTTGTCCGCAAGTGCGACGACCTTCGCGCCCAATCGTTCCAGCCTTTCCTGATACGTCTGATCGATCAGGCTCGCCGCGGTCACCAGCGTCAGCCGAAAACCTCGGGCTGCCGCTAGGAGGGCTACGGCCATGCCGAACGTGCCCGAAGTTGTCTCGACAATGTGGGCGCCGACCTTCAGCTCTCCCGACTTCTCGGCCTGATCGAGGATGAAGCGAGCTGGCATCAGTTTCATCAAGGGGAACGCCGCCGCAACGACGTTTGGGCCAAGCCGGGCAAGACGCGGTGTTTCCAGCGCCCTGAAATAATCGACGTCAAAGGACATGAGTTCGCTCCTCCACGTTGATTGGGAAGATGCCGATGTCATGAAACCTTCGGCCCTCCAATGCAGCGATGATTGGATGAATTTTCTCGCGACTGGCTGACTGGGCATCCAGCATAAGCCCGAAAAGGGATCCGCTATGCGCCACCTGGATCCCAAGGGCTTGATAGTGAGATGCGATATCGACGACGACATCGAAATATGGCTTGGGGAGGTGTCGCTGGCTAATACGGGCGCTCATTGTCGCCGCTTGACCAAGCAAACGTGTATCCTGGTAGCGCACGGCGCGTGCAACCATTCCTCGAAGAACGCGGAAGAGCTGGATTTCCTCGCTGCTGTACCTTGCCGGAACCAGTTCCAGCGTATCGATCCCTGCAGCAGCCTCGCCTTTGAAACCCACAAGGACAAATGGCGGCAACGAACCGCCGAAATGTTCAAGCACCACCCCTTCCCGCTGAGCGAACAGCAACGCCTCAGTTTCAAACGCGATAGCATCTGAAGCGACTTCCGCAGCAACCGCCAACCGACTACTCGTCGAAGGCAGCAACCTCGCGCCCAGGGCGGCTGCCACCGCCCGCATCGAGGCAACGACGTCGGCCGTGGACGAGCCGTAGCCATGCCCCACCGGAATATCACTCTCGACCTTGAGACGCCCCCCGAGGGAAGGATAACCGAGATGAGCCAGCGCTAGCTGCGCAGCACGTAATGCCTTGTCTCGGCCGCGCGGCTCGACGTCGATATCGCCGCTCTCGTCGACTGCGAACCATGCCGTGGACCGAAGGCTATCAATTGGGAGGGTGACCAGGCCCCGATGCAAGTGTCCATGTTCGTCCTCAAATACGCCCTGAACGAGCTCGCCGTGGTGGCCAAATGCCTGACCTCTAGCGGGCTTGGCCAGCATCGTACGCTTTAGATCGTTGGCGATAAGGGGCATGGACCCAACTCCGAACGACTTGGTGCGGTTCGGATGATGGGGCTATGCTGTCGGGACGTCACTTCCTAGAAACAGGTATTGACCTTACAGGCGGCCGCTTTCCGCCCAAGGGAATAGGCCGCCATAGTGGGGACACGGACAGCAGTGCGCCCTCATGCAGCGCCTTGAATTCGGACGTTCAGGCGAACTTTGCATTCCCGGAATAGCGGACGTTGCGGACGAGCCGCCACGACCCCTGCCATGCACTCTATTCTGGTCTTGTTTGCCTCCGAAACTATCCGCAAATGAACGTCACCAGGATTGCCACAGCCTGCTATCGCGTCACTTTGGCTATGGATTGCCTAGCGCGTGGCTGGGCGCCGCGGTCCGGCGAAACGCTAACTTAACTGACGTGAGCCGCGGACACCTGTGGTCCCGAATCTCTCCAGTCCCATGCGGCAAGGCTCCGCGGCTCCGTCCATCACGCGTCATCGAATAGCAGGTCTCGGTGTAATCCCGTTACGCCTTTCGGCGCTTCACGATCTTCCTTTTCCAGCTCGTCTCTTCGTAACGGCACATAAATTTTGCGCCGGCAGCGGGCGCTCGGCATTGACGTGCGTCAATGGCGGCAGCGGGCATGGCATGGTGAAGCGTTCATGCCCATCAAAGCTCTCGGACTACCTTTAGACTAGCCTGCACATTCATGTTTCAGCAGGGAACGCACATTAATGAGCAGCATTGGCAAGACTGGCTGATCGCCGTCGTTGGCGCCTGGCTCGTCGCTTCAAACTGAGCGCTGAGCTACGCTCTTCCTGAAGCAGCGCCGGGCGCCCTCGACGCGACCACCTTCTGGAACACATTGCTAACCGGTGCCGCCGCAATTCTTCTTGGCGCATGGCTATCGCGGCGTTCACGCTCTGGCAAGAATGGGCGGACATCGCGATAGGTTGTGGCTTGGTGTCGCCCTGGATCCTGGGCTTCTTCGATCTCAGCTGGCGTCCTCAGCGGCGTGGTGATCATCCTTTCGGCAGCGTGGACCTGTACGACGCCCGCGAGAGCGGCCACGCATAGTCGTCTCATCGACTTGCCCGGGCTGATGAAACGCCGCTCGGGCGTTAAGATGACGAGCAGTCTGGCGGCGCAGAAGCGAGCGAGGACATCATGCAGAAGGGCGAGCGGGGCAATCGCCGGATCGTGAAATCAGTTGCCTGAACCGCCATACTTGGCAGATTGCACGGGTCTCACTGCGAACGCGTGGTTGGCGCGTCAGGCGCGACCTCACGATCGCTATGGCCACGAATCCAGATCAACGGTATAATTATATTGTATGGATCCCCCCACGCGGCGAGAGCGGATTGGCTGGTGGCTGATGGACCAGCGTGTCTTCATTGCGCAGCTCAACATCGAGCACTATCGTCGGCGACTTGATGGTAATCAGGACGATGGGCAGCGACGCATAGTCGAACAGTTGCTCGCCGAGGAAGAAGCGAAGCTGTCGTCGCTGAGAGCTGCGAGCGCGGAGGGTATCCTCTCCGATCTGCTCGATCTATTGGCCTCTTGGGCATCCCGTTTCCTGGATGGCCGGGACCATCTTACTCTGAACCTGCGGTGGGCCGAGCTGGCTGCCATTTTCGACCAGATGCCTTGCGCCATGTCCCTGATCGATGGCTCCGGGAAAATTGTGCTGGCCAACACCGCAATGCGCGGTTTCATTGGCGATGGCGGCTGTTCGGCCCAGATGGCGGCGTCCTTGATCCGACGCAGTGGCCCGGGGCACAGGCGTTGCTCGGCAAGTCCACAAATCCCGGCCTCACGGCATTCCATGTTGGCGACGATGGCCAGGAAACGGCACTGTGCATTGCCGCCGTGCCCATCACAAGACCCGACGGTTCGATCGAGGGCGCGATCGGAGCGGCATACGAGCTTTCGGCTCTGGAGCGTCAGGACGTCCACGACCTACTCCAACGTATGCTGCTCGACGAGCAGTTCAGTTCCCGACGCCGTGGTCGGGAACGCAGCAAGCGCTAGTTCGCGCGCCATTCCCGCCAGTGGGAAGGCATAAGCCGCATCATTACTTCTTTGGTCAGTGCATTCATCCCCCCCCAAGAACTCGGCGGCACGGGAACACCAGGGCGTGGATTCCGTCGTCGTCGATGACCGCAAGCTCCAGATCGCGATCGAACGGCGCGGTGGACGCCAGCTCCCAGCTGCCATCGTCCTGAGGCGAAGAATGTAAAGACCGCGACATGAAGCGCTCCCTGCTGAGGCAAGAGCGCGATCGGTCTCCCAAGCGCCGGAGGCCAATGAATGAGCCGACGATGGGGTATTCTTTATCATCGGAGGCTTCTGCGCCAGCGAGAAGTCGAGTTGCCTCTTAAGCAGACGCGATCCTCGCTGCCATCGCCAAAGAACGTCGGGGATGGGCGGACGATCCGTCCTCATTGCTGAAGTTCATTTCCTCCGATGCGTCAGCCGATCGCGATCCGATCCTCGACGGTGGTGACGCCCGGAGCCGACCACGCCGCGCGCTCGGCAGCGCTGCGTTCCGACCAGGCGTGAACCTTTCCTTGCAGCCTCACCTTGCCCCCGTCGAGCACGTCGACCCGGATTGCCTGCGCCTCTACCTCCGCGTTGCGTTTCAACGCGTCTTCGATCCGCTTCTTCACGTCGGTGGCGGATGCGTGCTGTCTGATCTCGATCTGGTTTGTGACACCGACCACGCCGGCCAGATCACGGACGGCGTTCGCGGCGGCGTTCCTCTGGTAGAACCATTCGACCTTGCCAGTCAGCGTCACCCAGCCCATCTGCACCTTCACCTGAACCGTGCCGGTGGGAATGGATGTGTTCCAGTTCAGCGTATTGACCGCGCGCTTGGCGATCTCGTCGTCGGCGGTACGATTGCTGCCGACCGGGCGTACCTCGATTTCCTCGGCTATGCCCTTAACGCCCTTCACCCTTCGCACGACATCCTCGACGGTCATCTTCTGCGAATAGGTCGGCACATGGCCCGTGAGTGTGACAATACTTTTTTCGACAACGACGCCGATGTTCGCCGCCTCCATGCTCGGCTCGAAGTCGAGTTCGTCGATGATGTCCTGTCTCAATGAACTGTCGGTCATAGTTCCTTCTCCACGTGATGGTTCGAGCCGAGCTCGTGGCGTCGCATTCAATCGCACCGTAAAGTCAGGGTACTGACCGCCGTCAAAGCTTTGCTTGAGCGCCGGCTCGTTCATGCGGCGACGCGACGGCGTGCATCAGCTCGCCCGAGAGCTTCCGGCTTGCATGATGCGACACGTCGCCCAGCGACAGCATGCCCACCAGCCGCTTCTTGTCGTTGATCACCGGCAACCGTCGGATCTTCCTGTCCTCCATAAGGTGGATGGCATCCTCGATGCTCTGGTCCGTGCGGCAGTAGACGATACCCCTCGTCATTACGTCACGCGCCTTCAACGCCTTTGGATCAGCTCCATCAGGCAGCGCACGCAGGACAAGATCCCGGTCGGTGATCATGCCGACGAGGCGGTCACCATCTCCCACCGGGACCGAGCCGATGTCGTCCTTCCTCATGAGTGCGGCGACTTCGCTAACCGGGGTGTCGGGCGAGACCCACTTCGCACCCTTGTGCATGGCTTTCTCGATGTTCATGGCGCGCTCCTTTCAAAGCCAATGGAAGTACGGTCCAGACGCGGCCTGGCATGTCTCTTTCATATTCTCCGGACTACGGGATGACGATGAACAGCATCACGCATCAGCTGCAGTAGGAGGTTTCGTCCAAGCCGAGACGCTATGGACGAGCATTGATCGCCGAGGAGGTCTGGGTCATTGACGCGCATCAAGGCGCGTTGAATTCCGCAGTGGAATGCTGTTGTCTCAATCCCGCTGACGAGGATGGCCGTGAGACCTTGTGCCCCGCGCTTGATGCTGTTGATGTCGATCTTGCTGTCCGGCCTCACCTTGGCTCCCGCACTGGCGCAGGACGGTGTCGTCAACCTGGGCGGAGATACTTTTGCTTCGGGGTCCTCCCTCGATCTTTCCACGGCAAGCCCGCGTGACCTCTTTGCCGCAGCCTTTTCGGCAGAGCTGGGCGGGAGGGTCGAAGGAGACCTGCACGCCACGGGATTCGACGTCGAGATCGAAAGCCAGATCGGCGCCGATCTCTATGCTGCGGGTTTCTCCGTCCACGTCGACGGACCGGTGGGGTCCGACCTCAATGTTACGGCGGGCGATTTCAGCCTCAAGGAGGGTGCATCTGTGGCCGGCAATGCGAGGATTTTCGCTGGCGCCGCCACTTTGGATGCTCCCATCGCGGGCGCCCTCATGGCAAAGGCCGGCTCGCTGAAACTGAACGGGACTGTCGCCGGCGACGCGGAACTGACAGCCGGGCATATCACCTTCGGCCCCGATGCCCGGATCGGCGGGACGCTGACCTATCTCGCGCGCGAACCCATCGACATTCCCTCGACCGTCGCGCCGGCGGAACGCATCCGCTTCCAGAAGGTTGAGCCGGGCCAAATGTTTGACGGCATCCGCAACCATTTGGAGCGACCGTTTCGGAGCTTCTGGCCGTCCGTCTTCGGGATACTCTCCTTCTTCGTAGTGACGATCGCGTTCCTCGTCTTCGTTGCCGCTGTGGCGCACGCATTCGCGCCAATCACGACCCAACAGCTAAGGGCGCAAGCGGTCGAACACTCGTTTCGTTCGATCCTGCTCGGCGGACTGGGGCTGTCGATGCTTGTCGGCCTCGTTCCCGTGAGTGCTCTCACCCTTATCGGCATCCCGCTGATACCGATCGTCATCCTTCTGATCGTCGTCGTCTGGATTGCAGGCTACCTCATTGGCGTCTACGCGGTCGCCTGGCGGGTCAGCACCGCGTTCTCCTCGACACCCGCCGGCCTGACCGGCCAACTCGTGGTGCTGACCGTCGGGCTCATCCTGTTTGCGCTGCTCAATTTCATTCCCTTCCTGGGATGGCTAGCAAACCTAGTGGTAATCTTCCTCGGTCTCGGGGCACTCCTTCAGCGCGGGGCGACCCTCGTCAGCGATCGACCCGGGACGCGGGAACCACTCGCTGAGCCCCCATCGGCTGAACCTCGACCGGATGCCTGATCGGCATCGATGACAGAGACTTCCGGATAGCTCATGTCGCGTCTCCACCGGGAATCCCACCTCGTCCAGCGCATCGGCTGGCTCCGGGCAGCAGTGCTCGGCGCGAATGATGGCATCGTCTCGACTGCCAGCCTTATCATCGGCGTTGCTGCCGCGTCCGCCTCGTTTTCCGAGGTACTGGTCGCCGGCGTCGCAGGTCTCGTAGCGGGCGCGATGTCGATGGCAGCGGGGGAATACGTATCTGTCAGTTCGCAATCGGACACGGAACAGGCCGATCTCGCCCGCGAGCGGGCCGAGCTGGCAGCGCAGCCCGAATTGGAGCGTCTCGAGCTGGAGCAAATCTACGTCGATCGCGGGCTCACGCCCGATCTTGCGCGTCGGGTGGCCGAGCAACTGCTGGCGAAGGACCCGCTTGGTGCCCACGCGCGCGACGAGCTCGGCCTTTCGGAAGTTACGACCGCAAGACCGATCCAGGCAGCCTTGACCTCGGCGGCCACCTTCGCTGGAGGTGCGGCATTGCCGCTTGCGATGGTGTGCCTGCTGCCGTCGTCGGCGCTGATCGCGGGCGTGTCGGCCGCGTCGCTGCTGTTTCTCGCCCTGCTCGGGGCCCTCGGCGCGCGCACCGGCGGAGCCAACCTCGCCAGAGCCACGTTGCGCGTCACGTTCTGGGGCGCGCTGGCGATGGTTTTAACGGCCGGGATCGGCGCCGCGTTCGGAACGGTCTCCCGATGACGTCGAGACATCTCATTCGTATGGGCGACCGGGCGACCAATGCAATGGTCGGCGTCGCGGCTGAAACAGTCCCAGCACGTTTCATAGGCACCCATCCCTCCGGTTTAAAATAGATTAAAAATAGAGAATATTAGATGGCTGTCGTCAAGACAACAGGCAGGCGTCGAAAGGCTACGCCAAACAGAGCCACAGCTGTTCGGGAAAATTAAATCGCCAAGGGTGGCGATACATCGCTGGACTACATGCTCAAGGTTATCTAATGGCTCACAAGGCAGGCGCAGTTGCTTTGACCAAGCCAACATATGTGGACCATTCTTCGGAGGTGATCACCCCGGTTCCCGCTGCGCGGCGCTATGCTGAACCTCCTTAGGTCACCTTGTTAACCGAGCGAATGGACGCGAATTTGCTCCGACCTCGTCCCGGACGGTCCGGGGGTCTTTGCTTTATGCGCTGCTTTTTATGAGTCCGTTGTGAAGCAGGCGTATCCGGCCGCACCGCCGTCCATTCATTGGCTGCCATCCAGGAACGCCCAACCTCGGCCAGCCGTTTGTGAGCCGCGCGGCCTTGTCAGATCGGCCGCCTGGCCGCGCTCTGGTTGCCCCCTACCCTGCAAGAACTGGTCATAGTTCCTCGCCGGTTGTTTTGGGACATTTGTGTTTCGTTGCTGCCAAAAGTCCGCTACCTAAATGACATCGCTGTTTAGCCGCCGGAGATGATGTGATGACTGAAGTATTGCTAAAGCCCAATAATCAGCTGATTGAGCTCACTGCCGATATCGTTGCGGCCTATGTTTCGAACAACCCCGTCCCGGCCGGAGAACTGCCTGGCTTGATTGCCCAAATCCATTCCAGCATCAGCAATCTTGGCGGACCGGCAGCGCCGGTGGAAGAAGCGTTGAAGCCGAGGATGCCGATCAAGAAAACGATAACCCCTGAATATTTGATCAGCCTCGAGGATGGCAAGCATTACAGAACGCTCAGGCGGCATCTTTCGATTCGTGGCCTTACGCCAGATGAGTATCGAGCCAAGTGGGGGCTGCCCAGTGACTATCCAATGGTCGCGCCCAGCTATTCGGCCCATCGATCGCAGATGGCCAAGAGCCTCGGTCTTGGCCGCAAGCCTGCCGAGAAAAAGCCTGCAAAGCGAGGAAAGACAAAGTCGTAGCTGCGCCTGCCGCGTGGTGTGGCTTCGTCAGGCAGGTCAGTGTGGCCGTTGCCGAACTCAGGATCAGCTAGGAACTGCTCCTGCTTGGCGTGCTTTTGCATCCTATGGTTCTGGTCAAAAGGTAGAGTACCACAGGGGTTTGAACGACAGCTTCGCGCCTCCACGCCAGACGTTCCGAAGAGGTTTAAGGCTTCCCCGAAGCAGTCATTCGATAACGTTGCGAAGATCGGCTACTCCCGCCCCGAGCCATTCTCGGGCGGGATCAAGAGAGCCGGTCACCTCCAGCAAGATATGAGAGAACCTGAGCAGAAGCCGACTACGCTACGGCTTCGTTGGTCTAACGCTAGCGCGATGGGCAAAAGGCAATGATCGGAGCCTCGATCTGACGGTTTGCGGTGAATCAAAGCCTGGCCTGTCCATTGGGTTAAAAACGCTTGCGGCCATTTGGCCGCTGTTTGGACAGAAGCGAAATCCGATGAAACTCATGACACGTCGCTCGCTGACTACGCAGCCGAGGGTGTTCTCACGGATCTGCGGCTCCCTATCCTCCTGTCGCACTGAAATAGCGTCCTGTGAGAGCTGGCCATGACATTGGCTGACAGTCCGCCAGAAAGAGTTGACATGCCCCCGCCTATCGCGACGGCCGATCCATTTCCCGGCCTTTCAGAGGCCGAGGCACAAGCCCGGCTCATTGCCGAAGGGTTCAACGAACTGCCGAGGTCCACCCAGCGCACACCGGTGCGGATTGCATTCGAGGTCATTCGCGAGCCGATGCTTGCGCTCCTGTTTGGCGGCGGCGTTGTCTATCTGCTTCTGGGCAATCTGGAGGAAGCGCTGATCCTGCTGGCCTTCGCCACGATGTCGATCGGCATAACCATAATACAGGAGACACGCACCGAGCGTGTCCTGGAGGCGCTGCGTGATCTCACCAGTCCTCGCGCCCTGGTCATACGCGCTGGTGAACGCAAGCGCATCGCGGGTCGAGAAGTTGTCCGGGGCGATGTCGTCGTGCTTGGCGAGGGCGACCGGGTGCCTGCCGATGCCACGCTACTGCAGAGCCAGGACCTTCAGAGCGACGAATCGCTTTTGACTGGTGAGTCCGTGCCGGTTCGGAAGATTGCCGTCGACAGCGCCTCACCATTGACCGAACGTCGTCCAGGCGGCGACGACCTGCCTTTCATATTCTCGGGTTCACTGATCGTTCGCGGTTCGGGTATAGGAGAAGTCTCGGCGACGGGGCCACGAAGCGAGATCGGCAAGATCGGCCACTCGCTGAGTTCAATGGAGACAGAACCACCGCGATTGCAGGTACAAATGCGGCGCGTTGTCCGTATTTTCGCAATGGTCGGCGGCGCGGTCAGCGTCGTCGCGGTCCTGCTTTACGGGCTTCTGCGGGGCGGATGGCTTGACGCCGTGCTGGCAGGCATCGCGCTCGGCATGTCGATGCTGCCGGAAGAGTTTCCCGTCGTGCTGACGATCTTCATGGCCATGGGTGCGTGGCGCATATCGCAGGCGCGCGTCCTGACCCGCAGGGCCGCCGCGATCGAAACCCTTGGTTCGGCGACGATCCTTTGCACCGACAAGACAGGCACGCTCACCGAGAACCGGATGACGATTGCCGAGCTTCGGACGGCGGATGGAAAGTCGTTTCGGATTGCGGACAAGCCGGTCGCCGATCTGCCGGCGGCATTCGCCGATCTGGCAGAAACTGGTGTGCTTGCCAGTACCGAGATTCCTTTCGACCCCATGGAGATCGCATTTCACAAACTCGGCAAGGAACGACTGTCCAAACGCAAGATTCTCGACAATCTGGATTGGCAACTGGTCTGCGCCTATCCGCTTCGACCCGGTCTACTGGCGATGTCCAATGTCTGGCAATCGACAGGCGGCAAGGACAAGTCGCTGATTGCGGCAAAAGGAGCGCCGGAGACGATCGGGGCGCTATGCCATCTGAACGCAAAGGATCTGAAGGCCTTGCAGGGTTCGGTCGAAGCCATGGCGGCCGAGGGGTTACGTGTGCTGGGCGTGGCCCGTGTGTTTCATCGCAGCGACGCCTTGCCAGAGACGCAACACGATTTCAAATTTGAGTTTCTCGGACTGGTCGGCCTGACTGATCCACTGCGCGCGAGTGTCCCCGATGCCGTAAACGACTGCCGTTCGGCCGGCATCAGGGTGATGATGATCACCGGCGACTACCCGGCAACCGCCGAGGTGATCGCGCGCCAGGCCGGCCTCGACACCGAAAGCGTGGTGACCGGCAGCGAGATGCAGTCGCTCAACGACGAAGAGCTGGCGCTGCGTGTCAAAACCGCAACCGTGTTCGCGCGCATCATGCCCGAACAGAAGCTTCGTATCGTCACCGCGCTGAAGTCGAATGGTGATATCGTCGCCATGACTGGCGATGGGGTCAACGACGCGCCGTCGCTGAAGGCAGCCAATATCGGCATTGCCATGGGTGGCCGTGGTACCGACGTTGCGCGCGAAGCGTCGGCGATCGTCCTGCTCGACGACGATTTCGGTTCGATCGTCAAAGCCGTTCGGCTTGGCCGCCGTATATTCGACAATCTGCGCAAGGCCATGGGGTTCATCATCGCCGTCCACGTGCCGATTGCCGGTCTCTCGCTGCTGCCATTGCTGTTTGGCCTGCCAATCCTGTTCGGGCCGATACATATCGCCTTTCTGGAGATGGTGATCGATCCGGTGTGCTCGCTGGTCTTCGAGGCCGAAACCGAGGAAGACGATGTGATGCGCCGTCCGCCTCGCAACCCGGACGCTCCATTGTTTTCCGGCGCCTTGATCGGATGGGGACTTGTTCAGGGGACGCTGGCCTTCGCATTTCTCGCGGGCATATATCTTGTCGCCCTGAAGCAGGGCATGGCCGAGAACGAAATCCGGGCGCTTACGTTTTTCTCGCTGGTGCTGACAATCGTGGGGCTGATTTTTGTCAACCGCTCCTTCAGCGCATCCCTTATGACCGCGATCATCAGGCCCAATCGATCGCTCATTTTTGTTGTCGTGGTCGTCGCTTCAACGCTGGGCGGCACACTTCTGTGGCCGTTCGCCACCAGTCTCTTTCGCTTCGGGCCGCTGCATCTCAACGATCTGGCGGTGACGTTTGCAGCGGGATTTGCCGTGTTGGCATGCCTGGAGTTGCTGAAGCCACTCTGGCGCAGGCACCTGAAGGCCTAGAAGCAGATTCCATCAGCCGACACCAGTAGCCCCCTTCCACCCTCATGGTCGTTGCGATAACAGCCATTACCTAACCTTCGGAGACGCTCTTTGGGCGAGCAGCGCGTCCTCCCGCCGCGATCTCGTGCGCGGATGCTCGGCGCTCCAGCAAGGTCAGCGACTGGAGCAATAGGCGGGCACCGACCCTGCTTTAACTAATCGTCCGCCGGGCCCAACATCTGATCGGAGGCTGCGGTGCCTTTTCCACCTGCCCCCTGATTTCCCCATCGGGGAACTTCTGGGTATGGATGTTCAGGTACCATTTGCCCGCCTGCAGATCGGCCAGTTGCTGATCCGTTATGTCCGCCGTCCCACTGGCAACGGCCGCTGAAATATCGACTACGGGATCCGCATTTTCACCCGCTGCCGCAGGGCCGTGGAAATGCGCAGCTGTTGCGTCCCCGGTCAAACCGCTCGAGGTAACCGTCAATGACAGTTTCTTGGTAGTTGTATCCACCGTGACGTCTGCCGAGCCAGTCCCACTGCTGTCGGCCGGCGGAACTTCGCTGGCGGCCTTCAGATCAGCCTTGAATTTCAATGTTTCCGCATACATAGGGCTGCTCAAGAATGCCGTTCCAAGCATCAATGCGACCGTGGTTGTCTTGAAAGGCGACATCATTTCCTCCCTAAGAGCGGCTCAACCTTAGAGCTCGCTTGTTCGGTAGAAACACGAAGCGCGGCCGGCAGTTCCGGAGGTCTTATGCTTTGGCCCTCGTTGGTGAGCAGAACATTTGAAGCAGAGCGATTCCGTCACGCCGAGACGGGTGGCAACGCGCATATTTCACGTGCCCGGCCAAGAATACTACGACGAGAGTATCATCCGACCTGAGTTTGCCGAGCAATGGTTCTGCTCGGAAAGCGAAGCTCGCTCAGCTGGTTGGCGAAAATCCAAGTCTTGAGACCACTCACCCCGCCCGCTTCCTTTGATCCAGAAGTCCAGGAGGTGCCGGGGCTTGGCATCGGCGGCGGGCCAGCGATTGGCGTACGTCACCGAAGATATCTGTCCTGGGGCCGACAGGAGACCGACAGCTTCGGCGCTTAGATGTCAGATAGTGGGCCTTTCCGATGGGGTTCACACGAACATCATGATCACCGCATAGCCCACGGTCACCAGCACCAGGCCAGCGACCAGCATTGGCAAAAGAGTACTGCCAGAATCTTGATCGTTCATAACTTCATTTCCTGCTTCTAGGTGAACGGACTTTGATTGTCCGCGGATGAGATTGGTGGTGTCAGTTTGCCACCGCCGAAGCTTGTCCCAATTCGAAGGACTCCTCACTGACGATGCGGTTGTCAGCATCGACGATTGCACGCCAGACCGAGTTTCGATTGCGCACGGTCAGGCGCTTTCGGCCCTTGTCGCCGTCGATACCGAATTCCACCCTGCTGGTTACGAGGCCGAGGCGCATTCGTCGTTGAAGTTCGTTCTCTTCAATGGAAAGCCGCTGCGCCAGGAACCTTGGCTCCAGGACATAGTCTCCGCTCTGGTCAGGCTCGAGCTTCATCCGTTTTCCTTCATCGCGGCGACGCTGTGCGACATAAACATACATTGACGATATATGTTTTAATCTGCATCGTGAAGCCTGAACGGACGTCAAAAACGAACGACAAAGGGCCGCACCAGGCTCGCTGACGGCGGGAGCCCGGCATGAGCGAAGACACAAGACGTGAAACAACGATCGTCATCGACGGTCGCGTGCTGCCCAGACAGCTGGATGAGCAGATGATCCGCGACGTGGTTCATGGTTTCTACGCCAAGATCCAGAGGGATGCCCTGCTCGCACCGCTGTTCAACAAGTCGATTGCGCCGCATGACTGGCCACCACACCTGACAAAAATGTGTGACTTCTGGTCATCCTTGATGCTTCGCACCGGCCGTTACGACGGCCGCCCGCTCCCACCACACCTGACCCTTCCTGGCCTTGGCGAACAGCATTTCCGGCGATGGCTTTTTCTGTTTCGCGCAACCGTCAACAATCTGTGTCCGCCGGAGATCGCGGCGCTGTTCATGGAGCGGGCTTTGCGTATCGCGCATTCCTTCCGCCTTGCGCTGGCCCACAATCGCGGTGAAAGCACCTTGACCGTAGAGCCGATCACGGCCGAAAGCCTGTAAGCTGCCGGACATCCGGCAAGCAGGCATGCGGTGAGATTGGATCGAAATGCGACTGACGAATTTTTCCGACTACACGCTCAGAATGCTTATGTTTGCGGCGTCCGCGGGGCATCAGCTGTTCACCATCGAAGAGACAGCGCGCGCCTTCGGTGTGTCGAAAGCGCATCTCAACAAGGTGGCCAACACGCTGACCCGCGCTGGCTATCTTGTCGCGGTTCGCGGCCGGTCTGGTGGGTTGAAACTCGGTCGCCGGCCAGAAGACATCCGGATCGGCGACGTCATCCGGTTGACCGAGCCGGATTTCGCACTGGTCGAGTGCTTCGCTACCGGGAACCAGTGCACAATCACACGGTGCTGCAAACTTTCCACCATGCTGCACGACGCGCTGTTGTCGTTCCAGAGCACCCTTGATCGATACACGCTCGCCGACATCGCGCTGAAGCCCACCGATTTCCTGGGGGACACATCCCGCGCCTAGCGACGTGCCGACATGGGCAGTGCCAGTGATGGCGGAGCCCGGTGTTGGCCGTTGCGACCGGCGGCGGTACGCCCGATTTTTCGCTGCACGCCGAGCACGAGACCGACGGCGACCCTGCCCCTCACTGCGTTTGGCCCGAGGAGGACCCGTGACCGGGCGGTCTCTGCGTGAGGCTCAGCCCTGCAGGAGGCCATTTGTCCCTAGACTTTCGGGCGCCACCCGGCTGGTCGCGCTGCACGAAGCCGGACGGCTCGCCTTCTTCGGATCGCCGGCGCACCTAGCCGAGCGGCGAGCATTCCTGCGCCACCTGTCGCCGGTCCGGAAGAAGCCATGGGTGGTCTACGCCAAGGCGCCCTTCGCCGGGCCGGAGGCGGTGCTCGCCTATCTCTCCCGCTACACCCACCAGGTCGCCATCTCGAACCGCCGGCTGATCGCCTTCGACGAGGCCAACGTCACCTTCCGCTACAAGGACTATCGCCGTGATAGCGCCGAGCGGCAGCAGATGATGACGCTCGCCATCGACGAGTTCATCCGTCGCTTCCTGCGCCATGTCCTGCCGCGTGGCTTCCACCGCATCCGCCATTACGGTCTGCTCGCCGGCTCCTCGCGCAAGGCCAATCGTGTCGGCTTGGCTGTGGTGTTCGCGCTCGCCAAGCGCATCAACAAGGAGTGGGATGAGGAGGCTATGGGTAAGGCACTTCAGCCCGAGAGCCTTAGCCTGGCAGCGGACAACTACTTCAAGTCCCTGTAAGATGCGCGGCGAATGCTCGGCAAGAAGCTCAAACTGAAGCGAACGGACGGTGAGGAGGAAGATCAGGAGAATGCAATGGCCTAATATGGGATGGCTGAAGGGCGGGACCACAACCCGCTCCAATCCGACGCTTCATACAAAGCTATCTGATGACCGCTGCGTTATCCTTCAAGAGTTCCGCTTTGGAGCGAACCCAATTCGCGCCGGAGCCGCCGCCTATGCGTCGAGCCAGACCTTTTCCAGGAACATGCAGAATGTCGGGTGCATGGCCATGCCTTTCACCTGCGGCGCCGTGTGGTGGTAGAGCTTGCGCCAGAACGGCTGGATGATGATGCCTGAAGACTGGAGGATCGCTTCGATCTCCGCCATCAGGACGCGGCGCTTGTCCGGATCGGGAATTGCCAGTGCTTCGGCGAGCCTGTCGTCGAATGTCTTGTCGGCGAAAGCCGTCTCGTTCCACGTTCCATCCGACTTGTAGGCCAGGCTCAACACCTGAACCGCCAGCGGCCGCATCGCCCAGTTGGTCAGGGAGTAGGGGTATTTTGTCCAGTCGTTCCAGAAGGTCGACCCGGGCAGGACGGTCCGGTTCACCTTGAAGCCGGCCTCGCGAAGCTGCGCGGCTATCGCATCGCCGGTGTTCTTCTCCCACTCTTCGTCGACGGTGATGAGCTCGTGCTCGAAATCGAGATGGCCGGCCTCCGCCATCAGCGCCTTCGCCTTTGCGACGTCCCGACCGATCGCCGGCAGCTTGGCATATTCCGGATGGATCGGGCAGACATGGTGGTTCTCCGCCGGCGTGCCGAGGTCGCCATAGCCGAGTTTGAGCACTGCCGCGTTGTCGACCGCAAGCTGGAGCGCGTTGCGCACACGCCTGTCGTCATAAGGCTTGGTCGACAGATTGGTGCGGGCAACGATCGTGCCGGCGGTGACGACCTCGGATCTGACCAGCTGCAGTTGATCCAGGATCGCGACGTAGTCTCCCGAGGTCTCGTAGTTGGCATGCACTTCGCCCGCCTCGAAGGCACTGGCCGTGGCTGCCGGATCGGTGCCGTAGTCGATGAACTCGACGCCGTCGAGCAATGCCTCGCCGCCCCACCAGCTGCCGTTGGCGCGCCGCCGCAACACGGCGCGCTCGCCGACAGCGTAGGAGACGAGCTCGAAAGCGCCGGTGCCGATGGGGTTTGCGGTGAGGTCGCCGCCGGATTCGTCGAATGTGCGATGAACCAGAAGCGCGGAATACTCGGCCAGCCCCGCCACGATGGAGATGTCCGGCCTGGCCAGCACAAGCCGGACCGTGTGGTCGTCCACCTTCACGATCGATCCGGCCCGCGCCTTGCGGGTGGCAGGGTCGATCAGCGACGCCATGTGCGTGGCCATCGAGTTGCCTTCGACACTGCCGTCGCACCAGCGGCCGAGATTGAAGATCACGTCATCCGCATCGAAAGCGTCGCCATTGTTCCAGGTCACGCCTTTGCGGACATGAAGCACATATTCGGTTGCGTCGTCATTGGCCTCCCAGCCATCGAGCAGCACGGGCTCGAAGGTGAAGTCGTGCGTGTAGCGCACCAGTGGTTCGATGACCTGCCGGGCGACATTCGACATTTCGGACCAGTCGAAAAGCCGTGGATCCTTCAGCGGCTTGACGAACATCGCGACCTTCAGCGTTCCGCCCTTCTTCGGCGCAGGCTGCCCGGCGCGTGCCGGCGCGGGCAGGCCGAGCATCGCGTAGGCAACCGCCGTGGAGGCACCGACAGCGCTTGCGATGGCGAGGAATTCCCGCCGGTCATACAGCCCCGAGCGGACCGCCACGGCGAGCCTGTCGATCGAAGCCGGCACCGGCGTGCCGTTGCGTTTGAAAAATGTCATGCTCGTCTCCCCGGATTCACCTGGCTATGCAATGGCAGTGGACGCCGCAGGCGGCCCGTCAGGCAGCCCGCCCGTAGAAGCCGAGCCGCTCTTCGGCACTGAAAACGACGCCTGGCCGCTCGTAATAGGAGAAGACGGCGACCATGCGCTCGCGGCTGCCGGCGACGGGCGTGACCCGGTGGGCGGTGTTCTTGCCCCTGAAGACATTCAGTGTTCCCGGCTTGAGGCGCTTTGCCTGCACCTGCGGATCGTTGCCCTCGAGCAGCCGCGAGACGCCATCGTAGTTGGGATTGTCGTCGGATCGCAGGTCGGTGCGATACTCGAACACGCCGCCCTGGTCCGGAGCCTGAAGCAGCAGGGTGGTGGTGAATTCGGACCTGTCGAAATGCCAGTTGAGTGCCTCTCCGCTGCGGTAGGCCATCACATTGGTCCGCGCCAGCGGGTCTGCCATCATATGAAGATCCGGCTTGCCCATCGTCGCTGCGAGGAACCGTGCCAGTGGCGCATATTCGTAGATCGAGAGCAGGATGCTGTCGGGTATCTGGTCCGCGCAGATCGTGTGGCCGATCGTCTCGACTTTCCGCAGCGCCGGATGCTCGGCCGGAAGCTCGGGGATCTCAGGCTTGAAGTAGATGTTGTGAACGCGCCGATGCTCATGCGAGCGGCTGTCCATGACCGGCTTGATTTCGGCGGTCGCGCGCTCGGCGACACCGGGCAGCAGAAAGCCCTCGAGGTCGTACATGCCGTCGGCCGCAAGGGCTGCCCGCGATCGTTCGACAAGTGCCGTCCAATCGGCACTTCCCTCGCGATCGAGCGGGAAACGGTCGAAATCGATGATGTTTTTCACGTGCTGTCCTCCTGGGTTGCGGTCTCATGTGGCGGCAAAAAAACCTTTCGCTCAACGTGGAAAATTGTTATTTGCCCGAAAGAAAAACTTCTGGAGGCTGTGATGGAAAGGCTTCCGCCGCTCAATGCGCTCAAGGCATTCGAGGTCGCCGCACGCACCGGCAACTTCACGCTGGCGGCGCGTGAACTGGGGGTCTCGTCTGCTGCGGTCAGCCAGCAGGTGCGCAATCTTGAAGCCTATTTCGGCAAGCAACTGTTTTTGCGCATAGGCAATCGCATCACGCTCACCGATGCCGGCCATGCCATCTATCCGCAGACGGCACGCGCCCTAGGAGACATCGCCACGGTGACGTCCCGCATCCTTGAAGGCGAAGTGCGCACGCGGCTGGTGGTCAGCGTTCCTTTCTCCCTGGCCGAGCACTGGCTGACGCCCCGTCTCGGCATGCTGCTTGCGGAGCAGCCGCGCATGGCGATCGACATTCGTGTCGAGGACGACCCGATCGACATGGCGCGCCATGGCACGGATGTGCGCATCAGCTATGGCGACTATCACTATCCCGAACTGGTCAGGGTGAGCCTGCTGCACGACGACGTCCTGCCGGTCTGTTCACCGGAGTTCCGGCGCCGTCTTGATATCGACACCGGCGATATCGCCGAAGTGCACGACAGCGTCTTCATCCACACCAATTGGGGACCCAATTACGCTTCCCATCCGACCTGGTCGGAGTGGTTTGCGGCACAGGGAAGCGCGCTGCGCCCCGACCCGTCGCGGGGACGGCGTGTCGGCCTGTCCAGCCTCGCCATCTCGGCGGCGCGTCTTGGCCTGGGCATCGCGCTCGGCCAGCGCGTTCTTGCCCGCGCCGACATCGAGGCCGGACGCCTCATGGCGCTGTCTTCCGCCTCGATCAGGCTCGGGCAGCCCTATTGCGCCTTCGTACCACCGGCCAAAAGACAACGCAGCGATGTCGTCGGCCTGATCGAGCTGTTGAAAGCGGATACTCCGGACACGCCCTTTGGGTGATGTTCCGAGACGTCAGCTGCCGGCGACCGCGACGTGCGGAAGCTCGCCGGCAGCGTCTGCTTTCAGGCGGTGGCAACCTCCATGGCCGGCGCGCGGGCGCGAAGCTGTCCCTCGGTGTCGTACACAAACGGCAACGGCGAATCCAAGGACATCGAAGCTGTCTTGATGTGGTGGCGCAAGGCAGCGGATCAGGGCCATGCTGTCGCCCCTTACAATCTCGGTACGGTTTTTTTACAACGGCATTGATTTGGCAAGGGACTACGAAGAGGCGGCGCGCTGGTTCAGCAAGGCTGCGGCCCAAGGTGATGCGGACGCCCAGGCACGTTTGAATTCGATGAGGGAGCTGATCCGTCGCAGGATACGCTGTAGTTTTTGTTGCGTGTTTTCCATTCGGGCCGATCCGGCGGCTTTGGGGCCGGTTGCGGTCTGGCAGCTTTAGGCGTCCAAAATGCGAAAACGGACATTCAGCCCCGAGTGACTCATAGGCTCCCAACCTGGACATCCCGCTTTGCCGCGCCGGTTTGAAAGCTAAGCGACATCGGCCTACTGATGAGGTTTTCGCAAACCTTTGCACGGTGCGACTAGCCCGTCGCGGGAGTAGATCATGTTGAAAGCTACCGAAGAGGAAGTCGAGGAAGTCCGGGAATATTTTGAATGGCAGGCGCCCGACCTCGAAGTGACTTTCATGCAGAAGGTTTACTCGGAAACCGTTCTCAACACCTGCCACGACGTGTGGGACATCCACACCAACAAGGATCGCTGGTGGGTCATCACGGGCGGCACAAACCTCTACTCTCAGGAGCAATTCCCCAATATGGACCTTGCTCTGACCTTCCATATTGGCCTGATGTTCCGCATCCCGCGTACGGAAAAACAACAGGAAGGCGATCTTCGAATCCTTCCGTTCGGTCCTGTCTTCGAGAAGATAGAAGAAGCTGGCACCGCCGTGACACAAGCGCGAAACCTCTCGGACTATCAGGCCGTCGGCGTTCGCTGCCGCGAGGCGCTACTCGAGCTGATCGGCGTCGCGCAGGACGCGGCAATGTGGTCAGACACACCGCCACAGCGTGCGAACTTCCGAGCGTGGACGGAGATCATCTGCAACGGTCTTTTGCCGGGCGACACCAATAAAGAGCGTCGCGGGGCCCTCAAGAGCGCGCTCGAGTCTGCATGGACGGTTTCAAACTGGCTGACGCATTCAAAGTCGGCCACGTGGATTGATGCCGACATGGCGCAATCGCTGATCCAACACGCCATCGGCATGGCGACATCATTGATCATTCGCGAGTTGCGCGGGGTGCCTTCCGAATGCCCGAACTGCGGCTCGCCCCATCTCGAACCCGACCACGGCGAAAATACTGAGGCACCGGGCATACTTTGGGAACGGCCACTCTGCGCCGATTGCGGATGGGCCGGCAGGCCCGTTCCAATCCTCGACCTTGAGGATGGGCAGCCCATCATCACACGCGAAGGCAAAGAAACCGTCGAGTGCAGCATAATGACAGTACCGCTGCGCACGATTCTGAAGCCGGGAAATCCCACCATCGAGCCGCTGAAGACAGAAACCGGACCACCGGAGCACGTCGTCTATTTTGCCTATGGGTCCAATATGTCGACCGCCCGGCTGCGCGAGCGCATGCCGAGTTGCAAACCACTCGGCATCGCTACCTTGCCGGGTCATGCGCTCCGTTTTCATAAGCGCAGCACGGATAAGTCCGGGAAGTGCAACGCATTTGCCAGTGAAGGCGATAGGAGTGTGATCGGGGTCCTATTCAGCTTCGATCCTGCCGAGCGTGCCAAACTGGACAAGGCCGAAGGCGTTGGTAACGGCTACGAGCACGCGACGGTCACGGTCATTAATGAAAAGGGTCGCAGGCAAAAGGTCCTTACCTATCTCGCCACCCCCGACTACATCGACGACAACCTCAAACCCTATGGCTGGTACAAGGATTTTGTGCTTGCAGGTGGCAAGGAACACGGTTTGCCCTCGGAGTATATTACTGAATACATTCAGTCGGTTGAGGCGATCGAAGATCCAAACAAGAGCCGGGACAATCGGCAGCGGACCACGCTCCGAAGTCCCGGGCAGTGAGACTGCGGTGTCGGAGTAGTCTGCGGACACTTCTGGGGCGAGGAAGGGGCCGGGAGCAGTCGGTCCGCTGTCGGGGCGAGCTCGGCGGATAGCTGACATTCGCCAACGCCTCGGCGGCCGGGACATGGCCGCGCTCAACCTAGACGTCCGACCTGACTTGTCAGCCAAAAGAAGAAGTGCTGGTTTGTGGTGGAGGGCGTACTCACTTCCGGTAGCACGATGTCATCCGAGGTTGATAACGACCCGAAGCTCGCCGGATTTCAACTCCTGCTCGATCAGGTGCCGTGAGAGCAGTGTATTACCCATGCTGGCAAGCGCCGCCTCGATGATTATCGAGATTGATCGAAGCGGTGCGCCAATCCCTGCGGGCCAGCTAGGTTGCAGACCTCGGTCGTTAGTCGTCGATCACCGCCATGGCGTCCAGTTCGACTAGGCAACGAGGATCGTGCAGCACTGCTTGCACGCGTGAGCGCACCGGCCAATTCGCCTTGAAATGCCGGGCATAGACCTCGTTGAATACGTTGCCGTGGCGGCAGTCGGCGTCGCCGTTGCGGGCATCCGACAGAAATGCCGTCAACTGTACGACATCGTCGAGGCTCGCACCGCCTGCCTCCAGCGTCCGGCGCAGGTTGGCAATGGCTCTGTCGAGCTGTTCGGCGAAACTTCCGCTCCAGTTGCCGTCGTCGCCGCGCCCCGCCTGCGCCGACACGAAGACGAACGTGCCTTCCGTTTTGACGATGTCGGAAAAGTAGGGATATTTGGCCGGATGATCGGGAAGAGTGATCGCTTGTTTCATGTATATGTCCCCGAATAATGCCTTTGCGAGCGAATGCTCTGTTTGGCGATAAAGCGTTGCTGCGTTGCGCGTGATGAAGGCGGCCGTGATCTCACGCCTTCAGAAGCTTTTCGTTACCGGCCACGTGTCGGAGAGCCGGTATCCGGTGGGAAACGGATCGCACGGGTCGAGCATGTGCTGGTGCGTGCCGGTTATCCAAGCGCGGCCTGAGATGATCGGAGAGATTGCAGGCCGGCCGGCGAGATCAACTTCGCGGTCGATGACACAATCGAACTCCGTGCCGACGATCGAAATGCCCCTAAATCGGTCGCCGACCTGCATTTCTCCCCTGGCGTGCATCACCGCCATGCGAGCCGAACAACCGGTGCCGCAAGGCGAGCGATCGATCTTTCCCGGCTGGATTGCAACGGCACTGGCACCGCTGAGCACGCCCTCTCGGTAATGGACGGGCTCCGTTACCTGGCAGAACGATATGTGGTTCCACCCGTTAACCGGATGCGAGAAGCCGATTTGCTCGTTCGCGGCGTTCGTCAGACGAACCCCCACTTCGGCGATGTCGCGCGCCTGGTTGGGCTTGATCTCAAGCCCAAGAAGGGATGCATCGACGATAACGAAGCTGTCGCCGCCCCAGGCGGTGTCAACCTTGATGGTGCCAATACCAGCAACTTCCAGCATAACGTCCAGCCTGTCGGCGAACGACGGGTGGTTGCGGACACGGATGCGCTCGGCCTTGCCATTGCGGCAGTCTGCCTCCACTTCGATCAGGCCGCCGGGGGGCTCGAGTACCAGCCGCGTGATCGGCTCCTGCATCGGAACGATGCCGCATTCCAGCAGCACTGTCGAAACGCACATTGAATTCGAGCCGGACATCGGCGGCGTGTCGGCCGGCTCCATGATGATCCATCCCATGTGCGCACGCGGATCTTTCGGCGGCACCAGCAGATTCACGTGACGAAAAACACCACCCCTCGGCTCGTTCAGGACGAAATTGCGAAGGCTCTCGTCTTTCGCAATGAACTGCGCCTGTTCCCAGATTGAAGCTCCAGGCGGCGGCGCCACGCCACCGATGATAACGTCTCCTGCCTCGCCCTCGGCATGGCTGCTGACGATCTGAACAAGCCGATCGGAACGCATCAAGTCACCTCATCAATAGCTGGCCTGTCCGCACACAATCCGTGCGTTGGCGACACGACCGGAGTTTCATATGGCAATGAATGATAGATCAGCCGCGCAGTGATCAGATCGGCGAGCGAACTCCCGACCGCCTTGAAGAGCGTTATGTCCCGGTCATTGCTTCGGCCGACGACCGTACCGCGGCACAGGTCGGCAATGGTGCCCCTTATGTGATTGGCATCGATTGCTCCCGCCTCGATTGGCTGGATCAAGTCGCCGGTTTCATGAAGGGCGTCGAGCGTGTCGACATATAGGGCTGCCTTGGCGATGAGCCTATCGTCGGCCTCTCGCATCTTCGGCGTGAATGAGCCGATGAGATCGACATGCGTCCCAGGTCGAACCCAATCCCCGTCGAACAGCGGCTCGGTAGCGAGCGTGGCCGCCGAAACAATGTCTGCGGACGCCACGGCTGCTTGGACGTCGTCGACAATCGATGTCTCGAAACCCTGGCGCTTGAGTTCGCCAGCGAGGCTCGCCGCGCTATCGCGCCGGATATCCCAGATCATCACCCGCTCGATCGGACGGACGGTCCGCATTGCCTCGGGCACAAGGCTGGCGACCCTTCCGGCACCAAATAGGAGCAGCGTGCCCGCATCGACCCGCGATAGGAAACGCGCACCCAATGCGGCCGTCGCCGCGGTGCGCCTGGCGGTAATCACATTGCCGTCGATCAGCGCGACCTCTTGCCCGGTATCGGCATCGAAGAGCAGGTAGGTGGATGCCAAGCCGGGAAGTCTTTTGGCAGTGTTGCCGGGATAAACGGTCACCAGCTTGACACCGAGCAGCCGGCCAGGTCCCGCGACGCTGTCCCAGGCTGGCATGAGCAGCAACGTTGAGTCCGGCTGCCCCGGACTTGCAATGACGTGGTGGTGTCTAAGCGGCGCCTCGCAGCCGACGGGGAAGCCAGCCGCCAAAGCGTCGACCAGTTCGCGGAAGCCGAGGCCCGCTTTCGACTGAGCTTCGTCGATGAACCGTATGTTCTTCACATTCACTACCTGAGTTTCAAGATAATCGGATCAGCGGCCGCGACATCAACGTTTGACGGCGTTGAGGAAGGCTTTCGTGCGCACATTGTCCGGCGAGGCGAATAGCTTGGCCGGCTTGCCCTCCTCCACGATCCTTCCCTTCTCCATGAAGATCACACGGTCGGCGATATCGCGGGCAAAACCCATCTCGTGGGTGACGACCAGCATGGCCATCTTTGTCTCGTGCGCCAGGCTGTGGACCACATCGAGCACTTCTCCGATAACTTCCGGATCGAGCGCCGACGTGATCTCGTCAAAAAGCATGATCTGCGGCTTCATCGCCAGCGCCCTGGCGATGGCCACGCGCTGCTGTTGGCCGCCCGACAGCTCTGAAGGGTAGGATGCGCCCTTTTCCTTCAACCCAACCCGTTCGAGTAGGCTTTCGGCCAGCGCCTTGGCGTCGGGCTTCGGCATCCGCAAGACCTGGACCGGCGCCTCCATGACGTTGGCAAGCGCTGTCATGTGCGGGAAAAGATTGAACTGCTGGAAAACCATGCCGATTTTGGCGCGCAGCGGTGCGACATCGCTTTCGCGCAATCCGCGCCCGCCGGCACTGAGAGCGCCGCCGAAAACCTTGATTGTCCCTTCGCTGGGCTTCTCCAGCGTCATCAGAAGCCGCAGGATGGTTGTCTTGCCAGATCCGCTCGGACCGATCAGCGACACCCGTTCCGAACGCCCTATCCTCAGGCTTAGATTGTCAATGACGCGCAGCGCGCCGAACGATTTGGATACCTCTACGAATTCGACCGCAGGCAGCTCGGATGCAGGGCTTTCAAGCTTGTCCAACACATGACCTCCCTTGGGGATGACGGCAATGCCCATGACCATACCTTTCCTCAGTACGCCAGTTTAAGTTCGATATATTTGATTAGTCTTGAGAAGATATAGCCAATTATGAAATATATAACGCCTACAATTGTGAGAACCTCAAGATACCTGAATGTCTCCCCTGCATAGTTTAAAGCAGCGCCAAGCAATTCTACAACTGTGATCGTCGCAAGCAGCGATGCGTGCTTGTACATTGAGATCATATAATTTCCGATCTGTGGAAGAACGATCCGGAACGCCTGCGGAAGTATGATCCGGTACCAGGTTTTTGCTCGGGGCATCTGAAGGGCAACGGACGCCTCCCACTGGCCCTTCGGAACGGCGTCGATACCGGCCCTGAAAACTTCCGAGAGGTAGCTGCTGTAGTGGACGCCGAGTCCCAAGACGCCGGTGACGAGCGGGCTCAGGGAAGGTCCGTAGAGCGGCAGCACGTAAAACAGCAGATAAAGCTGGATCAGCAGCGGCGTGCTGCGGATCACGGTAACGAACAGGTCGATGACCATGACGATCGCGCGGTTGCTGCCGCGCCGCGCGATCGCAAGGACAAGACCGAGTGCGAGCGCCAGCAGGAATCCGGCCGCGGTGGCCTGCAGCGTGACCACGGTTCCCCGCAGCAAGGCTGGAAGCACGTCCAACATGGTTTGCAGACTGAAGGTCATGTCGTTGGCACCCTTGTCTTCCATTTGCCACCCGCCCGCTTTTCGAGATTGCGGTTGAGGACAATGAAGGGGATGGCGAGGATCAGGTAGATGACGAAGATCGACAGGTAGATTTCCGTCGGGTGACCGTAGAACTGTACGAGCTGGGCTCCGGAGAAAGTGAGTTCAGTAATGGTAATCAGGGATACCAGCGACGTCGCCTTCAGCATTTCCAGGGCGTAGTTGCCAAACGCGGGAAGCATCACCGGAATTGCCTGCGGAATGATGATGCGGCGATAGCGAAGCAGAACCGGCATATTGAGAGCGACCGCCGCGTGGTACTGACCCTTGTCAACCGACAGGATCGCAGAGCGGACAACTTCGGAGAGATAAGCTCCGAAGTTCAGCGCGAGCACGGCGCAACCTGTCGTGAATGCCTCAAACCTTATCCCTACCAGTGGCAGCACGAAGAAAAAGTAGAAGATCTGCACTAGCGAGGAGGTGTTTCTGAACACCTCGACGTAAATCGTGAGCGGGACGGACACCCAACGCGACGGAATAAGCCGGGCGAGTCCGACGGCGAAGCCCACCGCCAGCGCGGCGGCGCCTGACATCACCGTGAGCAGCACGGTGACGAGCGCGCCGCGCAGCAACGCGGGATAGATCTGGAGCACGAAATCCATGTTGATACGGACCTCGCCTATTTCGGTTCACAAAGTTCGGCGGTTGTAACGTCTTCGGTCGCAAGGTCGTCCTTGGTGAAGCCGAAAGGCTCGAGCAGCTTTAGCAATTCGCCTGATTGCTTCGCCTGCTTCAACCATCCGTTCCACGCGGCAAGGAGTTCGGGATCCGACTTGCGAAAACCGATCGCCCCGTATCCGACGACAGGTGCCCCGTTCTTGTCTACCGGCGGCTTGGACATAGCGACATATTGTAGTTCGGGATGCTCTCCATTCGCCAGCAATCCGCGCCCCGTGATCGACGTAAACATCAGGACGTCGACGCGTTCCGCCTTGAGCCCGGCGGTTGCTGTCGGCAGGTCAGGGAAGATGACCGTTTGCGCATCAGGAACTCCGTTGATGCTTGCATATTCCCTTTCAGTGCCGCCACCGACAACGCCAAGGCGCATCTTGGGATCGGCGATTATGTCGTCGAGGCTCTTGAGGTTCGAAGGATTGCCGGCGCGCGTCAGGAATGCCTGAGTGCTTTTCCACTCCGGTTCGCCGAACGCGATCTGTTCGCAGCGTGCCGGTCTGATCTGCATTCCCGCAGCGATGAAGTCGAACCGCTCGGCCTCCAGCGCCGGGATCATGGATACGAACTGGGTCAACACGCCGTCCATCCCCTCGACGCCAACAGAATTCAGAAAGGCCCTTACGACGGCGGGTTCAACTCCGGATAGCTCGCCAGCATCCGACACGTAGCCCCACGGCTTGAAGTTCGAGAACCCCACCCGCGCGAAGCCATTTTGTTTGATCTTGGTGAGCGTGGTGATGCTTTCAGACTGCGCGAGTGACAAGCCAGGCGAGAAGACTGTTGTCGTCGCGACGATCGCAGCGAGTATGCTGCGGCGTGAGATGCCTTTCATAACGTCGCTCCTTCTAGCTTTGTTTCTTGTCATTTCTCGGCGCAGGCGTCGTCAGCGGTGATGCCTTCGGGCGGAAGTGTCTCGGCACCGAAACCGAAGGGCTCGATGATCTTCGCGACCCTGCCGGTCTTGAGGTTTTCCGCTAGCCAGGCGTTCCATGCCTCTCGCAGCGCCTTGTCCTCCTTGCGGAAGGCCATTCCTCCGTATCCGACGACGGGTTTGCCTGTTTCGTCAGCTGGCTGCTCGGTCAGCGTTGCGAATTCCAACTGTGCGTCGTTCGCGCGCGCCAGTGCCTGGCGGATCGTCACTGTGGATGCGACCACCGCATCAACCCGGTCAGCCTGCAATCCGGCAACTGCTGCAGACAGGTCCGGGAATAGAACCTGCCTGTCCTTGGGAATACCAACGAGTTCCGCCAGGTGCAGTTCGCCTGCGCCGGTTAGCATACCCAGCTTGGCGGCCGGGTTCTTGGCGAGCGCGACGAAGCTGGTAAGCCCCTTCGGGTTGCCAGCTCTCACAGCGAAGGCCCGATTCATCTGGTATTCCGGATTGCCGAAAGCGACGATCTTGCAACGCTCCGGCTGGATGAGCATGCCGGTGCTGACGATATCGAAACGTTGAGCGACAAGTCCGCCGATCAACGTGCCAAAGTCGGTGATGACCGGCTCTATGTCGGCGATGCCCATGTCCGCGAAGAAAGCCTTGGTCAGTTCGGGAGACTGGCCGGTAATCTTGCCATCTGGCCCGACGTAGCCGTAGGGGTTGATGTTGGCGAAGCCGATCTTGACCTTCCCGGCTGCCTGGATTCTGGCGAGGCTGTCGTCCTGGGCCAGAGATGTGCCGATCGACAGGGAAATCGCGCCCAGAAAGCAACCACTAATGAGCACTCGCCGCGATATGCGGGATAGCGAATTCGGGCTCATACCCACCTCCATCTTATGCGTTCGATGACGCAACCACTGCGATGACATCTATCTCGACCAAACATTCGCGAGCCAGCAAGCCTGTCTGGATGCGCGTCCGTACAGGGCGATCAGAACGGAAATATCGTGCGTAGATTTCATTGAAGACATCGCCGTATCGGGCGTCTGCCAGATAAACGGTGACCTTCGCCACTTGCTCGAGTGATGCGCCAGCAGCCGCGAGTGCCACCTTCATGTTGTCGAGAGCAAGCTCGGTCTGGATTTCGAAGCTCTCCCCCCAGGAGCCGTCGCTTCTCCACCCCACCTGCCCGGCGAGAAACACGAGCGTCCCCTTCGCTTTGACAACATCCGAATAAAGCTTCGCCGGCTGTCCCGGCAACGTTATCGCTTGGCGCATTGAACTCTCCTCCGTTGATATATTATATGTAACATATTACGTGTTCCCGTCAACGCTTTTCTCTCGACCGCTAATCCGCTACCCTTTAAGAAGCTGCCGACAAATACGTTGAAGGGGAGCCACATGGACAACATCGCGATCACCCAAGCGCCGAGCTTGCGCGAACGTGTCAGGCAAATCCTGCTTGCTCAGATCATGTCGGGTGAACTGATGCCCGGAGAGGTATATTCGGTGGGTCAGTTTGCGGCGATGCTTAAGGTCTCGCCAACCCCTATCAGGGAGGCGGTGCTCGATCTCGCACGGAGTAACTATCTCGAGATCCACAAGAACGTGGGCTTTTCCATCCCTGAGGTCACGCCGGAGGAACTCGAGGAACTGCATAAGATTCGCATGCTGCTCGAGGTACCAGCGACCGTCGAAGCCGGCATGCTGATGGACCAAGGGCACATAAAGCATTTGACAGCCATTGCCGAAGCAACAGTCGAAGCAGCGCACTCGAGCGACGTGGTTGCCTACATTGACGTCGACCGCAGGTTTCACTCGACCTTTCTGGAGCCATTGAGGATGCCGCACCTCAGCGAACTCATTATCAATTACAAAGACCGCGCGCGACTGCGCGGGCTCCGCGCGAAGCTCGGCTCGCGTGAGATCGTCGCAGCGGCAACTCAGCATCTCGAGCTGGTTACCGCCGCGTCGCGCAGGGACGAGAATGCGTTGAAGAGAATAATCACCGATCATATCGAATCGACGCGCTCCAGATGGCAGGGCGCTTGAGGCTCTAAAGTTGCCAGGCGAGAAGTTTTATCCTCGCCCCACGAACGGCATCTTCGTTGCCATTACGGTCATGAACAGCACGTTGGAATCCAGCGGCAAACTTGCCATGTGGATGATCGAGCTTGCGACGTGCTCGACGTCCATAACCGGCTCTTCGCTCGCATAGGCGCCCCCTACCCTCGAACGCTTGATCATTTCACGCGCTATTTCGGTGAGCGCATTGCCGACGTCGATCTGTCCGCAGGCGATATCGTATTTGCGACCATCGATGGAGGTCGTTTTCGTCAACCCCGTGATGGCATGCTTTGTTGCCGTATATGGAGCTGATTCCGGACGCGGCACTTGCGCCGACAATGACCCGTTGTTGATTATCCTGCCGCCACGCGGCACCTGGCTCTTCATCAGGCGAAACGCCGCCTGCGTGCACAGGAAAGGACCTGTCAGATTCGTCGCCACTGTGGCGGTCCAGTCATCGAAAGAAATTTCTTCTATCGATCCTCCGCGCGTGACACCTGCATTGTTGAAAAGGACATCGAGCCGTCCGAACCGTTCTCGGCAGCGCTCAAAGAGCCTGCCGACCGATTCAGGACTGGTGACATCGCAGGAGACCACCAATACCTGGGCGGACTTCGCCCCGGAAATCGCCGCAGTCTCCTCCAACGGTTCGATCCGGCGGCCGGCCAAAACGACTTTGTAGCCAGCCTTCAGGAACGCAATCGCCGTAGCGCGACCGATACCCGAACCCGCTCCTGTTACCAATGCAACATTTGACTTCGGCATGACTATTCCCCCTGCGGGGACGACGCGTTCGCCGTCGAGGAGCGATTGACATAGTCATGAATCGTCAACGCCAAGATTCCGATCGTAGCTGCGAGCTCGTCGTCGGTGACCGTGCGTTCGCTTCCGGTTACATGGACGTTTCCATGGTCAACTGTACCGGGTGCATAGGCAATTGCAGCGCTGTCCCAGGCGGCCGAAAAATAATGTAGACCTAGATAGTGCGACCATATGAGTGATCGGGGCTCGCGCCCAATGGTGGCCCTGAGGTTTCGCCGCAACGTGGCATGGAGCGGATCTTCTGGCGGCGTGTAGGTGGGCTCCACCTTATGCGGAAAATGAATATTGATCGAGCAGCCCGCCTCACGGGCCGCCTCGGCGACAAGATTCTCAAGATCTCGCATCGTCCGGCTCAGCGTCTCACCCGGGTTTAGCCGGCGGTCGATGCCGAGCGAGCATCTGTCCGGGATGAAGGTCGCCTCGAGGTTGGCCTCGATGCGGCACATGGCAATGGTAGGAGCATTGGCATGTTCGGGGACTATGGGAAGAGGCGTGACGTTTGTCGCGAGCTCTGCCGCCAGGCGTTTGATCTTCTCCTGGACCACCATCATGGCGTCGATGGCATTCTTCCCCTCCATCGGACGGGAGCCGTGTGTTGATTTCCCGTGGGTTGTGATTTTCGCCCAAAAATGACCCTTGTAGCCCGCCGTAATTATGTCGGGTCCCCCGAGGCTGCCTGCCAGAACCGCCTTTGCGCGGCCGATGTCATGCGCCACGAGGTAGCCTGCACCGCTTTCCCCGCCAATGTAGGCATCCGGCGTTGCCGACAAGAAGACCGATCGGTTTAGGCTAACCCCGCTCAATGTCAGGGCCTTGAGCGCCAGAATTTGTGCGACGGTTGCAGCACGTTCCTTACGCGCGCCCCAGTAAAGGTCGTAATTGTTGGTCAGGTGGAGGCCGATCTCGTTGCTCGCGCCGGCTGCCGTTGCAGTCACGATCGTTCTTGGGGCAAATTGCGAGACGGGAAGGTACTCCCGGGCCAAAGCCAGATCTTTCCCCCATAACGCTTCCAGATAGCTTTCTGGGACATCGATCTTCTCGGCGCGCGTAAATTTTGAAAGCGCCGTCGCAATGTAATCGACCGTTTCGGGGTAGCCTTCGCCAGTCGTTCCGTCTGCCGGAATGGCTGTCATCTCGGCAAGCATCCTCAGGGCTTCCCCGCGCAAGGACATTGCCGCCTCTGCGACTTTAGCGCGATTTCGGTCATTCGACATAGCTGCTTACCTTGTTCACTGTGTTGGAATGCGTTGAAGTGGGCCTGAGCTCAGTCAGCCCGCCATTGGGAGGCACTAGGATTGAAGAGTTGGATTGCTCTTCGCTCCGACCGACCAGATGCCGCGAGTGTGAAGCAAGTGCTTTCGCATCAAGCGCTTAGCGCCGAACACTTGCCCTTCTTCAATCAGATCTAGCAGCTGACGATGCTCTCTGGCGGTCGCCAGCAGATCGCGGGAACCACGAAGATGGACAAGGCCGTAGAGACGCGTCTGGTCCCTCAGCGCTCCGACCATTCTGACCAACCGCTGGTTCCCCAAATTTGACAAAAGCAGCGCGTGAAACTCCCTGTCGGAAGCCAGGAAATCGGCCATGTCGCCAGCTTCGGCCGCAACCTCCGTCCGCCCGGCCAGCGACCTGAGCTCTTCGAGATTCTTCAGCCTGCCGCCGCGCGCAAGCTTTCCCGCCATCGGCACCTCAAGCATAAGGCGGCATTCAACCAGCTCGTCGAGATCGTGAGCGTCAAACTCGCGTACCGAGAACCCTCGATTGCGTACCATCCGGACCAACCCCTCGTCGGCGAGATGCAGCAGCGCCTCGCGCACGGGGGTCGGTGAGACCTTCAACCAATCAGCAACTTCGCCGATCGAATAGAGCCGACCTGCCACGAGGGCTCCGATCAGGATTTGCGCCCGCAACACACTTATAGCCTGGTTGCGCAAGCTGATCGGAGACAGACTTTCGATGTGGCTACCCATTGTAAGCAAAAGCTGTGGCGATCGTGATGGGTTCAGGGGCAGATCGAGGCTGCGGTGACGTCAAGGCCGGGAATATCACTTTCTGCTATTCCAAATGGGGTCACGATCTTCAGCGCCTCTCCGCTCTGCCGAGCCTGATGGAACCAGGCGTTCCAAGCTTCGCGCAGGTCATTGTCGGCTTTGCGGAAACCCATTCCTGCAACGGCGATTACCGGCTTGCCGTTCTCGTCCGACGGCTGCACCTCGAGCTCAACGAATTCGACATCCGGCTGGCCGAGCGTCTGGACAATATGTTTCAACGCGATGCCGGCCCCCGTCACCGCTTCAACCCTTCCAGCCTGAAGGCCGGCCACCGCCTTCTCGAAATCGGGAAATAAAACCTGTTGGTCTTTGCCAATCCCCGCGAGGTCCGCGAACCGGATTTGCCCGGCCCCGGTAAGCAGCCCCAGGCGTGCGTCCGGGTTGGCCGCGATATCCTTGAAACTCCGCAGATCGAACGGATTGCCTGTTTTCACGACAAAACCCTGCAGAAACTGCAGCTCGGGATTGCCAAACGCGATCTGTTCGCAGCGCTTGGGCTGAATCTGCATTGCGACGGCGATCAAATCGAACCGTCCCGCCTCGAGCCCTCCAATAAGCGAGCCAAATTCGCCGACAACGCCTTCGACGTTGTCCGCGCCAAGGCTTTTGAGAAACGCCTTCGCGAGTTCAGGGGACACGCCTGTAACCTCTCCGTCAGCGCCAACAAATGACGTCGGCGCGAAATTCGACAGTCCAATTCGCGCCGTTTTCTGAGCCTTGATCCGCTCAAGGGTTTCTTGCGCACGAGTGGGACTTACGGCGGCGCCTGAAACCAGCGCGACCAATCCCCCAACCAGCAACGATTTCCAGGCACTCCGAAGCCGAGTCACAACATTCCTCCATGCCGAAGCAAAACGCTAAGCGCAGTAATATGTTACGCGTAACGCAAAATGGGCGCATTGGTCAAGATATTGTTTTGCAGCTCACCGCAAGCGCGATCCCAGGGGCGACGCTGCGTCTCTTGATGCCATATGGCAGAAGCAGGGGCTGTCATCCCAGCTTTCGGGGTATGTTAGCAAGCTGGCCGTGCGGGTGAATGATGTTCTCAGGGACGATGCGGGCGCCCGTCAGGTATCGGAATGGGCCAAGAAGGACGAATGCTGGGACAGCCTGAAAGCATCGTCATTACCGCCCCTTCCCGCAGACGTGCCGGAAATCTTGCGTAGTCACCTATGACAGGTGGTGTGCTCTCACCTTTGTTCAGTGGTGCTGTGTTCAAGCGATTGAGTGCAGTCGAGACGGACATCACGCGCTCTAACCAGCACGAGTTCAACGGGTCAAAGCCACTGATCGGATTGTTCGGGAAGGACCACCCGCAAAAGATACCGACAGACTTTATCCGGATGTCAGACGACGGCGGCGTCTTGGCCGATACCGGGATGCTTACCTGGTACGACGCCCGGGCGCGGCATCCGACACGATCTGAGTATAGGCTCTACTATTACGACAACGCAGTCACCGCGAAGGCACGTGAAAACGATATTCTCCTTATCGGTAAGAGGCACGATGGTTCAACGCTGGTCCTGATGGCTCCGGGTTCGGGATTAGCTGCTGCCAGAGTTGCCTGGTTGTTCGGGATCGAAGTTGAGCCAGGAGCTGCGTTTGCAGCTCTGGACCTCGATGATGACGAGCGCTCGGCGCTTAGTCATGGGTTTAGAATTACGCTTGATACAGGATCGTTCTGGGAAAGCGAGACCGATCCAGTCCTGGCGAATGATGGAAAAGACGGGTTACCGGCGGTCCGGGCAGTACAACAGCTTGTCGGCAAGGAAAGAGAATGGAAAAGTGACGGTGACTGGCCGCCCGCGATGAATATTTCGGGCACCGAAGATGGCTCGTCGTCATCGCTCAATAAGGTTGCACGTCTGCTGGGCGGATCCGGCTTGGTGAAGTCGTCAAGCTAGCGCAATTCCGGACGCCTCACCGCCCTACAGGGGGCCGAAAGCGGAATGGCAGCTTCCAGTGTGACATGTAAGTGAGCGGACATTCAGCTCGGCGCAGGGCCTGTCCTCACCTGACCGGTTCAAGACCTCCCCACGACGAGGCGCAAAAGGCGGGCCTAACCCAACCCCGAACACGGTTTCCTTGCCCACGGTGAGGCCACCAAAGGACGCGACGAGAACCAAAGCCTCTTGCTACGAGTAAGGAGTCCTTGCACGTTCCGAACCGGCAGAGGGTCAAGTAGAAACATCCGCGCGAACGAGCAGCTTATGGAAGTGTGATGAACTCGGCACAGATGCGTGAAATTATACTGGGGCTGCTTGCCGCAACCTACAACACCGTTGGCGAAGACGGCCTTGCCAGCGCATTCATCCTTGGCCGACGCGATAGGCATCCCGCCTTGGGCGGCATTTCTGTCACGCTTTTCTTCCGTCGAAAGAAGCTGATGCCTGCGGTGATGAAGCTGAGATCCCTCGGGCCACCACATCTCCGTTATCTTCCATTGGGCCATTCCTTTGAAAAGCTGCGGTCTTTCCTCACGGACCGGTACCACCTAGTCGCGGGTAACAACATTTTCAGCCGCGCTGAAACCTCACTATTGGAGCGGCTTTCGAAGGAGCAAGTTGACTTGCTTGTTGACCAGTTCGCAACGAGCGATATCCTCATTCCGCCTCAAGAAACTTGCCTCTTTCCGCTGGTCACAATCCAGATGAAAGATGTGTTTGAGGGGGCGGTATTCTCGCTCTCGACAGCGTCTGGTCTTGCCGCACAGATGCCACTGGCGAACCTGCCACGGGGCTACGTCAATGGTCAGCAATTCCCGCCATTCAGCGACTGGAAGCACAAGACCCAATCCCCGACGAGCTGGCTCCTTGTCACCGCGCCATCGCCTGAGGTTGCAAAGAAGTATCGAGCATCGATCTTGGGGGCGATCTCCCTCACCGTCATGCATCGCTACCGACACCAGTTTACTGGCAGGAAGGTTTTCGGCGGAGTAGTGAGCGTTCGCGATGGCTGGTCCCTTTCCGACAGTTCGCCGCATACGCCGGCACTCGGGGAGGACGTTGTGCTGGGGAGCGAGGATGGTGCCTGGCTTGATGTGATCGACAGAGCTCTCGCTTCCAGCAGCGAGGCCGATATCAAGCAGCTGAAATCGCTGCAGTACTTCTACAGAGCTTGGTTTTTACCGGACAGCGAGCGGTTTCCAATAGACTGCATCACGATCGACTCGATGTTTGGGGATGCAAATGGCGCAACGGAGGCTGTTGCGCGAGGGGTGGATGACCTGTTCGGGGGAAAGCTCGATCGTGCTCGTGTGCTTCTGTTGATGCGATTGCGTAACTCGGTAATCCACGGCGGAGCGCCGGATGTCTACGATTCATCGAAATACGCGAGGTACTACCGAGACTATGGCGACGATCCGATCGCTGACATGAGCTCCCTTGTCGCCGAGTGCCTCCGACGAAAGGTTTTCGACGGGCAGCTTCGAGAGCAACCTGACCCGTACGCTGAAGTGATCGGGCAGGCTGTCGCAGCGGGTAGGTTTCCTGCGAGACAGCCAGCGGGAATTCTTGCTCCCTTGGCCCCGGCAGCGACGTGACCACTTGCGCAGTCCACAACAGAATTAGTGGCGATCGGATGCAGCTCTGCGTGCTTTCCCGGTGCTTCCCGAGGGTTTCAAGGGAATCTTCCGGAGAGACGAATGCTTGTTAAGCCATTGAAATCGTTGGTGCTGTTTTAGGTTGCAGCAAAGGCATCCTCAACGGCCAACATGAGGCGCTTGCATGTCGAAGGTCGTTCATCAGGTGAAGGGCAGCTTTCCCGAAGTCGTCCGTTCCCACTTTCTTTCCAGCGTTCCAGGCTGCACGCTGGCGGCTGGCATCATCGAATTGAGATGGCCCATGTGAGTTCTCCTCGGCCTTGATTGGCCACCGGAGATACGGGATCGACAGCATCACAGCTTCGGGGCCGCAAGGAGACTTTCTGCTGACGGGTCGACTTGCCGGAGGGGACCTTCGCACGCCACCTTCGTTCATGCAGGCTAGCGCGTCCTAAAGTAAGCTCTTCAGCCGATCCTGAATGGCCAAGGCCGCCGACAATTGTTTCGACACCGCCAAGCCAACGAGGTCAATCAGCGCCTGCCTAGTTTCGGGCTGTGCAACAGTGGTCGGCCCGTTTTCGGTGATCACAGTGGTCAAGAATTCGACAAACGCTGCGGAGGTTCGGTCGCGATACAAAGGCCGATCCGCAACAGGGCCCTGGCCGGCGAGCCGTGCGAGCGCGGAAGCGCCCTGAATGGAGTTGGCGATCCACACGAGCCCCTCCAGACGGAGCGACTGACCTGCTTTCGTAGACAAAAATCCGCAAAGCCCAGCGAGGTTGTCTTCATCGTTTGGCAACCGCTTAAGGGCCCACGCGCGATATAGATCGCGCATCGGTTCGATCAACCTTGATGAAGTCGAAGGCCGAGCTAGCGCGTCCGACCGTGCAAAGCCTAACGCGTGCCTTTCCAGACTTTGCTGGTGATACCATGGCCCGCCTTCCCACCCTCGCCCTACCATGATGGCCTCGATCATGGGTCGCCAGCGCGCAGCGAAAAGTGCCTGATCGGTGTCCTCCTCGAGGTGGCTGAAGAAGCACGTGAAGAAGTGAGCGATGGCGTAGTGCCCCTTGGGGCCAATATCGAAAATCGGTTGCCACAGCAAGGATGACTCGGCAGCGTCGGTCACCAGGACCATGCCCGCCATGGCTTCCAGCAATTTGTAACCGAACTGGCTCATCGGGGCGTAGTCACCGGACGTTTCGCTCTCGCTCCCGACCAGCAGCCACCCGGTGTGAGCCCAGAAGGCATTGAGCAACTGCCGCCGCTGGTTCAGCTCCGTCACCCCCGCAGACAAATTCTTGTCGATCAGCAGCCACGCAAACGCAACTTGGAGGAAATGCGTCTCCAATGCGCCAGACATCCGGCGCGATCGATCTCGGGTGAAGGTTCGGCCGTCATGGCGATATTCTTCCTCCCATTGGCGAGCCTCAAACTCCTCGATCCGCTTAGCCACATCGAGGGGACGGATGTCATCGACGGTGCATGGTACACCCGATACTCGACGCGTGAGCAACCAACGCGCACGCCGCAGCCAACGGCTCTGATCAGGTCCATCTTCCTGACCGAAGCGTGGCTTGAGGATGATCAAGCCCGACCAAAGAAGCGCCAAGTACTGAAGCCGCCACCATCTGTCGCCCAAGGCAGCACTGTGAGCGTACGCCATATCGGCAATTACGCCGGCGGCGCGGTCGTCGCCGCTCGTCAGGATGCGGAGGAGCGCACTATCGGTGTCCCGCGATGGGGCCGCGAGCCATTCGTGAAAGACTAGATAAGCGACGAACTCCAGGTAGCTCGGTGTCATGGAATAGTGAAAGCGGGAACGGTCCTTATCGAGAGCGGTTTCCTCCATCGCAGCGTGCACGATCGCTTGCGCGCGATCATGCACACTTTCGTTCGAGGCCAGCCATTCCTTGGCACCCAAGAGAAGCACGACCGCCGCCGTGACGCGCGCAGGCCGAAGCATCTCCTCCTCAAGCCCCACATCCTCGTCGCCATCTGCCGCCCCCATTAGGTCGGCGATGGCCGTGATCTGATCGACCGGCAACGGCGCAGGCGCGGCAAGAAACCGCCGGCAATTCTCGGGGAAAGCAAGTATCTGCCGCGCCCGACCCCTGCTCTGCTCAAATCCGGAAATTACAGCAGCAAGCTCGGCAGGCCATACGAATTCCGCCTGGTGTTCCTCCCCCGCGCCAACGGCTCGGTAATTGCGGTAGTCGAGTTCCGCGACCCTGATCTGAAATTCCATCCGCTCCTTGTCGCCATCTGGCGGCGTCCACTGGGCTGCGGCAGCGTTGACGAAGTCGCCGAGCGCATGGTCCTTGCGGCACAGCTCACTGACGATGGCTGTGAGCTTCCTATGACGGTAAGGCGCAGCGTACCAGTCGCGCGCCATTTCGAAGACCATCTCGCCGCTTCGGACCCATGTCATGGCGTCGAAGCTATACTCGCTGTCCCGGATGCGTCTTTCGTCCCACTCGTAGAATGGCGCGACCGTGAGCAATGGCTTTAGCACGGCGCTAAAAAGCTCCGGCAACCGCTTGCCGACATTGATAATTACGCCGAGTATGGCGACGCTATCCGCATGCCGCATCAACGTATTGATGTGGCTGCTGACATCGGCCCCCTGGTCAACAAGGCCACACAGCCATTTCTCCAACGCCGCAAGCGATGAATAAAGCTGCCCGTTGGAATGATCGCTTGTCTGCGACCACGCGAAGGCGTTGTAGCGCCCTCGAAACTGCCGCTCGGTGCCGTCGTTCAAGCGTACTGGTATCGGCGCGGGCGAGCGGCCCCCATGACTCGTAACGTCATGTTCCCAACGGTCCATGCAAAAGGAGAGAAGCCGCAGAAGTGTATCGATTGCCGTGGCCGGGTCGACATGCAGAAATGAGAAAAACGGACTCTTCCAGTAGGCCGTGGGGTAGCCTTCGTTGTCATAGGCAAGCCCCAATTCCTCGCGGTAGCGCCCGCGCGAGCCGTAGCTCTCTTCCGGGGAGTCTTCGATCAAGACAGCCATCAGCACTTCGGCTGCCTCCGCAGGCCGAGCGCGCATGAGGCTTTGAAACGTTCGCGACCGAACCGCCTTTTCAAACGCCCTGTCCACTCGACCTTGAGGACCTAGCGGCCAAGGTGGCAGCTTCCTCCCCGACGACATCACGGAAATGCTCCGCTTCCGGCCGTGACGCTCGCGGTACTCGGCATCGCTCTCCATTCGGCGGCTGTGCTCGGCAGCCTTTTCCCTATGATGCTGGTTCAACTGCGCCTGAAGGTCGGCACGCATCGGACGACGGTGCGCCATCTCCAGCGCCCAGGTTGCCACGTCATCGGGGAGATCTTGCGCACCGGCGAAGGCCGCCTCGAAGAGGCTGTCGTCGTCGCCGAGGTACATGACTCCTTTCGCGACATCGAGTTGACGGGCGCGCGCGGTGGCAAGCGCCAACTCCGCAAACTCCTGCCGATAGGGAACCAGCGTTCCGTCCGATAATGTGAGCGGCATGCTGGTGAGCCAGCGCTCGCAAAGAATAGAAACGCGCGGAAGGACAAGGTCTGCTACGCGCTGGTGATGATGGCCGAGAAACACTGCGAGGGCGGGCCATCTCCCGACAATCGGCGTGCGGAATTTCGCCTCAAGATATACGCCATAGTCCTTCAGCGGCCCCGCGTTAACAAGTGAAACGCCGGACACGCTTCCGACATGCTCGAACCTCGCCAGCAAGCGCTGGAGATGCTTCGCGTTGTTTGCGAAGAGCATATCGGCGCGCGCTTCCAAGAAGGTGATCGCCTCAGGGTCGAGGAACAGCGCATCAAGCAAGATATCATCAGCGAGCGGAAGGGTACCTTGCGCCGCCTGCACTTGATCAAAGGCGTCGTCCCATGCCGTTCGCGAGCCTGACGGCTGGCGCAAAAGTAACTGGCCCAGCATGCGCAGCGCGCCATTCCAAAGCGGATTTTCCGCGTAAGCCGCCCACTGCGCCGTGTCGGAAGCGATCTCTTTCAGCCTCTGGAAGCGCGCCCAGTCAGCCGCGAGATCATGCTCAAATTGCACGTGATTGTTGGCGGGATTTCGCCTAACCGGGCACTGCGGCGGCCGGCCGTCGAACGCAGTCGCGTCCGCCGCTTCGAGGGTGCTGACAGGAACGCTATGCTCGAAGGCCGCATCGCGCAGGGCCAGCCGTATCAAGAATCCTTCGAGTGCCGTACGACCTAACGTCCAGTGCGCCCAAAGCTTCTCGGCAATAGCCACCATAGACGTGGGGGCCGCACCGCTGTCATCCTGAAACACCCCTGCCGCTTGAACGACCCATGCGAGCGTTCTCAGGTTTGTCAGGGCCATGAGGGCGTCGTGGTGAGATGCAAGCCACTCAAGCCCGGTGCTGGCACGCAGTACGGCCGCGACATCGCCTGCGGATCGGGCCCGAACCTCCCATCGCGCCAAGGACGGAGTGCCTGCAATCTTCGACAGCTCGCCGCTTGCCCAAAACTCGGTTTGCCCAATGAGGATCACGCGCCACGCAAGCGGAGGTTCTGAGCCAGTCACTTCGAGCAGTTGTTTGACCAACTGTTGGGCCTTGAGCCGTGACGCAGGCGAAAGGCGTTCCGCTGAATCGATGATAAGAAAATTCTCAGCCGTTACGGCAGCGTCGAGGACGCTGATAAGGGGATGGGCGAGTCCGAAGCGCGCGCGCTCTGCTTCGTTCAGAGCTAGCTCAAGATGTTCCGGTGCAAGCCATACCCGCGTTGCACTAGGAAAGTGCGTATCGAGGAAAGCCTTTACCAATGCGGACTTACCGGTCCCCGACTCTCCATAGACCGCAACGCACGGCTTTTCTCCGAGCTGCGTCAGAAGCAGGTCGCATTCGGACCTGAAGTCGAGGCGTGCCCCTGAAGGTAAAGCCGTTTGGACGAGGCTCTCTGTCTCCGCGCTCAGCGCCCGAAGGCGAGCCCAGCTCGGCTCGTAGTCCGGAAAATCCCGTAGCGCGAAGCGGGGCCGCAGCCACCGCCTCAAAGCCGCCATATCCAGCGTGCCGCTTCCCAAGCGCGTTTCTTTCGCGCGGCCGACGATCTCACCCCAAAGGTCGGTGGCGTCCTGCGCAGTACCACCCGCCAGAAGCGAGCGCGCAACGGCGATGGCGTCGGCTTCGTCCTTCGAAGGCAACCGCTGGAAATCGAACGGCAAAACATCAAGGCAGCCGATGAGGCCAAGAACGTCGGCGTTCGTGACGGCCGTTGCCGCCGCCTTTAGACTGTCGAAAATTCTCTTGTAGCGTGGATTGGCCTCGATCTGCGCCAAAGCCAGGGCCGCATCGGCACCAGCCGCAAACTTCTTGATGTCGCTCCATGCACTCTGGAAATCGTCGTGCGTCCCTTGGGTGGCAAGCGCCAGGCGGTCCGTCGACCTATCGAACGGGCTGTCCGTCTTGGTCCAGAGTCGCCAAGCCAGGTCAGCAAACGATGCCGGCAGGCCATTTGCCGAAACCTGCACATTGCCCTTGCACGAGACGGCTAGTCGCCGCGCCACCGCCTTGTCCTGCGCAACTACGAGCAGGTCATCGATATCCCATTGCAGCGTGCCAGTCTGCATCTGGAGACTCTGTACATCGCCCTCGACCGGGAGGCTGCGCCCAGCAAGCGACGACAATACAAAGTGCGCGGCTACGCGATCCTCGAAGTCAAAACCCGTTCCGCCGGTCGACCGTCTGGTAGGGGACACTTCTTTTTTCTTGGCCGTTCGTTTCTCTGCCGAGGATTTCGCCTTCTGCCTTGCTGTCACCGTACCCGGCCCCGTGGAAACCCAATGTGAAAATCTGCCTTACCACAAAATCGACAAATGAATCCCCTGGGCGAGCGAGAGCGGCACGACAACGCCAGTACGATCAACAACGAGTGCAGGAAAGCCGCGTGTCTGTTTCCAGGATGCCACACGTAGAACACGAACGGCTGGTATGAGGGCGCAAAGCGGACGTCCAACGGCGGTTGAACTCGTACCTTTTGGGAACCCCCGGGTTTCGTTGTGAGCAAAATTCCGCTACCGGAGCTTGGTAGCCGAGTACTCTCCAGAGGTATTGTGATGACTGAAGTATTGCTAAACTCCAATAGTCAGCTGATTGAGCTCACTGCCGATATCGTGGCCGCCTATGTTTCGAACAATCCAGTCCCGGCCGGAGATCTGCCTGGCTTGATTTCCCAAATCCATTCCAGCATCAGCATGCTCGGCACTCCGGCGACGCCGGTGGAAGAGCGGCCAACACCCCGGATGCCTATTAAGAAGACTGTCACGGACGGTTACATCATCAGCCTGGAAGACGGGAAGAAGTATCAAACCCTGAAGCGGCATCTTGGTATTTTGGGGCTCACTCCTGAAGAATATCGTTCCAAGTGGTCCCTGCCCTCTGACTACCCCATTGTAGCTCCTGGGTATTCGGCAAGGCGCTCAGCACTGGCGAAGCAGCTCGGCCTCGGTCGAAAGCCTGGCGACAAGAAGCCTGTGAAAAAAGCTGGAAGGAAGACCAAGGCGTAGTCAGACCGCCAAGATACCACTCTGGTTCCAGTGGCGGTACCAGCCGGAAATTTACGACCGAAAGTTTGGTTCGAGTACAGATTTGCGAGCAGCGGCCGGTCAAGATTTAGCAGGGCTGAAAGACCAGGCAATTCGCAAGTTGCGCTAACTGCTTCCCGGACACGCTAGCGTTGCTTGACGTTGCGTTAGCTGCGTCTAACCTGCGGTCAGGCTCCTGCCGCCTCCCCAAGGCAACACATGAGCTTAGCGCCAGCTGCAGCTCAACCCCACTCCCACCCGCCCGGCTTCAGTTGGCGCGCTCTCCTGACGAAGTTCACCCGTAACATGACACAACCCTGTGCTCGGACTAATCCGATTATAGGTAACTTGCTGTCACCTTGGCCTTCAGACCGTCGACCGGCGGAGAAGACGTACGCCAGCTCCACCGCCGTTCTCGGGAATGAATTTGATGCCGGCTTTCACGAGAGCATTGATTATCTTTGAGATGGTCTCAGGGCGACCACCAAAAACACCATCCTCTGCCTCCAAACGCGCAATAGTCGGCTCGGAAACCGCAGAATGGTAGGCAAGATCTGTCTGAGACCATCCGAGGAGTGCCCTCGCCGCCTTCACCTGCCGAGTAGTGATTGATAGATTTTCTATTGACATTCAAATGGGCTTGTTGATATTTTTTCTATCAATTCTCTGAGGCCGAGTCGGTGTCGAACCGGCTACTCAGAGCGGCTGACCGTGATGCGCGAACATCTTGGTCAGCCTGACCAAACCCAAGCTGGTTGGAGCTCGGATCATGGCTGATTCCGACAATACCACAGCTTTGCCTTTCGTCACCCAAGGGGGACGAAGGAAGAGCTGTGCTGTGGATGACGACGCGGAAGGTGACATCTCGGTTGGCGTAAGACCGGCCGAGAAGATCGCCGCGCGTTTGCTTGCGCCCGTCGACCCATGCGTGGTCCTGCTGCAGGAGTGGGAGCAGGCACATCACATGGCCGTGGTTTTGTGCCGGCTGCAGCAGCGTCTGGAGATAAGGATCAGGAATGCCCTGAGGGCTTCTGAACCGAGCGGTGGAGCTGAGAACGACCAGCAGAGCGCACCGCAGCCAGCAGATCAGCAGACACGTTGGGACGAGCTCGACCAGAAGGTTGGATACTCACGAGCCCGTGCCGCCGAGGCACAGGCCATCGAGGCTGAAGAAGAGATCCTCGATGCTATTGCCACCACTCGCGCTCAATCACTCGCCGGGGTGATCGCCAAGCTGAAGATCATTGCTGCCGGTGGCGAGGCCATGGGCGACACATCGGCATTCCCCTGGCCGCAAATTCAGTCGGTCCTGGCGGACCTCCAGGCATTGGGCGAAAGCGGCCTGAACGCTGGAACCAATAGCCGCCCAACCGCATCGGACAGCAACACAGCATCCGAAAACTATCTCAGGCGTAGCTGAACTAGGGCCTTTGCCGGATCGCGGGAGGCGAGACTGCGCGGTCCCGCACGTCCAGACATCCGTCCATCGGCCGCGGAGCCAACCTTTTACAACAATGGGAGAGAGAGAATGACCTTCAGAAGTTCTGTACGCCTGCGGCTTGCAGTCATGTGGTGCGTTTTGCTCGCGCTGATCGTTGCCTTGCCAGGTGGTCCGGCCTTTGCCGAGACGGCCAAGGAGCGCATCCTGCGCGAAGGCAAGATCGTCATCGGCATTCACAACCGGACGCCATGGGGCTTTCGTGACGAAGCCACCGGCGAGGCCAAGGGATGGCATCCGGACCTGTTGCGGGCTGCCTTTGCCGAACTTGGCGTCAAGGAGATCGACATCAGGGTCACCGAGTTCGGGGCGCTCATCCCGGGGCTGCTGGCCGGCCGCTTCGATGCGGTGGCCTCTGGTCTGTCCATCACGCCGGAGCGCTGCCGGCAGGTTGCCTTCGGAACACCCGATCTCAAGGTCCATGACGCGGCAATCGTGCTCACTGGTAATCCAAAACAGATCCATGGCTTTGAGGATATCGTCAGCCAGAAGATCATCATGGGTGCCGGCCGCGGCAGCGTGTCGGTCAGGAATGCGACTGTCGCCGGCGTGCCGGAAGGTAACATGCTGCTGTTTCCCGACATCGAGGCAAACATCTCGGCCCTGCGCTCTGGCCGCATCGATGTGACGGTACTGTCATCGCCGACCGTGATCGGGCTGCTTGCCAGCGGCAAGCTGAAGGGACTGGAAAGTGCCGACCCCTTCGTGACGACAGACGAACAGGCAACTTATGCGGCTGTCGCCTTCCGCAGCGAAGACGGGGATTTGCGGGCACTGTGGGATGAACGGCTTCTGGCGCTGACCAAGGACGGCACGGTTGGCAAGGTCATGGCCAGATATGGCTTTGGCGAGACCGAGGTCGTGCCTGATACCGTCACCGTCGAGAAGCTCTGTGGCACGGCTGGTGCCGACAAATGAGCATGCTCGAGATCTGGCTCGGCATCCTGCAGGGCTTTCGCGTCACCGCTTTGGTGACGCTCTATGGCCTTGTCTTTGCCATCCCCTTCGGCCTCATCTTTGGCGTTGCCCAATACCTGACCACAGGCCCGGCGCGGTTCGTGGTGACGTCGGTCATCGAGTTCTGGCGCAGCTCCGCCGTCATCATCCTGCTGTTCGTGTTCTATTACGCCCTGCCCCTGGCCGGACTGGCGCTGTCGGCAATGACCGTCAGCGCCATGGTGCTTGGGCTCAACATTGGCGGCTATGCCAGCCAGGCCGTGAGAGCCGGCCTGCAGGCACTCGATCGTGGCCAGAAGGAAGCTGGCCACGCGCTTGGGCTGTCGCGTGCCACCATCCTGTTGCGCATCGAACTGCCGCAAGCACTCGTCGCCATGAGCCCGACCTTCATCAACCAGCTGATCCAGCTGGTGAAGGCGACATCGCTTGTCTCGCTGGTGACGCTGACCGACATGACCTTCCGCGCCAAGGAGATCTCCCAGATCGAATATGACCCGGTGCCGATCTACAGCTCGCTGCTGCTCGCCTATTTCATCGTCTGCTATCCGGTCGCACTGTTCGGCCGCTGGGTGGAACGACGCATCAACCCGGCAAGGGAGGCGCGTCGTGCAGTTTGATGTGGCCTTTGCGCTGTCGACGGTGCCGACCATCCTTGGCGCCATCGGCATGACCTTGCTGGTGGCAGCAGTCAGCTGCGTTGGCGCCTCGGCAATAGGCTTCGGCCTCGAACTCATCCGCCGCTCCGGTGGGCTGGGCGGGCTGTTCGTCCGCTTCCTGATCGACTTCATCAGGGCAACGCCAGTGCTGGTCTGGCTCTACTGCCTGTATTTCATCCTGCCCTTTTACGGCATTCGCCTTGGCGCGCTTGCCACAGGCATGATCGGGCTCAGCCTCTATTACAGCGGTTATCTCGCCGAGGTGTTCAAGGCCGGCATCGATGCCATCCCCAACGGTCAGGCGGAAGCCGCAAGGGCGCTTGGGATCGGTAGGATGGATATCACCATCTTTGTCATCGCGCCGCAGATGCTGCGCAACATCGCTGCACCCATGGGCAACTACTTCGTCTCGATCCTCAAGGCGACGCCCTATCTGGCGGTGCTTGCAGTGCCGGAAATGCTGGGACGCGCCTTCGATATTGCCTCCGAGACCTACCGCTATGCCGAGCCGCTGACGGTTGCCGGCCTCATCTTCCTCGGTCTCGCACTCCTCATTTCGCACGCCATCAAACGGCTCGAGATCCGACTGCTTGGGCCGACCGCCAGATAACTGACCGGCCGGTAGCCCAGCGGCTGATCGCGTCCTTACAAAACCAGACACTGAGATCGCTGCCTTCAAGCGAACTGTAGAGAGACTCCATGACCCAGACAGACGACAAACCTGCCGTCCAGATCACCTCGCTCAACAAGTGGTATGGCGCCTTCCATGTGTTGAAGGAGGTCAACCTCACCATTCCAAGCGGATCCCGCTTTGTGATCTGCGGACCGTCCGGTTCGGGAAAATCCACTCTGATCCGCTGCCTGAACGGGCTTGAAGCCTACCAGCAGGGAACGGTCACACTTGGCACGATCAGGCTGGGCGACAATGCCAGGGAGACGGCACTGGCCCGCCGGCAGACCGGCATGGTGTTCCAGAGCTTCAACCTGTTTCCACATCTGACTGTGTTGTCGAACTGCACGCTTGCGCTGCGCCGGGTTCCTTCCATGCCGCGCAAGGAGGCCGAGAGCCTGGCGCGGCATTTTCTGGAAAAGGTCCGCATTCCCGAACAGGCCGACAAATACCCTGCACAATTGTCAGGTGGACAGCAGCAGCGGGTGGCGATTGCGCGCGCGCTCTGCATGAACCCGCGCCTGATGCTGTTTGACGAACCGACATCGGCCCTCGATCCGGAGATGGTCAAGGAGGTGCTCGATGTCATGACGGGACTTGCTCATGACGGCATGACGATGATCTGCGTCACCCATGAGATGGGCTTTGCCCGCGAGGTCGCCGACCAGGTGGTGTTCATGGATCAGGGCAGCATTGTCGAACAGGCGTCGCCATCGGCCTTCTTTGCTACTCCCAATCATCCCCGTGCGCGCTCGTTCCTCAACACGCTGCTGCACTGACATGAAGATGTCGCCGGCGGGCGAGACGCGCATCTGGACAACTCTTGACTTCGACCGGGACGGGAAGCAGCACGATTGGCTGCGACTACCCTTTTCGACCGACCAGTCCGCCTATGGCGTCATCCCGATCCCGATCACCTGCATCAGGAATGGCGAGGGGCCGACGGCACTGCTGTTTGCCGGCAATCACGGCGATGAATATGAGGGCCAGGTCGTTTTGAGCAAACTGGCTCGTCAGCTCGAACCCCGCGATGTGCGGGGCCGTATCCTCATTCTGCCTGCGCTCAATTATCCCGCCGTGGTTGCGGGGCGACGCCTCTCCCCGCTCGACGAAGGCAATCTCAACCGGCTGTTCCCTGGCGAGGCAAACGGCACCCCGACCCAGATGATCGCCCATTTTGTCAGCTCGGTACTGCTTACGATGGCCGACATCGTCATTGACCTGCATTCAGGCGGCAGATCCCTGTCGTATCTTCCCTGCTGCCTGATACGCGTTGCTAACTCGGGAGCCGAAACCGCAAGGCTCATGGAACTCATGCAGGTCTTCGGCGCTCCCATCGGATCCATCAGCGACGGCACCGGTGGCGGAGGGGCAACCACTCTTTCTGCGGTAGCCCAGGCTCTTGGCGTTCCAACCCTCACAACCGAGCTGGGCGGGGGCGGCACCTTCTCAACCACTGGCGAGGCCATCGCCAGGCAAGGTATCTGCCGCGTCCTCAACCACATCGGCGTATTGCCCAATGCCGAAATCAATCCGCCGACGCCAGTCCGGCTGATGCGGGTCGACGGGAGGGGCGCGTTCGCATATGCCCCCATTCACGGCATCTTTGAACCTGCTGTCGAACTCGGCGACACTGTAGAAGCTGGCCAATCCGGAGGCTTCCTTTTTCCAGTCGAAGGTCCCCCCAAGCCGCCCGAAGAAATCCGTTTCGCGCAGTCCGGCCTCGTCGCCTGCCGCCGCGCACCGGCCCTCGCCGCTCCCGGTGACTGCCTGTTCAAGCTTGTGACCGATGTCGGGGCTATATGATTGGCAGCACATGACAAAGCATCAATGAAGACACGGTAGTCGTGGTCGGGCGCCGCCCCCATTCCACGGCCTGAGTAAGCGCTCAGCCCATCAATCGCTTCCGGTCAATCCCGGTTTTTTGGGATTCTGTCTGCTGTTCCACTGCATTACGGGAATGGTCCGCAAATTTGCAGGAGGATGCATGAAGCCGGATTCGTCTGAGTGGCGCAGCTCGCAGGCCTACGATTTCATAAGCAACGTCACTCCGGATGCCCTCGCCTGGGAATTTCTGCGCCGCAATCCAACCTACCAGCGCGAATTTGCAGACATGCAGCAAATCAACTCCACGCCTGATGCCATGTCCCCGAACGCGCTGCGATCGCAGTGGGGGCTTCGATTTTCCAGCAAATCCTGATCGCCCGGCAACCAAGCAGCCGGTTTACTGGACACCCGAGGTGGATCCGGCTGTTATCCTGCTCATCAACACGCCGCCACTGCTGGCTGACGACGCGGACGTCGTCGCCGCTTTGCCGCCAGCTGTTTCAAAACGTGACGAGTTGGGTGAGCATTTGCGTGCCGTCTCGGCGGCAAATAGCTGCCAGATTGCTCTGCTTTACGGCACCGACTGCGCGCGTCCCCTGGCTGCCATAGTACCTCTCGACGCCAAGGCCCCCGAACGACTGTCATCCCTGGAAAGATATCTTAGATCGGCCAAGGGAAGCAGCGTACCCGACAAACGCCTGACATCATCGCAACGCGTTCGCCTCGGCCACATGCTTCGCGCGCTAGACGGCCGCATCGAAGGGGCCTCCCATTTCGACATAGCCCACGCTTTGTTCGGTCCCCGCTTCATCTTCGCTGAGGACTGGCAGGATTCGCCATTTCGTTACACAACGCTGCGCCTCATTCGCGATGGCTACAGAATGATTGAAGGAGGCTACCGCCAACTCCTGCGGTTCCGGCGGCGCGACGCCTGACTGCCGATGCCAAAGTCCGGCGGCAATGTGCATGTCCGTGCGAAATAGGCTCCATCCATTTCGCACCTGAACAACGCCGGAGCCCTTCTCCATCATCGCCCATGTCCGCCGCTTGTCAGCGGCTTTCAAAACGTGATGGAGATGCCCCGATGAACGGTCGAAACGCCGGCTTGCCGCCACGCTTTCTGCGCACCAAGGAAGCGGCTACGTTTCTGAGCCTGTCGGCCAGGACGCTCGAAAAGCACCGCACCTACGGGACAGGCCCCGACTATCGCAAGCTCGGCGGCAGGGTCGTCTATGCCATCGACGATCTCCAGGCCTGGGCCAATCGCGGAGCCATGACCTCGACATCCGACCCACGGGGCACCGTGCTTCCGGCCAAACGCCATTCCCTTATGGCTGTAGCACATGCCGACCGCTTGGCCCGCTGATCGCTCGGCTGCTCCCCTTGTCGGCGCGAACTTGCCTACCTTCGGAGCGCGGACAGCTTGATCTGTTCCATGCGCTCCCCGGCGACTTCGCTCCTCGCGATGCACAGGACCTCATGGCCTATCCATTGTTTTCCCTCGCAAAATCCAGACGCACGGCACCCATCGATTTTAAAGCCGGTGGCGTAACCATCCGGGTTGAAGCCGTACCGGATCACGGCATGGCAACGATCTGGGACGCAGACATCCTCATCTGGGCCGCCAGCCAGATCGTCAACGCCCGCGATGCCGGACTGCGGACATCACGACTGATGGCTACGACGCCCTATGAGATCCTGACCTTTACCGGGCGCGGCGTCAGCTCACGCGACTATCAGCGCCTGAAAGCCGCGCTTGATCGTCTCCAGTCGACCACGATCGCGACCTCCATCCGCCAGCCGGCCGAGGGCCGGCGCCATCGCTTCTCCTGGCTCAACGAATGGCAAGAACGGACCGACCGGGATGGACGGCCAGTCGGCATCGAACTGATCCTGCCGGATTGGTTCTATCGCGCGGTCCTCGATGACGCGCTCGTGCTGACCATCGACCGGACATATTTCGACCTGACCGGGGGCCTCGAGCGTTGGCTTTACCGCATCGTGCGCAAGCATGGCGGACACCAGCAATACGGCTGGAGGTTCGACTTCGCCCATCTGCACCACAAGTCCGGCAGCCTCTCGCCCCTCAAGCACTTTGCATACGACCTGCGCGACATCGCCCGACGACAACCCCTGCCTGGCTACCGCCTCGGCATCGAACACCAGGTCGACGGTCCTGATGTCCTCACCTTCGTCGCCACCAATCCGGCCGCGTTCACCTCGCCGCGCCCGGCTCGGAAACCATCCTCGCGCTTCGGGGGCAAGCTGTGAATACGCTCGTGCTATCGGGGACCACCCCTGTCGTGCCATCGGGGACCCGACCTTCGTGCTATCGGGGACCGGAATTGACGATTCCTCGTCGGATTCCAGTGCCTTGCGGCCACCGTAACGTCTCTAACCCAGATTCTTTCAGAATCTTTCTAACGCACCCCTGCCTTCGCCGGCATGAGGATGACTGCCCCACAACTGCGGGGAGCTCGTCATGAACGCAGCACTCCTCACCCATGTCGAACTGACCTTTGTCGAAAAGAAAATCGAGCACTGGATCCGCTTCGGTCGGGCAGCGCACGAACAACGTATCGATCGCCGCCGTCGCATCCTCTACTTCCAGCCCGGCACGATCTTCGCCTTTGTCCGCTGGGCCTCCAATGACTTCGGCACGGTGATCTCACGGATCGACATTGTGCGTGCGGTCGCCCGCGGCGAAGCCTATCAGACGCTGCCATTCGTGCGTCCAGGCGGCGACATCCTGCTCAAGATCGATAGCTGGCCCAAAGTCGAGCGCGTGCTTCAGGTGATCGATGCGATTGAACGTCTCGGCATCGATCCCGAAGCCGTATCGCCCGATCACTGGCGACACGTTCACAACCGAATGACCGCCGGCCACGAGCCAAGGGCACACACGCTCGACCAGCATCGTGCCTTCCTTCTGCGCCAGAGGACGAAGTCATGAGCCGCCTCTCCATCGTGCTTATGACTGCATTTGCTGTAACTGGCGTCGGCTATCCGGGGCTCACGCCGATGCCGATCAGGCTGATGTGGAACGCTTCGGCCAGCGCGCCGATCGGCCTTTATTGGATTAACTTCGACAGTCCTTTCGAAGTCACTGATCTTGTCGCCGTCGACGCGCCGGAGCCGCTCGCGATCTTCTTCGCCGCGCGCAACTATCTGCCGAAAGGTGTCCCGCTCGTGAAGCGCGTTCGCGCGGTCTCCGGGCAAACCGTCTGCCGTTCGAACGTTCTCATCACAGTCGACGGCATCGAGGCTGGCACCGCGCTCGAGCACGATCGCGCGGGCCGTACACTGCCGACCTGGAGTGGATGCCTGCGCATCCCCGCTGACGAAATCTTCCTCATGAACTGGGAGGTCCGCGACAGCCTCGACGGTCGCTACTTCGGCCCGATGTCCATCGACCGCATCATCGGCCGCGCCATCCCGCTTTGGACCGAAGAGGAAGACGACGGCCACTTCGAATGGCGCGCGTCAACGCGGTGAGCGCGCCAGCTGCAGCGTAGGTCTCGCTGCCGCCCCCATCACTGCCGAACCAGAAAAGGAGTTAGCCATGCCACAGATCGGACTGTTCACGCGCGAAGGAGACAGCTTCTCGGGCCGCATCCACACCTTCACGCTCGACCTCGAACTCACCATCGTACCGGTCGAACCAGGCGACGGTGACAACACACCCGACTATCGCGTGCTGCACGGCATCGATGACGGACAGGAGGTCGGAGCAGGCTGGACACGCACCAGCGAGAAGGCCGGTGAGTATGTTTCGCTGCAGCTCGACGACCCGACCTTCCACGAACCGATCCGCGCACGCCTGTTCCGGAATAGTGACGACGCGACCACATGGTCGTTGCATTGGAGCCGTCCACGCGACCGCAGCGAGACGGCTTGAGTCATGCCCTGCCCCGACGTTCCCATCGCTTCTCGGCTGCGCCCAACGCGCAGCCGATCGGTCGCCGGACAGCGACAGCAGGTTCACTGGTTCGCGCTTCGTCTTCTTTCCGGCCTCCTATTGTCGGCCTGCTCGGTCGACCCATCCTTTGGGCAAGCCGACGCGGCACAGCAGTCGCTGCCCACTGATCCTTATGCCGCCCACATCACTGAGGCTTCACGACGCTTTGCCGTTCCGGCCAGCTGGATACGTGCCGTCATACGCAAGGAAAGCACCGGTGACGCGCGCGCAGTGTCCGGCGCCGGAGCGCGTGGCCTGATGCAGATCATGCCGGGTACCTGGGAGGAGCTACGCAGTCGATGGCCGCTCGGACAGGACCCGTTCGATCCGCGCGACAACATCCTGGCGGGCACCGCCTATCTGCGTGAGATGCACGATCGCTTCGGATCGCCGGGTTTCCTCGCGGCGTATAATGCAGGCCCGGCCCGCTACGAAGCCTATCTCGCCGGTCACCCTTTGCCGGCCGAAACCCTTGCCTATGTCGCTACACTTTCCACGCTGATCGACGGCGGTCCGCTCGCGGGCTCGGCGTCGACGCCGTTGTCGCCTGGCGGTGCGGAAACGCTGTGGCCCAGCTCGCCGCTTTTCGTTCGAGCCGCCGTCGGCACTGAGCCGACGCCGTTCGAGCGCGAGAACAGTGCAGCCGCCGAGCGCTCCGTTATGCCCGATGCCATTGCCATCAAGCCGCGCTCGAACGGCCTCTTCGCCGCGCGCACCGGTGTGGGAGACCCGTTTTGACTGTCGTCGCGGAATGGCGATGTGTGGCGGGCATCCGGCAGCGCAGGGCAAAGTACGGCGTTGGTGCTGGAGAAACGACGTATGCGTCCGGGGGCTGCACGTGATGTCAGCTCTTGACGGGATTTTGCGCTTTCCACGCCCATGGCAGGAGTTCGTCGAGGCCGCTGACGGGATGCCCATCGAGCATGCGCTGCAGTACGTCGGCCAGATAGGCATAGGGCTCGACATCGTTGAGCTTGGCAGTTTATGCCGACCGTCGAACTATGCCGAGTGCCTCTTTGACCATGGCGGTTGGAGTGCGCTTCTCCCG
>NZ_JACJHY010000038.1 GCF_014138625.1 Aminobacter ciceronei
CGCAAAAATGTCCGGTGGCGCGGGGTGGAGCAGCCCGGTAGCTCGTCAGGCTCATAACCTGAAGGTCACAGGTTCAAATCCTGTCCCCGCAACCATTGATAACGACACTCCCGTGAGCCCTGCTCCGGGAGTGTTTTTGTTTGCAGACCCAGCAGCCTGCCGCTCGGTCCAGTTCAGGATCTTGCCCAGTTCCCCATACAGCGTAGCTTCGATCTCGCCGCGCTTCGCGCCAGGGGTCAGAACGATCTTCTCGATCAACGATCGCAGCGCGGTTGCGGCCTGCGGCCGGTCGTCCGGATAGTTGAGCGCCTCGGTCAGATGCGCCACCTTCCGCGCATAGAGTGACGATATGCTCGGCAGCAGGTCTGGCTTGTCCTGGGGAGCGGCGGTCAGCTGGTTCATGAGATCGGCCTTGCGTATCTCGAGCGCGTCCATCTCGGCCTTCATGCTCACCTGAAACATGCCGGCCTTGATCGCCTCGATGATGCTGCGGATCTGCTTCTCGACCTTCACCAGTTCTGCGTTCCAGCCATCGGCATTGGCGCGGCGCTCGCGGTTGAGGCGGTTCGTCTCCTCGGCGTAGGCCCTTATCGCAACCGCGGCTGCCTCCGGTGCCATCATCCTGTTCTTCAGGCCGGCGAGCACCCGCTGTTCCAGTTCGCTCCGCGCTATGGTGCGCTTGTTCGGGCATGAGCCATTGCTGGTGTGGCTGGAGCAGGCGAAGCGGTCGACGCTGCGCAAGGAATAGGGCCCCTCGCAGCACCCGCAAAACACAAGTCCCGACAGCAGCGACTTCGGCCGGCGGGCGCTGTTCAGCCGGTTGCGCATGTGGTGAGCGCGGACCGCCGTGGTCTGGTTGACGGACCTGTCGGCGATATCGATCTGGCGCGCCTTGACCGCTTGCCAGAGTTCGTCGCTTACGATGCGCAACTCCGGCACATCGGTGACGATCCATTCGCTCTCCGGATTGAGGCGGGAGACACGCTTGCCGGTTGCGGGATCCTTCACATAGCGCTGGCGGTTCCACACCAGTCGACCGACATAGAGTTCGTTGTTGATGATGCCCGTGCAGCGCCTGACGTGACCGCGGATCGTGGTGTCGTTCCACAGCTTGCCGGCAGGTCCTGATATACCCTGGTCGTTGAGGTTCTTGGCGATCGCGCGCGGACTGATGCCGGTGGCAAACTCCCGGAAGATGCGGCGGACGACGTCGGCCTGAGCAGCGTCGATCTCGCGGTCGCCCTTGATCTGTTCGCCGCGCTCGTCGACACGCCTGACGACACGATAGCCGTAACACAGCCCGCCGCCGGACTTGCCGAGTTCGACGCGGCCGCGCAATCCGCGCCGGGTCCTCATGGCGAGGTCCCCGAGAAACAAGGCGTTCATCGTGCCCTTGAGGCCGACATGCAGTTCGGAGATCGCACCCTCTGCGAGGGTGACGATCGGCACGCCGGCGAACTTCAAATGTTTGTAGAGTGTTGCGATGTCGGCCTGGTCGCGGGAAATGCGGTCAAGGGCCTCGGCCAGCACCAGCTGGAACAACCCGCATTGGGCGTCGCGGACCAGCTTCTGGATGCCGGGCCGCAGGATCTGGCTTGCGCCGGAGATGCCGGCATCCTGGTAGGTGCCGGCGATCTCCCAGTCTTCGCGCGCCGCATGTTCGCGGCAGAGCCGGAACTGGTCCTCGATCGAGGCTGCCCGCTGCTGGTCTGAAGAGTAGCGGGCATAAAGTGCTACGCGCATGGTCATGAGCGGTTCTCTCTCGGTCTAGCTGGTGTCGGAATTGCCGTCGCCGGCTCTTTCGCCCGGTGGTTCTGCCTTGGGAGCGTGAGATTTGGGGACGTCTTTGCTGTCCGTTGCGTTTGCGAAGCGCTCTCTTGCGATGCTGCGGCCGATCAGCCAGGCGAGAGCAAGGATCGCCGGATGGGTTTTGGGCCTGTCGGCGCGCTCGTTCGGAGAGTGCCGCGCGTCGGCGGCCGTCATGTTGTCTTCTGCCATAGGCTTCCTCGCTTCGTTGTGTCGAAGCGGGGATGAAGCTGCCAGATATGCTGGCCGGGAAGGGGGAAAATGCGGTCGTAGCAACGTGGCGCGCAAAGACCTGCATTCGGCGCCCTCTCCTAAGCAGACGCAGGATGCCGACTGTCGCGACGCTGGAAACGCCGGTCAAGGCCTTGGCGCCAACCCGCCTTGACCTTGACCGGCTCCGCCGTGAAGCCAAATGCAATGAAGCCACCCGGCGAATTGTCCGGTAGGGCAGGGGAGAGACAAGCCTCACCGTCTACCCGCCCGGGAAAAACGCATGCGGTGTCAGCTGGCGCCCGATCCGCATCAGATCCTCGCGCGCCGAGCGGATTTGTGGCCAGGGAAAGGCAGAACGATCTTCCCAGTCCGCGCCGTTGCGCAACACCGCATCGAGCTTGCCGACAACGCCTGAAAGCGAGACGGCGGGCGTCCCGGAAAGCGCCTCCAGCAGCGCCGCGACCCGTGCAAAGCCTGCCTGCTCAGCCCTCAGTCCCTCGAAATAGCCGATCTCCGTCGCAACCACCTCGAAATGTGCTTGTCGCGCGTCGAGTTCAGCTTCGGCCTTGGCGCGGATAGCCGCCATGTCCGTTCGCTCGCCGACAATCCTGTCTAGCGCTGCCTTCGAGCAAACGATGGTCTCCTCGCCGCCAGGGATGCTCACAACCGTCCACAGTGCATCGACTCGTTCGGCAACTGCTGCCTCGAGTTCCTGCAGCCGGTCACAGCGCCACATAGCTTGCTCATATGCAGCATTCCAATCGCGCCACACCGCCACCGCTGGGTCTAGTGCTGGAGCCGGCACACCGTCTGTCGCCCGGGCCTGCGCATTCCCGCCAAAAGTCCACCCACCGCTGACGACAAACAACCCGCCAAGCGCTAGCCGCCGCGTGACGCGCCGAAAACTCATGCTATGGTCGGAATCAGTCATGATCCGAGCTCCAAACAGCTTAGATTATGGTTAGGTCGCTAACGGCGGTTGAACACCCTTGGCGGCCGCTAGGACGATTAAATCGTATCAGGGTTACGATAATGGCAATTGGCCTGAAGATCAACACAAATCGTATCTGCGTTACGAAATGAATGCAATTCAATGCAAAATGGCGCGCGTCGCGCTGGGGTGGGGAACGCGAGACCTTGCTCGAAACGCGGAGGTATCGCCTGATACGATCGCCCGTCTTGAACGGGGCGAACAGCTAAAGAGTTCGACGATCGACGCAATTCGGCTAGCGTTCGAGACCGCCGGCATCGAGTTCATTCCGGCAAATGGTGGCGGCCCAGGCGTACGGCTGGCTCGAAACTCAGAACCGAAGGGGCCCTAAAGCCCCGGAGAGGGTTCCTATTTGGGCATTGCTCCGCGCCAACACTGCGACCATTTTCTCAACCCAGCTGTCATTCATAACGGTGGGCAGCGAATGTCTGGCTCTGCCCTCCGAAGGCAGAGGTCACAGCTTCGAATCTTGTCGGGTGCGCCATTTTCGACATAAATATCAGATAGTTGGTTGAGGATGACTTTGACAGGTGTTCTCGCGCTTTTTGCGCGGAAGCACTACGGAAGCACAAGAGAACGTACCAATTTCGACGCACTCTCCTGTGGAAAAAAATGCCATCGAAGTCTGCTCGACGATGACGCGGTGCACGATGGCGGCCCATTTCGGGGCGAATAGGATGCATCGGCTCATGAAATTGGTTTGGTTGATTATGGTAGCGCTAGAACGCCACCGCCTTTCCCACTACCCACCCTCGCCGCGTTTTGCACTTCGTTGCCGAGCGTAGCGCCCAATAGGTTTCAGAGACCGCGCGACATCTTGTTTCAGCTTGATCTTGAGAAAAAGAACCATGTTCGGCGTCAATCGCAGTGGCCAGCGAAATCCCCCTCCGGCCGACCCTATGCTGACGGTCCTATGGCTGTCCCGTTCACCGCCCGCGGCGGGGGCCAATGTCCTCCGTCCTACGCGCGACAACCGCCCGCTATTGCCGGCCGCGCGCAGCGCTACGGTTTATGGGCCGTTCTTCCTTTATCGTCATACACGGGAAGGATGAGGAACAATCAACAAGTCGTGGCGCTCACCCTTGCCATCTTAGCGGTCGTCGTTCTCCTCGTTCTCGCGCAACTCCGCGACTTCGCGGCCAATCAGCGGCTGGTCACTAAGACGTTCGACCGCCCGCTTATGCTCTGCGGCAGCGATTTCGCATCTCGCGGGCAAATCGCCAACCGGGTATCCGCGCGTCATGGCCGTCCACCACCCGTTCATCAGCATCACCAAATCCAACCCTCTCTCCGCCGCCTCCTGAGTTCGGTACAGCCACTCGGAAGGACCCAGCATAAGACCTGTTTCCCCTTTCTGGGCACATGAAACGAGATATCCGCGTGGTATACGCGTGACACGGTAGCGGTGATCGGTGTCGCTTTCGCTTCGAAGCAGTTCTGCCATCTTGAACGCTCTCGAATAAGTGAATCAGGGTCAGCCTACTGAGAGGACTGTATTTTCGTCAACGAAGGAAGCTCCCGAAAACGCTTTTAGGCTGGGCGAGTTTGCATGTACGATCAATGTCAATAGAGACAACAAATCCGACTAAAGGGTAGAGAAGGTCTAGTCACCCTTAGGGAAGACTCGTTCCCGAGGCGGCGGTGTTTTGGCGGCTGCGCGAAGCAAAGCAGAAACGCCGGGATGCGAAGCAAAGCGAGGAACACTGCTGGGGCGTCCAGGAGTCTTGAGAAGAACATGACCGAAACGCAAACAGCGAACTGGCCTCATGCGCTGGCAGCAAAGCCTAGCCAGATCGAAATCTATTTCGGGGAACCTGTCACACAGCTTTCGGAGCGGCGCTTTCTCAGCCGTCTCGTCGCCGATCTGGAAAAAGCCGGTAGGTCGGCAATCATTCTCGCCAACGTCGTTTTAAAGACCGGGGGCGTATCGCGGCAGATCGATTTCATCGTGGCGACCGAGCACGCTGCTGCTGTAGTCGAAGTGAAGGGTTTTGCAAGGGCGGTCCGGGGCGGCGAAAACGGAGCATGGGAGGAAAGGGGTGACGCTCCCGAGAACTGGACGCCATTGCGCGGCGAAAACCCGTATAGGCAGGCAGTCAATGCCCGATTTGCTGTGAGCGACGCGCTGAAGGAAGCAGGACTGGCGCCCGCAAACGGAAGCCAGCCGTATCTTGCGCTACATGGTGTACTCTGCGGCTACCCGCAACTGCCAGCCGGTTCGGCTGTTCCGTCGGGCGACCAGAAGGTAGCAATTGGCGGATACGACCTTGCCTTAACGAAGCTGAGTATGCCGACACCAGGGACGCCATATCCCCTTGATGCTTGGCGCGACCTGGCATCCAGACTTGGCCTCCAGTCTGAGGCCCATGTCATTGCTCCCGAGGAACACGCGGAGATCGCCGCATACATCAAGCGCCTCCGCGAACTCGTACGACGTGACCTTGGCCCCTATGTGCAGCTTCCGCTCCAGTCGACCGACGGCTCCATGACGCTTTCCGACCTCGCGGGTTCGCTACGCGATGGCCGCAACCTGCTGGTCTCAGGTCCGTCAGGCAGCGGCAAATCCCACCTTCTTGCTCATCTTAGCCTGCTTCTGGATGAATCCGCATACGTGCCCATTCCACTTCGTGCCGCTGAGTTTCAAGGCAAGCTCGGTCTGCTGCTCGCCGAGACGACGGCGGCCTCGACGCTGTTGAGTCCGGTGCAGCTGCTGGGCACTTGCGCGAAGACCGGCAAGGTGCCGGTCTTGATTGTAGACGCTATCAATGAATGCCCGGCCGATCTTCGAGACAAGCTGATCCGGTCGCTGCAGGCGTTACGACTGCGCCACCTTTGTCCAGTCATCCTCTCGAGCCAGCAACCTCTGCCACTTCCACCGATCCTTGCGGGTAGCGAGGTACAAATGCCGCCTCTGACCGCGGAGCTGAAAGACGCGCTTGTCACCGCGCACTCTGCCCAGCTTGTGGTTCAGCTCGCGTTTCCCGCTGCGGACATTGTCTCGACGGCTCATGATGCGATGGTCCTGGCCAACGTGCTCGGCGATGATGAGGCAACTTCGAGCCGCTTCGCGCTCTACCAGTCATACTCCAGGGCAAAGCTCGGCTCTGACCGGGACAGTGCGGTTGCCTTTCGGGCGCTGCGCCAGCTCGCCGTCTTGATGCGCGAGAGATTTACGTACAGCGTATCAACCGCAGAGTTCCGGCGCGTGTTGGCCACCGCGTGCGGGGATCTTGCTCACGAGGGAAACGTGCATGAGATAGCCGTGCGCTCCGGCTTGCTCGAAATCAAAGGTATGCGCGTTTCTTTCAGGCATGAAATGCTACAGCTGTTCTTTGCCGCCGAACATCTGCTTCTTCATGCGGTGAACTCGGCCTCTATCGGAAAATTGCTGGCCGACCCTATCAACGAGGAGCTTGCCGAATATGTGCTGGGCTCACTTTCGGCGGCGCGCGAGATTGATGCTGCGCTTGCGTCAGTAAAGTCCCTTGAGCTTCTGGCGGACGCGCTGATGGGACGCTGCGGAAGCCCGGTTCGCCGCACCATCATCGACCGAACGAAGGCAGCACTTATCGTGTTGGGCCGACGATACGGGGAAATGGATGCCCGTTATGACGAGCAGAAGGAGGAGCGTGGCAGATATTCGCCGGTGACGATACATGCCGGTGGCGCCGCCACGCTTTCCCAAGAGGATCGATCCTATCTTCGATTTGCCGTCTTCGCAGCACAGGACAGCGAGCTGTTCGAGGCCATGCTTTCAATGCTCGCCGTGGTGGATGCCGCGATCGGGCGCACGGTTGCCGAATTGAGAAGAAAGCATCCTGACAAAAGGATTGGCTGGCGAAGCGCAATCTTCGCATCGGTCTACGTGACGCCCTACAATTCGGAGCTGGGCGAACTCTCGAACCTTCTTCAGAACTGCCGGATGGCGCAGATTAAAGCCGATCACGATCTTTCTTACAAACACGTCGCCGCGGCGCTGACGGGTGTTGCGAAGCTAAGCTACGGGCAACTCTATTTCCTGATTGAAAATTGCCACCCTTGGAGGCAGCAGGGTGAACCGCCTTACGATGCCGTGGCAATCACCATCCATGCCTGGAGAAGCGGCATCTATCATATCAGGCTTGCCACAGAAATGTTCGTTCACACCCACGCGGATCATATGAGCGACGAGGCACGCACCGCATTAGCCCAGGAAGCAGAGACGTGGCTGACAGACCGCGATGTTATCCTTAACAGCATGGTCATCGAGATCATGAAAGCACTGGACGCCTTGGGGGACGGGCTCACGATCGACGATGTTCGCCGCGAACGAGATCTCATCGTTTTCGGCGAACCGCATGAGTATACGAACGATCTCGCGTACGCCTTCTACGGCTGCATTTATGACCATCCGTTCGATGGTCTATACGCGGAAGCGTTCAACGAAATGAACCCAGCCGACAGGGACAAGCTCCTGCTGTTCGCTCTTCACACGTCGAACAGCGAATCAATGTTCTTCTCATTCCTGATCGCGGAGATAGCGCAGCACCCATTCATCGAGGCAGCCCCCCGGCTCCAGGAGCTCGCCAGGCTGCCGCGTGTACCGACGCATTCCGTACAGGATTCTGTCGGTTGTTTCACAGTTGCCGTAAAGGCACTGGCGGCGCTCCGCGCGTCAGGGAGTTCGACTTCAGAAGCGAAGAGTGCCGTGGAACAGGCCTGGCACCTCGCCGCATCCATTCTGCGCGCGTTCTATGAACCCGACATATCGAAGGAAGAGTACATTCAGCGAACATTAGGCGACTGGCAAAATTTGAGCAGGCTCCATCCGGCTTCGCTCGATGTCGTCATTCGGATCAGCAGGGACCGCTGGAACAGCCAAGACGCCGATGAAGCCAAGCTTCTGGAATGGTCGGCTGGTTCTATCCTGAGTATTTGCAGGCTGGTGCTGGACAGCGACGATGATCCAGTTTCCCTGTTTCCGGACGGTCCTTTCGGTGTGGGGACTCGGCCTGAGCAGATTGGTTTTTGCCTGCGGGTTGTCGGAGCATATGGCGATCGTTCGGACCTGCCGAGGATTGTGCCGCTTCTAAATGACCCGGCCCACGGAAGCGCCGCGCTAAACGCGGCGCGCAGGATTGAGTCGCCAGTTCCCGATGTGGTGGCATCAACCGAACGGCGTGCGGTTCATAAATAATGACTGCGGAGCATAAGAAGTGAATTTCAACGGACAGTGGCGATTTGACTCACCGGGTAAGATTCCGGACGGAGTGAACCGCGAGTTCAATACACTCGTTGGCAAGATCGCGAGCCAGGGCAACAGCCGGCAGGCCATCCTCGAGCACTTCAAGCGCTATTTTGCGGGTGTAATCGGTGCAACCTCGTCAACCAGTTCCAGCGAGAGCTGGGCAGAGTCTGACCTTGATAGATACATGTCCCACGCCGCTGACAATGCGCCGCTCTTTATCGAAGCTTTTTTCGATGGCTGCGAAGGTCTGGCGCATTCCGGATTCGTCGTGCCCGATGTTGGACGGATGAACCGCATTCTCGCCGAGAACAACGCGGGATATGAAATCCGACCGCCGGACCTTGTGGTAATCGGTCTTCACCAGCCGATTCCGGTTCCCGAGCGATATGTGTCATTGGATGAAAGGGCGCAGGAGACAATCCGCGAGTCGTTCAAGAACTCCGAACAGCTTCTCGCAGAAGGCAGGCCGAGGCAGGCTGTGCAAGAAATCCTTTGGCTGATGGAGTCGGTGGCGACCGCGTTTCGAGGCTTAAGCGCCGGAGACACGACAATCGAAGGGAAATATTTCAACAAGATCGCTGACGCACTGAGAAAGCACCACAAGGGTACGACCTTCGAGCAGGTCTTGAATTGGCTCACTACGCTGCATGGATACCTCTCCTCACCCACAGGCGGTGGCATTCGCCACGGCCGGGATCTGAAGGAAGGCATTGAGATTGGACCGTCTGAGGGACGGCTCTATTGCAACTTGATCCGGACGTACGTGACCTTCCTGATCGCCGAGCATGAGCGATTGTCCACAGCCGAGACCACTCGCTTTTTGGCATAGTCGACAATTTGGCAGCCTCCGGCGGACGGCGGACTTCAGTCCTGCAACTTTACCCATGACTTATCCCAGACGGTCACAGATTTCCTCGACCGGGATCGTTCAAGCGGCGTGAAGCGGCGCTGATACTTCTGACCTTCGTACTCCACGATCTCCTTGCTGCGCGCGTTTGGAAATATCCGGTCGAGCATGTTTTCGAGCGTCTCGTGCTCGCTTTTCGGAATAGCGCCGTCCGCCTTGAGTGCGAATTCAATCTCGCGAACCCTTGCACGTGCGGACTTTATGTCAGCCTGATATTTGTCCGGATTGTTGCCGCTGTAATCGTCAAAGCGCTTATTCCAAGCCGCTAGTCCGGCTTTCGCCTGCTCCAAGTCCGCCAGCGTATAATTCGTCATTTAATGGTCTCTCCTTCTGAGGACGCCGCTGCGTTAATGGAGTTCGCCTTCGCTATCAGGCTTTGCAACTTTTCACCCACCTCCGGGATCAACAACACGAGAAGGGGGAGGCTTGCGGCATCGGGCATGAATTTCGGCTCACGCTTTTCCAAGGAACGCCGGATCGCGACTTTGCGTGCCTTCCATTTTCCAGTGCGATCTTGAGCATCCAGAAGATTCTCCATGCCGAAATGCCGGATCGCGTGGCCGAAGGCCACCACGTGATGTGGGTAGGCCTCAGCGATACGATGCCCCACTTCGATCAGGTGCTTGAAACTCCACCCTACCGGATGGCCTTCCTTCGCGCTCGCTAACCCGTTCATGAGAGCGACCAGACTGCTGTCGTCGTCGGGCGACGGCGGCAGCGCAAGGCCATGATGCGCCGCGCTTGCACGACGCAGAGCGGACCATGCGAGTATGGAGTCGCGATCGGGACGGCTGTTTGGCGCTCGCTCTAGCCAGAAGGAGAACAATCCCTCGCGTAGAGCCTGGCTAGCAGCTTCCTCGCATTGGAGGCGGTCTCTTTCGATCTCTGCGCGAACCGCTTCGGCCTGTCCGTCATAGTCGAAGTGCCAGCAGCGCTGGGATGCGGTTTCGTAAGTCAGTTCGTCAAACGGGATTAGTGACGACTCCCAGCTGTCAACAAGCTGATTTCCGTTCCGGGCAGGCCGCCGAAAATGGCAGCGCACATGAAACTTGCCCGAGTTTTCAGACAAGGCTGTCGTTTCTTCGTCGATCACAAGAAAATTCGAATTGTTCGAAAAGAAGAGATCGTCAGTCGTCAGTCGCCGATAGTCCGGATCAAAGCCGCCCATGATCCACACAAGGAGAGCGTCCTCCTGCCGGTAGAAATTTCGGCGAGCGGCGACAACATCGAGAAAGGTGGTTGAGAGCTGTACCTCGAAAGCTACTCGGCCCAGGGGGCCAATCGCCTGCACGTCCGGCTGACGGCGGCTGCGGGGATCGTGAGATGATCGCCACTGGCGTTCGCTCAGAACGCCCGAGAACGCCGGGTCTGTCAGCAGGCTGCGAACAATCAGCGCTTTGATGCGCCGATGCGGCGCGCTTTCTCGCACGCCATCATACTTGCGCGCGAGAATTTCTTCGCGAGTGAGAGGGCTGCGGGTCTCACCCGGGCACGATCCGTCTTCCATGGCATGCCGGAAGAAGAAACGCTTGAACTGGTTTGAGACGAGATAGACGGGAACGGAACATAGAGAGCATCGGAAGCGGGGCTGCTCCAGCTGCCTCTCCTTGATCTCCAGACGTTCGCGGATCAGTTGTTCGTAGCGCCAGCCGCCGATCCAGCTTTTTGCGTCAACAAATTCGCCGCTATCGCAGTCGAGCAATTCGATGATCGCCGGGTCGTCCACCGCCAATGCTGCAGACAAAGGATCGACCGTGACATTCCCGCGCGTGAACCAACTACCTTGATTCATACCCCTGTCCATTGCCGGGCGTTCGAAGAAATGCAGATTAGTGAGATTCGGCCTAGGAACGAAAGGAAACGGATTTCGCGTTTAGCCCTTGAGTGGCCCTTTGAGGCTCTGAAATGTCAATAAATATATTGACAAATCGGCGTGAAGTGTCAATAAATATATTGACGTAATATAATTATTCGTCAACATATGAGTTTACAATGAGTGTCAAGCAGGCAGTCCGAGAACAGTACCAAGCAATTGTCGATACGTCTCAGGGCAGCAATATCGAGACACCGACCGAAGGCTGGATTCGAACCGTGCGCAAGGCGCTCGGCATGTCCGGCGCGCAGCTTGCAAAACGGATGGGCGTCACGCGAGCACGCATCGCTCAGGCGGAGAAAGCCGAGCTCGAAGGCGGCGTAACCCTGAAATCCATGCAGGCTGCCGCAGAAGCAATGGGCTGCCGGTTCGCCTACGCCTTCGTTCCACCCGACACCATCGAGAATGTAATTATCGGCCAGGCACGGAAAAAGGCCCGGGCGATTGTCAACACTGCGGGCAAGCATATGGCGCTTGAGGATCAAGCCGTATCCGACAGCCGGACCCAACACGAAGTTTCCAGGCTGATGCACGAGCTGATCTACGAAATGCCTCCTGACTTCTGGGAGGACAAGTGACCATTAAACTCGAATATCCCGAAGGCGCGACACCTCTTGACCCGAATGAACTTGACGGGCTGAAGCACAAGCACATCACCACGCAGGGCGAACTGGACGAGCTTGAGCAGGCCAACATCGCTTCCGGGCTGCGCTGGCTTTCCCGCACGCGACGCAAGGACGTCCTTACGGATGACTTTGCGATCGAGCTTCATCGTCAGCTCTTCGGCGAAGTGTGGGGTTGGGCTGGAGCGTTTCGTAAGACCGGGAAGAATATCGGCGTCGACCCAATTCAGATCGGCATTCAGCTACGTGGCCTGATGGATGACGCGCGCTATTGGGCGGAGCACAAGACGTATCCCCCTAAAGAGGCCGCAGTCAGGTTTCATCACCGCCTTGTCTTCATTCATCCGTTTTCTAACGGAAACGGGCGTCATGCGCGCATTATGGCGGACACCGTGCTGGACAAGATATACGGGACAGAACCCATAGATTGGACTGCCGGCTCTGATCTGCAAAAGATAGACGAAAGGCGTGCCGCGTATATCGCGGCCCTGAAGGCTGCTGACGGTCACGACATGGGGCCGCTTCTGGCCTTTACCAATCTAGCTGCTGACCAAGCACGGTGACTATGACGGCAAGTGTTATGCGAACAGATTTGCCCCCTGAGCTAGAAGCGGTTCGAAACGTGGCCAGGCGCGCGCTCGGCCCGGTGACGCCTACTACCGACAATACCAAAGCGGACAAAGACTTCTTGTTCAAGGCAAAGAGAACGGAAGCGGGACGAAAGTTGCCCGCACAGCACCTAGTCTATTTCGTTTTGGCCGATCTTCTCGGGTTCAAAAATCTTGGGAAATTTGAGAAAGTCGCTTGGTCTATCCCCGTTGATTTTAACGGACGCGCCTTCCTGATTGAACACAGGAAATTTGGCGTCGGCGTCTTTGCGCACGATCCAGCGACCGAGGAAGCTGACGCCGAGAAAATTGTTAATCACATCCATAAGGCCGTGAAGGTGGCCCGACCGTTCTTCGACTGGCTCGCCGGAAAAGCGGTTGAAGATTCTTCGGTCAACGTCAACAACAACAGCACCGCCTTGTTCGATCGCTTCGAGTACTTTGTTGAAGCACACCGCAACAAGGCGAAGGAGGCTGATGACCGCAAGGGCGAGCGCGTCGTCAAAAAAGGTGGGACAGAAGGGCACAGTTGGGAGAGCATCACCTATCCTGCAATGCGCTTGCGCACCGAAGCCCGGTGGCTTGGCCTTGCTGCAATTGAAGCATTCTTCAGTTGGACCGAGCACGTCCTCATCCATATCGGCATTCTGTCCGGCGGCATGCGAACCGCGGGTGATGTTGCCAAACTTGCGGAAGCGGATTGGGCGACCAAATACAAGAGCGCACTCGATCTCGCAGACCCTGCATCAAAGGATTTCTATGACAGGCTGCTTGTTGTCCGTAAGGAACTTCGCAATTTCCTGGCGCACGGCTCATTCGGGAAGCAGGGCGAGGCTTTCAGTTTCCATTCCTCCGCGGGGGCCGTACCCGTCTTGCTCCCCGATCCTATCGGCAGCCGCAAGTTCTCGTTTGGCCAGCACCTCTCATTCGATGTCGCGGGTCCGATCCGGACCATCGAAGAATTCATTGGGCATTTGTGGAGCGGCCCACGAGCCCCCGCCGAAATTTACATTCAACGGTATCAGTTGCCTCTGATCCTCACGATGGTTGCGGATGGCAGCTATGCACAAGCAATGGCGTCACCGGAAGAAATGGAACAGTTTGCGCACTATCTCGCAGGCCGATTTGACCAAGCAACTGACATGGACTGGTAGGGAATAAGAAGCAGGTATTACGAGAATAGCACTGAGGAAGAACGAGTCCTCATTTTTCAGGACCATTTTTATCGGGACTTGGAGTCGTTCTTTTCTTCCCAAATAGCCTGCTGCGACGAATGCTATAAATCTCGACCTGTCATAGCCTACAAAATTCGGCGGTGGTGTAAAAATAAATATGTGAAATCAAATGGATAGAGAGCTATGGCGTACAAAGAGAAACGCGACGGAAAGTCCGAAAAATTTCCTCCGAAGGCAGAGGTCACAGGTTCGAATCCTGTCGGGTGCGCCAAATACCGCCGATTGCCCTCCGCAATACACTATAGCCGCCGAACGTACGCCCTTGCATCTGGTAGAGGCCGGCCCGCGCGCAGAAGAGCGTAGAAACGGCGGCGTTCAGGGGCGGAAAAGTTTGAATCGCTTTCGGTCGACTGATTGCCACAAGAATACGTTGCGGCCTGGTATGGCGGGAATGCGCCTCCATCTGGCCGTGGAAGCAGTCGCTGCCTCCTCCCACAAGCGGACGCCTAGAAGTGGCACTGCCGATGTTTGGCCCGGGCGGAGAGGTACGGCTCGAAGGATGCCTCGTTGTTGTTGGCAACGGATCGTTGGTCTTGAGCCGAGTTCCTGATACCTGCAACGAAAGCTTCTCGATTCTCTGTCCAGGCATCGAGGATCCCGTTTGGCGGTTGATCCGCATCGTTAGATTTGGCTTTGTCGAGGCGGGAAGCTTCAAAGAGCGCACGGCCGGCGTCGCTGAGGCCCTGGCTCACCTAGCATACACGGATCGCCATTCAAGAGGACCGTCAACCCCTGCCTGGGACCTTGCGCATGGTTCGCGTCCGAGCCCGAAGGCTGGTGCAATTACTGGTCGGGAAGAAGACGCTCCCACAACGCGGGGCAATCTTCTGCGGGCAGGGCAGCCACGCCCAACATACTGGCGTTGTGAAAATAACGATCCATATCGCGCGGCGCTTGTGGGTGTGATACTTGTGCGAAATGCTCCCCGATCAACAAAAGGCAAATAGCTTCGAAACATTCTTCCCTAACGGTTCCGCCTGGGTCCGGGTAGACTTCCATCTGCATACCAGGGCCGACAAAGAGTTCGCCTATACAGGGCAAGACAACGATTTCGTCAGCGCATACATCGCTGCCCTTAAAGCCGCCGGAATCCGCCTCGGCGTGGTCACCAACCACAACAAGTTCGACCTCCAGGAATTCAGAGCTCTCAGAAGAGCTGCGAGGCAAGAAGGCATCGGCCTGCTCCCGGGTGTCGAACTCTCTGTCAACGACGGGGCAAATGGTGTCCATGCCCTCATTATGTTTTCCGACGAATGGCTCGAAAACGGCCATGACTTCATCAACGCGTTTCTCGGAAACACCTTCAGCGGCCGCACGCCAACGCAGTACGAAAACGAGAATGCCCGCTCGAACGAAGACATCGTTTCAACTCTAAAGACCCTTGAGCAGTTCAACCGCGATTTCCTCGTTGTCTTCGCTCATGTTGAGGCGTCTAGCGGGCTCTGGAACGAAGTAAAAGGCGGGCGCATGCAGGAGCTGGCCGCCAATCCGCTCGTGCAGAAATACTGCCTCGGCTTTCAGAAGGTCCGCACGCACGATGTGCCGGATCGCGTCGGCCGGACGAAGGTCAAACAATGGTGGCCGCAGTACCCGGCGGAAGTCGAAGGTAGCGACCCGAAGAGTATCGAGCAGATTGGCAAAGGCGAGCATACCTTTCTTAAGCTCGGTGACCTCACCTACGAGGCCGTGAAGTTCGCTCTGCGCGATTTCGAGTTCCGCGCAGCGGGCGCTGCACTCAAACTGACACACGGCTATATCGAGGCCGTACGCTTTGAAGGCGGGCTGCTGGATGGTGTCCGCATTCCGCTCTCGCCGCACCTCAACTGTCTGATTGGCATCCAAGGCAGTGGTAAGTCATCCGCGCTCGAATGCCTTCGATGGGCGCTCGACATTCCATTCGGCGATAGACCTCAAGATCGAAAGTACAAAGAAGACCTCGTCCCGTTCGTACTGAAGAGTGGCGGTCGCGTTACCGTCGAGGCGGTTGACCACCTCGGATCAAAATATGAGGTTCGCAGGATCTTGGGACACGATCCGGAAGTCTACTTGAACGGCGTCCTACGCAGAGGCGTCGCCGTCAGACAAAGTGTGATCCGAAACCCGCTCTACTTCGGGCAGAAAGACCTCTCGGCCGCAGGCCAAGATTTTGGAAAGGACCTGGTCGAGAAGCTAGTCGGTGAATCTCTGCGGTCTATCCGTGAGTCGATTGCGACTGAGGCTGGTGAGCTTAAGTCAGCGGTTACGCTACTGCAGGCGATCCAAACCGACACCGAAAAGCTTACCGGTTTTCGCCAAGAGCTTGCTGCCCTCGAATATCAGATCGAACAGTTTGACAAGCATGGTGTGAAGGACAAGCTGGAAAAGCAGCTTGCCTATAATCAAGACGCCTCGTTCGTGACCTCGGTCGATGAGAAGGCGGAAAGTTGGAGTGAAGCCGTCGGTGATTTAGCCGACGAAGGCATCGAGCTGCTCGATGCTCTCGCTGTCCCGGGCTCAAAATACAACGCCGCTTTCTTCGCCGACTACGCGCTAGCTCTTGCCGAACTGAAAGCGTCTGTAGCCTCGATCAAGGCTGTTCAAACAGCCATCGACATCGTCCGCGACAAGCTTGGCGAAAAGCACGCCGCTCTGAACGGCACGATCGGTGGTCTCAAGGAAGAATTTGCCTCTGTTGAGCGCGAGCTCCTCGAAACCCTCGCCGACAAAGGTGTTACCGCGCTTCAGCCCGACGACTATCTCAAGAGCACTGACCGAAAAAGGGGGATCGAAGGGAAGATCGCTGAGCTCGTGACTGCAACCTCTAAGGCTGCGGATCGTAGAGAACTCGTCGCCAACACGAGCAGTGCGCTCAACGAAAAGTGGCTCGAAGAGTATCGGGTGACAGCCGCCGCCCTCGACAAGATCAATAATGTCCAATCTGAGCTAAAGATCACCTCGACGTTCAAGGGCGACAAGAAAGCCTTCACGATGCGGCTAGAGGCCGCCCTCAAGGGTAGCAGCGTACGAAGTGAGAGCATCGAAGCCATCTGTGGAAAGTACGTGGATTTCGCGGCTATCTACGCCAACCTCGACGAGGCAGCAGCCTTGGCGAAAGGACGTGCAGATGCCTTTCGTGAATACTTCTTGAGAGCGCTACCCACGCTCCTGACCTTCCAGGTGCCCAACACCTACGAAATCAACTATCACGGACGCCCTCTACGTTCGCATTCCCTCGGTCAGCGTGCCTCCGCGATGATGCTCTTTTTGCTGAGCCAGCAGGAACACGACCTCGTTCTGATCGACCAGCCTGAAGACGACCTCGACAGCCAAACGGTTTACGAAGAAGTTGTGAAGCGCATCCGCAAGATCAAATCCAACAGGCAGTTCATCTTCGCGACCCACAACGCAAATTTCCCGGTACTGGGAGACTCAGAGTCCGTCTCCGCGTTCAGCGCATCCGATGACAGGATTGCCGTTTCCTCTGCCAGCATCGACGCCGCCGACACCCAGAAGCTAATCATCAGGATCATGGAAGGCGGCCCCGAGGCGTTTGCCCGCCGCAAAACAATCTACGAACATTGGAAAGCAGGGCGATAGCGATGGAGTTGACACACGCTTCCCAGATTGCCGAGCTGCTCAATGAGCAGAACCAACTCGCGATAAAATACGACACCCGGCGCGTTCTTGATCTGCAAAAGAGTATCTAGTCGATCTTTCGGAAGACGATCGCGTCGTGTGCTGTGCTCAACTCAAGCGCGTGCAGTGGTACCAGGCCGAGATTTCCCATGTGACCACGCATGTGGACTTTGTTCGCCAAGGCCGAGGCGCACGGTTAATGGGGGCAGCAGAGCAACGCGCGCGAAGATGGGGCGCGGTTGCTTCAATGCACGGTACGGACTGGAAACGGCCCGAGCGAGGGCATGTTCGCAAAGGCCGGATTCCAGCGTGGCCCGACGTTTGGGAATCCTCAGACCGGAAACAATGTGACGGTCTGGAGCAAAGCGCTCTACCATCCTTGAGCTCACGGTAAGCGTGCCATCGAAATTAACCTCGGCACTGTTACTGATGGCCTTGCATTGCTTGTAGCTAGTGTCCGCGAGAGTCGCATTCATCATCACTATTAATGCGGCCATGCCGCGGCTAATCGCAAGAGATTTTGCACGCCCCGACCCCAACCGATTGCGGTCCCAACGATACACGCATTTGTTGCACATTGTTCACTTGGGTTGCCTCAGACGCTAACCTGTCCGCTTCTTAGTCATATGCTGCCGTGCATCGCGCTCGAGCGCGTTAGCCCACGATTGCAATCCTACATCTAAACGGTCAGGCATTTGCCCGAGAACCCCTTTGGCTGCAGCCTCGGCCTGGCGGCAGAAAAACTTGGTACATAGAAGGGGGCTTCCTTTGGCGTCGCGGAAATCCACGCCAAGTTTCAACAATATCGTCACCGCCTCGTCGTCACACGCTCGTCCGGTATCGAAGCTCTCTTCATGTTCGAAGAACCGAGAGTCCGCCTCTTGCCGTTCGTCGGACCAAAGGGGCCAGTCTTCATAGCCGGGCGGGTCCTGCCAGAAGGTCTCGCTCGCGGCAATGCCAAATGTCTTGACCGAAAGTTCGTTGATCAGAAATTCAAGCTCTGGGTTCAGCTCGCCTCTGATCGATGAATAGAGCAAGATCTTGTCCTCAATCTCCTGAAAACCGGGAAGATCCCTCAGGCGGATAGGAGGTTGCTGGGATGTGGCGGTGGAACTCTGAACATTGGCCGTGAGATTAAGCCAGTCTGCATGCCTGTTCTTCATCGGAGTGTCCTCGAATCGAAAACATGCTGAAGACTCTATCTTGCGTTTGGGGTGAACAAAAAAGAAACAAAGCGTTGTCCTCGCTGTTCACAGTCATGCACAGGCGTAACGAGCGGCGGTCAATCGCCAAATCTGGTGATGGACGGTTGTCAGGCGGCCGGGCACCCCTTTGCTTTTCAAAAGAGTGCTGAGCATGAAGCCCAATACGTGCGTCCTGGTTTCGATGCCTTCCTCGTCCAGCTTGGACAGAAATTCCCGCGTCACTCGGCAACTCAGCGAAGCGCTCGGCGGTGCCGCGCCCGGCGGGTCTCTGTCAGGTGCCACGGCTGAAAAGGCTGGGAGAGCATGGAACGTTTGCTCGATATTGAGAGTTAATCGGGCTGTTTAGGGAGGCGAAAATGGCGACCGATCTGAAGTCGTCTCGCAGCGACAATGACCTTCGAAGACGCGCTGTATATCTCCGTGGTTCTGGGGGCTCTCGTGTCGATCACATGGCACCTATCGACCATTTGAGCGACGTTCCGGGACCGCTTTGGACGGACCTGTTCTACATTGCCATGGCGTTTGGTGCGGCTAGCGGCATCTTCTGGCTGGCGGGCTAAGTGATCTTGCACGCCGCGATGAAGAGCCACTCGACGGTCTCGTCGGCTAGCCCTAGCTCGATCGCCAGCGCCGCTAGGTGGGGATGATCGCGCGCGATCGGGTGCGCGCCAGTCGATGCCCTCGATCAGCATTGCGAGATGCGCAGGCGTCAGTGTGATCGAGCCGTCATAGCCTGTCATACGAGGCCACACACAACCCGTTTCCGTCCCAGAACAGGATCTTGAGCAACCACGCTTTCTTTCCCCGGAAGGCAAACAGATGACCCGAGAACGGGTCCTGCTTCAGCATTGCCTGGACCAGCATGGCGAGCCCGTCGAGGCCTTTCGTCATGTCGGTGTGACCCAACACCAGGTGCACCTTCACTCCCGCCGCAACGATCATCATGATGCAGTCCCTCCGCTCGCGACGAACACTCGTGCCGCAAACAGGATCATTGCCTGCAGGTGCAAAGACACGCCACCCATCCGGCAGTTCGATTGCCATCATCCCGTCAGGCGGCTGCCCAAGGTTTTGCAACGCGAGTGCTGTTGCCGTGTCCGTTACCAGCGTCACCGATGCCAAGTTAGCCCGCTTCTTCTGTGCAAGCCGAACTGCACGCGCCAACGGAATAGCATCCCAGTGACGATGCCATGCTTGCGCGCGACGGCTGAGACACTCACGCCTGGCTGGTCGCTTTCCGGTGCGATGGCAAGCTTCTGCGCGTCCGTGAAGAACCGGCGGAAGTGTCATCTGGACGCGCTGTCAAGCCGTTTTCGGACGTCGCGCCGTTAGTGATATCACTAACGGTCCGGCGGGCGGCGGGATGAAGATGCGCGCGCTAGCCTCCAAGTGGTCACGCCAACGCCGCAGCGCGTAGGGCGAAAGATGCAGTGCCGCGGCGTATTCGCGAACGCCCATGCCGCTCCAGTTCATCGCCTCGACATGCATTGCCCAGAACGCCCTGAGCGCACGATTGCGCACATCCGTGCTCACGCCAAAACGTTGGCGTTGGCGCCGGCGCGGCCCTTTCTGGCGTTGTTGCGGACACGCTTCTCGGAGCAATTGTGCCTGCGATTCCGCATGTTCGCGCGCTGCTTCCTTGCCCATCAGGTGGTCAAGCCAGCGCTCGAACGACGCCGGTTGAGAAGGTGATGGCGGCAATAGGTTGTGCGCGCCAGCCCGCTCTGACGCCACGCTTCGACGTGAACCACCCAGAAGGACTTAGGCGCCGTGTTCTCGAATGTCTCAAATTCACCGGAGACCCTCCACGCTACGAAGGAACTCCACATACAGCGATTTTGCACTACGCCAACGAGGTGTCAGGACCGGACGCTTACGAAACGACAGAGGACGGCGAGATAAAAGCGCATGCCCGAAACGCGTTAAGCCATTGGCATGGCTTGCGTTTTCCGGTGCACGTCGGTCGGTCGTGTGCATGTAGCACAGTTTATGTGGGTGATTTCAGTATCTTAGCATGCACTTGGTAATTGGCAGCTGGCAGCCTCGCGTAAGGTTGGAAGATCCGGGAAATAGCGCTTGAGCTGCAGTTCGGCCCGCAAAGCGGGGAGTCAAAATCGTCGAGGAGGAGCTATGGCCTCCTTTCGAATCCATCGTCAAAATCGAGGTTTGCGGTCAATGCTCGCTCATAGAAGTCTGCGGCTTCAAAGCTGAGGCCGCGTGCGTCACGAGATGATCCACAAGGTTGCGTGCAAACATAGGCAGGCTATCGAGCCTCTGCGTGCAGATCTTAAGTTCACGAACAGCCCAGGAATTGTTCAATGGGACGATGGATATGGAATGACTTGACCTAAGTCGCGATGCGGCAGATTCCGGCAGAAGTCCAACACCCACGCCCGATTCAACCATTCGGCAGAGCGACTCGAAGCTCGATACCCGTATGCGGATGTGGGGAGTTAGGCCCACACTGCCTGCAACGTTTTCGATGAAAGCATGGATCGCGCTCCCTCTCTGCAGGGACACGAAGCTCTCACGGACTACGTCTGCAAAATCGACACTCGCTTCCTTAGACAAACGGTGCCCGAGCGGCACCGCCAGAGCGAGCCGATCGCTCCTATATGGGATGAGCTCAACACCTTCCGTCTCAGTGTCGCCTGCGAGTATGCCGATGTCCACGGTGCCGTCAGCAACCGCTCGAGCGATCTCGGGACTGAGCCGCTCTTCAAGATCGATGTCCACCATTGGGTGAGATGCCAAGAAGGTCCCAAGCGCGGCAGGCAAGATTTCGGTAATTGCGGTCGTATTCGCAAAAATTCGGACTTGTCCTTTCAGACCGCGAGAGAATGCCTGGAGGTCTCCGTGAAGCCGCTCTAGGTCTTGAAAGACGCGGCGGGCATTTAATAGCAGCGCCTCTCCTGCTGGAGTGAGCGTTACGCCTTGGCTGTGACGCAAGAACAAACGTGCACCCAATACTTCCTCAAGATTCTTGATGCGCATTGATGCGGCGCCGATGGACAGGCACGTATTGGTGGCGCCTCGCGTGAGATTGCCGACCTCTGCGACGTTCATAAAGAGCCGCAGATCCAATAGGTCGTAGCGGATGCTCGCCATGCACAATCCTACTCTGTTCAGCTACGCCAAAAGCGCAGTTCCCGAATAACGAATTGCACCAGATCACGCCACATGTTGCTTCTAGGTGCGAAAGGCATTTTGACTTTAGGAGGGACGGTCGTGTCACAGCCAAAGCAGCAAACGCATTCTTTCAGTGCACTTCTGGCTGGATTTGCTTCCGAATTGACTTTCGCCGCTGTTCCGGCGGCCGTCATCGATCGAGCGCAAGATTTGTTCGTCGACTGGGTAGGGTCGGCCCTTGCTGGAAAGGGAGGCCGACCAGTCGAGATCATCGCCAATTTCTGTCGATCGATGGGCCCGGCAGACGGGCCGTGTGAGATATTGATCGAACGGAGAGGCACCAGTGCTCTGTTTGCCGCCATGGTGAACGGTGCAGCATCGCACTATGTCGAACAGGATGACGTACACAGCGGCTCGGTGTTGCATCCCGGTGCTGTGGTGTTTCCTGCGGCTCTAGCCATCTCGCAGGAGATCGGCTCTTCGGGGCACGATTTTCTTACCGCCTGCGTAGCTGGCTACGAAGTTGGTATCCGTGTCGGTGAATACCTCGGCCGATCGCACTACAAGGTGTTCCACACTACTGGTACTGCAGGTACGATCGCCGCAGCCGCTGCAACTGGGCGCCTTCTAAAATTATCCCCGGACCAAATGCTGGACGCGTTTGGGTCAGCAGGAACTCAAGCGGCGGGCTTGTGGGAGTTTCTGCGTGATGCGGCAGACTCCAAACCACTCCATGTCGCGAAAGCAGCCGGGAGTGGACTAACCTCAGCCTACTTGGCCAAGAGCGGATTCACTGGGGCAAAACGGATTCTCGAGGGCCCCCAGGGAATGGCGAAGGGGATGTCGACGGACGCCAATCCAGACAAGCTTGTGGATGGACTAGGCTCTCGATGGGCGTTGGCAGAAACGTCGTTCAAAATACATGCTTCGTGTCGTCACACGCATCCGGCCGCAGACGCTTTGCTAAAAGCAATGCGTGAAAACGATCTGAGTGCAGGGGACATTGCCGAAGTAACTGCCCTGGTCCATCAGGGTGCGATCGACGTCTTGAGTGCCGTGGTCAGCCCTGCAAACGTGCACCAAGCCAAATTTTCCATGGGCACTACTCTTGGCCTCATCGCGGTCTACGGGCAAGCCGGGTTGTCCGAATTCGAGCACGGCTTTCGTAACCAGGAAGTTGCTGAATTTCAGCAATGCGTGCGGATGGCCCTGGATGCCGAAGTTGATCAAGCTTACCCAGTGCGATGGATAGGAAAGGTCCGCTTGCGCACTCGCGACGGGCGCATAATCGAAGTGAGAGTGGACGCGCCAAGGGGAGACCCTGTCAACGCGCTCTCCCGCAGTGAGATTGAGGACAAGTTCCGCAGACTTGCGGCCTTCAGCCAAGCAACTGACACAAGTGAGACGAATACCTTGCTGTCTCGCCTTTGGCAGGTCGATCGCGCCAGGCAGGTCAGTCTTTTGATTCCGCGGAATCCTTCTCGAAGACGATCCCCCAACGGACCCAAGCCACAGGCTTGAGAAATCGATCATCAGTCGTCGAAGGAGGTTCAATTACCATGGCAATCAAAGACATCGATCAAGGCGAGGATATAACCCAAATTCGACATGGGATTCGGAAACTGTGCGAGAGCTTTACAAATGAATATTGGCGGAGGCTGGACCGGGAAAGCTCGTATCCAACTGAATTCGTGAGATCCCTCTCGGATGCTGGCTATTTGGCGGTGCTCATTCCGGAGGCGTACGGAGGTTCTGGCCTGTCTCTTGCGGCAGCTGCGGCAATCTTGGAAGAAATCCAGCGCGCTGGCGGAAATGGAGGCGCGTGCCATGCCCAGATGTATATCATGGGCGCCCTGCTCAGGCACGGCAGCGAGGCGCAGAAGCTAAGATACTTGCCAGCCATCGCGAGCGGCGAGCTTCGATTGCAGGCCTTTGGCGTAACAGAGCCGACGAGCGGGACTGACACGACTTCGATCAAGACCTTCGCTCGGCGCGAAAAAGATCATTACATCGTCAGAGGGCAAAAAGTCTGGACCTCACGAGCAGAGCACTCAGACTTGATGTTGCTGCTTGCCCGGACCACCCCAAAGGAGGCAGTAGCCAAGCGGACCGACGGCATTTCCGTCTTTATCGTCGACATGCGGGAGGCGCTCAAGGGTGGCATGACCATCAAGCCGATCCGGACCTTGATGAACCATGCGACGACAGAGGTATTTTTCGATGACGTGCGAATCCCGGCTGAGAATCTAGTTGGCGAAGAGGGGAAGGGTTTCCGCTACGTCCTCTCCGGAATGAATGCCGAACGCATTCTGATTGCTGCCGAATGCGTAGGGGACGCAAAATGGTTCATCGAAAAAGCGTCGGAATATGCGAGCAATCGTGTGGTGTTCGATCGGCCTATCGGCCAGAACCAAGGGGTACAGTTTCCTATCGCCCGCGCATACGCGCAAATGCGAGCTGCCGAACTAATGGTTCGCCAGGCAACTATTCTTTTTGAGAGTGGCCAGGACTGTGGCGAGCAAGCCAATATCGCAAAAATGCTGGCTGCAGACGCATCATGGGCTGCGGCCGAAGCTTGTGTTCAGACACACGGTGGCTTTGGCTTCGCTGAGGAATATGACATCGAGCGCAAGTTCAGGGAAACTCGGCTGTATCAGGTCGCCCCCATCTCCACCAACTTGATCCTTTCCTACATTGCCGAACATGTGCTCGGCATGCCGCGTTCATATTGAGGAATCTGGCCGTCGGCTTGCCGGAATAAGTAAGTCAGGAACGGGCCAGTGAAGCGATTGCGGAAGCACAATGATGGACATAGCTGAACTGCAGGGGTGGATAGGCAAATCCGAACAGAGAACCGAGGAACTGACTGGCGGCTTGGTTGAGCGCTTTCGTGCAACGATCGGGCACCTAGCGCCAAACGAGACGGAAAGCGTGCCGCCTGGAGTGCACTGGTGTCTGGCTATCTCGGCGGCGGCTGCAAGTGAGATCGGTCCGGACGGGCATCCTAGCGATGGCCACTTTCTCCCCCCGCTAAAGTTGTCTCAACGTTTGTGGGCAGGATCTACGCTGAGGTTCGTGGAGCCTTTGCAGATTGGTGATCGTGTAAGGCGTACATCGCGAATAACGGACATCTTGGAGAAGAACGGACGGAGGGGGCGACTAGTCTTTGTGACCGTCCAGCATGAGATCACGACAGATCGCGGAATTGCGATCAGTGAGCGCCAAGACATAGTTTTTGCGGAAAAGAGACTGAGCAACGCTACGTCGAATGAGCTGCGAGTTGATATGCCCGTAGCTGAGCACAACCTTTGTGTCGATGCGACGACAACTCTCTTGTTCCGGTACTCGGCGTTGACTTTCAACGGGCATAGAATCCACTATGATCGTGACTATGCGTGTGAGGTTGAAGGCTATCCAGGCCTCCTCGTACATGGCCCTCTCCAAGCCACTTTACTGATGAACCTGGCTGCGCGGATAGAAAAAGGGGCAGTCTGAAGACATTCACATGTCGGGGATTAGCGCCGCTCTTCGACGGCCAAAAGTTTACATTGAATGCCACTCATACCTCACCGGAGACGTTGATGCTTTGGTGTGCGGATGGCCAGGGAGGGATTACCATGAAGGCAGTAGCCGAACTGAACGGCTAACTGTTGATAATCCTGGGAAGCCACGTGGGCAAATCCAACGTGGGCTTCTCCGATCTGCAACGTCACCCGGTTGTCCAAGATGCGCCAAATGCGCGCAAGGGTGGTTTTCCTTTACGCAAGGTAATGAGCCGACTTGCAAAACGCTAGAGCTCCGCAGTAGAACGCCTTGCTATTCAAGCTGAAGTTAATAGGTTGGCGCTAGGAGGGGCCGTGCTCTGGTTCAGAGCACGGCTCAGCTTTTGAGTTGACTGCCCTGCGGGAGGTGCGGCGACGGCGGGAGAACAGTTTGGATATTCGGCAGCTACGCTATTTTGTTGCAATCGCGGAAGAAGGGTCGATGACCGCCGCGGGAGAGCGGCTCCACATCGCGCAGCCGTCGCTGTCCTTGCATGTGCGTCAATTGGAGGAATCACTGGGGGCGAAGCTGGTCACTCGGTCAGCGAAGGGAGTCGTTTTGACTGAGCAGGGGCAAATACTGTTGGCCCGAGCTCGGGACATCCTTCAGATGATCGAGAGAACCGAAGAGGATGTCCGCGCATCCTATGGGAATGTGACGGGGAGCGTTGCGTTCGGCATGCCTAGCTCTGCAGCGCTTGTCATGGGCGTGCCCTTGGCAGAGACTGTTCGGCTCGCTGCCCCTGGAGTGAACCTGCGAATTGCAGAGGCCATGAGTGGGTCAATTCTTGATTGGGTCACTACTGGGGAACTGGATCTAGCAGTTTTGTACGACGTAGCGGGCATCCGTCAGCTTTCGCTTCGGCCTATGCTAACTGAAATTGCGCACTTCTTCTCAGCGCCAGATAGTTGGCCTCTGAAATCAGAGCCCGGCGTGCCTGTATCTTTGAAAGAAATCGCACGTCTGGACCTGTTTTTACCGTCGCGCGCGCATGGCTTGCGTAAGCTAATCGACAGTGTTGCGAGATCAAACGGTGTGACGATTTCGCCCGTTCTTGAAATCGATTCACTGGCAAATATCAAAGCGCTTGTATCTCGCGCAAGTGGATATTCGATCTTGATGCCCGCAGCAGCGCATGAAGCACTGGCAGCTGGAAATTTGGTTTGTTCGCCAATTTGTGATCCATTGATCGAGCGAAAAGTATACTTGGCGCGCAACCCAGAAAAAACAATGACGCGTGCCTGTGATCTTGTGGAGCGCAATGCGATAAGCGTCGTAGAGGATCTGCTGGCGCGGGATTTATGGTATGGCGGTAAGAGAATTGAAAGGTAGCTCCCTCGGGCTTATCTAGCCCTCAGATTGTTGCTCCTAGAATACTCTAGTCGGAACTATCCGCATTCATGTATTCGCGTCGTATAAAACGCCACACTGTGTCCTGTGACACTTTTACTCCGCGCGCTGCGAGCTCGGTCTGAAGCGCATGTACTGACGGGCGCGGGGTCTGGCTAACTCTCTCCAGAATGAATGCGCTGTATGGCTCTAGCAGTCGCTTGCGGTGCCCTCCGATTTTTCCGTGATCGAATGAACCGCACATACGATAGCGTTGCGACCACTTCGCTACCGACGATATGGCTATGCCAAGTCGGGCGGCGACAGCTCGGCGGCTTTCTCCGGCTTCGGTCGCGTTGACGAGTCGTTCGCGCAGGTCTTTCGGCAGTGGTCGCGTCATCCTGGATCAGGTCTCAAGCATGGCTTCTAGCAAGGATCGAGCGCGCACGAATACGGACGGGCTCATCGACCATCGCTCCGTCAACAGCAGTAGCTCCTTCCCCGCTAGCGATAACCTTGTGGGCCCACGCAATTTCTGCTGCGTCGGGGTGAAAGGCGTTCTTCACAGGCTCAATTTGGTTGGGGTGAATGCACAGCTTTCCACCGAAGCCCAAGTTCGACGCGTACCGGGCATCGTCGATAACCATGGCAATGTCAGCGATTGATGTCGTGACACCGTCAATAGGTGCCAGTTTTCCTGCCAGACAGGATGCAAGGACTAGTTCTGAGCGCGCCAACAGCAACGAATCTCGTGTGTGTGAGCATCCGACGTCGGCACAAAAGTCCACTGAGCCGAACGCAAGACGGCCTATGCCGGACAGCGCTGCGATCTGCCTGGCGTCGGCAAGTCCTCTCGCCGTTTCGATTAACGCGACAACGCCGAATGTCCGCGCGAACGGGTAAGCGCAGATCTTTTCCAGAGTCCGTCCCAGCTCAGCCTTTGGGACGACAAGTCCGGACAAAGGCTTGTCAACGGCTGCAGCAACATCATCCCAATGCCACACTGTTCCCGCTGCGTTGATACGAACTAGGACTGGCAGTGTAGTGAAGTCCGCCCGCAAGTTCGATCTAGCTGTCTCCTTGGCATCGGCCGGGACCGCATCTTCTAGGTCGATGATGATGGCGTCCGCACCGGACGCAGCTGCCTTTCCGAACAATTCAGGGCGATGCCCGGGCACGAAAATTGGCGCCACGAAATTTAGGTTCGAAGTCATCTGGCCTCCTGAGCCGTTGAAAGTGCAAAAATAGTCCACCCCTCCTGATCGTGCCCGATACAAGAGTAGTTTTGAGATGGCCCCGTTCCGACCACTTTGCCAAAGGCTCAGTGCGGAGTACGCTCCAGGGAATGCCGATTAAGTGAGCGCAAGTGCCTTGTGGCGCCCTCGCCAGAGCATGGGTCCACTCTGGTGGATAGAGTTTCCCAGAGTATCGACGGCCACCATTACTGGCATGTCCTCGACCTTGAGCTCGTAAATTGCTTCCATCCCGAGGTCAGGCCACGCTGCGACACGGGCGGATTTGATAGCCTGAGCTACCAAATATGCCGCGCCGCCTACCGCAACGAGATACGCAACCCTATTCTTCGCAATGGTTTCCAATGCAGCCGGACTGCGTTCTGCCTTGCCGATCATCACGAGAAGGCCCGTGTTGGGAAGAACGGTTTCCAAGTAGCGGTCCATGCGGGTGGCCGTAGTTGGGCCAGCTGGACCGATGATTTCATCGCGCACTGGATCTACGGGACCAACATAGTAGATCGCCTTGTTCAGCAGGTTGACAGGTAGGGCTTCGTTTCGAGCGATCGCATTCGACATGCGTCGGTGAGCAGCATCACGACCTGTGTAAAGAGTACCTGATAACAGAAGTGTTTCTCCAGGTGCCCAACCTGAAATCATCTCCCGGCTTAAGTCATCCAAATTAATTCGCCGGAAGGGCTCGGAGGACATCTGCCCTATCTGCGGCCAGTGGGCTAGGCTCGGAGCAGGGAAGTGTGCCGGACCGGTGCCGTCTAACCGGAAGTGGACGTGCCTCGTGGCGGCGCAATTGGGTATCAGGGAAACGGGCAGAGACGCGGCATGACATGGGAAACTGCGCAGTTTCACGTCGAGAAGGGATGTCAGGCCGCCTAGGCCCTGTGCGCCAATGCCAAGGGCGTTGACACGGTCATAGATTTCGACCCGAAGTTTTTCGGCCTCCGTCGATGGACCTTTCGCACGGAGTTCAGTCATGTCCAAAGGTTCGTTCAACGCCTCCTTGGCGAGCAGCATCGATTTTTCGACGCTGCCACCGACTCCAATTCCAAGAATACCTGGAGGGCACCAACCTGCTCCGAGTGTCTCGACAGTCTTTACCACCCAATCGCTCACAGACTCGCCCGGGTCGAGCACAGCAAATTTGGCTTTGTTTTCTGAGCCGCCCCCTTTGGCGGAGACATCGACCTCGATCGCGTTGCCAGCTACCAGCTCCACGTGCACAATTCCGGGAGTGTTGTCCCCGGTATTGCTTCGATCAAAGAGCGGATCGCGGACCATTGATGCGCGCAATGGATTGTCTGCGGCTTGGTAGGCATCCCGCACGGCATCGTCGACTATCTCTTGCAGGCTACGCATACTGTTGATGCGAACGCCAATTCCGACCTTGAGGAAGACATTTGCAGTACCGGTGTCCTGGCACATCGGCCGATGGCCTAGGGCGCTCATCCTCGAGTTTTGAAGAATCTGGGCGATTGCATTCTTGGCAGCTGGAGCCTCCTCACGCTCATAGGCACTGAAGAGATGCTCGATGAAATCCTGCGGATGGTAATAGCTGACGAACTGAAGCGCTTCAGAAATGCTCTGGCGCAGATCGTTTTCTGAGATCACTGTCGCCGTGTCCATTCACTCGCTCCCTGTACTCCTCCTGGTCCACCACGCCCTGCATCGCGTCCGATATGCCTGCAGGGGCAGCGGACGCTCGTCCTAGACCATGGCCACGATCGCGTTAGTTCAACGCCTCAGACCGCCAGACCAGCATCTTTTCGACCTGCATTTCGCGCAGTGTATGCGGAATGCCGCCCGTACCTAGGCCGGAATATCGTGCCCCGGCGAATGGCATCCAATCCACCCTGAAAAGCGGGTGCTCGTTGACCATGATTGCTGTGCCGTCGAGATGACGATAGCACTTCATGGCGGTATCGAGGTGGCTTGTAAAAACGGACGCTTGGAATGAGAAAGGCAGGGAGTTAGCTCGCGCCAACGCACTGTCGATGTCGTCATAGCCGTACACGCATATCACTGGTCCGAATACCTCGAGGCGAGAGACATCCGCTTCGGGATCAGCATTGAGAAGTACGGTGTTTGAGTACGTGCTGTCTCCCAAACGCTTGCCACCCGTTGCCACCTGCGCACCAGAGCGGGACACCCAGTCCGCGACACGTGCCACTTCAGCGTGGGTGATAAGAGGGCCTACTTCCGTCTCGATCTTTGACGGATCTCCCGTGATCATCGTGTCGGCGACGCGTGACAATCCGTGAACTACGTCATCTAGAACTGAATTGTCGCAAAAGACCCGTTGCACGGACACGCATGCCTGTCCCGCATGCCAGAAACCTGCTCTGCCGAGGCGAGTGACAGCCTGCCCAAGGTCAGCGTCCGCCGCCACAATCACCGGGGCGGAACCACCATGTTCGAGGGCGCACCGCGCGCCTGGCGCCAAGTGCGACCGCAGTTTCCAACCGACAGACGCCGAGCCAATGAATGTCAAAAACGCGACCCGTGGATCGGAGACCATGGTTTGTACCACGTCAAGGTCGAGCGGCAGGAGCATCTGAGCCCACCCTTCAAGGAGTCCGGCTTCGCGAAATATCTCTATGATGGAACGGCAGCTAAGTGGGGTTTTCGGCGACGGCTTGACGATCACGGGGGCACCCGCGGCAACGGCAGGGGCTACCTGATGGATGACTAGGTTAAAGGGGTGGTTGAACGCCGAGATTGCGAGGACTACGCCAATCGGCTCCATCTGCGTGAATGCAACACGACCCGCCGATGTGATGTTGGTGTCCATTGGTACGACGTGGCCTGCTTCGTGCCTTAGACACTCAGCCGACAGTTCGATGCCGTCGATGCCGCGATCGACCTCGATAAGGGCATCGCGCAGGGGCTTTCCGGATTCCAAGGCAACCTGGAGTGCGAGCTCCTCGCGGCGCGCTCGCGTCAGCCCCGCTGCCCGACGCAAAATGGCTATTCTCTCGGGCTTTGGGATCCATGCTTTCCGGTCACGATAGAGCCGATAAGCGAGCTCAAGGGCCGCCTCGATTTCCGTGGCCGTTGAGACATTCATGGTGTCTAGCAGGGCCCCATCGTAGGGGGCGCGGACTTCGAGAGTTGTGGTCATTGTAATCACGCGGCTTTCTGCAAAAGGAGGGATTTCAAGTCGGTATTCGGGTCACGCAAGGTCTCGGCTGTAACCGCATGGTTTGCTGCGACGAGGCGCCGAGCGCACATATGGTCGGCAGGGCTGTTAATGCTGTCGGCCGCGATCACCCTGCCGCCCTTAAGATGAAACACGGTAAAACGGCCACTTTCAGGATCTCCGCGCGTCACGTAGCTCTCTGTACCTATCGGCAGACCCGTAGTTTGAAGTTTGACGCTACCTTGATCTGACCAGAACCAAGGGACAGAATCGTAGGGTTTGGGATCACCCAGCAAGGCGCCAGCAACTGTCTTGGCCTGGTCGATTGCATTCTGCACGCTTTCAAGTCGAAACTCACCACCCGCAAATCTATTGGGGTGCAGGGTGCAGTCGCCCGCCGCAAGTATCCGTGGATCGGAGGTTTGACCAAACTCGTTGACAGTTATGCCATTTGGGCACTCAAGGCCCGCGTCCTTGGCGATCTCGACATTGGGAACGCCACCCACACCAACTAACACCAAGTCCGCACGGACCTCGTCGCCGTTCGTTAGGCGCACACTTTGAACGCGCGAACAGCCGCCCAGGGAAGCTACGGCGTGCCCCTTTAGAATGCGAGTTCCCATGCTGCTGTGCATCGCCTCGAGCCATGACGAAACTAATGGCGCGACGGCTCGCGCCATGACACGGTCTGCGCCCTCGATTACGGTGACCGACTTTCCCATCGCTGCTGCCGTCGCAGCTACTTCGAGGCCAATAAAGCCGCCTCCTACGATCGCAACCTGGTGCGCGCACTCCAAGGCTGAGCGAAAGGTTAAGGCATCTGAGATGCTTCTAAGCGACATAACCCCTGCGAGGTTGCTGCCGGGTACTTGGAGGTTACGGGCGCGTGCTCCAGTGGCCATCACAAGATAGTCGTATCCCACTGTGCGATCGTTGGTTTGGACGAGCTGTGCGTCACGGTCAATCCGAGTGACTCGGGAGTCTATCAAGAGGTCAATTCGTTGCTCTGCGAGCGCCGCTGCCGAGCGCAGGAGCAGCCCCGCGGGCTCGACTTGCCTTTTGATAAACGCCTTGGACAATGGGGGACGTTGATACGGCAGTTGCTGTTCGTCGCCGATTAAGACCAGGTCGCCGCCAAAACCATTCTGCCGCAACGACGAGGCTACCTGCATACCCGCTTGGCCAGCGCCAATGATAACGATGCGCACAACTAACTCCCAGTTCTTGACCCGATTGTGTCTAAGTCTCTTAACGTTCAGATCCGCGGTTCGCCGTGCCGCAGTTTCCATCACTGTCTCAGAGCCCACACTTGGGAAAAGGGCGAATGACGTTTGGAACGAAACACCCGATAGTCGATGTGGTCCAATAGGGTTTGCGCATACGGGCCATAACAACGGCGACTGAACATGAAGGTCAGCCGCTGGAATCCGCGTGAATTGCGGGCCTGGCCGACGTTCGCATGCAACTGGTATGGCGGAATGCACTTGTAACCAGCCAAAGGCGCAGCTTGCCGATCGTTTCGAGGCTTCACAAAAAAATTGCGGGCCGCGATAGTCATGCGGCCCGCAAGGAGCACTGGGTGTCTAAGATTACTGGCTATCTGGAATAGTAACCGTAAGAGGCGGGTCGTCAGGATGTACCTTTACCTGGCAACCGAGCCTGCTTGTGCTCCGGGCTTCAGCCGTTGCGAATTCCAACATGTCCTTCTCGAATACATTTGGTGAACCGTATTTTTCAAATGCTTCGCTACTCAAATAGATATGACAAGTAGCGCATGCACACGCGCCTCCACATTCGCCAATAATTCCTGGGATGTTATGGGCAATGGCAGCTTCCATTACACTCATTCCGACGTCAGTGCGGACTTCGCGAGGTGAGTCGTTATTGCTAATATAAGTGATAGTAGACATAACCTACGACTTTCTTTTTATGATTACGGAAGCAGGTTGACCTTCATCGTGGCAACGCGAGAAACAAAGGGATCGTGTTCAGTTTCGAGAGTCTCCATTTGCGTGTTTGGGAAGCGCTCAACCAGCGCCCGCAACATTTCTTCCATCTCGATCTCAGCAACAAACTGGCCCAGGCAGCTGAATACGCCACCTCCATATGTTTGGATGTTTGGAGCGCGCTCTCGGTGGAGATCAAACTCGTCCGGGTTCGGAAACACTGTAGGGTCTCTGTGGGCCGCCCAGATGACCATTGAGACTGGCGTTCCTGCAGGAATAGAGATCCCGTCTACTTCGATCGGCTCGAGTGTTTCGCGGGTCGCCCGGACCGACCGAGAATGCAGGCGGATAGATTCCTTCACGGCGGCGGGTACCAATTCCGGGTCTGCTTTCACCGCCTCCCAAACATGAGGCCGGGAGAGAACCATCGCTGCAACCATGGCGATCTGGTTGGCCGTGTTGTCTGTGGATGCTTCCAAGATCATGGCCGCGAAGTCCCTTAAATGACCCTCGGTCCATACATCCTTGTCGGTTTCCGCAATCAGGGCACCCAAAAGGTTGTCCTGCGGATTTCGACGTGCGTCCGCGATTTGAGCGTCAATGTAGTCAAACAGCTCATGATAGCCGGACTCGATCGAGGGCATGAACGATGTGTCGCGTGTGAACACGCGCAACACCTGGTCTGAGATACGAGCGACAAAAGGCGCGTCTTCTTTTGGCGCTCCAACCCAATGGCAATACAGTCTCGACGGAATCAGGACCGCGAGGTCGTCGTAAAATTCGATTCCCCTGGTTTTCCCCTCAGCTACGAGGCCATCAAGGATGTCGTTGCAAATCACGCGGATAGTCTGGCGCATCTCCTCTGCCCTCGAGGGGCCAAGGTGGCGAACAAAGACCTGACGTATCGTAGTTCTGTCTTGAGTGAAGCCTTGCCCAACCAGCATCCGGCAGCGAAATTCGTATGTTAGTGTGCCTTGGATTCCCATGTCGTTCATGAACGACACCTGGTTGGTGCGCAGCCGTTTGTCGCGCATCAACTCTTGGGCAAGCTTGTAGGATACTACCTCTGCGCCATGTTTGCCGCGGTGGATGCGTCCGGTTGAGAGCGCTCGATCGTGCAACTCATTGGGGTTTTCTCGAAACTCCTTGCCTCGGAGATTCAAGATCGGCAGTTCTGAAAACGCAATCATTCGCTTGCTAGTCCTCTAATTGTTGACCGAGAGCCTAGCATGCAAGGGCAGCCAACGGTTCATATGGATTTATGATCACGGGCATTAAGAATGCCGATAATAAAGTGAAATCAATGCATTGGAGATTTTGTGAGCCGGCCGCTGCATGGGCGCGCGTGGCTAGCTGTGAGTGGGATTGGCAGTGGTGTCATGCGCCTATTGGCGGCGTTAGCGGGCTAATTTGCTTATGTGCCGATATGGCGAAGCCTTTGAACAAATGCCTTTTGGGGGAGCGCGTCTCATGCTCGACCGCGTAAAGCCCCGCTATATGGGTCTATCCAACATTCACGGAGACGTAGTGCGGCCTTCCTGCGAAAAGGCGCGCGCGGCCGCGATGACTTCCGCAACACGATCACGCCTGAGCATGTCGATAGGCACGCAACCATCGAGATCTGAAGAAGGGCGGCTTAGCCAATACCAACTGACACGTGGATCAGAGATTATCGAAAGCACATCCCGTATTCCGGAGACGGGCCGTCCATCGATGAATTGAGCCAGAGGGAATACGTGTTTGCGCCGCCCTGTGCGCAGTGCAATCACTTCGTTAAGTCGCTTCCACGAATGCAATGTCGATCGTGGAATACGAAGATATTCTTCCAGATACGTCTGCCCAACAACCTGTCCTGCCCAATCTTCCATCAACATGGAATCGAGCTCCCCACTCGGGCCACGGGCGTTTCTAGATGCGGACACGGACGAGTCAGGCGCCTTCAACGTGGCGCCAACTAGCTGGCCTTCATTCAACGTAAAACGACGGACTGCTTCGGTCGCGATCGCATGGACGACTTTTGTTGCTAAATCGGCCAGGTGGTTTTGAGTGGTGCTGGGGGAAAGGTCATTGATTGGCGGTAGAACGGAGATCGATGCTGCCTCCCGCCAATCAAGACTTCCCGCTGAGCTTAGCTCGTTTGGGCCAAAAACATTGCCCAAATGCACTAAGGCTCGATCTATCTCATCGCTAATAAATCTTGCGAATTCGCGTTTGCTGTTTTCGGACACATGTTCAGTTTCTATGCTCATTTTGCAACCTCGATATGTCTCTTGACGTCGAGATTGCCCAACGCCTCCTGTTCACCATTTCCCAATGTCGACAAGCCTGTTGCCGTGGCGGCGTGTCTATGAGCCCAATGCATGCGCGAGCCGTCGTCCAGGCGGCCCCTCGCCGAAGGGATACCTGATAGCTGTTCGCAGGCCAGTTTGCTGTTTCGCAATTTGGCACCAACGCCTTTGTGTCTGGCGGATGGCGCCGGGTTTTCCGTACTAGGCCCGTACTGCGGAGAGAAACTCGCGCGTACGTTCATTGCGCGGGTTTGATATCAGCTCGTCAGCGGTTCCCTCTTCGACGATTTGGCCGCCATCCATGAATACGACACGATCCGCGGCTTCACGTGCGAAACTTATTTCGTGCGTCACGACTATCATCGTCATCCCGGAGGCCGCCAAGCGACGCATGACTTGTAACACCTCGCCGACCAGTTCTGGATCCAGTGCTGATGTGGGCTCATCGAAAAGGATCAGGCGGGGCTCCATTGCCAGGGCGCGTGCAATTGCAACGCGCTGCTGCTGACCTCCCGAGAGCTGACCTGGATAGTAATCAGCTTTTTCTGCTAGGCCAACCTGCTGCAGCAGCTCCTTGGCCTTTGCGCGGCTTTCGGCCGGGTCCTTGCGCCTCACTATAATCGGCCCTTCGACTATGTTCTCGGTGACCGTCTTGTGTGGGAACAAATTGTATTGCTGAAACACCATGCCAATTTGGGCGCGCTGCTGTGCGATTTCCCGGTCAGGCAGTTCGTGCAATACAGAACCCGTCAGTCGATAACCGATCACGTTATCGGCCACTTTGATCAATCCACCATCCACCGTCTCGAGGTGATTGATGCAACGAAGCAAGGTGCTTTTGCCGGATCCCGATGGTCCGATAATGCAGACGACTTCCCCTTCGTTGATGTCCAATGAAACACCGCGAAGCGCCTGGAACGAACCGAATGCCTTTACGACGTTGTTAATTTCAACCAGCTTTTTCAACGGAGTTCTCCACCCTGCTCGAATGAGTTTGATTAGACTTGTTGTAATGTTTCTCGATTTTGGATTGGAAATAGCTCAGAGTTGCAACTACGAGCAGATACCAGAATGCGCACACAATCAGCATTTCAATAACGAGGCCGTTCGCGTAATAAATGGTTTGCGTACTGTAGACGATGTCTTGGTACTGAATAATGCTGGCGAGGGACGTGTACTTGAGCATGCCGATGGTTTCATTGCCAAGCGGAGGTACGATTACCCTCATCGCCTGTGGCAATACGATCCGGCGTAGGGTCGCCCCTCTAGTCATTCCGATCGATTTGGCGGCCTCAACCTGTCCGCGACCAACGGAGAGCAGTCCACTCCTGATCACTTCACTGGTGTACGCGCCTTGTGAGATACCAAAAGCAAGAAGCGCTGCTACAAAGGGTGTAATCACTTGCGTTGTTTCGAATGATGCGATTCCAGGAACCACTATCCGAGGAAAGACCAACGCGAGATTATACCAAATAAGTAGCTGCAATAGTATTGGTATCGATCTGAAGAAGAAACGATAGCCGCTGGAGACGGAGCGCATCAAAGGATTTTGCGAGTCCGTCATTAGTGCACTTGCAAGTCCAAGCGCAATACCAGCAACCATCGAAAAGAACGTGAGGATGATCGTATTGATCATTCCATTCATGATGGCGCTATCAAATAGATATTGCCTCACCACAAGCCATTGTATTTGACCAACCGCAAACGCGTGTGCAATCAAAGCTAGGGCGACGATGAGAGCCGCCGATATTACATAGCGAGCGTACGGTATGTGCTTGGCAACCACATAGGGTGACGCGCTGATGGGCGCCCCCGTTGGTTTGGTGGCTGATATCGTGTTCATAGAACCTCCCATGCGTACTGTGGAGCATCTGCCCCAATTCGAATTTCCGTACGCCAACACACCACCGTTGCGCGCTGAGTCAAATAACAAGATCACATGGCCGCCATAGGAATCCTCAAGGACGAACGGTGATCCTGGCGGCGAGCGCGATCCTGGGAGGGCTTAGAGGGTTAGCTGGATCATGGCGCGCATGCCACCTGATCGTCTTTCCAGGCAGGGCGTAAAGACCGGTCTGCAGGCCGTTTGCCTGGGTTCGATGCCGCTCGCGATTCAATCGTGACGACACAAGATGTCTCTGGAGCGTAGGGTGCCTCCCGACCCCTGCGGTCCGCCGGCGCCAGCGGCCACTGGCTCGTCGTAGCCTAGTTTTATCACATGTCCCCCATAGCGACTATCTATTGGACTGTGGGCCGTTTGGGACATCCAATGCGGCGGAGAGTGCATAGATGGCTGCACGACCGGATTGCGCACTGATCAGTTATCCCAGCCTCTCGCATGAGAACTGCTGGAGCAGGCCTTGCCTATCAGGTTCTCGGAGCCAACGACGCTTGCGCCTAGACAGCAACTCTCGGCGTGGTTGGCAATTTTTTGGAGGAGAATGATATGAAGAATCGTGCCGGGATTACCTTGGGACTGATCAGTGGATTTATGGGCGCTATGCTTTCTGGAGGCGCGTTTGCTCAGGAAGTCCAGTTGCCTCAAAAATTTAAGGATGCAGGCGTAGTTAATGTCGGGATTGAATTGACCTATCCGCCGATGGGTTATTCGGATCCGGAAACCAAGAAGCCAACCGGTGTGAATATTGAGCTGCTGCACGCATTGGAGGCGAAGCTCGGAACGAAATTCGAGTATGTCAATGTTAGTTTCGCCCAGATTGTACCTGGACTGACTACGGGTCGACTGGATTTTCATGGCGGGTCCCTGAACGATTTTCCGTTTAGGCGCGATAACTTGTCGTTCCTCGATTTCTTCAAGTCGGGACCTCAGTTCTTTGTGCGTGATGCGGATTCCAAAGACATCCAGGCGCTGGCAGATTTGTGTGGCCGATCGGTGGGGAACGCCCGCTATCTCTCTGTTTTCAGCGATGTCATCAAGCAGGTCAGCAAATCGGAATGCGTGGACAAAGGCAAAGAACCAATCAAGGAGATTACCGAGGATCTGCCTGTGCAGCTTGGTCTGTTGCAGAAGAGGTATGATGCGGCAATCGTGACTACCGAGGCTCTCGTTTATGCCAAGAAGCTTGAGCCGAACAAGTTCCGGAACTTGGGTGGGGTTGTCCGAGAGTGGCGTGCTGGGATGGTTTTCTCCAAAAACTCGGCTGAGCTTCGTGACGCGGTTCAGGCCGCGATGAACGCCCTGATCGCAGATGGTACCTATTCGAAGGTGCTTGCAAAGTACGGCATTGCCGACTCAGCACTTGCGACCACTTCTATCGACGCAGGCGAACTCTAGGTTCCAAGCCGACGAGCTGAGTCTGGGGTGTCCGGTCTAGTCCGTGATCCCGTGGATTCCCTGCTGCTCTCGATAGACGGCAGCCGCCAGGCCATGGGGCTAAATGCCCTCATGGTTCTGGCGGAGAACCTTTTCACGACGTCAACATCTGAGGATGGAGGGCAACCTTGCCAATTCACGGTTCATGCCAATGCCAACGCGTTCGCTATGAAGTCAAGCAGCTGAACGGACCAATGTTCCATTGCTTTTGCCAAAGTTGCCGTAAGTCGCATGCATCAGACCATAATACTGCGGCACCAGTCGCAAGGAGTGACTTCCAAGTTGTGAGTGGAGGTGACGCATTGAATAGCTACGAATCTACTCCCGGCAAGCTGCGATGGTTCTGCTCTTCCTGCGGGACACATATTTATGCTGAGCGTCCGCAAAAACCTGAGGTTGTTGTAGTTCGCGCAGGCACCTTTGATTCTGACCCTGGTGTTGTGCCAACGCATAGCGTGTGGATGTCTCATGCCAGGCCTTGGTTGTCATACGACGCAAGCAAGCCGACGTATCCGGAATGGCCATAGTTCCTTTGGGGGCAATTGACGCGACGCGCTAGGTGTTCGCGACTCAGGCACCCGCGAGCTTTGGCGTTCGAGCGACATTGCTGTCGCATGCTTTGATCCTAGTAGGAACTGCGCGGCGATGGCCAGCGTTTCCGATCAGAAAGAGAAGAACACATGGAAGGCCTCTACGCTTTCATTGATGGCTTGCCAAAGGCAGAGCTTCACATGCACCTGGAGGGTAGCCTGGAGCCCGAAATGGTGATGGAGCTTGCGAGGCGCAATTCGGTAGATGTGCCCTGGGCATCTGCTGATGAACTTAGGTCAGCGTACAGCTACACTGATCTAGATTCCTTTCTCGCTGTATTTTGGGGTGGCTGTCGCGTGCTGCGTCATGAGCAAGATTTCTATGAAATGGCCATGGCGTACTTCAAGCGTGCTCGACAGCAGAACGTACTTCATGCTGAAGTATTCATCGGTCTTCAGAGTTTCATCCCATTAGGTGTGGAAATGGCGTCTATACTGGACGGCATTACGCGAGCTCGTATCGACGCCGAAAAGGAAGTTGGGATAACTTCAAGATTGATGGTCAACATTCACCGTCATCGTCCGGAATCTGCGGCCTTCGATCTTTTGAGCCAGGTTGCTCCTTGGTGGGATCAGATCGCTGCATTCGGACTTGCCGGACCAGAGATGGGCAATCCTCCGTCTCGCTTTGCCCGGTTTTTCGGTGCCTGTCGAGAAAGCGGATTTCGAGTCGTCGCTCATGCGGGCGAGGAAGGGCCCTCGTCATATGTGCGAGAAACGGTCTCGCTGCTGAATGCAGATCGTGTCGACCACGGGAACGCCTGTATCGATGACATGGAACTTGTTCAGGAAATTGCACTTAAGCAAATTCCATTAACTCTTTGTCCGTTCTCAAATCTAAAACTGAATGTTGTCAATTCGCTTCGGGATCATCCTTTGAAGAGATTGATGAATCATGGTGTAAAAGTAACTATTAATTCCGACGATCCATCTCTGTTTGGCGGATACATCAACGAAAATTTCAAGGCGTGTTGCGATGAGCTTGAACTATCTAAAGATCAAGTCGTGGAGATTGCTCGGAACAGTTTCACAGCGTCTTTTTTGTCAGAGGCAGAAAAGCACAGATATTTGGGCATTTTGGACGGATATGTCGCCGGAGGCACTGCTGTTTGATCCGACGACAGGGTCATACGTGCATTTTCTCAACAATGACCGACCCGTCAACGGGCTATGGAACCGACGGGACAGCTCGTCGTTGCGAGAGCCGGCCGAGCAGCAGGCTTCTGAGGCAAAACTCGCTTCGGGTGCCAAGCGATAGCAATACTGTATGACGGCCCTATGGCCTAACTATTTGCTGTTCTGCTGAATGTCAGCAATGTGATTAAAGCGGGCAAAACGCTCCTTTCAAAAATAACACTTGTATAATTGGCATGGGCGATGAAAACAGATCTTGAAGGAATCCTGGTTGTTTCCATTGAGCAAGCGGTTGCAGCACCGTACTTGTCCTGCAAGTTGGCAGATGCGGGGGCCAGAGTATTGAAAATTGAAAGGCCGGAAGGAGATTTTGCTCGGCAATATGACCATTTGGTGCATGGGGAAAGCGCGTATTTCGTCTGGCTGAACCGCGGCAAGGAATCCATCTGTCTCGACCTGAAGCAAGAGTCGGATAGAGCCGTACTTATGAACATGGTTAGCCGAGCCGACGTATTCATCCAGAACCTCGCCCCTGGCGCAATCGATCGAATGGGTTTTGGTGTGGATCTGCTGCGTCAAAGGTTCCCGCGGCTTATTACCTGCTCGATCTCTGGGTACGGTGACGAGGGTCCTCGGCGCGAGGCAAAGGCATACGACCTGTTGGTGCAGGCTGAGAGTGGTCTCTCCGCAATCACGGGTAACGAGCACGGTTTGGCACGGGTGGGTGTCTCAGTTTGCGATATTGCCGCTGGCATGACAGCGACGCAGGCGGTGCTGCAAGCTCTTTACGCTCGAAGGGAGACAGGAGAGGGGCGCCACGTGGCCGTGTCGCTCTATCACGCGTTATCCGATTGGATGAACGTCCCCTATCTACAGTTCGTTTACGGCGGGAAGACACCCGTTCGAAGCGGCTTGAACCATCCTACCATCGCGCCATATGGGGCTTACACATGCGCCGACGGCAAGGCGCTGCTGTTCTCAATTCAGAATGAGCGTGAATGGGTCAACTTCTGCGGCGAGGGGCTCGGGCGGCCGGAACTGGCCACTGACGAACTATACTCTTCCAACAGTCGTCGCGTGCAGAACCGTGAGAAGCTGGACAGCGAGATCGTGGCAATCATCTCGACCTTGGACCGAGATCAATTTGAGGCCAAACTTCAGAAGGCAAGCATTGCCTTCGGGCGAGTCAGTACGCTTGATGAGGTCGTCGTGCACCCGCAGAATCGCTATGTGTCCGTCGATACTCCGACGGGGCCCGTTCAGATGCTAGCGCCAGGAGCGGTGGTAAACGGCAATGCCCCCACACTTGGTTCGGTGCCAGCACTAGGCGCAGATACAGAACGGCTTCGACGTGAGTTTTCTGCGCTGAATGCAGCAGCTTACGCCGACAATCCCTCGAAGGTTGCTTGAAAAGGCTGCCGATAGGATGCGGGTGCGTCCTCGATAGAAGAAACGTTGAGACGGCGTTCGCGAACAAGCCATCGTCGTCTCCATACTGTTCGCAAGCCAGGCTTCCTAGCGCGCTGGCAGTGCTGAGATGGCATTGTGCCGCGCTTGGTCAACCTAATGGCTAAGCGGTCAACTCTTCGTCTGGATCTGGGTCACCGCGGGTCGAGGGGAGTTGACGTACCGTTCCGCCCTGGCTCCTCTCCCGGCCAGGGCGGAACGAGTTTGCGAAGCATACCCATGTTTCCAAACTTGCACCTTGGTGAGATCGCCTGCGTCCGCTTGCTGTTGAGCGATGGCTCCACAGGCCGGGATAGTGGCCCCCCAATCGATCTATCTTCTACCGCGCTTCGATTGCTGTCCCACAATGCGACGCGAAACGCGCAAGCCGTGTCGCCCCGCTAGCGTGGCATCTTCTTGTGCGAACCTGACGACCGATGCCTAGGCCTGGTCCGCCTTCGAGCGTTCGCGCTGCTTTTGAGGCAGCGCAGTGAAGCGAAATTGATCCTTGATGCTAGAGCAGAAAAGCGCGCAACAATATGCGCGTATTCTGAAACAGAGGCGGGACATATGAAGAGGAAGATGCACCTAGGCCTGTTCCTTCATGGAACAGGAAGTCACATCGCGGGCTGGAGGCCTACGGGTGCTATAGCCAGCAACCAAGATTTCGAGGCGTTGAAAGCGATTGTTCTTGAAGCTGAGCGCGCCAAATTTGACATGGTGTTTGTTGGAGACTCGTTGAGCTCAGACCCGTATGCACATCCGTCTTATGCTGCACGGCTCGAGCCTCTGACGCTCCTGGCTGCCCTGGCAGCCAGCGGGACGAAGTTCATCGGATTGGCGGCGACTGCATCAACTACTTATTGCGCTCCGTACACCATTGCCCGTGCATTCGCGTCCTTGGATCACATTAGCGGAGGTCGGGCTGCATGGAACGCAGTTACTACGACGGATGCAGCGGCCGCCGCAAATTATGGTGTCGAGCACCCAAATCACGCCCAGCGATACCAAATCGCCGGGGAGTTTATCGATATCGTCAAAGGTCTTTGGGACTGCTGGGAAGACGATGCAATTGTCGCTGATCGACAAACTGGAACTTACATCGATCCCGAAAAGGTACGTCCCCTTGGGCATGAGGGGCAGTATTTCAAAGTCAAAGGTCCGCTGAACATTGGCCGCTCGCCGCAAGGCCGTCCTATTGTAATTCAGGCGGGCGGTTCGGAGGCGGGAAGAGCTCTGGCCGCACGAGTAGCCGATGTCGTCTTCTCCGTAGTCCAAGACTTTGGCGAGGCACAAAAGGACTACGCAGCCCTCAAAAGTCTGGTGGAGGCTTCAGGAAGGCCGCGCGATGCAGTTACCGTGATGCCAGGGGTGATGCCAGTGGTCGCCAAGTCGGACAAGGAGGCCCTAGAAAAGCTGAACATGCTCCAGAGCTTCGTGGACAACAAAAACGGGATCCACATTCTTTCCGACAGACTGGGCATCGACCTAACTGACTACAATCTAGACGGTCCAATACCTGAGGCTGGATCTACGGATACCAGTCACGCTTTTGCGCGGGCAATTTTGTCCAAAGCTCGGCGCGAAAACATGTCCTTGCGCGACGTTTACAATCTCGTAGCGGCATCGCGTGGGCATTGGGTGCTATGCGGATCGCCCGAAACGATAGCCACGACGCTCATCGATTGGTTTGAAAATGGTGCTGCGGACGGGTTCAATGTAATGCCTGCCTATTTTATAGATCAACTGACGGAATTTGCAGACCAAGTTGTGCCAATTCTACAAGAAAAAGGCGTTTTCAGAAAAGAATACACTGGAAGAACGTTGAGAGATCATTTTGGATTGGAGCGCGCTAAGAGAAATAATGCGCTACCGCTCGGCACACAGATCTAATGTCAAACAATTCTGGTGAATGGAAAAAGAGGATGGTTCTTCAATCTCCCAGCAAATCAGAGGATCTTCTAAAGAGCCTCCGGCGCTGTCTAAGCCAATATTCGACGGGGGTCTCGGTCGTCACCGCATGCGTCGACGGAGTGCGGATTGGCATCACGATGAACTCATTTGCATCAGTGTCGCTCGATCCGCCCCTAATCTTGTGGTCAATCCGTAAGCAGTCGACCAACTTTCAAGCGTTTAAGAGCGCGCAGTACTTCGCGATTAACGTTATGTCGTCAGAGCAAATTGATGTGTCTCAGCACTTCAGTAAATCTGGTGAGGACAAATTCAGTTCGGTGAAGGTGACGGATGGCAAGTTCGGTTCGCCAGTGATCGAAGGTTCTTTGGCAGTTATCGAGTGCAGTACCGATACGATGTTTCCGGGCGGTGATCATATGATCGTAGTCGGGCGAGTCGAGCATTTCGAAACCAGCCCAGGTGAGGCACTGATCTTTTCCCAGGGACGGTATGTCGTCGCTCAAGATCATCCAGCGATGGCCGCAGACCCAGCGCTGCTACCCAGATCGAGTACAAACGGTGCGCAGAAGCAATCTGCCGAGTTATTCCCCAGTCTATATTGGGCATTTAATTCGATGTCGCTAAAATTCGAAAGTCATAGACAAGAACTCGGCCTCGACATTCCGAAAACACGGGTGCTTATCCAGCTTTTTAACAATCCAAACATCAGCGACGAAGCGCTTTGCGGACTTTGCTATCTATCGCGAAGTGCGACGACGGCCGCTGTTGAGCAGCTTCTGGCATCTGGGCACGTGAGCAGAGGGCAAGGAAGGCTTCTGGCGCTTTCTGAAGCAGGCGTTGCGCTTCGCAAGATACTGGCGGTGAGAGAAGTCGAATACGAGAGGACGCGCGTCAAGCACGTTCCAAAGCATGATCTCGATGTAGCAAGAGGCGTTCTCGACGCAATCGTCTCGGGGGAGTTCCGCGTTCAATACCAGAAATAAAAACAAATGCTTAGTTAAATGGGAGGAAATAATGAAACACGTAGGAGTTTATCGTTCACTGGCCTTGGCACTAGCCATCGCTGTTTCGTCGGTCCAATTCGCCAACGCAGAGCAAAAAAATGAAATGGTGTGGGGAGAATTACTTCCTGAAACGCTAGACCCGCACTTGGCATCTCATTCCCAGATGCAATTTTACATGCTCAACACGTATGACGGCCTCTACCGTTATGAGGGAAATCCGCCGCAGGTAGTCCCCTGGCTTGCGACTGCCCATGAGGTATCTCAAGATGGGAAAACGTGGACATTCAAGTTAAGGAAGGATGTTCAGTTCCATGACGGTACCGTCCTTGACTCGTCAGACGTCGTCTACAGTTTTCGGCGCCTGCTAGCTATGGGCCGTGGCCCAGCTAGCGCCTTCAGCTCCTATCTCAAGCCGGAGAATATCTCGGCGCCAGACAACGAAACCGTCCGGTTCGTGCTCAATGAGCGGTATGCACCGTTCTTGTCGGCGTTGCCTCTGGTCTCGATTGTAAATGAAGGACTCTTGTCGAGTCACCAAGTGGGCAACGATTGGGGTGCAGCATGGCTTTCATCAAATGAGGCAGGATCAGGTGCATATGCACTCGACACCAAGACCTATCGGCCTCTGGAGGCTATGGACGTTCACCGCTTCGCCGAACACTTTCACGGTTGGAGCGACAATCCGCGCCCGATCGAGACGGTGAGAGTTCGCCCATCCAAAGAGACATCAACTAGCGTTTTAGTGCTGTTAAAGGGCGCAATTGACGCGACGGACTCCTTTCTTCCGCCGGACCAGGTGAAGAGGGTAGAAGCGGATGAAGGCCTACGCGTGTCGAAAGACGAATCGATGCGGATACTTGTTATCAGAATGAATAACAAGAAGCCTCCATTTGACAACGTCAACTTCAGAAAGTGTCTAAGCTACGCATTCAACTATGATGGTTACATCGCGGCCATCTTGCAGGGATACGCAGTACGGAACCCGGGGCCAATTCCTCAAAATCTGTGGGGGGCCCCCAAGGATCTCGAGGGATACACATTCGACATGTCTAAGGCGAAGGAGTTTTGTGATCGAGCGAAGGCAGAAGGGGCACCAATCGACCGCAAATTGAAACTCTTTGCCCCATCCGAACATGTGCAAATGGCACAAACGGGGCAAGTTCTGCAGGCGGAAACTCGCAAGCTTGGCCTCGACATTGAAATCATCCCTGCGACCTTTCCGTCGCTGGCTGGTAGCATGGGAACTCCCGAGTCTACGCCGGACATGTGGGTTCATTGGGTATCAACATACTTTGCAGATCCGGAAAACTGGATCGGTCAAATGTACGACAGCCGCTATCATGGAACGTGGAAGGCATCCTCCTGGTATGAGAATGCTCAGGTGGATGAAATCCTTGGAAAGGCGCGTTCCGCGCTCTCTCAAGAAGATCGTCGGAGCCTATATGAAGAGGCATCGCGTATCATAGTAAAAGATGCTGCAGATATCTGGGTGTACAACACTATTCAACTGCGAGGAATTAATAAGCGGGTTAACAATTTCCATTTCACGCCAGTCGGCGCGGGTGGCGAGTTGCGATGGATGTCGCTTGGGCAGTGAGGGATGAAAGAAGTTAGGAACAAGCGAGTGCCAAAATGCTTGAATTCATATGTCGTAGAATTCTTTCGTTGTTTCCGGTTATACTAGGACTTCTAGTTCTAACGTATGCATTGCTTTATCTTGCGCCATCCGATCCGGCCACCATTCTTGCAGGTGAAAATGCAAGTGTCGAAGACATACAAGCGGTTCGGAAAGAATATGGCCTTGATCGGCCCGTGTACGTTCAATTCGGAATGTATCTGAAGCAGGTTTCGGTTGGAAATCTTGGTGTGTCTATGTATTCCAACAGGCCTGTTTTGGAGGATATCGCTCAGAGGTTACCCGCCACTATCGAGCTGGCCTTGGTGTCGTTGGTGCTTATGGCTATCGGTGGCATTACACTTGGCACCATGGGAGCGGTTTGGCACAACTCGCCGATCGACCACGTAACCCGGATGATTTCCGTCGCGGGCCTTGCGATTGCCACGTTTTGGCTCGCGATCATGCTTCAGTTGGTCTTTGCGATGGTGCTTGGGTGGTTTCCAGTACGGGGGCGGATTCCGCCTGAAATGGTGCCGCCGGTTCAGATTACAGGTCTCTACCTGCTTGACTCGATTCTGACGCTTAACTTCTCAGCGTTCCGAGATGCTGTCCGTCACATTACCCTTCCAGCAATTACCCTTGCGTTTGGTGGGCTCGCCACCGTGGCTCGCTTCACCAGGTCCTCGATGTTGGAGAATCTGACCAAGGAATATGTGTCGTACCAGCATGCAACGGGCGTTCCGTTCAGGCGAATTATTGTTCCTTATGTACTACGAAATTCGGTAATTACAGCGGTAACGCAGCTTGGACTTCTTTTCGGCTCTCTAATATCCGGAGCTGTTGTCGTCGAGATGATATTTGATTGGCCAGGCATCGGGTCGTACTTGGTGAACGCAATATTCACGTCCGACTACAAGGTGATATTGGCGGTAACGATAGTAGTTGGAGTTATTTATGCGCTGGTCAACATCATTGTTGATGTTATCCACGCGATGATCGATCCGCGTTTGAGGTAGGGGAAATTATGGTTGTGAAGAAGTTCTCCCGTGATTTGCCCGCTACATTCGGCCTGATAGTTGTGATGTCGATCTTGACAGTCGCAGTATTCGGCTGGTGGCTGGTGTCCGGCCCATCCGATGTCTATGACTCGAATCTGCTGGCAAGGCTTTCACCCCCATCCGCGCAAAATCCGTTCGGGACCGATGATTTGGGGCGCGACGTTTATTCTCGTGTGATCATCGGAGCGCGTTCCGCGCTCCTGGTCGGAGTTGGGGTCGTCGCCGCGTCTATGTTGATCGGAGTTCCGATTGGCCTCTATGCGGGCTACACGCGAACAATTGGTTCCGAAGTAGTCATGCGGATTACCGACATTTTTCTTGCGGTGCCGCAGTTAGTGTTGGCTCTTGCGATCGCGCAAATTCTGTCGCGAGGATTGGAGAGTGCGATGCTTGCCCTCGCGCTCACATATTGGCCAGCATTTGCTAGAACCGTTTATGGTGAGGTGCGACACCAGAAGACTTCTCTTTATGTCGAGGCCCTAGAGGGGCTCGGTGCAAGTCCGTTTCGTATCGCTGTGCTTCATCTTCTGCCGAACGTGGCGCCCGCGATCATTATTCGCGCCACCATCGGGGTAGGATTTGCAATCCTCACGGCAGCGACCTTGGGCTTCCTTGGTATTGGTGCGACACCGCCAAGCCCAGACTGGGGGCTCGCAATTGCAGAGAGCCGTCAATTCCTCCCAGAAAGCTGGTGGCTGGCGCTTTTCCCGGGTTTAGCGATCTTCATTACGGTGTTGGGTTTCAACTTACTCGGTGACGGTTTGCGCGACATATTAGATCCTAAGTTGAGGCGATCGCGATGAAAGATACTCTTCCTCTCCTGAGCGTTCGAAACCTCCAGTTGGTTATTCCGACAGATGAAGGAACCGCAAAAATCCTGGATCGCGTCACTTTTGAGGTAGCAGAAGGTGAAGTGGTTGGGCTTGTGGGGGAGTCGGGCTGTGGGAAATCGACGCTTATTAAGGCGATACTAGGCATCCTACCCAACCAAGCTGAAATAGTGAGTGGAGAAATCAAGTTCGGCGGCCTGGACCTCCTCGGGTCCGCGACGCGTCGCACGTGGCATGCCGCCAAAGATATAGGTTTCATTCCGCAGGATCCCTTTACCGCTCTCAATCCTGTTTTCAAGGTTGGGGTCCAAATGATGGAAATTCTGCGTTGGAGTGGCCTGCCCGGCGAACCGCCAGGATACATTGGTGGAAATACCAGGCAGCGCCACCGTGAACATTTGATAAAAATGCTCAAAGCAGTGCAGATTCCCGATCCCGAGGACGCGTTCGAGCGTTACCCCCATCAGTTTTCAGGCGGCCAGCGACAGCGAATACTGATTGCTTCGGCCTTGTCTTCACGTCCCAAGTTGATCGTTGCTGACGAACCTACAACTGCCCTCGATGTCACGACACAGCGCGAGATCCTAATTCTACTTAGAGAACTCATCGAAGACGACAAAACCTCGATGCTTCTGGTAACTCATGACTTCGGTGTAGTAGCTCAAATGTGTGACAGCGTGTCCGTAATGTACGCCGGGCAAACCATGGAAAATGGCACTGCCAAAGACATTATCCACACCCCCATCCACCCCTACACGAAACGTCTTCTGGCCTGCCATCCTGAACTCAGCGATGAGATAGTTGGGATTCCTGGAACTGTCCCCTCACCGATCTTCGCTCCCCCGGGATGCCGCTTCGGGCCGAGATGTACCTCATGTCGTCCAGCGTGCAGTGAACAGAGGCCGCCGCTGATGAAGCCAGTTGGCGGGCAGCGTGATGTGGCTTGTGTTTTGCTCGATCAAGGAGTGAGGGTGTAATGGCAATTCTTGAGGTAGAGCATCTTGTAACAGAGTTTGCTGGGGGAAAGAGCCTGTTCAAGACAACTCCTGGAACGCGTGCCGTAGACGATGTCAGCTTTAGTCTCGCGCAAGGGGAAGTGCTTGGCATCGTCGGAGAGTCCGGGAGCGGAAAAAGTACGCTCGCTAAAACCGTTTTGGGGATCATACGTGAATCGGCGGGACAAATTCGTCTGGATGGCACGACGGTTTCCGGGGTGGACAAACGGCAAGCCAGAAGAATCCGTGCGGACATCCAGTATGTGCACCAAGATCCTGGAGCGGCTCTGGATCCTTGGTGGAGTGTGGGGCGTTCGCTGCACGAGTCATTGATAATTCACCAGCCAGCGCTTTCAAGCGAAGATCGCGAAGCAATCATCGATCGGATGCTGTCGGCAGTTGGTTTGGATAAGGCTTTTAAGATCCGGTACCCGCACGAACTTTCGGGCGGACAGCAAAGGCGAATTGGACTTGCAAGAAGTTTGATATTGAATCCCCGTATTTTGATACTGGATGAACCAACGTCAGGTCTAGACTTGTCTGTTCAGGCAACCGTTGTGCGCCTTTTCGAGGAAATAAAACAGGAATACGGGTTGTCTTATATATTTATTACCCATGACTTGTCACTAGTTAGGCGCATTTCGGATCGAATAGCAATTATGTATCGTGGGAAGATTGTCGAGGCTGGCGAAACGAGGCAAATCTTTAGTAATCCGCAGCACGAATATACGCGATCGTTGCTTGCGGCAGCCCCGCCGCTGAGCCCCTCTCTAGAATATCTGGGTCTTAGAACCGAACGGTTGCCAAACAAAACTACTGTCATGAGCGCTGTGAGCTAGCGCGCGGTGACGCGCCGGCGCTCATTTGGGCGGCGTTGCCAGCGGGGATGGCCCGCCTGGTGGGGGGCAAAGTTAGCCCCGTTCCTGGAAAAGTGGCAGCGTATCCGCCGATGCAGAGGCTGAGGCGAATTATCTCCAGAACGGACGCTTGGTCTGCGGAAGGTAACGCAATGAAGGAGCCATGCGATCTCATTCTGAGCCAGGGCGCAGTACTGCCTATCGCGCCACCTAGGACATTGATTTTTCCAGGCTCGGTTGCAGTGCGAGGTGGAAGTATTGTCGGAGTTGGGGCTAGCAGTGAGATAGACCGCAGGTTCAGCGCTCAACGAGTCTTGGATTGCGGCGGACAGGTCATTCTACCAGGGTTGGTCAATGTCCATGCTCAAGCAGGCATGAACCTGATTAGAGCGTATGCGGTAGACAAGCCATTTCATCGGGTCAGCTCTATTGCCAAGCGGTATGTCGAGGTGATCGACAGCTGGTCGACTTTTGTTGCTGCGCAACTCACTTGCATTGAGTTTGTCCGCGGAGGAATTACCACCTTTGCGGACGTATTTCACTACGCCGATGCTACGGCCGAGGCTGTCGCTCGGGTTGGGATACGGGCTACCGTCGCGCCCCTTGTCGGTGACGATTTGGCTCAGATCCAAAACGACCTGAGCGCTATCGGGCAATACGCCAAGTGTGGAATCTCGTCAGCGATCGGAGTTTCAATCAGAGGTCGCGATCTGTGTGGATCGTTGGAGGGCGTAGTTGCTTTCGCGCGGGCTGCCGGGGTGCCAATACACTTCACCGATTTTGATCATTCTCAACGGCAGGCATATGGCGACCCCTTCGCGCAGTTGGTCGGCGGAGGGTTTGCACCACATGGAGACGTTCTGGCAAATCCTGCCAGTCTTGACGTTGAAGACCTAAACCGCCTTCGAGCAACTGGCCTCGGAGTGGCGCATATCCCATCAAATGCCCAGATGGGCGAGCAAGCTGCTGTTGCTGGAGGCTGTATTCGCCAGCGGGTGCCAGTGGGGCTCGGCACAGGTAGTGCAGCGAGAGGTGGTGACCTGCCACTGAACTGTCATCCATTGGCGATTAGAGCCTCGGCCGTTTTTGTTACGCCCTGAGGCGCGGTGAAAGCAACCGGCGGAGGCGCGG
>NZ_JACJHY010000039.1 GCF_014138625.1 Aminobacter ciceronei
CAGAGGACCCTGCAGACCATCGACAACCCGTTCGGCACGAGGTTGTCACCCATGTCTTAGGTACAAACTGTTACCTATGTCTTCGGGCTGTACACGAAAATTGTGGCTGGGGCGCCAGGATTCGAACCTGGGAATGTCGGTACCAAAAACCGATGCCTTACCGCTTGGCGACGCCCCAACACGCTTCGGCAGCAGGCCGAAGCGAGTCAATCGACAGCCGCCTTATATGCAGCGCGCGGCAAAAGCACAATCGTAGCCTTGCCGCTTTCCGCATCATCTTGCGGCAGGTATGAGCGGCCCAGGGGGCTGGTCGCATTAGGCTCGAATCGACCGAATCGCATGCGCCGACGTGTCGGCGATTGCCGAGCCTCTGCAACGCTGCCCCCTCGGAGCTATGGCGGTCATTCGCCCCAGACGGCGAGCTCGTTTCCGGCCGGATCGACGAAATGGAATCGCCGGCCGCCGGGGAAGGAGAAGATCGGCTTGACGATGGTGCCGCCGGCCTCTTCGACCGCGGCAAGGCTGTCTTCCAATGCCTCGGAATAGAGTACAGGTAGCGGCTTGGCCGGGACTTCCGCCTGGAAACCGCCGTCGAGGCCTTCCGCGAAGGCTGAATAATCGGGGCCGTAGTCGGTGAAGGTCCAGCCGAAAGCCGCGCTGTAGAAGGACTTCACATGGTCGAGCGTGCCGCCAACCGCCGCCATTTCGATGTAGTCGAGCTTGCCGGTCTTGCGCATGGTCGTCTCCGATATTCGTTCCTGATATGTTCTATATGAGGCAAGGGGTGGCCGCAAGGGTGTCGCAGTCCCGGTTCATTAATCGATTGTAGGACATTCCGTGACGGAACAGTGCCTTGCCTTTCGCAGCGCAGCATCCTATCGCTCGCCGCAGAAGCAGGCGGCGGCCACCGCCCGGCTCCACACTCAGTCGGCGAGGAGAAGGCATGACCAAGTGGGTTTACAGTTTTGGCGACGGTGCAGCGGAGGGACGGTCCAGCGACCGCGACCTGCTCGGCGGCAAGGGCGCTAATCTCGCCGAGATGTGCAGTCTCGGCCTGCCGGTGCCGCCCGGTTTCACCATCACCACGGCAGCCTGCAACTGGTTTTATGCCAATGGCCGCGCCTATCCCGCGACGCTCGAAGCCGACGTCCGGGCGGCCCTCGACACTGTCGGCGCCATCACCGGCCGCCGTTTCGGCGACCCTGAAAAGCTGCTGCTCGTCTCGGTGCGTTCGGGCGCCCGTGCCTCGATGCCGGGCATGATGGACACCGTGCTCAATCTCGGCCTCAACGACGTCACCGTCGAGGCGCTGGCGGCCGACGCCGGCGACGCCCGTTTTGCCTATGACAGCTACCGCCGCTTCATCACCATGTATTCCGACGTGGTGCTCGGCCTCGACCATGAGGTCTTCGAGGAACTGCTCGAAGACGAGAAGGGCCGTCTCGGCTACGAACTCGACACCGAGTTCACCGCGCCGCAATGGCAGGACGTCATCAAGCTCTACAAGGCCAAGGTCGAGGAAGAGCTCGGTCGCGCCTTCCCGCAGGATCCGCACGAGCAGCTTTGGGGCGCCATCGGTGCAGTGTTCCAGAGCTGGATGAACCACCGCGCCATCACCTATCGCCGCCTGCACGACATTCCCGAGAGCTGGGGCACGGCGGTCAACGTCCAGGCCATGGTGTTCGGCAATATGGGCGAGACCTCGGCGACCGGCGTCGCCTTCACACGCAACCCCTCGACCGGCGAGAAGATGCTCTATGGCGAGTTCCTGGTGAACGCCCAGGGCGAGGACGTCGTTGCCGGCATCCGCACGCCGCAGAACATCACCGAAGCCGCGCGCATCGCCGCCGGCTCCGACAAGCCCTCGCTGCAGAAGCTGATGCCGGAGGCGTTCAACACCTTCGTTGCGATCTCCAATCGCCTCGAACAGCATTACCGCGATATGCAGGACCTCGAATTCACCATCGAGCGCGGCAAGCTGTGGATGCTGCAGACCCGCTCGGGCAAGCGTACCGCCAAGGCGGCACTCAAGATCGCCGCCGAAATGGCCGGCGAAGGGCTGATCAGCAAGGAGGAGGCGATCTGCCGGATCGATCCGTCGGCGCTCGACCAACTGCTGCACCCGACAATCGACCCCAAGGCGCAGCGCGAGGTCATCGCCGTCGGCCTGCCGGCCTCGCCGGGTGCCGCCACCGGCGAGATCGTGTTCTCCTCCGACGAAGCCGAGGAGCTGAAGTCGGCCGGGCGCAAGGTCATCCTGGTGCGCATCGAGACCAGCCCCGAGGACATCCACGGCATGCATGCCTCGGAAGGCATCCTGACGACGCGCGGCGGCATGACCAGCCACGCCGCGGTGGTTGCCCGCGGCATGGGCAAGCCCTGCGTTTCGGGCGCCGGTTCGCTGCGCGTCGACTATCGCGCCGGCACGCTGATCACCATGGGTCACACCTTCCGCAAGGGCGACGTCATCACCATCGACGGCTCCAACGGCCAGGTGCTGAAGGGCTCGGTGCCGATGCTGCAGCCGGAACTGTCAGGCGATTTCGCCGCCATCATGGAGTGGGCAGACGCGGCGCGCCGCATGAAGGTGCGCACCAATGCCGAAACGCCGGCCGATGCGCGCATGGCGCGCTCCTTCGGCGCCGAAGGCATCGGCCTATGCCGCACCGAGCACATGTTCTTCGACGGCGACCGCATCGTTGCGATGCGCGAGATGATCCTCGCCGACACCGAGAAGGACAGGCGCACCGCCCTTGCCAAGCTGTTGCCGATGCAGCGTTCGGACTTCATCGAGCTGTTCGAGATCATGGCCGGCCTGCCGGTGACGATCCGCCTGCTCGACCCGCCGCTGCACGAGTTCCTGCCCAAGACCGAGGAAGAGATCGCCGAGGTCGCGGCGGCGATGAACGTCTCGGCCGACAAGCTGCGCCAGCGCACCGAGGCGCTGCACGAGTTCAACCCGATGCTCGGCCATCGCGGCTGTCGTCTCGCCGTCTCCTATCCGGAGATTGCCGAGATGCAGGCGCGCGCCATCTTCGAGGCGGCCGTCGAGGCCGGCAAGAAGACCGGCAGCCCGGTCGTGCCCGAGATCATGGTGCCGCTGGTCGGCCTGATGAAGGAGCTCGACTACGTCAAGGCGCGCATCGACCAGGTCGCGCAGAGCGTGATGCGGGAAACGGGCGTGAATATCGATTATCTCGTCGGCACGATGATCGAGCTGCCGCGCGCGGCCATTCGCGCCCATGTCATTGCCGAGGCGGCCGAATTCTTCTCCTTCGGCACCAACGATCTGACGCAGACGACCTTCGGTATCTCGCGTGACGATGCCGCGTCCTTCCTCGAGACCTATCGCCAGAAGGGCATCATCGAGCAGGACCCGTTCGTCTCGCTCGACGTCGACGGCGTCGGCGAACTGGTCAAGATCGCCGCCGAAAAGGGCAGGGCGACGCGGCCGGAAATCAAGCTCGGCATCTGCGGCGAGCATGGCGGCGACCCGGCCTCGATCCACTTCTGCGAAAGCGTCGGGCTGGACTATGTCTCCTGCTCGCCATTCCGCGTGCCGATCGCCAGGCTTGCCGCCGCGCAGTCGGCGGTCAAGGCGCAGCGCTAAAGCGTTCCAAGGCAACTTGATCGGTCATACCCATTTGCAAATTGGGTATGACCGATCGCATCTGCTGACCTCGCCAGGCAGACGCCGATTTCGAACCGTGATGGCTGACGGCATTGCGCCGCTTGGTTCCGTTGTTCGGCAGCAACGCCGGTGCGGCATCGTCTTCAACGCGTCCGGCACCTCAGCCAAATAGCCGTCACGGTCATCATCGCGCCAAGATTGGGGTGCCAGTGGCCGCGATTCCAGACTGCATTTCCCGGAAATTCGCATGCGCAGGCTCGGCAGGTTTTTGATTGGCGTCGGTTTTGCGGCGCTGATGGGGTCTTCAGCCTCGGCGGCACTTCTCGAACCGCGGTTGCATCTCAGGCCTTCCACCGAAGCCACCCCCCGCGTGGCGCTGACGCTCGACGCCTGCGGCGGCAAGACAGACGCCCGCATCCTCTCGGCACTCGTCGACAACAAGATACCGGCGACGATCTTCGTCACCGGCAAGTGGCTGAAGCGCAACGCCGAGGCGCTCGCCGTCATGCGGGCGCATCCCGAGCTGTTCGAGCTGGAAAATCACGGCGCCGAGCATGTGCCGGCGGTCGACACGCCACACAGCATCTATGGGCTGAAAAGCGCCGGCAGCAGCGAGGCCGTGCAGGCAGAGGTCGTGGCCGGCGCTCTGGCCCTGACCGAGCGCGGCGGGCCGGCGCCGAAGTGGTTCCGCGGCGCTACCGCGCAATACAGCAAGAGCTCGATCGCACTGATCCGCAGTCTCGGCTTCAGGATCGCCGGCTATTCGATCAATGGCGACGGCGGCTCGCTGCTCGGTGCGCGCGAAACCGAGCGCCGCGTGTCAGCTGCGAGGGATGGCGACGTCATCATCGCCCACATCAACCAGCCGACCCACGCGGCAGGCGGCGGGCTGGTCAAGGGCCTGCTGGCGCTGAAGGCAAAGGGCTACACCTTCGTGCGGCTGGACGATGTCGAAGATGACGGTACCGACGACACGACGAACTGATGCCGTCGCGCCGCCGCTTCACGCTGCGGCGCGGAAAGCCTCGACCACGCCGACATAGGCTTCGGCGAGTTTTGCCAATGGGCTGTTGCTGCGGCTGGCCGATTCGACCTTGAGCTTGCCGCCGGTGACAGGCAGCGAAAGCAGCAGGAACTGGCGCCTGGCGCCGTCACCGATCGATGCCGCCGCGACATGCCTGTCCTCGCCGGCCTCGTCGAGGCGCATCTTGAACAGCAGGATGCCGCCGACGGCCTCGAGCGCATCGTCGACCATGTCGGCGAATTCCGATTCCGAGACGCTGCCTGGAGCGATCGAGGGGGCGGCGATGGTTGCCGGTCCGGCGTCCTCCGGCGCTTGCGCGGCCAGCTCCTCGGGGCCAAGCACGACGGGCGCAGCTTCCTCGGCGGCCGGCGCTTCCGCCTCAACTTCACCTTCGGCTGATGTTTCCGCCGCAAGCTCAGGCGCTTCCGCAGCCTCGGGAACCACGGCAGCTTCGGTGGACAGCTCCTCCGCCGAAAGCTCGACATCGGCCGCAGCTTCCGCGACCGATTCGGATGCGGCCTCGACGATTTCTGCCTCGGCAACGGAAACCTGGGCGGCGGAAACGTCGGCAGCCTCGTCGCCGGCCGAAATCTCTTCGGTTGCGATAAGCTCCGGGGCTGCGATCAGCTCCGGCTGAACCGTTTCGGCAACATTGTCCAGTTGAGCCTCTGGCTCCTGCGATGACGCTTCGTGCTGCGGCAGGCCTTCGTCTTCCGCGCGGGGATGCGTATCCATGTGATGCCTCACAATATCTTGCCCATCCCGCCAGCCGGTAACAAAGGTTAACCGGGACCGTGGCCGCAATATGGCCGCTGGATTTGCCGGCTTGGCTTTCCCCTTGGTCGGACTGGACAATCCAGCCATTGCGCCCAAAATGGCCTGACAAGATCTGGGAGGATCCACATGCTCGGACTGATGCAGGAGTGGCCGCTATTGTGCCACAAGATCATTGACCACGCCGCACGGCAGCATCCCAACCGGGAGATCGTGACGCGGTCGATCGAGGGGCCCATCGTTCGCACAAACTATGTCGAGCTGCGCGCGCGCTCGCTCAAGGTGGCGCAACGGCTGGAGCGTGACGGCTACAAGCTCGGCGACCGTATCGCCACGCTGGCCTGGAACTCGGCGCGGCACATGGAGGCCTGGTACGGCATCATGGGCATGGGCGCCGTCTATCACACGCTCAATCCCAGGCTTTTCCCCGAGCAGCTCGTCTGGATCATGAACCATGCCCAGGACCAGGCGCTGTTCGTCGACCTGACCTTCATGCCGCTGGTCGAAAAGATCGCGCCGCAGGTCGCGTCGCTGAAGCGGATCGTCGTCCTGACCGATGCCGCCCATCTGCCGCCGACGGCGCTGCCCAATGTCATGGCTTATGAGGAGTGGCTGGCCGAAGCCGACGGCGACTTTGCCTGGAAGGCGCTCGACGAACATGCGGCGGCCGGCATGTGCTATACCTCGGGCACCACAGGTGACCCCAAGGGCGTCGTCTACAGCCACCGCTCCAACGTGCTGCATGCGATGATCGCCGTGATGCCTGACGCCATGGGCATTTCGGTGCGCGACGTCGTCCTTCCGGTGGTGCCGATGTTCCATGCCAATGCCTGGGGGCTGGCCCAGAGCGTGCCGATGGTCGGCGCCAAGCTGGTCATGCCCGGCGGCAAGATGGACGGCGCCTCGATCTACGAACTGCTCGACACCGAACGTGTCACCTTCACCGCGGCCGTGCCGACCGTCTGGCTGATGCTGCTGCAGCACCTCGAGGAAACCGGCAAGAAGCTGCCGCATCTCAACAAGGTGGTGATCGGCGGCTCGGCCTGCCCGCGCATGGTGACGGAGAAGTTTGAGCGCAATTACGGCGTCGAGGTCATCCACGCCTGGGGCATGACCGAGATGTCGCCGCTCGGCACGCTCTGCACCATCAAGCCCGAATATGACGAGCTCGAAGGCGACGACAGGCTGAACCTCCAGCAGAAGCAGGGCTACACGCCCTTCGGTGTCGAGATGAAGATCACCGACGACGACAACAACGAACTGCCCTGGGATGGCAAGACCTTCGGCCGGCTCAAGGTGCGCGGTCCTGCGGTATCCGGCTCCTATTTCGGCGGCGCCAGCGCCGAGCAGTTCGACGCCGACGAATGGTTCGATACCGGCGACGTCGCCCATATCGATGAACATGGCTATATGCAGATCACCGACCGCTCCAAGGACGTGATCAAGTCTGGCGGCGAGTGGATTTCTTCGATCGAGCTTGAAAACCTGGCGGTCGGACATCCCGACGTTCAGGAAGCAGCGGTGATCGGGGTCAGGCACTCGCGCTGGGAAGAGCGTCCGCTGATGGTGATCGTGCGCAAGCAGGGCAAGGAGCCTGATAAAGCCGACATATTGGCGTTCATCGACGGCAAGGTCGCCAAGTGGTGGATGCCCGACGACGTCGCTTTCGTCGACGAAATCCCCCATACCGCGACCGGCAAGATCCTGAAGACGGCGCTGCGCGAGAAATTCAGGGATTATCGCCTGCCGACGGACACTGCGGCATAGACAAGTTCATGTGCGGGAAGGGGGCATGAGCCGCCTTTCCGCTTCAACCGCAGCCGGAAACCTTCTAGTTTGACCAGGCAGCGACGTCTGCCGTGGGGACGGCAGTGCTGCCATTTAGACTGGGTGGGTAACGGGGTTCCATGGCTGAGTTCCAGACGAGATATCATGAGGTGCGCACCACGCGTTCGGCCGGTCTGTCCAGGGGCATGGCATCGTTTGCGGCCGTGCTGCTGGTAACAGTGGTTCTCGGCCATCGCCGCGGCCTCGTCGACACCACGGCGTTCTTCTGGGTGCTCGGCATCGTCGCACTGCTTGCCGCTTTTGCGTTGCTGTTGTCCGGCTTTGCCTTTTCGCGGCTGTGGAAATTCGGCGATCGCGGCGGGCACGACCTGACCTTCGGTGCCCTGCTGGCGTTGGTGGTGTTGGCGCCGTTCGGTTTTGTCGCCTACCAGATCGCCACCTTGCCGATGCTGCGCGACATCTCGACCGATGTCGATGACCCGCCGGCGCTGACGGCGGCGGCCTCGCTGCGCACCTCCGCCATGAACAGGCTCGAGATCCCGACCGCAGGCGAGCGCACCCTGCAGACCCAGTCCTATCCGCTGGTTGCCGGGCGGCGTTACGACCTGTCGCTCGACCAGGTGCTGCAGAGTGTTTCGGCCGTGCTCGCCCGCCAGGGCTGGGAGATCGTCGTGCCGCCGCCGGCCGCCGACAAGGCCACTGGTGAAGTCGACATCGAGGCTGTGGCACGGACCTTCATCCTGGCCTTGCCCTCCGACGTGGCCATCCGGATGGTCGATGACGGCGATTCGACCTTTGTCGACATGCGCTCAGCCTCGCGCTACGGCCGCCACGACCTCGGCGAAAACGCCGCGCGGATCACGGCTTTCCTGGCCGAGCTCGACCAGGAAATCGCCAACCAGGCCGGAACCGCGACCACGGCGACGCCCGAACAATAGGCCTGGCAGGCACGATCGATTTATTCTGACCAGATGTTTTTCAGGCTGGGGAATAGAGACTGTCGATCGCCGGTGCCTCGTTGCTGACGGCCTGGCCGCGGCCGACGAGATCTTCGAGATGCGCCAGCACCGAAAGCCCGGCCGCGCCGTAGAGGCTGGGATCGGTGTTGCGATAGATGGCGCGCACGATGTCGGGGATCGAGCTGTCGCCAGCAGCGAGGCGTTCGAGGATCGCGGCTTCGCGCATCTGACGGTGCGCTTTCAGCCCGCGCACGAATGTCTGCGGCGAGGCGACCGGGCCGCCATGACCGGGCAGATAGGTGCTGTCGTCGCGTTCGATCAGCTTGTCGAGCGACGCCATGTAATCCGACATCGCACCATCAGGCGGCGCCACGATCGAGGTCGACCAGGCCATGACATGGTCGGCCGAAAACAGGATGCCGCTGCCCTCGAGCGCAAAGGCGGCGTGATTCGCCGCATGGCCAGGCGTCAGCACCGTTCGCATGCGCCAGCCGCCGCCATCGACGAGCTGGCCGTCGGCGACGATGACGTCGGGGACGAAGTCGGTGTCGCTGCTGGCATCGAGCGGCGCCACTTCGCCGATACGCAGCGGACGCGCCGAGCGGTGCGGCCCCTCGGCAACCGTCACGGCGCCGGTCGCAGCCTTCAGCCGGGCCGCCAGCGGCGAGTGATCGCGATGGGTATGGCTGACGAAGATATGGCTGACCGGGCGGCCGGCAATGCCGGCAAGCAGCGCTTCGAGATGCGCGTCGTCATTTGGCCCGGGATCGAGCACGGCAAGCGTGTCGGTGCCGATGATGTAGCTGTTGGTGCCATGGAAGGTGAAGGCGCTTGGGTTGTTGGCGGTGAGCCGCATGACGCCGTCGGCAACAGTGACAGGCTGGCCGTAGGCAGGGTCGAAGCGTGTGTCGAAATCGAGAGACATGGCCGGCCGATATCTGTGGGTTCGAGGTGCCCTGGGCAAATTCGTTTGCCGCTTAGCATGGAAGACAATATAGGGAAAACCATGACTACAGTGCCGCGCGTTGAGGCGCAAAGGACGCTGTAGCAGTTTTGAATCGGTGCATGATCCCCAGCGAAAATCGAGTTCGATTTTCAGGGGCATGCAAAGCGTGCCTCGGCGCGCATACCACAAGGGGATTTACATGGCCGCTGCATCCAGTTCCACAGCACTCATCTCGGCGGCATTGCCCGAAAAGGGCGCGACGCGCCTGGCAACGCAGCTGTTGCTGGCCGTTGCAGGCTCGCTGCTGCTCATCGCTTCGGCCAAGACCAAGGTCGTGCTCGGACCGGTCGACATGTCGCTGCAGACGCTGGCCGTGCTCGGCATCGGCGCGGCCTATGGCCTGCGCCTCGGCGTGGCGACGCTGCTGCTCTACATGGCGCAGGGCGCCATGGGGTATCCGGTGTTCCAGAGCACGCCCGAAAAGGGCATCGGCATTGCCTACATGCTCGGCTCGACCGGCGGCTATCTGCTCGGCTTCGTCGCCATGGCGGCGATCGTCGGCTGGGCCGTCGACCGTGGCTGGGGCCGCAGCATCGTCAAGATGCTCGGCGTCATGCTGGTCGCCGAAATCGTCATGATGGCGCTCGGTTTCTCCTGGCTGTCGCTGCTGATCGGCGCGGAAAAGTCCTGGCAGTTCGGCGTCGTGCCGTTCATCGTGCCCGACCTGATCAAGGTGGCGCTGGCTGCCGCTGCCGTTCCGGCGATCTGGGCGCTGCTGCCCAAGAAAGCCTGATCGCCTCGACAGGCGTTTGATCTGCCAGGCGGTGGATTTGCTTGGCGATGGATTGACGGGCGATGGATTAATGGACGCCCCGGCCTTAGAAAGGCCGGGGCGTTCTGCATTTGAAGAGCAGTGAATTCATGACCGTTCTCGTCACCGGCACGGCCGGCTTCATCGGTTTCCACGTCGCCCGCCGCCTCCTGGCCGATGGTCACGAGGTCGTCGGCTTCGACAGCGTCACCGACTATTACGACACCTCGCTGAAGGCCGCGCGGCTGCAGCTGCTCGCCGAGCATGGCGATTTCCGCTTCATCCAGGCCGATCTGGCCGATGCGGCGGCGGTGACGTCCGCTTTCGAATGCCGGCCCGAGATCGTCATCAACCTCGCCGCACAGGCCGGCGTGCGTTATTCGCTCGACAATCCGCAAGCCTATGTCGATGCCAATGTCACCGGCTTTCTCAACATCCTCGAGAACTGCCGCGCAATGCAGCCGAAACACCTGATCTATGCCTCATCGAGTTCGGTCTATGGCGGCAACAAGAAGCAGCCCTATTCGCCGCGCGACGGCGCCGACCATCCGGTCAGCCTCTATGCCGCCACCAAGAAGGCCAATGAGCTGATGGCGCATACCTACAGCCATCTGTTCGGCGTGCCGGCGACGGGCTTGCGCTTTTTCACCGTCTACGGGCCATGGGGCCGGCCCGACATGGCCTATTACAAATTCACCCGCGCCATCTTCGCCGGCGAGACCATCGACATCTACAACAATGGCGATATGTATCGCGACTTCACCTATGTCGACGACATCGTCGAAGGCATCGTGCGGCTGATCGACCTGCCGCCCATGCCCGACCCCGACTATGACATTTCAGCCGGCGGGGCGTCGGGCAGCTGGGCGCCGCATCGCGTCATGAACATCGGCAACCGCCGCAAGGAACATCTGATGGAGATGATCCGCATCCTCGAACGCGCGACCGGCCGCGAGGCGGTGAAGAACTTCATGCCGCTGCAGCCGGGCGACGTGCTCAGCACCTGGGCCGATGTCGGCGACCTCGAAAACCTGATCGGCGAGCTGCCGCACACGCCCATCGAGGACGGGCTCGTCCGCTTCGTCGACTGGTACGGCAGATATTACCGCGTCCAGTAGGTACGGCGATCGGGCGTCTCCCCGCGGGCGCTTCACCGACCGCGCGATGCCGCCCCTCTCCAGGGGGCGGCCGGTCGGGCTTCTCCTCGCCGGAAGTGCCGCGCTGATTTTCCGCGGCTGAGGACGTTGCTGGCGCCCGTTGGCTTTGCCGGCGGGCCTCTTCCATGCGTTGAGGCTCCGCCCGTTTTTGGATTTGGCGCGGTACGTCATATTGAATAGCGCGGACCAGGGAGCGGGGCTATCGTCATCAAGTCGTCCGTATCAGCAACAGGCAAACGGGCGCTTGGAAGCGGTCATCGTGCTTTCGCCCTGTCCAGGGAAGCAAGCATGTTGGCAAACGGTATGGCGGACTCCGCCCAACTCACCATTCTTACCAGAGCGGTCGATGACTATTGCGCGAAGTATCGCGTCGCGGGCGGCCGTGATCGTGAGGAGATAGCAACACGTGTGATGGCGCTATTCCGCCGGGGGATTAGCGATTCCAGTGCATTGGCAGTTGCATTGGAGAAATCCAGCGGCAGCCTTCACATCCGCGCCGCATTCGATTGTGGACGGCTGAGTACGGTGATCCTGGCAGCAACTGTAGAATAGGCGCGGCGAGGTAGCGTTCGGATCCCTCGCGATCGATCTGTAGCTCTGTTCCCACTCTCTACCCATATGCGAAAGCCTGCCCTTTGCGGACGGCAGGCTTTTCGTTTGCGAGGTTTTCGTGACTTCAGAGCATAACGGCCGTGCATCGGGAGACGGTCTGTCCGACAGCCCTTCGGCACCGCAACTCCTGGTGAGCCGCTACGACGATGCCTGCCTTGCGCCTCGATCCTTCGGACCCAACGTCATGAACCTGTGGAAGCCTCTGCTGGCCATGCACCGGGCCGGCGTCCGCGATGAAGATGAAGCGGTGCTGCGCGCTCGTCGACGGCCAGGCGGCACCAAAAAAGGGCCCGCAGACGGTGCCGGCGAGCCCTTTGCGAGTGGGCTGGTTCAGGCCGCCAAAGCCTCGCGATTGGCTTTGCTGTCGGCCAGCGTGGTCAGGTCCTTGTCGGTGGTTTCTTCCTCGGCGAGCGTAGCCGCAAACAGCTTGGCGGCGTCCGGCATCTTCATGATCTCCGCCCAGCGGCGCAGCGTGCCATAGCGGGTGATCTCGTAATGCTCCACGGCCTGGGCAGCCGAGATCAGGCCGGCATCACCGGCGGCGGTGCCCTTGAACTCCTCGAGGATTTCCTCGCCTTCCTCGATGATGCCGTCAATTGCGGGGCATGTCTTGCCCTGGGCGCGCTTGCCGAGAAGGTCGAACACCTGCTGCAGACGCTCGACATGGCCTTCGGTCTGGTCGCGGTGCTTGTCGAAGGCGGCCTTCAGTTCCGGCGAACTGGCGCCGCGCGCCATCTTGGGCAGGGCTTTCAGAATCTTGCGCTCGGCATAATAGATGTCGCGCAGCGTGTCGTAGAACAGGTCGTCGAGACCCTTCTCCTTGTTAGGCATGTCGTTGCTCCTGGGGTTGAGGTATTGCCCGGGGACAACGACCGGTGTCGGCTCAGGTTCCGAAGCGGTGCCACTTTGTGACCAACCCGCTTCGAGCAGGCGTCTTAACGTCGCCTCGCGTTGCGCCTCGCGCGCCGCGGCACGGAGCAACTGTTCGAACCCGTCGCTCAAGCCGTCGTCGCATCGTCCCAGGAGATTGAGCCCCAACAAACCCTTCACTGTCGCGCACCTCCTGAAATCGAATAGGTTGACGCCGGATCAACGCCCGATGCCGAGGTCTGTTCCAGATGATGCGGGTGAGGGTGCAACCGTCGGACCGGCGCGTGCGTCGAGCGAGAAGAAAACCGAGGCCGAGCAGACCGCAAGGAACATTGGCGACGGGGGAAGGGGCTCCGGCGTCGGGGCGCTGCCGCCCGACGGTGCCCGTCAGGAGGCAAGGCCGACAGATCGACCGGTCGTCTGGTTGCTGCCGGGCTTCCGGTCAGCTCGATCGCCAAGCTGGTTGTCGGTGGCATCGTCCTGGCGATCGTCGCTTCATGATGGGGGAGGCTGCAAGCTGCATCGAGCAGCCCGGCCCACCGAAGCGTGACCTGCAATTGAGCAACAAGGCTGAGCCAAGGCCACCGGTCCTGTTCCGGCACGGAGGGAACCTGTCGCCTCGACTTTGGAACGGATACAGGCGAGAGTGGTCTGACGTGGCAATTGCCGGCGGCCAACGGGTTCGCATCGGCAGCACTCTCGATCTGGATGATCTTGCTTGTAACGGAAACTGAAGCGCGACCGACAGGAGCGCACAAGGACTTCTTGAGATGTCCGACCTTCCGAACAAACCGCTTGGCTCTCACCCGCTGGTGCAGCGCCTCGTGACAGAAACCAGCATAACAGAAGAGGAAGCCCGAGAACTCATCGCCCTCATCGGGTATGGTTGGCAGTCGCTGTTGCGAGAGGCCAATCTGCTGGCGAAAAAACGGTAACGCAGACCTCTGGCGTTTAAGGCTATCCGATCTTCCTGATACGGCCCTTGTCCAATCGGAAAACGCCGTCGGTCCCGCCCTGCTTTTCGAGGTCCGTCAGCAACTCGTCCCAGATTCCGAGGAACTGGCCACAATCCTCGCATGATATCGGTGTCCCAGGGTCGACATCCTCGGGAATGCGCAAGCGAATTGTTTCGCAATAAGGACATTCGAGCTTGTGATTGAGATATTTGGCATCAACCATGGTTGCATCCTCACCGCAGAGACGGCCAGTGACCGCTCGGATAGATGGAATATCAGGCCGCCACATCACCGCTTGGCATCGTGAGTGCTCCCGTTGGCTTGAAGGTCTGCCGTCAGCTTCTCCAGGGCGTCGACGGAATCCTGATAATGCGATGCGTAGCGGGGAAACATGACCTGCTGAGTTCGATAGAAATCGAGCCATTCAGGCAGATCGGAGATGGGATAGGTGTTCTTCCAGGAGCCTTTCGACATTGTGAATGTGCCCGCGATCGGATCATACACGACATCCATGACAAAGGGTTGGGACAACGTCATCTAGTCGGCCGATGACCTCAGGCGTTTTGCGCTCAGATACATCAATGCTGCGGCTGCCTTGGTGCGATCCCAGCCGGCAGCCTGGGCATCGTCAAGCAGGCTTTCCAAACGATCTGTCAGGGCGCTTTGGCATTCTGCGTCATAGGCAAGCGAATTGGCGTGACTTTCCGGCGATCTGATCGCCATGTTTTTTGGCATCGATGGCATGTCCATGTGCAGTGGGGTGGCGACCCTACGTCGCCACCCGCCGTTTGAACCATAAGTCAGACGTGTCTCTGCTGTCCCGATCCCGCCGGCGGCGGCGCTGCGCCGTCCTGAACAAGGATGTCCTTCTTGCGCGCAAAGGCGACAAGGACACCCCTGGCGGTTTCAGCATCGATGTCGCCTGCCAATGCAGCCCGACACGCTCTGATGGCAGCCCTTTGCTCCGGACTGTTGCCGCACCATTCCATGGCGAACTGATAGGCGTCGGCAACCGTGTTCAGCTGACGCGGGAAACCAAGACCGACCCAAACGCGGACGGGCTTGCTGAACGGCTGTGCCAGCATTGCATGCCCCTCCCGTCAAACGCCGACGCCACTTGCGCCCGTCTTGCCGCCGATCATCCACGGCAGTGGGACGCTGACGTCTTCCAGTATGTCGATGGATTTGGCAAAGCCGATGAATGCCTGCCGCGCGGCGGAAATCGGATAGTCGCTGTCGAAGGCGCGCTGGCACGCTCTCAGGGCCGTCTCGTAGATCGGGCCACGGCGGTTTCTTGGCCATTCGTAGAGAAATTCTAGGGCGTCATCGAGGCAGGCTATCTCCTCAACAAGACTGTTTCCGACCTTCACGAAAACAGGGCTGTCGAACATCCGATCGCTCATCAGATCCTCCAAGTCGAACGAAAGTTTGCGTTTTTGGATAGGCCGACGCCGACAGCGGTGCCGGCCCGCATTCGATATGTGTTGGGAAAATTCATGTTTCAAGATCGATTTTCGTGAACCGTCGTGAATTGACTCCGCAAGGTATTTGTTCCTGTTTTGTTCAAAATGCTTAATGCCGACAATGCCCTTTCCTGTCCAAGCTGAACGATGCCAGCGAGGTCGCGGTTCGGTCACGCTTTTGCAGGTGCAGCCACGTCTGATTGCCGGCAACAAGCTGCGCAGGCTTGTCGCCATCAATGACTAGGGGATGCCATTTTTCCGGGAAGATTGGGACATGCCACGCAGACCCAAAAGAAGCGAAAAACTGACCGAGAGCGAGATCGAGGCGATTGTCCTCGCCGCGATCCCTTTCCGCAAAGCAGTCCAGCAGTGCTTCATCGGCCTGAAGCCGTTCAACGAGACCTACTCGCTCCTGCACGACCACGTTAACAGGCTTGACGCGGTTCTGGGGAAGATTACCGGCGAGACGATCGACCATCGCGGGAAAGACCTTGGGCTGCTCCCGCGGCGGCCGTGACGTTGCCTGTTAGCCGATGCCGATGCGGGCGATGCCGGTGTAGGCGGCGACCCCGGCAAGTCCCTCGATCACCGGCGTCGCCGCGTCGAACTCGCCCAGGCTGTCCTTGTAGCTGAACGGAATGCCCATGAAGTCCCAGCGGCCGAGATGCGTCACCTGGCCTGTCAGCTTCTTGATCTCGTTCTTTGCGACCCGATCCAGGATTTCGCCGGCGACATCGTCGATCGGCCAGCCCAGCGGCGTGTTGACGTCGAAATCGACCTTGGTCAGAACGGCCTGGGTGACCACCAGGTCGCCATAGACATAGCCGGCGGTCAGATCGGCGGTGAGCCGGATTTCCGATGCGAAGTCGCCGCTGCCCAGTACGCTCGCGCTCGCCAGGCCGAGCTTCAGGCCGCTGGGACCGTCGATCCAGGCCCGCGCGGCGCCGAGAAAGTCGATGACCGCCCGGAGCCCGATATTGCCGGTTACCGTCAGGCCGGCGCCGCCAAAGATGATGCCGGTGGTGATGTCGGCGGTCAGCTTCTTGAGGCTAAAGGCCCCGCTGACGCTCCATTTGACGAGCCCGCCGCCGCCGGCGTTGACCATCACCGCGGGCTGGAGAACCTTGGCGGTGAAGTCGATGAACCGGGTCTTCGGCAGGTAGACGGCCATGTCGACCCGATCCGCGCTGACGCTGGGCGCAGGGATCGCCTGGCCATAGGGAAACAGCGGGTCCGGCTCGACGGTGATCGAGGTCGGGTCGCAGCCTCCGACAGCGATCTGCGCCCTCGAGGCGGTGACCAGCACATGATCGCCGTCATAGTCGAACTGGAGCGGCTCGAGCAATGTCAGCCAGGGCGCAAGCTCGCCCGTCTCGTAATAGGGCAGGAGCGCGATCAGCAGATTGATGAACATGTTCTTGGTGGTCCAGATGCTCGGCAGCTCGACCTCCTGCAGAAAGCTGTCCTGTTGCGGCGCGGGCAGGGCTGTCTTCGCCAGGACCGCGACCGCGTCCGGCCCCCAGGCTCCGACCATGTTGGTGTCGGCGCTGCCTTGCTCGCGCCAGAACAGTTTTCGCGACGCAAAGTCATAATCGAGCACGAGCCGGATCGGCTGGCTGGTCGTGACCTCGTAGGTCCTGATGATCTCGCTCGGATTGCCCCTGAGATGGATTGTCGCCTCGATCCTGGCGTCGAGCTCGACATAACCGAAGCCCATCTTGACCTTCAGGTCCGACAGGAACGCCGAATAGGCAAGCCCATAGACCGGCAACGGGATGTCTCCCATGCCGACTGCCGGCTGGTCGGGGAAGACCCCTTCCAGCTTGCCCTGGATTGCCTGGATTTCCCGAACCAGCTGCAGCCTGCTGAAGGCAATTGCCGGCATGCCCTTGGCAAAATTGATGAATCGCGAATGAAGATCAGAGATAGTCATCGATACCCCCCACGAGTTTTCGTTGCTCTCTTACTTCATCAGTGAAACAAAATATTAACCTTACGTCCAGTCGGTATACTCAGGCATCTCAGATGGGTCGAGAAGACGGACCCGCCCCTGTTCTTCCAAGGCCGCAAGCGACTGCCGACAAGACTGAGGCTCCGCGCATCCGTCGGCTCGATCCGGCATCACCCCGCATCCAGGCGCTTCACCTCGGCCGCCAGATGATCGCGTCCGGCGGCAACACCTTTTCTGCCGTCCATCGCTGAGCCTGTGCGAACCGGCGGCCGCCGATCCTGGTGGCCTGTGTCCCCGATGTTCTCCTCCGACTGACCGGCCTGCCTGTCTGAGGACAAATTTCGCGCCAGGATCAGCTGTTCAAGCGTGCCGGGGAATTGCATTCCAGAAGATGCGGAAGGCGGGCAAAAACTGACTGTGCAGGCGGTGGTTTTTGGTCGTGTCCTGCTTGCGACACCGCTAATTTGTGCGAAACTGCAGCCAATCGGTCGTTTCGGCACTCAAACCGCGGCCATGGAACGATTTCCGAAGGCTTTTCAATGCTTGCCAGACTGACTCACCTGGACCGTCTCGAGGCGGAGGCGATCCACATTTTCCGTGAGGTTGCCGCCACTTTCACCAAGCCTGTGATGCTCTATTCCGTGGGCAAGGATTCCTCGGTCCTGCTGCATCTGGCGATGAAGGCCTTCTACCCCGCCAAGCCGCCATTCCCCTTCCTGCATGTCGACACGACGTGGAAGTTCCGCGAGATGATCGAGTTCCGCGACGCGATGGCGCGCGAGCTCGGCTTCGACCTCCTGGTCCATGTCAATCCGGACGGCGTCCGCGACAACATCAATCCGTTCGATCACGGCTCGAACACCCATACCCATGTGATGAAGACTGTCGGCCTGCGCCAGGCGCTCGACAAATACGGCTTCGACGCGGCCTTCGGCGGCGCCCGTCGCGACGAGGAGAAGTCGCGCGCCAAGGAGCGCATCTTTTCCTTCCGCAATGCCCAGCATGCCTGGGACCCGAAGAACCAGCGTCCAGAAATGTGGAAGATCTTCAACACCCGCGTCGCCCAGGGGGAATCGATCCGCGTCTTCCCGCTCTCCAACTGGACCGAGCTCGATATCTGGCAGTACATCCTGCAGGAAAACATTCCGATCGTGCCGCTCTATTTCGCCAAGCATCGGCCGGTGGTCGAGCGTGACGGCATGCTGATCCTGCGCGACGACGACCGCATGAAGCTCAGGCCGGGCGAGGTGGTCGAAAACAAGCTCGTGCGCTTCCGCACGCTGGGCTGCTACCCGCTGACCGGCGCGATCGAATCCGACGCCGACAGCCTCGAAGGCATCGTCAGCGAGATGCTGACCGCCCGCACCTCCGAGCGGCAAGGACGCCTCATCGACCGCGACGAAGCCGGCTCGATGGAAAAGAAGAAGCGCGAAGGGTATTTCTGAGAATGCGCCACGCCATGGCCACCAAGATCGAGGCCGCCGAGAGCGTCCGCGAATATCTCGCCGGCCAGGAGCAGAAGTCGCTCCTGCGCTTCCTGACCTGCGGCTCGGTCGATGACGGCAAGTCGACGCTGATCGGCCGGCTTCTCTCCGACACCAAGCAGATCTTCGAAGACCAGCTCGCAGCCCTCGAGCGCGATTCGCGCAAGCACGGCACGACAGGCGAGGACGTCGATTTCGCATTGCTGGTCGACGGGCTGGAAGCCGAGCGCGAGCAGGGCATCACCATCGATGTCGCCTACCGTTTCTTCGCCACGCCGAAGCGCAAGTTCATCGTCGCCGACACGCCCGGCCATGAGCAGTACACCCGCAACATGGCAACCGGCGCCTCGACCGCCGACCTCGCCATCGTTCTCGTCGACGCGCGCCAGGGTGTGCTGCGCCAGACGCGCCGGCATTCGATCATCGCCTCGCTGCTCGGCATCAGGAACATCGTCGTCGCGATCAACAAGATCGACCTCGTCGGCTTCGACCAGGGCGTGTTCGACCGCATCACTGCAGAATATGCCAGCTTCGCCGAAAGCCTCGGCTTCAGGTCTATCGTGCCGATCCCGATGTCGGCGCGCTTCGGCGACAATGTCACGCGGCGCTCGGACAAGATGGGCTGGTATTCCGGCCCGACCCTGATCGAGCATCTCGAGACGGTTGTCGTTGAGGAAGAGGCGACCGACCGGCCGTTCCGCTTCCCGGTGCAATATGTCAACCGGCCCAATCTCGATTTCCGCGGCTTTGCCGGCACGATCGCCTCCGGATCGATCTCGCAGGGCGACGAAATCGTCGTCGCCAAGTCAGGCAAGCCGTCGACGGTCAAGCGCATCGTCGCCCATGGCGGCGACCTGCGCAGCGCCGTTGCTGGCCAGGCCATCACCCTCGTGCTCGAAGACGAGGTCGAGGTGTCGCGCGGCAACCTTTTGGTTTCGCCTGATGCCCGGCCCGATGTCGCCGACCAGTTCGCCGCCAATGTCGTCTGGTTCGACGAGCAGGCGCTGCTGCCGGGGCGCTCCTACATCCTGCGCACCGAGACCGACCAGGCAAGCGCCACCGTCACCGAGCTGAAGTACCGCATCAACGTCAACGACTTCGCCCATGAGGCGGCCAAGTCACTGGAGATGAACGAAGTCGGCGTCTGCAACATCTCGACCCAGTCGCCTATCGCCTTCGACAGTTTTGCCGAAAACCGCACCACCGGCGCCTTCATCCTGATCGACCGGATCAGCAACGCCACCGTCGGCGCCGGCATGATCCTGCATCCGCTGCGGCGTTCTGAAAACATCCACTGGCAGTCGCTCGACGTGACCCGCCATGCCCGCGCCGACCTCAAGAACCAGCGCCCGGCGGTGCTGTGGTTCACCGGCCTGTCTGGTTCGGGCAAGTCGACAGTCGCCAACATGCTGGAAAAGAAGCTGCACGCGGCCGGCCGCCACACCTACATCCTCGACGGCGACAATGTCCGCCATGGCCTCAACCGCGATCTCGGCTTCACCGACGAGGATCGTGTCGAGAACATCCGCCGCGTCGCCGAAGTCGCCAAGTTGATGGCCGATGCCGGCCTGATCGTCATCGTCTCCTTCATCTCGCCGTTCCGCGCCGAGCGCCGCATGGCGCGCGAATTGATGGGGCAGGGCGAGTTCGTCGAGGTCTTTGTCGACACGCCGTTCGAGGAGTGCGCCAAGCGCGACCCCAAGGGGCTGTATGCCCGTGCGCTCGCCGGCGCGATAAAGAACTTCACCGGTGTCGATTCGCCCTATGAAACGCCGGAGAATCCTGAGATTCATCTCCAGACACTCGGCAAGACCCCTGAAGAGATGGTCGAGACCGTCGAGCACTGGCTGAATGAGCGAGACCTTGCAGAGCATCAATACGACGACGGCGGCGGTATCTGACGAAGCCATACTGGAGACCTTCGAACGCCTGGCCATCGCGGCCGGGCGAGCGATCATGGAGGTCTACAATTCCGAGATCACGGTGACGGACAAGGCGGATGCCTCGCCCGTCACGCAGGCCGACAGGGCTGCTGAAAAGATCATCCTCGAAGGATTGCGCGCGGCCTTTTCAGGTGTGCCATGTGTCGCCGAGGAAGAGACGTCGGAGGGTGTGATTGCGCCCGATCTCGGCCGCGCCTTCTTCGTCATCGACCCGCTCGACGGCACCAAGGAATTCGTCAAGCGGCGCACCGACTTCACCGTCAATATCGCGCTTGTCCGCGACGGCGCGCCCGAAATCGGCGTCGTCTATGCACCTTGCACCGGCCGGTTCTTTGCCGGCCGCCCTGGCAAGGCCGAAGCCTTCGAGATCGTCGACGGCGTGGCCGCCGGCCGCCGCCAGATTCATGTGCGCGAAGGCCGTGAGCCGCTGACCATCGTCGCCAGCCGGTCGCACCTGACACCCGAGACCGAAACCTTCATCAAGCGCGTGCATGCCGCCGAGATCGTCTCGGTCGGCTCGTCGCTGAAGTTCTGCCTGCTGGCATCTGGTGAGGCCGACCTCTATCCGCGCTTCGGCCGGACAATGGAATGGGATACGGCGGCGGGCGATGCGGTGTTGCGCGCCGCCGGCGGCACCACCCATACGCTGGATGGCGCGCCGCTGGTCTATGGCAAGCGCAACCAGGCCAATGATGCGGATTTCGCCAATCCGCATTTCGTCTCGAGCGGCCGGATCATCGACCCGGCCTTCATGTTCTGATCTGAAATTACCGCTTATTCGGCCGCGATCTTGGCCGAGTTGGAGCCGACATAGTTGCGGATCGTGGTGATGATCCGGTCCTGGTCGGCTTCGCTGAGGTAAGGATGCATCGGCAGGCACAGGATGGTGCCCGGCACGGCATCGGATACCGGCAGGCCGCCCGGCGTGCGCGGGTAGTGGCTGTAGGCCACCTGCACATGCAGCGGCTTCACGTAATAGATGACCGACGGAATGCCCTCGGCCTGCAGGTGCTGCTTCAGGCCGTCTCGGTCCGCAGTCTCGATGGCGTATTGGGCCCAGGCCGAACGGCCGCCGGAAGGTGCGCGCGAGGCTTTCACCACATCGCCGAGGCCGTCGGCATAACGCTGGGCGACGCGCGCACGCGCCTCCATCTCGTCTTCCAGGATCGCCAGCTTCTCGATCAGGATCGCTGCCTGCAGCGTGTCGAGGCGCGAGTTCAGGCCGACATGGATGTTGTCGTACTGGGTCTCGCCCTTGCCGTGGAAGGCGAAGGAACGCAGCTTGGCTGCGAACGCGTCGTCATTGGTGAACATCGCACCGCCGTCGCCATAGCAGCCGAGCGGCTTGGCCGGATAGAAGCTGGTGGCGGCGACATGGCCGTAGGCGCCGCACATCTTGCCGTCCTGCGAGCCGCCGATCGACTGGGCGGCGTCCTCGATGACCAGCAGGTTCTCGCGCTTGGCAATCGCATCGATGGCCGCATAGTCGGCGGCGATGCCGAACAGGTCCACCGGGATGATCGCCTTGGGCTTCAGGCGGCCTTCGGCCTTGATCATGGCGATCGCGGCTTCGAGGCTCTCGATGGATATGTTGTAGGTATCCGGCTCGATGTCGACGAAGACCGGCTCGGCCTTGGCAAGCGCCACCACTTCGGCGGTGGCCGCGAAGGTGAAGCTCGGCACGAACACCGCATCACCTGGGCCGATGCCGGAGGCGAGCAGAGGCAGCAGCAGCGCGTCGGTGCCGTTGGCGCAGGCGACCACATGCTTGACGCCGACATATTCGGCGAGCTGGTTCTCGAATTCGGTGACTTCCGGACCGAGGATGTAGCGTCCTTCATCGACAACCTTGTCGATGGCCGCCTTCAGACGGTCGCGGATTCGTTCGCGCTGCGCGCCGAGATCGATGAACTGCATTATTGCCCCAAAACCCAATCGTTTCTTCGCGCCGCTGATAGCAGAGTTGGGGTGCCCGAAAAAGCCGAGCACCCTGCGGCATGCAGGGCGCGGCTGCGGTTCCTGTTACTTTCGGTTGCAGCGATTTCGCGTCGAAAATGGCGGAAAACAGGGACTTTCAGGCAGATGCGTTTAAGCCGGCTTGCCGATGCGAAACATAAAGTGATCGCTGAAATCGCCTGTAAACGCCCGATTCAGGCCAGTTCGCGCCGCCATGGCGGGTTTGCGCCTGCCCTGGATACGGTTACCGCCGCGGCCCGCGCGCCGAGCGAAAGTGCCGCTTCGATGGCTGGTTCCGACAGGTCCGCAACAGCGTCCTTGGTCAGCATCTTCTGTTCGTGCAGCGAGGCGAGAACGCCGGCATTGAAGGTGTCGCCGGCGCCGACTGTGTCGACCACCGTTACCTTTTCCGGCGTCACCGAGATGGTATGGCTGGCGCTGTAGGCGGTTGCGCCCTTGCTGCCCCTGGTGACGATCACCAGCTTCGGGCCCTGGCCCAGCCAGTGCGCCGCGATCTCGTCATGGCTGCCGGTCTCGCCGAACCAGGCCAGGTCCTCGTCCGAAAGCTTGACGATGTCGGCCATGACAAGCATGCGGCGCATGCGTCCAAGATGCGCCTGCTTGTCCTGGATGAAACCCGGCCGGATGTTGGGGTCGAACATCATGACGCGGCGCTGGTGCTCGCGCTTCATCAGCGCCTCGTAGGCGGAACCGCATGGCTCGGGAATGAGGCTGATCGCGCCGAACAGCATGGCATCGATGTCGTCGCCAAGGCTCGGCAGATCGGCCTCGGTCAGCATGCGGCCGGCGGTGTTTTCGTCATAGAAGGTGTAGGTGGCGTGGCCGTTGTCGAGCCGGACGAAGGCCAACGTCGTCGGCCGTCCCGACAGATTGGCGTGGCGCGAGCCGACATTGCTCGCTGCGAGCACGTCGCGGATCTGCTGGCCGAACAGGTCGGATGACAGGCCGGAGAAGAATTCGGTCGGCACGCCCAGGCGCCCGAGCGCGATCGCCGAATTGAAGATCGCACCGCCGGCATAAGGCGCAAAGGCAGGTTCGCCGTCGGGACTTTGCCGTGGCAGCATGTCGATGAGCGCTTCGCCGCAGCACAGGATCATGATTTGCCGGTTCCCTCTGGATAGATGACGCCCTTGCGGACGATGACATTGGCGTAGAGCCTTGGCTCGCTGGTGGCAATGATGGTGTGGGCCGCCTTGACCTTGTCGTAGAAGGCATCACCGGCGAGCGGCACGACGGCGAAGCCGGGTGCGCGATGGGCACAGACCTCTGCGATTTCGCCATGCACGGGGTCGGACACGTCAGGGTCGCCCTTGACCGAGGAGCGGAAGATCGCCTGCGGCACGAAATCGTCGACCGGCAGCACCTGCAGCACGGCGTCGAGCACCGGGATCAGGTCCAGCCCGTCGGCGCGGACGACGCGGCGACCATGCTCGAGCGCGGGATAGTTGCCGTCGACGATGGCGATCTCGTCGCCATGGCCCATCGCCCGCAAGGTGAAGAGCAGTTCGGGTCCGAGCAGGGCGGGAATGTTGATGAGCACGATCAGACCCCTCGCGACGGTGCGGTCGAGCCGATGAGGAAGCGCTCTGACAGCGGCAGGCTGGCGCCGCCCATGGCGCGCGCATGGATGCCGACGGTGCCCTCGCGGACGGACGGGATACGCAAGCCCTCGACGTCGATCCTGCCGATCGCCGACTGCACTGCCTGCACCAGGCGGGCGCGGATCGACGCCGGCATCCAGCCGTCGATGACAGCACTTTCGAAATCGATGACCGAGGCCGACGCCACGATGGCATAGGCAAGCGCCTCCGAGGCGGTCGTAATCCAGTTGTCGAGGTCGGGGCCCATGTCGGGCCCGAGATCTTGCCATTCCTCGGGCGATGTCCAGAGGTAGGCCGCTTCGATACCCCTGGCGTTCAGTGCCTTTTCGAGCACGGCGATGGAGGCGACGTCGATGAGCTGGGTTGGCCTGCCGCCGGGGCCCGGCACCGGCATCGAGCCGAGCGCGCCGGCATTGCCCGTCGGACCGCTGTAGAGCCTGCCGTTCAGCACCACGCCGCCGCCGGCGAAGGCGCCGATGTAGAAATAGACGAAGTCGCGCAGCGCGCCCATGTCGCCGAACACCAGTTCGGCGCCGCAGGCGGAGGTGGCGTCGTTCTGGAGATAGACGGGGAAGGAAAACAGCGCCTGCAGGTCGGCGCGGATGTCGCGGTTGCGCCAGGCATCCATGATTTCTCGCGGAGCACCCGCCGTGTCGACCCAGTTCCAGAGCTCGAACGGCATGGCGACGCCGAGGCCGGCGATGCGCTTGTCCTGCTCGCGCGTCAGGCCGGCACGCATCTGGGCGATGCCTGATTTCACGAATTCGATGGTGTCCTGAGGCGTCGGGTAGCCATAGGAATTCTGCAGCATCGCCCGCGTTCTGCCGAGAAAATCGATCAGCACGAGTTCGGCGCTGCGGCGACCGATCTTGAGGCCGATGAAGAAGGCGCCTTCCGGGTTGAGCGCCATCGGAATGGAGGGCTGGCCGATCTTGCCGCGGATCGGCTCCTGGCGCAGCAGAAGCCCTTCGACCTCCAGTTCGCGCATGATGACGGAGACGGTCTGCGCCGACAGGCCGGTCATGCGGGCGATGTCGGATTTGGCCAGCGCGCCGCTCTGCCTGACCAGTGACAGCACCAGCCGCTCGTTCTGGTCGCGCATGCCGCTCTGGTTGGTGCCGCGCAATTGCGGGGTCTCCGCAGCATCGGGCGAACCGTGCCTCAAACTCCCGGCCTCCACCGGCTTCCTCCCATACTTCGCGGTCTTCTCAGAAGATCCGCCCGCGGTCTTCTCCAGAGATCCGCTCAGCGGTTTTCCTGAAAATCCGCAATTCTCTTTTGCGGCAGAATGCGGGCCGACCGCAATCCTGTCAATAATAAATAAGAGTGATTTAATTATTGACAGGCGGCCCCGATTGGTGTTTCGTCGGCGCCGGATACTCGACTGGGAAGAGTGAACGAGCATCCGGAGCACGGCCCGCTGACGGGCGTGCATGGTTTGGTTCTGGGAGGAGTGCCCCTTATGAAATTTTCGGTTCTGAAGACGACTGTCTTTGGTGCGGCCGTTGCCGCGCTCGCCGCTGTCGCAGCCCCTGCATCCGCTGCCGACGTCGGCGCCTGCCTGATCACCAAGACTGACACCAACCCCTTCTTCGTCAAGATGAAGGAAGGTGCCACCGCCAAGGCGACTGAGCTCGGCGTGACGCTGAAGAGTTATGCCGGCAAGATCGACGGCGACTCGGAAAGCCAGGTCGCGGCGATCGAGACCTGCATCGCCGACGGTGCCAAGGGCATCCTGATCACCGCGTCCGACACCAAGGGCATCGTGCCTGCGGTCAAGAAGGCGCGCGATGCCGGCATCCTGGTCATCGCACTCGACACCCCGCTGGAGCCGGCTGACGCTGCCGACGCCACCTTCGCCACCGACAATCTGCTTGCCGGCAAGCTGATCGGCCAGTGGGCTGCCGCCACGCTCGGCGACAAGGCCAAGGACGCCAAGGTTGCCTTCCTCGACCTGACCCCGTCGCAGCCGACCGTCGACGTCCTGCGCGACCAGGGCTTCATGATGGGCTTCGGCATCGACGTGAAGGACGCCAACAAGATCGGCGACGAAGACGATGCCCGCATCGTCGGCCACGACGTCACCAACGGCAATGAAGAAGGTGGCCGCAAGGCGATGGAGAACCTGCTCCAGAAGGATCCGGGCATCACCGTCGTCCACACCATCAACGAGCCTGCCGCTGCCGGCGCCTATGAAGCACTCAAGGCCGTGGGAATGGAGAAGAACGTGCTGATCGTCTCCGTCGACGGCGGCTGCCCGGGCGTCAAGAACGTCCAGGATGGCGTCATCGGTGCGACCTCGCAGCAGTATCCTCTGATGATGGCCGCTCTCGGCATCGAGGCGATCAAGAAGTTCGCCGACAGCGGCGAGAAGCCCAAGCCGACCGAAGGCAAGGACTTCTTCGACACCGGCGTTTCGCTCGTGACCGACAAGCCGGCCACCGGCGTGGAATCGATCGACGTGAAGACCGGCCTGGAAAAGTGCTGGGGTTGATCTGACCGCCTGACGGCGAGACACTTCCTTGCAGACGAAGGGCGACCCCTTGGTCGCCCTTCCTACAAGGGGGCTATGAAATCCCTGATGGGAGGAAATCGACATGAGTGACGCTTCGGCAGATGCCAGGCGGCCGCAGGAGTTCGAGAAGGTTCTCTCGGGCAGCGACACGTCAGTGGCCAGCTTCGATACGCATACAAGGTCGCCAATCGAGAAGATCCAGCATTTCCTGCACTCCAATCCCGCGGCGGTGCCGCTGATCGTGCTGGTTACCTCGGTCGCGCTGTTCGGCCTGATCATCGGCGGCAAGTTCTTCTCCGCCTTCTCGATGACGCTGATCCTGCAGCAGGTGGCGATCACCGGCATCATCGGCGCCGCCCAGACGCTGGTCATCCTGACCGCCGGCATCGATCTCTCCGTCGGCGCTATCATGGTGCTGTCGTCTGTGGTCATGGGGCAGTTCACGTTCCGATACGGCCTGCCGCCGTCGCTGGCGATCCTGTGCGGCTTCGCCGTCGGCGCATTGTGCGGCTGGATCAATGGCGTGCTCGTCTCCTACATGAAGCTGCCGCCCTTCATCGTCACGCTCGGCACCTGGCAGATCGTGCTCGCAACGAATTTCCTCTATTCGGCCAACGAGACGATCCGCGCCCAGGACATCGAGGCCCAGGCTCCGATCCTCCAGTTCTTCGGGGCCAATTTTCGGCTCGGTAATGCGGTCTTTACCTATGGTGTCGTCGCCATGGTGCTGTTGGTAGCCGTCCTCTGGTACATCCTGAATCACACCGCCTGGGGTCGGCATGTCTATGCCATTGGCGACGATCCCGAGGCCGCCCAGCTTTCCGGCGTGCGTGTCAACAGGGTGCTGATTTCGGTCTATGTCATCTCCGGCCTGGTCTGCGCGCTCGGCGGCTGGATGCTCATCGGTCGTATCGGCTCGGTGTCGCCGACGGCAGGCCAGTTCGCCAACATCGAATCCATCACTGCGGTGGTGATCGGCGGCATCTCGCTGTTCGGCGGTCGCGGTTCCATCCTCGGCATGCTGTTCGGCGCGCTGATCGTCGGCGTGTTCCAGCTCGGCCTGCGCCTCATCGGCACCGATCCGCAATGGACCTATCTGTTGATCGGCACCCTCATCATCATCGCGGTCGCAATCGACCAGTGGATCAGAAAGGTTGCAGGCTGATGGCTACCGAACCTCTTCTCACCGCCCGTGGGCTGGTCAAGCGCTATGGCCGCGTCACTGCCCTCAACAATGCCGACTTCGATCTCTATCCGGGCGAAATCCTGGCTGTGATCGGCGACAACGGCGCCGGCAAGTCGTCGCTCATCAAGGCGATCTCAGGCGCGGTCACGCCCGACGAAGGCGAGATCCTGCTTGAAGGCAAGCCGGTCCACTTCAAGTCGCCGATGGAGGCGCGCGACGCCGGCATCGAGACGGTCTACCAGAATCTCGCTTTGTCGCCGGCGCTGTCCATCGCCGACAACATGTTCCTCGGCCGCGAGATCCGGAAGCCCGGCATCATGGGCAACTGGTTCCGCATGCTCGACCGGGGCGCGATGGAAAAGCGGGCGCGCGAAAAGCTGACCGAACTTGGCCTGATGACCATCCAGAACATCAGCCAGGCTGTCGAAACGCTGTCCGGCGGCCAGCGTCAGGGTGTGGCGGTGGCACGCGCGGCTGCCTTCGGCTCCAAGGTTGTGATCATGGACGAGCCGACGGCGGCCCTTGGCGTCAAGGAAAGCCGGCGCGTGCTCGAACTGATCCTCGACGTCAAGCGGCGCGGCCTGCCGATTGTCTTGATCTCGCACAACATGCCGCATGTCTTCGAGGTCGCCGACCGCATCCATATCCACCGCCTCGGCCGCCGGCTGACGGTCATCGATCCGAAGGAATACTCGATGTCCGATGCGGTGGCTTTCATGACCGGCGCCAAGGCGCCGCCGGAAGCGGCCATCGCTGCCTGACCGGCCGGCCTAAACCTGGGGGTCTCCGCTCGCGAGATCCCCCTGTCTCCGCGTCGTGAGATATTGACGCGGAGATTTAAATCGATTGAGATCGCATTCGGAATAGCTAACATGCGTGTGGGAGGACAGGTGTCGGCAAGGGAGGCAGAAGAACGGTGGCCGAACAACATGCGAGAGGCGAGATGACCCGCGCAGTGACCCCCAAAATCCCCGAACCGCCGCTTGGCGATACCAGCCCCGAGGCCCTGGCTGCCGAAATCCTCAGCGCGCTGAAGTACCGGCTCGGCAAGGACGCCACGGTTGCGACCGACTATGACTGGCTGACCGCATCGATCAAGGTGGTGCGCGACCGCATCGTCGACGAGTGGATCTCCTCGACCAAGGAGGCCTACGACCAGAGCGCCAAGCGGGTTTATTACCTCTCGCTAGAGTTCCTGATCGGCCGGCTGATGCGCGACGCCTTCTCCAATCTCGGCCTGATGGACGCGATGCGCCAGGCGCTGGCCTCGCTCGGCGTCGAGTTCGATGTCATCGCCAGGCTCGAGCCCGACGCGGCACTCGGCAATGGCGGTCTCGGCCGGCTCGCCGCCTGCTTCATGGAAAGCATGGCGACCGTCGACATTCCGGCCCATGGCTACGGCATTCGTTACGCCAACGGCATGTTCCGCCAGGAAATCCATGACGGCTGGCAGGTCGAACTGCCCGAGACCTGGCTGGAACACGGCAATCCCTGGGAATTCGAGCGCCGCGAACGCGCCTTCGAGGTCGGCTTCGGCGGTTCGGTCGAGTCGATCACCGCACCGGATGGACGGCTCGAACGCCACGTCTGGAAACCGACCGACCGCGTGCTGGCGGTTGCCTACGACACCCCCGTGGTGGGTTGGCGCGGCGCGCGCGTCAACACGCTCAGGCTGTGGTCTGGCATGCCGCTCGATCCGATCCTGCTCGACAGGTTCAATGCCGGCGACCACATCGGTGCGCTGGCCGAAAGCAATAAGGCCGACGCGCTGTCGCGCGTGCTCTATCCCGCCGACTCGCACAAGGAGGGGCAGGAGCTCAGGCTGCGTCAGGAGTATTTCTTCTCGACGGCCTCGCTGCAGGACATCCTGCAGCGCCACATCAGCAAATATGGCGACCTCATCTCCTTGCCCGACAAGGCGGCGATCCACCTCAATGACACCCATCCCGCCGTCGCCGTGCCCGAGCTGATGCGCCTCCTGATGGATGTCCATGGCATGGATTTCGACACCTCCTGGGACATCACCAGGCGGACCTTTGCCTACACCAACCATACGCTTTTGCCGGAAGCGCTCGAAAGCTGGCCGGTGCCGCTGTTCGAGCGGCTTCTGCCGCGCCACATGCAGATCGTCTACGCCATCAATGCCGAGGTTCTGCTCGAAGCCAGGGCGACCGGCCGCTTCAATGGCGAGCAGATCAGCCGTATCTCGCTGATCCAGGAGAATGGCGAGCGCCGCGTCCGCATGGGCAATCTTGCCTTCGCCGGCTCGCACAGCGTCAACGGCGTCTCGGCACTGCACACCGAGCTGATGAAGGAAACGGTGTTTGCCGACCTGCACAGCCTCTATCCCGACCGCATCAACAACAAGACCAACGGCATCACGCCGCGGCGCTGGCTGATCCAGTGCAATCCCGGCTTGACCGGCCTGGCGCGCGAAGCCATCGGCGACCGCTTCCTTGACGACATCGAGGCGATCCGCGAGCTCGACGGCTTTGCCGGAGATGCCGCGTTCCGCGACAAGTTCGCCGCCGTCAAGCGCGCCAACAAGGTGCGGCTGTCGAACCTCGTCGCCGAGCGGCTGGGCATCAAGGTCGATCCGTCGGCGCTGTTCGACATCCAGATCAAGCGCATCCACGAATACAAGCGCCAGCTGCTGAACATCATCGAGGCGGTGGCGCTCTACGACCAGATCCGCTCGCATCCCGAGCGCGAATGGATGCCGCGGGTGAAGTTCTTCGGCGGCAAGGCGGCACCGAGCTACCACAACGCCAAGCTGATCATCAAACTGGCCAATGACGTCGCCAGGGTGATCAACAGCGATCCATCGGTGCGCGGGCTGCTCAAGGTCGTCTTCGTGCCGAACTACAATGTCAGCGTCGCCGAGATCCTGATGCCGGCGGCCGACCTGTCGGAGCAGATCTCGACGGCGGGCATGGAGGCATCCGGTACCGGCAACATGAAGTTCGCGCTCAACGGCGCGCTCACCATCGGCACGCTCGACGGCGCCAATGTCGAGATCAAGGAGCATGTCGGCGACGACAACATCTTCATCTTCGGCCTGACCACCGAGGAGGTTGCCCAGCGCCGCAACAGCTCCTACCAGCCGGCGGCGGTGATCGACGGTTCGCCTGAACTCAAGCAGGCGGTCGCTGCGATTTCCTCAGGCGTGTTCTCGCCCGACGACCCCGCGCGCTACCGCGAGCTGATGGACGGGCTCTACCAGCACGACTGGTTCATGGTCGCCGCCGACTTCGATTCTTATGCCGCTGCCCAGCGCCAGGTCGACACTGTCTGGCGCGACAGCCCGGACTGGTACGCGCGCGCCATTCGCAATGTCGCGCGTGTCGGCTGGTTCTCTTCGGACCGGACAATCCGTCAATATGCCAAAGAAATCTGGAACGTACCGGCCTGATGTGATTGCATGAACTGACCTCGCCGAAGAAACCCTGGGAGGGGACACCAAGACATGCTGAAGCCCGGCGCGGCCGCCGAAACGAAACCGGAGCTCGACAGAGCCACGGACGGCGATATCGAGGCGATCGTGAACGGCACCCATGGCGACCCGTTCGCGGTGCTCGGGCTCCAGCAGTCGGGCAAGGGCTTTCTTGCCCGTTGTTTCATCCCGCATGCCGAGACCGTCACCGCCCACACGATTGAAGGCAAGGCGTGCGGCGATCTTGCCCGCCGCAACGATGCCGGTTTCTTCGAAGGCAAGCTGTCGATCCGCAAGCGCCAGCCGCTGCGTTATCTGGCAAAAAATGCCGGCGGCGACTGGTGGGTGACCGATGCCTACAGCTTCGGCCCGGTGCTCGGGCCGATGGACGACTACTTCATCTCTGAAGGCTCGCATCTCCGCCTGTTCGACAAGCTCGGCGCGCATCTGATTACGCATGAAGGCGCTGACGGCGTGCATTTCGCCGTCTGGGCGCCCAACGCGCACCGGGTTTCGGTGGTCGGCGACTTCAACGACTGGGACGGCCGCAGGCATCCGATGCGCCTGCGCCAGGACACCGGCATCTGGGAGATCTTCGTGCCCGACATCGGTCCGGGCCGGCCCTACAAGTTCGAGCTGATCGGGTCCCGCGGCGTCAGGCTGCCGCTCAAGGCCGATCCGTTCGCCATCCGCTCGGAACTGCGCCCGGCAACCGCCTCTGTGACCGACATGCCGCCCGCGCATGAATGGGGCGATGCCGCGCACCGGGCCCACTGGAAAGCGGCTGACCATCGGCGCGAGCCGATCAGCATCTATGAGGTCCATGCCGGCTCATGGCAGCGCCGCGACGACGGCAGCTTCCTGTCGTGGGACGAGATGGCCGACCGGCTGATCCCCTATGCCGTCGACACCGGCTTCACCCATATCGAGTTCCTGCCGATCTCGGAACATCCCTACGACCCGTCCTGGGGCTACCAGACGACGGGGCTTTATGCGCCGTCCGCCCGCTTCGGTGAACCCGAAGGTTTTGCCCGCTTCGTCGACGGCGCCCATCGTGCCGGCATCGGCGTCATCCTCGACTGGGTGCCGGCGCATTTCCCCGTCGACGAACACGGACTGGCGCATTTCGATGGCACAGCACTCTACGAGCATGCCGACCCGCGCCAGGGCTTCCATCCCGACTGGAACACCGCGATCTACAATTTCGGCCGGCGCGAAGTGGTGTCGTTCCTGGTCAACAACGCCCTGTTCTGGGCAGAGAAATACCATGTCGACGGGCTGCGCGTGGATGCGGTCGCCTCGATGCTCTATCTCGACTACTCGCGCAAGGAAGGCGAGTGGATCCCCAACGAGTTCGGTGGCCGCGAGAACCTGGAGTCGGTGCGTTTCCTGCAGAAGATGAATGCGGCTGTCTATGGCGCCCATCCCGGTGTGATGACCATCGCCGAGGAATCGACCTCCTGGCCCAAGGTGTCGCAGCCGGTGCATGAAGGCGGGCTCGGCTTCGGCTTCAAATGGAACATGGGCTTCATGCATGACACGCTGGAGTACCTTGCCAAGGAGCCGGTGCATCGCAAGCATCATCACAACGAGATCACCTTCGGGCTGCTCTACGCCTTCAGCGAGAATTTCGTCCTGCCGCTGTCGCATGACGAGGTCGTGCATGGCAAAGGCACGCTGCTCGCCAAGATGGCCGGCGACGACTGGCAGAAGTTCGCGACTTTGCGCGCCTACTATGCCTTCATGTGGGGTTATCCCGGCAAGAAGCTCCTGTTCATGGGCCAGGAGTTTGCCCAGCGCGCGGAATGGAGCGAGGCAAGGGCGCTCGACTGGAACCTGCTCGACTTCGCCCCGCATCGCGGTGTCTGGCAGCTGGTGCGTGATCTCAACCAGCTCTACCGCTCGCGCCCGGCGCTGCATGCCCGCGACTGCGAGCCCGAAGGCTTCGAGTGGCTGATCGTCGACGATGCCGCGAACTCCGTCTTCGCCTGGCTGCGCAAGGCGCCTGGCGCTGCACCCATCGCCGTCATCTCGAGCTTCACGCCGGTTCTGCGCGACGGCTATCGCGTGCCGCTGCCAAAGCCAGGCACATGGCGGGAAATCTTCAACTCCGACGCGCTGGACTATGGCGGGTCGGGCAAAGGCAACAGCGGCATGGTCACCGCGCACCCGACGGATGGAGGAGGGGCAGCGGCTGTGCTGCTTCTGCCGCCGCTCGCGACGATCATGCTCGAATTTGTGGCGGACTGAGCAGGGAGGATGGCATGGAACTGAAGAGAAACCAGCCGCTGGCGCGCGATGCCATGGCCTATGTGCTTGCCGGCGGGCGCGGCAGCCGGCTCAAGGAACTGACCGACCGGCGCGCCAAGCCCGCGGTCTATTTCGGCGGCAAGACCCGCATCATCGATTTTGCGCTGTCCAATGCGCTGAACTCGGGCATTCGCCGCCTCGGCGTTGCCACCCAGTACAAGGCGCATTCGCTGATCCGCCACCTGCAGCGTGGATGGAACTTCCTCAGGCCGGAGCGCAACGAGAGTTTCGACATCCTGCCTGCAAGCCAGCGCGTCTCCGAAACGCAGTGGTATGAAGGCACAGCGGATGCGGTCTACCAGAACATCGACATCATCGAGGCTTACGGCCCCGAATACATGGTCATCCTCGCCGGCGACCACATCTACAAGATGGATTACGAGCTGATGCTGCGCCAGCACGTCGACGCCGGCGCCGACGTCACCGTCGGCTGCCTCGAGGTGCCGCGCATGGAGGCGACCGGCTTCGGCGTCATGCATGTCGACAAGAAGGACAACATTATTTCCTTCATCGAAAAGCCGGCCGATCCGCCCGGCATCCCCGACAAGCCGGACTATGCGCTGGCCTCGATGGGCATCTATGTCTTCAAGACCAAGTTCCTGATGGAGCAGTTGCGCCGCGACGCCAACGAACCGGAATCGAGCCGCGACTTCGGCAAGGACATCATTCCCTACATCGTCCAGCACGGCAAAGCCGTCGCCCATCGTTTCGCCAAGTCCTGCGTGCGCTCGAGCATGGAAGGCGAGGCCTACTGGCGCGACGTCGGCACCGTCGACGCCTATTGGGAAGCCAATATCGACCTCACCGACATCACGCCCGAACTCGACCTCTATGATCGCGACTGGCCGATCTGGACCTATTCGGAACTGACGCCGCCGGCCAAGTTCGTCCATGACGAGGACGGCCGGCGCGGGTCCGCCATATCGTCACTGGTCTCGGGCGACTGCATCGTCTCGGGCGCCTCGCTGAAGCGCAGCCTGATCTTCACCGGCGCGCGCATCAATTCCTATTCGACGCTCGAGGATGTGGTGATGCTGCCGGCCTGCTATGTCGGCCGCAATGCGCGGCTCAAACGGGTCGTCATCGATCATGGCGTCCAGATACCGGAGGGACTTGTCGTCGGTGAGGATCCGGTGCTCGACGCCAAGCGTTTCCGCGTCTCGGAAAAAGGCATCTGCCTGATCACCCAGGACATGATCAACAGGCTGGAGTCGTAACCGGTGCAGGTGCTTTCGGTCACGCCCGAGATCTTCCCGCTGATCAAGACCGGCGGGCTGGCCGACGTCACCGGCGCCTTGCCGGCGGCACTTGCCGGGCTCGGCGTCGCCACCCGCAGCCTGGTGCCGGGTTATCCCGTGGTGATGAACGCGCTGAAGAAGAAAAAGACGGTTCATCACTACCCCGCCTTGCAAGGCGGCAAGGCAGCGCTCCATTCAGCCGAGATCGCCGGTCTCGACATGCTGGTGCTCGACGCGCCGCATCTGTTCGACCGGCCCGGCGGACCCTATGGCGACGTCACCGGTGCCGATTGGCAGGACAATTGGCGGCGCTTTGCAGCACTCGGCCGTGTCGGCGCCGACATCGCTGCGGGTGTGGTCAAGGACTACAGGCCCGACATCGTGCACGCCCATGACTGGCAGTCGGCGATGACGCTTGCCTATATGCGTTATGGCGAGGCGGCTGATGTGCCGTCTGTCATGACGGTGCACAACCTCGCCTTCCAGGGGCAGTTCGGCGCCAGCATCTTTGCCGGCCTCGGCCTGCCGCAGCAGGCGATGGCGCTCGACGGCGTCGAATATTATGGCGGCGTCGGCTTCCTCAAGGCCGGCCTGCAGGCAGCGTGGGCGATCACCACCGTCAGCCCGACCTACGCCCAGGAAATTCGCACTCCGGCCTTCGGCATGGGGCTCGACGGGCTGATCAACCTGCGCTCGCCCGACCTTTACGGCATCGTCAACGGCATCGACGACGACATCTGGAACCCGGAGACCGACAGCCATCTTGCGGCCACCTACACGTCCAAGAGCCTGAAGGGGCGCAAGGCCAACAAGCGGGCGATCGAAGAGCGCATGACGCTCGATCGTGACGACGGTCCGATCTATTGCGTCGTCAGCCGCCTGACCTGGCAGAAGGGCATCGACATTCTTTCGACCATCATCGATCCGGTGGTCGCCTCCGGCGCGCGGCTGGCGATACTGGGCTCGGGCGATGCCGGGCTGGAAGGCGCGCTTCTCGCCGCTGCCGCCCGCCATCGCGGCCGTGTCGGCGTCGTCATCGGTTATGACGAGGGCCTGTCGCATCTGCTGCAGGGCGGCGCCGACGGTATCCTGATCCCGTCGCGTTTCGAGCCATGCGGCCTGACCCAGCTTTATGGCCTGCGTTATGGCTGCGTGCCGATCGTCGCGCGCACCGGCGGGCTGGCCGATACCGTCATCGACGCCAACGAGGCAGCGGTTGCGGCCGGCGTCGCCACCGGTTTCCAGTTCGCGCCCGAAGACGCCGGCGCCTTCCACCACGCCATATCGAGGGCCAATGCGCTGCATGCCGAGCCGGCAGTCTGGGCGGCAATCCAGAAGCAGGGCATGAAGTCGGATATATCCTGGGACCGCAGCGCCCAGAAATATGCCGCACTTTACCGCATGCTTCTCTCAAAAAGGGATGCCTGAATGATTCGTACCGTCGCCACCACGCCCTATACCGACCAGAAGCCCGGCACGTCGGGCCTGCGCAAGAAGGTGCCGGTCTTCCAGCAGCCGAACTATGCCGAGAACTTCATCCAGTCGGTGTTCGATTCGCTCGAATGTTTCGCCGGCAAGACGCTGGTCGTCGGCGGCGACGGCCGCTTCTACAATCGCGAGGTGATCCAGAAGGTCATCGCCATGGCGGTGGCCAACGGCTTCGGCCGCGTCGTTGTCGGGCAGGGCGGCATCCTGTCGACGCCGGCGGCCTCCAACCTGATCCGCAAGCGCAAGGCCTTTGGCGGGCTGATCCTGTCGGCCAGCCACAATCCCGGCGGCCCGCACGAGGATTTCGGCATCAAGTACAATGCCGAAAACGGCGGTCCGGCGCCGGAGAAGATGACCGATGCGATCTATGCCCGCAGCAAGGTCATTTCGGCCTACAGGATCGCCGACATCGGCGCTGTCGATCTCGACAAAACAGGCACCTTCGAGGTCGGCGGCATGAAGGTCGAGGTCGTCGACCCCGTCACCGACTATGCCGAGTTGATGGAGACTTTGTTCGATTTCGACGCCTTGCGTGCCCTGTTCAAGTCGGGCTTCCGCATGCGTTTCGACGCCATGCACGCGGTGACGGGCCCCTACGCCAAGGAGATCCTCGAGCGCCGCCTCGGCGCTGCCGAGGGCACCGCCCGCAACTTCGTGCCGCTGGAGGATTTCGGCGGCCACCATCCCGATCCGAACCTGGTCCACGCCAAGCATCTCTATGACGAGATGATGGGGCCTGATGCGCCTGATTTCGGCGCCGCTTCGGACGGCGACGGCGACCGCAACCTGATCATCGGCCGCGGCATCTTCATCACGCCGTCGGATTCGTTGGCGATGCTGGCGGCCAACGCCCATCTCGCGCCGGGCTACAAGGCCGGCCTCAAGGGCATCGCCCGCTCGATGCCGACCAGCGGTGCCGCCGACCGGGTTGCCGAGAAGCTCGGCATCGGCATGTACGAGACGCCGACCGGCTGGAAGTTCTTCGGCAATCTGCTCGACGCCGGCATGGCGACGATCTGCGGCGAGGAGAGTGCCGGCACCGGTTCAGACCATGTCCGCGAGAAGGACGGGCTGTGGGCAGTGCTTTTGTGGCTCAACATTCTTGCCGTGCGCGGCGAGAGCGCCAAGGACATCGTCGCCAAGCATTGGGCGACCTATGGCCAGAACTATTATTCGCGCCATGATTATGAAGAGGTCGAGACCGACAAGGCCAATGCGCTGGTCGACGCCCTGCGCGGCAAGCTGGCGTCGCTGCCGGGAACCAGCGTTCAGGGCATGAAGATCGCCAGTGCCGACGACTTTGCCTACAACGACCCTGTCGACGGCTCGGTGAGCAGGAACCAGGGCATCCGCGTGCTGTTCGAAGGCGGTTCGCGTGTCGTCTTCCGCCTGTCGGGCACCGGCACCTCGGGCGCCACCTTGCGCGTCTATATCGAGCGCTACGAACCCGATCCGGCGCGGCACGGGCAGGACACGCAGGCCGCACTTGCCGACCTGATCAAGGCCGCCGACGACATCGCCGGCATCCGCAGCCACACCGGCCGCGACAAGCCGAGCGTGATTACGTGAAATGGTCGATTGCGGCTGAGCTCCCCCCTCGTGGGGGAGATGTCCGGCAGGACAGAGGGGGGCAACGTAGAGCGCTTTCCTCTGACGGTCGTCATAAAAGCCTGCTCCACTGGCGAGATCCTGTCCGGAGAGGTCGCGATCCTTCGCACCCCCCTCTGTCCTGCCGGACATCTCCGGGGAGATCGGCTGGCCGCACCGGTGCTGCCCGATGACCAGGGATGGCAGCACTCCACCTCTTGGCGCGACAGTAACCGATGACGGCATCCGGTTTGGCGTCTGGTCCGGAGCTGCCGAACGCATGTGGGTGTCGGTGTTCGACGCCGACGGCAAGGCGGAGACGGCCCGGCTGGAGCTTCAGCGTGAAAGCGACGGGGTTTTCGCACTGCATGTCGCCGGACTGGGCGAGGGCACGCGCTACGGTTTTCGCGCCGACGGGCGATATGCGCCGGACGACGGCCTGCGGTTCGATCCCGGTAAGCTGCTTGTCGATCCTTACGCGCTGCGAATAGACCGGCCTTACCGCTATGACGCCCGGCTTGCCGCCCCAAGAGGGCAGGGCGGCGACAGCGCTGCGCTGATGCCCAAGGCAGTGGCCGCGAGGCTGCCCATCGTGCCGCACGCCGCACCGGCGTTTCGGCCGGGCGGGCTGATCTACGAGGTGCCGGTGCGCGCCTTCACCTTGCGCCATCCCGGTGTGCCGAAGCGCCTGCGCGGCACCATCCGGGCGCTGGCCGAGCCTGTCATCATCGACCATCTGCTGAAGATCGGCGTGTCGGCGGTCGAGCTGATGCCGGTGACGGCTGCCATGGACGAGCGCCACTTGCCGCGCCTCGGCCTCAGCAATGCCTGGGGCTACAATCCGGTGACCTTCATGGCGCTTGATCCGCGCCTGGCGCCTGGCGGCATCGCCGAGCTCAGCGAGACGACAGCGGCACTGCATGCCGCCGGCATCGGCGTCATCCTCGACCTGGTCTTCAACCACACCGCCGAAAGCGATGAATTCGGGCCGACCCTGTCGCTGCGCGGCCTCGACAACCCAGCCTACTATCGCCCGGCGGTCGACGATCCCGGCCGCTATGCCAACGACACCGGAACCGGCAACACGCTTGCCTGCGACCATCCGGTGGTTCAGGGACTGGTGCTCGACAGCTTGCGGCATTTCATCGTCCACGCCGGCATCGACGGCTTCCGCTTCGATCTCGCGCCCGTGCTGGGTCGGGTCGGCGGTGAATTCAGTGCTGACGCACCGTTGTTGCAGGCGATGCGGCAGGACCCCGTCATCGGCGACCGCGTCCTGATCGCCGAACCCTGGGACATCGGCCACAACGGCTACCGGCTTGGCGGCTTTCCCCCGGAGTTTCTCGAATGGAACGACCGCTACCGCGACGACGTCAGGCGTTTCTGGCGCGGCGACCGCGGTTTGGTCGGCGCGCTGGCGACACGGCTTGCCGGATCCTCCGACAGCTTCGGCGGCGGGGCGCAGACGCGGACGGTGAACTTCATTGCCGCCCATGACGGCATGACGGTCGCCGACCTCGTCCGCTACGAGCGCAAGCACAACGAGGCCAATGGCGAACACAACCACGACGGCCACAATGAGAACTTTTCCTGGAACAACGGCGTCGAGGGCGAGAGCGGCGATCCCGAGATATCGGCCGAGCGCAGTCGCGATATCAGCGCCTTGCTGGCGACGCTGTTTGCCTCGCGCGGCGCCATCATGCTGACGGCGGGAGACGAATTTGGCCGGAGCCAGCGCGGCAACAACAATGCCTACGCCCAGGACAACGAACTGACCTGGCTCGACTGGGCCGAGCGTGACGTCGCCCTGGAGGACTTCGTCGCTGAACTTGGCAAGCTGAGGCGAGAGGTGCCGGCGCTGGCGCAAGTCGGCTTCCTCAGCGGCGCAGTCCCTGATGGCGCGCAGGTGGCGGACGTCGAATGGCTGACCGAGGCCGGCCGGGCGATGAGCGACGCCAACTGGCATGAACCCGACCGTCACCGCCTGACGATGCTTCTGGGCAATGGTGCCGCAGAGGGCGGCCGGCTTGCCGTCATGATCAACGGCGCGCGGCGCGATGTCCATTTTGCCCTGCCTGCGCGTTCGGCCTTCGAATGGCGACAGGCGATGGCCGGGGCACATCCGGGCGGCGGGCGTTTTGCCGTGCCGGCGCGCAGCGTTTCATTTGCGATCGAACGGCCTCAGGCCGAAAGCCCAGGAGATCAGCCATGACCCAGCAATCCGGTGCCGACTGGTGGCGCGGCTGCGTCATTTACCAGGTCTATCCGCGCTCGTTCCAGGACAGCACCGGCGACGGCAGCGGCGATCTCGCCGGCATCACCAGGCGCCTGCCGCATATCGCCTCGCTGGGCGTCGATGCGGTCTGGCTGTCGCCCTTCTTCAAGTCGCCGATGGCCGACATGGGCTACGACGTCTCCGATTATTGTGACGTCGATCCGATGTTCGGCACGCTCGCCGACTTCGACGCGATGATATCGGAGGCGCACCGCCTCGGGCTGAAGATCATCATCGACCAGGTGCTGTCGCACTCGTCCGACAAGCATCCCTGGTTCGTCGAAAGCCGGATGAGCCGCGACAATCCCAAGGCCGACTGGTATGTCTGGGCCCAGCCCAAGCCTGACGGCACCGCGCCGAACAACTGGCTGTCGATCTTCGGCGGTCCAGGCTGGGAGTGGGATTCGACGCGCAAGCAATATTACCAGCACAATTTCCTCGCCTCGCAGCCGGATCTCAACTTCCACAATCCCGAAGTGCAGGCAGCGCTTCTGGAAACGGTTCGCTTCTGGCTCGATCGGGGGGTCGACGGCTTCCGGCTCGACACGGTGAATTTCTACGTCCACGACAAGTGGCTGCGCGACAACCCGCCCTTGGCGAAAAGCGTTGCCGGCGAGAACGAGGAAGCCAATCCCTACGAGTACCAGGACCATCTGTTCGACAAGACGCGGCCGGAAAACATCGCCTTTCTCGAGCGCTTTCGCGCCGTGCTCGACGAATATGGCAGTCGCAGTTCGGTCGGTGAGGTCGGCGACGGCGAGCGCTCGCTGCAGACGGTGGCGGCCTACACCTCGGGCGGCGACAAGCTGCATATGTGCTACACATTCGACCTGCTTGGGCCGAAATTTTCCGCCGCCCACGTCCGCAAATGCATTGCCGATTTCGAGGCGGCGGTGACCGACGGCTGGGTCTGCTGGGCCTTCTCCAACCATGACGTCATCCGCCATGTCACGCGCTGGACGCGGCCCGGCGGCGACCCGGAGGCGGTGGCCAAATTCTCCATTGCCCTGCTTGCCTGCCTGCGCGGTTCGATCTGCATCTACCAGGGCGAGGAGCTTGGTCTTGAAGAAGCCGACGTTGCTTTCGAAGACTTGCGCGATCCTTACGGCATCCGCTTCTGGCCAGGCTACAAGGGCCGCGACGGCTGCCGCACGCCGATGGTGTGGGAGGCCCAGGCAGAGCAGGGTGGCTTCTCCGACGGCAAGCCCTGGCTGCCGATTTCGGCTGCCCATCGTGCGCTTGCGGTCGACCGCCAGCAGGGCGACGCGGAATCAGTTCTGTGTCGTTACAGGGCGGTGCTCGCGGCCCGCAGGACGCTTCCGCCACTTATCCACGGCTCGATTGAGCTGCTGGAAACCAAGGGCGACGTGCTCGCTTTCCTGCGTGAGGAAGGGGCCGAACGGCTGCTGTGCGTGTTCAATTTTTCCGAGAAAGCGGCGTCATGGCCAGTTCCGGCAAGGCTTGGCGGCTTGAGCCCGGTGCCGTTTCCCGGAGCTTTGGGTGAAGTCGAAAAAGACCGTATCACCTTGGCGCCGCTCGATTACTTTATCGGGCGCTTAGTTTGAACTCGCTCAAGTTGACTTTAGGTGAGCACGAGTCGTGTTGAAAATAAAAATTGTCGTGTCTAGTGTCAGCCACCGCTGGCGGTAGGGAGCTGCCGGCTCGCTCAACGAAACCGGAAACATCCGGCATTCGGGCGCTAACCAGGCGAGGCCGTGTTTACGGGGAACACGCCTATTTGGGAGAAGTAACACATGCTGAAGAACATGCTGAAAGCGACAGTGTTCGCTACGACGCTTGCGCTGTCTGCTGGAGCGTTGTCCGTTCCGGCTTTTGCGGAGGTCGTCTTCAATCGCGGCAATTCGGCCGATCCGGAATCGCTGGATCCGCACAAGACATCGACGGTCTATGAAGCCCACATCCTGCGCGACTTGTTCGAAGGTCTTGTCATGCAGGACCAGAATGCCGAAATCATTCCGGGTGCAGCCGAGAGCTGGACCGTTTCGGACGACGGCACCGTCTACACTTTCAAGCTCCGTCAGGGCGCTACCTGGTCGGATGGCAGCCCGGTAACCGCCGAAGACTTCGTCTACTCCTTCCGCCGCCTCGAGGATCCGGCCACCGGCGCCGAATATGCTTCGATGCTCTATGTCGTGAAGAACGGCGAAGAAGTGAACACCGGCAAGGCCAAGCCCGAAGAACTCGGCGTCAAGGCAGTCGATGCCAACACCTTCGAAGTGACCCTCAAGGCACCGACCCCATACTTCCTCGAAATGCTGACGCACCAGTCGACCTATCCGGTCAACAAGGCCGCCATCGACAAGCTCGGCGCCGATTGGATCAAGCCGGGCAACCTGGTTTCCAACGGCGCGTTCACGCTCGCTGAATTCGTCCCGAACGATCACATCAAGCTGGTCAAGAACCCGAAGTTTCATGACGCCGCCAATGTGAAGCTCGACGCCGTCAACTACTTCCCGACGGAAGACCGCTCGACCGCCATCAAGCGCTTCGAGGCTGGCGAACTCGACTCCAACGACGATATCCCGACCGAGCAGATGGCTGACCTGAAGGCCAAATTCGGCGATCAGCTGCGTATCGGCGCCTATCTCGGCACCTACTACTACGCGATCAAGACGGACAAGGCGCCGTGGGACAATGTCGAGCTGCGCAATGCAGTGTCGATGGCCATCGACCGCGACTTCCTGGCCGAGAAGGTCTGGCAGAACTCGATGATCCCCGGCTACTCGATGGTGCCGCCCGGTATCGAAGGCTACACTTCGGCACTGGCGACCTTCGCCGACAAGTCGCAGATCGACCGCGAGGATGAAGCCAAGAAGGTTCTCGAGAAGCTCGGCTACGGCCCCGACAAGCCGCTGAAGATGGAAATCCGCTACAACACGTCGGAGAACCACAAGAACACGGCAGTCGCGATCCAGGAGCAGCTCAAGCCGCTCGGCATCGAGGTGACGCTGCTCAACACCGACACCAAGACCCACTACGGTCATCTCGAGCAGAAGGGTGACTTCGACGTCGCTCGTGCGGGCTGGATTGCCGACTACAAGGATCCGGAAAGCTTCCTCGGCATCTCGCGCAAGGCTTCCGGCAACAACTACTCGAACTACAACAGCCCAAAGTTTGAGGAGGCCATGAACAAGGCAGCCGCCGCTGGCGGCAAGCCGGAAGAACGCCTGAAGGAAATGGCGGCAGCAGAACGCATCTTGATCGATGATGTCGGCCAGATCCCGCTGCTCTACTACAGCTACAAGAACCTCGTTTCGCCGAAGATCAAGGGCTTCGACGAGAACGTCATGGACGTTCATCCTTCACGCTTCGTCAGCAAGGACTAGTCCCGGCTCTGCCGCCGCCCCTGAAAAAGGGGGCGGCGGTTCCGGCTAACCTGCGAAGGCGTGGTAGCTATGTTTCTCTATGTATTCCGGCGGCTTCTGACCGCCATTCCGACGATGTTCGTCATCGTCACGCTGGCCTTCTTCCTGATCCGCGTCGCTCCGGGCGGCCCATTCAATCAGGAGCGCGGACTCAGTCCCGAGATCAAGGCCAATCTTGAGGCCCAATTCGGTCTTAATGATCCGATCTGGCTGCAATACGTCAACTATCTCAAGAACCTGCTGCACGGTAACTTCGGGCCCAGCTACAACCTGCCTGACTTCACCGTCACCGAGCTGTTCGCCAATGGCCTGCCGATCTCGGTTCAGCTGGGCTTGTCGGCTCTTGTCCTGGCGCTTGCCGTCGGAACGGTGCTTGGTATCGTCGCAGCCCTCAACCAGAACAAGCTTGGCGACTATTCGGTGATCGCACTTGCCACCGCCGGCAGCACGATCCCGACCTTCGTCATTGCCCCTGTGATCCAGCTTCTTTTCGGCCTGACCTGGAAGCTGCTGCCGATCGGCGGTTGGGGCGATGGGGCATGGATCAACAAGATCGGCCCGATCCTGACTTTGTCACTGCCGCAGATCGCCATCGTGGCGCGCCTGATGCGCGGTTCGATGATCGAGTCGCTGCGTTCCAACCACATCCGGACGGCGCGTGCGCTTGGCCTGTCCGACTGGTCGGTGGTGGTCAAGCACGCACTGCGTGGCGCTGTCCTGCCCATCGTGTCTTATGCGGGCCCGGCGGCGGCGGCATTGCTCACCGGTTCGATCATCGTCGAGACGATCTTCGCCATTCCCGGTATAGGCCGCTACTTCGTCGATGCGGCACTCAACCGCGACTACACGCTGGTGATGGGCACGGTGGTGGTGATTGCGCTGTTTACGATCGCCTTCAACCTGATCGTCGACATCCTCTATGCCTTCTTCGATCCGCGGGTGCGCTATGACTGATACAGCCATTTCAGCGCCCGTCGTCGGGCGATCGCTCTGGGGCGATGCGTGGGCACGCCTCAAGGCCAACAAGGCTGCGATGTTCAGCCTTTTCTACCTGATCGCCATGGCGACCGTCTGCATCGTCGGACCGTTCTTCGTGCCGCATCAGTACACGACGATCTATGCTGACTATGTCCGGACGCCGCCAAGTCTCTCGGCCTATCCCAAGCCGGAAATGATCGAGACCGCCATGAACGACGCCGTCAAGCGCATGCGTGTCGACGTCAAGGAATGGCGCCAGGAAGGCGAACGGGTGTTCATCACCGTGACGTCGAGCAAACCGCTCGACGAGCGCAACATCCGCTATCTCGACCGTTCCGACACCTTCGACGACGGCAAGCTCGAAAGCACCTCTGCTGATGGGCTGACGGCGGTGATGAGCGCCTCTATCAAGCAGCAGTACTTCCTGTTCGGCACCGACAACACCGGCCGCGACCTGCTGTCGCGAACGCTGATGGCGGGCCGCATCTCGCTGGCGATCGGCCTTCTGGCCGGCATCGTCGCCGTGGTCATCGGGGTCATCTATGGCGCCACTGCCGGCTTCATGGGCGGCAAGACCGACGAGGTGATGATGCGCATCGTCGACGTGCTCTATTCGCTTCCCTTCATCTTTTTCGTCATCATGCTGGTCGTCTTCTTTGGGCGAAACTTCGTGCTGATGTTCTTGGCTGTGGGGGCGGTGTTGTGGCTCGACATGGCGCGCATCGTGCGTGGCCAGGCCTTGTCGATCCGCCGGCAGGAATACGTCCAGGCGGCCGAAGCACTCGGCGTGCGTTCACGCGGCATCGTGCAGCGGCACGTCATCCCCAACCTGCTCGGGCCTGTCGTCATCTACATGACGCTGCTGGTGCCGCAGGTCATCATCCTGGAGAGCTTCCTGTCGTTCCTGGGGCTCGGCGTGCAGGAGCCGATGACGAGCTGGGGCGTGCTGATCTCCGTGGGCGCCAAGAACATCGGTACCGCCAACTGGCTGCTGTTGTTCCCGGCCTTCTTCCTGGTCTCGACGCTGTTCGCGCTGAACTTCATCGGCGACGGCCTGCGTGACGCTCTCGATCCGAAGGACAGGTGAGATGGCTGGAGAAACAATCCTATCGGTCAAGGACCTGCGCGTCCGCTTCCGCACGCTCGACGGCGTGGTGGAGGCGGTGAAGGGCATCCACCTTCACGTCGACGCCGGCGAGACGGTTGCCGTGGTCGGTGAATCCGGCTCCGGCAAGAGCCAGACGATGATGGCGGCGATGAGCCTGCTGGCCTCCAATGGTGAGGCCACAGGCGCTGTCGACTACCGCGGCAAGAACCTGCTGACACTCGGCAAATCGGAACTCAACAAGGTCCGTGGCCGCAAGATCAGCATGATCTTCCAGGAGCCGATGACCTCGCTCGATCCGCTCTACACCATCGGCAACCAGCTGATGGAACCGATCCGCAAGCATCGCGGCTTGAGCGGGGCGGCAGCGCGCGCCGAAGCCCTCAGGCTGCTCGAACTGGTCAAGATTCCCGACCCCGAGCGGCGCCTGAAATCCTATCCGCACGAAATGTCGGGCGGCCAGCGCCAGCGCGTGATGATCGCCATGGCGCTTGCCAACGACCCCGACATCCTGATCGCCGACGAGCCGACCACTGCACTCGACGTGACGATCCAGGCGCAGATCCTGACCCTGCTGGCCGAACTGCAGCGCAAGCTCGGCATGGCCATCGTCTTCATCACCCATGACCTCGGCATCGTCCGGCGCTTTGCCGACCGTGTCTATGTCATGCGCTATGGCGAGGTGGTGGAGGAGGGCAAGGCCGACGAGCTGTTTGCCAATCCGCAGCACGACTACACCAAGATGCTGCTGGCAGCCGAGCCGACCGGTCGCAAGGCGCCGCCTGCCGCCAATGCGCCGATCCTGCTCGAAGGGCGCAATGTCGAGGTCGAGTTCAAGATCGGCGGCGGCTTCCTTGCCGGCCCGCCGATGCTATTGCGGGCGGTCGACCGCATCTCGATCATGCTCAAGCAACGCCAGACGATCGGCATCGTCGGTGAATCGGGATCGGGCAAGTCGACGCTGGGCCGGGCTCTGCTCCGGCTGTTGCCGAGCCAGGGAACGATCCGCTTCGGCAACAAGGATCTGTCCAAGGCCGACCGTGCCGACATGCGCCCGCTGCGGCGGGAGCTTCAGCTCGTCTTCCAGGATCCGTTCGGCTCCTTGTCGCCGCGCATGACGGTGGGCCAGATCATCACCGAAGGCCTTCTGGTGCACGAGCCGTCGCTGTCGTCCAAGGAACGCGACAACAGGGCGGTGGAGGCCCTGCGTGAAGTCGGGCTATCCCCCGAAACACGCAACCGCTATCCGCACGAGTTCTCCGGCGGCCAGCGCCAGCGCATCGCCATTGCGCGGGCGATGATCCTCAAGCCCAAGGTCGTCGTGCTCGATGAGCCGACCTCGGCGCTCGACCGATCGGTGCAGAAGCAGATCGTCGAGCTTTTGCGCAAGCTGCAGGCCGACCACGATCTGTCCTACCTGTTCATCAGTCACGATCTGGCCGTGGTGCGCGCCATGTCAGACTACATCATCGTGATGAAGCAGGGAAAGATCGTCGAGGAGGGGCCGACCGAGGAGATCTTCGGGGCGCCGCGTGAAGCCTACACCAAGACCCTGATGGCGGCGGCGATCGACGAGACGAAGTTCCGCCAATCGGCCTGACGGTTTGGCAGCCTGACGGCTTTTGGCAGGCCACAGCCTGGTGAAAAACAGCAACAGGCCCGGAGACGTCAGTCTCCGGGCCTGTTCGCGTTCAGAGCACCAGAACGGAGCGGCCGCAGTTGACGCCGTGAACCCGCACATCGGCTTCGCCGACCTTTACGCCGACCAGCGTCAGGACGTTGTAAAGCAGCCCGTCGATGGGGGCGGTCACGCCTGACAGCAGCCCGACGATGGCGGTCTTGACCGCGGCGTCTGTCGGCACGAACAGGCCGAGGCCAAGGCCCAGCACCTTGAGATCGACATCCAGCGTCAGCCCGCTCAACAGCGAGGCGGTCAGCGACTGCGTCAGGTTGCGTGTCGACACCGACTTGACCCGGCGTGCGTCGATGTCGCTCTTGTTGAACGTAAGGGCCTGCGGCGTCATGTTGCCGATCCGCACATTCGCGGCACCCTTGACGTCGACGGTCAGCACGTTGAGGCCGACCGGGTTGAGCTTGACCAGCTGCGCGGGCTGCACCACGGGCCTCTTGGTAAAGACCCTGAGTTCCTCCGGGTTGATGTCGCCGAGCCAGATCTCGGCGACGCCGGGCTGGGCGTCGACCGTGACGATCGCGCTTGCCGGCTTGCCGGTGGGACAGGAAACGCTTTTCAACTGGGCCTCGGCATAGGCCAGCTCGACATAGAGCGGCACGCGCACCGACCCGCCCAGCACGCTGTCGACCAATCCCCCGGTGCCGCCAACGGTGACGACGAGTTGCAGCCTTGTCTGCGCCGTACGCACGATCTTGCCCGGCTCGCCGACCGCAAACCAGCTGTATCCTTGCGGTGGTTCGCCGATGGCGACGTTCAGCTTGACGCCGAGCAGACCCGGCACGCCGGCGCCAAGGTCGACGGCGACCTGGTTCTTGCCGTTGGCGATGGCGGCTGCAGCGCTGACCAGTTCCATGATGCCGACATCGGCGTCCAGCCCGGCGGCGCCACGACCCGTCGACAGTTTGCCGATCGCGCCGAGGTCGATGTAGTTCTTGAGCGGTACCTTGAGCGAACCGGGGATGTGAGAGCCCAGAAGCTTGTTCAAGGCGATGTCGGCGTCCCTGTCCTTGTTGACCGTTGCCAGAGCCGACAGTATCTGCCCGACGCTCGCTTCAGCCTGTAGCACCTCATTGTAGGTACCCGCCGTCAGGTTCAATCCGGTCTTCAGCGCATCGATGAACTGCAGCGCGTTGACGTCGGCCCCCAGAAGCGCGTTGTAGTCCATCACATTGAGCGAAAGCGTCGTACCCAGCAGGCCGCCAAGAAGGCTGTTGAGCAGGCCGCCATTGAGGCTGGCAAGCCTGGAGCCCACGGAGAAGGCGGCTTCCGCCGGCGCGGTCGCGACCGCTGTGGTGACAATCTTGCGCTCACCGATCAGCGCATTGGCGAAAAAGGTCGTGCCGTCCTTGGAATAGGTGACGCGCACGGCGTTTGGCGGCGTTGCACCGACGACGAAGCGCGCGTCGACTGCGACAGTGGGGTCGGCGGCATAGCGCCCCTTTTCGACGAGCACGCGCTTGTAGCCTACTGTGAGTGTTTGAGGGGTGGAGCCGTCAACCAGGACGACGTTGTTCTGCTGATTGTTGTTGAATACCTTCAGCACCGCGGCATCGGCCTTGGCGATGTTGCCGGCGGCATAGATTGCCGCAAGATCGGTAATCGACTGGGCTTCGCGGCGCTCGACATAAAGCGAGCCTTCGTCGACTGCCAGTGCAGCCGTGGCAAGGCCGATCGGCAGCGACAGCGCGAACATGGTCGCCATGTTGCCTTTTCGCGCGCGCCGGAACTCGGACAGTCTGTTCAGGATTGCCGTAAACATTCAGATGCCCCCCACCCGAATTGTCGAACTGCGTTTGATGGTCTGCTCCGGCATTGGCAGCATTGTCAGCAGATTCCAGATCGGAAGCTGGCGGGCGTCGTAGCTCAAGGAGACGACGAACTGTTCGCTGTCATTGGCGCTGTCCTTGGCGTCTACTGTCAGTTTTGTCTTGTCGATGAGGACGTAGCCGTCGCCGTTGAGATCGATGTATCGCTGTGCGAGCGTCTTGCGCTCGGCTTCGTTGAGCCCGCCGATGGCGGTGCGGGCTGCGTCGGCTGCCATCTGCTGGACGGAATGCAGGGCGCCGAAGTAAATTCCGTAAGCGATCATTCCAAACACAAGCAGGATGAAGACCGGTGCGACAATTGCAAATTCGATTGCTGATGTGCCGGATCGGGACTGCAGGAACCCGCTACTATCGGGGGGCCTTATGCGGATCAGTGTCCTTGCCCATCTTTCCAAGTGCTTGATCCGCTCGGTAAAGGACTTGGATGCGTCTGCGCCCAGCTTGCGGCGGTGTCTGAGCACACGCCAGCCCCCTGGATTTCTGGTCGTCGCAAGCGACGCCATCCTGCGGAAATATTGTTTGTATGCAAAGTATTTATTCTCACTCATATGCCACCTGTTTGGCCACTGCCAAGATCATCCGCCTCGCTACCAGAGATGAACTAGATTAGTTCCAGAGTGGTCCCAGAAGATTATCGATTTGCTAATGTGCTTGCAGGTTGTGGCGAACGGCCAAGAGAATCTGAATCTCGACAGTAAAATCCGACTAAAATGGTCTTGTTTTGTATGAGGTCAGATGGTTTTTGTTAGAATACGCTGGTCGCAGGAAGTTTTCGCCAAGCGACAGCAAGAAAAATACAACCCTCGATTGATGAGATCGGGTGTGGCAATCGTTGTGGCGAAGCTGGTGGCCCGGAAAGCAGGTTGTTAACGCCGTCTTTCGGTTCGGGACGCAGGCTGATCCTGGCCGGTCGCAGCGCGAAAGGTGTGGCGCTTTGCGGCTTCAGTCTAAAGAATTGGGATTTCGGGTGAGCGACCCGAGACATAGGTGACGTTTCGTACCGGACACATGGGTAACACTTTTGGCTTTTGGCCGGAGGTGTTGATGCCGTGGAAGGAGAGTT
>NZ_JACJHY010000040.1 GCF_014138625.1 Aminobacter ciceronei
CTTGGCATCTGCCCCCCGACATCAATCCAAAAAAGCTCAATCAACCCACAAAACAAAACCCCGCCGAAATTCGACGGGGTTTGTCAGCAGTCTGAAGGGTGCGGCTTGCCGCACCCTTTTTGCTTTCGGGCTGAGCTTTCCCCGAATTGCTACCTGAAACGCATTGCCTCAATGAGCTGCCTGTGCGCTGTCCCGTGGCTTCCTCTTTATGACGGCTGAAGCGGTTGCAGTCAGCATCACCGATGCCGCGAAGAACCACAGACCAGGTTTGGTGAAGGCCGTGGCGAGGCCTGATGTCTTGGCGGCGAAGACCACCAGCGCGACGAGGATGACGTCGAGCATCGACCAGTTGGACAGGGCCCGAAACCAGCCGGGAATGCTGACGGCGCCGGCTGCCTGGCCATAGGCCGCATTGTGCAGCAGGCCGAGCTTCATCGCGGGAAAGACCACCGAAAACATGGCGACGACAATCGCCAGCAGCCAATCGCCACCACGCCACAATGCTGCGATCATGCCGATCAACGAAGGTTCATCGGCGAAGAAATACAGTCGATCGACATGAATCAGCGGCAACACGATGCCGAGCGCGAAGCAGATCGAAGCTGCAAACAGGATCAATGGCAAAAGCGTGCGCATCGGCAAGCTATAGCGAAAGTCCGGATGATGGAGAAGCCGGGCAGCATGTGCGCCGCCCGGCCCGTTGCTGCAGAATTTCGAGCGTGGCTCTCAGAGCGCCAGCACGACTTTGCCCTTGGGTCTGGTCGCCAGGAAGGCATGCGCGGCACCGGCCTGGTCGAGCGGGAAGCTCCTGGCGACATGGACCTTGAGTTTGCCGGTTTCCGTCAGTTTCGCCAGTTCCTTCAGGCCATCGCCATCCGGCCGGACCGAGATGCGTTCGACCCTGATGCCACGTGATGCAGCCTCTGCTGCGGCCTTGTCGCTGAGGCCGAGCAGCACGACGAGCGTGCCGCCGTCCTTCAGCGCTTTCAGCGACTTCTCAGGATGATCGCCGCCGAGCGCCTCAAAGACGAGATCGACCGGGCCGGCTTTGGCGACGAAATCGTCCGAGGTGTAGTCGATCACCTCGTCGGCACCGAGGGAGCGGACGAAATCGACCTTGCCGGGGCTCGCGGTGGCAATGACATAAGCGCCCCGCGCCTTGGCGATCTGTACGGCCAGGTGGCCGACGCCGCCGGCGGCCGCCTGGATCAGGACACGGTCGTTGGTCTTGAGCTTGCCTGCTGTCACCAGGCCTTGCCAGGCCGTCAGGCCGGCGAGGGGGAGGGCGGCTGCCGTGACATGGTCGAGCGCCTCGGGCTTGTGCACGATCTCGCTTGCCGGTGCTGCCGCCAGTTCGGCATAGGTGCCGGCCTGTGCCGGGAAGCGCGGCATGCCGAAGACCTCGTCGCCTGCTGCAAAGCCGTTGGCGCCGGCGCCAACGGCTTCGACAGTGCCTGACAGGTCCCAGCCGAGCACGAAGGGCGGCTCGCCAAGAAGGGGGTAGAACCCGCCGCGCACGGCGGCATCGACCGGATTGACGCCGGCAGCCTTGATGCGGATCAGCACTTCGCCGGGCCTGGGCTGTGGTGTCGGCTGTTCGGCGAGTTCGAGCACTTCAGGTCCGCCGACAGTGTTCTGGGTAATGGCACGCATGAGAATGTCCTCCTTGGGTGGATGCATGTGCCACTATCATTTGGATAGTATCACTCGCTTGTCTAGAATGTACCTCAATGATACATAGGTACCCCATGGATAGTGATTGCGCCCCCGACACGCCGTTCGGCTATGACGCCTTCCGACGCGAATGCATGTCGCACACCGTGCTCGAGATGCTGGCGAGTAAATGGGTCTATCTGGTCGTCGGTGCCTTGAAGCCGGGCCGGCGGCGCTATGGCGAGCTGCAGCGCAAGGTAGAGGGCATCACGCCCAAGATGCTGACGCAGACACTGCGTATTCTGGAGCGCGACGGGCTGGTGCGGCGCGAGATCTTCCCGGTCATACCGCCGCGCGTCGAGTACGAGCTGACCGATCTCGGCCGTAACCTCGCCGATCTGCTCAACCAGATCCGTGTCTGGGCGGAGCGCCATGCGCCCGAAATTCGTGATTCGCGTGCCCAATCATTGGCTGCCGAAGGAGAGCCGGCCGAACTCAGGACCTAGCGGGGGCCTTGGGCCGAGCGGATGGCTCGAGGCGCCAAACGGCTCGCTGCCGCGCGAGCAGCGGCAAAGTGCGGGAGAAATTGACTTTTTAGCCGATCATCGCGCTGCGACCGGTGCCGTCGACGTCGCGGGTGTTGCGATCGCGCGACTCCAGAGCCTCCGCCTTGGACAGCTCCGCTTCAGCTTCGGCGAGTAAGGATTCGGCAGCGGCGCGCTGTTGCGCCAGGTCATGCTGGGAGTTTTTCAGGTTGTCACGTCGTTGCCGCGCGGCCTTGGCGAAGGTCGGATAGGCGAAATGATTGAGATCGGTGATCCCCGCCTTCTTTTCCTCGGCGACGATCTGCAGTTCGAGCTCGCTGGCCATGCGGTCGAACTCGGCGATCATCGAATCAAGCTGCATCAGCTGGCGGCGCTTTTCGTTCACCTGAAACTGCTTGAGCCTGACCAGGTTCTCACGTGACTTCATGACCCGATACTCCCGAACACCGAAAAACGCACTTCTACTCGCCTACTTCGGCCCAAATGGACCGTGCCGCGCCGGAACCGGTTCTGAACTCCCGACTATGGAAAACAAACTTTTAAAGTTTTTGTCCGTCGGTAACCATTCGTTTACGGGCATCGTTAATCATACCCATCGAGACTTAAAGCCCGGTAAAGATTCTGGTTTTCGCCGTGAATGTGATCGGGTCGTGTCCGGAGTCGCTTAGGCAACCTTGTTAATGCAGCGCGTTAAGATGTTGACCGTGTGATTCATGATTGGATTCAAGAGGGTGTATGCGCCGGTTAAAATTTCTGATATGGTCTTCCATACGAAATTAGGTTTTGTTAACCATTCGATGGCAGCCTCCGATTCAGTAGCACTGGGCCGGTATGGATTAGACCGAGAAGACGTTCCGGCAGCAGAAAAGGGGATTTGAATGCGCGTTCTGCTGATAGAAGACGACAGTGCAACCGCACAGAGCATCGAACTGATGCTCAAATCGGAAAGCTTCAACGTCTACACGACCGATCTCGGCGAAGAAGGCGTCGATCTCGGCAAGCTTTATGACTACGACATCATCCTTCTCGACCTGAACCTGCCCGACATGTCGGGTTACGAGGTTCTGCGTACTTTGCGCCTGTCCAAGGTCAAGACGCCGATCCTGATCCTCTCCGGCATGGCCGGTATCGAGGACAAGGTGCGCGGCCTGGGCTTCGGCGCCGATGACTACATGACCAAGCCGTTCCACAAGGACGAGCTGGTGGCACGCATTCACGCCATCGTCCGCCGTTCGAAGGGTCACGCCCAGTCGGTCATCATCACCGGCGACCTGATCGTCAATCTCGACGCCAAGACGGTCGAAGTCGGTGGCCAGCGCGTGCACTTGACCGGCAAGGAATACCAGATGCTGGAGCTGCTCTCGCTGCGCAAGGGCACCACGCTGACCAAGGAAATGTTCCTCAATCACCTTTATGGTGGCATGGACGAGCCCGAACTGAAGATCATCGACGTCTTCATTTGCAAGCTACGCAAGAAGCTCGACGCTGCATCCGGTGGCCAGAACTTCATCGAAACTGTCTGGGGCCGCGGCTATGTGCTGCGTGAGCCGGAAGAACTTCGCGAAATTGCCTGATTTATTCTGGATACTTCAGTCAAAACCCGGCCTTCGTGCCGGGTTTTCTTTTTTCTGGGCACAGTTTCTCGCTAGGTGTCTGTCGTGCCAGGAGCGAAATCAGGCTGCGACGTCGAAGGCGCGAAAGCGATCGAGCAGTTGCGGCCTGGTGAACGGCTTCAGAAGATAGCCCTGCGCGCCGGCACGCTTGGCGCGCATGATGGCGCCGATGTCGACCTCAGTCAGGCAGATGGCGATCTGCGGCTTGACACGGCCTTCGATGGCGCGGACACGGCGGATGAAGTCTGTGGTGCTCATGTCCTCGAGCCCGCCGTCGACGACGATGATGTCGGGCATGTCGTAGGCGCACATATCCAGCCCCTCGGCGCCGGATGCCGCCTCGACGACGACCATCTCGGAGCTGTTGAGGATGCGTTTGGCGACTTTGCGGATGACGCTCGAATCATCGACGAACAGGCAACGCTTCATATCCCGGTCCTTTTTGCGGGAGCCGGACGCGTCAGTCGCGCCGGATGCAACGTGACCTTAGCTGGGCGGCGTAAAGAAGCCGAAAACCCGAATGGTAAAATTCTTGGAAACTTCGGCGCGTGCGGTCGCGCCCAAGCGCGCGCACGCTGTCACGAGACCGTTGCCACCAGGCGATGACGACAATGCTTCGACAATACTGAAACGTCGTGCCGATTACTCGGCAGTGAGCAGGATCTCTTCCGGCGTGGCGTGGATCGAGATCGTCATGCCGGCTTCGCGCGCCAGCAGCAGCGTGTAGTAGGGCTGCACCGAATGGGCGTCGATCGGCTCGTCAGGCTTGTGGCCGGAGTGCAGCTCGAGGAATTTTGGCGGCACACGCAACATCGGGCCGCTGGCCGACAGGATGAATTTCGGCGCCGTCTCGACGGCTTCCAGCGTCACGCTGAGCTTGCCGCCGCGCGGTATCGCCGCATGGGCGACGAGCAAAAGGTTGAGCAGCAGCTTGACCTTGTTCTTGGGCAGCAGTGCGCGCCCGCCACTCCAGGTCAGTTCCGGCTTCTCGTTCTTGAGGAAGGCGGTCGCAACCGATTCCGCGTCGCCGGTGTCGATCAGCATGCCGGCCGAGCCAGCAGCACCAAAGGCGATGCGGGCGAACTGCAGCCGCGCCGAGGCGTTGCGGGCGCTGGTACGGATGAGGCGCATCGCGTCCTCGTCGGCGCCGCCCTCGTCGAGCAGTTCGAGGCCATTGTTGATGGCGCCGACCGGCGAGATGATGTCGTGGCAGACGCGGCTGCACAGCAGCGCTGCGAGGTCAGGGGCGGAAAGCGTCAACAACTCGGCCATGAACGGCATCCCTCGGGCAAAAAATGACTTGAACCACGATCTGGCGGCCACGAAGCCCGACAGTACGAATCAGGGCTGGCCTTACAGTACTCTTGGTTACACAGCGCCGCCTCATGCGGCAAGAAACAGCCGATAACGCTTGCGCGAAATGGTGGCTTTTCTGCGCAACTCCGGGCTTTTTAACGCCCGGTCGTGCCTTCGATCCGCCATCTTCGTAGGTCAGTTTAATGGTTGAAAAAGGATTACGGCATAGTTTGCCGAAGTTGGACCAGCCAGCCGCCATCAAGAGTAGCAGCGGGTCCGGGGCGTCGAGAAAGTGTGCTCCCTGACGGAGATTTGGAAGCATGATTTCCCGATTCTATGGCCGGACTTTTGCCCGGCTTGTTGCCGCGATGTTCGTCCTTGTCGGCGTTCTGGCATTTTCGACATCTGCGTCTCGCGCGCAGCAATATACCTCGCAGGAGATCCTTGATTCCGGCCATCGCTTCTTTGGCTCGACGTCTGGCGGTCTCGCCAGCGTGGTCGAGAAGGTTTTCGCGTCCTATGGCCTGCCGAACGGCTACGTGCTTGGCGAAGAGGGATCGGGTGCCTTTGTCGGCGGCCTGACCTATGGCGAGGGCACGCTCTACACCAAGAATGCCGGCGACCATAAGGTGTTCTGGCAGGGGCCGTCGCTGGGCTGGGATTTCGGCGGGCAGGGCTCGCGCACGATGATCCTGGTCTACAACCTGGACGACGTGAACAACCTCTATGACCGTTATGGCGGCGTCGCGGGTTCGGCCTATGTCGTTGCCGGCGTTGGCTTCAACGTCCTCAAGCGCGGCAACATTTTGCTCGTGCCCGTGCGTACCGGTGTCGGCGCGCGACTGGGCGTCAATCTTGGCTACCTGAAGTTGACCCAGCAGCCGACCTGGAATCCGTTCTGATTGTGTGAAGAACGGGTCGATTGGGCGCCATTTTGTTGCGGCGGTGCTGGATTCCTGCCATGGGAACATGGCAAACTCGCGCGTATCCGTAACGGGTAAAGTGCCTTGGTCCAGTCGATCCTCTTTTTCGTTCTTGGCTTCCTGACCGCCGGCTTTGTGGTGCTGCTGATTGCGCCGTCGGTCTGGCGGCGTGCCGTTTCGGTCACCCGCCAGCGGGTCGAAGCCAAGCTTCCGATGACCCTCGATGAAATCCGCGCCGACAAGGACAGTCTGCGCGCCGAGCACGCCATGGCGCTGCGCAAAGTCGAGGTTCAGCTCAAATCGTCGCAGGAAAAGCTCCTGACGCAGGCCGTCGAGCTTAGCCGGAGCCGTGAGGCGCAAAAGGCCCACGTCACCGACCATGCCGACAAGGATCGCACCGTCGGCGAACTGGAAGCCGCGCGCGGCAGCCTGAGAGAGGACATCGCCAAGCGCGACGAACAGATCAAGGCTCTTGCCGCCCAGCTCGTCGAAGCCGAAAGCATGCTGGAGAAGCGGGCACAGGAGATCGAGGAGATTGGCAGGCTGTATGACGAGGCCAGCCTGTCCTCGAGCAACCGCCAGATCGAGCTGGTCAGCCGCGAAAGCGAGATTGGCAAGCTCTCCGACGACATGTCGGCGCTGCGCAGCCAGCGCAAGGACGCCGACAAGCGTGTCGTCGAACTCGAAGCCGACAACAAGGCCGTGCGCGAGGCGCTCCTGGCGGAAACCAAGCGCGCTGTCGAACTGGACAAGAGGTTGCAGCAGATGGTGTCTTCACTCAGTGACCGCGACGACAAGCTGGAGCGGCGCGAGGCGGAGCTCGGCCGGTTGCGCGAAACTGAACTCGCCCGCGTGCGCGAGCAGCTGAAGGGCCCGCAGACCGCGCCGGAAACGGCAGCGGTCAATGGCACGGCGCAGGCGATGGAGCGGGAGCGTCTGGAAGGGCGGCTGACCACGCTGACGCGCGAGAACAAGCGACTGAAGGGTGAGTTGTCGAAAGCCGGACGCACCAAGTCGTCGCCAAGCGAGGATTCGCAGCTGCGCGAGCAGATGCACGAACTGGCCGCCGAAGTCGTGGCGCTTACCGCTCGGCTTGAGGGCGCTGACTCGCCGATTGCCAAGGCGCTTGCCGAATCCGGTGAGGCCCGTACGCCCGTCGATGCGCCAGCCGTGATCAGCCTTGCCGATCGCGTCCGGGCGCTGCAGAAACCTGTCCCCGCCGAATAGGCCTATTCTGATGCTTCGGTGAAGTGATGCAGCGCGATCGCCGATGCGGCCGCGACATTCAGGCTGTCGAAACCAGGCGCCATCCGGATCTTTGCCGTCGTCAGTCTTCTCAGCAGCGGCTCGGGCAAACCTTCGCCTTCGGTGCCGAGGTACAGCGCCAGCCGGGCGGGGCGCCTGATGTCCCTGATGTCGGCCTCGCCCGCGGGCGACAGCGCCAGCTGTTCGAAGCTGTGGCGGGTAAGTGCGTCGGCAAGCTCGCCGGCCGTGCCGCCTATGGCGAACGGCACCTTGAGCGCTGCACCGACTGAGACCCTGATTGCCTTGCGGTAGAGCGGGTCGCAGCAGGTCTGGTCGAGCAGCACCGCGTCGGCACCAAAGGCTGCCGCGTTGCGGAAGATCGAGCCGATATTGTCGTGGTTGGAGATCCCCACCGGCACCGCCACCAGCGCGCGTTCGGGCAGGGCGGCAAGCACGTCGTCGACTGAAGCCGTCGCTCCCTTGCGGCCGATGGCCAGGATGCCGCGATGCATGTGGAAGCCTGCAATGGCGTCCATGACGGCGCCCGAGGCGACGTAGACCGGCATGGCTTCGGGAGCAAGGGCGAGGGTCTGGCTCATACCGGCAAGGCGGTTTTCGAGCACCAGCACCGAATCCGCGTCGAAGCGCCGCGCTGCAAACAGCACGTTGAGAACGACCTTGCCCTCGGCGATGAAGCGCCCTTCGCGACCGACCAGATCGCGCTCGCGGATGTCGAGATAGGGGGCCACGCGCGGGTCGGCCGGGTCGTCGATGCGGATGATGTTCATGGTAGCTTCATAGCGGAGGGCAGTCCGCTATGGGAGCCTGGAAAGGCTTTGTCAGCTGAAGATCAGGCGTCCTCGAAGATGCCTTCCAGCGTGCCGAGCAGCTTGCGCACGGCTTCGGACTTGCAGGTGTAGTAGATCATCTGCCGGTCGCGACGTGTCTCGACCAGTTCCTCGTTGCGCAAGCGGGCCAGGTGCTGCGACAGCGCCGATTGGCTCAATGACACCTTTTCGGCAATCGCGCCGACCGACATTTCCGTGTCGAGCAGATGGCTCATGATCATCAGCCGCTTTTCATTGCCCATAAGTGTGAGCAAGGAAGCAGCAGCTTCCGCATTGGCCGTCAGTTTTTTCGGTTTCATGGGTACCCCGTGTATCAGTCATGCTTTCCGGCGTCATGGGGGCAACAACGACGGATTACCAAACCAGATGATCAATGGAATCAGCGATCAATCTGGCTAAAATAGGACAAATCAGCTTTCGCTGAAAAAATCAAGACTTCGCTGCGCGACCTTCTTTTGCCATTTCCACAAGGCTTCGCCTGAGATCGGCGGCCTCGGCAAGTAACGCAGGGAAAAGCACGCGTGCGGTCTCGTCGCCGGCGGCCAGATCCATGCCTTCAGGATCGAAGCCGCTGAGCACCCAGCCCTTGTCGTCGAGCCGGCCATAATGGGTGGCATAGATCGTGGTCGCTTCGGTGTGATCCGAATTCATGTGGTCGAGAGCCGACTGTTCGGCTGCCGCGATCGCGTCCACCGCGGGGCCGGCGAGCAGCAGGTCGTCGCGGCTCAACAGATAGGCCTTGCCGAACCCGCCATTGAGGTTGGCGCGCTCGAGTTCCAGCCGAAAGACGGTAAAGTCGGTGAGGCCTATGTAGAGCTTGGCCTTGGGATTGCGGTTGACGTAGCGACGTTCGGCGCGGGCGTACTCCGGCGTGCCGCGTTCCAGCTTGCGCGCCCGGCAGAACAGCGTGATGCGCGGATGGGCGAGGGGATCACCCTTGCCGACCTCTCCGAGCAAAAGCGAACAGACGGGATTGGCGACGATGCCCTTGGTGTGAGCGGATAAGCCTGATATCAGGATCAGCGGCGTGCCGTCGACGTCGGTTGCGGTGCCGACCCGGCTGGCGAGTGGCGAGCCGGTTTCCGGCTCGATGACGGCAAGCGCACCATGGCGGGCCTTGCGCATCAGCGAACGCGCGAGCGCTGTCGCTTCCGCGGTGGTCTCCAGAAACACGTCCTTCTTGCGCTCTTCCACTGCTTCACCATAAAATATGACTAATTTAATCTACTTATCCAAGGTGGGCAGGCTTTGGCAAGGGGGTCGTTTCGCCACAAGCAAAACAGCCCCGGAAGCTTGCGCTGCCGGGGCTGCAGGATAGCCGATCCTGGGACGGCTGGCGCCTATTTCGGCGCCATGCGAATGGCACCGTCGAGGCGAATGGTCTCGCCATTGATCATTTGGTTCTCGACGATGTGCAATGCCAGCGCACCATATTCCGACGGTTCGCCCAGACGTGGCGGGAACGGAACGGCGGCACCCAACGAGTCTTGCACCTCCTGCGGCATCGCCGCCATCATCGGCGTCTTGAAGATGCCGGGCGCGATGGTGGCGACACGGATGCCCGAACGCGAGAGATCGCGGGCGATCGGCAGCGTCATGCCGACGACGCCGCCCTTGGAGGCGGAGTAGGCGGCCTGGCCGATCTGGCCGTCATAGGCGGCGACCGAGGCGGTGTTGATGATGACGCCGCGCTCGCCGCCGGCCAGCGGTTCGAGCTTGGAGGCTGCGTCGGCAAACAGCCGGATCATGTTGAAGGAACCGATCAGGTTGACCTCGATCACCTGGCGGAAGACGCTGAGCGGATGCGGACCGTCCTTGCCGACAGTCTTCACGCCGACGGCGATGCCGGCGCAGTTGACCAGGATACGGGCCGTGCCGAGCTTGGCTTCCACTTCGGCAAATGCCGTGACAGCGCTTTCTTCATTGCTGACATCGCAGCGCACGGCGACACCGCCGATGTCGGCGGCGACCTTCTCGGCGCGTTCGAGGCTGAGATCGAAGATCGCGACCTTGGCGCCCTTGGCAGCGAGTGCGCGCGCGGTGGCTTCGCCAAGGCCGGAGCCGGCGCCGGTGACCACTGCAATCTGCCCGTTTGGATTCATGTCAGCCTGTCCTCTTCTGCTGTTACTGAATTAGCAAGTTGGGCGGCACGGGCAAGTCATCGGCGGCTAGGCCGGCTCGGTCGTGCGTTGCGGTGTCTTGGCCAGGTTGGCGTGGCAGACCTCGCCCGTCAATTCGGCAACCGCGCCCGGCACGATCTCATGCGCCAAGAGGCGGTTAAGGTCGACCGGCCGCGGCATCTCGATCTGACCGCGCGGAATGCGCACGAAACCGAGCGGGCCGTAATAAGGCTCGTCGCCTACGAGTATGACGGCGGGTTCGTTGGATTTTTCCGCTGCTGCGAGCGCCATGGCGACCAGCTTGCGGCCGATGCCCATGTTCTTGAAGTCGGGGCGCACGGCAAGCGGGCCCAACATCTGTGCCCGGCCGGCGCCGGCGGCGATTGGCGTCATCCTGACCGAGGCGATGACCTGGCCACCATGCATGGCGACGAAGGACAGCGAGCGGTCGTGCGGACCGCCTTCGCGGATCTTGTAGGCCGCGCGTGTGAACCGACCCGGGCCAAAGGCCTCGGCGTTGATTTCATCGATTTCGAGATCGTGCGCCGGAGCTTCCGGCATGTAGGTGACGTCGGCGAGGGTCATGTTTTTTGCAATCCGGTACCGTGGGATGAGGTGCCGCGGGGCATGCCGCAGCAGTCGCAAGTCAGCGCTTCAAGCGCGTGCGCTCATTCGTCGTCGGTCGACCCGGATATTTGCAAAGCAATGTGACATCGAAATGCCCGCTACCATCATTTTCGGCGCCCGTCCATCGTGCATTTGGCCGATGTGCGTCCTGCGTTGACAATCCGTTCAGCGAGTTGCGCTTCGGCTTCGGTCGCCGGGCACCTACATCGTGGCAAACGAAAGGATTTCACGATGGGATTGCTGGTTGAAGGCAAATGGCAGGATCGCTGGTACGACACCAAGTCGACAGGCGGCAAATTCGTTCGCTCGCATTCGCAATGGCGCGATTTCGTCACCGTCGACGGCATGCCGGCGGCAGGCCGGACACGTGGCTTCAAGGCCGAACCGGGGCGCTACCACCTCTATGTTTCGCTCGCCTGTCCCTGGGCGCACCGGACGCTGATTTTCCGCGCGCTGAAGAAGCTAGAAGACATCATCTCGGTGTCGGTCGTCCATCACTACATGGGCGAGAATGGCTGGACGTTCCGCAGTGATGACGGTGCCACTGGCGACACCCTCTACGGCCTCGACTACCTGCACCAGATCTACACCATGGCCGATCCGACCTATTCGGGCCGCGTCACAGTGCCGGTGCTGTGGGATAAGAAGGAAAAGACGATCGTTTCCAACGAGTCGTCCGAGATCATCCGGATGCTGAACCAGGCTTTCGACGCATGGGGCGACGCCGCGGTTAACTTTTACCCCGAGCCGCTGCGCGGCGAGATCGATGCGGTCAACGAGCTTGTCTATCCCTCGATCAACAACGGCGTCTACCGCGCCGGTTTCGCCACCAGCCAGACCGCCTATGAGGAGGCATTCAACGAACTGTTCGCCGCGCTCGACACGCTGGAAGACCGCCTCTCACGCCAGCGCTATCTCGTCGGCAACACCCTGACCGAGGCCGACTGGCGGCTGTTCACGACGCTGGTGCGCTTCGACCCGGTCTATGTCGGACACTTCAAGACCAATCTGCGCCGGATCGCCGACTACCCGAACCTGTCGAACTACCTGCGCGACCTCTACCAGGTGCAAGGCGTCGCCGAGACGGTGAACATGCTGCACATCAAGGCGCATTATTACGGCAGCCACACCGGCATCAACCCGACCGGTATCATCCCGCTTGGGCCGGAGATCGACCTCGACGCGCCGCACAACCGGGGGAAGTTGCTGAAGGCGGCTTGAGCTGCCTGCGCCGAGTGCCAAGCCCTCATGGTGCGCCTGTCGAACCATGAGGGCGTGGAGCGCGTCAGGGTAGTCGGGGTCGAATGCTCAGGTGCAGACCTTTCGATTCATGCTCGGATGCCAACACCATCGGCCGCTTGTCGTCTGGAGAGCGGAAGTTGGCCGGAACTCGACGCAACTGCCGGGAAGGCGACCAATCGGGTGGAGGTTTCATGGTTGGCAACGACCAGAATTCGCATTGCCGTCTCTCCACCCAGTGCTTGCGCGAAGAACAGCATCCCTCTCTCACCAATAGGGCGATGCTTCCTTGCCCTCGAACACCTCGGCAATCCGCCGCCGCGTCGCCGGCGTCGTGCCCTCCGGCAACGCGTCGAGCGGGAAAAATCCTGCCTCGGCGATCTCGTGGTCGGGTTGCTTCGGCCTGTCCTGCCGGAAGGCCTCGATCAGGTAGAAACCGACATGATCCCGCTTTGTCGCCTGCTTGTTGAGGTGGATCGACCGGAGGATGGGCGGCGCGGTGAGGACGATGTTGCCTTCCTCCTCCAGTTCACGCGCCAGCGACTCGACAAAGGTCTCGCCGATCTCGATGCCGCCACCCGGCAGCTGCCAGCCGGGCACGTAGGTATGGCGGATCAGGAAGACCGAGTTGGTGGCGGTGTCGTGGACGAGGCCGCGCACGCCGAGCGTCATCGGCCGCCGCAGCAGGAAATAGAAGTGGAACAGCCTTCCGCGCAGCCGCGTCCATGAACCCTGGCGAGGGGAAGTGGCGACATTGCTCATCAGGCATGCCGCCATGGGTGGAAAGCTTGGAACGCGTGACCTAAAAGGAAACGATGTTCAGGCTTGCGCATATTTCCGACGTCCATCTTGGTCCGCTTCCGGATGTAACCTATCGCGACCTCGCCTCCAAGCGCATGGTCGGCTACGTCAATTGGCAGCGGAACCGCCGCCGGCATCACCATGACGGCATTGTCGATGCCATCGTCGCCGACCTCAAGGTGCAGGCGCCCAACCACCTCGCGGTGACAGGCGATCTGGTCAATCTGGCGCTCGATGGCGAAATCGCGCTGGCGCGGCTGTGGCTCGAAACGCTGGGCGAACCAGCCGATGTCTCGGTCGTGCCGGGCAATCATGATGCCTATGTGCCCGGGGCCTTCGACAAGGCCTGCCATGCCTGGGCGCCGTGGATGCATGGCGACGGCGTGCATGGCGCGATCAGTTCGACGAGCTTTCCTTATCTGCGCGTGCGGCAGGGTGTTGCGCTGATTGGCGTGTCGACGGCGCGCGCGACGGCTCCCTTCATGGCCAGCGGCTTCTTTCGCGAAGGGCAGGCAGAGCGGCTGGGCAGGGTCCTCGACGAAACAGGCAGGCGCGGCCTTTTCCGGGCGATCATGATCCACCATCCGCCCGTTCGCGGCGCTGTGGGCCAGCACAAGCGCCTGTTCGGCATCGGCAAGTTCCAAAAGCTGGTCAGACGACATGGCGCCGAGCTGGTGCTTCATGGCCATTCGCATCTGCCGACGCTGCACTGGATCGACGGGCGCGACGGGGCCGTGCCTGTTGTCGGCGTTGCCGCGGCAGGCCAAGCGCCGGGAGGACACAAGCCGGCGGCGCAGTTCAACCTGCTCGACATCTCCGGCCAGTCCGGGGACTGGAATGTCAGGCTTACCCGTCGTGGTCTGTCCGGACCGGCTATGCCATCGGCCGAGATCGGAACCTTTGATCTGAGCGCAGCGGTTCCGCGCTCGGCTGCATTGGTCAGGGAATGATGCCGGTGGCAGCGAGGCGCAGCCAGTAAAGCACCGCCATGACGGCGATGCCGATGGCAGCACCGGCAACAAGCAGGCCAAAACCCGCCATGATGCCCGGCAGGGCTGGCCTCTGCCGCAGCGGTGGCTCGGCATCAGCCACTGGCCCCCTGGCGAAGCCTGCAAGCGCCGGTTCCGCACCACCCTCCATCATCTGCTGGCGCTCGACGATTCGTTCGGCGATATAGCGCGTCACCTGGTCGGCGATGCGCTTGGCGTCGGTGGATTCGGCCAATACGACACGGCCGACACGGGTGTCGCGGACGAAGCGGAAGGTGCGGCGGTCGCGGCCGAGGCCGACATGGCTCACTGCGTCGATCCACAGCCTGGGCTGCAGCCCCGAAGAGATAACGAAATCGAAGTTGTCGATGTCTTTGGGCACGTCGGCGAAAACCGGCTCAAGCTCGGCGGCAAGCAGCTCAAGCCGCATGCGGTGGGCATCGCGCAGGTCGACGACCACGTCGCTGCGGTCGGCATTGGCGTTCTTGACGTCGCGGATGGCGTCCGCCAGCGGGTGCGCCTGCTTCAGTGCGGTCGCCCTGTCGTCGCTCATCGCCTGTTGCCCCGGATCATGTTTAAGCAACCGTTAACATAGCTACGATCGCGGCGGAATTGTAACTTGCGTGAACTCATTTTCGCTGGCCGCCGAGGAGCTGAAAACGGTTGCCCTGCAGGTGCTTAGAAGCGGCAACGCATCACCTGGCAGATCAGCTGTCGCAGGCGGGAACGTCTGGCCGACGACGCTGGCGTCGGCGGACCATGCGGCTGACGATGTCGGCTACGAGCGCCGGCGTCTCCTCCGGCAGCATGTGACCAATTTCCAGCACATGGTGGATGAGGAAGCCCGAAGGCAGCGCGTCGGCATGGCTGTAGGGCAGCACGGCATCGTCCGTGCCCCATACCACCATCACCGGCATCGCCAACGTTGCCAGGTTTTCGCGTGGGATCACGCCTTGTTTGTCTTCGGCGGTCATCGCCGCGGCAAAGGCGATGAGCTTTTCCGTCTGGCCGGGTCGGTTGCGCATCTCGGCAAGATCGCGGACCGTAGTTTCCGGAACGGTGCTGTCGGGGCTCGACATTTCGGCGAGGCAGGCGCGGATTTCTTCGGCGCAGGCGGCAGCCGCATAGCGCCTAAGCAGCGGGCCGTTGATCTCAGGGCCGTAGCCGCCCGGTGCAAGCAATGTCAGCGAGGCGACCCGTTCGGGATCGAACAGTGCTGCCAGCGTCGCCACTGCACCGCCCATCGAATGGCCGACGAAATGGGCGCGGTCTATGCCACGCGCCGCCAGATCGGCCAGAACGGCAGTTGCCGCCACCTTGGCCGAGCCGGCCTTGGGATAGTCGAGCGACAGCCCGTGTCCCGGCAGGTCATAGGCGATTGTGATGCATGCGCCATCTAGGTGGGCAACGACGTCGTCCCAGACACCGCCAATTCCGCCGAAACCGTGCAGCAGGACGACTACATTCTTGCCGCTTCCCCGAACGGCGGCATGGATGGGGTAATTCATTTTTGCTCAAAAGGTCGGATAGAAATTCACGAAAAGTTGTAGACTGAAAGTAGCAGGTTGTAAAACAACGTATGAGCGCCGAACGCGCAAATTTAGTTATGCAAGAAATGAGCAGAAAACGCCAGTGAGGCTCAGGTCTGGTGGCCGAGCCCGGCGGCGCGTAGCGCCTTGGTCAATGCCTTTGTCAATTCCGCCGGGTATTTGCCCTTGGTGAAGGTGGCTGCCGGGTCGTTCGCGAAAACCGGGTAGCGCGTCGCAATCTCCTTTGACAGTTCGGACGCCTGCTTGGTGTCGCCGACGAAGTTGGCGGCGATCAGGCGCGCTGCCACGTAATGCGGTTTCTTGTTCGTCGCCAGCGCGCTTGCCGCGCGGGCCGCGGCGTAGCGGTTGCCGAGCATGAATTCGCCCAGAAACAGGCCGTAGTCCCACCAGCCCGGATGCGCGCTGGCGCTTTCGACGGCGCGCTTCATGATCGGCACGCCGTCGCTGTAGCTGCCGCCGAGAATGAGCGCATAGCCATAGGATGCCGCCATGGTCAGGTCGTAAGTGTTGAGCTCATAGGCCTTGCGCATCCACCTGATGGACTCGGTGCGATCGCCGGTCCGCGTCTGCAGATAGCCATAGGCGCGATGGGCGTAGGGGCTGGTCGAGCCCATCTGAACGGCGCTGTGGGCCAGCGCGTAGGCGCCCTCGGTCGTTGCATTGGGCGGGTAGGGATAATTGTCGGTGACCGCTTCCAACTGCAGCGAGGCCAACTCGGCGTAGACGACAGGCGACTTGGCGCTGCGCTTGGAGAGGTCGTCCATGCACTGATAGGCGGCGCGGTGCTTGGTGGCGTTCTGGTCCATGTAATAGGCACCGCTAAGCAGCAGGCAGGACGTCAGTCCGCGCTGCAGTCCGTTCTGCTCGATGAAACTGTAGATCATGCCGGAAGCCGGGATGGCCGAAGAGACGATGTCGGCGATGCGATCGTCGATGACATCAGGGCTGATCTCCTGCGGCGAGAGCACGCGCGACAAGAGGATGCGGCCGCTGGCCATGTGCTGCAGCTCGACCAGCACCGATCCGGCGCTTGGGCCGGTATCGACGGTGAAGTCGAAATCGGTGGCGTCGGCGCGCCTGACCGTATCGGACCGTTCGCGGGCTATCAGGTCGATGGTGTCGAAGCCGGACAGTGCCGTGCGCAGCACCGTTGCCACGCGCGCCGTCTGTCCGCCCTCGGAGCTCGAATGGATGTGCACGGCCGGCAGCTGGTCGACAGTGTCGTTGATGCTCGAAGTGGCACCGCGGAAGTTGTTCAGCCCGGCAACCTCGAAGCCGATCGGGCCGCCGATGTTGCGGAAGACAAGGATGCCGAGCATGACGATGACCAGCGCCATAGCCGCCCAGAAGTAGCGCAACTGCCGCTTGACGCTGGTGCCGGAGTAGGCCGGGCCGGCCTGAGCCTCCTCGGCATGATGCGGCTCGTTCTCGGCAAGGCCTGATTCGACCCGGGCCAGCACCGCAGTCGAACCGTTGTGCTGTGCTTCGGCGGGGCGAGGGGACGCTGGAGGAAACTCGGCGAGCGCCTCATAGGTCGGGACATAGCTGCCGCGCGGTATGCCGATGCGGATCGGATCGTTGCTGCCCTCAGCGGCATAATAATGTGCCAGAAGCTCGCGCAGGCGTCCTGCCTGAACACGGACGACGGCATCGGTCGCCGAATCGAACTCGGCGTCCTTGCCGAAGACGTCGACCGCGATGGCAAATCCCTTCAATCGCTCGGCTTCGCCGGCGAGCTCACGTTCGACAATATAGCGCAGCAGCTTGCGTGCCCGGTCGGACCGGCCAAAGGTCTCGCTGGCAACAAGCCGCTCAAGCGCTTCGCGCACTGCGGGGGCAGCAGGCGTGGAGGCAACCAAGTGTCGACCCTTTTCCAACCGGTACGAACGGCCTGATCATAGTCGGCTGGCGTCAGTGTACAAGCGCGCTCAGCAACGATGCACAAATGCCCCGCCCGTTATCCACGGGCGAGGCTTCTGCGGACTGCAGTTAGACTTATCTCGACACGATCCGGTTGGCTGCGGAAACCACAGCCTCAAGTGAAGCGGCGACGATATTCGTGTTGATGCCGGCGCCGAAGAGGCGTCCGGCCGGATGTTCGACTTCCATGTAGCAAATGGCGGAGGCGTTCGATCCGCGCTGGATCGAGTGCTCGGAATAGTCGAGCACCGACAGATCTATGCCGATGTGGCGGGAAAGCGCGTCGACGAAGCCGTCGATCGGGCCGTTGCCGGTGCCCTTGATGACGATTTCCTTGCCATTGTCGAGGATGGTCGCCTCGACGACCCGGCGGCCTTTCACCTCGGTGTCGGGGAAGGTCTGGTGATCGACGAACTTTATCCGGGCGCCCGGCTGGTCGACATAGCGCTCGAGGAACCGCTCGTGGATGCGCTTCGGCGACACTTCCTTGCCTTCGCTGTCAGTGATCTGCTGGATGTCCTGGCTGAATTCGACCTGCAGCGAGCGCGGCAGGTTGAGGCCGTAGTCGGCCTGCAGCACATAGGCTATGCCGCCCTTGCCGGACTGCGAGTTGATGCGAATGATCGCCTCGTAGCTGCGGCCGACGTCCTGAGGGTCGATCGGCAGGTAGGGCACTTCCCACAGTGGCTTGTTGGCGACCTTGATCGCCTTCATGCCCTTGTTGATGGCGTCCTGGTGCGAGCCGGAAAAGGCGGTGTAGACAAGTTCGCCGACATAAGGGTGGCGCTCCGGAATGACCATCTGGTTCGAATATTCGTAGACCTGCTTGATCCGCTCGATATCCGAGCAGTCGAGCATCGGGTCGACGCCTTGCGTGAACATGTTGAGCGCCAGTGTCACGACGTCGACGTTGCCGGTGCGCTCACCATTGCCGAACAGCGTGCCTTCGACACGGTCGGCGCCAGCCATCAGGCCGAGTTCGGTGGCGGCGATGCCGGTGCCACGGTCGTTGTGCGGGTGCAGCGAGATGATCAGGTTTTCGCGATTGTCGAGGTTGCGGCACATCCATTCGATCTGGTCGGCATAGATGTTGGGTGTCGCCATCTCGACGGTCGAGGGCAGGTTGATGATCAGCTTGTTGTCGGGCGTCGGCTTGACGATCTCGGCGACTGCATTGCAGATCTCCAGTGCGACTTCGAGCTCGGTGCCGGTGAAGCTTTCCGGCGAGTACTGGAAGCGATAGCCGCCGCCGGCCTTGGCGGCCATGTCGGTGATCATCTTGGCAGCGTCGGTGGCGATCTGCTTGATGCCCTGGACATCCTTGGCGAACACCACGCGGCGCTGCAACTCACTGGTCGAGTTGTAGAAATGCACAATCGGCTTGTGTGCACCTTCGAGCGCCTCGAAAGTGCGGGTGATCAGTTCCGGGCGGCATTGGACGAGAACCTGCAGCGACACGTCGTCGGCGACATTGCCTTCCTCGATGCACCAGCGGGCAAAATCGAAGTCGGTCTGCGACGCCGAGGGGAAGCCGATCTCGATTTCCTTGAAACCCATGTCGAGCAGCAGCTGGAACATGCGCGCCTTGCGGTCGTGGCCCATCGGATCGACGAGCGACTGGTTGCCGTCGCGCAGGTCGACCGAGCACCAGATCGGCGCCTTGTCGATGGTTCTGGACGGCCAGGTCCGGTCGGGCAGGTCGATCTTGTGGTAGGGCTGGTACTTAATGGCGGCGGACGGCATGCCAGCACTTCGGCCGGAAGCGGGAGTGGTCTTGCTCATTGTCGGTCTCGTTCTCTTGGCCGCCATGCACGACAACGCGCGCATGCTTCAGCGGTCTTAAATCAGAAATTCGGTTCTGTTGTGAAGAGCAAAGGAGCATATGCCTCGGCGGCAATTCGACCGCCGGACGCTCCCTTAACGAGCCCGGCGATCGCCGATAAGGCCGAGAAGAAGAAGAGCCGAGGAAAGGGCGCGCAGTGTCTCGCCCGCAAAAGCGGCCGGACGGGAGATTTCGTTGATCTTGCGCGACGACATGGCGCTCTCTTACAGGAGGCGCATGGACCGCGCAAGCCCGCCCGGCACGATGCGCGGTGCTGTATCCGGCCTTTCTGACGCAGCAGCTTCCGGATCAGGCCTTGTGCAGGCGCAGCGGGCTGACCTTCTCGCGCGTGATGATGCCCTTCGCCTCGAGATCGAGCTGCACCGCCTTGGTCCACCAGCCCGACTTGGCGCCGTCGGGATAGAGCTGCTCGGGCAGGCGGCCGCGCACGCATTCCTGCATTTCGGCGACGGTCATTCCAGGTGATTTCGCCGGCAGTACCTCAAGGATCGCCTGCTTCATCGCCTGGTACATGGCAGCATCTGCCGGCTTGGCCTGTCCGGGATGGTTGACGTTCTCGATGATGATTTTCGCTGGGGTATGAGATTCCATGTCTGCTCTCCTTCCTCGTCTGACGATCAAAGGACGCAAGCAGACGGCCCGATCCTACAGGGGCGAGGCCTTTTTTCGGCCGCTCAGTCCTTGATCGCGCGAGCCACCAGCCGCGCCAGCGCCGGGCCAAACACCAGCACGATCAGAAAGCGCAGCATCTGCAGCGTCAAGACGAAGGACAGGTCGACGTCCTTAGAGGCGGCGGCGATGATGGCGATGGAATCCATGCCGCCGGGGCTGGTCGCGAGGTAGGCGGTCAGCGGGTCGACACCGAGGATGAGGTGCAGGCCAAGGGCCAGCGCGCCGCAAAAGGCCATCAGGGCGGCGATGGAGCCGACCACCTGAGGCAGGGCGCGTGCGGCGTGGCGCAGGATAGGCCGGGTGAAGTTGAGCCCGATCGACCAGCCGATCAGCGTGTAGCCGATGGCCAGCAGCCATTCCGGCAGTTGCAGCTCGACGCCGAAGCCGAGATGGACGACCGCACCAACCAGCATCGCGCCGACGAAGTAGGGCGAGGGGATGCGCAGAAGATGGCCAAGCGTGCCGCCGACAATGGCGACGCCGATCATCGCGCCGAATGCCGGCCAGGCGATGGCCGGGAACCACTCGATGCCTGGCGCTTCGACGCCTGACGTGTCGACCCAGAGCCGTGCGATGACCGCGGCGGCGATCGAAACCATGATGACGCGCAGATACTGCATGAAGGCGACGAGCCGCGCGTCGGCGCCGAAGGCGTCGGCCATCAGCACCATGGCGGTCGCGGCGCCCGGCGCCGACCCCCAAACGGCCGTCGTGCCGGGCAGCACCTTCAGCCGCGAGATGAACCAGCCGAGGAAGCTGCTCGCGGCGACGGTGGCGATGGCCGCACTCAGGAACAGCGGCCATTCGGCGGCGAAGGTGACGAAGATGTCTGCAGAAATCGAACTGGCGACGAGGCAGCCGATGAGTGCCTGCGCCGAAACGAAAAGCGGCCGCGGCACCCGCACCGTGGCGCCGCTGCTGCCGAGTACGATGGCGACCAGCATCGGCCCGACAAGCAGGGCGGCCGGCAGGTGCACGAGCTCGAACAGTCCGGCAAGCAGAACCGAACAGATGAGCAGCAGGGCCCATTGCACCAAAGGCTTCGTATCGGTGAGCGGAGCGGCAGGCTGCGGGTCAGGCTTCATGCCGTCGTCTTAGACCTATTCGGGATGATGTGTCAGCCCGTGTTGTCCGCAGATGCAGCGCCAGGCAACCCTCGTTCCTCTGCCGAACGTCCAACGTCGCATTGACAGCGTAGGCAAAGTTCATACGCTCGCCGCTCCACACAGTCGGCAACGAGGTGCCACCGCCAAAAGGGAGGTGCGTACCGATGACGAAATTCACCCGCCGCATGACATTGGCCCTCGGGCTTTCCGCCGCTTCGCTGCTGGCCTTGGCGCCGCAGGCCATAGCCCAGAAATTCCCGGACCGGACGGTGACCCTGGTGGTGCCCTTGCCGCCGGCGGCTCGACCGATGTCGTCGCCCGCATCATCGAGCAGAAGATGTCCGATGATCTCGGCCAGCAGGTCATCGTCGAGAATGTCGAGGGTGCCGGCGGCAACATCGGCGCCGACCGTGTCGCCCGCGCCGAACCGGATGGCTACACCATCCTGATGGGCACGGTTGCCACGCACGCGCTCAACCCCGCTCATCCTCAAGACCAAGCCCTACGATCCGGAAAAGGATTTTACCCCTGTCTCGCTGCTTGTCGTCGTGCCCAATGTGCTCGTCGTCAACCCGCAGCTGTCGGTCAACAACGTGCAGGAGCTGATCGCGCTGTTGAAGGCCGAGCCCGACAAATATGCCTATGCCTCGTCAGGCAACGGCACGCCGCTGCATCTGTCAGGCGAACTGTTCAAGGCAATGGCCGGCGTCGGCATCCAGCACATTCCCGACAAGGGTGCTGGTCCGGCGCTGAACGACGTCGTCGGCAACCAAGTGCCGATCATGTTCGACAATCTGCCGTCCTCGTCCTCGCACATCAAGGGCGGCACGCTGAAGGCCTGGGCGTCACCACGGCCGAGCGGGCGCCGTCCTTCCCCGACGTACCGACCATCGCCGAAGCCGGCGTGCCGGGCTATGAGACCTATACCTGGAACGCGCTGTTTGCGCCCGCCGGCACGCCGAAGGAGGTTGTCGATCGCCTGAATGCCTCGGCCAACGAGGCGATGACCGACCCGGCCGTCATCGTAGACGGAGCTGGCCGCCGTGCAGTTGTGACAACCGAAGTGCTTCAGTCGGGTATCGACGTCATCGGCATCGAGGCACAGCGCTGTCGTCCGCGAGCACTCCGAAGCGGATGCCGGCGCTCAGAACAGATAATCCGTTCAGCGGCTTGCCCGGAATTTCTACGATCCTGATTCACTGCCACTCTTCATATGACGGCGCATGTCGCGGACGTATCGCACACATCGCCCCTCTGTACAGCTGTGCTTCTCAACCGGTTGCGCCGCAAGGCTCGGGCATTTCTCTCTCGCATGATCATCGCCCGCAACTCGCCTCGCCACAGGATTATTGAGTCATCGCGTCAGTTTAGGTCCATCGGCTATCGATCAGATTCAGCTTGTACGCGGCCATTTGCAAGAGCATGATGCAAATCATTCGCATTTGCAAATGGCTTGGGATGGTTGAAATGCCGACATGGTTTGGGGAGCGGCTCAGCCGCAGGCTGGTGCTGGCAGGCGGCATCTGCACTGCGGGGGCAACGGCTGCAGGCGTCACAGCAGCGGTGGGGCAGGCGTCCCATGATGGCCATGCGGCCGGTGCCGCTCGGCCGCCTTCGAGCACTGACGCCTATCCGGCTCCGGCAGGTGACCATAGCGGCGCCCATGGCGCGATGGTCACCGTCGGCGAGGTCGACAGTGCCCGCAACGGCTTCGATCCGGCCAAGATGCTGACCGATTGGGATGTCGGCACGACATCAACCTTACCTGACGGGCGCACGCTCAGGACCTTCGAGATCGTTGCCGAAGACAAGGAAATCGAGATCGCGCCAGGCGTGATGTTCCCGGCCTGGACCTACAATGGCCGCGTTCCCGGCCCGGCCCTGCGCGCCACCGAAGGCGAGCGCCTGCGCATCGTGTTCAAGAACTACGGCTCGCATCCGCATTCGATGCACTTCCACGGCATCCACGCCGCGCGCATGGACGGCGTGCCGGGTGCCGGCCTGATCAATCCCGGCGATGAGTTCATCTACGAGTTCGACGCCAAGCCGTTCGGCTGCCATCTCTATCATTGTCACGCGCTGCCGCTGAAGCGGCACATCCACAAGGGCATGTACGGCGCCTTCGTCATCGATCCCGATCCGACGCGCCACCCTGAGCAGGCCGATGTCGCCCGTTCGCGGCTCTACGGCTCGCCGGAGAATGCCGGCTGGCAGGAATTCGTCATGGTGATGAATGCCTTCGACACCAACTTTGACGGCGAGAACGAGTTTTATGCCGTCAACACGGTGGCGCACACCTACATGAACACGCCGATCCGCATCGCCAGGAACAAGCCGGTGCGGATCTACCTGATCAATGTCGTCGAGTTCGACCCGATCAATTCGTTTCACCTGCATGCCAATTTCTTCGATTATTTCGACCAGGGCACGACGTTGACGCCAACGCTGAGGACCGTCGACCTGATCACCCAGTGCCAGGCCCAGCGCGGCATCATCGAGTTCACCTTCGCCGAGCATGAGACCGGTCTCTACATGTTCCATCCGCACCAGTCGGAGTTTACCGAGCTGGGCTGGGTCGGCATGTTCGACGTCGTGGAGGACGTGGCATGAGGGACGCGCCCTTTTCCGAGACCGAAGCCGAACTGCCGGGTTCTGCATCGCCACGCCGTGCGCTGTGGTGGATCATCCTGCCGCTGCTCGCCTTTGCCGCGGCCATTGCGGTTCTGGTTTCAATCAATCCGCTGGCGCGCTTCAACAACGGCACGCCACCGGTCGAGGACATTGCCTTCGAGCGCGTCATCCTCGGCAGCGACGGCATTCGCGTCCTGGTCCGCGCCGGCGGCTCGGAACCGATGACGATCGCCCAGGTCCAGGTCGACGATGCCTATTGGCAATTCACCCTGGATCCACCAGGACCGTTGGCGCGAGGTTCTTCCGCCTGGATCCAGGTGCCGTTCCCCTGGGTGCTTGGCGAGGCGCATGCGATCAACCTGGTGACCAATACCGGTGCCACCTTCGCCCATGACATTCCGGTTGCGGTGGCAACACCCATTGCCACCAACTCCAGCCTGCTGTCGCAGGCGATCCTCGGCATCTTCGTCGGCGTCGTGCCGGTGACGATCGGCCTGATGTTCTATCCCGCCTTGCGCGGCGTCGGACGCAACGGCATGAACTTCCTCCTTGCCGTGACTGTCGGCCTGCTCGCTTTCCTGATGGTCGATGCCATTGGCGACGCCTTCGAGCTTGCGGCCGAATCGGCTGCAGTCTTCCAGGGCAACGCGATGGTGGTTCTGGCCGCTGCGGCGAGCTTCCTGATCCTGATGGGCATCGGTCGGCGCAACGGCGCGCCAAAGGGTTTGGTGCTCGCCACCTACATCGCCATCGGCATCGGCCTGCACAATTTCGGCGAGGGCTTGGCGATCGGCGCTGCGTTCGCGGCAGGTGCGGCCGGGCTTGGCACCTTCCTGGTGATCGGCTTCACCTTGCACAACGTAACCGAAGGCATCGGCATCGCCGCACCCATCCTGCGCGAGCGCATCGCGCTCTGGACCTTCGCCTGGTTGACGCTGCTGGCCGGCGGGCCGGCGGTGCTGGGCCTGTGGATCGGCAGCCTGGCGTTTGCGCCGCAATGGTCGGCACTGGCGCTTGCCATCGGCGCCGGCGCGATACTTCAGGTCATCGTCGAGGTGACAGCCATGATGCGCCGCCGCGAAGGGCCTGAGGGCGATGGCCTGTTCAGCCCGGCAGTCATGTCGGGCCTCGCTGCCGGCGCCGGCTTCATGTACCTCACCGCGATGCTGGTGAAGATCTAGAGGGGCTAGCCTCCGGAGGAGTCCAGCCCGAAGCCGCCAACCGGCTCGGTCTCGATGCTGGTGTCGAAGCCGGCGATGATCGGCATTGCCCGGCTAATCGCCGCCTTGACCTCGGGCAGTTGCAACGAGGCCTTGTGGCTTGCGCTGCTGTCCCAGACCTCGGATATCCAGATCGCGTCGGCGTCGGCTGGATCCCTGGCGATGACATAGCTCAGGCATCCCGGCATGGCACTGGTGCTTCCAAGCAGGATGCCGAGCAGTTCGTCGCGCTTGCCGGCCTGGGCCCGCATCTTCCCTATCAATCCGTACATCTCAGGACTCGCATCGCTTCGTTGCCCGGATTGTGCTTGCGAGGCAGCACTTGTCCAGCCTGACGGCCGAGGTCCGCGGTTCAAGCCGACATCATCCTGACAAACGGGCCAGAGTTCAGCAAAGGTAGCTCAGGCGAAGGGAACCGCCACCGTGCCCTTGGGCAGCTTGGCTTCGTCATCCGGCTCGACATGGATGATGATGCGCACGGAGGGAATTTCCTCCTTCAGCGCATCCTCGATGCGGTCGCAGATGACATGGCTTTCGCCGACGCTCATATCGGCGTCGACGACGAGATGGAACTCGATGAAGGTGGCGCGGCCGGCAATGCGGGTCTTGAGGTCGTGAACCTCGATCGCGCCCTTGGAGTTGGCCGAGATGATGTCGCGGATGCGCATGTGGTCTTCCAGCTCGACGGCGCGGTCCATCAGCCCGTTCATCGACGAACTCATGACGTGCCAGCCCTGCCACAGGATGTTGAGCGCCACGATGACCGCCAGCACCGGGTCGAGGATCGTCCAGCCGGTGGTAATTGCGCCGACCAGGCCGACAAGCACGCCGGCCGACGTCACCACGTCGGTCATGATGTGATGGCCGTCTGCGACCATCGCCGGCGAGCGCTCTGCGCGGCCGACGCGGATCAGCATGGTGGCCCAGATCGCATTCACCACGGCGGCAATACCGTTGATGCCGAGGCCGAGCCAGGGCTGCTCGGGGTCCATCGGCGTGCCCCAGCTGCGCCATACCTCGAACAGGATCAGCAAGGCCGCGACGATGATCAGCACGCCTTCGAGCACGGCCGAGAAGTACTCGGCCTTGTGGTGGCCGTGCTGGTGGTCGAGATCGGCGGGCTTGTGGCTGACCTTGATTGCCCAGAAGGCGGCCATCGCAGCAACCACGTTGACGATCGATTCCAGCGCGTCCGAATAGAGCGCCACCGAACCCGTCAGCCACCAGGCGACGAATTTCAGCCCCATCACGGCGCCGCCGATGATGATCGACCAGAAAGCCAGTCTTGCGACGCGCTTCTTGGCCGATGTCGGCTGGCTGCCGCTGGCTGAAAATCCCTTCGTTTCGGTCTGGACCATGATCTCGCTTGATGGCTGCTACCCGCCCGCGGCCAAGCGGCCGCGAGAGGGGAGGTTGTCGATGTTGGCTAGGCCGCCTTGTCCTTGGCCTTGCGCGGCATGTGGGCTACCACGTTCTCGATCATGCGCATGCCGGCGTCATGGCCGAGCGTCATGATCGATTCGGGGTGGAACTGCACCGCGGCGATCGGTTCTTTCTTGTGCTCGAACGCCATGATGACGCCGTCCTCAGTCTCCGCCGTGACGACAAAGTCGGAGGGCAGCCGCACCGGATCGGCAAAGATCGAGTGGTAGCGGCCGACGGTCACTTCCTTGGGCAGGCCGGAGAAGACGATGCCCGGCTTGGAGATGCGGATGCGCGATGGCTTGCCATGCATTGGCACCGCCAGCTGGCGCAACTCGCCGCCATAGGCTTCGGCCAGTGCCTGCAGGCCGAGGCAGACGCCGAAGATCGGCAGGTCGCGGTCCCTGGATTTCTTGATCGTTGCCGCCGTGTCGAAGTCCTTCGGCGTGCCGGGGCCGGGGGAGAGCACGACCAGGTCGGGCTTGATCCGGTCGAAGACTTCATCCGGCACAGGCGAGCGTACGGTCGAGACGTCGGCGCCGGTCTGGCGGAAGTAGTTGGCCAGCGTGTGGACGAAGGAATCCTCGTGGTCGACGAGCAGGATCTTGACCCCTTCACCGACGCGCGCGGTGGCGCGCTCGGTGCCGGGAGCGTTGCCGGTCTTGGCGTCGCGGATGGCGGAGAGCATGGCTGAGGCCTTCAGTTCGGTTTCGGCTTCTTCTTCCTCGGGAACGGAATCGTAGAGCAATGTGGCGCCCGCGCGCACCTCGCCGATGCCGTCCTGGATGCGGATGGTGCGCAGCGTCATGCCGGTGTTCAGGTCACCGTTGAAATGCACCATGCCGATCGCCCCGCCATACCAGGCGCGGGGGCTCTTCTCGTTCTGCTCGATGAAACGCATGGCCCACAGCTTGGGCGCGCCGGTGACCGTCACCGCCCAGGCGTGGCTGAGGAAGGCGTCGAAGGCATCCATGCCCTCGCGCAGGCGGCCCTCGATGTGGTCGACAGTGTGGATCAGCCGCGAATACATCTCGATCTGGCGGCGGCCGATGACGCGTACCGTGCCTGGCTCGCAAACCCTGGACTTGTCGTTGCGGTCGACATCAGAGCACATGGTAAGCTCGGATTCGTCCTTCTTCGAATTGAGCAGCTTCAGGATCTGCTCAGAGTCGGAGATGGCGTCGTCGCCACGCTTGATGGTGCCCGAGATCGGGCAGGTCTCGACGCGGCGGCCGTTGACGCGGACGAACATCTCCGGCGAGGCGCCGATCAGATACTCGCCTTCGCCGAGATTGATGAAGAACGAATAGGGTGAAGGGTTGATCGCCTTCAGCCGGCGCGAAATCTCCGACGGCACCGTCTCGCAGCGCTCGTAGAACATCTGGCCGGGCACGACCTCGAACAGGTCGCCGCGCTTGAAACTGTCCATCGCCCGGCGCACCAGTTGGGCATATTCGCCCGGCTCATGGTCGGCGCGTGGCGGAATGCGGTCGGACGCCTTGAACGGCTCGACGACGCTGTCCCGCGCGAGGCCCTCGGTCGAGAAACCCGCGCCGGCATAGTCGTAACGATCATGCCAGGCTTTGGCTGAATAATGGTCGACGACAAGGATCTCGTCGGGCAAAAACAGCACCAGGTCGCGCTGGCTGTCCTTGCGCACCAGTGTGTGCTCGACCGGGTCGAACTGGAAGGCGAGGTCGTAGCCGAAGGCACCGTAGAGGCCAAGATTGCTGTCCTCCTCCGACTTGAACAAGGCAGTGATGGCGCGCAGCACGGTGAACACCGAAGGCACGCGCGACCGTTCTTCCTCGGTAAAGACGCGGCCGGGCGTCGCCACCTCGAGCGCGATCAGGCGCTTGGAGGTCTCGGTGATCGTCAGCTCATTGAGCGGCGCGAGCACGGCGCGGATCACCGGCAGCAGCACCTCGCCGCGGCCGTTCAGCGCCTCGATCTTCATTGCGCGTCCGCGTGCCGAGATTACCACCGGCGGGTCGATGATGGCGGTGTCCCAGCGGGTGTAACGGCCGGGATATTCGTAGTTGGAGGAGAACACCGCGCCGCGCCGGCTGTTGAGCCCGTCGAGATAGGTCTCGATCGCGCCGTGATAGGCGGTTTCGTGGCGCTGCCGGGTGATCGACACCCCGCCTGACGTCACGTAGCGCTCGGCGCCGTTTTCAAGCAATTCCAACGTCATTCCCGTCTCCATCTCTTGCAGTGGGAGCGTCCGGAGCCTGGTTCGAAAAAAGCAAATGGCCGCCCGGAAATCCCGTTGCGGCCATCACAATCTTCACGCGCACGCGCTTCAAGAGGCCGCTGTCAGCTGGCCCGCCACCAAATGTTCTGGAGCGAAGTCGTGTTCATGGCGGAATGCATAGCGGCGAATTCGGGGCCACGCAACCGGATTTGCGTCGTCTTGCATTGCATTACCAACTGACCCTCACTTTGTTGTCCGTCGCCGCATCAGGATGACGAAAGCAATGCCGCCGATCAGCCCGGTGACGATGCCGAGCGGCATGTCCTGCGGCGGCACGACCGTGCGTGCGGCCATGTCAGCAGCGATCAGGAAGATGGCGCCGACCAGCGCCGACAGCGGCAGCACGCGGCGATAGTCGCCACCGACGAAGAAGCGCACGATGTGCGGGATCATCAGGCCGACAAAGGCGATGACGCCGGAGTAGGCAACCGCACAGCCGGTCAGCAGCGCGCAGGCGACGAAGGCCTTGAGCCGGAAGCGCTGCGCCGGGATGCCGAGTGCGGTTGCGCTTTCGTCGCCCAACGTCATGGCGTTGAGGTTGCGGGTCTGCGTCATCAGCCAGACGCCGCACAGGACAAGGGCTGCCAGCGGATAGGGCAGATGGCTCCATTGCGCCAGCCCGAGCCCGCCAAGCATCCAGAAGATCGCGACATGGGCAGCCTTGGGGTCGCCGATGAAGATCAAGAGGTTGCCTGCGGCCGAGATGATGAAGCTCACCGCCACGCCGGCAAGGATCAGCTGGCCGGCCGACTGCGCCCGCGCCAGGTTGGCGATGGCAAGCACCAGTGCGGTTGCCGCCAGCGCGCCGGCAAAGGCGAAGACCGGTACGGTGACGGTGCCGAGCACCATGCCGGCATGGATCAGCGCCATGATCGCGCCGAAGGCCGCGCCCGACGAAATGCCGAGCAGATGCGGATCGGCGAGCGGATTGCGTGTCACCGACTGCAGGGCTCCCCCCCCCCCACCAGCGCCAGCGAGGCGCCGACGATGGCGCCCAGGATGACGCGCGGCGCGCGCACGTCCCAGACGATATTCTCGCGTCCGCTCGACCAGACCGCCTCGACGCTTCCCGGTATCAGCTTGTTGGCAATGACGCCCCACACCGTTTCCAGTGGGATCGCCACCGGGCCGACGCCGACGGCAATGATCATGCCTATCACAAGCACCACGGCCAGCCCCGGTATCAGGGCCGGCATGGCGTGGATCAGGACGTGTCTTGGCCCTGTGACGAGGTGGCGATGCGACACGGCTCAGTCGGCCCGCATCGCGGCGGCCAGCCGCTTGATCGCCGCAATGTTGCGCGGTCCCGGCGTCGCCTCGTTGTATTCGAGCACGAAGAAGCGGTTGTTCTTCACTGCCTCGATGTCCTTGAAGGCCGGGTTGGTGCGCATGTAGTCGATCTTCTGCTCGGCAGTTACCTCACCGTAATTGACGATCACCACCATGTCGGGATTGCGCTCGATGACCGGCTCCCAGCCGATCTCGACCCAGCTCGACTCGACGTCGTCGACGATGTTCTTGCCGCCGGCTGCCTCGATAATGGCGGTCGGCATGGCGTAGCGTCCGGCGGTAAACGGCTTCTGCTCGCCGGAATCGTAGATGAACACGTTGACCGGCTTGTCGAGCTTGGGCAGCTCGGCCTGGAAGTCGGCGAGTTCCTTCTCATAGCCTGCCACCAGGACCTCCGCCTTCTCGCGCACACCAAAAATGGCGCCGAGATTGAGCAGGTCGGCATACATGTCCTGAAGCGACGACTTGTCCTTCTTCATGATGTGGATGCAGCTTTCGGTCAGCTCGTAGACAGCGATCTTGAAGGGCGCGAGCGTATCCGGGGTGACGTCGCCGCCGACCTTCATGCCGTAATTCCAGCCGGCGAAGAACAGGTCGGTGTCGGCGCCGAGCAGCACTTCCTTGCTGACGTATTGTGGGGCGAGTTCGGGCAGTTCGCCGACGCCCTTGCGCAAATCCTCGCTCAGCGTCTTCCAGCCGGAGATGCCGGAATAGCCGGCCATGTGGTCGGCGAGGCCGAGCGCCAGCATCATCTCGGTCAGGTTGACGTCGTGCGAGACGGCGCGCTTGGGCGCGGTCTCGAAGGTGACGTCGCGGTTGCAGCTCTTGACGGTGACGGGGAAGCCGCTGGCCATAGCTGTTGCGCAGGTGGCGAGCAGGGCGGCGGCGATGATGGGCAGGCGCATGGAGGCTCCTTGATGTTCAGCGTTCGAGGTGGAAGGAAAAGCGTGGACGACCGGTGACGGGATGGTCGTCGAGGGTCGCTCCGACGGAAAAGCTGTCACGTATGCGATCGGGCGTCAGGATGTCGGCGGGCGCGCCGCAGGCAATGGCGCGGCCGCCGTCCATGACAAGCGCGCGGTCGGCATGGGCCGAGGCGAGCGCCAAATCGTGCAGGGAAACGATGACGGTGCAGCCGAGATTGCCGAGCAGTTCCAGCACTTCGAGCTGGTGGCGGATGTCGAGGTGGTTGGTCGGTTCGTCGAGGATCAGAAGGTCGGGTCGCTGCACCAATGCCCGGGCGATCATCACGCGCTGCTTTTCGCCGCCCGACAGCGAGCAGAGGTCGCGCGCAGCGAGTGCGGTCAGGCCGAGCAGGGCAAGGGCTGCCTCGACTTGGTCGTAGTCGCGGTCGCTGGTGCCGAAACTCGTAACATGCGGGGTCAGGCCCAACTCGATGATTTCTGCGACGGTCAGGCCGAAGTCCGAGGCGCTTTCCTGAAGCACGGTCGCGATACGGCGGGCGCAGTCGCGCGGCTTCATCTTCCAGATGTCGGTGCCGTCGAGGCGGACAGTGCCCGAAGTCGGCTTGTGGTAGCGGTAGAGGCAGCGCAGCAGGCTCGACTTGCCGGCGCCGTTGGGGCCGACGATGGCGAGCAACTCGCCCGGCGCAACCGCAAGGCTGATCGGCTCGAGGATCGGCTGCGAAGCACGAGGGCCCCAGCTGACGCCATCGAGTTCGAGCAGTGCCGGGGTGGTGCCTACAAGGCGGCTAGCGGCGTGGACGCGATCGAGCATGCCCTGTCTCCGCGGTCGGGCGGAGGCAGCAGAACGATCCGGAAAGCGCGCCGGTACCGAAGAAGGCAGTCGCAACCATCATCATCTCCGCGGCACACCCCGGCCGGTTGAGTTAATCGGATGATGGCAGGTCTCCTGGCTTGCGGGTGATCGCTCCTCGGAGCCTTCCCGGCCTTTCGGCCAGTGGCATGTTTCCGAATTGCTATCCGCTCACAGTTGCGGGGGCAGCCACGGTTTCGCGTCGGGGACGTCTCACCGTGTTCCCATTTAACCTGCTGCCCGAACCGGATAGCAGGAACCATCGCTGTCGTGGCTACAGCAGCGACGGGTTGCTGACAATCGCTAAAGCGTCATGCCGCCTGCTGAATTGCGTCACGGCGGTCGAGCGCGAAGGAAATGAGCGCCACGCCGAAGGCAGACAGTGCGATGGCCGCGCCGACGAAGGGCAGGTCGGCATAGCTCACGCCCATCGAAATCGCAGCACCACCGGCCCAGGCGCCGGCGGCGTTGCCGGCGTTGAAGGCGCCCTGGTTGAGGGTGGCCGCGAGGTTCGGTGCCTCCGAAGCGGTTTCGACGACGCGCATCTGCATCGGTGGCACGATGACGAAGGTGATGACGCCCCACATGAAGACGAGCAGGATCGCCGCTGGCGCCGAAGAGCTGAGTTCGGCGAAGGCGACGTGAATCGCCGCCATCACCACCAGCGCGCCGATGGCTGTGGGCATCAGCTTCCAGTCGGCCAGCTTGCCGCCGATGATGTTGCCGATGGTCATGCCGCCGCCGAACAGCAAAAGCACCCAAGTGACCGATTCAACCGAGAGGCCGCTGACGTCGGTCAGGATCGGCTTGATGTAGGTGAAGACGGCAAACAGGCTGCCCGAGGCGAGCGCCGAGATGATCATGGCGAGCCAGACCTGGAGCTTGCCCAGCACCTTGACCTCGCCTGATACCCCGCCCTTGCCGGGAGGGGCGACGCCCGCAGGGACCAGCCAGGCTATGGCCGCCACCGAGAGCAGGCCGATGACCACGACGGCAAAGAAGGTGGCGCGCCAGCCATAGGCTTCGCCGAGTGCCGTGCCGCCGGGAACGCCGAGGATGTTCGCCAATGTCAGGCCGGCAAACATCAGGGCGATGGCACTGGCGCGCTTGTTGGTTGGGACCAGGCTTGCCGCCACCACCGAGCCGATGCCGAAGAAGGCGCCGTGACCAAAGGCGGTGATGACGCGGGCGATCATCAGCGTCCAGTAAGTGGGGGCGATGGCGCAGAGCAGGTTGCCGAAGACGAACATCATGGCGAGCCCGATCAGCACCGGTTTGCGCGGCAGTTTCGCTGTGCCCACCGCGATGATCGGGGCGCCGACGACGACGCCGAGCGCGTAGCCGGTGACCAGAAGACCGGCGGCCGGGATCGACACGCCGAGGTCGGCGGCGACCTCCGGCAACAGGCCCATGATCACGAATTCGGTGGTGCCGATGCAAAAGGATGCAACGGCCAGAGCGAGGATCGGCAAGGGCATGGGCGGACTCAGGGGAGTTGAAACGATTTAGACGCACAATTTCCTCATGTCCGGCGCGGCACAAGCGACGTTGCCGCATTGCAGCAATGCACCTGGCGCATAGGAGAAGTGCGCAAGGCGCTAGCTGAGACGATCAGGATTGCTGGGTGAGGTCGCGTCGGAGAAATTCGTAGAGCCGGTCGACTGCCAATTGGCGGCCTGCGGGTTGCGCAATATGCCGATTTCCATCTCGGGCAGCGGCGGCAGGCCCTCGGCTTCGCCGATGACGCGCAGGCCGGGGGCACGCTGCGCTGGGCGAGCACGGCTACTGGCGGGTACCCGTTCGTCGCACGGGTACCGCCCTTGCCGGCCAGAAATGAAAAGGGCGCCCGAGGCGCCCCTTCCGATGTCGATGCGCCCAGACTCAGTTCTGCCTGGGCAGCCTGTAGGCGACGATGTAGTCGCCGCGGTCAGGCGACTGGCGCGCCCCGCCGGCCGAGATGACCACATATTGCGTTCCGCTCTCATGCGAGACGAAGGTCATTGGCGTAGACTGGGCGCCGACAGGCAGCCGGCCCTTCCACAACTCATTGCCCGTCTCCACGTCGAGTGCACGCAGATAATAGTCCTGTGTGCCGGCGTAGAAGACGAGGCCGCCTGACGTCGCGATCGGACCGCCCAGCGTCGGCATGCCGATCGGGATCTGCAGGCCGGTTTTCATGCCAAGCGGACCGGTATCCTGCAGCGTGCCCGCCGGAACCTGCCAGGCGATCTGGCGGGTCTTGAGGTCGATGCCGGTGAAGGTGCCATAAGGCGGCTGGTGACAGGGAACGCCGAGCGGCGACATGAAGCCGTTCTTCAGCGCGCCATAGGGCGTGCCCTTCTGCTGCGACAGGCCGTCATGGGCTGCCGAGCCGCCATAATTGTCGGTCTCCTCGCGCGGCATCAGCTGGGCGAACTGCGGCATGCGGATGTCGTTGACGATCAGCACCCCCCGGGCCACGTCGATCGCCGCACTGCCCCAGTTCATGCCGCCATAGTAGCCTGGAAAGATGATCGAACGCGTCAGGCCGGGAGGCGTGAATTCGCCCTCGTAGCGCATCTTCTTGAACTCGATGCGGCAGTAGAGCTGGTCGTAAGGCGTCGCACCCCACATGTTGGCCTCGGCGAACGGCTCCGCACCGATCGCCGGCATGCCGACCGAATAGGGCTGAGTCGGCGACAGGAAGTCCTCCGGCACGCCGCCGGTCTGCGGAACGGCGCGCTCCTCGACCTCGGCGATCGGCTTGCCGTCGCGGCGGTCGAGCATGAAGATCTGCCCGCGCTTGGTGATCTGGATCAGCGCCGGAACCGTGCCGCCCTTGCCATCCGGCACGTCGTAGAGCGCCGGCTGGGCGGGAACGTCGTAGTCCCAGATGTCGTGATGCACGGTCTGGAACTTCCAGCGTTCGCGGCCGGTTGCAATGTCGAGGGCGACGACCGAGGCGGTATAGTCCTCGGCGGCCTTCGAGCGATGTGCGCCAAAGAAGTCGGGCGTGGCGTTGCCGGTCGGCAGGTAGACAAGGCCAAGGGCCTCGTCATAGGCCGGTGTCGACCAGACATTGGGCGTGCCGCGGGTGTAGCTTTCGCCTTCCGGCGGCAGCTTGGTGATGGCGGGGTTGCCGAGATCCCAGGCCCAGACCAGTTCGCCGGTGAGGGCGTTGAAGGCGCGTACGGCGCCGGAGGGTTCACCTGTCTCGACATTGTCCCACACCCAGCCGCCGACCATGATCAGGTCACGCGCCACGGTGGGGGCGGAGGTCTGGAAGTAGAAACCGTCCTTGATCTCGCCCATGCCGCTTTTGAGGTCGACGATGCCGCCATTGCCGAAATCCTGGCACAGCTCGCCGGTCTTGGCATCGAGCTGGATCAGGCGGGCGTCGATGGTGGTCATGACGATGCGGGCGGCGCAGGATGCCGCCGCAGCGGGCATGTCGGGCGTCGACGCTACGACGCTTGCGGGTGCCAGCGGGTCGGCGGAGGCTGCATTGGCCTCGCTCGGTGCCGAAGCCGGCTCGTAATAGCTGACGCCACGGCAACGCTGCCACAGCGGCGACTTGGCTTTCGGGTCGAATTTCCACTTCACTTCGCCCGTATCCGGGTTCAGCGCATGGACGATGTTGTTGGGCGAGCAGGTGTAGAGCGTGTCGTTGACGAAGAGCGGCGTGTTCTGGTCCTGCGCGGTCCCTGAGGGGATATCGCCCGATTGGAACGTCCAGGCAACCTCGAGCTTGTCGACATTGTCGCGGTTGATCTGGTCGATCGGGGCATAGCGTGTACCTGCCGGGGTTCGGCCATAATGGCGCCAGTCGGTGGCGCTGGCGGCTGCCGGAGGAACGCTCGGCTTGGGCTCGGCAGAGGCGAGCGTATTGCTGATGATGCCATGTGGGGTGAAGCCGTAGAAGGCGGTAGCGACAAGTGCCGCGACCAGCAGGCCGGCAAGCGCGAACGGAGCCCGTTTGCCGGTGCGCGTCGGGAAGAGCGGGGCGAGCAACAGCGCCGGGATGGCGATGACGGCAGGTGCTACGAGGCGCGGAATCAAAGGCCAGAATTCGAGGCCGGATTCCCAGAGCGCCCAGGCAATCGTTGCCAAAAACACCAGGCCGTAGAGCCAGAGACCCGCCCTGCGGCGCATGACGTAGAGAATGCCGGAGGCGATGACGCCGAGACCGGCAAGCGCGTAATACCAGGATCCGCCCAGGCCGATCAACTGGACGCCGCCGTAGACGAGCGGTGCCCCGATGACGACCAAGAGCAGGCCGAATAGAACCAGAAGCCAGCCGCCGCTGCCTCTGGGTGTCTGTTGTGCTGCCATGTCGATGTCTCGCGAAGATTGAACCGAAAATCAGCCGCCCGGGCGGGCGGTTTCGGACGCGACCGTCATGCCGGCGCTCTGCGGAGAACTCCTCGCCTCTACCTCCGCACAGACGTCGCGACCGTGTTCCGGCCGAGAATCTCATCGCATCCTAATAGATAATATGTTATCTTTCTCGAATGTCCAATGACGCATCCGACCGCGCCGGTTTCGGCAGGAGCCTGCTCTCCGTCGCCCGGCTTTGGCGCCACGCGGCGGACAGCGCGCTCGACGACTGCGGCCTGTCGCATGCCACCGCCATGCCGTTGCTGACGCTGTCGCGGCTGGGCGACAATATCCGCCAGGGCGTGATCGCCGACCATCTCGGTTTCGAAGGTCCGTCTCTGGTGCGCATCGTTGATCTGCTTGCAGCCGACGGCCTGATCACCCGCAGTGGCGATCCCGGTGACCGCCGTGCCAAGATTCTGTCCCTGACCGATGCCGGCCGCAGCCGCGTCGAGGAGATCGAGTTGATCCTCGAACGCCTGCGCACCGAGCTTCTGGCCGACGAGGACGCCGCGGAACTTAAGGTCGCGCTCGGTGTGCTTGTGCGTCTTGAACAGCGGCTGCTGGCAGCGGATCCGGACAGCTGAGGGTAGGGGCGGAAAGGTTCATCTATCTGGGCCGCAACCGTTGTTCGCCGGTCATGGCATGGCATCGCCTCGACGGTCCGACCCACGCAACGGTGATTACCCCTGTCGCTGGCAACTCACTTACCGCATTCTGCGCTATGGCCAAGCAGCGTCACGCTGCTAGGTTCCAGACCTTCAGTCACCCCAAGAGGCAGAATTCCATGACCAGCCAGATCGACAAGGCCAAGGCCTTCCATGCCCTGCATGTGAAGGGCGACCCGGTGGTGCTCTATAACATCTGGGATCCCGGCAGCGCGGCCATCGTAGCCAAGGCCGGTGCCAAGGCGATCGCGACGGGCAGCTGGCCGGTTGCCGCTGCCTTCGGTTTCGCCGATGGCGAAAAGATTCCGCTCGACCTGGCACTCTACAACATCCGCCGCATCGTCGCCGCCACGGACCTGCCGGTCACGATGGACCTCGAGGGCGGCTATGGCGTCGAGCCCGAGGCTGTCGCAGCGACAGTGACGCGGGCGCTGGCGGAAGGGGTCATCGGCTTCAACTTCGAGGACCAGATCGTCGGCGGCAGCGGCCTGCACGACATCGCTGTCCAGGTGAAGCGCATCGCCGCGGCGGCCGATGCCGTCAAGGCGTCAGGCATTCCCGCCTTCATCAACGCCCGCACCGACATCTTCCTGAAAGCCAAGCCTGACGAACACAGCGACACGCTTGTCGATGCCGCGATCGAACGCGCAGAAGCCTACGCCAAGGCGGGCGCGCATGGCTTCTTCGCGCCGGGCCTCGGCAATGAGGCGCTGATCGGCAAGCTCTGCAAGGCGGTCTCGCTGCCGGTCAACATCATCGCGCTCGCGCATGTTCCGCCAAAGGCGAAGCTGGCCGAGCTCGGCGTCGCCCGCATCAGCTACGGTCCGGTGCCCTACCGTCAGATGGCCGAATGGCTGGAAGCCAAGGCCCGTGCGGCCTTCGAATAGGCGAACAACCAAGGCCCGTCCCGGCTTCAACGGGATGGGCCGATCCTATGCCAGCGGCTTCAGCTCGATGGCAATCGTCGGCAGAAGCTCCGATACCGTCGGGTGGATGTGGACCGCGCGCTGCAAGGTCTCGATCGGCGCCCTGGCATACATCAGGTCGAGCACCGCATGGATGGCCTCGTCGCCGCCGATGCCCAGCACCGAGGCGCCGAGGATCTGCCTGGTGTCGGCGTCGACAAGGATTTTCATGAAGCCTTGCGTCTCGCCTTTTTCGACGGCGCGGCCGACGCGCGTCATCGGCCTTTGGCCTGCCAGCACCTTGCGGCCGCTCTTGCGCGCTGCCGTCTCCGTCATGCCGGCGCGGCCGAGCGGCGGGTCGACATAGAGCGCATAGGCCTCGATGCGGTCCGAAACCTTGCGCGGGTCGTTGTCGAGCAGGTTGGCGGCGACGATCTCGAAATCATTGTAGGCGGTGTGGGTGAAGGCGCCCTTGCCGTTGCAGTCGCCCATCGCCCAGATGTGCGGGACGTTGGTCCTGAGCTGGTCGTCGACCTCGATGTAGCCGTGCTTGTCGGTGGCCACGCCCGCTCTGTCGAGGCCGAGATCGTCGGTGTTGGGCTTGCGGCCGATGGCAAGAAGCACGTGGCTGCCCGTTACGGCACGGTCGCCTGAGGTGCAGTCGACGCCGACGGTCACGCCGTCGGGATGCCGGGCAAAGCTGATGCATTCGGCGTTCAGCCTGAGGGCGATGCCTTCATGTTCGAGTATGCCCCTCACTGCCTCCGAGACATCCTCGTCCTCGCGCGAGATCAGCCGCGGGCCCTTTTCCACCACGGTCACTTGCGCGCCGAAGCGGCGGAACATCTGGGCGAATTCCAGCCCGATATAGCTGCCGCCGACGACCACGAGATGGCGGGGCAGGAAATCCACCTCCATCATCGAGGTGTTGGTGAGATAGCTGATGTCGTTGATGCCAGGCATGTCGGGGATGTTGGCGCGGCCGCCGACATTGATGAAGATGCGCTCGCCGTGGAGCAGTTCGTCGCCGACAAGCACCTCGTGCGGCCCCTCGAAACGGGCATGGCCGCGATAGAGCGTGCAGCCCTTCATGCCGCCGATCCAGTCTTCCAGCCCGCTGCGTGAATCGACCGTTACCTTGTCCTTGCGTGCCTTGACTGCCTTCATGTCGACCGAGACATCGCCTGTCGAAACGCCATAGTCGGCGCCGGTGCGAGCGAGATGGGCGGCATAGGCGCTCGCCACCATCGTCTTGGTCGGCTTGCAGCCGGTGTTGACGCAGGTGCCGCCGACCAGCTTGCGCTCGATCAGCGCCACCGTCTGACCCGCCGCCGTCAGCCGCCCTGCCAGCGGTGGCCCGGCCTGACCGCAGCCGATGATGATGGCGTCGAATCTTTGCGCTGTGCTCATACGACCATGCTCACGACCAGCAGGGCGCCGAGGATCGCCACGGCATCCTCGATCAATGCCGCCGGCAAGTCGTTGCCGAAGGAAGCCGCGAGACGGCCTCTGATCTCCGCGCCGCCGAGCGTGCCGAGGATCGCGCCGATGATGCCGGCAGCCAGCCCGCCAACAACGATGCCGCCAGCGGTGCCGATGACGGCGCCGGTCAGCGCGCCCATGACGATGCGGGTGCCAAATTGCACCGGAACCTTGCGGCTAGGTGTCGACGGCAACTGATCGGTGACCAATTCGACAATGGCCAGCACGGTGAATATGGCGACCGCTATCCAGTGGCCCATGAAGCCAGCCCAGGTGCCCGCCAGCGGCAGCCAGCCGAGCCAGGCGCCCCAGGCAACTGCCGCCGGCGCGGTCATGGCCCTGAGGCCGGCAACAATGCCGATGAGAAGCGCGAGCAGGTAGATCATCCTTCGTCCCCCGTGGATGTGTCTGGTCCGGAAGTGCACGTTGTCAGCAGGCTAGCACAGCCATCTGGTTTCGCCAGAGCCGCGAGGCTTCGACCTTTGCAGCATGGCCGGTTCTGTGGTTTGGCTGGACAAGCAGGAAGGACATTTGAAATGGCTCAGAGCGAACGCGAAAAGATGGCGGCCGGCGCCTGGTACAACTGCGTCGATGTCGAACTCGACGCACTCCGCGCAGTGGCGGCCGACGCCGTCTTCGAGCACCGCTCGCTACCGCCCGTGGAGCGCGGCGATATCGCGCCCCGGCTACGAACGTTGCTCGGCTCGGCGGGTGAGGGCGCTCGCATCGAAGCGCCGTTCCACTGCGCCTACGGTTTCAACATCCATCTGGGCGAGGGCGTGTTCCTCAATGCCGGCTGCATCATCCTCGACACGGCAACCGTCAGCATCGGCGCGGGCACGATGTTCGGCCCCGGCGTACAGATCTATTGCCCCGAGCACCACAAGGACCCGGTCCAGCGTCGCGCCGGCCTGGAGATTGGCCGGCCGGTCACCATCGGCCGCAATGTCTGGATCGGCGGCAGCGCCATCTTGCTGGGCGGCATTGAGATTGGCGACGACGCTATCGTCGGTGCCGGCTCGGTGGTGACGAAAAGAGTTGCGGCCGGCGCGACCGTCGTCGGCAATCCGGCACGGCTGATTTCTGGATAGAGAAACTATTATTCCTGTCATTGACAGCGCCCCTGCGCGCCGCCATATCGTAAGGCGTTAATGTTCTCAGGGCGGGGTGAAAGTCCCCACCGGCGGTAAGGGTTTTCGAACCCAAGCCCGCGAGCGCTTCCCGGTAACGGGAGGGTCAGCAGATCCGGTGCAACTCCGGAGCCGACGGTCATAGTCCGGATGGAAGAGAACGAACGGGAAAGCGGAGGCGTAAGCCGCCGGGATTCCGTCTCGTGCGTCCTGATTCTGGTTCGAAACGGAAGGATGGACCCATGAATCAGCAATCCCCGAAAGACTTCGATACAACCCGCGTCGCCGTGATCCGTGCGCGCTGGCATGCCGACATCGTCGACGAATGCGTGAAAGCCTTCAGCTCCGAGATCGAGACGCTGTCGGACGGCCGCTTCGCAGTCGATGTCTATGACGTGCCCGGCGCCTACGAGATCCCGCTGTTTGCCAAGACGTTGGCCGAGACCGGCCGCTACCAGGCGATCCTCGGCACCGCCTTTGTCGTCAATGGCGGCATCTACCGCCACGACTTCGTGGCGCATGCCGTGCTCGACGGCATGATGAATGTGCAGCTTCAGACAGGCGTTCCGGTGCTGTCGGCGGTGCTCACCCCGCACAATTACCACGACAGCGCCGAGCATCACCGCTTCTTCTTCGACCACTTCAAGGTCAAGGGCAAGGAAGCCGCCAACGCCTGCGTCGAACTGCTCAAGGCACGCGCCCTGGTCGCCGCCTGAAGTGATCGCGCCGACCCGGCCCTCCTCTCAGGGGAGGGCCGACGACCCTCTGCGATGGCACGTCACACCGGAAGCCAGAAGCTGGCCCTATGCTTCGGAACGCTGCGGTTGCAGGATGCGCAAAGCATCATGCAAGGGGGCTGACATGTCGTCCATTCCACTGCCACTCAAGGGGGCGTGCCGCTGCGGCCGCGTCGAGATCGAGGTGTCAAAAGCGCCGATCTGCACCGCGGCCTGCCATTGTCCCGGCTGCCAGAAGATGTCGTCCTCGGCCTATTCGCTGACGGCGATGGTGCCGGCAGACGGCTTTGCCGTCACCCAGGGCGAAACCGTTGTCGGGGGAGCGCATGGGGAGCAGTTGCACCACCAGTTCTGCGACCATTGCAAGACGTGGATGTTCACCCGTGTCGCCGGTGTCGACTGGTTCGTCAATGTGCGTCCGACCATGCTGGAGGATGTCACGTGGTTCCGGCCCTTCATGGAAACCTTTACCAGGACGAAGATGCCCTTCGCCGCGACGGGGGCTGTCAGGAGCTTCGACGAATTCCCCGAAATGGAGGACCTTGAGCCGTTGTTGCACGAGTATCTCGCCTGGGCGGAAGCGGGCGAGACCTAAGGTGCCCGGCGCGCCAGCGGCGCAAAGCTACTCAGGCCGAGCCAGGCCTGCATGGCGTGGGCGATCTTGTCGTCGCCATCGAGCTCCAACCGACCGGAATCGAGTTCCTGGTTGAGTTTGGACAGGCCCATCCAAACCGATGTCATGCTGCGCAGGGATCCCCTGACCTCGAGGTCGATGTCGAAGCCGGGGTCGGAATTGCAAAGGTCGACTGTCCCGTCGGCGACCACCAGCCACCAATTTTGCTGCGCTTTCGCCACTTCGGGGTACAGAAAGTGAATCGTGCAGCGTTTTGGCGGCAGGGGCTGCGGGTTGAGGTTGCGGCGCATGTCCCACATCAGGAGCGAAGGGTCGAGATTCCTGAGGGTTAGCTGGGATTCCACCCAGCGATGGCCCCAGTCGCCAAGGCCGAGAATGATCGGCCGCAAATCCTCTCCGGCCTCGGTCAGCCGGTATTCGACGCTGCCCGCGCCGCCACGCTCGGTCTGGATCACGCCAGCGCGCTCAAGTTCCTTCAGCCGCTTGGACAGCAGAGCCGGTGACATGCGTGGCACGCCGCGGCGCAGATCGTTGAAACGGCTCGATCCCATCAGCATTTCGCGCACGACCAGCGTTGTCCAGCGGGTGCACAGCACTTCCGACGCCATCGAAACCGGGCAAAACTGGCCGTAACCGCCGCGATCGCTCATCTCGCACCATTCGCAGGAGACCCGGCCTTATAGCGCAAAAGCAGCATGCTCGCACCTAGCCCATAGGGACGATCGGCTCGGCTGGCGATTCACTTCCTGAACTGGACCGGGGCGGCCCTTGGCGCGATCCTTGGCTCTGACCTGCCGGTCAACAGGAGACGACTGATGAGAAGTCTTGATAACGCTGCGCTGGCACGAGCCGGCGTGACTGGTGCAATGCCGATCGATGTGGTCGCTGCGGCTAACGACCTGGTTCCAGCCCTGTCCGAGCGGGCGCGGCAGTTTGACGAAGGCGACATCTTCGTCGCCGACAATTATGCGCTCTTTAAGAAGGCCGGCCTCACCAGCGCTGGCGTGCCGCTCGAACTGGGCGGCGGCGGTGCCGACATCGCCGAGCTTGCGGAAATGCTGCGTATCATGGCGCGGGCTTGCGGCTCGACAGCGCTCGCCTTTGCCATGCACACGCATCAGGTGGCCATCCCCGCCTGGCGCTGGCGCCACCAGAAGGTCGCTGCTGTCGAACCGCTGCTCAAGCGCGTCGCTGCCGAAAACCTGATCCTGCTGTCGTCAGGCGGGTCCGACTGGATCGGTGGTTCAGGCAAGGCCGAGAAGGTCGAGGGCGGCTACCGCATCACGGCGCGCAAGGTCTTCACCTCAGGTGTTGCCGCCGGCGACATATTGATGACCGGGGCGATCACTTGTGCCGACGACGGCAGCGAAAAGGTTATCCATTTCGGCGTGCCGATGCGGGCGCCCGAGGTTCGCGTGATGGACAACTGGCGCACGCTCGGCATGCGCGGCACCGGCTCGAACGACGTCGTCATCGACGGGCTGTTCGTGCCCGATGCGTCGGTCGCCTTTTCGCGCGCGGCGGGCCACTGGCATCCGGTGTTCCAGATCATCGCCACAATTGCCTTCCCGCTGATCTACGCCGTCTATCTTGGCATAGCCGAGAGCGCCCGCGACATTGCTGTCGAGATCGCCAGGAAGAAGCCGGCCAGCGAGACCGTACTCAACCTTGCCGGCCGCATGGACACCGCCCTGCGCGCCGCCCAGATGGCGCATCGTTCGATGATCGAGGAGGTCGGGCGCAACCGCCCGTCGGCGGAAAGCGTCAATGAGGTGATGATCGGCCGTACGCTGGTCGCCAGCCATGGGCTCGAAGTCGTTGAACTGGCAATGGAACTTGCCGGCGGCTCGTCCTTCTACCGCGACAAGGGCCTTGAACGCCGCTTCCGCGACATGCAGGCCGCGCGCTTCCACCCGCTTCAATCCGGCCCGCAGGCGCGATATGCCGGGGCTGTGGCCCTTGGGCTTCCGGTCGACACGATCTTCTGAACATAACTCCCAAGGCAATCAGCCGTCGCGACCAGTCGCGGCGGCTGATATGTAGTGTTCGAACCTTTCGCAATGCGGTACATCTGCACACGTGCATGTTCCCGCGAAGTCGGTTCCGGCTATGGTTAGGCTTCGATCCGCACCCGCTGATCCAGTGTCAGACCCATGTCCGGGCCAACGGTCCTTGCCTCGCGAATGAGTGCCACGACCTCGTTGCGGTAGACCATGCCGGTGTGATCGAACGGCAAGCCCCTGAGGTCCATGCTTGGGATCTGGCCGGGCACTTCGCCGCCGATCGGCTTGCCGTTCCAGCTTTCGCCAAAACCGCCCAGCGCGACGTAGGTGTTGAACGCAACCTTGAACTGCCGATCGAGGACGTCCTCGATCGGCTTGCCCGCGATCGTGATGGCCGTCGCCGTGGCCTCGATGGCAGATGCGTTCAGCTTGATCGTGTAGCGCAGGGCAGAAGAGAAATGCAGGAGGCCGCGCGAAACGAAGGCTGAAGTGTCGACCTTGCTCACTTCTTCCGGCCGCAGCACACGCTTGGCGTTGCTCTGGAGCATGTCGCGGATCTGGGCGCCGGTCATCGTGGCCACGTGCACGCCGTCGGCATAAGGCATGACATCATGCCACTGGCGGAAGCTGAGCGGTCCCTGTGGCAGACCCGAGGTGATGCCCGAAGCGTTGAACAACGCCACGTCGATGCGGCCGCCGGGGAAATCCTCCGAACGCCTGACCAGCGCGTCGTTCATGAAATTGGCAAGCGCGGTCTCGCCAACATAACGATCAGCGAAGGTGCGTTCGTTCGAAACGAGCGTGTCGTCCGGAACCTGGCCGATGACTTCGTTTAGCCTCGTGTCGAGCGCCTTGATCAGCGGTGCCACATGCGTCTGTTCGAAATCGACGTCGTAGTCCGCTTCCTGTTCGAAGGTCTCGTAGCCGGCCTCGCCAGCCTTGACGCGCTGGTCGCGCGCCTTGGTGGGACGCAGGCCGACCGAAGTGAACCAGCCCTTGCGGCCGCTGTCGCTGCGGATCGATATGGCGATCTCGCCGAGATAGGCGCCATGGGCCTGCGCCTGCGTGATCAGCACGCCTTCGACGACATTGTCGGTGTCGATACCCTCGGCGTTGAGCTTGGTGTGGGTATGGGCGCCGATAACGACGATCGGCTTGTCCGTCAGAGGGGCGATGGCCTGGGCGATGGCGAAGTCGCCTTCGCCGACGGTGCGGGCGGTGCCCGCCTTGCCGCTCTTGTGCTGGTCGCCGCCATAACCGCAGTGCGACAGCACAACCACGATGTCGGCGACCGACGCCACCGCCGGCAGCACGTTGCGCACAGCTTCGAGGGGGCTGGCGACCGCAAGCTTCGGGTCGGCGGGCTGGCCGACGCGCGTGTCGACGGATGTGGTCAGGCCGACGAAACCGATTCGCAGTCCCTTCGCCTCGCCGATCACGGCGGCGAAGTAGTCTTCGTCACGCTTCAAGTCCGAGGAACCATGCACGTTTGCCGACAGCAGCGGGAAGCTGGCATCGGTCTCGATACCCTTCTTCAACACGGCAGCGCCACGGTCGAATTCATGATTGCCGAGCACCGCGACATCCACGCCGCCGGCGGAATAGACGCGGTATCCGGCGTCGGCGATGAACTCGTCCGGCGACCATCCAAGCAGTTCGTCGAAGATCGATCCGGTGTGATCGTCGCCACCGGAAACAAACAGCACCACCTCGTCGGCGACGGCGTTGGCGCGTGCGTCCTTCACCTGCTTGACCATCTGCGAGAAGACGTGGGTGTCGCCCTTCTTCGCGTGCATTTCGGTGATGTGGTTGTGCAAGTCGTTGAAATGCATCAGCCGCAGCAGGCGGCGTTCGCCCATTTCCAGCCCTGACATGGGGACGGCCGCGCCCGTTTCGGTCACGATCGCCTTGATCGGCCCGGCCAGCGGGTCGCCCTTGAGCAGGTAGAGCTTTTCAAAGGCGCCGTTCGAATTCGGCGTCGCGGCGATCATGGCAAGTTCACCAGCCGCAGGCGCTGCTTGCGCGCGGAAAACGATGTAGGGAGATATGGCTGCAGTAGCAGCCAGCGCTGCGCCGCCTTTCAGCATCGAACGTCGCGAAAGGCTGCCTTTATGCGTAGTCATGTAGTCTTCCTTGCTGGTCCCACGCGACATGCGTGGACTCATGGCGGGCAGGCCTAGAGTGACCACATGACAGTGCGATGAAGCTCTTGGGAACTAACAAGTTTCCTGCACAGCGTGCCGCAACGACAAGATCGGGGATGGTGCAGCCAGGTTCCGTCTGCGGTGGCTGCTTCTTTCTCTCGCTTGACCCTCACGCGACGTGAGGGACTACTCATCCGGTCCTGCGGAGACATGGTCGGATGACGGCATATGCTGTGAGTGAACTGGCGCGGCTTGCCGGCGTGACGGTCCGGACGTTGCACCACTATCACGACATCGGTCTGCTCACCCCCGTTCTTGTCGGCGCGAACGGCTATCGAAGCTATGGCGAAGAACAACTGCTGCGGCTGCAGCAGGTGCTCATCCACCGCGAACTCGGCATCCGCTCGGCGAGATCGCTGCCATCCTCGATGCGCCCGGTTTCGACCGGCTCGCGTCGCTCAGGCAGCAGCCCGGCGGCTGGAGGCCGAGGCAAGCCGCTACCGCCAGCTTGTCAGGACGATCGACCGCACGATCGCCAAACTCGAAGGAGATCGCGCGATGAAGAATGCCGAACTGTACAAGGGCTTTTCCGAAAAGCAGGCGGAGCATGAGGGCTGGCTGGTCGAGCGTTACGGCGGGCCGATGCGCAAGGCAGTTAGCCATGCGCCGAAGCTCAGCTATGAGCAGAGCAACGCGATGGCCGAGCTGTGCGACATCGAACAGTCACTGGCGTCAGCCATGGAAAAGGGCATCGTGCCCGAGGCGCGCGAACTCGACATGCTGGTCGAGCGCCACCACCGCTGGGTCAGCCGCATGTGGCCGCAGCCTTGTACGATGGATGCCTATGCAGGCCTCGCCGACATCTACGACCATCCCGACTTCGCCCGGCGCTACGAGGCCCACGGCGATGAAGGCCTGGGCACGACGCAAGGCCGCCTGAAGTCGTAGAGCACGCGCCTGTTGGGACTTGCGCCAATGACGGCGATGGGGGTTTCGAGGAAAGCGATGCGCCCGAAAAAGAAACGGGGCGAGGCCTTGCGGCCTCGCCCCTCCGTCTGGGTATGACGCCCCGAACTCAGAACAGTCCTTCGATCTGGCCCTGTTCGTTGAGGAAGATCTTCTCGGATGACGGTGCCTTGGGCAGGCCGGGCATGGTCATGATCTCACCGCAGATGGCGACGATGAAGCCGGCGCCTGCTGCCAGGCGCACTTCACGCACCGGCACGACATGGTCGACAGGGGCACCCCTGAGGTTCGGGTCGGTCGAGAACGAATACTGCGTCTTGGCCATGCACACCGGCAGGTGGCCGTAGCCGGCCTGTTCCCAGGCATGCAGCTGGTCGCGCACCGACTTGTCGGCGATGGCTTCGGAGCCGCGGTAGATGCGCTTGACGATGGTGTCGATCTTGTCGAACAGCTTCATGTCGTCGGGATAGAGCGGCGAGAACTGCGAGGCGCCGCTTTCGGCCAGCTGCACCACCTTGTGGGCGAGCTCCTCGATGCCGGCCGACCCCTTGGCCCAGTGCTTGCACAGGATCGCTTCCGCACCCATCGAGGCGACATACTCCTTCATCGCTGCGATTTCGGCGTCGGTGTCGGAGACGAAGTGGTTCATCGCCACCACCACAGGCACGCCGAACTGCTTGACGTTCTCGATGTGGCGGCCAAGGTTGGCGCAGCCCTTCTTCACCGCCTCGACATTCTCCTTGCCGAGCTCTTCCTT
>NZ_JACJHY010000041.1 GCF_014138625.1 Aminobacter ciceronei
ACAGAGGACCCTGCAGACCATCGACAACCCGTTCGGCACGAGGTTGTCACCCATGTCTTAGGTACAAACTGTTACCTATGTCTTCGGGCTGTACACAGACGCAGAAAGGTGAGCGCCCAGGGATTCGAACCCTGGATCTGCTGATTCCGTCTCGCCGCTCCAGGAACAATTGTCGTCTCCCGCCGTTATGCCCGTGAAGGAACATCCGCTTTACGAGGAAACGATCATGAACAAATTCATCTCAAGCGTCATGGCAACGGCCATCGCGGCTTCATTTGCGGTGCTGCCTGTGGCCGAGGCGATGGCGGCGCCGGCCTTCGTGCCCAAAGCTCCCCAGGCCGACACGGCTATCCAACAGGTCCAGTATGACGGCTACTGGAAAAAGCGCCGTGTGATGCGCAGCGACAGCGCCAGCCATTTCCGCGCACCGCGCAGCGGTTTCTATCGCGAACGTGGCGACGTGGTGTATTTCAACGGTCATCGCGGTTATCGCGACTACCGACCCGGCTATCGTCGCCACAACAATTTCTGGTTCCCGGCAGGCGCCTTCATAGCGGGTGCGATCATCGGCGGCGCCATCGCCAACCAGCCCCAGCCCCGCTACGTCCAGCCGAGCCGCTACGGCAATGCGCATGTCCAATGGTGTTATGACCGCTACCGGTCCTACCGGGCCTATGACAACACCTTCCAGCCCTATAACGGGCCGCGCCAGCAGTGCTATTCGCCTTACTAGGCACGCTGACGCTCAGGCGCGCTCACTCAGGACCCGCGCTCACGGCGCGGGTCTTTTCGTTTCGACGAGCTGCACGTCCGATTCCGCACAGATCTTGCGGATGCTGGGAATGTCGCAATGGTCGGTGATGAAGGTGTCCATTTGCGACAGATGCGCGATGCGCACCGGTGCGGTGCGCTCGAACTTGGTCTGGTCGGAGACGAGGATGACGTGGCGTGCGTTGGCGATGATTGCCTGCGCCACCTTGACTTCGCGGAAGTCGAAGTCGAGCAAAGCGCCATCATGGTCGATCGCCGAGGCGCCGATCACCGCATAATCGACCTTGAACTGGCGGATGAAGTCGACCGCCGCCTCGCCGACGATGCCACCGTCCGAGCCGCGCACCACACCACCGGCGATCACCACCTCCATGTCAGGGTAGACCCGCATCCTGTTGGCGACGTTGATGTTGTTGGTGATGACCATCAGCCCCTTATGGTCGAGCAGCGCCTTGCCGACGGCCTCCGTGGTCGTGCCGATATTGACGAACAAAGAGGCGTTGTCGGGAATGATGCGCGCCGCCGCCTGGCCGATCGCGTCCTTCTCGTCGGCGGCAATCTTGCGCCGCGCCTCATATTCGAGGTTCTCGATGCCAGAGGGGAATAGCGCCCCGCCATGGATGCGGCTCAACAGCCGCTGGTCGCAGAGATCGTTGAGATCCTTGCGGATCGTCTGCGGCGTCACCTGGAAATGGCTCGCCAGGTCGTCGACCAGCACGCGTCCGTTGTCCTTGGCCAGTTGGATGATCTCGGACTGGCGCGGCGACAGATACATGATGAGCGTTCCCTGAATTTCGTTTTGAGCAACGATAGGCCAGAACGAAAGCAGTGAAAAGGCACTTCGAAAGTCACATCGAAGCCGCATTGGTCGAATATCCGGCCTCCGCGGGATGTGGAACAAATGCGGTTTCGGCCTTGAAATCCGCGCAGCGATCGATTACCAACCTGCCACCCAGGCCGGGCCCCTCTGGCAGTCACCATGGCTGCGATGTCGGACTGGAGTTTCCAATCCGGCGGCCTGGCTCAACATGCATTCACCACTCAGCACGTCCTGATTCTTGCTCGACCGGAGCCATCCCGGTGCGGCAGATCATGTCTGCAAGCCACGCCGCCCTTGCTGAAAGCAAAGGGTGCCATATGACAGAATTCTTTACCCCCGAGGCCCTGACCGCCCTCTTCCAGGTCATCATGATCGATCTGGTTCTGGCCGGTGACAATGCCATCGTCATCGGCCTCGCCGCCGCGGGCCTGCCCAAGGACCAGCGCGCCAAGGCGATCTTGGTCGGCATCATCGCCGCAACGGTGCTCCGTATCGGCTTTGCCGCTGCAACGACCCAGCTTCTCCAGATCGTCGGCCTGCTGCTCGCCGGTGGCGTGCTGCTTCTGTGGGTGTGCTGGAAGATGTGGCGTGAACTCCGCCACAGCCATGCCGAGGAAACCCAGGCCGTCGAAGCCTTGTCCGACCAGGATATCGACAAGGACGGCAAGGTCGCGGGTACCGCGCCGCGCAAGACCTTTGCCCAGGCCGCCTGGCAGATCCTCATCGCCGACGTCTCGATGTCTCTCGACAATGTGCTGGCCGTCGCCGGTGCCGCGCGCGACCATCCCAACGTTCTGATCTTCGGCCTGGTGCTGTCGATCGCGCTGATGGGCGTTGCCGCGAGCTTCATCGCCAACCTGCTGCAGAAGCACCGCTGGATCGCCTATGTCGGCCTGGTCATCATCCTCTATGTCGCCGGCGAGATGATCTATCGCGGCACGATCGAGGTGCTGCCCTATATCCAGGGCGCCTGACACATTGCCTGAACAATGAAGCCAGCCGGAACGTCCTGTTCCGGCTGGTCTTTGCTACGATTGACGCCTATCCCGCAGCCCGTGCGATCTCGACGATCACCTCGAAAGCCGTGTCGACATCGGCTTCCGTCGCCTCGAACTGCCCGGCCTGGAAGCGGATTACGGCGCGCCCGTCGAGCCGCGTCTGCGTCAGATAAATGCGTCCGTCGCGATTGATCGCCTCGACCAGCGCCAGATTGTGGTCGTCGAGATCGTCAACGCCCGGCGGCGCATGACGGAACGAAAACAGCGACAGCATCGGCTCGCTGGTGATCTCGAAATCGACCTCACGACCCAGCCGCTGCGCCAGCCCCTCGCTCCATCTGACATGATTGCGGATCATCCCGCGCAAGCCATCCAGCCCATGCGCACGCAGCAGAAACCACAGCTTCAGCGCCCGGAAGCGTCGGCCGAGCGGCACCGACCATTCCGAATAATTGGTGATCCCGTCGCGGCCATGCGTCTTCAGGAACTCCGGCCGGATCGCCAGCGTGCGTACGAGGCTTTCGGGATCGCGGATGAACTGGATCGAACAGTCGAACTGCGCCCCCAGCCACTTATGCGGATTGAAGACAATGGAATCCACGCCCTCGACACCTGCCCAGAAATGGCGGAACTCCGGGCAGATCATCGCCGAGCCAGCCCAGGCGGCGTCGACATGAACGTAGAGGCCGTGGCGCCTGGCCACCTCCACGACCGCCGCCACGTCGTCAGTGCCGCCCACGCTGGTGCCGCCGACACAGGCAATGATGCCAGCCGGCAGCAGGCCATTGTTGCGGTCCTCGACGATTGCCGCATCCAGTCCCTCGGGCGACAAGGCACGAAAGCGCCCCTCGCTCGGAATGCGCACCAGATTGTCATCGCCAATGCCTGATATCCAGATGGCGCGATCGATCGACGTGTGCACGTGCTCCGAGCAGTAGACGCGGATCCGGGGCGCAGCCGACAGGCCCGACTTGTTGCCCTGCCAGTCGAGTGCGCGTTCGCGCATCGTCAGCACGGCGGCAAGCGTCGCCGACGAGGCCGAATCCTGGATCACACCGGTAAAGCTTTCAGGCAGACCGAGGGCCTGGCGCATCCAGTCGACGACGCGGGTCTCGAGTTCGGTCGCTGCGGGCGAGGTCTGCCACAGCATGCATTGCGCCGCCATTGCGCTCACCAGATACTCCGCCACCACAGACACCGGTGCCGCATTGGCCGGGAAATAGGCGAAAAAGCGCGGATGCTGCCAATGCGTCATGCCCGGCACGATCTTGGCCTCGAAGTCGGCGAAGATCTCGTCCATCGGCTCGGCGGCCTCAGGCGGGCTGGCGGCAATCGAGTTCAGCACCTGGCCCGGCTCGAGGCGCGGTCGCACCGGCAGGTCGCGCAGGCCGTCACGATAGTCGGCGCCCCATTCGGCGGCCTTCTGCGACCAATGGCGAAACGCCTCGCTATGCATGGCAATTCTCCCTCCCCATCAGCCTCAGGACCGGCCAGGCATTCGATTATTCGATGAAATCGGGCAAGCTCTGGAACGCGGCCTTCAAGGCATCCGACCAGCCTTCGGACACACTCCGGTAATAGGGATCGTCGGGGCCGATGCGCCTCTTCAGCCCGATCTTGAAACTGTCCTTCTCGTAGAACGCCAGATCGAGCGGCAGGCCGACCGACAGGTTCGATTTCAGCGTCGAATCGAACGACACCATCAAAAGCTTCACCGTTTCAGCAAAGCTCATTGCGCGGTCATAGGCGCGCACGATGATCGGCTTGCCATATTTGGTCTCGCCGATCTGGAAGAACGGCGTGTCGTCGCTGCATTCGACGAAATTGCCTTCGGGATAGATCATGAACAGTCGGGGTTCGCTGCCTTTGACCTGGCCGCCGAGAATGAAGGAGGCGTTGAAGGCAGCATCCGCTGTCTGGCCGGCCGGGGCCGATTGGGCGATCACTTCCTTGACCGTGTCGCCGACGATGCGTGCGATCTGGAACATCGAAGGCGCTTCGAGCAGCGTCGGCGCACGCTCGGCGGCAGCCTTGGTGCGCTCGTCGAGCAGGCTGACCACGGCCTGCGTGGTGGCCAGATTACCGGCCGACATCAAGACGACCGCGCGCTCGCCCGGTTGCTCCCAGATGCGCATCTTGCGAAAGGTAGAGATATTGTCGACCCCGGCATTGGTCCGCGTGTCCGACATGAACACCAGGCCACGGTCAATTTTCATGCCGACGCAATAGGTCATCGATTCCAGTTCCGGCGAATGTTCTTATGCCGGATTACTGCTCTACCGTGATGTGGACTGCAAGCCGTTCCTGCGCATGCCCGATCAGAATGCCGGCTATCGGCATCGCCTCGCGATAGTCGCGGCCGACAGCCACGCGCACATAGCGTTCGTCGGGCGACATGCCGTTGGCTGCATCGAAGCCGACCCAGCCGAGGTCGCTGACATAGGCCTCCGCCCAGGCGTGCGTGGCAACCTGGTCGACCCGGTCGTTCATCATCAGGTAGCCGCTGACATAGCGCGCGGGAAAACCAAGCAGCCGGGCCGAAGCGGCAAATACATGTGAGTGGTCCTGGCAGACGCCGGTCCCTTTCACCAGTGCTTCCTCGGCGGTCGTGCGCGAGTCCGTCGTGCCGGTGACATAAGCTATCCGCTGCTGGATGAGCGCCATCAACCCGTGCAGCCGCTGCAGATCGCCTCCATCGCCGACGCTTGCCGCCAGATCGCGGATCGCTGTGCCGGGCGCCGTCAGCGGCGTCTGGTGTTCGAACAGCCAGAGCGGCGCAAAACCGCGATGTGGTCCCGAAACACCAGCCGTATCGTTGGTCTCTATCTCGCCTTCAGCCACCACGCTGATCGTATGCGGATCTCCATCGATGGACAGAAGCCGCGTGTCGTTGCCGAACTGATCGAGGAAACGCACCTCCTCCCGCGCGCCTTCGATGTGCAGCGCCCAGGTCAGCATCGTCTGCGCCGGACCGCTCGCGGGCCACAGCCTGAGCCGCTGCAAGCCGTAGCGGATCGGCTCGTCATAGCTGTATTCGGTGCGGTGGCTGACCTTGAGCCGCATCATCCTATCCGATCAATAAAAGCCGAAATCCTGGGCGACCTGATCGCCCAGCCGGTTATTGTCCCTGATGAAGTCGGCCAGGAACTCGTGCAGACCGGTTTCGAAGATATCCTTGATTTCGGTGCCACGCAGACGGGCATAGATCCGCTCGGCGATCTCCTGCGCCGGATGCCGGGCGCCATAGTCCTCGCCGAGGAACTTCAGATGCTCGGCAAGGAAGCGATAGCTGAACGACAGCGAACGCGGCATGCGCGCATTGAGGATCAGATACTCGGCGATGTTGGTTGGCTTGTATTCGGCCTCGTAGACCCAGCGATAGGACCGGTGCGCCGCAACCGACCGCAAGATTGATTCCCACTGGTAGTTGTCGAGCGACGAGCCAACCCAGGAGACCGAGGGCAAAAGCACGTAATATTTGACATCGAGGATACGCGCGGTGTTGTCGGCGCGTTCCATGTAGGTGCCGAGCTGAGCGAAATCGAAGATCTCGTTGCGTAGCATCGTTCCATAGAACGAACCGCGGATCAGCGCGGTTTCACGCTTGATGGCGTCGAGCACGCCGGGCAATTCGCGCTGATCGATCGGAGACGCCAGCATGCGCTTCAGCGCCATCCACGCTTCGTTGATGCTCTCCCAGGTCTCCCGCGTCAAGGCCGTGCGCACCATGCGCGCATTGTTGCGCGCGGTCTCCATCGCCGCCACGGCACTCGACGGGTTCGACATGTCGCGCAACAGGAAATCGGCAACGTTTTCCGCCGTGTAGTCTGAGTGTTTCCCGGCAAAAGAGCTGGCAGCACCGGCGGAGAGCAGCACCGATTTCCATTCCTCGGAGGCATCCTGGCTGCGGGTCAGCGCGATGCGCAGGCCGGCATCGATCAGCCTCGCCATGTTCTCGGTCCGCTCGATATAGCGGTTCATCCAGTAGAGGCCGTTGGCGGTGCGTCCCAGAAGCATGAAAAATCAACGTCCCCCTAGTCGTCCAGAACCCAGGTATCCTTGGTCCCGCCACCTTGCGATGAATTCACCACCAACGACCCCTCCTTGAGGGCCACACGCGTCAACCCGCCCGGCACAATGCGGATACGGTCGGAGACCAGCACGAACGGCCTGAGGTCGACATGCCTGGGGGCAAGCCCCTTCTCGGTCAGGATCGGGCAGGTCGATAGCGATAGCGTCGGTTGGGCGATGTAGTTCGACGGCCGGGCCGCGAGCTTCTTGGAAAACTCCTCGCGCTCCTTCCTAGTAGCCGCAGGGCCGACCAGCATGCCGTAGCCGCCCGAGCCGTGCACTTCCTTGACCACCAGCTCGGCCAGATGCTCCTGGACATATTTCAGGCTGTTTGCTTCCGAGCAGCGCCACGTCGGGATGTTGCCGAGGATCGGCTTGCGGCCGGTGTAGAACTCGATGATCTCGGGCATGTAGGAATAGATCGCCTTGTCGTCGGCGATACCGGTGCCTGGCGCATTGGCAATCGTGATGTTGCCGGCGCGGTAGACGTCCATGATGCCGGGCACGCCGAGTGCCGAATCCGGCTTGAAGGTCAGCGGGTCGAGATAGGCGTCGTCGACGCGGCGGTAGAGCACGTCGATCTGCTTGTAGCCTTCGGTCGTGCGCATCGCGACATGGCCGTCGACGACGCGCAGATCCTGTCCCTCGACAAGCTGCACGCCCATCTGGTCGGCCAAAAACGCATGCTCGAAATAGGCCGAGTTGAAGCTGCCCGGCGTCAGCACGGCAATAGTCGGCGCACCGTTCACACCGTTCGGCTTCACCGCCGCCAGCGACTGCCTGAGCAGTTGCGGATAGTTCTCGACCGGATGCACCTTGATGCGCTGGAACAGCTCGGGAAAGAGCTGCAGCATCGTCTCGCGGTTCTCCAGCATGTAGGATACGCCCGAGGGCGTGCGCGCATTGTCCTCGAGCACGTAGAACTCGTTTTCGGCGATGCGTACAATGTCGACGCCGATGATGTGGGTGTAGACGCCCGCCGGCGGCCGAACCCCGATCATCTCCGGCAGGAAGGCCTCATTGGTGGCGATCAGCTCGCGTGGCACGCGCCCTGCCCTGAGGATCTCCTGGCGATGATAGATGTCGTCGAGAAAAGCGTTGAGCGCCTGAACGCGCTGCTCGATGCCCTGCGTCAGCCGGCGCCATTCATTGCCTGAAATGATGCGGGGGACGATGTCGAACGGGATCAGCCGTTCCGATGCTTCCTGCTCGCCATAGACGGCAAAGGTGATGCCGGTCTTGCGAAAAACGCGCTCGGCATCGCGCATCTTTTCAGTAAGTCGGGCGGGGTCCTGGTTTTTCAGCCAGCCGTCATAGGCCTCATAGGGTCTTCTCAAACCGGCTTCTGCCGGCAGCATTTCGTCGAACGCAACCAATGGCAAACTCCCCTCTTGGCCAGTGAAATGACCTCGGGAGAGAAAATCAAGCGCAATCGCCGGTTTTGGCGACAGCCGGCTTATTTATCGGAAAATTGCCCGTATTTTCGGCAGTATGCAGGCGATATGAGCAGATCCCTGCCCTTGTCCCGCTCAGAACGCGCGGAACGTCACCGTGGTGAAGGTATCCTTGATGTTGCCGATGGCATGGACTCGTTCGTTGACGAAGTGGCCGATGTCCTCTTCGTCATCGACGTAGAATTTGACCAGCAGGTCGTAGTTGCCGGCAGTCGAATAGATCTCCGAGGCGATTTCGGCGTCCGCCAATGCGCTCGCCACCTCATAGGCCTTGCCGAGCTCACATTTGATCTGCACGAAAAAGGTCTTCATCGCTTCGTCCGTTCCATCGTTGCCCGTCTTGTCGCAGAACGGACCATGCCTTTCAAGCGACAGCTGCGTTGTGACCACGGCAAAGAGATTTGATTACGGATGCGACGACTTTCCCGAACCTGCGAACGGAGCTGCAGCCTGTCCTCCCAACAGCACGGGAATGCCTGACGCGCAACCGGCTGATCTGATAAACTCCTTGCCGATGCAACCATTTTGCGCGGTCCAGCGTGTCTGCTGGCATCGCCCATGGTTGGCGACCGGAGAACCTCATGCGCCGCGCCGCCCTTTTTGCCTGCCTGCTCATGTCCCTCCCGGCCTATGCCGGTGAGGCCGAAATCAAGGCAGCACAAGACAGCATTTCGGGCCAGCTCCATGCCTTCCGCTCGGGCAACGACGCCACTGCCTACAGCTACGCCGCCCCCAATGTGAAGCGCATTTTCCCGACCCTCGACACTTTCATGAACATGGTCACGGGCGCGTACAAGCCAGTGCACAAGCCGCAGAGCTTCTCCTTTGGAAAATTCCAGGAAACGAGCCCGACATCGATCGTCCAGCAGGTGATCATCGTCGGTGCCGACGGAAAGGACTACGAAGCCGTCTACACGCTCGAACTCCAGCCCGACGGCGTCTGGCGCATCACCGGCGTCAGCCTGCGTGCCTCAAACTCGCTCAGCACCTGATCAGAGCCGCGACCGACGATCGCCCGAACGCATCCGGCTCCTGACAGCCAAGTTCGACCCGCCTGGTGATCCCGATCGCCTCGAGGAATGCCTGGTCGTGGCTGACCACCAGCAGCGCCCCGTCATAGCCGCGCAATCCGGCTTCCACGGCCTCGATGGCGTCGATATCAAGATGATTGGTCGGCTCGTCGAGGATCAGCAACGCTGGCGGCGCCTTGCCGCCGAGCACGCAGGCCAGTCCAGCCCGCAGCAACTGGCCGCCGCTCAGGCTGCTCGCGACCTGCAACGCCGCATCTGCACGGAACATGAAGCGCGCCAGCGCCGCACGGCAGGCATTTTCGTCCGCCTCGGGATTGATGCGGCGGAAGTTGTCGCGGATCGAAGCCTTGGCGTCGAGCAGGCCGACCTGCTGGTCGAGCATGGCATAGGCGGTCAGTATGGAGACACTGCCCGCCCATGGCTCGAGTTCGCCCGAGATCGCCTTGAGCAGCGTTGTCTTGCCGCTGCCGTTGCCGCCCACCAGCGCGACACGCTCCGGCCCGGTCATATCGAGGGAAAAGTCCGAAATGACCGGCCTTCCCGGCTCGTAGCCAGCCGTCAGCCGATCAACGCGCAGCACCGACTTCGTGGGCGGCAGGCCCGTCGACGGCAATTTCAGCAAGATGGGCTGCAGCACCTCGATCCGCTCGCGGGCGGCGGCGGCATCTGCTTCCGCCTGGGCGCGCCGGCGCTCTGCCAGGCGGATGTTTTCGCCTGATGTGTTCTCGGCGCGGTTTTTCAGCCCGTTCATCAGGATGCGTGGCATGTCACCCTTGGCCGCTTTGCGTTTGCCGACACCGTCCTTGCGTGCCTTGCGCTCGGCCGTCGCCTGGCCTTTCACGGCAACCTCCGACACACGTCGTTCAGCGTCGAGCAGATCGTGCTCGGCCGCGGCCAGTTCGATCGCCTTGCGCTCGCGATAATGGCTCCAGTTGCCGCCATGGCGCGTCGCCCCCAGCGACGTCAGCTCGACTATGGCGTCCATGGTGTCGAGCAGCTCGCGGTCGTGGCTGACGACGATAGCCCCGGTGCGCCAGCCGGCCAGCAGGTCGATCACCGCCTTCCGGCCGTCACGATCGAGATTATTGGTCGGCTCGTCGAGCAGGATGAAGTCGGGCTCGCCAAAGACCAGCGCGGCGAGCCCCGCACGCGTACGCTGGCCGCCCGACAGGGCATCGAGCGCCGTGGCAGGCTCCGCGCTCAACCCGACGCGGGCGAGTGCAGCCTCGATACGTGCCTCCAGCGTCCAGTCGGCATTGGTCAATTCCTCGACACTGGCAAGTCCGGCCCCAGCACGCCGCAGCAGGTCGAGCCCCTCAGATGCCCCGAACAGGTCGGCCACGGTTTCGCCTGGCGAGATCTGCGCCGCCTGGCGCAACAGCCCTAGCGTGCCAGCGACGGATACATTGCCGGTCTCCGGTAGCAAGGAGCGCGATATCAGATGCAGAAGCGTCGACTTGCCAACGCCATTGCGTCCGACAAGCCCCGAACGGCCTGCTTCGAAGTTCAGCGATAGATTGGAAAAGAGCGTCCGGCCGTCAGGCGTGGACCAGGCAATATTCGACAGAGAGATTGATGCAGGCATGGAATTCCCCAATGGCAATGCGGTTCGGCGTTGCTGTCGGGCAAAAATCCATTGAGGCACACATCCTGTTGAAATTACTGATGGCTGCTAGATAGTCGAGCTGCCGCCTTGGTTCAAGCCATTGATTTCATTCCGGCCGGCGCGCCTCGACGCTGATCGTCTCGCAGCCAGTGGCCGGCGCCTGGCCGTAACGATAGTCACCAGAGGCGACGACGTCGACGAAACCCGTTTCACGCAGCGCCATGGCAAATTCCTCGACGCCCCACCAACGCAGGCTGAACAGCTCCAGTTCGGAATCGACGAGTTTGGTGTCCCTCCACAGTTCGTAGCGCAGATGCGTCACGGTGGTCTGCGCGACATAGTCGGTTGAAACGCGCGCATCGGTCAGCGTCATCAGATCGCCGTCCCAGGTGGTCCAACTCCGCACCCGGCCGCCCTCGCCCAGGAAGCCGCCGATGGCGTCCAGGTCGATCATCAGCCGCCCGCCCGGCGCCAGATGATCGAAGAACCGCCGCAAAACGGCCTTCGCCACAGCCATGTCGGTGATCAGCTGGAACGAGCCAAGCGGCACGACGATTGCCGCAAAGCGGCGATCGTAGGCAAAGGTCTCGAACGTCCCATGGCTGATCCGCCCCTCGTCGAGCGAGCGCTCCGCACAGGCCCTGCGACAATAGCCAAGCATCTCGTTCGAGGGGTCGAAGCCGCTGATGTCGAAACCGGCTTCCAGCATCGGCACGAAAAAGCGACCATTGCCGACAGCAGGCTCCAGGATGGAGCCGGCACAATCCGCAAGACGCCCACGATAATATTCGATGTCTCCGAAAGAGCGCCCAACCGGCTTGTCGAGATTGTAGACCCAGGAGGCGAGCGTTCCGTATCTGTTGTTCATGCGCGCCTGCCCCGTCTGATCTACAGCAATTTCCGCTGACCTTCGCGCGGCCAAGCATGTCCGCGCCATACGACGGACTTGCTTGCCACGTCCAGCCACCAAATCTTCGGGAACGAGCGTTGCGTGGTCGCTGTGGCGCGGACACAACGCCTTCAGGCGGAGAGTTGCGCGCCACAGGCTCAGGTCAGACGTCAGGCGTCGGCGAAGAACCCACTCAATGCCTTCAGGTCGACATTGCCGCCGCTGAGCACGATACCGACGCGTTTGCCCGCACAGTCGACGACGCCGTTGAGCGCTGCCGCCGCCGCCAGACAGCCGGTCGGTTCGACAATCAGCTTCATGCGTTCGGCAAAGAAGCGCATCGTCGACACCAGTTGCGCATCGCTGACCGTGACGATGCCGTCGACCTTGGCCTGCAGGATCGGAAAATTGTGGTCGCCGACATATGTGGTCAGCGCCCCATCGGCGATCGACTTCGGCGGCGCGATGCGAACCACCTCACCCTTCTGCAGCGACTGCTGCCCGTCATTGCCGGCCTCCGGCTCAACGCCGATGACGCGACAGCCAGGCGCCAGTGCCTTGGCGCTCAGCGCACAGCCGGCAAGCAGGCCGCCGCCTCCGAGCGGCGCGATGAGGATGTCGAGCTGTCCAACCTCGTCGATCAGTTCAAGTGCCGCCGTGCCCTGGCCGGCAATGATGTCGGGGTGATCAAAGGGCGGGATGACGGTCATGCCGCGTTCCTCGGAAATCCCGCGCGCCATCGCCTCGCGATCATCCTTGTAGCGGTCGAAGAACACCACCTCAGCGCCATAGCCCCGGGTCGCCGCAACTTTGATCTCGGGGGCGTCCTTGGGCATCACGATGACAGACGGCGCGTCGAGCAGCGTCGCCGCATAGGCGAGCGCCTGAGCGTGGTTGCCAGAGGAAAAAGCGACGACGCCCTTCTGCCTGGCTTCCGGCGACAGCGCCGAAACGGCGTTGTAGGCACCGCGGAACTTGAAAGCACCGGCGCGCTGCAAATTCTCGGCCTTGAAGAACAGCTCGCCGCCAATCTTGGCATTGGCAGCGCGCGAGGTCAGCACCGGGGTCCGATGCGCCTCGCCAGCGATGCGCGAAGCCGCAACCCTGACGTCTTCAAATGTTGGAACGCGCAGCGAAACAGTCATGGGATTCTCCTTGGATTGCGGCACCATAGTCGACGCCAGCGATTTCCATAAGCCCGCACCGGACGCCACCGCTTGCGCCAGCGCGCTTGACTTTTCGCATGTATGTTCTCTTTATGTTCCGAACACTCTCGACAGATCGCCTCTATGGAAAGCGCAGCCACCATCCTGCATGCCGACCTCGACGCCTTCTATGCGTCGGTCGAACAGTTGCTCGACCCGAGCCTGCGCGGGCAGCCCATCGCCGTCGGCGGCGGGGTGGTGCTCGCCGCGTCCTACGAAGCCAAGGCGTTCGGCGTCCATGGCGGCATGCCGGGCCGGCGCGCCCGCGAACTGTGCCCCGGCCTCATCTTCGTCGGCGGCAATTTCAGGGAGTACCAGCGTCTGGGCGACGCAGCGATCGCGGTGCTCGGCGATTTCACGCCGCTGGTCGAGCGCATCTCCATCGATGAGGCCTTCGCCGACGTCGCCGGCTGCACCCACCTGTTCGGTTCGCCCGAGGAGATCGCGCAGAAGATCAGGAACAGGGTCCGGACCGAACTCGGCCTGCCGATGTCAGTCGGCGTCGCCCGCACCAAGCACCTCGCCAAGATCGCCTCGCAGGTCGCCAAGCCCGACGGCATCGTCGTGGTCGATGGCAGTGCGGAAATCGCATTCCTGCACGGCTTGCCTGTCGGCCTGATGTGGGGTGTAGGCCCAGCGACCGAAACGCGCCTGGCGGACGCCGGCATCACCACCATCGGCCAACTGGCCAACGCCAACCGGCATGTGCTCGAACGCCTGCTCGGTCACGCATCAGGCGAAAAGCTGGCGGCACTTGCCTGGAACCGCGATCCACGCCGCCTCCAGCCGCATCGCCGCGCCCATTCCGCCGGCGCGCAGTCGGCGCTCGGTATGAAACCGGCGCGGCCCGATATCTACGTGCCTGCCCTGCGCCACCTCGCCGACCGCGTCGCCTCGCGCCTCCGGGCCAAATCACGCCCCGGTCGCACCATCACCGCCCGCGTCCGCTTTGCCGACCTGCGTTCGGTGACGCGGTCAATCACGCTCGACGCGCCGATCTCGGCCACCGCAATGATCACGGAAGTCGCCGAAGAACTGGTGCGCGGCGTGCTCGCCCAGTACCCGAGCGAACGCGCCATATCGCTTCTGGCAATCTCTGTCTCGCATCTCGAGGAACATTCCGGCCTGCAGCTCGAACTGCCGCTTGGGCTCGCCGACGAAAAACACCGACCAGGCACGCGAAAAGGCCAGGCGCGCTGGGGCGCTGACCGTGCCATGGACGCGATCCGCGAACGTTTCGGCTGGGAAGCGGTCGGCTACGCCTCGGTCGCGCTCGGGCACGCGGGGTCCGTGCCCGATGCCTTCCGCGAACTGGCCGAGAAAGAGCTGTGAGCGGCTGACCTCAGCCCTTGTGCAGCGGGATGTCGCCGCGCGCCCATCCTTCGCTGATCTCCGTGGTACGGTCGGCAAAACGCCCGGCCTCGATCGAGGCACGGATCTCGCTCATCAGGTGCTGGTAATAGGACAGGTTGTTCCAGGTCAGCAGCATCGCGCCCAGTGCCTCGCCCGAGCGAACCAGATGATGCAGGTAGGCGCGCGAATAGTCGCGCGCCGCCGGGCAATCGCTTTCCTCGTCCAGCGGCCGCGGATCGTCAGCGTGGCGCGCATTGCGCAGGTTCACCTTGCCGCGGCGTGTATAGGCAAGGCCGTGGCGGCCAGCCCGCGTCGGCATCACGCAATCGAACATGTCGATGCCACGCGCCACCGACTTGATGATGTCGTCGGGCGTACCGACGCCCATCAGATAGCGCGGCTTCTCCTGCGGCAGTTCCGGACAGGTGATGTCGAGCATGTCGAGCATCACCTCCTGCGGCTCACCGACGGCGAGGCCGCCGACGGCATAACCCTTGAGCTCCAGCCCCGTCAGCGCCTGCGCCGAGCGCACGCGCATGTCAGGGATATCGCCGCCCTGCACGATGCCGAACATTGCCTTGCCCGGCTGGTCGCCGAAGGCGGTCTTGCAGCGCTCGGCCCAGCGCAGCGACATTTCCATGGCGCGCTGGATTTCCTTCGGCGTCGACGGCAGCGCCGTGCATTCGTCGAGCTGCATCTGTATGTCGGAATCGAGCAGCCCCTGGATCTCGATCGAACGCTCCGGCGACATCTCGTAGGGCGCGCCATCGATATGCGAGCGGAAGGTCACGCCCTTTTCGCTGAGCTTGCGCAGCTTCGACAGCGACATCACCTGGAAGCCGCCGGAATCGGTCAGGATCGGATGCGGCCAACGAGCAAAGTCGTGCAGGCCGCCGAGCTTGGCCACCCGTTCCGCGCCGGGACGCAGCATCAGATGATAAGTGTTGCCGAGGATGATGTCGGCGCCGACGCCGCGCACCTGATCCATATACATCGCCTTGACAGTGCCGCCTGTGCCGACAGGCATGAAGGCCGGCGTACGGATGGTGCCGCGTGGCATGGTGATTTCACCGCGCCGCGCCTTGCCGTCGGTCGCGAGCAGCTTGAAGGTGAACTCAGAACTCATCGGTCGTCCCTGAACAGCAGGCTTGAATCGCCGTAGGAATAGAAGCGGTAGCCGCTCGAAATGGCATGCGCATAGACATCGCGCATGCGCTCCAGTCCGGCAAAGGCCGAAACCAGCATGAACAGCGTCGAGCGCGGCAGGTGGAAGTTGGTCATCAGCGCATCGACGAATTTGAATCGGTAGCCGGGTGTGATGAAGATGTCGGTCGGGCCTGACCAGGCGGCCAAGGTACCGTCTTCGCGCGCGGCACTCTCCATCAGGCGCAGCGACGTGGTGCCGACGGCAACCACCTTGTTGCCCCGCGCCCGCGCCGCATTCAGCACGGTTGCAGTCTCGGCCGAAACGTACCCGACCTCCGAATGCATCTTGTGGTCGGCGGTGTCATCGGCCTTTACGGGCAAAAAAGTGCCGGCGCCGACATGCAGCGTCACGAACTGCTTTTCGATGCCGCGCGCCTCGAGCGCCGCAAACAATTCCGGCGTGAAATGCAGGCCGGCGGTGGGCGCAGCAACAGCCCCCTCTTCGCGGGCATAAACGGTCTGGTAGTCCTTGCGGTCGCGCTCATCATCCGGGCGCTTCGAAGCGATATAGGGCGGCAGCGGAATGTGGCCGACGGCATGCAACGCCTCATCAAGCCCCGGTCCAGAGAGGTCGAAGGCCAGAAGCGCCTCACCACCCTCACCTTTTTCCAACACCGTGGCGTCGAGCTGGCCGAGCATGCAGGCCTCGGCATCGTGGCCGAACCGGATGCGGTCGCCTATGGCAACCCGCTTGCCTGGCCGCATGAAGGCAAGCCAGCGGTCGGGTGCGGTGCGCATGTGCAGTGTCGCATCGACATGCGCCACGGCCTCGCTACGCACCCGAACACCCTTGAGCTGAGCCGGAATGACGCGCGTGTCGTTGAGCACCAGCACATCGCCAGGGTTCAGAAGCGACGGCAGGTCGCGCACCGACAGATCGGCCAGCGCTTCGTCCGGCCGCACGCACAAAAGCCGCGCCATGTCGCGCGGTTCGGCCGGGCGCAGCGCAATGTTCGCCTCCGGCAGCTCGAAATCGAAAAGATCAACGCGCATCAGTAGATACGGATCATCAGCGCGCCGGTGAGCAGAAGCACGGCACCGACGATGCGGCCCATGGAAATCTCACGCACGGCAACACCCAAAATGCCGGCCTTGTCGACCAGCATGCCGGCCAAGAGCTGCCCCGTCACCAGGAAAGCCATCAATGCCGCCGCACCGATGCGTGGGGTCAGCAGCACGGTCGAGGTGACGTAGGCCGCGCCGAGCACACCGCCAGTCACGAACAGCCAGGGTGCCGGCGCTCTCCAGTCGATAGCTGCGCCTGGCATGCGCGTGGTGAGCAAGGTGACCACGCCGAGCACGACAGCACCAGCGAGGAAAGAGATCGCAGCCGCTGCGACGGGCACGCCGAGGCCGCGCGCCAGCTGCGCATTAATCGGTGCCTGAATGGCAATGAAGGCGCCCGCCAGAACGCCGAGAAGCGACCAGAGAGCGCCAGCCATTGTCAGTTATTCCGCGACGTCGGCCGCAACCTTCAGCGACACGATCTTGTCGGGATCCTGCACCGGCTCGCCGCGCTTGATCTTGTCGACATTGTCCATGCCTTCGATGACCTGGCCCCAGACCGTGTACTGGCGGTTCAGGAAGCCGGCATCCTCGAAGCAGATGAAGAACTGCGAGTTGGCCGAATTCGGGTTCTGGGCACGCGCCATCGAGCAGGTGCCGCGGGCGTGGTTCATGTTGTTGAACTCGGCCTTCAGGTCCGGCTTGTCCGAACCGCCCATGCCGGCACGCGATGGGTTGAAGTCCTTGCCGCCCGACTTGCCGAACTTGACGTCGCCGGTCTGGGCCATGAAGCCGTCGATGACGCGGTGGAACACCACGCTGTCATAGGCGCCTTCGCGCGCCAGTTCCTTGATGCGGCCGACATGGCCGGGCGCCAGGTCCGGGAACAGCTCGATGACCACATTGCCCTTGGTCGTTTCCATGATCAGCGCGTTCTCGCGATCCTTGATCTCGGCCATGATGAAATTCCTTCTCTTCGTTTTCGTTTACTTGGCGTCCGCGGCGATGCGGACCTTGATCATGCGGTCGGGGTCGCTGACCGACCCATTATTGGCCGCGTCACCCTTCTTGATGGCGTCGACCAGATCCATGCCGCTCTCGACGTCGCCGACGATGGTGTACTGGCCGTCGAGTGAGGACGCGGTGTCGAACATGATGAAGAACTGCGAATTCGCCGAATTCGGGTCCTGCGAGCGTGCCATGCCGACGACGCCGCGCTTGAAGTTTTCCTGCGAGAACTCGGCCTGGATGTCGGGCAGCTTCGAGCCGCCCATGCCGGCGCGGTTGGGATCAAAGCCATCCTTCATGTCGCCGAACTCGACGTCGCCGGTCTGGGCCATGAAGCCGCCGATGACGCGATGGAACGCGACGTTGTCATAGGCGCCTTCGCGCACCAGCGTCTTGATCTGCGCGACATGCTTGGGCGCGAGGTCGGGACGCAGCGCGATGGTCACGTCGCCGCCCTTCAGCGTGATGACCATGGTGTTCTCGGGCTCGGCAGCAATGGCTGCAGCCGATCCGGCCAAAAGGCCGGCGAGGACGACGACGGACGAGGCAAGCTTCCTAAGCTGCATGTTTCGATACTCCGGAAAAATTATTTCGCGAATTTGGCGTTGAGCGCGCCGGCAACCGCCGCCGGCACGAACGGACGTATGTCGCCGCCCATCGAGGCTATCTGACGGACAAGTGTGGCGGTAATGGTGCGAACCGAAGGGCTCGCCGGCAGGAAAACGGTCTGCAATTCCGGTGCCATGGTCTCGTTCATGCCGGCCATCTGCATCTCATAGTCGAGGTCGGTGCCGTCGCGCAGGCCGCGGATCATGATCGAGGCGCCTTCCTTGCGCGCCGCGTCGATCACCAGCCCGTCAAAGGCCACCACCTTGATGCGTCCGCCATCGGCGCCGAATTCCGCCGTCGTCGCTTCCTCGATAAGCGTCACACGCTCTTCGAAGGAAAACAGAGGCTTCTTGCCGGGATGAATGCCGATAGCGGCATAGACGACGTCGGCAACGGCCAGCGACGCCTTGAGCACGTCGAGATGGCCGTTTGTGAGCGGGTCGAACGACCCGGCATAGATGGCGATGCGATCAGTCATGGGCTGCTTCTAGAACATCGGCGCCAAAGGTGGAAGCACGCTTTGCCCCCAACCTGCTCCGTGTCCGACCGGAAAATTGGTTTACGAGATGAATGCGAGATGAACGGCAATCTCAGGATCAGTTCAAGCGGATGTGAATAGAACCTCATTATAGTGGGTGAAACCAAACAGCGTCTCGTCCGTTGTTTCCAGCAGGAGAACAGCGCCATGATGATCTACATGCTCGCCGCGGCCATGACTCTGGCCATGCTTGTCGCCACCGCCTTCAGCCTCCATCAGGAGGCTCACCGCGTCCGCACCAAGGTGCAGACCGCACGCGTGCAGCTTCCGGGCTGGCGCAATCCGCGCGCCCCGCGCTGAACAGTTTCTGCCCCTCCAGGCAAAAGCGGCGCCACGGCGCCGCTTCTTTCTCTTCCTGATTGTCTGATCTCAAGCTCTTGAACAGACGCCATTTTCAGGCGCCCGCAAAGATCAGCCCTGTTCCCCCTCGGGTGCAGGGTCTGCGCTCGGTGCGTCGCCGGCAACGCCGTCACCATTGACCGCCTCGTCGGCCTCATCCTCGCCCTGCGGCTCGGAAATCCGCTCGACCGACACCACCTTCTCGCCGTCGGCGGTGTTGAAGATCGTCACGCCCTTGGTGGCGCGGCTGGCCGTGCGGATGCCGTCGACAGGCACGCGGATGACCTGGCCGCCGTCGGAGACGAGCATGATCTGGTCGTCATTGCCGACCGGGAAGGTCGCCACCAGCTTGCCGATCTCCGCCACCTTCGACACGTCGGTGGCGCGGATACCCTTGCCGCCGCGGTTTGTCAGGCGGAAATCGTAGGACGACGAACGCTTGCCATAGCCATATTCGGTGACCGTCAACACGAACTGCTCATGCTCGCCAAGGAACTGGTAGCGCTCCTCGGCGATGTCGGCTTCCTCGCCGACATCCTCGTTGGTCAACGCGATATCCTCGTCCTCGCCGGCGGCGACTCCGGCGGCCAGTCGCCGCTCGGCGACCGAGCGCTTGAGATAGGCGGCACGTTCGGCCGGGCTTGCCTCGACATGCTCGATGATCGCCATCGAGATGACGCGGTCGCCGTCGGCCATGCTGATGCCGCGCACGCCGACCGAGTTGCGGCTCTGGAACACGCGCACGTCGTCGACGCGGAAGCGGATGCACTGGCCGGAATCGGCGGTCAGCAGCACGTCGTCATTGTCGGTGCAGGTCTCGACGCCGAGGATCTCGTCGCCTTCCTCCTCCAGCTTCATGGCGATCTTGCCATTACGCTTGACGTCGACGAAGTCGCTCAGCTTGTTGCGGCGCACGGTGCCGCGCGTGGTGGCGAACATCACGTCGAGTTCGCTCCAGCTTGCCTCGTCCTCCGGCAACGGCATGATCGTGGTGATGCGCTCGCCCTGCTGCAGCGGCAACAGGTTGATCAGAGCCTTGCCACGCGACTGAGGATTGCCGATCGGCAGGCGCCAGACCTTTTCCTTGTAGACGATGCCACGCGACGAGAAGAACAGCACCGGCGTGTGCGTGTTGACGACGAACAGGCGGGTGACGAAATCCTCGTCCTTCGTCGACATGCCGGAGCGGCCCTTGCCGCCGCGACGCTGTGCCCGGTAGAGCGACAGCGGCACGCGCTTGATGTAGCCGGAGTGGCTGACGGTGACGACCATGTCCTCGCGCGGGATCAGGTCCTCGTCTTCCATGTCGGAGCCGGCGTCGGTGATCTCGGTGCGGCGCGGCACGCCAAACTCGTCACGCACGGCAACCAGCTCGTCCTTGACGATCTGCTGAATGCGAGCCCGCGACGACAGGATGTCGAGATAGTCGGTGATCTCGGCGCCGATCTTGTTCAGTTCGTCGGCGATTTCGTCGCGGCCAAGTGCCGTCAGGCGCTGCAGGCGCAGTTCGAGAATGGCGCGGGCCTGCTCTTCCGACAGGTTGTAGGTGCCGTCATCGTTGATGCGGTGGCGCGGATCGTCGATCAGGCGGATCAGTGACTCGACGTCGGACGCCGGCCAGCGTCGCGTCATCAACTGGTCGCGCGCCGTCTGCGGATCGGGCGCGGTACGGATCAGCTTGATGACCTCGTCGATATTGGCAACCGCGATCGCCAGGCCGACCAAGATGTGGGCTCGGTCGCGCACCTTCTTGAGCAGGTACTTGGTGCGACGGCTGATCACCTCTTCACGGAAAGCGACGAACGCCTTCAGCATGTCGAGCAGCGTCAGCACCTCGGGCTTGCCGCCGTTGAGCGCCACCATGTTGGCGCCGAACGACGTCTGCAGCGGCGTGAAACGGTAGAGCTGGTTGAGGATGACCTCGGCATTGGCATCGCGCTTGAGCTCGATGACTACGCGGTAGCCCTGGCGGTCGGATTCGTCGCGGATGTCGGATATGCCCTCGATGCGCTTGTCGCGCACCAGTTCGGCCATCTTCTCGATCATCGTCGCTTTGTTCACCTGGAAGGGAACTTCGGTGATGATGATCGCCTCGCGGTCGCCGCGGCTCTGCTCGATATTGACCCTGCCGCGCATCATGACCGAGCCGCGGCCGGTCGAATAGGCGTTGTAGATGCCCGAACGCCCGAGGATCAGGCCGCCGGTCGGGAAATCCGGACCGGGAATGATCTCCATCAGGTCAGGCAGGTCGATCGCAGGGTTTTCCATGACGGCGATGGCGCCGTTGCAGACTTCGACGAGATTGTGCGGCGGAATGTTGGTCGCCATGCCGACGGCAATGCCGCCGGCGCCATTGACCAGCAGCGCCGGGAAACGCGCCGGCAGCACACGCGGCTCCTGGCCCGACGCGTCGTAGGTATCCTGGAAGTCGACAGTGTCCTTGTCGATATCCTCAAGCAGCTCATGCGCGACCTTGGTCAGGCGCGCTTCGGTGTAGCGCATCGCCGCGGGCGGATCCCCGTCGATCGAACCGAAATTGCCTTGCCCATCGATCAGCGGCACGCTCATCGACCAGTCCTGCGCCATACGCACCAAGGCGTCATAGATCGAGGCGTCGCCGTGCGGGTGATATTTACCCATCACGTCGGCGACCGGACGCGCCGACTTCACATATTTGCGGTTCCAGTGGTAGCCGCTCTCATGCGAGGCGAAGAGAATGCGGCGATGCACCGGCTTCATGCCGTCGCGCACGTCTGGCAGGGCGCGACTCACGATCACGCTCATCGCGTAATCGAGGTAGGAGCGCTGCATCTCCTCGATGATGGAAATCGGCTCGATGCCGGAGGGACCGTCAGGTCCACGCGGTGATTTCTGGTCGGTCAACTCGGATCACGCATGTTGGGAATCATTTACCTTATATATAGGAACGGTCGTCGAATGACCAATTTCGGCCTCGCTTTTCCAATGCTGATTTGGGACGCGATTTCAAAAGGATAGCTTATCCTTCCAACATTGCGGCGAGATGTCCTGCCTGTTCTTGCCGCCCTTGCACCCGACGACCCCACGATCCGGCAGCGGCAACTGCCGGCCATGGCCAAATGACGGCCGCTCGATCTGATTTTGCCACTGGCGCGGCAACTGTCGTCAGGTTAGCCTGCATTCGCCGGGGAGATGCCTGATGCCGCTTTTCGACACTGTTTTCAATGCCTTCGTCACCATCCTCGTAACCATCGACCCGCCGGGCCTGGCGCCGCTGTTCCTTGCGGCGACGCGCGGCATGAACCGCGAACAGCGCCTGCAAGTGTCGGTGCGCGCCAGCGTCATAGCCTTTGTCGTGCTGGCGGTGTTCGCCGTTGCCGGTGCGGCCATCCTCACAGTCTTCGGCATCACCCTGCCCGCCTTCCGCGTCGCCGGCGGCTTCCTGCTGTTCTTCATCGCCTTCGAGATGGTTTTCGAGAAGCGCCAGGACCGCAAGGAAAAAATCTCGGATGTCGCGATCACCCGCGACCACATCCACAACATCGCCGCCTTCCCGCTCGCCATCCCATTGATCGCCGGTCCAGGCGCGATCTCGGCGACGGTGCTGCTCTCCGGCTCATTTCAGGGTTGGGCCGGCCAGCTGGCGCTGGTCCTGATCATCCTCGCCTGCCTCGCCGCCACCTATCTGGTCTTCGTTCTCGCCGAACGCATCGACCAGTTCCTAGGCCAAACCGGCCGCTCGATCCTGACTCGCCTCCTCGGTGTGATCCTGGCAGCCCTCGCCGTGCAATTCGTCGCCGACGGTATCAAGGCACTGATGGCGGCTTAAGGCGCGACAGCCCACTGGGCCGTTCTGACCCCGTCGATCCAGACCACCGGCCTTCGTCACCTGCGCAACAGGCTGCAGGGGCCTGAAGTCAGCCGTTCGTCGCACGAAGCAGCCTTGACCCGGCCCTCGATATGGTTAAGGCAGCGCAAAAGGACAGCCACGCATGAAACAGCCCGATGCGCCGGACCATGACGCGTGGTGCGCCTGGCATCCAACCGAGTTGGCACGTCGCCTGACCGGCGTCTCCGTGCCATGGTGCGTCGCCGGTGGATGGGCGCTCGACCTCTGGCACGGCCATCAAACACGCGAGCACGAAGACCTCGAATTCACGGTCCTGCGCAGCGACGTACCCGTCTTCCGCCGCGCACTGGCCGACATGGAATTCCACACTGCCGGAGACGGCATCGTTAAGCACCTGCCCGCGCAAAGTGCTCCGCCTGCTGAAATCTCCCAGGTCTGGTGCCTGGACGTTGTGCAACATTGCTGGCGGGTCGACATGATGATCGAGGAGGGTTCGCCGGATCTGTGGGTTTACAAGCGAAACCCCGCCATATCAGTGCCGCGCGCCGACATTGTCGCCACGACACCGGCCGGCATCTCCTACCTCAAGCCGGCAGCCATCCTGCTGTTCAAGGCGAAACACGGGCGCCCCAAGGACGAAGTAGATTTCGCCAACGCCCTGCCGAAGCTGCAGCAGTCGGAACGCAGCTGGCTGAAGGACTGCCTCGACCTATGCCACCAGGGACATCGATGGGCGGAAAGGCTGTAACCTCGTCCATCTCGAATTTCGTGCCAGCACGCCCGACCTATTGCTTGAAGCAATGCTCGCGATGCCAGTGCAGGAAGTGTGGATGAGGACGATCGGATAGACGCTGGGGGCCGATTGCTCGGCCGCTGCGATTGACGATGCCCTTGATGCCATCGGGATCGTTTGCCTGGCGGGAAATCAGGATCTCAAGATCATCCGATAGGCTGATAAGGCCGCGATCAAACATCCAGTGGGCTGTTCCGGATAACGCGATGCCGTTGCTGACGACGTCCGGCCCGTCGGCCTCGACAGGGCGAATATGTGCCGCCGCAACTTCCGCCCTTCCGCCACCATTGATGAGCTTCAATCCTGTGATCGCACAGCGCTCGTCATAGGCACGCAGGACGATCTTTCGGAAGACGCGGTCACGCACGATGCGGGATGTCAGGAACTGCGCACGCTCTCGGCTCTCCTCAAACACAAAAGGCGCCTGGTCTTCGAAGAAGCCGCCGGCTGGCGCCACCAGATCGACCCTCGGAAGCGTGGATTCTGCCTGATCCAGCCCCAACGTTACGATGCGACTGAAATCGGTTGGAGAAAGCGGTCTTACCGCCGCCTGGGCGCGCCCGGAAATTCGCCCGTCGTCGTTGAGAAGCCCGCGCTCGATCACACCGTCAGCATCACTGAAGGGAACTGGATTGGCAAAATCGAGATAGCTGCCTGGTTCGATAAGCGCGAGAAACATGCCCTTCGCGCTGGGATCCGGGATGACCTGCTGCACCTTGGCGACTGCGAAGTATCCCTTGGTGTCGGCTACCTTACGTGGCTCGTAGTAGACGATCCAATCGCCGACACAGGCCTGCACCCGGCCGAAATATTGCGGCGGGAACTGATACCGTTCGGCAGGACTGTCGTCGTAGATCGAATCCGATCGGTGAATGAAGACCCCGTACCCCATTCACCTTAGTAACGCGAAGCAGAAAGATTTGCGAGAACAGCCATTCACGAAATCCAGCAACCAACTCTTGCCTTGTCGCAGGCCGTCAGCGTGCAACTGCAAAGCCAGCCTGCCCATGTAGTCCTGCCGACGCCGCGCATCGCTTTCGCAACGGCGTTGGCACAGCAGTTTTGTAATGGCCTTGACGCAGAAAGGCTTTCACCGGCCCGCGTCGCCCAGGCAGACGATCAACGACCTCGATCGCTCGCCTCCTTGGCTACACTCAGAACGGGATTTCGTCGTCGAGGTCGCGCGAACCGCCACCGCCCATGCCCCCACCGCCGCCCTGGCCGCCGCGATTGCCACCGCCGCCGCCAAAGCCGCCGCGGTTGCCGCCGCCATAGCTGTCAGTCGGGCTCGACTGACCGAAGTCAGAACGGCCGCCGCCGCCATAGCCGCCACCCTGACCACCGCCGTAACCGACCTGGCCGCCACCGCCGCCATAGCCTGCGTCACCGCCCTGGCCGCGCGCGTCGAGCATCTGCAGTTCGCCGCGGAATTTCTGCAGCACGATTTCGGTGGTGTAACGCTCGATGCCGTCCTTCTCCCATTTGCGGGTCTGGAGCTGGCCCTCGATGTAAACCTTCATACCCTTCTTCAGGTACTGCTCGGCAACCTTGGCGAGGTTGTCATTGAAGATGACGACCTGATGCCACTCGGTCTTTTCCTTGCGTTCGCCCGAATTCTTGTCGCGCCAGCTTTCCGAAGTCGCGATCCTCAGGTTGACGACTGGCTCGCCCGAATTGAGCCGGCGGATCTCAGGGTCAGCGCCCAGATTGCCGACCAGAATGACCTTATTGACGCTACCTGCCATGACACCGCTCCGCGCTCGTCCGAAACCAAATTCCAAGAAAATGTGAGGGCGCACACTAGCCCATTGCACCCTCCGCCCGCGCCCCCTGGCAGCGGAAAAGCTCGTGCCGTCCACAAGTCATTTTTGTTCTTATTTTGTTCTATCGCCAACAATTGAAAATGGCAAGAGGCATCGTCCCGAATGCGAGCAGGCCGCCCTTCCGGACGGCTCGCCAGCTTATCGGTGTCAGGAACAGGATTACGCTTCGCCCTGCATCCGTTCCTTGAAGAAGTCGAGATGCTTGCGCTGCGCCTCGATCATCTTTTCGCGGTAGAGGCCGTAGATCACGTCGGTATCGTGCAACGTCACGCCTTCGATTGTCGGCGAGGCAAAGGTCGGCAGCTCGATGCCGCGGTCGGCAAGCCTTTGCGCCGTGCGCGCGATCAGCTCATGCGTCATGATCATAGCGAGCACCGTCGACGAGCCGGCCACAGGGCGGCTCCAGCCCTTCACCGGCACGATGGCGTCCTCGATCGGTGAAGTCGTGTCGATGACGACGTCGGCGGCATCGGCCAGGCGCTTGCCGGAGGAATGGCTCGCCGGCTTGTCCAAATTGTTCTTGCTGGTGATGGCGACGACGAACAGCCCGCGCTTCTTGGCGTAGAGCGCGGTGTCGATGCCCGACGCGTTGCGGCCGCTATGGCCATAGATGATGATGGCATCTCCAGGGTTGAGCGGCTGGTGGTCGAGGAATTTTTCCGCGTAGTTCTCCGTGCGTTCGAGCCACAGGAGTTCGCGCACGCCGCCCGAACCCAGCACGTTGTGCCACATCACACGCGGGTCGGTCAGCGGATTGAAGCCGACATAGGAGCCGTAGCGCGGAAACGCCTCCTGGCACGGCAGCACCGAATGGCCGGAGCCGTAAAGATGCACCAGCCCCTTGTTGGCAAGAGTCTCGGCCAGCCGTGCCGAAACGGCCTCGAACGCGGCCTCGTTGGCGCTTGCGGCCCCGTCGATGAGCTTGGCCAGCCGGCTGATGTAGGAAGTCGTCATGGGAAAGAACCTTTCAGATGGTCAGAGATGGAGAACGGAACGGATTTCGTAGCGGTCGCCGCGCATGGTCGAGACCGTGAATTCAAACGGGCCGGAGCGGTCGAAGGCGATGCGTTCGACCATGAAGGCGGAGCTGCCGGCCTTTAGCTGGATCAGCTCGGCATCCTCCGGCTTGACCTCGCCGATGCGGTAGATTTCGCGTGCCTCCTGGGGCACGATGCCGTAGCTCGCCTTCAGCGTCTCATAGAGCGAGGAGACGCTTGCCGCCGTTTCCAGCAGGCCAGGCACGAGCGCCGCTGGCAGATGCGCGGTCTGGATACCGATCGGCTGGTCGTTGCCAAGCCGAAGGCGGCGCAACTGGAGTACCGGCGTGCCTTCCTCGATCTCGAGCGCGCCGGCCACCTGAGCGTCGGCGGCAATGATCCGGGCGTCGAGCAGCCTGGTTCCCAGATTGAGCCCGAGATTGGCCATCTCCTGGGTGAAGCTGGTCAGGCCGCGCACGCCGGCAATGACGGTCGGGCTGCGCACGAAGGTGCCGCGCCCATGTTCGCGGCTGAGCAGGCCGGAATCCTCGAGGTTGCGCAGGGCATGGCGCACGGTGATGCGGCTCACTCCCAATAGGTCGCACAGGCGCTCCTCATTGGGGATCTGCGCGCCCGTCGCCCACTCGCCGGACGAAATCAGCGTCCGCATCGCCTGCTCGGCCTGGTGCCACAGCGGCTCCGGCCGGTTGCGGTTGGGTTTTGCAAAGATTCCGCTCATCGGATTTCGTCCCATTGTTGGCCGCGCGCGCCGGCGAATGCTGCCCCCACAAGGCTGGCGTCCTTGCCGAAGCTGCCGGCCTCGATGCGCACGCGTCTCAGATGCGGCGGCAGTTGCTTTTCCATCGCGGCTCGCACCATCGGCACCAGCACGTCGGCCGCCTCGGCCACGCCGCCGGCGAGGATCACTGTTTGCGGGTCGAGCAGCGCCACGGCGGTTGCCAGGCTCACGCCCAGCGCCTTCGCCGGCCGCGCCAATGCATCAATCGCAGTCGCATTGCCCGCACGCGCCGCCGCCAGCAGCCCGCGACCGTCACTGAAGCCGGCCTGCCGCCCGATAGCATCGAACGCCCGACCCGATGCCTGCCGCTCCAGCCAGCCGTCGCGGTCGTGACCTTCATCGTCCAGATCGGCGCAGGCCCAGCCGAAGGAACAGGCAGTTCCCTGCCCGCCACGCATGATACGCGAACCCGACAGCACGGCGGAACCGATGCCGGTACCGATCGCCACCAGCATCGCGTCCGACAGCCCCTTGGCCGCACCAGCTGACACCTCAGCCAGCAGCGCCAGCTGCGCATCCTGGCCGAGTCCGATCGAGAGATTGGGGAACAGCCCGGCGAGATCGACGCCGTCGAGCCAGGGCAGATTGGGGATCCACAGGCAGCGCGTTCCGCGTGCCGTGCCTGGCACCGACACACCGAACCGCTCGGCACCATGGTCGTGCGCCATCCGGGCTATCGCCTCGCGGAAACCGTCGAGCCCCTTGGGCGCCGGCCAGGCGCCAATGTGCTCGACGGCGGCAGGCGCGGCGGCGGCGCAAAGCCCTGCCCTGAGCTGCGTGCCGCCAAGGTCGACGGCCAGAACCTTGCTCATCCCTTTACTCCGGAGCTTACGATGGAGTCGACGAAGAAGCGCTGCAGGAACACGAACAGCACCAGCGGCGGCAAAACGGCCAGCGTCGCACCCGCCATGACCAGGTTGGTGTTCATCGCCCCCCTGTTGTAGCTCAACAGCCGGCTGAGGCTGATGACGATCGGGTACTGGTCGGCGTTGCCCTGCAGCACCGTCAGCGGCCAAAGATAGCTGTTCCAGTGATAGACGAAGGCAAACAGCGCGAGAGCTGCCACCGCCGGCGTCACCAGCGGAGCCACGATGACGAACAGGATGCGCATCTCCGAAGCGCCATCCATGCGCGCCGCATCGATCAAGTCGTCGGGCACGCCGGCAATGAACTGCCGCATCAGGAAGATGCCGAAGGCATTGGCCAGGTTGGGCAGGACCACGCCTGCCAGGCTGCCGTCGAGCCCGATGGTGCCGATCATCCGGTAGAGCGGGATCAACGTCACGATCGGCGGCAGGAACATGGTCGCGATCAGCAGCGCAAACAGTGCATTGCGACCATGGAAGCGATGCTTGGCAAAGGCGTAACCTGCCATCAGGCTGGTGACGATGATGCCGGCCGTGGTGATGGCGGCGATGACGGCCGAATTCAGCATCGAGCGGCCGACATTGATGACGCCAGACACCTTGCCGAAGGCCTCCAGGCTCGGGCTCTCGGGTAGCCACGCCGGCGGCACCTGCATGGTTTCGGCCGGCGTCTTCAGGCTCGACAGTACCATCCACACCAGCGGAAAGGCCGAGGCCACGGCGACCACAAGCATCAGCGTTGCCACGATATAGTCGCCGCTGGTTGGGCGTGACCTGAAGAAGAACAAGCCGCGGCGCGGCCGCCATTCGCCAGCCGCGCTCATTCGTCGTCCCCCTTCCGAGCGAAAGCGAACAAAGCGAAGATCACGACGATCAGCGACAACATCAGCGTCACCGCCATGGCGGAGCCCAGGCCACCCTGGGCGCGTTCGATGCCGACACGCCTTATGTGATAGGTCAACACGTTGGTCGAGCCCACCGGCCCGCCCTGCGTAATCAGCGCCACCGGCTCGAACACCTGCACGGCATTGATGATGGCAATGACGGCGCTGAACAGCAGCGTCCGCTTGAGCAGCGGCAGGGTGATCGCCGTGAACTGCTGGCGCCCGTCCGCGCCGTCGATGGTCGCGGCCTCGTAGAGGCTGGTCGGGATCTGGGTCAGCCCGGCCACGACAAGCACGGTGAAATAGCCGATCTGCTGCCAGACATTGAGAACTACGATTGATACCAGCGCGGTGCTGGGCGACGACAGCCAAGGCTGCGGGCCGATACCCAGCCAGCCGAGCATCTGGTTGATCGGTCCCTCACTCGGCGAATAGAGTTTCGACCACACCAGCGCCACTGCGATCATCGGCACCATGTAGGTCGAAAACAGGATGGTCCTGAGCGCGTTGCCGCCGGCGACATTACGCTGGTAGACGAGCAGCCCGAGGCCAACCGAAACAGGCAAGATAAGCGCCACCGACATCAGCGTGTAGAGCGCCGTATTGACCAATGCGCCCTTGAAGTCGCGCCCCACCGAGGTTGCGCCAAAAATCTCGCGGAAATTGTCGAGCCCGACGAATTCGGCCGTCTGGAAACCGGTCTGCGTCGACCAGTCCTGCAGCGACAGCCACACCGTCAGCACCATCGGCACGACGATGAAGGCGCCGATCAGCGAGACGGCCGGCGTCAGCATCATCCAGACGGAATGTTGGTGGGTTCTGGTCATGAGATGGATCAGTTGCAGTCGAGGGTGCGCGAGACGGTGACACTGCGTGCTTCTCCCCGTTCACGGGGAGAAGATGCCGGCAGGCAGAAGAGGGGCAGAGCTTACCTCTCCGAACTTGGAGCCGCCCCTCATCCGGCCCTTCGGACCACCTTCTCCCCGTGAACGGGGAGAAGGTGGTGAGCGCCTACTTCGCAGCTTTCTCCAGGATCGCAGCCGCGTCGGCCTGCGCATTGGTCTGCGCCTCGGTGGCTGAAACCTTGCCATATTGCAGCGCCTCGATGGTCTGCTGGAGCGACTCCGAGAACTCCTGGCCGCCGAGAACGACCGGGAATGGTTTTGCATCGCCCAGCACGCTGACATAACCAGACAGGAATTCCGAACCAAGCTTGTCCTTGAAGGCATCGACGTCGGAACTGCGCGACGGCAGGATGCCCATCGACATCAGGATGTTGGCCATGGCCGAAGCGCCGTTCGGGCCCGACTTCGGGCTGTTCAGCCAGGCGAGGAAATCCCACGCCGCCTTCTGCTCGGCCTCCGCCGCGCCCGCATTCACCACGGTCATCCACGAATAGGAGATCGAGCGCGGCTTGTCGCCTGAGGGCCCGACAGGGATCGGCGCCGTGGCGATATCGGCGAACTTCTCGCCCATGCCTGCCTTAAGCGCACTCTCCCACCAGTTGGCCATGATGATCATGCCGGTCTTGCCGGAGACGAAATTGTCGAGGAACGGCCCTGTCGTGTTGGCGTCGGCCGAGCCCATGGCCGGGTCGCTGGAGCCCGACTTGATCAGCTCCTCATAGAGCTGGAAGGTCTCGCCGGCGTTCTTGCTGTCCAACACCGGCTTGCCGCCGGTCACCAGTTCGCCGCCATTGGACACCAGCAGCGACGAAAACGGATGCACCACGCCCGCCGCCCAGCTGTTGATCATGCCAAACCCCTGCTGTCCCGCATCCTTCTTGGTCAGCTTGGCGGCGGCGTCCTTCAGCTCGTCCCAGGTTTTGGGCGCCGCTTCGATGCCCGCCTCCTTGAACAGCGCCTTGTTGTAGTTCAGCGCATAAACATCGATCTCGTTGGGCACGCCGTAGAGCACCCCACCGACGCTCGCCGCCGTCACCACGCCTGCCGGCCAGGCACCCTTGACCTCGCCGGCAACCGTCTCGGGTGCAGGGGCAACGAGCTTGTCGCGCGCCAGTTCCGGCAGCCACAGATCGTAGATGCCGGCGATGGTGGCAGCCTGCCCGCCGGCCTGCGAGCGCAGCGTCGTCAAAAGGTCGCCGAACGGCACGGCGCGCACTGTTACCGCCACGTCGGGATGGTCCTTGGCAAAATCCTTGGCCGCCTGTTCCAGCAGCGCCACCGTCTCCGGCGACCAGTGGGTCAGGTAGGAAATATTGACTGACTGCGCCCATACGGCGCTCGGCAACAGGGCGATGCCGGCGGCCAGCGCGCCCTTGATCCACGCGAGTTTCATAAGATCGTCCTCCACATGCGGGGCCACGTTCCCGGCTTGACCCGCACCAAGAGGTTATAACGTCATACTGACCTGTCAAGGCAGCAGGGTTCGATTTCCGGTGCGCACTTTGTCAGGAGACCGACCGCCCGTGTCTTGCAGTGCCAGACACGGTCCACGACAACTGAACTCGGCAACGACTCACGCTTCGGGAGGATCCGTTGATTGCCGCCTATATCGACGAGTTCATCATGCTCTGCGCCGGCGCCTGGATGACGGCCGTCGGCTTCGGTTATGTCGATCTGACGACGTCTCCCAACCAGCCCTGGCTCGCCAACCTCGTACGCCAGTTCAAGTGGATGGGCCCGCTCCTGATGCTGATCGCCGTCATCCTCGGTATCGCTGCTCCGTCCTGACGAGCGCGCGATGCGCATTACTGAAATCGGGGAGGCCACAATCCCCATTTCGCGCTACGCCGACCCGGCGATTGCGTCCGGCGGCCTGACAACAAGCATCGTCGCAGTCGTCACCGATGTTCTGCGCGCCGGCAGGCCGGTTATCGACTGGGGTTACGCTCAGTTGGACGCTTCTCCCAAGGCGGACTGATCCGCGAACAGGCATCGGCTTCGAGGCCAACGCAGCAACCCGCGCTGTTCAAGGCAAAGCTCGGCGTGCCGTGATCGCGCACCTCCGGCTTGCCGCCGCCGCGCCCGCCTGCTCTTATTTGCAGCGGAAAACGGAGAGAGGCAGGGCATGGGTTTCATCAAGGTCACGGCGGTTTCGCCCTCGGGGGCAACATCCTACATCCGCATCGCCGACATCGTCGGCGTGGCCGCCGGCACGAGCAGTCCGAACACCGGCAAGGCAGTGGTGCAGGTCCGCTCCGGCGGCGACAGGCCCTACCCCTGGCAGGTCATGGAGACGCCCGACGAGGTGATGGCCCTTATCGCGGCCGGATCGTAACAGCAGCGGCGGTACAGTCGGAACTCCACGCCCTGCCCAGCAGGCATGGCGGTGCGCTGCGGCGCTCGCCTAATACTCCTGCTGCCCGCCAGGAATGCCTCCCACAGCACATTGCCGTACCACGCCTGGCAGATCGCCTCCGACCACTCCTCGCTGTCGGTTGCCAAGCGCCCAGACGCTCCCTCACCCCGCCAGTGCCAGCTCCACCGCCGCCTCGGCATGCAGCTTGACCACGTCGAATGCCGGCATCGGATAGGCATCCATACCGAGCAGCAGCGGCAGTTCGGTGCAGGCGACGACGGCGGCTTCTGCCCCGCGCGCGCCGAGATCGCCGGCCAGTTGCTGCAGCACCGCGGCCGACACCGGCTTCACCAAGCCGAGCGTCAGTTCGTCGATGATGATGCGATGCAGTGCCGTGCGCTGTTCCTCCGATGGCACGATCACCTCGATGCCAAAACGCTGCTGCAGCCGCTCGGCGAAGAACCCGAGTTCCATCGTGTAGCGCGTTCCGAGCAGCCCGACGCGCTTGATGCCGGCGGCACGGATCGCTTCGCCGGTTGGGTCGGCGATGTGCAGCAGCGGAATGCCGATCGCGCCGGCCACCTGATCGGCAACCGTGTGCGGCGTCACCGCTGTCAGCATGGCGAAGGCGGCTCCCGCCTTTTCAAGGCTGCGCGCCGCCTCCGAGATCACCGCTGCAACCCGCATCCAGTCGCCTTCGGCTGCCAGCCGATTGAGTTCGTCGAAATCGAGCGTGAACATCAGCGAGCGAGCATTGTGATGCCCGCCCATCCTGGCATGTGCCGCCTGATTTATCAGCCGGTAATAGAGCGCGCTGGACTCCCAACTCATCCCGCCCAAAAGTCCGATCAGCCTGGTCCGGTCAACAGTCACGATTGTTCCCCCGCTCGGCCGTGCTGGCGGCCTCAATGCTAGGTCGGAACGATCAGGCGATTGTGCAAGGGTTGTACAAGCGGAGTTTCAGCACCTCGCATGCTTTGGAAAATCGAGCCCGGAATCGGCAGCGACAAACAGACCAGGGACAGGCGCAGCCCAGGGACAGGCGGGCCCAAAAAAGTTGACCCCGCCGCTACCAGGAGCGCACGGGGCCTGTTGTCGGGTTATACCCTTACCTGCCGGGAATGGTTTACCGGCTTTGCTCTCTCGGATGCTTCGTGGCTCACAGCCAACGATCCGACCATGGTTTCAAATTGTCTGAGGGAACAACAGGTCGGGGTTTGCGTGAGGCTTTTCGCTAGGGAAAGCCAGGCACCTGCGCCTGCTGTGGTTCCGTCCTGTTAGCGGAACCCTTTGGGACTGTCCGGTGGAGTCATGCTCTGCTCCTACGTCAGTTGCGCCATGTGTTCGCCCGCTGCTCAACTCGCGTGTCTGCGGCGTCTCGCAGACCGACCGTAGCATGGTGAGGAGCCCTCAAGGAGGCTCGGCCTCAGGCGACACAGGCACTCTGCATCCCTGATTCCCTCACGTCAACCACAACATTGTTAATCGGGAAAAATGTGATCGAAGTCGGCTTTCGCGGCCCCGGATTCGCGTGATGCTCCTGCCATAACGTTGTCAGGAGCGCGTTCGGCCTTTGTTCTTTCCACTTGCCCCTGCGCGCCAAAGGCGCTTAAACGCGTTTGGTTGCCGCCCCTCTCGACCGGGCGGCGAAATTACCTACATGAGGGGGATGGTTGGGCTCGCCCGCCACTCCAAGCAATTCCAGATTTGAGGCGGCGGCGCGGCAATGGCCGATCACAAGTACATTTCCATTCGCGGTGCGCGCGAACACAATCTCAAGAACGTCGATCTCGACCTGCCGCGCGACAAGCTGATTGTCATGACCGGCCTGTCCGGCTCGGGCAAATCCTCCCTCGCCTTCGACACCATCTATGCCGAGGGCCAGCGCCGCTATGTCGAGAGCCTGTCGGCCTATGCCCGCCAGTTCCTCGAGATGATGCAGAAGCCCGACGTCGACCAGATCGACGGCCTGTCACCGGCGATCTCGATCGAGCAGAAGACGACGTCGAAGAATCCGCGTTCGACGGTCGGCACGGTCACCGAGATCTACGACTACATGCGCCTCTTGTTCGCGCGCGTCGGCGTGCCCTATTCGCCGGCGACCGGCCTGCCGATCGAGAGCCAGACTGTCAGCCAGATGGTCGACCGCGTGCTGGCGGTCGACGAAGGCACCCGACTGTTCATCCTGGCGCCCATCGTCCGCGGCCGCAAGGGTGAGTACAAGAAGGAGCTCGCCGAGCTCCAGAAGAAGGGTTTCCAGCGCGTCAAGATCGACGGCGCCTTCTACGAGATCGCCGAAGCGCCCGTTCTCGACAAGAAGTACAAGCACGACATCGATGTCGTCGTCGACCGCATCGTCGTCCGCCCCGACCTCGCCACGCGTCTGGCCGACTCGATCGAAACCGCGCTCAAGCTGGCCGAGGGCCTGGCGGTCGCCGAATTCGCCGACAAGCCGCTCGATGCCAGCCAGACCGGCGCCGACGCGATCAACAAGTCCGCCAACGAAACCCACGAACGCATTCTGTTCTCGGAGAAATTCGCCTGTCCGGTCTCGGGCTTCACCATCCCGGAGATCGAGCCGCGTCTGTTCTCCTTCAACAACCCGTTCGGCGCCTGCCCGGCCTGCGACGGCCTCGGCAACCAGCGCGCCATCGACCCGGCGCTCGTCGTGCCGGAAGAGCATGTATCGCTGCGCGAGGGTGCTGTGGCACCCTGGGCCAAGTCGACCTCGCCCTACTACACCCAGACACTGGAAGCGCTCGGCAAGGTCTATGGCTTCAAGATCGGCGACCGCTGGCGCGACCTTTCGACTGAGGCGCAGGAGGCCATCCTGCGCGGCACGGGCTCGAAGGAAATCACCTTCAATTATGACGACGGCCTGCGCTCCTACAAGACGACCAAGACCTTCGAGGGCGTGATCCCCAATCTCGAGCGCCGCTGGAAGGAAACCGAATCCGCCTGGATGCGCGAGGAGATCGAGCGCTTCATGTCGGCCACGCCCTGCCCGACCTGCGCCGGCTACCGCCTCAAGCCGGAAGCATTGGCGGTCAAGGTCGGCGGCAAGCACATCGGCGAAGTCACCGAGCAGTCGATCCGCAAGGCCAATGCCTGGTTCGAGGAATTGCCGGCCCTGCTCAACGACAAGCAGAACGAGATCGCCGTCCGCGTGCTCAAGGAAATCCGCGAACGCCTGCGCTTCCTCAACGACGTCGGCCTCGAATATCTGACGCTGTCGCGCAATTCCGGCACGCTGTCGGGCGGCGAAAGCCAGCGCATCAGGCTGGCCTCGCAGATCGGCTCGGGGCTGACCGGCGTGCTCTACGTGCTCGACGAGCCGTCCATCGGCCTGCACCAGCGCGACAATGCCCGCCTGCTCGACACGCTGCGTCACCTCAGGGACATCGGCAACACCGTCATCGTCGTCGAGCATGACGAGGACGCGGTGCTGACCGCCGACTATGTCGTCGACATGGGCCCGGCCGCCGGCATCCATGGCGGCCAGATCATCGCCGAAGGCACGCCGCAGCAGGTCATGGCCAACCCCAACTCGATCACCGGCAAATATCTGTCGGGCGAACTCGAGATCGCGGTTCCGCCCCAGCGCCGCGAATTGAAGAAAAACAGGCGCATCAAGGTCGTCGGCGCGCGTGGCAACAATCTCAAGAATGTCAGCGCCGAGATCCCGCTGGGCACCTTCACCGCCGTGACCGGCGTGTCGGGCGGCGGCAAGTCGACCTTCCTGATCGAGACCCTGTTCAAGGCAGCGTCGCGCCGCATCATGGGCTCGCGCGAGCATCCAGCCGAGCACGACCGCATCGAGGGCCTCGAATTCCTCGACAAGGTCATCGACATCGACCAGTCGCCCATCGGCCGCACGCCACGCTCCAACCCGGCCACCTACACCGGAGCCTTCACGCCGATCCGCGACTGGTTCGCCGGCCTGCCGGAAGCCAAGGCGCGCGGATACCAGCCCGGCCGCTTTTCGTTCAACGTCAAGGGTGGCCGCTGCGAAGCCTGCCAGGGCGACGGCGTCATCAAGATCGAGATGCACTTCCTGCCCGACGTCTATGTCACCTGCGACGTCTGCCACGGCAAGCGCTACAATCGCGAAACGCTCGACGTGTTGTTCAAGGGCAAGTCGATCGCCGACGTGCTCGACATGACGGTCGAGGAAGGTGTCGAATTCTTCGCTGCCGTTCCCGTGGTGCGTGACAAGCTGATGACGCTCAACCAGGTCGGCCTCGGCTACATCCACATCGGCCAGCAGGCCAACACGCTGTCCGGCGGCGAAGCCCAGCGCATCAAACTGGCCAAGGAGCTGTCGCGCAAGGCAACCGGCAAAACGCTCTACATCCTGGACGAACCGACCACCGGCCTGCACTTCCACGATGTCGCCAAGCTGCTCGAGGTGCTGCACGAGCTCGTCGACCAGGGCAACACGGTGATCGTCATCGAGCACAACCTGGAGGTGATCAAGACCGCCGACTGGGTGCTCGATCTCGGCCCCGAAGGCGGCGACGGCGGCGGCGAACTCGTCGCCTCGGGCCGGCCCGAAGACATCGTCGCCGAACCGCGCAGCTACACCGGCCAGTTCCTCAAGGAACTTCTGGAGCGTCGCCCGCGCGGCAAGCAGGAGGCGGCGGAGTAGTCCGCCGCCATGGCAACGAACGAGCCACATGAACACGCGCGACGCGAGGCATTCGCGGAGATCCCAGGTGGCCGCGAGCTAATCGATTGGTTTGGCTTCGTGCCACATTTTCACGATGCCGAAATGTTCGACATCGACTTGTCCTCCAGCCGGTCCGGACAGCTGAAGATCCGAGCGTTTCGGATGACCGCTCAGGTTGATGACCAGGGCTATTTTGTCCTTGATCGTCATGTTGTCGTGACACTCACACTCGAATCCATCAGCGAAATCTCGCTGTCCGACTTTCATCTGCCGGGCATTATCGGAGACCTCGTGGTCGTGCGGTCTGACGACGAGTTTCGCGTTGAGTGGGACGCATCCTATGGCGTGGCCGGCCGCATCGCGGCGGCAAGGGTACGCTTTGATTTCGAAGCATGCCCCGTCGAACGAACACCATTGACCGCAACGCATCCAGTCTGACGCCCGGCAGGTTGGCAGGCTATCCAGCTTACGTGGCTACCACCTAGCCCGCCTCGGGCTGCCAGGATGATGCAGGCGATCAGGAACTCGCGGATTTCCGACAGCTCGTAGCCGTCGGCCATCCTGTGCCCGCCGAAGACGAGCAGTTGCGACGCCGGTAAGAGCACGGCGACGACAATCCCCGCAGCGCGATACGCCGCCGGCGCCTGCCGCAGTTCGATCGCCAGCCGCCACGCGATCACGACGCCCATGAAAAACCACAGCTGGTAGGGCACGATGTTCCATTCCTCATAGAGCAGCCCGGCCAGTGGCAGCGCCGCAAGCGCAAACAGCCTCGGCGGAACGAATGGCGCGACCGGTCGCAGCCAGGCTGCGACATGCGACGGCCAGGCGGCCGGCAGGACGACGAACAGCAGAAACGCCGCCGAATAATAGACCGCCTCGAACCTGTCTCGTTCTGGACGTTGCCGGCGAACATCGGCCCGGCCGTCCAGCCGCCCCAGTGCTGGCCCCAGGACATCTCCTCCATCAGGATGAGGAAGGTCACCAGGATCAGCGCCGCATGCACGACCCAGCGCGGCAGCCCCAGCACCCTGGCGCGGTTGCGGCGGTCGCGCCAGGCTGCGGCCCCGAGCGCAACCAATGCGCCGATGAAAACCACCTCGGTCAGGATGCTAAGCACCTGCCGTCTCGTTGAGAACCGTCGGCACCGCGGCAACCGCAATCGCCGCTGCCAGCAGTGCACCGGCCATCAGGTAGGATGCACCGAGCAGCAGCGGCGCCTGGCCGTCATCCAAAGGCGATCGCGCATGATCAGGCTAATACAGCGCCGCGACCAGCAGGCAGGCAGAGATCAGGGCGACGAATGGCCTGATCAGCCCGAACATCGTCCAGTCGACACGGTCCTTGGCCAGCAGGTCACGGTCGTTGACCGCGAAATCGTAGGCTATCAGCGACACGATGGTTGCCCCGGCCAGGGCGATCATGCCCATCCGCACCACCCCGTAGGGCGAAGCCGCCCGCGTCCCTGGAATCGTCGACATGAAGGCTCAGACATGTTTGTGTTTGTATGAGCTTCGCTAGCCGGCTACCCTCCAACAGACAGTAAATCTCACACCGGTTCCGCGCGATATATTGCCTGCCGGCCTCGGCCTTCGCGCAAGTTGCTGTCAGGATGCTTGCCCAAGACATCGTTCGCGGCTTTGACGCTCCTCTGCCTTCCGCTAGAAGAGACCGCAGCGACTGAGAAGGGATAGATCGATGACTGGAAACATCCGGGCAGGCATGGGCGGCTGGACGTTTGAGCCCTGGGAGGGCACGTTCTACCCGGAAAAGTTGTCCAAGGCCAAGCAGCTGCAATTCGCCAGCAGCCACGTGCCGACGATCGAGGTCAACGGTACCTATTATTCATCCTTCAAGGAACCGACCTTCCTGAAATGGGCCAGCGAGGCCCCTGATGGTTTCGTCTACGCGCTCAAGGGCAACCGCTTCGTCACCAACCGCCGCGTACTTGGTGAGGCTGGCGAATCAATGACGCGGTTTCTCGGCTCCGGCGTTGCCGCACTTGGCGACAAGCTCGGCCCGATCCTGTGGCAGTTTGCGCCGACCAAGAAATTCGACGAAGCCGACTTCGGCGCCTTCCTCAAGCTTTTGCCTGAAAAGCAAGATGGCGTGAAACTGCGCCATGCGGTCGAGGTGCGCCATGATTCCTTCATCGTGCCCGAGTTCGCCGCGCTGGCCCGGAAGCATGACGTCGCCATCGTGTATGCCGACCACGCCAAATATCCGGCAATTGCCGACATCACCGGCGATTTTGTCTATGCGCGGCTGCAGACCGGCAGCGACGACAATCACGATTGCTACACGTCGGAGGCACTTGATGTGTGGGCCGAACGCGCCAAGGTCTGGGCTGACGGCGGCACACCTGCCGACCTGCCCCGTGCCGATCCAGGCACCGAGGCGCCGGTCAAGCCGCGCGACGTGTTCGTCTACTTCATCACCGAGGGCAAGGTCCGCGCGCCCTTCGGCGCCATGGCGTTCATGAACAGGATCAACGGCTAGCGCACTCCAGGAGAGCCGCCGCAGTTTTCTAGAAAGGCTTTGATCAAGCTCCGGCGTTGCGTCCGGAACCGGCCGTCAGCGCATCCCAGGCGGCCATCGCCCCATCGGCAATGGCCAGCAGCGCCGCACGTGAGGCGCCATCGCGGGCCTGCACCGACATGCCTTGCTGCACGGCAAGGTAAAACGCCGAAATCGCGTCACAATCGGCGGACTCGGGCAGTTCGCCCGCAGCCACGGCCTGTTTCAGGCGGCCGGCCAAGTCGCGCGCGCTCGACATGCGGCGTTCGCTGAGATCGCGGAACACCTCGGCATTGGTTTCGCTGACATTGAGTGCGCCTAGCACGATAAGGCACCCCCTGGGATCGCCAGGTTCGCTGAACGCCCGCGCCGACGCACGCAGTAAATCGCTGATCGCCTCCCTGGCACTGCCGGGGCGTTCGAAGGCGCCCCAGATATCGACACCTTCGGTAGCCCCATAGAGATCGACAGCCTCGCGAAACAACGCTTCCTTGCTGCCGAAAGCCGCGTAAAGGCTGGGCGAATTGATGCCCATTGCCGTCGTCAGCTCCGCCAGCGACGCCCCGTCATAGCCCTTTTTCCAGAACACGCGCATTGCCTGCCGCAACGCTGCATCACGGTCGAAGCTGCGTGGACGACCCTTCTGAGACATCTCAAACCTTTCTGTTATGAACGATACATAATGTTCTTGACGCCCTTGCGCAAGGCTGCCATCTATTTTGTATCGTTCAATACCGAAAGATAAATCATGTCCTCCCTCAGCGATACGAAACAACACTCCGGGCTCAAGCTGTCCGGTCTGGAACTGGCCGGCAAGGTCGCCCTGGTGACCGGCGGCAGCCGTGGCATCGGTGCTGCCATTGCCGTCCAGCTCGCCACGTCAGGCGCCGACGTCGCCCTGACCTATGTCCGCTCTGCGGAAAAGGCCGAGGCCGTCGTCGGGCAGGTCGAAGCCCTTGGGCGGCGTGGCCTGGCGATCCAGGCCGACAATGCCGATGCCGCAGCCGTCGAAGCGGCGGTGACTGCCACCATCGCGGCGTTCGGGCGTCTCGACATCCTGGTCAACAGCGCCGGCATCTGGCACCACGGCCCCATCGACACGGTTTCGCTGGAACAGCTCGACGAAGTGATGTCGGTCAATTTCCGCGCCCCCTTCATCGCCTCGAAGGCAGCGGCCGGCGTCATGCATGACGGCGGTCGGATCATCTCGATCGGCAGCAACCTGGCTGACCGTGTTCCCTTCGAGGGCATCGCGCTCTATTCGGCCAGCAAGGCAGCGCTTGTCGGCCTGACCAAGGGCCTCGCGCGCGACCTCGGCCCGCGCGGCATCACCGTCAATGTCGTCCATCCCGGCTCGACCGAAACCGATATGAACCCCGCCGAGGGCGACGTCGCCGACTACCAGCGCAGCCTGATGGCAATCCCGCAATTCGGCTTGCCCGACGACATCGCCGGCCTTGTAACCTGGCTGGCCGGCCCGCAATCCCGCTTCGTCACGGGTGCAGCGCTGACGATCGACGGCGGCACCAACGCCTGATCACGTCCTCTCCACCACCCTGCCTACGGAGCGTTGAGCGCATTTCGCCTTTGTCGCGATCCTTCCCACCACCTCTGGCCTGCCGGCCATCTCCCACGCAAAAGGGGATATCAAGCCGTCATTAACCTCGCAGTCAATCGCCATGGTTGCACATTGGGACATCACAGCATTGGCGCCGCCGGCGACGCGACTGATCTCCACCCTTGCGGGGGAGATGGCCGGCAGGCCAGAGAGGGGGGGAACGCGAAGCAAAGGATTGCTTCGCACGACACCTGCCAAACTGACCAAGTCCGTTGTCACCATCCGTCACCCAATCCGCGTGGATAGTCCGGCCCGACTGCCCACGCCCGACGCGGAGAAAGCGCGCGCCCTCACCCGCTCAACCCCGCCACCACCTCCCGCAATGCCAGCGGCAGGTCCTCAGCGATCAGGCCGGGCCCGAAACGCCGTGCCGCCTCGGCGTGAATCCAGACGGCGGCGCAGGCCGCCTCGAAAGCCGGCATCCGTTGCGCCAGAAGGGCGGCAACAATGCCGGACAGCACGTCACCCGACCCTGCGGTCGCCAGCAGCGACGTGCCATTGGCATTGATCGCAGCACGCCCGTCGGGCACAGCTATCACCGTGTCGGGGCCCTTATATATGATGATGGCATTGGCCTTGGCCGCCGCCGCCCGCGCCCGCTCGAGCTTGGACAGCGACGCATCGGCGGCGATCCCGGGAAACAGCCGGCCGAACTCGCCATGATGCGGTGTCAACACAAGCGCTGGCGCATTCGGGCGTTTTCGTGCCTCGAAGAACGCGGCGCGGCGATGCGAAAGCGAGGTGATGCCGTCGGCATCGAGCACAAGTGCTGCGAAGCGGCCCTCGGCGACAGACATCAGCTCCAGCGCAAAACGCCCGATTTCAGGCTCGGAGCCAAGGCCTGGGCCATAAACCAGCACTTCGGGCTTGCGTGCGCCGAGGAAGGCCAGCGCATCTTGGAGCGTATCGGAACGCCTCAGGATGATTGAGGTCAGGTGCGCCGCATTGGCAGCCAGTGCCGCTCCAGGTGACAACACCGTCACCGCACCCGCCCCTGCCCGTGCTGCCGCCATCGCCGACAGTCGCGCAGCACCCGTGGCCGACGGACCACCGGAAAAAACGCCGACATGGCCGCGGCTATATTTGTGGGCGTCGTTCGCCGGCGACGGAAAATGCCGCCGCCACCATGCCGGATCGTTTTCGAAGCAGCGCACGGACGTAGCGCCAACTATGGCCGCGGCAATACCGATATCGGCAACCACCACCTCGCCGCACTGCGCACGCCCGGGATAGAGCAGGTGCCCCGGCTTCTTGCGGGCAAAAGTCACGGTCACCGTCGCCTGGAAGGCACTGCCCATAATCTCGCCGGAAGCACCCGACACGCCGGAGGGTAGATCGACCGAAATCACCGGAACAACGGCCGAATTCGTCCGTGTTATCGCCTCGACCACCTCACCGTCGAGCGGCTTGGAAAGACCGGCGCCATAAAGCGCATCGACGACGATCGCGCCCGACTCGGGAGCGAAGGCAGCCAACGGCTCCACCTTGACCGAACATTCGGCAGCAGCCAGCGCCGCATCGCCGCCGCTGCGCGGCGCAGCGGTCGCGAAAAGCCTGACTGCAACGCCGCTTTCGGCAAGCAGGCGCGCCGCGACATAACCGTCGCCGCCATTATTGCCCGGCCCACACAGCACATGGACGGCCTTCGCACCGGGAAACCGCTGCAGCACCACATCGGCAACGCTGCAGCCCGCCCGCCGCATCAGGCCGATGCCGTCCACGGGCCCGGCGGCGATCGTCAGCCTGTCGGCCTCAGCCATCTCGCTGGGGGTCAGCAGTTCAAATGCCATGGCAGTCATCCCGGATGAATCCTGCTACCGAGTTAGCACGCCGCAGCCACTCCGCCCAAACGGCCATGCCTCAATTCAACCACGCACAAATCGAAGGCATGTTGCCGCATTTTTGTGCACCACCAGCGTTGCGAAAACGATGAATTTTTGTGCGCATCTCGACCCGAAGCTGGAAATCGGCTCCAATCGCCCACGTCTTCGGCTGCCTCCTGGGCAAACCGAACAAAGTTGCCGCACCCACTCGACTTGGCACGCTTCGTGCTTGAAGTTGCGCGAGTGGGTGCATCACCCCTGAGTTACGGCAGTGGAGGCCATATCCGCATGAAAAAAATCGAAGCAATCATCAAGCCGTTCAAGCTCGACGAAGTGAAGGAAGCGCTCCAGGAAGCCGGGCTGCAGGGCATCACGGTCACCGAAGCCAAGGGTTTTGGCCGCCAGAAGGGTCACACCGAACTCTATCGCGGCGCCGAATATGTCGTCGACTTCCTGCCCAAGGTGAAGATCGAAGTCGTTCTCGGCGACGAGTCGGTCGAGGCGGCCATCGAGGCGATCCGCAAGGCGGCCCAGACCGGCCGCATCGGCGACGGCAAGATCTTTGTCTCCAACATCGAGGAAGTCGTTCGCATCCGCACCGGCGAGACCGGCGTCGACGCCATCTGACCTCGCAAAGAATTCTCGTTTCAACGTCATCAAGACAGGAAAACCCCACATGACGACAGCCAAAGACGTAATGAAGCAGATCAAGGACAACGACGTTAAGTTCGTTGACCTGCGCTTCACCGACCCCAAGGGCAAGCTCCAGCACGTCACCATGGACATCGCCGAGGTCGAGGAAGAGATGTTCGCCGACGGCGTCATGTTCGACGGCTCGTCGATCGCCGGCTGGAAGGCCATCAACGAGTCCGACATGGTGCTGATGCCGGACCTGGATACGGTCCACATGGACCCGTTCTTCGCCCAGTCGACCATGGTCATCCTGTGCGACATTCTCGATCCGGTTTCGGGCGAAGCCTACAACCGCGACCCGCGCGGCATCGCCAAGAAGGCTGAGGCCTACCTCAAGGCCGAAGGCATCGGCGACACCGTCTATGTCGGCCCGGAAGCCGAATTCTTCGTCTTCGACGACGTCAAGTACAAGGCCGACCCCTACAACACCGGCTTCAAGCTCGACTCGACCGAACTGCCGTCCAACGACGACACCGACTACGAGACCGGCAACCTCGGTCACCGTCCGCGCGTCAAGGGCGGCTACTTCCCGGTCCCGCCGATCGACAGCTGCCAGGACATGCGTTCGGAAATGCTGACGGTGCTGACAGAGATGGGCGTGCGCGTCGAAAAGCACCACCACGAAGTCGCTGCCGCCCAGCATGAGCTCGGCGTCAAGTTCGACACGCTAGTCCGCAACGCCGACAAGATGCTGATCTACAAGTACGTCGTGCATCAGGTCGCCAATGCCTATGGCAAGACGGCCACCTTCATGCCGAAGCCGATCTTCGGCGACAACGGCTCGGGCATGCACGTCCACCTGTCGATCTGGAAGAATGGCAAGCCGACCTTCGCCGGCAACGAATATGCCGGCCTGTCGGAAAGCTGCCTCTATTTCATCGGCGGCGTCATCAAGCACGCCAAGGCGATCAATGCCTTCACCAACCCGCTGACCAACTCCTACAAGCGCCTGGTCCCCGGCTATGAAGCCCCCGTCCTGCTCGCCTATTCCGCGCGCAACCGTTCGGCCTCCTGCCGCATTCCGTTCGGCAATTCGCCGAAGTCCAAGCGCGTCGAAGTCCGCTTCCCAGACCCGGGCGCGAACCCCTACCTCGCTTTCGCTGCCCTCTTGATGGCCGGCCTCGACGGCATCAAGAACAAGATCCATCCCGGCCAGCCGATGGACAAGGATCTTTACGACCTGCCGGCCAAGGAGCTGAAGAAGATCCCGACCGTCTGCGGCTCGCTGCGCGAAGCTCTCCAGAGCCTCGACAAGGACCGCGGCTTCCTGAAGGCCGGCGGCGTCTTCGACGACGACCAGATCGACTCGTTCATCGAGCTCAAGATGGCCGAGGTCATGCGCTTCGAAATGACCCCGCACCCGGTCGAATACGACATGTACTATTCGGTGTAATCATCGGAAAATAATGAGAAAAAGCCCCGGATCGTGAACTGACCCCCGAAAGTTGGACACAACCTTCGGGGGTTTTGCATGTCCAAACACAGTGCGCGTTTCAAGCGCTCGGTTGTCGATAGCTATTTG
>NZ_JACJHY010000042.1 GCF_014138625.1 Aminobacter ciceronei
TCTCAAGTGCGGTTTGTTCAGGGCCGGCTCGCTTCAACATCACCCACTGAATCACAAACCCCCAACTCTCGCCAGGGGTTTGTCAGCAGTCTGAAGGGTGCGGCAAGCCGCACCCTTTTCTGTTGGTTGGCCGCAACGGCCGGTGTCAGTGGCGGTATTGCTGGATGCGCGTGGTGCGCAGGCCGGCAAGGCCGTATTCGTCAATGGAAGCCTGCCAGGACAGGAACTCCTCGGTCGTCAACTTGTAGCGTTGGCACGCTTCGTCAAGACTGAGCAGTCCTCCCCTGACCGCGGCGACCACTTCCGCCTTGCGGCGGATAACCCACCGGCGCGTGTTGGTCGGGGGCAGATCGGCAATCGTAAGCGGGCTGCCGTCCGGCCCGATAACATATTTGACACGCGGTCTAACCAGATCGGTCATCGTACTCTCTACTAAAAACTCAAAGACCCAATCACCTGTCACACTAGCGCCACAGCTTTAAAAATTGCCTAAGCGTACACTAAGAGCTAAGTAACGAACGTGAACAGAACGTTAGACTCTCAATCCGCAATTTAACCACCTGCCCAGTTGGCTGGTTTCTCGCCGAAAAAGGTGGGCCAGCGCGCTCCGGGTGGCACTGCGATGAGGCTTGACCTATATTGCAGCCATTGGCATGCAGCCGACCTATAGACAGCGGAACGCAATCCCGATGAACAGCCTGGACCTGCCCGGACGCCCCGAAGACACCCGCGTGGTTGTTGCCATGTCGGGCGGTGTCGATTCTTCAGTCGTGGCCGGCCTGCTGAAACAGGAAGGCTATGACGTCGTCGGCGTCACGCTGCAGCTCTACGACCATGGTGCCGCAACCCACCGCGCTGGCTCCTGCTGCGCCGGTCAGGACATCGCCGACGCTCGCCGCGTCTCCGAGACGCTCGGCATTCCACATTACGTGCTCGACTATGAAGAGCGCTTCCGCAAGGCCGTCATCGACCCCTTCGCCGAAAGCTATGTCGCGGGCGAGACGCCGATCCCCTGCGTTTCGTGCAACCAGACGGTCAAGTTCGCCGACCTGCTCGCCACCGCGCGCGAGCTCGGCGCCGATGCGCTCGCCACCGGCCACTACATCCGCTCCAAGCAGAACGGTGCCCACCGCTCCCTGTACCGCCCCGTCGACGCCGATCGCGACCAGAGCTATTTCCTGTTCGCCACCACCCAGGAGCAGATCGACTATCTGCGTTTTCCCCTTGGCGGCATGTCCAAGCCAGACGTGCGCGCCGCTGCCGAGCGCATGGGCCTGACGGTTGCCGCCAAGCAGGACAGCCAGGACATCTGCTTTGTGCCGCAGGGCAAATATTCCGACATCATCGCCAAGCTCAGACCTTCGGCCGCCAATCCCGGCGACATCGTCCATATCGACGGCCGTGTGCTTGGCCGCCATGAAGGCATCCTGCGCTATACCATCGGCCAGCGCCGCGGCATCGGCATCGCCTCGGGCGAGCCGCTCTACGTCGTCCATATCGACGCCGAGCGCGCGCGTGTCGTCGTCGGCCCGCGCGAGGCGCTGGAGACGCACAAGATCTTCCTGCGCGGCATGAATTGGCTCGGCGATGACGCCCTGTCGGCGGTGCCGGCCAGCGGCCTCGAGCTTTATGCCAAGGTGCGTTCGTCGCGTCCGCCCCGCCCCGTCGTGCTGCATCACAAGGACGGCACCACCTGGGTCGAACTCGTCGATGGCGAGTCGGGCATAGCACCGGGTCAGGCCTGCGTGCTCTATTCCGATGAAGGCAACGAAGCCCGCGTCTTCGGCGGCGGCTTCATCGAGCGTTCCGAGCGCCACGCCGACGCCGAGGCGATGCTGTCGCGGCTGGCGGCAACGCCGGGGTCGATCGCGGCAGAATAACCGCCACTTCGATGCTGGAAGCGGCCAAGCGCTGGGCCCGACTTCTGAAGCGCGACGTCGTGGCGCTGTACCTGGCAGCGCGCAGCCCGCTGACGCCGTGGCTTGCCCGCGTGGCTGCTGCCTGCGTCGCAGCCTACGCGCTGAGCCCCATCGACCTCATTCCCGATTTTGTACCGGTGCTCGGTTATCTCGATGACCTGCTGATCGTGCCCCTGGGCATCTGGGTGGTGATCCGCATGATCCCGGCCGAGCTGATGGCAGGCTTCCGCGCCCAGGCGGCCGAAATCACAGCCAAGCCGCGCAGCATGGCTGGTCTGGTGTTCATCATTGCTGTGTGGCTGGCCGTCCTGGCTCTCGCGGGATGGTGGGTGCTGCGAAGGGAGTAAGGGAGTAAGGGAGTAAGGGAGTAAGGGAGTAAGGGAGTAAGGGAGTAAGGGAGTAAGGGAGTAAGGGACGGAGCAGACGTCGCCAACGGCGGGCAAGCCCTTTTTCCCCTACTCCCTTACTCCCTTATTCCCCTATCCTCAGTCGTGCGTGACAGTACCTGCCCTGAGAATCCTGAGCACGCCGAGCGCTTCCTCGGCACCGGTGCGCGGCTCTTGGCGCGTCTGGATGCAGTGGATGAAGTGCTCGAGCTCGCGCGTCAGCGGCATGGCGTTCTCGATCGGAATGTAGGTCGGCTCGTTCATCGTCGACGTCCACTGCCCCTCGTCCTGCCAAACGGCGTGGCGATAGAGCGCCAGTTTGCGCTCCTGCGGCTCGACGTCGTCGAACACCGCCATGCCCTTGGTGCCGACGACGGTCAGCCGCCGCTCGCGGTAAGGGTTGAGCCGCGAGGCGAACAGGTGCCCGCGCAGGCCGTTGGGGAAGCGCATGTGCAGATGGGCGAAATCGCTGAGGTGGTTGAGCACGGCAGCCCCCTCGCCGCGCACCTCGATCGGCGCCGTGCCGGTGATCGCCAGGATCATCGACAGGTCGTGAGGGGCCAGATCCCACAACGCGTCGTTCTCGGCGTGGAATTTGCCAAGGCCGAGGCGGTGCGAATGGATGTAGCCGACATCGCCGAGCTCGCCCTTGTCGACAAGCGCCTTGAGCCCTTCGAAGGCCGGGTGAAAACGCAGCACGTGGCCAGTCATGAAGACGCGGCCATTGTCGCGCGCGGCCTTCACGGCGCGCTCGGCATCAGGCACGGTTAGCGCGATCGGCTTTTCGACCAGCACGTCCTTGCCGGCCGAGACGGCACGCACGGCAAAGTCGGCGTGGAACTGCGGCGGCAACGCCATGACGATCGCATCAACATCGTCGCGGGCGAACAATTCGTCTGGGGTCAGCGCGATGCAGCCATGTTCGCCGGCAAAGCGTTCGGCCCGCGCCGAATCGACGTCGGAAACGGCATGGAGGGCGCCAAGCGACTTCAGGGTGCGGATGTGGTTACCGCCCCAATAGCCGCATCCAAGGACTGCAATACGCGGTTTCATCAGGCTCTTTCCAAGGAGAATTACGCCGGCAGACATAGTCCCGGCACCTCGCCAACTCAACCCCGCGTGTTGCGCCATAAGCGCCCGGCGCGTCCGCGAAGGCGGTGGAATGGCGCTTTCCGCGAGCTGCCCAAGGGTCAGCCGATGCGTCAGACATTTATCCTGAAACGCCCGATCTCACTGCTTGACAGGCTCGCCATCGAGACATTATATCCGCCCAACCTTGGCGAACGCATCGACGCCTGCCTCTCACAGAGACAGTGATTTCGGGCCTTCTCCAACCCTGGCGGGATAGCTCAGTTGGTTAGAGCACGGGAATCATAATCCTGGGGTCGGTGGTTCGAATCCACTTCCCGCTACCACTTCCTCACCTCAAGACAGCATGCAGCCGGCGTAGCAGATGCCGCTTTCGGGGTTCGTCCCCACGAGCGCTCGTCGTTGTTGAGGCATTTTGCTGCCTGCCAGACGCGCCTCATTGACGCGCGGCGCCGGGAAGCTCGGCGCCGCAGAGATGGATGTTGGACGCTCGATCAGGCGGCGCGGGCCTGACCGATGACCTGGGCCTTGTCGGCCAGCGCCTTGGTCGCATCGACGGTTTCCTGAGCGGCGTACCAGTAGCGTTGCTTGAGCTCGATATTGAACAGCACGCCCTCCGGGAAGCTGCATTCGGCCATCAGCGTTTCCCAGGGGATGTCGCCCCAACCGACCGGCAGGTGCAGGTCGCCATGGCCGTAGGCGAGGCGCTCACCCTCGGTAAACATCCAGATGTCGTCCTGGCGGCCGAAGCTGTCATGCATGTGGAGATGGCGGGCATACGGCGCCAGCGCCTTGATCTCCCCGACGAAATCATCGCGGCGGCCGTCGAAGTCGAGCTTGAGATAGGCGTGGCTGAAGTCGAGGGTCGCGACGACATTGGGGTGGGCGATGGCCTCCAGTTCGCGGGCGAGGCGCGACGGCGACGAAGCATGGATCTTGCCGTCATAGCCTGCAAACAGCGTCTCGACGCAGAGAAAAAGGCCGTGCTGGCGGGCTATCTCGCCAGCCTTGGCCAGCCATTCGCGCTGGCGGCCATAGGCGGCCTCGATGCCATGGCCCTGCTGCAGCGGTGTCAGGCCGGAGTGCATGACATAGTTTTCGGCGCCGACCTCAGCCGCTATTTCAAGCGAGGCCTCGAGCACCTCGAGGTGGCGCGGCAAGCGAAATACCTCGTCCATGAAGTTGATCGCCAGCGGGCCATGTACCGAGAAGCCGACGTCGCGGCCGGCAGTGGCGCGCTTCAGCGCCTCGAGCTGCGGCCTGCGGATCCTGCCACCGACCACGAGGTCCATGTCATATGTGGGCAGCTCGATCGACTCGACGCCCAAGGCTTCAATCATGTCGAGCTCGTCGCTGAAGTCGGAAAGGTCGTCGGCGCGCTTGTGCGCTGAAATGCCGGTGCCGGCGGTGCCATTGGCAAGCATGGTCTGTTCCTAGTCTTGGAGAATGGCGGGGCATCGCCCCTCGGGTGAAAACCGTGGGCAGACTGGCCCGGCTACGTGTCAGCCGTTTTGCGTGAGCGTGACGCTTTGCTGACAGTGCACGGGCGCCATCGGCCATGGACATTGGCCGGCAAATGTCATTGAATCGTCATCGCAACGTCATGAACGGGTACCGCGATACGACGCTTCCTGCAGGTGCTGTTGATGCTGTCGGCCGCGTTTCCGCCGATGTCGGCCGCTCTCGCGGGCGAGCTCAGTTCGGGCGAAATCCGCAGCGAACTCGTCGGCCGTTCGATCTCGTGGTGGGAACAGGGCGGCTGGTTCAGTGGACAGATGATGCTTTTGCCCGACGGCCGCGCCGAGATCAGCATCGATGCGCCGAAGCGGGCCGGCGATAGCGGCCGCTGGATGGTGCGCGGCGACCAGCTCTGTACCGTCTGGGGCGATTTCCGCTCCGGCCAGGAGAAATGCTACTCGCTCCAGCGCGGCGCGGCCGGCCGCTTCGAGACCAGCGGCGGCAACGTCTTCGAAGTCAGGGAAGCCGGCGTCTGACAGACTGCGTTCTTGGATGAGAGCAGCTGCGCGGCCGCCATTCCACGCTGTCGTTGATTGTCGTCATTCTGTCACCGGATCAAGACGTGCCTGTCATCCCGTCAGGGTACGGGCTGCAGCGAGCATTGTGCTCGCACCAGCTTCCTGAGGGAGACGACGGATGAAACGACTGTTCCTGCTTGCAACTGCGGCAAGCGCCATTGCGACGGCCGCCGGTGCGGCCGAGCGCACCAAATTCGATTTCTGGTACGGCCTGACCGGCGACCTCGGTGAGGTCGTAGCCAAGCACTGCCAGCTGTTCAATGAATCGCAGGACAAGTACGAGGCGGTCTGCACCGGTCAGGGCGGCTACGACAAGGCCGAGCAGAACACGATCGCCGCTTATCGCGCCAAGCAGCAGCCGACGATCGTCCAGATCTATGACGCCGGTACCGTCAACTTCATGCTGTCGGGCGCCATCTATCCGGCCAATAAGTTTACCGAGGAGCACAAGCTCGACATCGACTGGAAGGGCTATTTCCCCGGCATCGCCAACTATTATGCCACCTCCGGCGGCGACATGTGGTCGTTCCCCTACAATTCGTCGACGGCCGTGTTCTACTGGAACAAGGATGCCTGGGCGAAGATCAACAAGACCAGCGCCCCCCAGACCTGGGCCGAGCTCGGCGAGGACCTCAAGGCCATGAAGGCCGCCGGTGTCGAGTGTGGCTTCGCCTTCGACTTCGACACCTGGATGAACCTCGAGCAGTTCTCCGCCACCAACAACCTCCCCGTTGCCTCGATGGACAACGGTTACGGCGGCCTCGGCGCCGAGCTGGTCTTCAACAAGACCGCCTTCGTCGACCACATGAAGGACTTCAAGATCTGGCTCGACGCCGGCTACGCCAAGATCCAGACCACCCAGGTGGGCAAGAACCTTGTGCAATCCTTCGCCGACGGCAGCTGCGCCTCGACAATCACCTCGATCGCCAACCACGGCACGGTCAAGAACACCCAGGTCGCCGGTCTCAACTGGGACGTGGCGATGCTGCCGGTGATCGACACCACCAAGCGCACCAACTCGCTGGTCGGCGGCGCCTCGCTGTGGCTGATGCAGGGCAAGACGGATAAGGAATACGAAGCTGCCGCCGCATTCCTGAAATATGTGACGGCTGCCGACACCGGCGAGAAGTACATCGCCGAGAACACCGGCTACATCCCTGTTACCACCAAGGGATTCGACCTGCTCAAGCAGGAAGGCTTCTACAGCGACCCCAAGCATACCGGCCGTGAGGTCGCCATCGCCTCGCTGACCGCTTCCGACGTCGGCCCGCTGTCGCGCGGCATTCGCCTCGGCAACTTCACCTCGATCCGCGCCGAAGTCCGCGCCGAACTCGAGGCCGCCTTCACCGGCCAGAAGGACATGCAGACGGCCATCGACGCGGCCGTCGAACGCGGCAACCAGATCCTGCGCCGCTACGAGCAGACCTACAAGGGCGCTGCCCTGCCCTGATCCTCAGGCTCGGGACCAGTCGGGCGCCGCTCTCCGCGGCGCCCATTTTTCAGCATAGCGGACCGGGAGACGTTGCTTGGAAAAGCGCGCCACTTTCTCCAACCTGTGGCTGGCGGCAGCCTTCATCGCGCCGCAGATGCTGCTCATCTTCGTCTTCTTCTACTGGCCTTCGGGCGAGGCGCTCTACTGGGCGGTCACACTCGAGCCGCCATTCGGCGGCAGCAACGACTGGGTCGGCCTGCTCAATTTCCAGACCGTCTTCGCCGATCCCAAATATTGGAGCTCGGTGCGGATATCGCTCGCCTTTGCCGGCATAGCCACCGCGCTGTCGTTGGTCATCGCCGTTATCCTCGCGCTGTTCGTCGACAGACGGTTGCCCGGACACCAGGTCTACAAGTTCACCTTCTTCCTGCCCTACGCGCTGGCAGCACCCGCCGTCGGCCTTGCCTTCCGCTTCATCTTCTCGCCGGATGCGGGCTTCGTCTCGGCCATCAACCGGGTCTTTCCCGACATCTGGAATCCGGCGCTCGATGGCTATGACGCCTTTGCCCTGATTGTCTTTGCCCAGAGCTGGAAGATGGTCGGCTACAACTTCATTTTCTTCCTGGCTGCACTCCAGTCGATACCGCGCTCGGTGATCGAGGCTTGCGCCATGGACGGCGCCGGCGTGATGCGCCGTATGCGCGACGTGCAATTGCCGCTGATCGCGCCGACGCTGTTCTTCCTGATCGTCATCAACATCACCGACAGCTTCGTCGACAGCTTCGGCATCGTCGACATCACCACCGGCGGCGGCCCGGCCCGCGCGACCGACCTGATGGTCTACAAGATCTATGCCGACGGCTTTCAGGGCAAGGACTACTCGCTCGCTGCCGCCCAGTCGATCGTGCTGATGCTGCTGGTCATCGCCCTCACAGTCATCCAGTTCCGCTACGTCGAGCGGCGCATCCACTACAGCTGACCGGAGCGCCAACCGTGATCGAACGTACTCCCATCCTCGACTTCGCCACCCACGCGCTGCTGATCTTCAGCCTGGTCGCACTGCTGATCCCGCTGTGGATCGTGTTCGTGGCGGCGAGCCACGACTTTCACACCGTCAACCAGGTGCCGATGCCGCTCTGGCCCGGCGGCCACCTGTTCGAGAATCTGTCCGCCGCCTGGGAGCGGGGTAACTTCGACCGGGTGATGCTGAATTCGCTGATCGTCGCAGGCGGCGTCACCATCGGCAAGATCTCCATCTCGGCGATCTCGGCCTTCTCGATCGTCTACTTCAACTACCGCCTGCGCATGGTTTTCTTCTGGCTGATCTTCATCACACTGATGCTGCCGCTGGAGGTGCGCATCGTGCCGACCTACGCGGTTGCAGCCGATGCGCTGAGGCCGTTCCAGTCGATGCTCGATTTCGTCGGCATCAGCGTCAATCTGCCGGAGTGGAACCTGCTCAACTCCTATTCGGGTCTGATCCTGCCGCTGATTGCCACCGCCACCGGCACGTTCCTCTACCGCCAGTTCTTCCTCACCGTGCCCGACGAGTTGACCGAAGCCGCCAAGATGGACGGCGCAGGCCCGGTACGCTTCTTCTTCGAGGTGCTGTTGCCACTGTCGCGAACCAACATGGCAGCGCTCGCCACCATCATGTTCGTGTGGTCTTGGAACCAATATCTCTGGCCGCTGCTCGTCGTCACCGACCACCAGAACTACGCCACCGCCACCATGCAGTTGCAGAAGGTCGTGCCCGGTCCGTTGTTTGGCGAGCCGCCGGTCTGGAACATCGCCATGGCGGCCAACCTGATCGTCCTGGCCCCGCCGGTGCTGGTGACCATTCTTCTGCAGCGCTGGTTCGTGCGCGGCCTCATCCAGACCGACAAGTAAGGAGACCAGACCATGGCCCAGATCGCCATTCGCGGCGTGCGCAAGACCTACGGCAAGAACGAGGTCGTGCACGGCATCGACCTAGACATCTCCAGCGGAGAGCTGGTCGTCATCCTCGGCCCGTCCGGTTGCGGCAAGTCCACGCTGCTGCGTATGGTCGCCGGACTTGAAGCGATCTCCGACGGGGACATCTCGATCGCGGGCAAGATCGTCAACAAGCTCGAGCCGCGCGAACGCGGCTGCGCCATGGTGTTCCAGAACTACGCGCTCTATCCGCACATGACGGTCGCTGACAACATCGGCTACGCGCTCAAGATCGCCGGTATCTCGAAGACCGACCGCCGCGAGCGTGTGAAGGCGGTGGCGACATCGCTCGGCCTTGGCGAGTTCCTTGACCGCAAGCCGGGCCAGCTGTCCGGTGGCCAGCGCCAGCGCGTGGCCATGGGCCGGGCGATGATCCGCGAACCCAAGGTGTTCCTCTACGACGAACCGCTGTCGAACCTTGACGCGCGGCTGCGCGTGGCGATGCGCGTCGAGATCCGCAAGCTGCACCAGCGCCTGGGCGCAACCACCCTGTTCGTCACCCACGACCAGATCGAGGCGATGACCTTGGCCGACCGCATCGTTGTCATGAACAAGGGCGTCATCGAGCAGGTCGGCGCGCCTGTGGAAATCTACCAGCGCCCGGCGACAACCTATGTCGCCGGCTTCATCGGCACGCCCGGTCTCAACCTGCTGCCCGGCACCATCGATCCGGCCAAGGGCATCGTCACGCTCGAGGACGGGCAGGAACTGGCCTATGACCGTGGCCGCTGGCCCGCGGCGGTTCCTGGGCCGATCACCGCCGGCTTCCGCGCCGAGGCAGTGGAACTCGGCTCGGGCGGACTGTCGGGAACCTACGAATTCTCGGAAGAACTCGGCGCCGCCCAACTGGTCCACGGTACGGTGGCGAAGTCGATCGTCATCGCCCACATCGTCGGCAGCAGCCGGCGCAAGGCGGGAGAGCCGCTGTCGTTCCGGGTCGCGCCGCAGCATCTCCAGCTGTTTGACCAGCGCAGCGGCCGCCGGTTGAGCGGCGAAAAGTGCCCTGAAGTTTCGCTGGACGCCGCGTCCGACATCGTTGCCGAGCGACCGATGCTGATGCCCGCCTGACAGGTGAGAACGACGAAGCCATTGAGCCCAAGCCATTGGCTTGACTTGTGCCTCTGTGAGGCCGGCCCCGCCCCCTCTCGCCAGGCCTTTTTTTGCTTGGACTTACGGATGCGCGTATCCAACTTCCGCTACCGGTTCCTCACTTTGAGACGGCATGCGGCCGGCGAAGCAGACCTTCCTGCTAGCCCGTCATCTGCTGGATGATCCATTTCCTGAAGGCGATCACGCCTGGGCTTCGCCTTTGTGCCGGCGACGTCACCAGGTGGTACTGCAGGTCCGACGGGATGATCTCGTCGAAGCATTTGACCAACCGCCCCGCGGCGAGGTCGTCGGCGACAAGCGAGGACCGTACCAACGCCAGCCCAGCATCCTGCCGGCACGCCGCGATCATGTCGGAGAATGTCGGGAAGCTCGGCCCGGCCTGAAAATCGAACGGTCCCTCCACGCCGTCGACAGCAGGAAACTGCTCCTTCCCGTCGTAGATCTGCCCATGCCAGCGCTCCCAATCCAGCACCGTGTGCCGGGCGCCTTCATAGCGCAGCAAGGGTGCCGCGCGCAGTGCCTGGCGACTGGGCAGAGCCCTGGCAACGGCCGGTGACGAGACGGCGAATTCGTAGTCCTCGGTAAGGCGGAAGGCTTCGGTGCCCGGCAGTGTCCCCGCCAGCCAGATCGCAACGCCGATTTTGTCGATGTCGAAGCGGGCGCGCCGGTATTCGATGGTCACGCTGACGTCGATCTCTGGGTGGGCGACGCAGAAGCCGCCGAGCCGCGGCTGCAACCACTGGCTGGCGAATTCCGGTGTCGTCGAGATGCTGAGCTGTTCGCTCCGGAGGCTCGGGCGCGCCGTCTCCAGCACCGCCTCCAGCGCCGACAGCGCCGCGACGATATCAGGTATCGCCTTGTCGGCCAGGACTGTCAGTTCGACACCCTTCCTGCTGCGCACGAACAGCGGCGTGCCCAGCCAGGCTTCGAGCTGCGCGATCTGATGGCTGATGGCCGTCTGGGTCAGCCCGAGCTCCTCGCCCGCTTTGGTGAAGCTGCGTGTGCGCGCCACCGCTGCCATGGCGCGGAGCGTCTGCAGCGGCGGCAGGCGGGAGCCCTGTTGCATGAAATTCCTTCATGTCAAGAGTGACGGTACTTCATTGTACCCGACGCATGGCGGCATGCAAATCGTGGAGAGCTATGAAACAGCTGCCGGTCGTTTCTATGAAGAAAATCTCTGATACAGTCAGGCGCGTGTTGCGGCGCTTTCGCCGCCATGGTCGCCCGTCTTCACTCCCGAGTTATCTCCAGCGCGATACAGGCCAGCCGCACAAGCCTGATCGGCCACGCCATTGGGCCGACTTTCTCTAACGCCCGACGGCTTGTCCCATCGCATGATCGAGCAGTCTCAATGGGTGATCAGCAGCGGCGAGATCGAGTTCGCGATGGTCTGGAACGCCGCCTTCAGCTCGGCGATGTTCTTGGTCGGGAAGTAGTAGCCCGGACCCGTCGCGCAGGTGCTGTAGAGATCGCGATTGGCCGGGGTGTCGGCACCCAGCACCACCGTGTAGACGACGACATCCTGCTTCTTCAAATCGGCACAAACGGTCTTCGTCGCCTCGTTGACCTTGCTGAGCGCACCGCTACGACTGGTCGAGCCCATGCGCCCCGTGTCGAGGTAACTGTAGGCGCCGTAGTCCGACTTGTTGATGGCTTCCGAAGACGCGCCGAAGACGTTGTTTTCGCCGTCGGTGAAGACGACGACAACCTTGGTGGTATCGGGCGCCTTGAAGGCATCGCCCTCGGTGAACGGCGCGCCCGGCGAAAGCACGCGATACCCCCAGGCGAGGCCCTCGGACACGTTGGTCCCCGAACCGTACCAGAAGTTCATGTTGTCGAGCTCGCCCTTGGTCTTCTTGACCGGATCGCCGCCAATCTTGGCGAGGTCCTCGGTCAACGGGACCACAGGCGTCGCGCAGCCATAATTCGGGCCGTTGGTGTCGTTCGGGGTTTCCTTGAGAATGGAACTGTCCCGAATTGTCTTGTCCCGATACTTGTCCCAGGATTGCTGCTTTGCGCGGTCGGTGTCATTCTTGCCGACCAACTTCTCGTTCAGATAGCTGTTGTTGTATTTGTTGCCATTGTTGCCGGTCTTGACGGCGTCGCCCGGCTCGTCGGGCGCAAAATAGGGCACGAACAAGGTTTCCGGAATGCTCAGGTCGGGCGGCGTGTCGTCAAGCGCATAGCTGCCACTGCGGGCTTCGACACAACCCTTCCATTCACCGGTCGGGCCGCTCTTCCAGTTGTCCTTCAGGTACTTGAAGAGCTTCCAATGGCCAATGCGATTCTTTGGGTCGTAGTTGTTGAAGTTCTTGCCGTTCCACGACTTGTCATCCAGCGGGATGAGCTCCCTGGTATCGATCCACGACTGACTGAAACCCTTGTCGCTCTTGATGTTCACGGCAGTCACGAACGGCACCAGTGCTGCCCGAATCTGGCGCTCAGGCCGGTCGGCCTTGACCTTCTGCAAGGTCCTGATGATCTCCTTGGAGCCCTCGATCAGCGCCGCCATGTTGGCCGCGCCCATCGAGCCGGTGTTGTCGAGCACCAGCGCGACTTCGAGCTTGGAATTCGATTCAAACGCATTGGCCGTGGCGGCGACGGCCGAGCTCTGTCCGAAGATGAAGGAGAAGTTCAACTTGATGTTGGAATCGGCGGTGGCGGTGGTCTTTATTTCGTTGACAGTCTGCTCAACGACGAGCTTGGCCTTGGCGTTGACCAGCGCCGGCTTGTTGGCAACGTTGGCGGCAAAGAAAGCGTCAAAGGTGGCCTGGCGAGTGCCGGTCTGATCGCTCAGTCGCGACGCCGCCAGCACCGCAGAATCGAGCGCGTTCTGCAGGTCCGATCTGGCCTTCATCAGATTGGCGATATCGAGCGCGAAGCCGACGGCGGCCAACAGCACAGGCAGCAAGATCGCGAACATCATCGCGAAATTACCGCTTCTCGACAGCCAGAAGCGTTTGAGCACGACAGCCTCCCCGAAATCCCGCAGAGGCTTTTGCATACAAACAATTTAAATTGAGTTTAGCGGATTTCATACAACCGCAAGATGGCCTGCATGGCACTCAGAGGTCTCCCGCAGCGTCAATTTCCTTGCCGTCACGATAGGCCACGCCAGTCCCCAAGGACTGCGGCTGCAAACCAAGCATCGGCAGGACGCGCCGGAGGATGGCGCCGCCAAGGGGAACGGCATTCCACCCTGAAGTCCTGAAGCCGTATGTCTCGGGCAGACCCTTGGGTTCATCCAGGATCGTCAGCAAAAGGTATCTCGGCTTGTCGGCCGGAACCACGGCCATGAGCGAGGTCATCACCAGGTCCTCGACGTATCGGCCGTTGACGACCTTCTCCGCCGTGCCCGTCTTGCCACCGACGAGATAGCCTGCGACGGCTCCGTTCCTGGCGGAACCGACCTCGGCGTTGTAGCGCAGCAGGTAACGCATGGCGTCCGCCGTGGCAGGCGAGACGAGCCCCGAGCCGACGACGCGGCCGGCGACCGGGGCGCCCTTGATGAAGGTCGGGGTGATCAGGCGGCCGCCATTGACCAGCGCTGCGATGCCCATGCTTGCCTGCAATGGCGTCACCGCAATGCCATGACCGAACGAGACGGTTGCCGTCGTCACATCGCTCCAGCTTCGCGGCAGGATCGGGGCGGCGCTCTCCGGCAGTTCGGTGCGCAGTCGCGACATCAGGCCGAAGCGCGTGAGGTAGGCCCGCTGCGCTTCACCGCCCAAGGTCATGGCAATCCTCGCCGTCGATATGTTTGAGGAGTAGATGAAGACCTCCGGGATGGTCAGCATGCGGTACTTGCCGCGATAATCGTGGATCATCTGCCGCCCGAACTGCAGCGGCTTGCGCGCATCGATGACCGACTTCAGCGTGAACTGTCCGGAATCGAGCGCCATCGCAGTTGTCAGCGCCTTGAATGTCGAGCCCATTTCGAACGCGCCGGCACTGATGCGGTTGAGCCGCTCGGGCTTCAGCGCATCGATGGGCACGTTGGGGTCGAAATCGGGAAACGAGGCCAGCGCCAGCACCTCGCCATTGTCGACGTCGAGCAGCAGGCCGGCACCTGCCTTGGCCTTGAAGCGTGCCATCGCCTTGAGGGTTTCGTCGGCAAGGGCGTGCTGGACGCGGACATCGATCGTCAGAGCTACCGGCTCCAGCTTCCTGGCATCGCCGGCCATGCCGGCGAGATTGAGCTCCTGCAGACCCTGACCGTCGATCCACTTCTCGATACCCGAGATGCCTATGTTGTCGAGATCGACTGCGCCGAGCACATGAGCGGCCAGCGGACCGTTGGGATAGATGCGACGCTTCTCCGGGCGGAGCCCGATGGCCGGAAGCCCGGCGTTCCACAGAGCCTGTTTCTGCGCCGGCGTTACCTGACGCTTGAGCCAGGCGAAGGCGGCATCGCTTTTCAGCCGCTGATGCAACTGGCGCGCATCGAGGTCTGGAAAGATGGCCACCAGTTTTTCGACTGTCTCGTCGACGTCGGGCACGTAACGCGGCTCGGCATAGACAGACGCGCTCGGCAGGTCGGTTGCCAAAAGCACGCCATTGCGGTCCAGGATCTGCGGCCTGGCATTGGCCACCCCCCTGAAGGCATAGGCCGGTCGCTCGTTGCCGGCCAGGCCAAGCTGCACCAGTCGTCCACCGATGGCTGCGAACAAGAGGGCAAACGCCGCCATGACAAGCCGGATGCGGCCTCCGGCATTTCTCGCGCCACGCCTCTGCATCTCAGTAGAGCCCGCCGGTGCTGTTGAGGAGCCTGTCGCGCAGCGCGGGCGAAATGCCGCCAATGGCAGGAACCGTCGTCGTGACGATGTCAGACGCTTCAAAACCGTCGATGACAGGGCAGTCGCCGATGCAGGGCGAGGTGCCAGGCTTGAAGGCTTTCACGAATCGAGTCCGGAGTGCCGGCAGCGACGCGCCTTCCCGTACGTCGGTCGACGCTTTCGAATGTCATCCCTTCGGGCACAGGAAACTCGGCAGCCAGCTTGCCCTCGAGGGCAACCTTCATGAAGTCGATGAAGACGGGTGCCGCCAGCCCACCGCCGGATTCGCCATATCCCATCGGCTTCGGCGTGTCGTAGCCCAGGAACACGCCGGTGACGACGTTGGGCGTGAAGCCGACGAACCAGACGTCCTTCTCGTCATTGGTGGTTCCGGTCTTGCCCGCGACCGGCACGCCGAGCGCCGATACGCTGGTTGCCGTGCCACGCTCGACAACGCCACGCATCATCGAGGTGATCTGGTAGGCAGTCATCGGGTCGAGCACGTGTTCGCTGACGTCACGCAGTTCAGGTTCCCGCTGGTCCTGCCATGCCTCGACATTGCAGGCGTCGCAGTCCCGGCCGTCGTGGCGGAAGATGGTCTTGCCGTGACGGTCCTGGACACGGTCGATCATCGACGGCTGCACCGATTTGCCGCCGTTGGCGATGACAGCATAGGCCGAAACCAGGCGCATCAGCGTGGTCTCGCCAGCACCGAGCGACATCGGCAGGTAGGGCTTGAGCTTGTCATAGATGCCGAAGCTCTGTCCGTATTGCGCCACCACATCCATGCCGACATGGCGCGCGAGACGCACCGTCATCAGGTTGCGGCTTCGTTCGAGCCCGGTGCGCAAGGTCGAGGGACCGCTGAAGCGGCCGTCATAGTTCTTCGGTCTCCAGACCCGCCCCGCACCATCGGGAAGTGCGATCGGCTGGTCCATCACCAGTGCTGCCGGCGTGTAGCCGATGTCGAGGGCCGCGGCATAGACGAAGGGCTTGAACGCCGATCCCGGCTGCCGATAGGCCTGCGTGGCGCGGTTGAACTCCGACTGGGCAAAGGAGAACCCGCCGACGCTCGCCAGCACCCGGCCGGTATGCGGATCCATCGAGACGAGCGCGCCCTGCACTTCCGGCACCTGCCGCAATACATAGCCGTCGTGCTGCTTCTCAACATAAACGACATCCCCGGCCGCAAGCGCGCCTGCCGATGTCTTGCCCGCCTTTGGGCGCCTCAGTGCCCAGCGCATCGAGTGGGTGCTGATGTGGGCGATTTCTCGCGCCTGCCGGCTGCCTGAAGCCTGGCGAAGGCCAATCCTGATGCCCTCGTCGGCCGCGCCGAGCACGACCGCCAGGCGCCATTCCGGCACGTCGGCCAGTGGCACGATGCCATCAAGTGCTTGTTGCCAATCGCCTTCGGTCGCGATGCGGGTCACCGGTCCGCGAAAGCCCCTGCCCTGATCATAGTTGACGAGACCGCGCCGCAGCGCTCTGACCGCTGCTGCCTGCAGCTTGGGATCGAGCGTCGTGCGCACGGCGAGGCCGGCGGTGTAGAGCGCAGCGTCGCCATATTGCTCGGCGATCTGTCTGCGCACCGCCTCGGTGAAGTAACTGGCATCAGCAACCAGCAGGTTCGGTGCGCGCGTCTTCGTACCGAGCGGCAAGGCCGCCGCAGCGCGCGCTTCATTCCGGTCGACAAATCCGTTGCGCAGCATCTGGCCGATCACCCAGTTGCGTCGTTCGACGGCTCGCTCGGCGTTGAGATAGGGATTGTAGTTGTTCGGCCCCTTGGGCAGCGCGGCAAGATAAGCCGCCTCCGCAACCGAAAGATCGCCGACCGGCTTGTCGAAATAGGTCAGTGCCGCCTCGGCGATGCCATAGGCGCCGAGCCCGAAATAGACGTCGTTGAAATAGAGCTCGAGGATCTCGTCCTTGGAAAAGGCGCGTTCGATGCGAACGGACAGAACCGCCTCGCGGACCTTGCGTTCCAGCGTGCGGTCCGAGGAGAGCAATAGATTCTTGGCGATCTGCTGGGTGATCGTCGATCCGCCGATCATGCGCTGACCAGAACCGAAGTTGGCCATGTTGGCCCAGACCGCGTTGACGAGCCCGGACATGTCGATGCCGGAATGGCTGTAGAAGCCCTTGTCTTCCGCCGACAGGAACGCCTGCCGGACACGATCGGGCACGGCGGCGATCGGCAGGAAAAGCCGCCGCTCGCGCGCATATTCCGCAAGCAATGCGCCATCATAGGCATAGACCCGGGTCATGACAGCCGGCTCCCAATCCGCCAGTTCGCGGTAGTCGGGCAGATCCCTGGTGATGTCGGCGACCAGCAAAGCCAGGCAGCAGGCGGCCGCAAGCCCGGTCAGGACGAGGAATGAGAACAGATGGCTGATGAATTTCATGATGGGCAGCTTGTCAGTTGGAAGCAGGCCCCAGGAAAATGGGCGAACGACTACAGCTCACAGGCTCCACCCCAGCCCGCGAACAGGTCATAACCTGCAGGTTTTGTTCGATAACGGCCGCAACCTGGCAAAATCCCGTGACCTCGACAAACACTCAATATTTTGGTTACCCATGAGAAAAATATGGGCATAGGACCAAAACCACGTGGAAACGTCGCAATTGCCGCTGAACGCGCTGCGAGCCTTCGAGGCTTCGGCGCGCCATTGCAGCTTCACCCGGGCCGGCATGGAGCTGTTCGTGTCGCAGACCGCAGTCAGCCATCACGTGAAGTCGCTCGAGGACCTGCTCGGGGTGAAACTGTTCCGTCGGCTGCCGAGGGGACTGGCGCTGACCGACGAGGGCGCGGCCCTGGCGCCTGTGCTGACAGACGCCTTCCGGCGCGTCACCGCGACGATGAGCCGGTTCGAGGAGGGGCACTTCCACGAAGTGGTGACTGTCGGCGTGGTCGCGACCTTCGCCGTCGGCTGGCTGATGGAACGACTGCCGGCGTTCCACCAGGCGCACCCCTATCTCGACCTCAGGATCATGACCAACAACAACCGTGTCGACCTCGCCGGCGACGGTCTCGACCTGGCGATCCGCTTTGGCGACGGCTCATGGCGTGGAACCGAGGCGATGCAGCTGATTGCCTCGCCATTGTCGCCGGTCTGCTCGCCCGTGATGGCGGCGCGGCTGACACAGCCGGCGGACCTCGCGCGCGTCGAACTGTTGCGCTCCTATCGCGCCGACGAATGGACGCGCTGGTTCGAGGCGGCAGGTGCGCCGCAGCCGGTGTTGCGCGGTATGATGTTCGATTCGTCGCTGGCCCTTGCCGAGGCTGCTGCCCGCGGCGTCGGCGTAGCCCTGGTGCCGATCAACATGTTCGAGCGCAATCTCGACGACGGCCGCCTCGTCCAGCCGTTCGAGACGACGGTTTCAACCGGCGACTACTGGCTCACCCGGTTGAAATCCCACCCGGTGACAGCTGGAATGCAGGCCTTCGAGAACTGGTTGCTGCAGCAGTTCGGCGCTCCGGGCGCAGCCTGACCCTTACCCCGAGGCAGCGGCCAGCTGCCGCCGGAGCAACAAAAAAGCGGCGCAGCGACCCGCCAGGAGCGCCGCGCCTGCGGTGCCCAGACCTTAAGCTATCGCATATCCGTCACGGCAAAGGCTGTTGAGCTCGGCCAGCGACATGGCGTCGAGGTCGAGCGCGGTCAGCAGGTCGTTCTCGGCAGTAAAGTCGCGGCCATACATGGCCGAGAAGATGCGCACGCCGGCTTCGTGCAGCTCGGCGGGGTAGCCTGCCAGACGGCCGATCTTGGCGGTCATGACCAGGCCGAAAGGCACGTCTTCGGTAACATAGCGGCTGTCGGCAGTGGTCGGGCCCTGGCCGCCATTGCCGGCCTCGTGCATCTCCTGGTTCATCTCAGAGATCGAGCTCATCGGCACGTGGAAAGACAGGTGGAAGTGCTGGAAGATGTTGCGCACTTCGAGGCCGAGCTTGGTGGCAATGGCGATGCGTTCCTCGTCGAGCTGCTCGAGCAGGCGGCCGACATTCGGCGTCACGTTCTGGCCCTGGCTCCAGGTTTCACCGCGCTCCATGCGCGTCATGTTGCCGAGCGCGATGCCCATGTGGTTCTGCGGGTTGAGGTTGGACAGCGCGATCGCCATCAGGCTGCCGCGGTCGACGAAGCGGTCGCCGAACAGCGTCTGGCAGACGGCAAGGCCGTCGGCGCTGCGCGATGCCGGAACGGTGGCGAGATCGACCTTCTTGCGCACGGTGTTGACGTTGACCAGCGTCGGGCTGAGCTGGCGACCGGATACGACAGTCGTGCCCCAGCCTACAACAGGCGCGACGACACCGCGCGCAGCCAGCAGGCGCGACAGATAAAGCGCGCCGAAGGATGCGTGCGAGCTGATGATGACGGTCTGGTCGGCCCTGACGTAAGGCGCGATGGCGTCGAGAACGACCTTGTGGCCATAGGCCGGCAGCGCGATCACGATCGCTTCGGCGCCGGCGACGAGCGCTTCGGCGCTCGGAGCAGCAGCCGGATGGAAGGTGCCTTCGACGGCGCCCTGGGCAACCAGAGCTTCGCCCTTGGCCAGCGCCTTGGTGCGCTCGCCCGACGGCGACCACAGCGTTGCCTTGTGGCCCTGCTGTTCCAGAAACACCGCCGTGCCAAAGGCGATCGAACCCGCGCCGACAATACCTACCTTCATTTTCAACATTCCCTTTTGGATCAAATTCATTTCAGCCCCGGCGCTCCCATTGCGGGCGCACCGGGGTCGTTCATTTCGGGCGAATCAACGCCCGGGTCGTGCTGCTGCCGACCTCCCCCGATGCCACCACCAGGAAAGCCCGTGCACCGGCCGGGCCAACACTGGTCAGCGAGTGTGCGACGTCGGCCGCATAGCGCGCCGTCTCGCCGGCGCGGACGATCATCTCGTTGCCGGCGCTGCGCACCACGATCTCGCCTTCGGTGCAGTGCAGATGCTCGATCGTGCCTGTGCCGTGGGGATCGCTGATCAGCTTGCCCTTGAGTTCGAAGCTCAACAGATACCATTCGATCAGCGGCACCATGCCGGCCGGCGACAGGATCTGCAGCGTGCAGCTGCCGTCGGCGCTGCGGATGGTCGGCGTCAAATTCTCCGGCTGCAGGTCGATGCGGTCGCCACGCTCCTCGCTGGCGCCGCTGATCAGGCTGTTGAGGTCGATGTTGAGCGCGCGGGTGAGATGCCACAGCGTGCCATAGGTCGGGTTGGCGTTGCCGCGCTCGATCTCCGACAGCATCGAGCGCGAGACGCCCGATCTGGTCGCGAGGTCGGCAAGCGTCAGGTTCTGCTGCTTGCGATATGCCTGCAGGCGCGGCCCGATTTCCGGCGGATTGACCGAATGTATGTTCATTCCGATTCTCCATTCCGACGCCACGGGCAACTATTCGGCGAGCGGTTCTCCAAGCGTGTGCATCAGCCGGTTGGCCCAGCCGAACAGCGACGACGACAGGATCAGGTCGAGGATCTCGTCCTTGCCGAGACCGGCGTCGACAAGCGCCTGCATGTCGGACGCATCGGCGTCCGAGGGGCATTTCGACAGCTTGACCGAAAAGTCGAGGATCGCCTTCAGCCGCGGCGAAATTACCGCTTCGACACCGTCGGCGAAGATCGCGGCAATGACGGTCTCGTCCTTGGCCAGCTGGTTGTAGCGGCTGGCATGCACCGCCGCACAGTAGATGCAGCGGTTGACGATCGACGCGCCGACGGCGCCGATCTCGCGCTCGGCGCGCGACAGGCCGCCCTTGTTGTACATCACCCCGTTGAACAGCGGCGAGCGGTGAGTCAGCGTCTCGACGTCATGGGCCAGCACCAGCACATAGTCCGACACCTTGGTGTTGGACGGCGTGATCTTCAGCGCCTCGAGCTGTGCCGGAGTGGCATCCGCGAGATCGAGCGGCTTGACGTATGGCTTCCACTCGGGGACCGCGGTGGTGAATTCGTGAACGACCTTGCTCATGCCAGTCCCCGCATCAGCCGCAGCCCGGCGGCAACCCTGATCTGATAGCTGACGAAAGCGACGAGCTCGGACAGGCGCACGATGTCGGCGTCGGTTAGCCCGGCTTCCTGCAGCAGTTCGATATCGCGGCGCGTCGCATCCTTGGGCGCATGTGCCACGAGATCGACATGGCGGATCAGGGCCTTGAGCCTGATGTCGCCGCCGCCGTCGAACCAGATGTCGGCAATGCGCGCGGTGTCGCCTGAGGCGCCCGAGCTGTCGAGCAGGGTTTCGAAATGCGCCTCGAAATCGCCGGCGTCGTTGATCTTGGCGATGCGGCAGGCCAGGGCTGCGCGCTCGGCATGGGTCAGACCGCCGGGTTCAGCGGGCGTCAGCGCCGCATCATGGGTCTGCTGGGTCAGCGCCATGATGTCGGCGCGGCCGGCGACGACCGCCGCCAGTTCGCTGCCCGGCGCTATGCCGACGATCGCGGCGATCACGTCTATGGTGTCAGTCATGCCGTTCCTCTTATGCCTGCTTGCGGGCGGCTGCCGGCGCTTCGTCCGGCAAGGGCGATGCCGTCCACTCGTCACCGCGCAGTTCGGGCGTGTCGTAGTCGAGCAGGAGCTGCCAGTACTGGCCGAAATTCTCGCTGTAGAGCTTTGCGGCGATCTCGCGCGCCAGCCACGCCGCACCTTCGCTGATGCCCGGTATGTCGCCGCTCATCTTGCCAAGGCTGGCGGCCGCCCCGGAGTTGAAGCTGTGGATGTTGGCCAGCCACGGTGCCTGTCCCGGCTCGCGTTCGAGAAAGGTGAAGTCGTTGGCAAGATAGGGGTAGTTGCCAAGCTCGGTGTTTTCCTGGCCTTCAGGTGGCGTGAAGCGGTCCTGCCACAGCAGGATCTTGTCGGCGTAACCGTCGAGCTCCTTGCGCGCCAGCGGATCGACGCCGAAGCCAGTGCCGAGGATCAGGAAGTCGCAGCGGACCGCCTTGCCCTGCGAGGTCGAGATGACGATCTCGTCGCCGTCGAGCTCGGCCTTCTCGACCGCCGCATCGAAATGGAACCAGGCATTGGGATGCCGGCTGACACGCATCGTCGAGCCACGCGGCGCTGGCGTCTGGGTGCGCAGCGAATAGTTCATGATCTGCCAGCGCCGGGCATCGCCGAGCTGCGGGAAGGCAGCGGTGAAGCCGAACGAGCCGATGCCCATCAGCTTGTTGATACAGGGCATCTGCTTGCGGCGGATGAGATGGCGGACTTCCGCCGCTCCTGCCTCCAGCGCCTCGGCGGAATTGTCGACGGCAGATGCGCCGACGCCGACAACGACCACGCGCTTGCCGCGCAGGGCGGCGAAGTCGATTGCATCGGAGGAATGCGCCCAATAGTTTCGCGGCAAGCCGTCGACAAAACCGGGAATGCTTGGATGGCCCATGCCGTCACGGCCGGTCGCCATCACCACCTTGCGGGTCAGCACCGATTTTTCCCGAGCGCCCTCGCCCGACAGCGTCAGCCGCATCAATTCGCCTTCCGGCACGATCGTCTTGACCTCGACGCCGTTCTCGACCGGCAGGTCGAGCACCTTGCGGTACCAACGCAGATACTCCATCCACATCGGCCGGGGGATCTTGTCGAGTTCAGCCCAGGTATCGTTGCCGAACTGGGCGACATACCATGCACGAAAGGTCAGCGACGCCATGCCATAGGCCGGGCCGGTCAACTGCTTGGGCGAGCGCAGCGTCTCCATCCGGGCATAAGTCAGCCACGGCCCCTCGAAGCCCGTCGGGCTGCGGTCGAAGATGCGGATGTTCTGGATGCCGGCACCGAAGAGGGCGAAACTCGCGACCAGGCCGCACATGCCGCCGCCAATGACGACGACGTCATGGACCTTTTCTTCCCCCTCGGCTGATGTCGGCACCACCCAGTTCGACGGCGGGTAGCACAGGCAGGCCAGCTCGTCGCGAACACGCTGTTCGAGCTCGGCGAGGCCGGCGGCGGCCGCTTGCAACGGCGCTTGTACGTCAAACGCCATAGGTCGCCCCTGGTGTCCGGTCGAATTCGTCATGTCGCATGTCCTGCCCTGCCTGCTGTCGGCCCGCACCGGTTCTCGACGCGGGCCGCCCTTGTCGCCTGTTTGTCGTCTCAGTTGTGCGCGTGGCGGTCGGGGATGACCGTCGTCGTCTCTGGCTTCCAGCCGACCCAGATTTCCTCGCCATTGAGCTGGCTGACGTCGGCGGGATGGACCAGCGCATTGAGCATGGTCCCGTCGCCGACCTCGACCGAAAGCGAGGTGTGGTTGCCCTTGAACACGCGCTGGCGGATCTTGCCCTTGATGCGGTTGCCACTCTCCGGCTCGGCGGCCGAGCAGTGGATCGCCTCGGGGCGCAGCACGACATAGAGGTGGTCACCGGCCTTTGGCGTAAGCCCGCCCTGTGCTGCCTTGATGGTGACGCCGTTCCAGTTCAGCGCTGCCTGGTCACCTTCGGTGCCGACGACCGTGCTGCGCAAAAGATTGGTCTCGCCGATGAAGTTGGCGACGAACACAGAGCCTGGACGGCCATAAAGCGTGTTCGGGTCACCCATCTGCTCGATGCGGCCCTTGTTCATGACCACGATCGTGTCGGACATGGTCAGCGCCTCTTCCTGGTCGTGGGTCACGAACATGAAGGTCTTGCCGGTCTTTTCCTGGATCGACTTGAGCTCGATCTGCATCTGCTGGCGCAGCTTGGCGTCGAGCGCCGACAGCGGCTCGTCGAGCAGCAGCACCTCCGGATCGGGAGCCAAGGCGCGCATCAGCGCGACGCGCTGGCGCTGGCCGCCCGACAGCTCCGACGGCAACCGCTTGGCATAATCCTGCAGTTGGACAAGCTCGAGCAGCTCCGAGACGCGGCGGTGGATGTGCTGGTTGTCAAACCCCTTGAGCTCGAGGCCGAAGGCAATGTTCTTGGCAATGCTCATATGCGGAAACAACGCGTAGTCCTGAAACACGATGTTGACGTTGCGCTTGTTGGGCGGCACGCGCGTCACGTCCTTGCCGCCGAGCAGGATGCGGCCGGAGTTCGGCGTCTCGAAGCCGCCGAGCATGCGCAGCGAAGTCGACTTGCCGCAGCCGGACGGGCCGAGCAGCGTGACGAACTTGCCCGCCTCGATGCTGAGGTTCAGGTTCTCGACGGCAACATGCTTGCCGTAGCTCTTGGTGACATTGTCGAACTGGACGACGGGTTGCATCAGCGGGTCCTCGCGCGGCGGGTCATGTATTCGGCGTAAAGTCCGACGGCGGCGGTAACCACCAGGACGAGTGTCGCCATTGCGTTGATTTCAGGAGACATGCCGCCCTGCACCTTGGCGAAGATCAGCATGGGAAGGGTCGGACGATAGCCGCCCAGGAAGAAGGTGCGCACGAAGTCGTCGATCGACAGAAGCACGCAGAAGATCATGCCGCCGACAAGCGCCGGCCCGAGATAGGGCAGCGTGACGCGGAAGAAGGCAACGATGCTGTCGGCACCGAGGTCACGCGCGGCATCGACGAGATTGCCCGGCATCGAGCGCAGGCGGGTCAGCGCCATCACCACCACGAAGGGCACTGCATGCACCGTGTGGCCGAGGATGATGGCCGCGGTTCCCGTCGGCATGTCGATTGTCGAGATGAAGATGCGCAGCGAGATGGCCGAGATCATGCCTGGCACGACAGCCGGAAGGCAGGCGAGCGCGAAGATGATGACCTGGCCCTTGATGCCTTCGGCGACGATCAGCATGGCGATCCAGGTACCGAGCGTGGTTGCGGCGAGCGTCGAGGCGGCGGCGATCATCACCGAGTACAGGCAGGCTTCCAGGAACTGCTTGTCCTGCATCACCTTGGCATACCAGTCGAGGGTCCAATCGCCGATCGGGAAGGCGACGAAGTTGGCGTCCTTGAAGCTCATCGCCATCATCAGCGTGAGCGGCAGGAGCAGGTAAAGCAGGAAGGCCCAGTAGATCGCCGTCAGCGACGTGCGCGGAGCGTCTGCAAACATGTTGCGCATCAGAATGCACTCCTTTTCTTGCCGCCGACGAGGCGCATGAAGATGCCTGCGGTGATCAAGGCGGTGACCAGCATGATCAGCGCAAAGGCGGCGCCGACCGGCCACTTGTCGCTGGCGCCATGGAAGAAGCCGCTGATGGTTTCAGGAAACAGCACGGTGTTGGGTCCGCCGAGCAGCATCGGGGTCGCGAAGACGCCGATGCAGGTCAGGAACACCAGCGAGCAGCCCGAGACGATGCCGTCCTTGGACAGCGGCAGGATGATCCGGCGGAAGCGGGTGAACGGACCGGCGCCCAGATCGGCAGCCGCATCCAGATATTGTCCCGGGATCTTCTCGATCGCCGAATAGAGCGGCAAAAGCATGTAGAGGCAGATCAGGTAGACCAGGCCGAAGCCGAGCGAGAACGAGGTGTAGAGCATCGGGATCGGCCGGTCGATCAGGCCGATCTCGCGCAAGAGCACGTTGACCGCGCCGCGGTTGGCAAGAAGCATGATCACCGAGAAGGTGCGGATCAACTCACCGGCCCAGAACGGCACCAGCAGCAACAGCAGCGCCTTGGAACGGCCCTCCGGCTTGACGACCTTGGCGACGTAGTAGGCCACCGGGTAGACCACAACCAGCGTCACCGCCGTCGCTGCCGTGGCGAAGATGAAGCTCTTGATCAGCGGCGTGAAGTAGAGCGATTCCTTGAAGAAGATCGCGTAGTTGTCCAGGGTGAAGTGCGATTCCACACCCGGCAGCACCGGGTAGTGGGACATCAGGCTGATCTTCAGCATCTGATAGATCGGCCCGACATGCAGCATGATCAGCCAGACCAGCGGCACCCCGGCCAGAAGGATGATCCGGCCGATCCGGGACTCGACAGCGGCCCCCAGCGTATGCCGGTAGAGCGCGGAATTGACCACCTTGGCGATGCCGGTCGAATATTTGGGCACCGGCGCGTCGCCGCGCCCTGCCGCATAGCCGGCTGTCGTGTTGCTACTCACCATCAAACAATCTCGGTTGGCGCAGCCCAACTTGTACCGCCAGGCATTGCCGGCAGGTCAGTCATCGCGCGTTGTGGGACTACAGCGCCTCGCTCAGAACGCTGTAACTCTCTGAACCGGTGCATGAGCCCACCCGAAAACCGTGCCCGATTTTCGAGGGTCATGCACATGACAGGCCGGCAGCCTGTCCCGGAGATCGTCGCAGCGCTCCGGGACAGGCGATGGGCCGTGCGAGGCTTTCGCCTCGTCAGGCCGCTTTGACCTCAGCGGTCGCCCGGTCGATCATCTCGTTCTTCATGTCGCGATTGACCGACGAGAAGAAGACGATGCGCTCAAGCTCTTCCTGGGGCAGCGTCGAGGCGAGCTTTTCGCGGTCGTTGAGCAGGTCGGCGACGCCGTTGATCGTCGAGCTGTAGCCCGACTGGCGGGTCATTGCGGCCCCCACCTCCGGGCTTGCCAGCACGGCATCGAGCAGCTTGTAGGCGTTCTCGGCGTTGGGCGCGTTGTTGACGACGTTGAGCGTATAGCAGAAGCCGAACGTGCCTTCCTTCGGCACCGACAGCTTGATCGGATGACCGTCCATGATCAGCTTGGCAGCCGGACCCGACCAGGAATGGCCGAGATAAATGTCCTCGTTGATGAACATCTGCTGCACTTCCGAGCCGGCGTCATAGTACTTGCGCACCATGTCCTTGTGCTTGATGAGGAAGTCGCGCGCTTCGTTGGTCGCCTTCTGCGCCACGTCGGCCTTGTCGACATAGCTGACGAAGTCGCCGTCATGGCCGAGATACTGCATGACGATGGTCATGAAATCGCTGACGATATAGGAGGTCTGCCCCTTGTACTGCGGGTCGAACATGATCTCCCAGCTCGGCGCTTCCTTCACATAGTCGACATTGCGGGCGAGCCCCTCATAGCCGGCGAGGATCGGCAGGCCCCAGAGATTGTCGTCGACGCGCGCCCAGGCAGCGTTCTGGTAGGCCGGGTTGAGGTTCTTCCAGTTCGGAATCTTGCCGGTGTCGAGCGGCTGCAGCAGCTTCGAGGCGATGAACTGCGAATAACGATGGCCGGCGACGGTGACGATGTCGGTCGAGGGATTTGCGCCCTCGGCGGTGAGCAGATTGTATTGCTTGCCCTGGTCGTCGGTCAGCCGGATGTTGACCTGAATTCCACTGTCCTTCTGGAACTTGTCGAGGAATTCCTGCGGCAGGAATTTGTCGTAGGTGGTGATGTTCAACACGCCGTTCGCAGCCCAGCCGGGGGTCGGGCGGATCACGGCGGGCATGGCAAGGACGGCGGCGCCACCACCAAGCATCTTCAGCGCGGTACGGCGGTTCGGTACCAGAATATTGTTCATTATGTTCCCCATTTGGATAATATCGATCACGCGCACGGCTTTCGCCGCGCAATAAAACCCGCCCTCACGCAGTCGAAAGGACTGCGCGACCGACAAGCCGGCGAAGAGGTATTCTCAGCGGTGTTTTACAGACTACTAATGAACTGGCGCAAAGTCCTCCACCAAGCCAGTCCTGAATTCCGACATTCCGTCCGCAAATTCCACTAAACTGGAATTTTTCTCTAAACCGGACAAATGTCAAGCATTGTTAGAAAGAATCTTGTTTGCCCACCAACATATGCAGCCAGCAGACCCCGCATAGGTTGCGCTGGCAGCCAACTAAGCACGGCCATGGGAATCGCATCCAAACGCCAGGAATCGACGATACGCTGAGATGAACCGCCATGCGCCTTGGCGGCCGCGGCAAATAGCTGGAACCTCAGGCCTCCGTCGAGACGCTGAGCTCGACCCTGTCGGCGACAAAGCGGGTTTCAGCGTACTGGACCGACACGCCTGCGGTGTCGACGTTGATCGCCCTGGCGACGAGTACGATGGCGCCGGCGGACAGCTTGAGATCGGTCAGGTCGGCGGCATCGGCATGGCGCGCCGAAACCAGTGTCGACTTGCGGAAATAGTCCTCGATTCCAAAATGCTGGAAAGCGAGCGTGATCGACGCGGTCTCGGCGTAGACCCGTGCGAAGTCGGGGAAGCGCTCGGCGTCGAACCAGCTCGTCGCGCGCGACACCGGCCGGCCGTCGGCCTCGCTCAGCGTTTCCAGCCGGAGCACCGGCGCATCCGGCGCAAGCCCCAGGGCTTCGGCGACACGGCTGAGGGCAGGCTCTATGGCGTCGGCCAGGAGGATGCTGCGGCGCTCGCGTGTCTGCTCGCGCAGCCCTGTGGAAAAGCGCGTCCGCGCCGAAATTGGGTAGGAGAGCTTCTGGCGGCTCTCGACGAAAGTGCCGCGCCCCTGCTCGGCGCGCAACACACCTTCCTGGACAAGCGCGGCAATGGCGCTGCGCAAGGTATGGCGATTGACGCCGAAGCGTTCGGACAGGATCATTTCGGGCGGCAGCTTGCCATCGGCGCCCAGAGTTCCAGCCGATATCGCCTGCCTGATCTGGTCGGCGATCTGGCGCCACAGCGCCACCCCGCTCTTGCGTGTCACCGCCTGCTCTCGTCCCTGCCCGCTCAAATCCACCGTCCCAGTTTGCGACTTGTCATGCATCCGTCACGGAGCCTCGCTACAAGCCCATTGTAAGTTGTTCGATTGTATAGAACAATAGACAAATGTGAAGTGGAGCAGCGAAAGCGATGGACCGACGGCAGGAAAGAGAACTGGAGACGGCGCGCAAGACGGCCATGGCGGCGCTTTCGCTAGCACCAGTGGACGAGTTGAAGCGGCTGTGCGCGGCGGCAGGCATTTCTGGCGAAGCCGAGATGCTGCGCGGACCGGAGACCGGCCTCGTGTCGGTTCGTGGCCGTATCGGCGGCGGCGGCGCGCCGTTCAACTTCGGCGAGGCGACGGTGACCCGCGCCACGGTGCGTTTGCCGAGCGGCGAGATCGGCCATTCCTATGCGCTCGGCCGCGACAAGGACAAGGCCCGCCTTTCGGCCATCACTGATGCCCTTTGGCAGAATGCCGACCGCCGCGCCGACATCGAAGAGAAGGTCATCGCACCGTTGCGTGCCGCACAAGCCGAAGCCGATGCGACCAGTCGTGCCGAGACGGCAGCGACCAAGGTCGACTTTTTCACCATGGTGCGTGGAGAGGACTGATGGATCAGATGGATGTGATTGACGGCGGCTTTGCCGCCCCGGTTTTTAATGCCCAGACGGTATTCCGCGCCGTCATGGACGCCATGGCGCGTCCCGGAACGGTCCAGCAGGTAGCTGGCCTGGCACAGCCGCCTGCACCGCTGGCGGCAACCGCAGGCGCGGTGGCGTTGAGCTTGTGCGACCACGACACTCCGCTCTGGCTCGATGCCGGGCTGCAGGTCTCGTCGGCAAAGTCCTGGCTCGGCTTCCACACCGGCGCGCCGCTGGCCGCGACACCGGCCGACGCGCATTTCGCCCTTGTCGCCAACCCGGCCAACCTGATCTCGCTCGAAAACTTTGCGCAAGGAACGCAGGAATATCCCGATCGCTCGACGACACTGATCCTGCAGGTCGACAGCCTGACCGATGGCGCGCCGCTGCATCTCGAGGGCCCCGGCATCGAGACGACTGACAGCATCGCGCCGACGCCTCTGCCGCGCCATTTCGTCGAGCAGTGGAAGCAGAATGGCGCCCGCTTCCCGCGCGGCGTCGACGTGATCCTGGCGGCGCCCGGAGCGGTCGCCTGCCTGCCCCGCACTGTCCGCGCAAAGACGATGGAGGCCTGATATGTATGTTGCTGTCAAAGGCGGCGAAGCCGCCATCGCCAACGCCCATCGCCTTCTCGCCGACCGCCGCCGCGGTGACCGCTCGGTGCCGTCGCTGCGCATCGAGCAGATCGTCGAACAGTTGGCGCTCGGCGTCGACCGCGTCATGTCGGAAGGCTCGCTCTATGACCGTGAGCTTGCCGCGCTCGCCATCATGCAGTCGCGCGGCGACCTGATCGAGGCGATCTTCCTCGTCCGCGCCTATCGCACCACCTTGCCGCGCTTCGGCTACACGAGGCCGATCGACACGGCTGCCATGCAGGTCGAGCGCCGTGTCTCGGCGACCTACAAGGACCTGCCCGGCGGCCAGCTGCTCGGCGCGACCTTCGACTACACCCACCGCCTGCTCGACCCGGAACTCGCCACCGATGCCGAAGTGGCTACTCCCGAGCAGCGCGAAGGCGACGGCCAGCGTATGGCGCGTGTGTCCGAGATCCTCGCCCATGAAGGGCTGATCGAGGCCGACGGCGAGCTGCCCGAGGACCACCTCACGGGTGACATCACCCGCGAGCCGCTCGAGTTTCCGATGGAGCGCGACATCCGCCTGCAGGCGCTGTCGCGCGGCGACGAGGGTTTTCTTTTGGCGCTCGGATACTCGACGCAGCGCGGCTATGGCCGCAGCCATCCCTTTGTCGGCGAGGTCCGCATCGGCGAGGTCGAGCTCGAGCTCGACGTACCTGAACTGCCCTTCCCCATAAGCCTCGGCCGCATCCGCGTAACCGAGTGCCAGATGGTCAACCAGTTCAAGGGCTCGGCCAAGGCGCCGCCGCAGTTCACCCGCGGCTACGGGCTGGTCTTCGGCCAGTCCGAGCGCAAGGCCATGGCAATGTCATTGTGCGACCGCGCGCTGCGCGCCGGCGAACTGGGCGAGGACATCACCGCCCCCGCGCAGGACGAAGAGTTCGTCATCTCGCACTCAGACAACGTCCAGGCGACCGGCTTCGTCGAACACCTGAAGCTGCCGCACTATGTCGACTTCCAGGCCGAACTCGACCTCGTCCGCCGCATGCGCGGCGAGCATGAAAAGCGTCAAGCTACAGATCAGACCGAGACAAGGGAGGCAGCCGAATGAGTTCTCCCAACTCAATCGCCCAAATGTCAGGAGCCGAGGTCGCGTTCCGGAGCACCATCATTCTCCCAGGCTCGCTTTGTCGGCTTTGGCTTGCTCCGCGCGAAAAATGCGACAGCAGTTACAGCAAGGGCCACCAGCACCAAGACACGAATCCACCCCGAAGAATCCATGCGGCTCCCCCTCGTTGCGATGGTCAACGCGGCAAAGAGTTAGCGCAAATCGGATCTGCCTGCCATGTCTGACATCGCAACCTACAACTTCGCCTATCTCGACGAGCAGACCAAGCGGATGATCCGCAGGGCGATCCTCAAGGGCATTGCCATTCCCGGCTACCAGGTGCCGTTCGCCAGCCGCGAAATGCCGATGCCCTATGGGTGGGGCACCGGCGGCGTGCAGGTGACCGCCGCGATCATCGGTCCTGAGGACGTGCTCAAGGTCATCGACCAGGGCGCCGACGACACGACCAATGCCGTCTCGATCCGCGCCTTCTTCCAGAAGGTCGCCGATGTCGCAGTGACCACCGAGACGGCGAAGGCGACGATCATCCAGACCCGTCACCGTATCCCGGAATATCCGCTGACCGAGGGTCAGACGCTGGTCTACCAGGTTCCGATCCCCGAGCCGCTGCGCTTCCTCGAACCGCGAGAGACCGAGACACGGAAGATGCACGCGCTCGAGGAATACGGGCTGATGCACGTCAAGCTCTACGAGGACATCGCCAGGCACGGCCGCATCGCCACGACTTATGCCTATCCGGTCAAGGTCGAGGGCCGCTACGTGATGGACCCCTCGCCGACACCGAAGTTCGACAATCCCAAGATGCACATGTCGCCCGCGCTTCAGCTGTTCGGCGCCGGCCGCGAGAAGCGTATCTATGCCGTGCCGCCCTTCACCAGGGTGGTCAGCCTCGATTTCGAGGACCATCCCTTCGAGATCCAGACCTTCGACCAGCCCTGTGCGCTGTGCGGGGCCGCGCAAGTCTATCTCGACGAGGTCATCCTCGATGACAAGGGCGGGCACATGTTCGTCTGTTCCGACACCGACCATTGCGAGACGCGCCAGGCCTGCGGCCATCGCGGCCACCTCTCGCCCGATATCCTGGAGCCTGCCCAATGACCGATGAACCGCTTCTGCGCGTTACGGCGCTGTCCAAATATTACGGTTCGCGCATCGGCTGCGAGGACATCTCCTTCGACCTCTGGCCGGGCGAAGTGCTGGCCATCGTCGGTGAATCCGGCTCGGGCAAGACCACCTTGCTCAACTGCCTGTCGACGCGGCTGCTGCCGACGTCGGGCACTGCGAGCTACCGCATGCGCGACGGCCAGTGGCGCGACCTCTACCGCATGAGCGAGGCCGAGCGCCGCTTCCTGATGCGCACCGACTGGGGTTTCGTCCACCAGAACCCGGCCGACGGGCTGCGCATGACGGTGTCGGCCGGCGCCAATGTCGGCGAACGGCTGATGGCCGTCGGTGACCGCCACTATGGCAACATCCGCGCTACCGCAGTCGATTGGCTCGGCCGCGTCGAGATCGACGAGGCGCGCATCGACGACGAACCCCGCGCTTTCTCGGGCGGCATGCGCCAGCGCCTGCAGATCGCCCGCAACCTCGTTACCGGCCCGCGGCTGGTGTTCATGGACGAGCCGACCGGCGGGCTCGACGTTTCGGTGCAGGCGCGCCTGCTCGATCTGTTGCGCGGACTGGTCACCGACCTCGGCCTCGCGGCCATCGTGGTCACGCATGACCTCGCCGTCGCACGGCTGCTGTCGCAGCGCATGATGGTGATGAAGGACGGCCATGTCGTCGAAGCCGGCCTCACCGACCGTGTGCTCGATGATCCGCGCGCGCCCTACACCCAGCTCCTCGTCTCCTCCATCCTGCAGGTCTGAGCATGGTCCCGAAAAGTGGTTCCCGGTTTTCGGGCAAGATCATGCTCATCAAGGAAAGATTCTGACATGGCCACTCCCCTCATCGTCTCGGAGGTCTCCAAGGCCTTCACCATGCATCTGCGTGGCGGCATCCGCCTGCCGGTGGTCGCCAATGTCTCGTTCTCGGTCAGGGCTGGCGAATGCGCCGTGCTCGGTGGCCCCTCTGGCGCCGGCAAGAGCTCGATCCTGAAGATGGTCTACGGTAACTACGGCGTCGACCAGGGCCAGATCATCGTCGATCACCATGGCCAGCTTGTCGATCTTGCCACTGCCAATCCGCGCACCGTGCTTTCGGTGCGCCGCGACACCATCGGCTATGTCAGCCAGTTCCTGCGCACCGTTCCGCGCGTCTCGGCACTCGGCGTCGTCGCCGAGCCGCTGGTCGCCCGCGGCACCGAACGCTCCGAGGCTCATGCCCGCGCCTCGGAACTGCTCGGCCGGCTGAACCTGCCGGAACGTCTGTGGAGCCTGCCGCCCGCCACCTTCTCCGGCGGCGAGCAGCAGCGCGTCAACATCGCCCGTGGCTTCATCACCGACCATCCGGTGCTCCTGCTCGACGAGCCGACGGCATCGCTCGACGCCACCAACCGCGAGGTGGTGATCGGACTGATTGAGGAGAAGAAGCTGAAGGGTGTGGCCCTGCTCGGCATCTTCCACGACGCCGACGTGCGCGAGGCGGTCGCCGACCGCATCATCGACGTCACCACATTTGCCGCCGGAAAGGTCGCAGCATGAGCCGCAAGCTGTCCGAACAGCCCTGGATCCACCCATCGGCCGAGGTGACGCAGTCGACGCTCGGCCGCTGGACCGAAGTCTCCGAGCGCACCCGCATCAGCGAAAGTTCGCTCGGCGACTACTCCTACGTCATGCAGGACTGCAGCCTGTGGTGCACGACGGTCGGCAAATTCTCCAACATCGCAGCAAGCGTGCGCTGCAACGCCACGAACCATCCGACCTGGCGGCCGACGTTGCATCACTTCACCTACCGCGCCTCGGACTATTGGGAAGATGCCAGCCACGAGACCGAGTTCTTCGAATGGCGCCGGTCGAACGCGGTGACCATCGGCCACGACACCTGGCTTGGCCACGGCTCGACGGTGCTGCCGGGCGTTACCGTCGGCGACGGCGCGGCGGTCGGCTCGGGCGCTGTCGTCACCAAGGATGTCGCGCCCTACACCATTGTCGCCGGCGTGCCCGCCAAGCCGCTGCGCGAGCGCTTCGACCGCACGACAGCGGATCGCTTCCAGGCGCTGGCTTGGTGGGACTGGGACCACGCCAGGCTGCGCGTTGCCCTCGACGATTTCCGCAACCTCTCGGCGGAAGAGTTCCTGGAAAAGCACGGCGGCTGAGGAGCCCTCACCCCGCCAGGAAAAACTGGATCGCGATCATGTTGACCAGGTCGACGAAAAACGCCGAGACCAGCGGCAGGATGATGAAGGCGTTCGGTGACGGGCCATAGTGCCTGGTCACCGCCGTCATCGACGCGATGGCGGTGGGCGTGGCGCCGAGCGAAAGGCCGGTAAAGCCGGCGCTCAGCACCGCCGCCTGGTAGTCTCTTCCCAAAAGCGGGAACAGCACGATCAGGATGAAGGCCACAGCGAGCAGCGCCTGCATGGCAACGACGACCAGCAGCGGGCCGGCAACCCCGGCAAGCGTCCAGAGCTGCATGCTCATCAGCGACATGGCGAGGAAGGCCGAGAGCGAATAGTCGGAGATCAGCGACATTGCGGGCGAGCGCGCTGGCCATGGCATGCGCGGAAAGATGTAGGGGATCGTGTTCGACAGGACGACCCCCATGATCAGGCAAGGCACGAACAATGGCAGCTTCACGCCCATCGCCGTGACCGGGCCGTGAACCAAATAGCCGAGCACCACGGCGACGTTGACCAGCAAAAGCGCCTGCATGAAGTTCGACTTGTCGATCGGCGCGGCCTCCGCCCGGGCGACGGCCGATTCCCCGTCGGGTCCGCTCGCGTCGGCGGTTAGCTTGCCACGCTCGATGAGGAACTTTGCCACCGGCCCGCCGAGGACGCTGGCGACGATCAGCCCGAGCGTCGCCGCGGCGGTGCCGACTTCAAGGGCGGCCGGAAAACCGTGCTCTGCGGCGATCGCCGGCGCCCAGGCAATCGTCGTGCCATGGCCACCGACAAAGGCGATCGACCCCATGATGACGCCTGCAGCAGAGGGCAGGCCGAACAGCCAGGCTCCAAGCGTGCCGACGCCATTCTGCAGAAAGACGAAAAGCACGGTCAGCACGCACAACACCGCCAACGCCCGTCCCCCGACCAGCAGGTCGACCAGCCGCGCATTGACGCCGACGGTGGCAAAGAAGATGACCAGCAGCCTGTCGCGCGTGGTCATCTCGAAGACGATCTCCGTGCCTGACAATTGGTAGAACGCCAAAACGGCCACGGCCGCGAGAAACCCGCCGGTGACCGGCTCTGGGATGTTGTAGTTGCGCAGGAAAGCAATGTGACGGTTGAGCAGCACGCCGACGAAATAGACGATGATGCCGAGCGTGAGCGTCAGGAAATCTGGCGAAACGAAAACATTGTCGGCCATGGCCATCCGAGCTTCGCCTGGACACCCGAACGAAGGTGCCGGATCGGATGATCCCGATCTCCCGAGCTCTCAACCTTGCCCAGAATAATTTCGAGAGCAATTGGATTTGCGGCGCAACCGAGCAGGCACCGCCCGACGCGGAAACGCCCGCGCCTCCCTGAAAGGGAAGACCGCGGGCGTTGTAATCAGTCTGAAACGGTTCAGGCGTCCTGGATAGCCGAGAGCTGCCAGTCGCCGCCGTTCTGGCGGACGAAGGTCCACAGCTCGGTCGTCTCGCTCGGCTCGTTTGCGTCGCCGTCCACCACTTCGCCGGTCGTGCGGTTGCGGGTCACGTCGATCGACGAATAGTTCATTGCCGCAGTGGCGTAGTCGCGGTCGCCTTCGTTCCAGCTTTCGGCAATGTCGGCCTGCAGGAGCTGGACGTTGGTCACGTCGTTGCGGACGCCGTTCTGAGCGTTGTCGGCCAATTCTTCCGAGAGATAGGACACCATCTCCGGCGTCACCAGGCGACGCAACGCCTTGTGGTCCTCGCGGCCAAACGCTTCCTGGACCTCGGTCAGCAGGCGCTGGAACGTGTCGAGATCTTCGCCCGACACGGTAATGTCCTTGCTGGCAGGCTGCTGCGGCGCGGCCTCGGCGCGGCTGCTGCCGATGCTCGGAATGCTGAACGAACGGCTGCCGCCATTGGCCTTGCCGCTGTCTCCAGACGGTGCCGCGTCGCGGTAGTTGAAGTTACCGCCGCCGGCACCCGCGCCGGCCATCGCCGGACCGGTGGCTTGGCGCGAACGGAAGAAGCGCAGGGCGAGCCAGATGGCGCCGCCGATCAGCAGCAGTTGCATCAGCATGCCGAACATGCCGGCGATGCCGCCAAAGCCTTGGCCCATCATCATGCCGAGCAGGCCACCCATCAGCAGGCCGCCGATCATCGCGCCGCCGAAGCCGCCCATGAAGCCGGGGCGCTGCGGTGCAGTCGCGCCAGGACGGGCTGCACTGGTGGCGGCCGGGTTGGTTGCCTGACCGGTGTTGGGCGTCATCGAACGCTCGACCGGCGCGGTCGGCTGCGGCGCGGTGCGGGTCGGCGGCGCCGACTGGAAGGTACGCGTACCCCTGCTGCCGAAGCTGCCGCCGCGCCGTGCATCGGCGTGGTCGACGGCAATCATGGAGAAGGCGAGGAACAGGCCCGCGAAAAGCGTGGCGAAGCGGGTCGTTCGGGACAATTTCATCAGCGGATCCTCAAAGTGTCGTCCGCCCTCATATAATGACTAACAACTGTAGTGTCAGGGTTTGCAGGCCAAGTTTTGGCAGATTCTTGCCGAAATTCGGCAAAATATTGATTCGTCATGCTTTTTCCAGGATTTCCGCAAGTGGACCTTATGTCCGACCGGCAGCTGCGGCCGTCAGCGGGCTGCGCTTGAGTACAATGCTGACAGCCAGCTGCCTGGTTTTCGTACTACTCCTTGTGATTTCCCTTTCGAGGCGAGCCCGCCTCGGGCACACCTTCGAGACAAAGCCAATCGTGCTTGCTGTTCGGCCAGTGGAGCACGACCGGCGCCGGGAACCCCTGATCCTCCAGGCAGCCAACCGAGACCGACAGCGCCGCCGTCAACGCTTCCGCCCGCATGAAGACGACCGATCCACAGGTGGTGCAGAATGTCTGCTCCAGCCATTGTCCCGACGCGCCGGCTCGCCGCCACGACCTGGTCTCGCCTTCCTGGCTAACGACGGCGGAATCCGCATAGATGGCGCGGTAGGAGAATGCCGTCCCGGTGCATCTCTGGCACTCGGTGCAACTGCAAGCATAGACTCGTCTCGGCTCCCCGGCGAGGACGAGTTTCACGCCGCGACACGAACAGGTGGCGGTGCGTTTCGTCTCCCCGTCATGCATGCTGGTAGCCCTGGTCGAACAAAGTTCGGACAATGGACGAGCCCATACGGCCCGTGCCGAGCACGCAGACATCTATATTCACGATTTTTCTCCGAAATGCGAAGGCCCCTTGCGACGAGGGGCTGGTTCATGTTTGGCGCGCGCTCGGACCAAACATATGTACCGTCACTGCATTGAGAAGTACGCACTTTGAAGTAAGCCGTTGATATCATGACAGGAGCTGGAAGATGAGGCACAAGGAACCGGACAGCTGCGGTTTTGCCGCAGCCATGCAGGCCATCGGCGGCAAGTGGAAAACCGCGCTGCTGTGGCAACTGCACCTGCGGCCCCATCGCTTTGCCGAACTGCGCCGCTTGCTGCCGGGCATCAGCGAGAAGGTGCTGACGCAACAATTGCGGCAGATGGAGACCGACGGGCTGATCAGCCGGCATGCATATGAAGAGGTGCCGCCGCGCGTCGAATATTCGATCACGCCGCTGGGCTTGAGCCTGAACGATGCCGTGACAGCAATGTCGGCATGGGGCAAGCAGCACGAGAACTGGAAAGACCGCCAACAGGCGGCCTGACACAGGCAGAGATCACAGCGGGCCATCGCGGTTCGCGAAAGCCGATTTCAGAAACGGGATTCCAAAAAGCAGCGATATTTGCCCTCAAAAGCCGTGTTTTTCGCGCTTCGGCCTGTGCATCGTAACAAAACTGACATGGTCCCGACATTGCAGCTTCACGTCCCGGGTCTAGGCCCATCGCAGACAAGGGCGAAAAGGCCCGACGGGACAGGGAAGCCAAGATGCTCGAAATCCGCAACGTGACGCGCCGCTTCGGCAAGAATGTCGCCGTCAACGGCGTCAACCTCAAAATCCAGCCGGGCCAGATGGTCGGCATCATCGGCCGCTCCGGCGCCGGCAAGTCGACCCTGCTCAAGACCATCAACCGCCTGATCGACCCGAGCGAGGGCTCAATTTCCTTCGACGGCACCGAAGTGTCGTCGCTGCGCGGCACGCAGCTGCGCCGATGGCAGCGCGACTGCGCCATGATCTTCCAGCAGTTCAACCTGGTCCCGCGCCTCGACGTCTTGACCAACGTCCTGCTCGGCCGCCTCAACCACCGCTCCACCGCGCTCAACCTGCTCTCGATCTTTACGCGTGAAGAGCGCATCCGGGCGATCGCCGCACTTGAGCGCCTCGACATCGCCCGCACCGCCCTCCAGCCGGCTGGAACCCTGTCCGGTGGCCAGCAGCAGCGCGTCGCCATTGCACGTGCCCTGATGCAGGAGCCCAAGCTGATCCTCGCCGACGAGCCGATCGCCTCGCTGGACCCGCTCAACGCCAAGGTGGTGATGGACGCGTTGCGCGACATCAACCTGCGCGACGGCATCACCGTCATCACCAATCTGCACACGCTCGACACCGCACGCACCTACTGCAACCGCATCATCGGCATGCAGGGCGGCGCTGTGGTCTTCGACGGCGCGCCCGAAGACCTCACCATCGAGGCCGTGCGCCTCGTCTACGGTGCCGACGCCGACGGCACTGAAATTTCCGAAGCCATCACCTCGACCAGCATCCGCCCGGTCAAGGTCAGGGTTCCCGTATCCGCCGCACCTCTCGAACCGGCCTACGCCCCGGCCTGAGGCTGCTCGCGTTCGTCTCGCCCACGTCAAGGGCCGGTAATCATCAACTGCAATGACCCGGCAAGGTGCTGGGCCAAACTGGAGAACTGTGATGTTCAAGAAAGCACTTCTGGGTGCCGCTTCGCTCGCCGTGCTGGCGATCGGTTCGGCCAATGCAGCCGACCTCAAGGAATTCCGCATCGGCCTGATCGGCGGCGAAAACGAAGCCGACCGCCTGCGCAACTTCCAGTGCCTCGTCGACCAGCTGCCCAAGGCCATCGGCGTCGAGAAGGTGTCGCTGTTCCCGGCCGCTGACTATGACGGCACCATCCAGGGACTGCTCGGCGGCACGCTCGACTACGCCGAACTCGGCGCTTCGGGCTACGCCAAGATCTATCTGCAGAACAAGGATGCGGTCGAGCCGATCCTGACCACCGTCCAGACCGACGGCGCCACCGGCTACTACACCATCATGGTCGCCAAGAAGGATTCGGGCATCACCAAGCTCGAAGACCTCAAGGGCAAGAAGCTCGGCTACGCCGATGCTGACTCGACCTCGGGCTACCTGATCCCCGTCACTGCGCTGCCCAAGGATCTCGGCGGCGTCGCCGTGAAAGACTATTTCGCCGAGACCGGCTTCGGCGGTGGTCATGAAAACCTCGTCCTTGAAGTGCTCAAGGGCACCTTCGACGCCGGCACGACCTTTGGTTCGGGTGTCGGCGAATTCACGGATGGCTATACCTCCGGCAATCTCCGTAAGATGGTCGACAAGGGCATCCTCGACATGGACGACCTGGTCGAAGTCTGGAAGTCGCCGCTGATCCCGAACGGTCCGATCGTCGTTCGCACCTCGCTCGACGCCGGCATCAAGAGTAAGTTCAAGGATTACATGGTCAAGCTGCCGGAGACCGATCCGGCTTGCTTTGCGGCCATCCAGGGCGGCGACTTCAAGGGCTTCACCGAAGTCACCCCTGAGTTCTACCAGCCTGTGATCGACGCCCGCAAGGCGCAGATCGGCAGCTAAACCCCAAGCCTCCCGGACGCGCCGCGAGAAACACGCGGCGCGTCCCTTTTTTGTCCGGGATCGAACGGAAACCTCATGACAATGCCCCTCTCGGAAGCCGGCCTCGCGGTCGAGCAGCACTGGCGCGAACTCGCCAGCCGCCGCCGCCTCTATACGGCGGGCGGCCTGTTCATCCTCTTCATCGCGCTGTCCGGATCGCTCTGGTTCGCCAATGACAGCAATGCCGGCAAGTTCTTCGATCGGCTGCCGCATTTCTTCGACTTCGTCGACCAGATGATCCCGCGCGACGTCTTCGATGTCTGGCGCGCCATGTTCGACCTGCCTTCGCCCTATGCCGACGGCAGCCTGAAGTTCGACTACCCCGAAGGTCGGATGTATCTGTTCGGCTCGTTCTATTTGCCCGAATACGTCTACAAGATGCTGGAGACGATCAACATCGCGCTCGTCTCGACGCTGATCGGTTTCGCCTTCGGCTTCCTGCTCTGCTTCCTCGCGGCCTCCAACCTGGTGACCCAGCGCTGGCTGCGCTTCTTCGTCCGCCGTTTCCTCGAAATCCTGCGCGCCTTCCCCGAGATCGTCATCGCCGGCTTCTTCCTCGCCGTGCTCTCGATGGGCGCCATCCCGGCGATCATCGCGGTGTCTCTGCACACCATCGGCGCGCTCGGAAAGATGTTCTTTGAGGTCGTCGAGAACGCCGACATGAAGGCCGACGAAGGCCTGCGTGCTGTCGGCGGAAACTGGCCCGAGCGCGTCTGGTTCGGCATCGTGCCGCAAGTGATGCCCAATTTCCTGAGCTACGGCCTGCTGCGCCTCGAGATCAATGTCCGCGCCTCGACAATCATCGGCGCTGTTGGGGGCGGCGGTATCGGCGAGGTGCTGCGCCTGTCGATCAGCCGCAACCACGAAGCCAAGACCATCGCCATCATCATCCTCCTGTTCTGCACCATCGTCGCGGTCGACCAGTTCTCTGCCTGGCTGCGCAAGAGACTGGTTGGCGAACAGGCCTTCGCCTTCGGCCGTGGGGACTAAGATCATGACCACCCTTTCCCTGACCGACATGCAGGCGATCTCCGAGCGCCATCCCGACGTTTTCGCCGGCTCCTGGCGCAAGGCCCTGACCGGCTGGGCCGTTGGTCTGGGCCTTGTCGCCTATCTCGCCTTCGCCTGGTGGTTCTTCGCCGTCGGTGCCGTGCTTGCCAGCGGCAACTGGGGCATCGCCGGCACCTACCTCGCCGACTGGGTTTCCTACGAGGTGCGGCCGCAGATCGACTTCAAGGACGACCGCCTCGATATCAGCTACCCCCGATTCTCGGCCTACCGAGCCGACCGGCATCCACAATGGCTGAGCTTCGAGCAGCAGTCGGCAACCGCTTCCGCCGCTTCGGCCAACAAGGCGCCGGCCAGCCGCGTGACCGTCGAGATCGACGGCAGCGACCGCATCGAGGTCACCCCGACCGGCGTCGTCGTGACAAACGGCGGCGAGACGCTTGATATCGCCATCGTACCGGCAAAAAGCATCACTGTTGCAGGCGAACTGCCGGCCTGGGCGACCCAGAAAAAACCGGGCGAAAAGATCACCGTCGATTTCGGCTTTGCCGGCAGCGCCCAGATCGACGCCGACGACGTCAACGTCCGTCATCGCTTCTTTGGCTGGGAAAACTTCTTCTTCGACGGCCATTCGCCCTATTGGGGCAAGTCGACCGGTGAGGTCTTGTCGCTGGTCTTGTCAGGCGAACGTATCGACCCGAAGATGTCGAACGCAGCCCTTGCCTGGGACAACATCGTCAACAACTCCGAATGGCAGCATGGCGATGTCTGGATCAAGATGCTGCAGACCATCGTCATGGCCTTCGTCGGCACGCTGTTTGCCAGCCTCCTTGCCTTCCCGCTGGCTTTCCTGGCTGCCCGCAACATCACCCAGAACCGCCTGATCAACCAGGTCGCCAAGCGCTTCTTCGACTTCCTGCGCTCGGTCGACATGCTGATCTGGGCGCTGTTCTTCACCCGCGCCTTCGGCCCCGGCCCGATCGCCGGCATCTCGGCGATCTTCTTCACCGACACCGGCACCTTCGGCAAGCTCTACTCCGAGGCGCTGGAAAACATCGACGACAAGCAGCGCGAAGGCATGCGTTCGGTCGGGGCTTCGCCTGTTTCAGTCCAGCGCTACGGCGTCGTGCCCCAGGTACTGCCGGTGCTGATCAGCCAGTCGCTCTATTTCTGGGAATCGAACACCCGTTCGGCCACCATCATCGGCGCCGTTGGCGCCGGCGGCATCGGCCTCAAGCTGTGGGAAGCGATGCGCACCAATTCGGACTGGGAAAACGTCGCCTATATGGTGCTGCTGATCCTGGTCGTGGTGTTCATCTTCGACAACATCTCGACTGCATTGCGCCAACGCCTGATCGGCAACAAGGCCAGTCACTGAACAAGTGTGGCCGGCCCTTGCAAAGGCAGCAAAGTCGGCCACTACTTCGTCAAACTGTCACGCAAATCATCTATCGCACGGCCTTCCAGGAACCTTTCCATGCGCTACGCCATCTATTTCACGCCTGAGCACGATGATCCGCTGTGCCGCATCGCGGCCGGGTGGCTCGGGCGCGATGCGTTTGGCGGCGCAGTCACGGCGGCAAAGGCGTTTGGCGCGCTGTCGGCCGCGGAGGTTGCGTTCCATACGGCGGCAGCCCGGCGCTACGGCTTCCATGCCACGCTCAAGGCACCGTTCCGCCTCGCCGACGGCATGACCGAGGCTGTCCTCATCGATGCGCTCGACGCCTTTGCAAATGCCACCGCGCCGTTCGACATACCGCGCCTGAAACTCGCCCAGATCGATGGCTTCTTCGCCCTCGTGCCGGCGGAGCCGCTGCCTGAGCTCGACCGCTTCGCCGGCGATGTGGTGATGGCGTTCGAGCCGTTCCGCGCACCGTTGAGCGACGCCGAGATCGCCCGCCGCAACCCCGACGCGCTGTCGCCGCGGGAATGCCGTAACCTTAGCCAGTGGGGCTACCCTTACGTTTTCGACACCTTCCGTTTCCACATGACCCTGACCGGCCGCATCGCGGCCGAAGAAGCCGCGCGCGTGCGCGTCGCAATCGAGGAATGCCTGGGCGACACGCTCGACAGGCCGGTGCCGGTGGATGGCCTGGCCGTGTTCGTCGAGCCGTCTCCGGGTGCGCCGTTCGAAGTGCGGACCTATCGCGCACTGGGCAAGCAAGCTGAAAGAAAGACCGCCTGAGATGACCGACCTTGTCCTGAAGAATGCCCGCATCGTCCTGGCCGACGAGGTGATCGACGGCTCGATCGTCGTCCGTGACGGCAGGATAACAGAGATTTCGACCGGCCCGAGCGCCATCGGCGAGGACATGGCCGGCGACTACGTCATTCCCGGCCTCGTCGAGCTTCACACCGACCACCTCGAAGGCCATTACGCGCCGCGACCGCGCGTGCGCTGGAACCCGATTGCCGCCGTGCTTGCCCATGACGCACAGGTGGCGTCGGCCGGCATCACCACCGTCTTCGACGCGCTGCGCGTCGGCATGGACGAGGATGCCGACATGACGGCCGCCGACATGCGCCTGCTTGCCGATGCGATCGAAGACAGCGTGCGCGCCGACCGCGTCCGCGCCGATCACTTCATCCACCTGCGCTGCGAAGTCTCCGCCGGCGACTGCCAGGACAGCTTTGCCGTCTTCGACGGCGACGACCGCGTCAAGCTGGCCTCGCTGATGGACCACGCGCCCGGCCAGCGCCAGTTCGTCAACCTTGAGACCTATGCCTACTACTACCAGCGCAAGCTGAAGCTGAACGACGTCGAGTTCCAGACATTCTGCGACAAGCGCATGGGCGATTCCGCCCGCAATTCGGCCCCCAACCGTGGGGCGATCTCGGCTGCCTGCCACGCGCGCGGCATCGTCTTGGCGAGCCATGACGACGCCACCACGGCACATGTCGATGAGGCGATCGCGCAAGGCATTCGCGTCGCCGAATTCCCGACCACGCTCGAAGCCGCCAACGCCTCGAAAGAGGCCGGCCTCGGCGTGCTGATGGGCGCACCCAACGTCATGCGGGGAGCCTCGCATTCCGGCAACGTCTCGGCCCGCGCCCTTGCCGAACATGGCCTGCTCGACATCCTGTCGTCGGACTATATCCCCTTCAGCCTGATCCAGTCGGCCTTCTTCCTCGGTGAAGTCGTCGACGGCATCTCGTTGCCGCAAGCGATGGCGATGGTGTCGAAGAACCCGGCAGACGCCGTCGGCCTGACCGACCGCGGCGTCATCGAAGCCGGGCGCCGTGGCGATCTGGTGCGAGTGCGGGTCGACGAGCATGTGCCGGTCGTGCGCACCGTCTGGCGCGAAGGCCGCCGCGTCGCCTAAGTGTCGTTTCCAAGAAGGTTGTTCAGTCTTTGGAACGGGCTGATGCCTCCAAGGGCCGAGTGTGGGCGTGCCAGGTTGTAGTTGGCTGCCCATTG
>NZ_JACJHY010000043.1 GCF_014138625.1 Aminobacter ciceronei
CACCCGCTACGACAAGCGCGACGACAACTTCCTCGCTTCCGTCCAGCTTGCTTCAATCCGCATCTGGTTGCGTAGTTATGAGTCGGTCACCTAGCAAGGTCTGATCGGCCCGTGGGGGCGCAGAGGCAACCCCTACGATCTCGACTTTAGGGAACTGGGCTCTCTGCGCCCACCAACTGGATGTTGCCTATGACGATTCAGCAATTCAGGCGTTGTATATCTGTAGAAGATGACGAGTTTGAATTATTTTGAGGTAGGCAGTTATATATTGCACAACAGAAAATCATTATTGGCTACGCTGCACGCGCTTCGACGTCGGCAGTCTCGTTTGTCACGACCTCAGAAAACAAGCGTGAGAGAGCGGCCTGTCTTGCCGTCCGATCGAGAGCGTAGGAAGTTCGCTTAAACTGCACGCCGTCCAGCAGTCCATCGATGTAGCCCGCGATTGTGTCAGCCGCCATGATCAGTGCAGTATCAATGGTGTGGATGTAGCGGCTCGTGACTGTGCTGCGAGAATGACCGAGCAACGCGGCAACTGTGGCTTCCGTAAATCCAAGATCGTTGGCGATGCTGGCGAAGCTGTGGCGGAGCACGTGGGGTGTTATGCCCTCAAGCGTCGTCCCCTTGAGAACCTTTTTCCAATATTTTGGAAAGCCACCCAGCGATTTGCCCTCGGCCGTTCCTGGAAAAACGAACGTGCCCGGTTCATCAGTCCTAAGACCATCAGTCAAATCCAGAACGGACAGCCCGACCGGCCTTACGGAGGTTCCTTCCTTGCTGTCTTCAAATCGAAGGCAGCTATTTTCCTCATCCACCTCCGCCCATTTCAGGCTCAGCACTTCGCCTCTCCGACATCCCGTAAGGGCGAGAAACCGTATCACTGCGACGGAAGTGCCCAAGGCGACATTCTTTCGAGCCCTCTGCAAAATCACTCCGAGTTCGCGATACTCCTGCTCTGTCAGATGGCGATCTTTGATACGATCGGCCTGCTTCTTGACGCCGTGGGCTGGGTTCTTCTCAATAATCCCTTGTTCAATTGCGTATGTGAAAATGCCGCCGAGCAACCCTAGTGCACGGGCGGCTGTTCCGGCTCCACCACGAACAATTGCGCGACCTCGCGCCTTCGTTTTCACATTGGCCTTGGTCCGTCCGGCCGTGACGTCCCGGACGAAGCGGTTGACGTCGGTGGAAGCGATGTCCTTGACGCGACGGGTGCCCAGAAGTGGGACGATGTGACGGCGAATCCGGCTCTTGTCGATCGTCAGCGTAGATATCTTCTTAGGTCGGCGCGCTTTGCCTAGGATCAAGCCATTGTCAGCATCTTCGAGATATCGCTCACAAAGTTCCTTCACAGTGATGGCTTGGTGATCGAGGCGCCGTTCCTCGGATGGGTTTTCGCCCTGGGCGATTCTTCCGAGAAGCATTCGAGCTTCACGACGGGCGGTCTCGGGCGTCCATACGCCGTGAATCCCAATCGTATAGCGGCGGGTACGGCCGGCGGCGCGGTACTGGACGAGGTAGCTTCGTTTTCCTGACCGAAATATGCGTAGTCCAAACCCGGGCAACTCGTCGTCCCAGATGAAATAATCCACACCACGTGTTTCGGTGGCATCGACAACGCGCTTTGTCAGTCTGGCCATATGTCGCCTTCTTGCACCTTCCCGCCTGCTTCCGCGGAAGCGCCACGGAAGCAGGCAGGAGAAAATCTCGACCTGTCATAGCCTACAAAATTCGGCGCTGGTGTCAAAATAAATACGTAGAATCAAAGTGATAGAGAGCTACGGCGTGCAAAGAGAAACGTTGATGAAAGCTGTAAAATTTTCCTCCGAAGGCAGAGGTCACAGGTTCGAATCCTGTCGGGTGCGCCAATCTTTTCAATGACTTGTGATGTTTGATCGAGCTTGGCGAAATTGCCAACTCACCACACGCTCACCATTGAAGAGTAGGCCGCTCATGACCTTCAACACACCGCGTCAGCGCATGAGCGACAAGCGCCGGCAGCACATCTTTTCCGAGAACTGCACCGGCCACAACGTCGCGCCCTGTTGCCTCTGCGGTCGGCCGATCCACCGCCACAACGACCGGTGGATCGTTGAACACAAGCGGGCCCTTGCCCTACTCGGCAAGGACGTCAACACCAACTGCGGGCCGGCTCACTATAACTGCGCCCAGGTGAAGACCCACACCGAGGACTTGCCTCGCATCAGGAAGGCCAAGCGTCAGCAAGCGATGAACGAGGGCACCAAAGAGATATCGCGCCGCTTCGCACGCCCGGCAGGCATGGTCTATGATTGGCAGAGGCGCCGGTACGTGCAACAACCAGCGTAGCGATCCGGGGGGATTTCCTATGCTTACGCTCATAGCGGCGACGGTCATTTCGTGCATGCAGCTCAGCGCGGTGGATGGCGACACCATCAAGTGCAACGGCCAGAACATGCGCCTGATCGGCGACGGAGTTCCGTTCAAGTCGGGTATCGATACACCGGAGACAGGCGGGCTTGCGAAGTGCGCCCGCGAACGCATGCTTGGCAAGGAGGCCAAGAAGCGGCTGGCCGAATTGCTGCGCGATCCTGGCGGCGTGCGCATCGAGGACACGGGTCAAGTCGACGACACCGATCAGCGCCGGCCGCTCGTGCGCGTCAGGCTCGGAAACGGCAAGCTGGCTGAAAATGTGCTCTTGCAGGAGGGCCACGCCATCCGCTGGCGCCCGAAGATGAAGCGGCCATGGTGCGGATAATCAGTCGGCGGGCAATGCTTGCGATTCCGGTTGCGCTGATCGCCTCACCGGCGCTCGCTCGGCGAGGCGGCAGAAGTCGAGGGATAGGTGGAAGCCGGCAGGGTATAGGCGGCTCTGGCGTCCTTGCAGTCGTCGTGTTTGGATCGTTCATATCCTGGCTGATCTATCTGTTCATTCGTCGAAAGCCGCCTACGAGTGATCCTCGAAAGCCCACGCCTATGCGCAAGATTTCGGGAAAGCAGCAAAGAGCGATCGGGAAATCGATCCGGCGGCACCAACGTCGAACTGGCGCATAACGCAAAAAAAGCCCCGCGACCTTGCGGCGGCGGGGCTTGTTGCCTGAGGCGGGAACTCAAACAATCCCGCCAGCGCCCGATGAAGGCGCATTGTGTTCGAAGTTGGATCACCCGGGCGGCATGCCCTTGAACCTTCGGATCACCACATCAAAAGCGATATCGGAAATCCACATCGCACACACGCCAATCAAGAACGCGGTCGCATGCGTGGCGGCGGGATCGTCCGGCAGCGGCCAGTTGATCGATCGCAGATAGTAGACCGTCGGCATGGTCAGATACGCCGCCGCGATTGCGCCGCACACTGGCGAGGCGAACATTTCCCGCAGCTTGTAATGCCGATGCGACAGCGCCCGCAGGACGCCGCCGAAGAGGCCGGCCGCGAGCACGGAAGCTTTGATGCCCAAGATGTCAAAGAAGTCCTGCATGCCTTATGCTCCCACAGGCTTCTTGGCGATGAACCGCCCATAGAGCGCCCACACCGAACCGAAGAGGATGGTGACGGGGGCGACATAGAGCGTAGGCGCATCGGGGACGCCATTCGTCCATAGCTCTGCGAAGAGGGCCGCGGCGCCGAGGAATGAGGCGACAGAGCCCTGTGCAACGCGAGACTGATAGGCGGGCTCGCTGTTGGTTGAATGCTGCTCTCGCGCTTCGAGTTCGCGTCGCACGGTGTCGGCCACCACTTCGCGAACTGCCGGCACGTCCTGCGGCTCAAGCGAGATTTTCGGATTTACCGCCACCTTGTCGAGCACCCGCCCGATGACGGTTTCAAGCACCTTGCCGGCGATCAGCGGCCCAAGGAAGTTCTGTTGCTGAGACATGTCTATTTCCTTTTACGAGAAGAGCCGGGAGAGGACGCGGGACAGCCAGCCACGCGTTGGCTCAGGTGCGGGCGCTGGAATGGGTGCGGGAATAGGAGCGGGTTGCGGCGCGGCCAACTTCAGCGCGTCGGCCCGAACGCTGGAAACGCGAGCGGTCCAGCCGTTGCCGAATGTCGGCCAGGTCTTGAGCCCGCGCAGGAACTTCATGCGCTTGTCGCAGAGGTCATTGATGACGGTCGCGCGCATCATGGCCTTGGTCGCGGCGATGGTGGCCGGGCCGATCCGGCCGTCTTGCACAACACCGACGACGCCCTGCAGATATTTGGCCGCCCTGCCCGGCCCGCTGTTCACGGCAAAGTCGAAGACGGCGTAATCGACGCCGTCGGGCAGCTCGGCGCCATGCACGGCGTCCCAGTAGAAGCGGCGGTAGACCGTGGCCAACTGCTCGTCGGTGATCCGGCGCAGATCGTCCTTGGTCGCGTCCGGCTTCACGTATCGGCGGAAGTTCGCCAGCGTCACCCCCTTCATGGTGGCGCCGCCAGGGTCGGCCGGATGGTCCGACCAGCCCCCTTCATGTTTCAGGACGAGCGTTAGCGCCCGCGCGAAATTGCGGTCCATGTGATGCTCCATTGTGGGTGTTGGCCGGCGACGGGAGAATTGCCCGGCTCAGATTGAAATTCTCAAATCGCCCCGCTACGAGTGCGGGTAGTTCGACCGTCGATCAAAAAAGGGCGATGATGACCACTCTTGACCACTTCCATGCGATGCAGGCGCCGGCTCCTTATATTCCTGTCCATCGCTTCGACGGAGCGGCCATTGATGACTTCCACGCGCATCTACTGAACGCCCCCCTGGAAGAGGGCTCGGTCAAGATTGCCATGCCGATCAAAGGTTCACTGAGGCGAGAAGATGCAGCAAAACTGTACGAGCTCGCCTACTTTGCCGAAGGCGACGTACTGGACATTGGCACGAATAGGGGGCTCTCAGCATCGATCTTGAGCAGGGCACTGGCCGATACAGGGCGTAAGGTTCTGTCCGTGGATATGGACCCAAAGCTTTCAGGCATCGCTGCCAAGTCTTTGGCGCAACACGACCACACGAACGTTGAATGCAACGTCAGTGAAGCCGGGGCATGGCTTGAAGGGCTGCGCTCTGAGGGAAGGAAATTCGGCTTCGCCTTCGTCGACCACAGCCACCAGTACGAGCCCGTTCGAGCGGTATCATCGCTGTTGCGCGATGTCCTCCTGCCCGGCTCGTACGTGGCGTTTCATGATTTCATCGACCACCGGAACGGCAAGGCAGATTTCCCCGATTATGATGTCGCGCGAGGCGCCATCGATGGAATGGGCTCAGATTTCCTGGCTGCCGGTTGCAGTGGCTGCATGGGCGTCTTCCGTCTGGCCTAGCCGGCCAGGGCGTCGATCCTCACACCGATCTTAAAGGTTGCGCCAACTGTCGCGCTGGCCGTCGAAACGCGCGCCCTGACATTAACGTTGGTGGCGTCGACACCGTCGACCTGCAAAAAGGCGATCCCGTGGTCGGCAACTGCGGTTTCGCGCAGGAACGTGAGGGCTACATCTTGCAGGGCCGGCGTCACTCCAAGGCCATGGGGGATCACAGCGGTTTTGCTCCCTGTGCTGTCCAGGGTGAGAGACCCGCTGATGAGATTGGCGCTGGTCTTGAAGCCTTCAAGATTTCTGATGATCGTGTTGGTCCCGGAATTTCCAACATTTGCGCCGTTGCCATTGGCGCGCCCGCCGATGATCTTTGTTCCATCAGCCGCGCCGTCGATCAGGAAGCCGTGGCCGACGTTGCCGATTGCTTGACACCCGATGAACTGGGTTCCGTCTGCCGTCGCCCTGAAGCCACGGAGCGTGTTGTTCAGTGCCACACACGCCGTAAAGATTGCCCCGTCGCCTTCGTATGGCGCACTTTCAATGGTGTGAAAGCCCTCGCTAGCAGTGCCTTCGCAGGTAACCTGAGAGACGCGGCAGCGCAACTCTCCGACCTGGACGCCACGATGCCCGCCTGAAACGTAACCGTCCGAAACAACGACGTCGCGGGCAAACACGTTGACACCGAGGCCAGTTGCCGCCGCCCCCATGCGGATATCGAAGCCTTTGAGCGATGAGCGATGCGCGCCAAAACCCATAGAATCGAGCAGTTCGCCCTGCCGGAAACGCACACCGGTTCCGTCAGCAGGAGCGCCACTGATTGCTATGTTCGAAATATGCACCGGGCCTCGACAGTCGATGCCGGCCTGGGTTGGTGAACCTACGGTGTCGAGACCGAAATTAACGACCGTCACGTCGCTGATGAAGTTGGCGCGATTGATGTCCTCGAGGTTCTTGAAGTCGATGCCGTCGCCGCCGGTATCCTTGATCAGGCCGCGCGTAATGGTGACGCCGGATATTTCACCGCCTTGCGCCCCGATGCCATAGTGATAGGCATCGTGGACGTAAAAGTCCTGGATGACGAAGTTGGATGCCCAGTCCAGCCGGATCCCGTGACCAGCGTTCTGGTTTGTGCGATTTCCGTCGATCTCAAGACCGCGAATGCCCCCACCGGTAAGCAGAGAGGCACCGCCGTCGACACTGATGATGTTGCAGTTCTGGTTATTGGCGAGCCTGATGATGCTCGCACCCGCCCCATCGCCTGCCAAGTAAATATCGTTTGTGCTCACCATGATGGCTACAGTGGCTGTCGACCCCTCCGACACAAGGTAGCTGCTAGCAGGGAAATAGACGGTCCCGCCCCCGATGGCTGCCGCTGCATCAATCGCGGCCTGAATGGCGACAGTGTCGTCCGCTACACCGTTGCCAATTGCGCCAAATGCCAGGACGTTGAACCATGTGCGGGAGAGCAAATAGCCGCTCGCATCTTGTTTGATGACAAGTGTCTTGCTGGCGTCACCGGGCTGAATGGCTGGCAGGTTTAAGCTCGTCGCGGCGGCTTCTGCCGCAGCCTGCGCCGCCTGCGCAGCTAGAACGGCGGATGACAGTTCGTTGAGCGGGAAGACCACCTCAAAGCGAGCCCCGGTGAAGAACAGTACAGCCTGCCTTCCGGTCGTGAATTCGGTCGCCCCAACGTCGGAGCCGTCGCCGTATTTCACAGCATAGGTGCCCACACCCGCGACATTGATCGTGGTCGCGCCGCTGTTGTCAGCCGTGGGCGTCACAAGGTAGAGGCGGTTTGCCTGAAATCCTATCGGCTGGGAAACCACGACAGCGTTGCCCGTTCCGCCCGTCACCGTGAGCTTATCGACAGCGGCGCGGCCGAACAGCCGGCCATAGGTCATTGGCACCCAGGAAGCCCCGGTCGCGTCCCATTCCTTCAGGACAGCAGGATCGAAGTTCTTGTCCAGCCAGAGCTTGTCTGTTGCCGGTGCGACGGTGCCGTCGACCATGTTGCTGAACACGCCGGCCGCGCGCAACGCCGACAACACCAGCTCGGACACCCTGACATATTTGCCAGTCTCGCTGGTGAGCGTCGTTCCGGTGAGGAAGAAGCCCCAATGCAATGAGTTGTCAAATTCTGTGGCCATGTTTTATCCTCAACGGAAGGCGGCCCGCCGTGGCGAGCTGTTCAGGTCGGTTTGGGATGGGCTTTCAATGGGTAAACCCGCAGGGAAACTTGAGCTTGCTTGGCTTCATCTCAGGGATGCGGCCCCGTGGGGCGGCGTCTTCCTGGCGGTGTTCTTGGCAGCGTTTCTTTTCTTGATCGTCGCGGGCGCAACCGGTTTGATGCCAACGAAGTGGGGGCCTGGTGGTGACTGCGGTCCTCGGGGTATGACCCTGGCCGACAACTGCTAGTCGGCCAGTTCCTTCAGGGAAGGCTCGACACCTTTGAAGCCGCTCCATTCGTCCATATTGAAGCCGCCTTCGAGGATCCAGCGCCAGTATGGCAACGTGGCAAACGGGATCATTCCTGTTGCTCGCCCAACGTCGGCCGGCGAAACATCGAGGTCGCCAGACAGCCCCCGAGCCGGAACACCCAACAGTTGCGCCGCATCCGTGCCCAACTGAAATGAAGGGCCAAGGAGTGCGCCGAAGGCGTCACGGTTGGCATATCGAGATGCCGGCTGGCGGCCATCGGCGCCGGGCACCGCGAGACGTCCTGTCGCTGAGGCGAGCGCAAAGAAGCCCGGCCCGCCAATTTTCTCCCACGTGTTGTTGATCTCCATGCCGACAGACAGAATGCCCGAGCGCTCAAAACCCTCGGCAATCCATGTGCCCGGGTTGTTTGAAAGCTCCCGGCCGCTCTCCTTCTGCTTGAAGTAATAAGCGGCCATTCCCAGCGTCGACATTCCAAGGATGCCGGTGACCATCGAGCCGGGCCCGTCCTGAAGACCTCGCATCAAAACACGCTGGTTCGAGGCAATGGCAAAAGTCTTGAATTGGAGCAGTGCCCGGCCTGTCGGGGTATGAGCGAACAGTGGGACATCGGCCACGCTTTTGGTGACGATGATGCTGTCGACGTCCTTGTTGAGGCCGCCGGCGAAGGCGCGGCGCGCGCCTTCGTCGTCCCATCGCTCGATGCCGGGAATGTGGACGTTGCCGTCGACTTCGCCGAACTGATCGAACTGCCTGGCGATCCGCTCAGCCATGTGTTCGTCGATGCCAAGGAAACCCATGTAACGGCGCTCGTCTGGGTCGAGCTTGGCATAGTCGCCGAGGGCGGCGTTTTTCAGGATACGGTTCTGCACCAGCACCGACGCAATGGACTTATGCATGTCGTTCCACCACGACAGCAGCGACATGCGTGAGAACAGCGTCCCCATGTTGTCGATCAGCCGCTCAAACGGGCTGTTCTGTGCATAGGGATCGGCGAGTTCAGCCATTGTCGCAATGCGCGACTGCGTCATCCTCTCTGTCACTGCACCCACCGTCTTGGCATCGGCAATCGAAAGCTTTACCGCGTCGAGATTAGACAACAGCGGCGCGATGCCTTCGCTCATGTACCGGCCCAGACCGTGGACCATTGCCGGCCGCACGGCATCCGTCACCGAAGCAACGAGAACGCCGCCAAGCTGGCGGATGTAGTTGAACGTGCCGGCTGCGCGCAGCGCGCGGGCATAGTTCGTGTGCTGGCTGTCGACCTTGTACTGGCCGCGCAGCAGATCGCGGACGCTGGAAAAGTCCTCAACGTCGCTCTTCTCGCGGTTCTTGAGCCTCTTGAGTTCCTTGGCCTTCGCGTCCGCGCCCAGGTCGGAAGCTTCGACTTGCTCTCGCAGTGACCGGTAATCGTCCTTGAGACGATCGATCTGGGCCTGCAGCGTCGGCTTGCCGGGGCCACCATGGCGCTGATCCATGCGCGTCAACTCGACGTCGGCCGCCATGACGCGGGCATAGCGCCGCGCGATGAGCTCAATGTCGTGCTCCAGGAACTCTTCGATGAGGTGGTCGGGGATGTTGAAGGTGCGTTCCTTCAGCGGCCCGCGCGACGACATCACCATGTCATAGGACGGCATGCCCTGATTGGCCCGACCGGTGAGCTGGTCAAAGATATCGTCGACAATCCCATTCACATAATCGGCCCGGTCCTGTGGCGAGACAAACTCGGGGATCTCCTGTTTGACCTTCGGCACCATCGGTTCGAGCTTGTCAGCCTTCACCTTGAGCCCGCCGATGTCAGCCTGCATCCGCTCAAGGTCAACCGACTTGGCGGCCAGCTCGGCCAGCATGTCATCGTTGGCCTTGCCTTCGGCCTCCATGCGCTTCAGCGCGTCGACGCGTTTGCGCAACGAGCGCTCGGCCAGCTTTGCCTTGAACAGGTCGCGCTTGGTCGTGGCATAGTCGACGACGAGGCTGACACGCGGCGAGGCGTTAGCGAGGTCGCGCACCCCGTCTAACTCTAGCTCCAGCTTGGTCAGGCCCTCGCTCAACGTGCGGGCTTCCATGGCCGAAATCTCGCGTTCATTGACCAGCTTGTCGCCGGCCGCGTCGAAGTCGGCGAGTTCGCTTTCGAGCCGGGAAATCCGGCTGTCCATGCCATCGAGATTTTTTTCGGCTCCAGTCACGCGATCGATGAAATCGCGGACTTCCTTGACCGACGCATTCGGCGGCAGGCCGACGTCTTCCAGCCACTTCGCGGCCACCTTGTCGAGGTTGTCGAGCAGTGCGGCTGCAGCATCTTCGTCGGCGGTGCGCAGCGGCACCCCAGCCAGTTCGCCGCGGATCGCGTCAAGCACAGCGTTTGCGTCGACATAGCCGGCCCCGTCGCCTGGCAGGTTCGCAAACATGGCGTCTTCAGCCTGGACGAAGTTGTCGAGGTCGCCGATGCCGCCTTCCTTCCTGAACATGCCAGGATGCGTCTTCGGGGTGACGTCCATTGCCCGCAAGGCTTGGTCGAGCTTGGAGCCGATACGGACACCGCCCTTGCTCCTGATCAGCGCCAGAACCGGGCTGCGCTCGCCGAAGGACTGCTTGCGGCCTGCGGCGCGCTCGGCTTTGCGGACTTCCTTGACCGCATCCACCATGACCGCGTTTTCGTCCATGTTCCGAAGGCGCTTCACCAGATCGGCCGGCGCGCGCTCTTTCAGCACATCGAGGCGGGTCTTGCGCAACCCTTCCAGCGAAGCGGCCTTGCGATCACGAATGCCGCGCCGTTGGGTCAGTCGATCTTCCAGGCCTTCGAGCCGATCGGTCGCTTTGGTCAGCGCTTCACGCTGCTTGTCGGCATCGACAATCTTGTTGCCGATCCGGATCTCGTCCGCCTTGAACTCGAGTTGCGCAAGCTGCTCATCAATCCATGGGCCAACGATGCTTTTGAAGCGGGCTTCACCGGCATTCAGCCGCGGCGAATTCCAGATGCGGGTCAGGTAGGAGACTGCGGTTTTGACGTTCACGTCCGCCGGCAGCAAGCCGACCTCGATTGCCGCCTGCTTCAACGGCTCGAAAAGCCTTTCGCGCCAGACCGATGCAGCCTTGCTGATGACGTCGTTGTCGCCGACGTCACCCCGGCGCATGGCCTTGCTGACTGCCGTCCGGAACTCTTCAGGCGTCATGTCGAAATCAGCTGTCTTGCGCGCTTCGGCGTAGATGGCCTGCGTTTCCTCCAGGCCCTTGGTCAGCGCGCCCCGGTCCCAGTATTTCACGGCGCTTTCGACGGCCAGGTTGCCTTCGCCGCGCACATTCTTTTCGAGGTAATAGCCCGTCTCTGCGATATCGGCCATGTTCGCGCGATGCACCGCCGACGGGCTGTGAGCTGCACGCGTCAGTGGGTTCAGTTGCGCAGTAGCCTTGCCCACCGCCTTGGCGCCCTTGGCAATGTCATAGTCTTCAAGCACAGGCTTTTCGACCGCAGCAGCGCCAGCGCTCTGCCCCTCAGCCAAGCCAGCCCGGAAGTCAGCCAGCGCCGCGCCGTCGTCGTCAGGCTGTGCCCTGACATGATCAACCGAGGCCAGCGCTGCCTTACGTTCGGCGGCAGAGAACAGCGCGCCGACGCCGGAGCCGAGCAGCGTGCCCAGAACCGCACCGCCGCCAATGGCAAGGACGCTTTCTTCGAGAGGCCGCGTCTCCTGTGTCGCCTGCAACGCGAATTCCGACACACCAGCACCAAGCGCGCCGGCAAGGCCGGTTGAGACAGCGGTCCGCGCGATGGTTGCACCAGTCGTCGCGCCCTTCACCAGAGCGCCGCCCGGCAGCAGGGAAGGCCAATCGAACAATGACACGCCAAACTGCGCTCCCACGGCAGTCCATCCGCCAGCATCGAGAATGCGCCGGTCTTCCCGCTCCATGTCGATCTGGCTTTTCAGCGCCGTGAAGGCTCGCCGATTGAAGACGCCGGCGAGCCGGTCCCAATGCTGCTCATAGGGCGTGCCCTGGATTTCGCTCCAGACCTCTTCGCCGGTGAGCCCGTCTCGCGTTGCCCGGTCAATCCCGGCCATCTTGTTGTTGCTGGCCGACCCGATGGTGTGGTCTTGCCGCCAGGCAGCGCCCAAGATTGTCATGGTGTCCGGGGCAATCTCCGGCTCTTCTGGGGTGTAGTCCAGCGCACGGAAGGTGCCGAGCGCCGGACGTTCATCGGGATACTCAATCTGCGGCATCGTCACCCCACACAGCTTTGTCGATCGTGCGCTTTCGCGCCATGCCCGGACTGTCGGGCAGCGTCTTGGGATCAATGATCGGTCCAGGTGCTGCCGGCACATCAGACGGCTGGCGACGGATAGTGGCTGCTTCCGACCGGCCGAGTTCGCGTGCACCTTCTGCGGCTCGCGCCTTCATCCAGTCAGGACCGACAGTTTCATCAAGAGCACGGGCAGCAGCAGCCTCGCCAGCGCGTTCGGCGTCGTTGGCCGCGTCATTGCGCCCACGGGTCGCTAGGAAGCGTTCCTTGGCCTCGCCTGCGGCCTTGTCGCTCAGTTCCTTGATCGTGGCAGGCGTGACACCCCATGGCGGGCCAAGGACTTCATCGTACTGTACCTGGCCGCCCTCGGTGTATTGATAGAACAGGCGATAGCGTGGTGGCCTGCCTGCTTTGACTCCGCCGGCCTCAATGTCGGCGCGGGTCTTGTCACTCGCCAGGATCGCGACGTTCTCGACTTTCCGGCCGAACTTGGCGGCGTAGTCGCTGGCGGTCTTCATGGCATCTTCGCGCAGATAGTCCTGCGTGTCGCCGATTGCCGGATAGTGCAGCTCGGGCGGCATACGCATCAGGTTCGGCTTGCCCGAAATGTTGCTGACGTTCCAACGGGTCTTCAGGTCGGCGAGTGCTGCCGCCTTTGCCGAACCAGCATCGCCGCCCATCTCGTAGAACTTTTCTTCGGCAATCTCTCGGTACTCTGTCAGTAGGCCGACTGGATGATCGGGAATGATGCCGGCGCCAGGCTCCGACGTGAAGATGCTTGGGTCATACATAGCAGTCACGTCAGCAACCGTGAGGTCTTTGACGAACTTCTGAAGCTCCGGCTTGAGCACTTCCCGTTTGGCCTTCACCGCCGGATCGGCCATCGCGATAATGCGGGTCGCTGCTTCCTCGCCGCTGAGGCCCCGGTCGTTGACCAGGTGCCGGAATACGGCCAGCTTGTCGCGCGCCTGTGCGCCGCCTTCGAAAGCCCCGAACGAGATGGGCGCAATACGCTCGACGGCGTCGGCCGCTGACATGGCTTTCGCGAAAGTCGCCGGATCGGTCGACGCCACACCCTGGCGAACCATGGCCTGAACGGTCTTGGGGATGTATTTGGTGCGGTCGATGAAATCGGACGTGATGGCCTGTTGCTGGTCAGCATCTTCGGCCCGGGCGATCAACTGGTCGTAGGTCTTGTCGGCAACCTTGGTCTGGTCGTTGTCGAACGAGTTCACCGAGACGTCGCCGCTCGCCATGGCCTTGATCATGGCATTGACGTCGCCACTGTCTTTCTGCGCGGTGCGCAGAGCTCCAATCAATTCGGCCTTGTCGCCGTTGTCGAGCGTCGTGTCGGCTAGGATGACACTCTCCCGCACCTGGTCGGGTTCGGTCTTGATCAGAAGGCTGTAGTTGTCCTTTGCCGCCGCGCGCTCCTGCGTGACCTGCTGGCTGTATTCCGTCTCGCCCCATGAGGCCAATTGGTCACGGCGGTCGTGCGGGATCGCGTCGAGATCAGGGTCACCGGTTGCGGGCGTGTAGGTTCCGCCCAACAGCGCTGCAGCCTTCTGCTTATGGCCCTCCATCTGGAACTTGACCTTGTCGGCAACCGTGCCAGGCGCGCCGCCGGCCTTATAGTCCGAGCGGTCGTATCGCCCAGGTGCGCCGGCATTGATCGCCGAATAGATGTCGATCAGCCCCATACCCGGCTTGACGCCGGCATCGCGCAGATACTGGCCGGCAGCAGCAACCTGCTGCTCGATCGGCATGTCTTTGGTGACGCCATACTTCGCAGCCTGCGGCTCGCCCCACTGGATCAGCCCGCGATGGGTGCCCCATTTGGTGGTCGGCCCCTTGATCCATGGGTCAAACGTGCCCCCGGTTTCGTAAGACATGACCGTCGCGAGGTCGACAGGATCGATGCCGAGCTGCTCCGCGGTCTGCTGGATGGCGCCCGCAAGTCCCTTCGTGTCGACCTTGATGCCCTTGATGTCGCGGATTGCCGTCTGTGGATCCTGCTGAAACTTCCAACGCCATTTGCTTTCGGCTGCATCGGCCTCCCACTTCTGGCGGCGTTCAGCCTTCCACGGCTCCGGCATGTTCGCCGAGTTGATCGCCTCGAGGCCCTGGCGCTTCAAATCCTCGAAGCTGGCGGCATTGTTCTGGATCTGGGTCCGATAGGTACTGAGGTTGGTGTTCGTGGTGCGGTCGTAGTAGGCCGACTTCGTGGTGTTCTCGAAGTTGTTGGCCTTCTCGAACAGTGCGTTGCCACGCGACAGGATGTTGTTCAGGTAGCCCGTCTGGGCGTCCTTGGTCAGGCCTTCGAAATTGGCTTTGGCAAAATCGTTGGCGCGCTGCTGGTGGCCTTCCATGAACTGGCGCGTGAAGCCGATACCGCTTTCCGAGCTTTCTTCGCGAGCCTTGAGGAAACGCTGTTCCTCATCGGCGAGAAACCGCGTCAGGCTGGTCGAGACGGCATTCGAGCGGTCGTTGGCGACGTCGATCTTCTCACGGTCGGCGAGGTCCAACAGGTTGTAGCTCGCCCGCACGACGGCCTGTCCGGCATCCTGCATCGCAGCGCCGACCATGGGCGTCGGCCCGGAATTGGCAATGCGGCCCGAACGCGGGTTATTGTACGCGACGTCTCGGGCGGTAGGAATGTTCACCATGCGCTATTCACCATTAGCCATACGGGAGAGAGACGGACGTCGAGGTCTGGGTTTTCTTGTTGCTCTCGCCAAACCGGCTGAACATCGATGACATGCCGGAGAAGAGGTTGCCCGCCGCCCGGATGCGCGCCGCGCGCATGGCGCTTTCGGCGTTGTAGCCGGCGACCTTGGCGGCGTCGTTGTAACCGCGCGCCTGCTGCTCTCCCTTGTAGATGTCGGTTTCGGCGGCCAGTTCCACCCGCTCGGCAGTGTCGCCCATGATCTTGATCACCGACGGATCGGTCATGTTCCCGCCTGAACCGGCGATAGCCGCCTGTTGCTGTGACAACAGGTGCTTGCCTTCGCGATAGCGGGCCATGGCGTCACGCTGGCTTGCCGCCGCTGCCTCGTCCGCCTGCATCGCGGCGACCTTCTGTTCGTACTGGAACCGGGCCTTCTGTTCGCGGCCCTCTTGCATGGCCCCGGCAACGGACATGATCGTGCCGCCGATGCTCGCGATGGTGCCGATTGCCCCGAGGACAGGCGTCAGGAAACCCATTGCCACACCACCTTTCCGTCTAGCATTTCGTCTGTTGGCTTGAAGCCCAGCTTCGTCATCAAGGCTTCCGCTCTCGGGATCGACGTGTCGCACGTCGCCTTGATCACGCGAGCGCCCCGCTTCTTGACCTCGCCGAGCACCTGCAGGATGTGCCGGAAAATGAACGGCTTCCGCGCTTCGGCCGGCACTTCCAGGAAGGCCATCCACTCGCCTTCCGCTGTCTCGATGACACAGCCGAAACCAGCCAGGAGCCGACGGCGCCACAGGGCGCGGCCGATCCATTGGCCTGTGACCTGCACGCCGCCATAGAACCGGGCGAAGTCGATGTCGTCGGCCGGCCGGATGTCAGCCATTGGTTTGTACGTCCATAACGAGCGAGCCGGCGGTGAACGGGTATGGCGAACGCTGTTCCAGGCACAGACGGCTGTCGGTGCTCCAGTCACTGGAAATAGACATCATGTCGGCGTCGTAGCTGCTGAACAGCGTGTTTGGTGCGATCGGCTTGTCGCTCTTCGTCGTGGTGAGGCGTCGCAGATTGTCGAAGTCCATGCCGACGCGCAGGCCGTCCAGCATCGTGCTCACCAGATACATGCCCAGTTGCGAGACGCGCTTTTTCTTGAACAGCGCTGTGCCGTTGGCCGCCCCGTAGGCAAGCTTCGTCGACTGCCAGCGCCCGACATAGGGAAGACCGATTACAACGGCCTTGCCGGCAGGCTGTGGCGGCAACACCACCTGCCCGCCAGTGACCGAGTGGAGATTGTCCTGATCGTGAACCGCAGAGCCATCGACCCAGACAGTGACACCCTTGCCGTTGAGGTGCGGCACGGCGAAAGTCGTCTGGCTGGCGGTGGTGGTGAAGCGCTTGAAGCCATCGGCCAGGCAGTTCACCTGTCCGCCCCGACAGTCCTTCAGATCGGCGAGCCTTTCGAGACGCTGCGTCCCGTTGCGGACAATCGCGAAGTAGACGTTGTCCTGTCCCTTACCACGGCAGGCAATGACCTGCTTGAACTGGCCGTCAGTCAGCACACGCGACCAGGCGACGACCTTCTCGGAAGGCCGATAGGTCAAGGCGCGAGCCTCGCCGTTCTCCAGGATGAACCACACCACCGTATCGGGCTGGCGCTGGACCGCCACGCTCACAATCGGCGATCCGCCGCAGATTTCCTCGTGCATGGCCATCAGGTCCATAGCGCTGTAATCGAGCGTGCCTTGCTCGGCGATCAGCGCGAAGACACGCAAGCCCGTGCTCTGAACGAAGATGCCGTCCTTATCGCATTTGACCGCCCGCAGGTCGTAGCTGCCCTGCGTCGAGCCATCGACCGGAAACCAGCTCGACGCCGTCAGTGGTTCATCGAAGCTCGATGACTTGATCGAAATCTCGGAATTGTCGGTGCCGGCGATGAGGCGCTGCAGGCCGAGCAGCCAGAGAATGCCCCTGTCGGTGCTGGCGCCGATCGAGCGGAAGATCGGCGCACTGTCGCCTTCGACATTGTCGTCGAAGCTATGGAAGGCGTCGGGCACCGAGCCGTGCACGAAGTCGCCCTTGCCCCAGTAGAGCCGGCCGCCGAACGCCTCGATGCCCCACGGCCACCCGTCATAGTCCGACCAGGTCGAGAAGTCCCATTCGAATGTCGGGTTCAGGGAGTAGAAGCGGCTCAGCACCTCGACACTGGCCACGGTGTCGCTGGTGTAGCCTGTCATTCGCGCTACGCCCACCTGACTGCCCCCCGTGTAAATCAGGGTCGTGTCGATGGTGCCGCTGGTGTAGGCGACGGCCACGAAGCGGAAGAACTTCACGACATTGTCGTCAGGGTCGGTATAGTTCGAAGGCCCCACATTCGCCGCGTAGGTGTTCACCGTGCTCCAGGCGCCGGGGTTGCCGCTACCGTCGTCGGTGGCAACCTCAAGCCGGACAGTGCCGACCCATGTGCCTGACACCTGAAACGAGAACCTGCGCGCGGCATCAACGCCGGAGACACGGATTGAAGCGCCATTGGCCGGTGCAGCCGTGAAACTCTCCTGCACAGTCTGGCCGGACTGGAAGAGCCGAAACAGGCGGTTGAGCATGCTCGCTTCGAAGTAAGGCCTGCTGGCCGTTAGCGTGCCGTTGCCGGTATAGACCGAAGGCGTCAGTGCCACAGTCCCGTCGGCGGCCACGAAGGGGCCGTCATCGACTTTGTAGCGCTGGACGCCCCAGCTCGTGTCGCCACGGCGCTGGATTTCGCGCTGCTGGAACTGGCGCGAAGCCAGATAGAGCACATCGATATTCTGCTTGTGCCGAGGTTCCGCCAGATCGGCCGTCGCCCACGGCGTAGCAAGGATCAATGTCCCTGCCGTATCGATCTGGCAGCGGGTGACGAGCGCCTGTCTGGCGTTGTCGGTGTAGAGTTCGAGGAAGATGCTGCCGGTCGTGGGCGTGAAGGCGATCGAATGGTCGCCGTCGTCAAGGATCGACAGAGGCAGGACGTCGCTTGCCCCGGCAGTTGTGCCGATATGGACCCACACTGGGCCGCGAACGACCTCAACACGAAGGCCATGCTCCTTGCCTTGGTCACCACCGGCCACAGTGATGGTCTGGCGAGCTGCCGCGCGGCCCTGCGTCGTGCCGGTCAGCACGAGATTGCCACCCGACACATTCGCGGATGCGCCGGCAGCGCTGGCATTCGTCCAGCCTGTGAAGGAATTGAAGTCGCCGTTGGTGATCGCGGTCGAGACAGCCACGCGCGACACGAATGCGTTGTCCTTCAGGATCCGCATTTCATTGTTCGAGAGGATCGGCACCAGCATCGAGGCGTTCGAGCCGGCGAAGGAATATTCGAGCAGCCGAACATCGCCCAGATTGATGTCTGCAATATGCTCCAGACCGGGCCGAAGGGTCATCGAACCGACGACACGGGGCAGGATGTTCGAGCTGATCGCCGCCGCGAACTGCATGCGCTCCAGGTCGAGACGGGAAAGCGCTTCCTCGCCGACCTCACCGCCGTTCAGGGAGTAGACTGGGGCCGAAACGCGAGGCATCAGACGTCGCCCTCGCCGAACGTGATCTGCCCGCCGACAAGCGTCCCGCCATTGTCGCGCGAGCCGCCGATGCCACCGCCGCCGCGACGCGCACGAAGCCAGGTTCCGGGCTCGATGACCTTGTTGTTCTCGTTGCGGGCATCGACGTTCTTGGCCTGCATCAAGGCACGTTCCATGCGCTTGCCAAGCTTGTCTTCCAGTGTGTCGCCAGACGTCAGCTTGCCGCAGGTGTCGAAGGCCAGCTTCAGCGCCACATAGCGCCAGAACATCGTCGGCCAGGTCGAAATCTTGTCGTCAGCCGCGTTCACACTGCTGATGAAGCGCAGATAGAGCGTCGGCGTGTTGGCGTGCAGGTTTCCGCCTTGGTCGACATAGTCGTGGAAGGCGCCAAAGTCGGGCCGGTTCGAGACAGTCACCGTGCGCAGCCAGCCTGCCGGGTAATCGAAGGCATATGCCCAACCCACAGCCGGCGTAAGAGCGCCGTTGGGCGACAAAGCTGCCGATGCCTTGGCGAAGTTCCAGTCACCCGAGTTGAAGGCTTCTTCGACCGCACCCACCCAAGCATTGTCGAAGACGTATCGCGCCTCAACATCGTCGGTAAGGGTGGTGATCGTCGCCTTCTCCAGGTGAACCAGAGCTTGCTTCCAGATCTGCAGCTTTGTCGCCATAGGGGTTACACGCCCTTTGCCAATTCGATGTACTTTTCGGCGGCCTTCTCTGCGGCTTCCTTCGTGTCGAAGCCGGTTTGAATGACGTTGCCGCCGTGCAGGAAACGCCACTTGTGATGCGGGCCGCCAAAGCTAACTTCCGGCGCGCTGAGTTCCACAGCCGTGACCGCCGGAGCGGTCGCCTCGTCGAAGAGCCTGATCACACGCACCGTCGCTGACGTCTTGGTGACGGCCAGAACGCGCAACGAGCAATCGAGCGCGAAGTCATCCGAGATGATGTCGATGGTCATTCCGCGCCGGAACACCGACAGATGGTTGGCGAAGAATTCCGGATGCGTGACGTCGGCCAGGGTGGTTTCGGCGGGCACGGTCGCTGCGTATCGGCCGATTGCGTAATCAGCCTGCGCGAAGCGATGCCCCGCAAGTTTTGACACTTGGGTCATTGGGTCACCTCATGAAAGGAAAATGGAAAAGGGAGGCCCGAAAGCCTCCCCCGTTCGCTTTAGTCGGTGTCGGTCGCGGTGATGGCTAGGCCGTCGGTCAGATCGATGCCGAGGCCATTGGCGCCGGTCGCTTCGTCGATCACCCAGCAGTGGTGAATTGCCGTCACCGGGCCGGCAAGCGTGGTCGTGCGCGTGCGCACGATGACGATGTCACCCTGGCGGGCGCCCTTGGCGTGGCCGTCGCTGACGTAGTTGCTGGTGTTGACCGTGGCGATGGCGTCCACGGAGTCCAGCAGCCACGTTTTCATGGTGCTGGCGCCGGAAAGGCCATCGGTCAGGAGCTTGAAGCCGTTCGTTTCGTAAGCCATTTCCGCCTCCTTACGAGAATGCAGCGGTGTCGTCGGTGACGACCTTGATCACGCCGGCCTGCTGCAGAATGGTGGCGCCGTCGTAGATCGTGGCACGGTCGTAGGAGTAGTCATCCTCGCCGTTGTAGCCCGCATCGACCTTCACATCGCCCGCGATGGCATGACCCACCGCAGGCTTTGCGAAGATGAAGTTGGACGCAGTCGCCGTGCCCTTGCCGGGCAGGCCGTTGTGCATGATGTGCTTCGCACCGAGCCAGACCTTCGGCCGGTCGAGCGCCAGGCCGACGAGCGGCTTTGCATCGATATAGTCGGCCGACTTGAACTCTTGGAACGTGAGCAGACGAGCCCAAGCCTTCGGGGTCCACAGGCAAGTGATTTCGTTGCCGACCATGACGTCGAGCTCGAAAAGCTCGGTCAGGGCGTCGACGGTCTTGCCGTAAGTCAGGGTCTGAGCCGCGCCACTCGCATAGGAGTTCGTGGCGGTCGCCAGGGCGTCGATGATCGTGAAGTCGATTTCACGCGAAGCCGTCAGAGAGCTGGCATTCTGCATCGCTTCGCGCAGGTTTGCCGGAGCCGTGAACACGTCGAAGTTCGGGCGGGTCTCCTTGGTGTGCTTCTCTTCCAGCGTGATCGTCGGCTGGCTGTCGCCACGGTTACGCGACGGGATAAGACCGTTCGTACCGCGCTTGGTCATGCGACCCGCAGCGCCCTGAAGCGCAAACGAGGCCGTCAGGCCGCTGATCATGAGTTCCTTGGTGACGCAGTCCTTGAGGTAGGTTTCGCCGCGCTGAAAGGCGACGACCCACTCATCACGGTACTGGGTTTTCGTAATGGCGTAGGCCATGGCGAATATCCTTCGTTGATGATTTGGAGGGGTTTCTTCCAGCCGTGATCAGGGTGCCGCGCCCGAGCTTTCGCGGGGTGCCGTGCCGAAGCACAGGGCCGCTACTCCCCCAGCGCGGGGCGTCACATCAGCTTGTATTTTGGAGAGGTTTGCGGGGCCGGAAACCGGGATGCCGCGATCAGTATACAGCCGCCCGGATCACTTCCGAGCGGTTATCTTATCGAGCTGGGCATAGATCTTCGTCAGCTTGCCCTGAACATCATCGCTCTTGAACTTTGTCGGGTCCGAGACCCGCAGCGCCAGCAGTTCCTGCTTCTGCGCTTCCAACGTCTTGCCGGTCGCCTCGATGTCGCCGGTGAGGATCGCCGTGCTGCCGTAGTAGTCGGCGCCAATGGTGGCCATCATCTTCACGAACGGTAGGCTGTCCTGCAACCGGGAGCCATCCATGAGGCGCAGGCCCATCATCTGGCCGAAACCTTCCTCGCCCAGATGCGCCTTCATCAGCTCCTGCGCCGCGCCGATCTGGCCGTCATAGTCGCCGCCCCACTCGGCCCGAAGCGCCTTCTGGGTGTCGCCGGCAACCTTCGCAAGCTGTGCGTTCAGCTCTTGCGCCTGTGCCGCAGCGAAGTCCTGATACCAGTCGAGGGCGGCGGCGGCGACCTTCGGCGGGACATTCCGCTCGTGCATCGCTGCCTTGAAGTCCGCCAGGATCGCCTTGTCGGCGTCGGTCACTTCGAAGCCTTCCCGGAAGTCGCCGGGGTACTTCGTTGCGTCGTCGGGGATGCCGTTGGCCTCCCGATACGCCTTCACCTCTTCCGGGGTCGACTTTTCGGTCAGCTCGATCTGCTTGCCGCCGTTCTTGGCGTTCTTGTAGCCTTCGCGGAACGCCTTCGAAATCTCGTCGGCCGACTTGTAGCGCTCAAGCTGCTTCATCATGGCTGCGTCACCGCCAGCCAACTGTTCGCGGAACGACTGAAGTGCCGCGTCAGCGGCAGGATCGGCAGCCGGCGCTGGCGATGCAGGCGCTGTGCCTGGAGCCTGCGTTACTACGGGGTCAGGGTTTGGCGCGGTCTGCGTTACGTTCGTCGGCTGGTTTGCCGGTGCGTCGGTCGTGGGCTGGTCGGTCATTGGTTTCACCTGTCAAAATGGAAAGGGAATGGGTGATCAGCTTCCTGATCTGGAAGCCGACATGCTGCTTTCCGGCTGCGAAAGAGCTGTCTCGCTCGCCGCCGTGCTCTGCGGGCATCCATGCCATTTGGTGCATGCCGCAAATGTGGAGGATCGCCCCAAGGGCGCGCTTCTGCTGGTCCTCGCTCGCAATGCCGGCAGCAAGCGCCTGAAGCGCTACGCAATCGGTCCTGCGGATTTCCATGTCATTCCGGGGCATCTCATTGTCAGGGCGAACCGTGACCGGATGCCAGGGGCGATACAGCTTCTGGCTCATTGACCTAGCGCCGCCCGGATCGACTGGCCTGCATCACCAACCTGAGCGGCAACCGCAGCGCCGTTGCTGACTTGCTGCATCTCCTGCTGGTCAGCCATGGCCTGTTGCGCTTGCTGGCGGTTTGCAGCGGCCTGTTCAGCATCGATCAGCCAGTCAGCCCGACCGTTCGGCACCGCGGCGAAGGCGTCTCGGAACATCGTTCGGATATCAACCTCGCCGGCAAGCGAGGGATCGATCGAAGCGCCGGCTTGCAGAACCTGCGCGCCTTCCTGGAACGCGTTCAGAACCTGCCGGTCGCGTGCTTCCTTCAGAGCGTTGTTGAATTCGTACTGGATGTTCTGCCCGAGCAGGATGTCGGGCATGTCTTCCGGGATGCCGTTGCGATCGACGGGGCCATAGCCACCGGCCCGCATCACCTTTTGCGTCGTGAGGTCGAGCACCGCACCTGTCCATTCATGCTCGATCGGGCCGAACAGCGGCATTGCATTGCGGATCCACTCTTGGACACGCTGTGCTGCCTCATAGGCTGTCATAGTCTTGTCAGCCTGCGCGATCGGCTGGAGCTTGCTCAGGAAGAACGCATCGCCGAGCTGGTTGCGCTGGTCGTTGATCAGGTCGATGCCGAGGCCAACGTTCTTGCCCAGGTCAAGCACGCGAAGAGCAGCGCCGAGCCGTTCGTCATACTGACTGTCGATGAAGGTAACGCCGTTGGCGCCGAGATCGATGGGTGAGAGGACAGCGTCTTGTGTGGCAACCAAGGGCGGGTCGACCTGCTTTTCGCCCGCCTCGATGATCGTCATCTTCATGCGCTGAAGCATACGGCTTTCGGTCAGCGCAATCGTCGCGGCAGATGACACCGCGTAGAACTTGCCCGACAACAGCCACCAGCGAGGGACGACATAGTCGAAGGTGAAGGCCGGCAGCTCCTGCAGGATCGTACCGTCTTCCGTGACGTAGACGTCCGCCCACTTTGCCCCCTTCGGAAACTTGCGGTGCGGCTCATAGAGGTCCAGCGGAATGAAGATGTGCCGGACCTTGAACGTCGTCTTGATGTCGTTGTTCTGCAAGGCGTTCTTCACCGGCTGCGGAAGCCTCGCCTCGCCGAACAGGTGGGCCATCGCCGCCGCTGTCATGTCGCACTTGCGGTGGACATGGTTGACCTGGCCGTCTGGACCTTCCTGCCCGGCCATGTGCTTCGGGTGGTGGCACCGGTAAAGCAGATTGTCCCGGTTCTTGTTGTAGCTGACCTGCAGCCAGCCCATGCCGAACGTCGCAAAGTCATGCTCGACTTGCTGCGCGGCGCGCCGGAAGCCGCTGTCGCGTGAATTCAGAATGGCGCTGTTGACGTCAGTCATGAATTCGAGGAAGGCGGCGGCTCCACGATCACGGCCAACGCGCTTGTTCGAAGCCGCTGCCTTGAACCATTGCCGTCCATCGGGCCGCACCATCGAGCCGATCTGGTCGCCCAGCTCACGCCGCATCAGCACGGGCGTGGCGTCCGTCAGGTGGGCGGCAAACTCCTGCCCGTAGACGATGTCGGTCGTGAAGTCGGCACGCTCAGGGAACAGGAATTCGGCGATTTCCTGATACAGGCTGTCAAGCGCGCCCTTCGCAGAGAAGAGACGACCATCGATCGCCATCAGGTCGCGGCCTGCTTGATCGCTCATCAGCTCGCCCCGAGGGTTCCGCGCGAGAACTCCCGCCCGATCGTGCCGGGCACCTGCGCAAGACGATCTGTCGCCGCGCTGCTCTTCGCCGCCGGGGCCAGCGAGCGCGTCCGACTGCGCTGGCGCTTGGCCAACGGGTCTTCCGGGTCCGGCATGGTCGCCGGCGGCTCAGGCTCGGGCATCGGTTGTTTCTTGCCGAAAAGTCCACTCATCAGCGTTTTCCTCGCAGTTTGGCCTTCAAGGCACTGTTTGACGTCACGGACTGAAGCCGCATCCGCGATTGTTCGCGCCGCTCTTGCGCGGCCTTCGGGCGCCGGAGCCCGCCGATGCTCGAAGCCGACAGCATGATCGTCGTGTCGCCCTTGTCGGGGGAGCGGCCAAGCTGTTCGCGCATCAGTTCCTTCGGCAGGACGATGATTTCCTCGCCACCACCACGAGCGCGGATTTCGTATCGGAAGGCAGCCAGGTCAGCTTCGAGTTCGGGGTCGGGCGGCAATGCGATGCGTGAGCCGTAGGCTGGATCGAGCTGTTCACGGAACTGCCAAACAGCCTGTGCACGGAGGTTGTAGAAGCCGTACATGCCTTCACGGGTGGAAGAGGCAGAGGCATTCCCGCCCTTGAAGCCGAAGCAGTCAACATCAGCGTGAGCAAGCTGGGTCAGCGTGTCGCCGCCATACCCGCCGCCGGCATCGACGACGACGCGGCAGCGGTCCCGCATTTCCTTGATGATTAGTCCCGCAGCAGTCGGCCCGTCTGGCGTATCGCTGCCGGGATAGCTGGCAAATGGCGAGTACCACCAATCGCGCCGGCTCTGGATCTGCGTCTTGTCGGGTCCGCCCTGTGCGATGTCAGCGGCTACGGCAGTCATCGGTAGTTCGGGCGGCGTGCTGATCCACCGTGCTTGCGCTTCCCGTATCCACTTGGTCGGGATCACCTGCCAAGGATCGTCCTTGCCATCTGGTTCGAATGAGCCATAGCGGAGGCGTTCGCGGATTTCGTCGGGCAGGCTTTCGAGTTGCGAGGCGTACCCCGTCGCCATGAGGTCGGGATTGTCTTCCAGCATCGAGCGGATGAAGGTCCGAGACCGTGGCCGCTCACCCCTTGGCCCTACATAGTCCGCGTCGACTTCCCGGTCTTCGCCGTCGATCGTCGTGAACCACCGTAGTTCACCAGACGCTGCCGGGTTCGGGTGGCTCTTGTCCAGCCATGGCGACCAGTACCGAACGACCCACATGCCTTCGGCTGATGTCGGCGGGTTGCCAGTGCAGACCACACGGCAGCGGCGTCCCTGCGCATCGCGAAGCCAACCGATGATGTAGCGATACTGGGTTTCCGTGAACTGGGTGATTTCGTCGAAGGCTTTGAGGCGGTGCGCTCGGCCCTGATACTTTTCCTTGTCCGCCTCATGGGGCACGCCGCCCAGCTCTATCGTGCCACCAGTCGGGAGACGCCAGACGTGCGACTGACTGTTGTAGCCGTCGCGAGTGCCCAGCATCCGGGCCAGCTCATCCTCAATGCCCTTGAGCTGCGTTGCCTGCCTACGCAGGATCAGCGCCGGCTGGTACTCTTCCAGCCCGAGGCCGCAAATCAGCGTCGTCTTGCCGCCACCAGCCGCGCCGCCATAGAAGGTTTCATCGGCCTGCGAGAACCATGCGTCTGTCTGCGGGCCGGGGTTCGGGATCATATACCGGCCAGCCGAGGCATTCAGCGCCTCGTCAATGACTTCCTGCCTCGCTTCTGGCGGCAGCGCATCGAGCGCGGCGAGGACTTCACTTAGCTGCACTGTTCAGCCCTTGAGCCAGGAGGAAGGCCACACGGCGGGCAATGTCGTTCTTGGAGAGGTCATCCACTGCGGAGGTGAGCGGCGCACCACCCTTGCCCGTGACTTCGGCCTTCTCGACAAGCAATCCGTGCAGCTTGGCCTTGCCCATGATTGCAGAGACAGCGGCAGAAGCGCCCTTCTCGTCCTTCATGGCGTGAGCGCGAGCCTCTTCAAGCTCCCGGGTAAGCGTGCCGATGGACACCATTGCAAGGTCGCGGGCTTCCTGCTGAAGCTCTTTGACCCTTGCGGCAACCTTGGGCTTGGCGAGCAACCGGCTTGCCTCGCTCCAGACCGTCTCAGGCTTGGTGTCCGCGCCTACGTCGTGCGTGCGCCGGTATGCTTCCGAGCCGTTGCCTGTCTCGACGTAGGCGAGAGCGAACGCCTCTTGTTTGACAGTCAGGTCAGACATTGTGCAACTTCAACCGTAACATTGGGGCTAGTGGGAGGAACGCATGGCGATCAGGGTGCGCCGCGTGGGAACGCATCTATCCTTCAACCGGGTAGTGGAGCCCGAACCGGATATGCATGGGCTTACTTTCCATTGGAACACGGGCGGCCCTCAACGCTCTGCCCTGTGGGTACTCCGATGTGAGACCAAGAGCTTTCAGGAGGTGATCGCAGCCATGTTGGAGAGCGACCGCCACGCGACGCTGGATGCGATTGCCACGGCCCTGAAAGCTGAAGGAGCAAAAACGGCGGACTGAACGGCTGTTTCGGCCGGCTTCACAGTCGCAAATTGGCGGCGTTTCAAGTTGTGGAGTGACGAACGAATACCCACCTATCAGGTACCACCAAACAGGAGGTTCAAATGGCAGCAACCCTCTACCAAGTGAAGTACCAAGGCAATTTTCAACAAGGCGGCGCTGTGCTCTACGTCGGCAATGGCATCATTGCTGGCATGGACGTCGGCGGCCTCACCTACGATGGAACCTATTCTTCTGCAGCGGGTGGGGGCCTTACTGGTACCGTCACCCTCACAGCCTCGACCACGGGTCAGCTCGTGACAGGCGCTGTGCTTCAAGCCGGCCAGAGTGTGAGTCTTCCGGTGGCGCTGCCTGCAAATTTTGGCAATGGCCAGCAGTTTCAGTTCAATGTCGGCGGATTGCCCGTCAACGCTTCGTTCCACAAAATTCGCGACTTGCCTTGACCTGACCGCGAAAACGCTACCCTTGCCGGACTCTCTGTCCGGCCGGGGTAACGCGCTGGCCTGCCAGGCGGTCAGCGGGGCTGAGGAAATCCGGGCGCACTTCCCCGGTCACAGGTGGCGATTTCCTGTGCCGCTCCGGCTGGTGACTCTCAGGCCCCGCACAGACAAGCGTTTCGCCAAATAAGTTGCAAATGTAACTATCCTGTTTGGCCCAATTTTTCAAGGGGCACCTTCGCGGCCACCTCTCGCCCGAACATCTGCAGCATCATGATGACGTGCGCGTCGGTCGATGCAGACACCGGACCATGGAGGCCCGCGAGGGCGCCAGTGATGACCTTGACCGATGTGCCGGCCTCGACACGGCCATGCACCCGCATTTCGTCATACTCTCCGGTTTCCTGCTTTGACCGGATCCCCTGGACGGTCGCGTCGAGGATAGGCACCGGCTCCCCGTTGTTGGATCGCAAGATGCAGTCGACGCTCTCGCAGTCGAGGACGCGCGGCCAGTGGTCGGACGCCAGCACGAACAGGTAACCGGTCAAAAGCGAGAAGTACTTCACCGACCAGCGCTTATGCCGGGCGTGTTTGTACTCCTTTCGGAATCGCGGCACGTAGACCACTTGCCCAAGACCGGCGATTTCCTCGGCCGCTTTGAGTTCGAGCGAAGGGCGAGCGCGAACTACGTACCAGCGGGCCGTGTCGGTAGCTTGCTTCATTTGGCTTCCTTCGTTGCGAGATATTCGGCGGGATCTATGCGGCGCACGTCTGAAGCAGGGCCGAATGTCCCCAGTCTGGATTGCTGGTACTGGTCCTTCGGACGGTTCCCACGAAGCCCGAGCACCGACTGAAGATGCAGCAACGCCGGAAAGCATGGCTGACCTCGCTTAGGCATGCGGACCTTACGCCGACCGAGCACGGTCCCGAGATAGAGCGCCTGCCGCTCGGTCTTGAGATGATCGACGTCGACACCCTGTCTGGCCAGCCAAGTGCGCAGTCCAGCCAATTCGTCCGGTAGAGTGTACTGAGCTGCTGGCTTCATGCTCCGTCCTTACTGCCAAGCGTGGCGTAGCTGTCGGGGTAGTCGCGAAATCGCCGGTCAGCGCCGATGAACTCGAACTTGACCGAGCCCGGCCTGCCACAGATCGGCTGTCGCCTGATCTTCTTGGAAATGACGAAGGTGGTTTCGTTCTCGTAGTCCCGGTAGACGACCAGCCCCGCATCGGCCTTGTTGCGCCAATGAGCACTGCCGGCGAGGTCGTATAGCCCCGGAACCGGGTCTTTGCCGTCCTCAGTGGTTTTCATCTTTGTGGGGTGGATCACCATCCACACGGCGCAACCGTGGTGCTTGGCGAAGCGCTTGCACTTGGAAATCAGCTGAGAAACGAATTCGGTTTCGGTCAGCTTCTCCGGGCGCGATGCCTCCACCTCGTTGTACGGGTCGATGACGATGTTTGTGACCCCGTAGCGGATCACGGCAGCGCGCGCCCGCTCAAGCAGCCAGTCGATTGACGGCGTGTGTTCGACAGCGCCAAGCAGGAAAATGCGCTCGTTGAGCCAGAGCATTGCCGACGACAGATCGGATTCCGTCATTCGCTGGTTGGGGCCGTCATAGAACGGCTGCCCCGCCCAAATCTCGCAAAGGTCGGCCACATGGTTGGCTTCGCCAGTCTCAGGCGAGAACATCGCCCACTTTTCATTTCGCAGACGCGCCGTCTGCACTGCAATCTGGTCGATGACGCGTGATTTGCCGTGATTGGGTATGCCGGTTACCGCTATGAACTGGCCAGGGATGTACTTGAACGCCTTGTCGAGTTCGTAAAACCCAGTGGAGAGAGGCCGCGGTCCACGCCCATGGTAGAGGTCCATCACGTCGACGGCGAAGTCCTCGACGTCGTGCAATCCATCGATAGGCCATGGCTCTGCCTGGGCCACACATTCCCGCAAGACCTCGATGCCATGATCCACAAGGCACTCGTTGGCATCCTTGCACTGGACATCACCACCCGCCGGCATCCGAACACGGAAGCACCGATCACGTCCGACACGCCGGGCGATCTCTTGCGCGAGCATTTCGCCAGGCTCGTCCATATCGCTGGCAATCAGGATGCGGCGGACCTTGACCAGCTCCTCCCAATGCGTCCCGAACGGCTCGTAACGCTTGTCGCTGGCTTCCTCTTTCGAGGGCGCGCCGTTGGGCAACGACACGACATGCTGGAACCCGGCAACCGCGAACGACATCACGTCAACCTCGCCTTCGCAGATGATCAGGTCTTCGCCTTCGGCAATGCTGTCGGCATTGAAGAATACCGGTTCGGGCTCCTTCTCCTGGCGGAACTGCTTAGCGACCGTCCGGTATTTGACGTTGCGAAGCTCGCCCTGCCACTCGTAGGGGAAGGCTAGGCAGTCCTCTTCCACGTTGGTTTGCGGGAACCATTTCCGGGTCTTGTAGATGCCGAACTGGTCGACCACGGCTTGCGTGATCCCCCGCTTCGTGAACCACCCGTAGAGGGTTTCGGGTCGCTGCGGATTTTCCACCCGTTCGGGTTTGCGGTAAGTCCGCCGCTCACGAATTGGCCGGTAACCTTCGCCCCCGGCACCGCCGCTCCATCCGCAATGGTGGCAGTTCCATACAACTCGGCCGTCATCCTCAATCGTCACGGATAGGCATTGATCGGTCTTCTTGCGCCGAGTGCTGGAGCAGTTCGGACACGTCGTCTTGTGATTGCCGGTCTTGTGGTCCCGCAAGCGGATACCATGCTCGGCAAGGGCGGCACTGGTGTCGGTCAAGTCAACCTCGGCTGAAGAGGAATGCGTTGGTCAGGTCACCGTGCGCGTTGCGCACCGGCCGGGCACCAAATCGGGACTGCCTGGTGTCAACGGCCTTTCGCACCCAGTTCTGCCAAGTGACACGCCAGTCGAGCTTGACGCCCCGCTGACCTGCGATGCCAAGCCAGTAGTCGCGGAATTTGTCGGCTTCCCGCCTGATCTCGAATTCGGAGAGGCCTTGTCCGGCTGCCCAGTCAGCCCAATCCTTGGCAAGCTGCCAGTCGTTCGGAAGGCGGTTCCCGCGCTTTTTGGAAGAACCATAAGGTTCTTCTTTTTCTTCCCTGCTTTGAATGTTTTCTTCTTTGCGTCGCGCGCGCGTCGAGCGCCCGTCGCCTGGTGCGTCATTATCTGCGTCGGTAGGGAGACTGACTTTCTGATAATCATTGTATTTACAGATGGTTATGCGCGTCGTCTGCGCGTCACCCTGTGCGTCGATCATTGCGTCGCTTTTCAGTCGCTTCAGAAAACGCCTAACGCGGGCTTCAGACCACTGCCATCTGGCGGCCATGAAGCGGGTGGAATGCGCGAGCTGACCTCGTTGTAACTCAACGACACCATGACGTCCGCGCACCTGCCGTGGTTTCCAAGCGGCGTCGGCTAGTAGCCACACCCAAGCCTCGCGCTCGGTGAAGGGTTCGTTGGCAAAGAATGGATGGTCAAACAGCCGCCTCGATACGGCGAACACTCCTCCGACCATCAGGCAGCGCCCCCGATTTCCGGCGGCCGCTTTGGGAAAGCCACGACATTGGGCGTGGCCGGCCCATCGACCAGATTGAGAAAGAACCACCACGCGCGCTTGGCTGCCATAGCGTCGTGGAATACTTGCGAGGCTTCGGCCTTAGCTCTGGCAGCCTTGTAAGCTTCAAAGGCTTCGATCTGGGCCTGTTGAGATGTATCCTCACTCATGCCGCCGACCTCTCAGACGTTGACCGCACAGGTTTGGACAGCCGGGCCGCCGCCCAGGCGTCGAGAGCGTCGACGTGGTAGAGGGGAATGCGGCCGGCGTACTGCATTTCAGGCCCGCCACCGATTGTGGCAAGCTTGTTCAACGTTGACAGGGCGATGTCGATGCCATGGGTTGAGGCCAAATAGGCCGGAACGTCTTTACGACGAAGTCGGGGGCGTAGAGTCATTGAAACTCCAGGAACGGTTGCGGGTGGAACCAAAAGCGTGGGATCGCGTTCCTTCTGGTTCACCATCATCTCAACTTCCCTAGTTGGCCAAAGTTCCTCGGTATCGGATCGGCCATGCTGAATTTGCTGTGATATTCCGCCAGTTTACTGTGGGCGCGCGTCATGCTGCACCGCCTTTCGCCTTCACGTTGCTCTCGTGGACTTCCTCCCAGCGCCTTTTCAGAGCTAGTGAGAGCTTGTTTGCGTGGAAGACGGCGAACAGAAGCTGGTTCCATTCGTCATCAGTGACGAGAGTGCCGCCGGGGCGCTGAACTCCTGCGTGTTCGATGAGTGAGCAGGCAATCTCGGACATGTTCACCGCTTCGTGCAGTTCGCTCTCGATGTCGGTGTAGTCCAAAGTTTCTGTGACGGGGTTCATCGGACACCGCCTTTTAGGCCCTCATGACTTTCGAGGGCGTCGTGCATCACGCCGACCAGTTCGAGCGCCACGACGAGCGCTTGAGAAATGTCCGCGCCAGCCGCAGTCTCAGGATTGATAGGCGACAGGTCATCGCCCACACGAATGCAGAGGGAAATGATCGCCTGCGCCTGATAGCTGCACTGCATGAGGTCGTTAGCACTCATGTCGGTATGAGGAATGAAGCGGCTCATCGTGCATCCCCGTTCGGAAGGTTGCCTGTCCAGAGTTGCGCTGCGACCATCGCGAACTCGTTGATCTGGCGGAAAAAGCCGACCTCAATGCCGCTGAACCCCTTGGTGCCTGCATTTTTATGGATATCGCTCACGATGCCGTTGAGCAGGGTAGCGTGACCAGCCGTGGGATGTTTGCCGATAAACTCAAGGTATTCAGTTGCCAGCTGCGCGCCGGTCGCGCAGTCGTTCCCGTATGATCCCGTGGGCTCGACGCACCAGTAGTCGATGCCCGTACCGCGAGGCTTCCGCCTGCGCATGAAGGAAAGAGCCTCTGCAAAATGTGCCATAGCTCAAGCCCTCGTCGCTTTGGTCGCGAACTGACGCGACACCGAGAGATAGAAGCGAGTGTTCGGCTCACTCCCGACGGCTCTACCCATGCCGAGTTCACGGGCGTCCGGATCAATGTCGCGGGCGGCGATAGCATAGTGCTTGGCGTGATATTCGAGCCGATTTTCAGCAGTCTCACTAATATCGGAAAACAGGATGGGGCGGCGTCCCTCTTGATGCGGATGGATCGTCGCCATCCACTGGGCGCCCTCGCATTCGGCAAGAGCCTGGGACAGTTCCCTCGCAAGGCGGCGAACCTTCACCCAGATCTCCGGGTTTTCGGTCGCCGCCCTTGCCCCATGGACCGGAGCAGTGTTATGTTCCGTCATCATTTCATCAATCTCCATTAAGCCGGTAGTTGGTGGGTGACATGGCTCGGAGAGGCTGCAACCTCTGCCGGGCCTTTTGCTTCCTGCGCATCCAGTGCGCGGTCGAGGTAGTGGACGATCTCAGCATTCATTGACCGTCGATTTTGAGCCGCGCGTTCGCGGATACGGTCGCGCATGCCGTCTGGAAAACGGATGATGTACTTGTCGGCCTCCCGACTGGGTGTCATTTATGTCTCCTTAACAAATATGGCCTAAGGCCAATATGGCCTAAGGCCGACATTGTCGCAAGCGCAAAGTTGGCCTATGGCCATATCTGTGGACAAAGGAGCTCCCGCATGGCCCAAGAGTCGGAGAGTCGAAATCTGGACAAGGTGATTGTTCGCCTGCCAGACGGCATGCGCGACCGCATCAAGAACTCAGCCGAACGTCACGGTCGGTCCATGAATGCTGAGATCGTCCAGGCGTTGGAACAGGTATTTCCGCCGGAACCAGACATCATTGAAGTGATTGACCGAGTCCATCAGGCGATTAATCAGGCAGAGGCTGCGCAGAGCCTTCCCTATCGCAAAGGACTAATTGCCGCGCTCGACAAGCTGTCGGAACGATTGACCAGTGGAATCGAGTTCAACCAGGCCAGGACGAGCACGCTAAGCCCCTCATTTCTGCGGATGCAAGATTTCACGTTACGACATGAACGCTGGAAGCGAGCGTCCGAGAATGGCATTGAAACCTCGGATCTCGCGAGGGAAATCGAACGGGGCCTTTTTGGCAAGCTGGATCGAAACTATACTTGGACCGCTATCGACTACTTCAAGGAGGGGCGTGCGGACTTGGCCTATAAGCTCCTCCGATTGAATGAGCTTAAGTTCGCGGACCCGTCAGATGCAGAAGCGTTGATCGTGTCGCACCTACGTAAACGCTATGAAGAGAATTGGGGGGATCCAGACGAACCGTATGAGCCGTGGAGCGATTGACTTGTCGAGCGGGTCATGCGGCGGTCATTCTGCTGGCTCCATGGCGAGGCGATCAAGATAGGTGACGCCGTCCAGGCCTGGGATCGGCGCATCCAGCGACAGCGTTTTGCGGTCGCCGAATTCTGCATAGTGACGGGTGATATACTTTCGTGCGCGTGAGGCGATCTGCTTTACGGTAATTTCCCCTTCGAGCACGGCCAAGACAATATCGGATATGACGTCATCCCGGATCCAGCGCGGATATCCGGCTGGCACGGCGCGCTCTGCTGCCGCGTAGAAGTCATTTTGCCGAAGCGATTTCTTGCGCAGCTCTGCGGAGCTCAGCGGCGTGTTGCCGGCCTTGGCGGCACGCCAGAGTGCGCGTACCTTCAAAATTCGCTCTCGGTTTTTTTCCCTGTATGCCTTCTTCCTAGCCGCTTCTTTTTCTGGATTCCTAGCAATCCAGCTTTTTTGAAGCTCGCGGCATTTCTCTGGGTATCGCTCGCGGTACGAACGGTTTTGCTTTGCGATCTGCTCTTTGGTTCTTTTGTCGCCGAGGCGCGCCCTTGACGCCTTCACATAGCAGCGGTGCTTTTCCGCCTTGGTCATCTGCAGCCAGAGGCTAGGCTCTACGCCGCAATTGTTTTTACCGGTGGGGTCGGCCTTCATCATGTCGGCGTTCTCTCTTTCGTAGCGGCTTGATGCCGCTGTCTGAGTGGGCTGACCGCGCACGAAAAAGCCCGCCGAAGCGGGCTGGGTGTCGGGTGGCGAGAGGTTAAGACAAAACGAAGTCGGCGTGAGCTTTCAGTTCGCGCCTAGCGCTTTTATGCCCCAAAGTGCATAACATGACCTTGAGACCTTCCCGACGCACAAACTTGAAGGCGGGAACAAAGTCGCTGTCGCCTGTGACAACTGCTACCGCCCGCACTGTGTCACGCAAGGCAAGGCGAGCCATGTCCAAGCCAATTCGGATATCAACGCCCTTCTGCCCAATATCGAGGTCAAAGTCTCTATCTGCTACAGCACGGGGTTCTTTGATCAGCTGCTTGGCAGAGCGCGGTTTCATTTTCCACTGGAATGGGGACAATCTAGTTTCCCCCATCCTTATGGCGAAGCCATCGCGAAGTTCTAGCTGGTCATAAAGGCTTTGAGCGTGACGGTAACGATCGGTGCCTGACAGGTGGAACTCTTCACCGCTCACAGGCTTGGCGATTGTCTCGCCTGACGGGGGCGCGTCATAGTAGTAGATGCGCATGAGTTCATAGTTTTTCAGGTGGTCGCTAGCTTTTATCTCATCGCATAAGGCAACGATATCGTCCGCTGTGGCAACCCGGCCAAGCCGCTCTTTAAGCTTTCTTGTGACGAACCCGCCATCAAGCAGGATCGCATAGCGCGCTAAGAACATATCCCCCCTTAAACGGATCCAGCCCATCCAAGCACCGCACTCGCAGTACTTATGGGATGGGCTGTCTCACCGTTTATTCCGTTGTCGCGCGAAGCGCGCCCCTCTTTGCGAGGTACGAACCGAACTTGGCCACCCTTTAAAACGGGCCAGTGCCTGTAAAGTTCACCGTGTCACTCGCACCCGAAACATAGGGTCTTGACATGCGAAAGTCAACACGCTACCGCCGAACGAGCGGTAGCGTGAAAGATTCGAATTGCCGACTATTTTTCAAGTTTGGATCCGGCTCAAGTCATCTTAGCATCACTTTGGCTGGAGATCTCATCTGCATCGCATTTGCCGCTCGATCTCGCCGGAAATCTTGTCAGCAGCAGCCACAAGGACACTGTCCAGCCGATGTGTGTATCGGCTGGTAATCCCGCTGCCGGAGTGACCCAGGCACGCGCCGATGGTGCTGTCCGAGTAATCCAGATCAGCACCGACCGACGCAAAGCTATGTCGCAAGGTGTGGGCTGTGACCCCCTCCAGCTTAGCCGCCTGCATGATGCGGTCCATCGCGCCCGCTAGGCCTCCATAGGGCTTGCTCTCGTCCCGCACGCCGGGCATGACGTAGTCACCCTTCTTGCGATCGATCCCCTTGAGTACGTCAATCGCTGCTTGGCCGAGAGGACGGACTGAGGCGCCCGTCTTGGAATCGCTCAAGCGGAGCGCCTTCCCATCGATGTCGACTTCGGGCCACTTCAGCCCCTCGATTTCGCCGCGACGGCACCCAGTAAAAGCCAGAAGCTTGACGCTGGCGATGGCCTGCCATGGCTCTTCACTGTCGGTCAGCACCTTGCCGAGGGCAGCGTATTCGGCTGCGTCCAATCGCCGTTGGCGCTGGCCGTCGTTCGGGCGCTTTACGCCTCGTGCCGGGTTCGCGTCGATGATGCCTTCGGACAGCGCATAGGAGAGGATGCCACCCAGAAGGCCGGCCGTCCGGCTAGCCGTGCCGGCGCCACCTTCGACAACAGCCTTGCCCCTCAGCTTGTCGGTCTTCTCGACAGTGGCAGTCTTGCCGGTCGTGACGTCGCGAATGAATTTCGAGATGTCGGACTGCCTGATGTCGATCACCAGCTTGCGTCCGAGCAGCGGCTTGATATGCCGCTCGATCCTGCCTTTGTCCGTGGCGAGGGTAGACGGCTTTTTCGGGCGGCCAGCCTTGCCCAGCACAAGTCCTTTCTCGACCGCAGTGATGTAGTCGTCGCACAGATCGGAGACGGTGAGGGATGTTCGCCGGGTTCGCTTCTCAAGCAGTGGATCTGCCTTCTGCAGCACGACGCCGCCGAGTGTTTCGATTGCCAGCTTGCGCGCCTGGTCGGTCGTGATGGTGCCATGGCGACCGATGGTCATGCGTCGGCGGCCGCCGTCGCTTGTCCTATAGTCGACGAAGTAGGTTCGGCTGCCCGAGGGCTGAACGTAGACGCCGAACCCCTTCAGCTCGCCATCCCATATCGTATATTGTTTGGTTCGCGGCTCGGCACGATCCACGACCGATTTGGTGAGCTTGGCCATTCTGTCCTGCTATTTCGAAAACTCACCAGATACTCACCATAAAATCGGAAACATGGGAAGAGGTGAGTAAACGCTAGCGATTGACAGAAAGGGGAAAGCCTCGTAATTTCATTGTGTTAGAAAGGATTGGCAAGCACAGGTAAATTCGAGGAAGTCCTTTACCAATGCCCTCCGAAGGCAGAGGTCACAGGTTCGAATCCTGTCGGGTGCGCCAATTTCAACATAAATATCAAATAGTTATCCGATCACGATTTTCGCAAGTGTCCTCGTTTTTTTGCGCGGAAGCACTACGGAAGCACAACAGACCGTACCAATTTCGACGTACCTTCCTGTGGAAAAATGCAATGGAGCTCTGCTCGACGATGACGCGGTAACCGAAGGCTGCCCATTTCGTTCGGGGGGAGCGTGTGCTTCTGGCGCTGTGTTGACCTAAAGATGTGAGGCTTAGTGGCGGTACCGGTCCGCGACGAAGACGGCCTGCCGCCGGGCAACATCTCCATCGATGAGCCGGCTGCGGAAGCCCCCGCGCAGGCAGAGCGCGTATATGCTGCACCCCGGACAACATGTCCCGGGACTAGGTTCTTAGTTCACAGCGGGGCGTTCATGGACTACTTTAGAGGTATTCATGGAATAGCCCATCTGCTCTTAAGGCGTTGTTTTAGAACGCTTGTGCAGCGTGATTGGCCGATTCCAAGGGAGGACTGGTTCTAGATAGACTAGTTGGGATCGGCTTTTTTCGCATCATCGACGCGAACCAAAAGGATCCTCGCCAATGGAAAAGGCGCCTGAACTCATCACTACTCTGGCCAACACGCCGGCCGTCATTCTCGCCCTTATGATCGCGCTCGCAGCCTTCGGCTTGGCTGCCTTCACGATCTGGGTCGTTCACGAGCACACCAAGCCGAAGGGGAAGCGCTAATGGCCCTGCAGAACTTCGTCCGCCTGCCGAATGCCTGGATCGAGGACCGTGGCCTCAAGGGCTTCACCTGGGGCAGGGAGAACCGAGTCGAGTGCCTAGCTGCTCTCATGACGCTCATGGTGATCGCTCAGCATACCGACCAGGAGACGGGTGCGGTGAAGATCACCTACGACAACCTGCATCGCGCGACCGGCCTCAGCCGGACGACGATCGCGGCCGGGCTCGGCCTCCTAGAGACGCGTTTCATCGAACGTGGTGACCGGCAGAGCGAGTTCCGGCTCCGCGACTTCGACCCGTTGCGTGGCTATGCGCTGCTGCCGGCGAAGCCGCTCTATAACAGCAAGGGCCAGATCGACTTCTTCCAAGAACTCAAGTTGCGTAGGCAGGTCGAACTGAATGCCATCAAGCTCTACCTTCTGATCGTCTCCAGGCGCGACAGAAATAACAATCTGGCGCATATTACGCACCAGAAGATCGAGGAATACACCGGCATCCACCACGACGACATCAAGCGCGCGGTGAGCTTCCTCGCTGGCAACGGAATGATCCACGTGGAGCACCTGCCTAGGCATATCAGCCAGTACGGCTACTCAAGCGCGTATCGTCTTGTGCACCTCCACACCTACCAGCACATGGGCACGGTCGGCCGGAACCTTGACATCGCTGACTTCGAACCAGTCATGGCGCGGATTAGGCCCGACGTTTTTTAGCGCCATCGCGAGCGCCATCTCCCATCTTTTGAGAGCTAAGTACTGGCGAGAACTGAGGGGCGACCGATGAACTTTGAGGACGAAGAGCGCGAGCGGGAGACTGATCTCCTGATGCATCTGGCGCGACACGAGCTCGGCCACCACGTTATGGCGCGGATCGTCGGCTTTAAGGTTGGCGACTTCAATATCGGCCAAGACACGCTGCAGATATACGGCCCCGGCGGTTCGTCTTCGACGAACATGATGCGGCCGTTGCGCACCAAAGAAGAAATCGTCACCTACTCTCGCGATCGATGCAAGGTAGCCCTTGCTGGCGTGTTAGCCGGAGAGATGGAAGACGCCGTCATAGTAGAGGCGCAGTCCGAGAACAAGTTGGAACACGGCGGAGGGCAAGACGACTACACCAAGGCAATCGAAAACATTCAGTTGCTCCGCAACATCCTCTACCCGGACAGCGACATCGACCAAGCCACTAAAGAGGTGCACGTGCTGCTCAAGGAGCTCTGGATGGAGACCATTCAGATCATCAGCGCCGAGGGGTTGATGATCGAGCAGCTCGCCACGGAGCTTGTCGAGCGGAAGATGAAGACGCCCAAAAAGGCGCTCATCCTGACGGCTGAGGAAATGGCTGAGCTTCCCCTGCTTAAAGAGCGCTTCGGGTAGCAGTGGTGGACGATCTCGGAAGAGTGAACTGCCAATGCAGGAGGTCTTTCGTGGTAGTGGTACGCGCTGCTGCCGACGCAGGATTTGGCCATCATCTTAGGGTCGTATAATGAACAGTGTGGACAGACATTATGCCCGTCCATGAGGCGGTGGCGGGGGCTTCTACCTGTCATCACTTGACTCTCAAATGGGCAGGCGACCAGTAGGCCGGCTTATGTTAGAGATTGGATCGAAACGAAAATGACGCTCGACATCAGGGGAAGCATTAAAAACACTAGACTCAGCTTTAACCAGTATGTCGTTGTTGAAGAACTTATCGCGAATGCCATCGACGCCTATCTGATCCGCAGAGCGGATGACCCCTCCGTACCGGGCATGAATGTCACGATCGAAGTCGACTTCTCGCCCGCTGACATGCTCGAAGACCGCGAAGTCATGAGTGTGTCCTGCGGCGACAATGGATGCGGTCTCGGCGACGAACAACTCAAGGCCTTTCTCACCAAGGATACGTCCTACAAGGACGACCTTTCCATTTCGGGTATCGGCAAGTGCAAGGGCGCCGGACGCATCCAGTTCTTCCATCACTTCGCGGCGATGACGATCGCCACTACTTACCATGATGGCGACAAATTCCTGAAGCGCGAGTTGCGCTATGCCGAGCCGCAGAAGCAAATCGAGGCCGCTGATTTCAGCATCGGTCCCAGCGTCGAAGCTGATATTGGAACCGTCATCAAGCTTGAGCAGTTCAAGGAATTGGTTCGCCCCCGGATATCTCACGGCGACGCCCTTAGTAGCCTCTTCTCCGCGCCTGTGCTCAAAAAGCAAATGCTCGTAGCCTTCTTGCAGCGGCTCGTCGGACTTGGAGAGCGGCTGGGCAACTTCGAGATCTGGTTCACCACGCGACATTGGAAGGACGAAGAGCCCCAGAACGAAGTGCTGCGGCTCGCCGATCTACCGGCCGTAACCGCGGAGCGTCCGATTGACGTCGAGGAGCGTGATCCGAGAACAGGCGACCGTCTCGGCAGCTGGCAAAGATTCAACCTCTCACATTATCAGCTCGACGCCGAGCAATATGACCTTCCGCGCAACGCCATCGCATTCTGCGCCAAATCAACGCCTGTAAAGGACATTACGGGACACTACCTTCGTACGCGCGCCGAGCAGAATAACCCAGTTGGCGGCTTCCACCATATCGTGCTTATCGAAGCCGATTATCTCGATGCCCGCGTCAACGAACAGCGCGATGATTTCGACAACATCCCGGATGAGATTCCGAGCGGCGACATGTTTTCCTCCGAGAGACTGTCCTATGCCGACATACATGAGGCGCTTGACCCAGTTATTGACGGGATGGTCACCCCGGCTGACTGGAACAAAAGCAATGTGCTCAAAGAGGCGACCTACCAGTTCGGCATCAGTGAAGCGATGCTCCAGGATACCAAGACCCGTATTGTCTATGGCGAATCCGCCCAGTCAGTCGCCGAACGCGTGTTGAGCAAATATCAGAAGGCCGTCATCGACGACACCGCCGCTATCTTCAACCTCAAGGAGGAGATCATCCTGGCGGAGCCGGACTCCGACGAGTTCCGGCAGAAAATCCATGAACTTTCATGGAAATATACCTCGTCGCTCAAGAATTTCGACATGGCCAACCTATCGCAGCTCATTGTGCGTCGCGCGGCCATCGTTGATATTCTCGATCTCGCGTGCGGCCAGCGGCTCGCCATGCAAGCGCCTGCCGACGGCGTTCGGCGCAGGGATGAGCAGATCATCCATAGCATCTTCTTCCCGATGCGCAGGGACAGCACCGAGACGACAGATCATGACATCTGGCTGCTGAGCGAAGAGTATCAATATTATGACTACATCGCCTCGGACATGCCGCTCGCAAACATCAAATGGAACGATGATACGAACGTATTCGAAAGCGATATCGACGAGGCGCTCCGGGCGGTTCTTGCCAAACGGACTACGGACAACGGCGGCAAGCGCCCCGATATCGCGGTCTTCAGCAAGGAGGGCTCCGCGATCATCGTCGAGTTTAAAGCGCCCGGTGTCTCAACCGATGAGCACATTGGCGATCTTTCGGAGTATGCCCAGCTACTTGCCGCGAAATCCGGCGGGAAACTTAGGAAGTTCTATGGCTACCTTATCGGCGACAGCGTCAATACGCTGCGTCTGAGCGGAAACTGGACGCCGTTCCCGACTGGCAATGGCTGGTTCCAGTCAAGCGAACTGAAGGATCCCGAGACTCGGCAGTCGCTCGGTGAAACTTATTTTGAGATCTTGCATTTCAACGATGTGATCGACCGCGCCAAAAAACGTATAGGCGTGTACCAGGATAAGCTCAAACTGGATTTTCGCCGCAACGACAGTTGAACTGCGACAGCGCTCGTAGGTCCGCCAAGCGCATTTGAGTTCTGTAAGCGGACTGGCAGGACTCGGCCCGCAACTGTCTTCGAATATTCCGAACCCGCAAATGGCGCTTTACGGATGTTTATGTAGCTTATTACGCTTTGACTGCGGCACGACCTCAGCGGCGAGTTCGCACAAATGCCGGTGGTGCGTAACACAAAATCGTCTTGACCACCTGAGCCATCATGCAGACGCACCGCTGATTTCTCTGGCGCTCATCTTTAGTTCTTCGGGTCCCGTTTCCGCGATGCCGGCTACCCAAACTGACTAGATGAACTTTGAACGATGCCTCTCCTCCGGGGCTACCCAGCTTTCTATGAAATCCAGCGGATCCGCGTTTCCCATCATTGCCTTCGCGAGCGCCAGACGCTCCTCCAGTCGCAGCCGGCGCCCGTCGTTCGTACACTTCAGACGCTCTTCAGCATCCGCGAAAAAGCGCTCGACCGTCATAGCCTTTCCCCACCTTTCGATAATTTCCGCAAGCTGCTGCTGGCTATCGGCAAGAGCTTGATCTGTCTTGCGGGCATCCTCTTGCCTTAGGTAGCGTTCCCACTCCTCCTCTCGCTCTTTTTTCCTTTTCGCCGCCGCCACATCCTCGGCGTCCATAAGGCGTTGCACATGCCATGCAGATGTATTTGGCGGTTCTCTACGAACGAATTCATGATCGCGAAGCCCTTGCGATCGTAGCTGATGTTCAGGGCGTGGCGGTTGCGACAGGACGGCTCTTAAACTCGCTTCTTGACATATCGCAATTGGAGGCAGGAGCAGTGGTGCCGCAACGCGAGCATTTCTTACTCCAAGACTTGTTTCAGCGGGTTTCGATTTCCTATTTGCCACAGGCTGTGGACAAGGGACTTGAGTTGCGTGTCGTGCGGACCACTGCCACGGTCTACAGCGACCCGGTCTTGCTCGAACGCAGCTTGGGAAACCTGCTGTCGAACGCAATCCGCTATACGACCACAGGTAAGGTGCTGCTGGGATGCCGGCGCCGAGGCGACGATATTGCTATCCAAGTGTGGGACACAGGCTCGGGAATTCCCAAAGACCAGGCTACCGCGATCTTTGACGATTTTCATCAATTGCATAATCCCGAACGCGATCGAGGTCAGGGACTTGGCCTTGGGTTGGCGATTGTGCGGCGGTTAGCTGATTGCCTGGGGCACTCGATAGAGCACAGCTCGAGCTTACAAAAGGGGTCATACTTCGGCCTGGTGGTAAAGCGAGGTGAGCCGGTGGTGGTGCGGGGCGAGGGCCAAGAGCGGGCGGAGCTCCCCAATCCTCTGGTTGGGCTTCGGGTGCTGCTCGTCGAAGATGACTATGCAGTAGCAGACGCGACGACCCAGCTACTCAATTCTTGGGGGTGTCTGGTCCTTGGGGCCAGGACTGCCGAGGAAGCATTGAAGATTGTCGATCAAGAAGTCGAAATGCCGGGGATCGTCATTGCCGACTACAGGCTTCCCGGCAAGTTAGACGGGGCTGAAGCTATCCAACGTATCCATGTTGCGCTGCAAACTGCGATACCTGCCGTTATTATCACAGGTGAAAGCGATTTGGCTGAGATCAAAGAGCTGGCGAAAATGGGATATCTCATTCTACGCAAGCCCGTCCGGCCTGCGAAGCTACGTAGGCTGATTACCCACCACGCGATCCGCCGCAGCAGTGCTGCATACTTTGATGAACCGCACACGCTCTTTGATCCCTCCGGCGGAGACGAACAGTGGCTCGTGCGTTCACTGCGCGATGAGCTAAACGGGGGACGCAATAGCCTTGGTTAAGGTGAGGAAAACCGAAGGCGACGCCCGCCTAGCAATTGGCGGAGAGGGGGGCTATCCGACAGCCGGCGCGTCAAGTTGGGGCTCGGCACCGCCGTCGATCTCTCCCCGGAATGGGCAGGCTTTGCAGCGGGAGAAGCTGCTCCGCGAAGCCATTGGCAGCGAGGTCCGGGCCCGCAGAAGAAATTTTGGCATGACAGCCACGCGCCTTGCAGCAGCTTCCGCCATTTCAACGGGAATGCTCTCGAAAATCGAAAATGGTTCCATATCTCCGTCGCTGGGCACTTTGCGAGCCTTGGCATCTGCACTAGCCACGCCGCTCACTAGCCTTTTTCGGAACTTCAATGAAAGACGCGATGCGATGCTGGTCAAGGCAGGGCGCGGCGTCAATGTCGAGAGACCCGGCACAGGTTACCAACTCAACCTTCTAGGGTGCATAGACTCCAGTTCTTGCGGCGTCATGATCGAGCCTTACCTTGTTACGATTACCAACGAGACCGAACCAAGGCCGATATTCAAATGTAAGGGAAAGCAGTTTATCTATATGCTTGAAGGTGAAATAATATACAGGCATAGCGATAATCTATATCGATTGTTACCTGGAGACAGCCTCTTTTTCGACACGGATACGCCGCATGGTCCCGATGAACTTACGGTGCTGCCGATCCGATACCTCTCGATTACCGCATGCGAGCGTGGTGCCGAAGAGAGATGAGGATAGCAGGCGACAGGTGTGGCTCGCTTTTCTCGATTCACCACGCCAGCGAGTGTCGGAGTGTGCGTCTCGTGGTTGCGTGTGCGCGATTTGAACCAGCATCGTGCCCCGGCGAAAGCTTGATCGGAGGCGTACCCGTCAGAGACGGAGGGAGCCGCGTCGACACGCAGACGATTTGGCCAACGGCACTTGGCTAGGTGCAAGCGCTTCGACATCAGCATCTTCGTCACCCGCGACCTCTGCAAACAGACGCGAAAGAGCGGCCTCTCTTGCCGGACGATCGAGGGCGTACGATGTTCGCGCAAAGCGCATTCCAGTCAGAAGTCCATTGACGTACCCCGCAATCGTGTCAGCCGCCATGATCAGCGCGGTATCAACGGTATGGATGTACCGGCTCGTCACTGTGCCACGCGAATGACC
>NZ_JACJHY010000044.1 GCF_014138625.1 Aminobacter ciceronei
AGAGCCTAGGCTATGCCGATCCTGCTACCGCTACGTTACTGAAAGCATTGGTAAAAACTTGCTCACTCGGCATAGTTCGACGGTCGGCATAAACCGCCAAACTCAACGGCGTCGACCCATACGCCTCGCCGACGTCATCACCCGCATCGTCGCCGGCCATCGGCAAAGCCAGCTCGACGACCTGCTCCCCTGGGCCTATGCCCCAGCGCCACTCAAGGCCGTGGCCTGAGGACAGCGGTTACAGTACGGCTGCTCGTCAACGGCATTCAACTGGAGCAAAATGACCAGCACTCCGGCATGCGACAGCAATCAACCCGTGAAGGAAGTGTCCTCGTCGTTATCGCCGGACAAGTCGCCGATGGGGACGCGGAACCGAGAAAAGTGAACGCCGAATATGCGATTGAATACCTCCAAGGAGCACCCAGAGGCCGGGCTTTGCTGTGAGGATCGGCGCTGGTGGATTACGCCGAACGCAAACGAGACTGATCAGCAGGTTCTGCTTCTTGATGTGGTCGAGGCGGAGCGAGCCAAGGATGATCCTCGCCTTCGACTGTTGTCCGGGATCGCTCATGAGGGCCGATCACTTTGGGTAGTTCGGAGATTGACTTAAGACTTAAGTCATCCTCTACACTCTGAAGCGAGCCAAGAAAGGCACCTCTTCCATGCCTCACGCTGCCTGCGATCCCGCGTAAGGGCGTTCGTTCCACGCTTTGCTAACCGGGCGATTACTCGATTACTCCACAGGCGGTCTTTCCTATTATCGGCAATCCGGCGAATAGAAAGGAGAGTGCATAGGCCCCGACTTCGACTACCTGCTGCTCAAGGGCGACCAGATCGATGCTAGCCGAAGATAGCGCCGCATCGAACGGCACTGTCTGGCGGAGGGGCTAAGGCGGTTCGTTCTCGTCCAGCGCCTCTTGAATCGAAAGTGCGGGAGAATTAGCCGTTTCGCCTCCTCCCGACCCAAAACTGGCGGCTCACCCAGTCAGCACTCCGTGGTTGTTTCCGACGTCTTTCGTCGGGGTCGGAACAACCTACGAAGCTGCGCGCTTTCTCCACTTGGCAACGAAATCAGCAAGGCTATTTTCGTCCATTGGCCTGCTAAGGGCATATCCCTGCAAAACGTCACAACCCAGGCCATTGAGAATTGTCGCGTGCCTCAACGTTTCGACGCCTTCGGCCACCACTTCAATACCGAGTGATTTGCCAATTTCAATGATCGACGAAACGACTTTCCGCTGCCTGTGTGACTCTACGATTGGCACCACAAGCTGGCGGTCAATCTTGAGCCGGCGCGGCTGGAGCTTCAGGAGACTGACGATCGATGCGTAGCCGGTGCCGAAATCATCAATCTCGATGTCTATGCCAAGCTCCTTGATTAGGTCGACATTCTGAACGACGACATCGTCAGTTTCATCGAGGAATATCGACTCGACGAGTTCAAATGAGACTGTTCCAGGTCGAATTTCAAGCAAACTCAGGCCCTTGACCAACTCCTCATCCCGTAGTCGCTTCGCAGAAACATTGACGGATATGCGCGGGATGGGGAGGCCGGACTTCACCCAGCCATCAAAATTGTGCAGGGACTGCTCAAGGACGAGGCGATCGATATCGGAAACGACATTAAGGTCTTCTGCTATGCTGAGAAATGCGTCCGGCGTAAGCAGTCCCTTTTCCGGGTGATTCCAACGCGCCAATGCCTCCACACCAGCGATCGCCAGGGTGTTGGCGTCAAACTGCAGCTGATAGTGAGCAACGAACTCGTTGCGTTCCAAGCCGTTGAGAATCTCATCGGCTACTTGTTTGGTAGTAACTATCTCTGCCTGAAGGTCTTCCGTAAAGAATTCGTGTCGGCTGCGTCCCATCCTCTTAGCCCGATAAAGGGCTATATCAGCATTGATCAACATCCGGCGCGGATCGAATGCGTTCCCGTCTTCAGCTGCGATACCAATACTGACGCCAAAGCGGCACTGATGCCCATGATAGGAGACCGGTTGGCGCATCCGAAAAATGATAAACTCGGCCAGCGACGCGAGTTCTACGGGGCTGGCCTTCGCAATACAGACGACCACGAACTCGTCTCCTCCAATGCGAGCAACGAAGTCACCGGGCCTGACCGCTGACTGTAGCACCTTAGCTGCATGCACAAGCATAGCATCGCCTGCGGCATGTCCGAGTGTGTCATTGATCTGTTTAAAGCGATCGAGATCAACATGGAGCAAGGCAGCGCCGTCATGAACGCGTCTGGTGCCCCAGTTCTTGAATTTCTCATCAAGATAACGGCGATTTGGTAAACCGGTCAGCGGATCGTGAAGCGCATCATGCTCAATTTGCGCTTGAGCCGCTTCCAACTCTGCATTCTTGATCTCCGCGAGTGCCTTCGCGTTCTCCAACTCGCGGTTCAACGTTGCATCAGCAGTGACGTCCCATTCCGCGCCAATCATTCTGGGAGCACTGGAGCCCTCTTGATAACGAATGGCACGGGAACGAACATTTCGTACTTCGCCGGTTGGCAGGAGCAAGCGGTACTCGGACGAATAGTGCCCAGAAGCAGCGCCCGCCTCAAAGTCTTCGGTTGCACGCTTTCTGTCTTGTGGATGTACCGTGCTGGCCCAGTCATCGAATTCTCGCAGCTCACCGTTTGCCGGCTTGCCGTAGATCTCGTTTACGCGGTCGTCCCACAGAAGAACGTTGGAACCAAGATCATGCTCCCACACACCGATCTGCGAGGCATCCAAGGCCAACTCAAGTCGCTGCGAAACCCGTCGCAGCTCTTTTTCCCGATTGCTCAAGTCGCGGTAGTGCTTTTGTCGCTCCCTCATCAACCGACCAGCCATCAAGATCGGTATGACAATCAGCGCACCGCCAGTCAGCATGATTGCCCGCAGGAGCCAGCTATTGGCGGGTGTAATATCCCATCCGCCTTTGGGAATGGCTGCGATCTGCCATGAGCCCGACGGAAGCAATACCTGTGCCGTTACGGGATTGTCGGCGGTGATCCGCTCTTCGCCGAAAAAGCGGACCCCCCTGCCACCCAGTGCATCCTTCCCGGTGAGGGCGATTTCAACTGAAAGATTGTCGTCGAGTAATCCGGAATCCCGATAGAGTTTCTGCACGTCGATAACCGCCGACACGATCCCCCAGAAAGTTTCGTTTGGCTGGCCACGATTGAGAAAGACAGGAAAGCGGCCAATGAACCCCTGCCCTCCCTGGCGTAGTTCCACAGGCCCGGCGAGCACTAGCTGTTTGGTATCGCGAGCGCGAAGAGCAGCCTCCCGTTGTTTTTCGTCGCGTCGATAATCGAGGCCGAGCGCCCTTTCATTTCCACGTACCGGATGCATCAGTGAGATGACGAGGTCCGGGGCGGCCGCAATGTTTCTCAGTTGGCTCTGTTCGCGAAAGAGATTCTCCGCCAGTTGAACGAACCGCTCTTGGCCCATGCCTGGTTCAGTGACTATGGTTGCGACCAGGCCGCGGATAAGCTGGATATTGGCATTGATATTGCCTTCAAGCTTGGCACGGACAAGACTGACCTCACTGGCTACATCGCTACGCAAAGTCTGTTCGGCGACAACCTTGTTCTGCCGGTCTGCAAAAACCGCAGCCAGTATCAGGACGACAGCGGCGATGGAAGCCGGTGCGTACGTCCAGGCACCTACTGCGCGCTGTATCTGACGAAACATTAGCGCAGTCAATTCTATACCCCGTCTGACAGTCAATTTGTTCTCGCGAATGAACAGCCATGCTAATTAACACTGTTTAAATTAGCATTTCCTGCTCTTCGCATGTTTTCAGAAGTTGGAGCAGAATGAGCCAGATACCGATAGGTGCCATCCGTGACCAGCAAAGCCAAATGATGTCCCTCTTATTGGTCAAGAGAATGATCATAGCATCAGCGGCTTGCGGCTTCGCAAGCCGCCGAACTGTCGCCGCACGCTTGGGGTTGGCCGAGTTCGTCCCAGCCTTGGATCACGACGATGCGCGCGTCAGCGTGGTCTTCCCGCCGACAACCTGACGCTTGTGGCGCGCCTTTCCGCGCAAGAACGGGCTGGGGGTGCGCTATCCGCATTAGCTCGAGGAGCGGCAATTGATCTCCCGGCTTATAGTTTCGCGCTTCAGAAAATGGTTGGATCTGTCCGCATGTCGGATCGAGCTGTGCGTCATCGATTCAACCCCGCCAATCGTATTTATGGACAGCGCGAACCGACACCACGGTGGCGGACAGAATTGCCTTCCCGGCACGATTACAAGGAAAATGGTCAGCGTCACCGACGTTCGGCAAGCGGACTCTTTAGAAGTTCGGGCAACGTGACGGAGTATTCCGGCATGAAAGCGAAGCCAATTCTGGCGAGCACCATCGATTGCACCCAGTTCTCGCGCTCTTCAGGGCGAAAACGGGCATACAGGTTCACATTGGTCTGTCGGCAAACATCGCAGCGCGTCACTTGAAGCGGGTGAGCAACGCCGACGCGGCCTCATAGAGCCGTCCGGCGCAACGTCGGGATCCGCAGCGAATGCCCCAGGTGAGAGCGACATCATCTTTGAACTATCGACGTCGATCGATTTGTCCGCCAGATAAGGTATCGGCCATTCCTCTGGAGGCAATCGAAGTCATGAAAACGAGCCAGGTACTTCTCAGGAAACGTGGTCGACATCGTGGGGCCCTTGGCACCCGTGGCTGCCCTTCAGTCGAGATGAGGAGGCAACGTCAGGCCGGCCTCGATTCACATGGGCAATATGGCGGGCCAACGATCCCTTTACGCGGTGAAAGTGCCGAATATGGAATGAGTGTCCCGCAACTTGGTTCCGACAGGGGAACTCGACACCTGTCCGGCTTACGCTTGCGCAGCGCAAGTTCAACGGAGTGGTCATCGTTGATGGTCGTCGGCCCCGGCGACCCTCACCACACCGCAGCCGATACACCTCATGGCTTTGGTAAACTCGACCGACGGCTGCCGCAATCGATTAGGCTTAGTGAGAGAACGTAAGAGCTTGCAAAGTTCATGAAGGTCAATTTCAAACGCCTGCGGGTTTGCGAGTACCGCGTTGCAGCGTTTGATTTTGCCGCCAGGCGACAAGTCTGTGCCCGGGGTGTTGACCCTAGGCCCATCAGGTCTGCCGCCGACACTTGTATCGGCTGCCGTCGCCACTCCGCAGAGTAGCAGCAGGACGATGGTGCCGACCAACATTTTTTTAGAAGCTATCGACGCATTGGCCATGCTTGCTTCCTCCCACTACATTAAGAGTCTTCAACGCTTAGACAAATGGCGATTTTTTTGTACTGTATTCTATAACCTTTAAATTCTTGCGTGTGGATAGTGATGTAGTTTAATCAAAGTCTCTAAATCAAAACCCACCCCCAGACGTAACTGCGCGATCGCGACCTCAACCCGCCGCCGTCGAGTATGGGTCGGCCGAACATCCCGCAAAACACGGAGGGCCGGATATGAGTGGCCCAATTACCATCCACAGCGAAAGCTTCCCAAAGTGGCAAGACAGGAACGGGGGCTTTGATGCTTATCGTTGGCCTATTATTGTCGTCATTAAGGGATGCTTTAATGATCTTGTCCTAATTTAAAGAAATGACCCGGCGCAATCTCATTCTCGCAAAAGCAGCTGTCGTGACCGCGATTGCAGTTGTTTCGACTTTTGTACTTTCATTCTCTATCCGACTAGCCCTTGGAATGCCGATCGACTGGCTCAGTTGGGTCGAGTGCATCGTGATCCCTATTGTCATCGCAATGCCAGTCGCCTCATATATTTTTCATCAGTCTGAGATGTTCAAGGAAGCCAGTGAGGCGCTCGCGAGATCCCATGCGGCATTGAGCGAAACCCACGAAAAACTCAACTATTCGACAAGCCATGATCCGGCGACCGGGCTCCTGAACCGTGAGGCCTTCATTGGTCACCTGGCTCGTGTGGGCCGAGATGAAGAATGTGACATGCTGCTCCTGATTGATGCCGATGAATTTACAAAGATCAACGACCGGCACGGTCATGCCAAAGGTGACGAGGCCTTAAATCGGATAGCCAAGGCTCTTCTGTATGCAACTCGACCCAGCGATGTGGTGGGCCGAACTGGAGGGACAGAGTTTGGCGTCATCCTACGTGGCGTCGACAAGGACAGTGCGATGTTGCGGGCGGAGATGATCAGACGGCAGGTCGAGACAATTCGCTGGATGAAAAGCGATCGCGGAAGCATCAGGACGACAGTCAGCATAGGCGGCGCCGAAATGCGGGGCTCGGCCGATACAGCACAGAGCCTGCGTCAAGCCGCTCGATGCTTATATGAGGCAAAGCAGCAGGGACGAAACCGTGTCTCATTCAGCTACAAATTGGCATAGCCTTTCCCGGCGATTGGACCGGAGGTGCTGCTGTTAGGGCGATGTTAGCGGGAGCATTTGTCATGGTGCTATCTCACCAGTGCCGGTTTGGTCTTGCGGCCGAGCCCTAATTCCTTAGCCATCCGAGAGCGCAGGGCTGAATAATTGGGTGCGACCATAGGATAATCGGTAGCAAGCCCCCACTTTGCCCGATATTCCCCCGGAGTTAGGTTGTAGTTTGTTTCGATGTGATTTTTGATGAATTTAAACTTACGCCCATCTTCCAGGCAAATAATATAGTCTCCCGTCACGGAACTCTCAATCGGCACCGCAGGCCGCAAAAAGCGAGGGTTGAAAGATGGCTCTCCGCGCATCTTTGTATCAACAAACGATTTGTGGACAATTTCAATAAGATTGCCGACATCTTTTAAAGGTACAGCATTATTTGACAAATAAGCGCAAACAATCTTCGTAGTGAATTCGACGGGAGAAATAGCGGCACTCTTACCAGCAAAAATTTCCATCATTCTTGTTCCCGTTTATTCTTGATGTGAATTGCCTATACGATGCTTTCCCCAGGGGCAAGATGCAGTTGTGGTTGCATGTATTGCTCGAAATAGAGACCATGGCGTGTATTTCATCGCGCGGGCCTGGGATATGGCTAGTTGAACTTGGGTCAAGAGCACGCGCGCGCGTTGCTTGACGTTGCGTTAGGACCAGCTAAATTACCGCTTAACCTAGCATCCGGGCCCTTGCGGGCGCGTACATCGTCTGTGCTGAAAAACGACGCCTTGTACCCTCGTTGTTAGCTTTCGTGAAAAAGCCGAGTGCTGAAGCAGCACTCATCGCGACAGCAGATCCAAAACTTGATGGTAGAATGCCTGACCTCGAACTGTCCGAAGCCCAGGAACTGGCGCAGGCGATGGGCGATCCGGAGTTCACTTACACTCTAGACGCCAATGAGGCTCTCGAAGTCTTGAAGCTGCTGACCAACGCCAAGCTGGACGCCGACACGATGGGAGATCAGCGCCTGAGCCGCGAGATTGGGATGGGCGTGCAGATCGCCACAGAGATCGCACTCGGCCGTTTAATCCACTGACCATGGCAACTTAGGGAGCCGGCGCGCGACGCATTCGATCCCTACAAATAACGGCGAGTTGGCATCGCTATCGCTGTTGACCGAATATAGTTGGTCTACCTAATTCCTGTACAATTATTCCTACGCCCACGCACGAAAATCCACCTCTGATTGAGATGCCTGCGAGGTTCGACACAGCATACTCTTGATACGATCTAAATTTATGGTTTTAATTAGGAATTTCTTATTGAGCTTTAACTTAATCGTTCGGGCAACTTACCCCTAGGGCAGCCCTCCTTTTCCTTTCATGAGCTTATTAATGGCCGGCGGCGTGCATCTCCCTCCTCTCGGTTCGTCGGGTCATCAGAAAAGAGCGATCCTCATAACCGCCGTTCTTCTCTCGCTTGGAATAACAGCGGCGCTAGGGGCTGTCGTCAGCGGCGCCATCTATTCCATCGTGAGTACTGCTGATGAACTTGACGAGACAAGGGCAGCTGGCGCTGCGGCTTCCGCACTGGAGTCGTTGCGTTCGCAGATGGCCGGTACAGTCAGGGACAACGCATTCTGGGACGAGGCTTATCGCCAACTGGCGTCGCCAACTCGAGATGCTTGGCTGATCGAGAACTGGGGATTCCCGACCCTGGACTATCCGCTCTATGACATGGCATTGGTGATCGGACCCGACGATAAGCCACTGCTGAGTTACCGCTATGGCAAAGCAATGGACGTGCAGCCCGGTGAGTTTTTCGACAGCTCCTTGGCTCGCCTCGTAGAGCGTGCGCGCGCTGCCGATGGCCTTGAAGGAGATGTCCATGCAGCTTTCATAGGAACTATGCACGGGTCAGCGTTAATTGGCGCTGCGCGCATCCGTCCCTTCCTTCAAGGTATTCCGCCGCCGGGTTCTTACACTCTGATATTTGCGAAGGATCTTGACGCCAAAACGATCAACGGGACTGCTCGAAAATTCAACCTCGGCGGCCTTCAGCTGACTGACAGCGCCGTGGACGGAACTGTTGCGGCACCTCTAAGAGATGTTGACGGCAATGCTATAGGCTTCCTCAGCCTTCCATCGGAGAAGCCGGGTACACACAGCTACGAACGTGTCCGTCCGCTCATTTTTGGAGCGGCTGCCATCCTGCTCCTGCTGATTGTAGGTATTGGCTTGATTGGTCTGCTCTCGGTGCATTCGCTCGCCAACGAACAGGCCCGCGCGAGACAAAACTCGCTCCACGACCATCTAACCGGTGTGCTCAATCGTCCGGGTTTGTCCGAATATGTCGAAAATCTCGCGCCCGATGTCTGCCGTTCGGCGATGATCGGTCTGTATCTAGTGGATATTGATGGCTTTAAAGCCATTAACGACGTGTGGGGGCAACAAGTTGGCGATAAACTGCTGGGAGCAGTCGCAGCACGGTTGGCCCAGGATCTGCCCCTGGGAACAGCGATTTCTCGGCTGGACGGTGACCAGTTCGCGATCGTGTCGTTGATGGATGCACCCGGCAAAGTCCCCCATTTGCAATCGGCCGTCAGTGACGTGTTCGCAGAACCTTTCAAGATTGGACGACGTGAGATCGAGATCGGTGTCAGTGTTGGCGTGACCGAGGCCGCATTGTCACAGGCGAATTTCCACGACTTGTTACGACAAGGCGAAATGGCTCTGCACCAGGCAAAGCATGGTTCAGATGGCGCGACAGTCGTCTTTCACGCGCAAATGGAAGCCGAACTTATTGAGCAAGCGAAGCTAGAACAACAGTTGGTCGAGGCCTTGGATCGGCGCGAGATCAAGGCCGCATTCCAACCGGTCGTAGACGCGCGCAGCGGGGATCTTTGCGGTGTGGAAGCGCTGGCGAGATGGAACAGCGAGAGTGGGCCGATCGCCCCTGATGTGTTCATACCAGTTGCCGAGAGGGCCGGGCTCATTGGAATACTGGGATCTCAAATCCTGGAAGAAGCCGTAGCGCAGGGCTCACGCTGGCCTGGCTTACATATTGCTGTGAACGTGTCCCCCTTGCAGCTCCGAAACCGATATTTCGCTGGAGGCCTAAAGGCCACGCTCGACAAGTTTGGGTTTGAGCCAAACCGCCTGACCATCGAGCTTACGGAGGGCGTTCTTATTTCCAATGCCGATCAGGCGAAACGATCAATCTCCGAGATCAAGGCGCTAGGCATCAAGGTTGCTCTCGACGACTTCGGTTCCGGGTTTGCGAGTATCGGCTCGTTGCGGCAATTTCGCTTTGATCGCGTCAAGTTAGACAAGTCGCTTGTAGCCAATATCGAGCATGATGCTCAGGCTGCGAAAGTGTTGGATGCCACTATCAAACTGGTGAATGCTCTCGGGGTCCCTGTCACAGTCGAAGGAATTGAGAATCGGCACCAGGCGGAGTTTGCCCGACAGGCCGGCAGCCATCAATTGCAAGGCTATTGGTTCTCTAAACCTCTGTCGAAGGAGGAACTGGCCGAGCGCTTCCTTAGGCGAGACTGCTTGAGAGAGTTTCGGGTGGGTGGCTAAGACGCTGTCGCCCATGAGCCGCTAGTATCAATACGGTCAGGCCGACTCTGGGAGTTTGCCGGCCCATGTAGAAGCGTGCTGGCGAGCGCCGAACGAAGAAGACCCCGCTCCCTAACAGGAGCGGAGCCTTAAATCAGGCCTCGCAGGCAAAGTGTTACTTGTTGGTAGAGCGCGTTAGGGTGGGGTTGGGGGCGCACGCTCTACATCGCAACCATATCAAAACGTATTTCACCAGCAATAGCTAATACATATCTGACCTCTACATTAGTGCGGAGGCGCACGAAGACACCAATTAGTCCCGACAGCGAAGTCAGCACCCCGGGCAAATCTGCCGAAATATCCATCAGCTAGAAAATCGAACAAAGCACGCAACACCCAGTGGCCGGTGGCAAGTCACGGTTGGTGAGGTATGGCATCCCAGAATGCGGCGCCTAAAAATGCACATGCCAGAAGGGCAAAAGTCGGCCCTGCGAAAGCTGCCAGGCAGATATCAAGTGCACAAAGCCTGGGTCTTAGCAACCCAAAAGGACGTATTTAGCTTATTTATGCTGGTCTTTTCCAATCTCCTGTATAGGATGAGTCTGGTACAACCAATTGGTCTTTCATAGATTATCAGACGTCTTTGAAGGCAGCTCCTATGGATATCAAGACTGACAACTACAGTGTTTGGGCAGAAGGAACCGATCTATATTTCAGTGGGGTCATGCGCCTAGAGAACAAGGCAGCTTCGGAGATCACGTCACTGGTACGAGACGTCCTCAACTCCGGGCCACCAGTTCTTACGGTGCACCTGTCCGACCTGCAATTCCTCAACTCGCAAGGCAGGAATATCCTGGCAAAATTAGTGATTGAAGCCCGAAATCATCCCCAGGTCCGGATGGTGATTCGGGGCAACAGCAATATTGCATGGCAGCAAAGGACCCTGCCAAATCTCAAGAGAATATATCCAAGCCTAATGCTGCTTATGGATTGAAAAGTGAAGGCCCGCCGGAACCTGCCATTGAGCCCTGCGTCCGGCACTCTAACCACCCCATCAACACCACGACGCAGGTTCCTCGATGCCTAGATTCTCGTCCTCGGCAATCCGGAGGGCGATGTCACCATTGCCGAGTTCTTCGACTACCTAAGTGTCCCGTCCCGGAGACGTTGCCGACGACCGCCATATGCGACGACTGGTCCGGTAGAGGTGGAGGACAAGCGACAGCACCACACCGAGGACTACGCCCGGCTCGACGCCCAGAAGAGAGTACCGAGGATTGTCGCCGCCATCGCGGAAAATCAGACCCAGCGGATGATCGAGAAATCGACGAGTGACAGGACGGCGACGATGATCGTCGCCGCCAGCGGCGCCTGCGGAAGGTTCGCCAGCTATGGAGTGAAGAACAACATCGCCAGCGCGATGCCGACAGCGGTGAAGACGCCGGCCGCGGCGCGTTACCGCGCCGGCGTCGAAATTGACGACCGAGCGAGCGAACCCGCCGGTGACCGGATGGCCGAGCAGTTAGCATCTACCGCTTGGTACTCGATCGTAAGCGTGGCGCGGTCTCTGATGCCAGATAGCCGCATTGTTATGTCTATCGGGCCGCCCCTTCATTGAAGAAGGATGGCATCGATGGATGACAGGAGAATCCTGGTTATTTGGTTAACCAGGATTCTGGAGATGTGCGACTCGTTTCGGCGTGCCACTGGCGCCGGTCATGCTGGCGTTGTAGACATTGCTTAAGCCTGATCCTTGCCGAACATTGGCCGCTGGCCGGTGTTCAGCGGACGGGCTAATAGAGGACACCGGTGGTTTGCACCGCAGTCGCCCGCGAACGGCTATAGGGCCGTCAGCCGGGTCTGCGCCCTCCAAGCTATCTCGCCCACTTTCGGCGTGCCTCCTCCAGACGTACAGCCCCTTCGCGACGACCAATGGCCAACGCCCCTTTCAAAGACAGCTCCGGACGCGCAATCGGGAATGCGGTAGCCAACCCGCGCATCAGAGCTTGATCACCGACATCCTTCAGTTGCGCCTCTCCCACGCGCGAGTATCTACTTGAAGCCGCTCCTCCGACCGGACAATCTTCTGAGTTCGGAACCTTGCCAGGAGACATCACAGCGGTGTTTTGGCGGCAACTTTCGGATCGCGCGGTGAAGAATTTTCCGAGTCTTTGAAAGCTTCAGCTTATGACTACTTCGAGTTTACGCATATCGCCCCGAACGCAGGCGTCGTCGATTCAACCCGGCCAATCGTATTTATGGGCAGCCCGAACCATGGCCGCAGTGGCCGGACTGAACTGCCTTCCCGGCACGGTTACAAGGGAGATGGTCCGTGTCACAGACGGCTCGACAAGCGGACGCTGCATAAGTTCGGGCAACGTGACAGAGTATTCCGGCATGAAGGCGAAGCCAATTCTAGCGAGCACCATCGATTGCACCCAATCTTCGCGCTCCGAGCGAAAGCGGGCGTAGAGCTTCACATCGTTCTCCCGACATACATTCATCACCATGTCCCGCATCTCGCACGACAGGCGGTCAACATAGGGCTCGTCGGAGAGGTCGCTCAATCGGATGACGTTAAACGCCGAAAGCCGGTGGTCGGGCGGAAATATGACGACATAGCGTTCCTTGTAGAGTTCCTGAACACGAAAAGAATCACCAAGGCCGTCAAGGGGATTGAGAACGGCCAATTCGAGTTCGCCGTTTTCGAGACGGCTTTTCAGATCGCCGACTTTTCCTTCGCTGACCTCAAGGTCTACTCCACGGAATTCCTTCTGAAACCGGGCGAGAAACCGCGACAACTTCATATGGCCGATGGTTGACATGATGCCAAGGCGAATGGGCACCTGATCCAGAAGCCTAAAATTGTCGGCGAGAGTCCGGGTCGCTTCCGCCTCCTGTATGATGTGCTGCAGATGCGGTAGAAGCGACCGACCGAACTCACTCAGGAGAACACGCTTTCCTTCCCGGTGGAACAAAGACGCGCCAAGTTCATCTTCGAGGGTCTTTATCGCCTTGGTTAAGGCGGGCTGCGACACATTGCATTTGGCGGCCGCCTTAGTGAAGTTCAAAGTCTCTATGGCTGCCAGCACATACCGGACCTGAGACATCTCCACGGGTGACCCCTCCCAAAACTGTTCGGAATGTAATGGTACCATGCCGATCCATAGCTGTCGGTTATGGATCGATAAAAAACCAGTTGTTCCCATTGACCTACATGCGGTCAACAATCTCCGCATGGTTCAAAAAAGGAGGATGAAATGAGCGTCTATATGGTGGAACGTGATCTCAAAGGGATCAACATGGAAGCTCTTGGTGGCGCGCAGAAAGCTGCGATCAGCAAGGCAATCGAGATGTCAGCCGCAGGCACGAAGATCAAGTATCTTCGCTCGACCTTTGCGCCCGAGGACGGCCGCTGCATGTGCCTTTTCGAAGCCAATTCCGATACCGATGTTAAGCGTCTGAACGACGATGCAGGCCTGCCGTACCACAAGATCGTTCCGGCCCTCGATCTAACGCCGTGACTGCCGAGCCTGCTCACTAGCGACTAGCGGCATGGGGTAGACCTTGAGGTCAGAGAAGGAAAAGTCGGCGATCCTAAGAGCCGTCCGAAAGCGGCGAACTCGACAGGTAGCTCGGGGCCTATCAATACCAGTTCGACCAAGCTCAGCAGATGACGCGCATTCACTGGCGACCCTGTCGTATTCTCGTATTCTCGCACCGCCGTCGAGCCGGAGAGGCGGACGGCTGCGCAGGTCCGCCGTTAGGTGAGCCAATACGCAAGACCGAAGTATCGGTGTTAGGCGACTTGCACGGCTGGCCGACTGCGGCGCGCAAGCAGCGGCTTTTCGACGAAGCGATAGGAGAGCGTGGCAGCACCGATCGACAGAACGACCACCACGAAAGTTCCGGAAACCGGGTCCGTGTTTTCGCGAACCGCTCGGACGATTGGGTAGTGCCAGAGGTAGATACCGTACGAGATCGACCCAAGGTATACCAGCGCCCTTGCCGACAGCGCAGTGCCGATCGGAGTTTGGTGGCCGCTCACCAACGACATCACCAAAGCCCCCGCCGCCAGATCGATCAGAACGGCGGGCCAAGTCAAGGCATTGAGCAGTTCCCAATGCAGTAACAGGAAGGCCAGCCCAAGCACGATCATCGAGAAGCGGCTAAGGACCAGCGCCGCGTGTGGGCCGGGACGCCATGGCAGGATGGCAACCAGCGACCCCATGATCAGGCCGCTCAGGCGCGTGTCAAACCGATAATACACTTCTTGCCAACTCCCCCAGGCAAGCACCTCACAGATACGCCATGCCGACGCCGCCACGAACAACGCCGCAAAAATCCAGGCGACGGAATGTGGTGACAGCCGGCACGTCGCGATCACCACGAGGGGCCAGATCAGATAGTAGCGCTGCTCGACGGCGAGCGACCATGTGTGGCTGAGCTTGTCCGGCCAGTCCCAAAACGCGAATGAATAATCCGTCAAGTAAAGGCCGGCCAGGGCCACGTCGCGGAACATGGAGTCTTCCGGAAACAGGGCCGGAGCCACCAAAGCATATGCAGCCAGCATCAGCATAAGCGCCGGGCATAAGCGCAGTGCGCGCCACAGATAGAACCGGAGCAGATCGATCCGGCCCGTCGCGGCAACCTCGGCCCGCAGAAGCGAGGTGATCAGATAGCCACTCAGCACAAAGAAGACATCGACGCCGATGAACCCCCCGAAGCCCGGAGGAAACCTGCAATGGAAGAGCAGCACCGCCAGTACCGCCAACGCTCGCAGCCCGTCCAGAGCTGGATTGTACGTCATCCCCCTGCCCTCGCTACCCATCGGTAATGGTATAGAAGGTCCCGGGAGTCCGCCAGCTTTGTACTCGGCGGCGATCCAGTTGGCGGACAACTCGCCGTTGCTCAGATAAACGAAACTGATCAAGCCCTTTGCACACTCGCCAAGATGTACAGGAGGTCGAACCGCGCAATGCGAGAGTTGCGCCGCCGCATGAGCATCGGATGCACCGTCACCTACTGCCAGCCCAATTGGCCTGTAAGAGTACGCTTTCGGAATTCAAGAACATTAGTCTAGCCGTCGAGCAGGCATAGGACGGGATCGACGCTGATATAGATCCTGCCGTCAAAAACGGCGATGCGCCGCTGGCGGTCCAAACGTAACCGCCCGGTTGTTACCGCTGAGATTTCGCTTTGATGCGAGCGATGAGTTCACCGTCATCGATGAAGGCTTCGAGGAAGTCGTTCCATTCGTCGGCGGTGCGGCGAGCATTGGTCAGTATTTGCTCCAGCTCTTCAATTCCGTCGCGGGTGAGCGAAGTTATTGCCTCGTCCGGCCCGGTGTAGACGCTGATGCTGCTGCCGTAGCTCAAGTTGTCATCGTTGCTGACGATCGCCTGAAGGAGTTCGACATCTTCATCGAGCAATTTGGCGACGTAGTCTATGCTGAACACATGGGTCACGGTTGCCATCAGGCGGCCTCGGCGGAGATGGCGGTAACAGGCGACCAATTCCAGGGATGCAGCTCGGACGATTGATCTTGTGATCGTGGATGCGATCGAGCACGCCGGCCAGCCAGGCCTGCGGATCGATGCCGTTCAGCTTGCACGTCTCGATGATCGTCATGGCACGCGCCAAGGTCTCTGCCCCTGTGTCGGCACCGGCAAATAGCCAGTTCTTTCTTCCGATTCCAATCGGGCGCAGGGCTCGCTCGGCGGCGTTGTTGTCCATGGCGACGCGACCGTCTTCCAGGAACAGACATAACGATTTCCAGCGACTCAGGCCATATCGGAAGGCTTTTGCCAGTTCACCTTTTCCCGGAATGCGGGTCAGTTGTGTTTCGGCCCAGACGCGGAATGCCTCGACCTTTGCTTTGCTGTGCTTTTGACGGGCGGCAAGGCGGATATCGGCAGGCTGGCCGGCAACATCGCGCTCGATGTCGTAGAGCCCACCGATACCGTCGAGAGCCTCGCGCGCGATCCCGGATTTGTTCGAGGTCCAGATATCGTGGAAGTCGCGGCGCCAATGCGCCCAGCATGCCGCCTCCCGGAAGCGGGATGCTCCATCCGCTCCAGGCTCATAAAGCTTCCCGTAGCCTTTGTAGCCATCGGCTTGAAGGATGCCGCTTGTCTGCCTGAGGTGATGATGGACGTGGTCTTCTTTCCAGTCAGGGGCAAAATAATAGACCGCACCGGGCGGGGCAGCGCCCGCCCATGGACGTTGATCGCGGACATATTTCCAGATTCTGCCCTTCTTTACGCCTTTCCCCAGCCCCTTGTCTCGCAGCGAGCGATCCAGCACCCGGATCGGGGTGTCGTCGGCATGGAGAAGGTTACTGCCCATGATCACGGTTTCGATCCGCTCGATCAGCGGCTGGAGCACCCGCATGGCGCGGCCGCACCAATCGACCAGTGTGCTATCGGGAATGTCGGCACCCATGCGGGCGAAGATTTCGTTCAGACGATACAGTGGCAGGTGATCGTCGAACTTCGAGACCAGGATGTAGGCCAAAAGACCGGCACCCGCCATGCTGCCAGGGATCGGACGGCTGGGCGCGGGCTACTGCACCATCTTTTCGCAGCAGCGGCAGGATTTCTTCAACCGGGCGACCTCGATGACCTTCATCTGCGCGGCGATCATGTCGAGGATTTCACTAACGTCTTCGCCCACAAGACGCAGTTCACCGCCGCAAGCGGGGCAACAGGTGCCGGGATCGAGTTCCCTGCGCTCGCGAACTGACTTCGCCGATACGCGCGGACGACGGCGCATAATCCTTTCGGGCACGCTGGCCACAGGCGCAGCAGACGCTGCCTCATCGGCCTGATTGATTGGCCCGGCATTGCTTTCCGCCGCAGCGATCAACAGATCCTCCAGCGCCAGTTCCAGCTGCTGGATTTCCCGCTCGATCTTTTCCGCGCACTTGCCGAATGCCTGTTTCTTCAGCCTGGCAATGCGTAGCCGCAGGGTCTGGATCAACTGGTCATGCGCCTGCAACGTCGCCGACATCTGCGCATTTTCCGCCTGCAAGGCGGCGATCATCGCCTTCAGCAAGGCCGGGTCGTCGGGAAGATTCTCGGCGGCGTTCGACATGAACCTGAATACCACAAGTCAGGTCGGTGAGCCATAAAAACCATTAGATTCAAAAGGATAAAATCATCCGACGCAAGCCGGCGGCGCACCCCAATCAGGGCGCCGCCAGTCAATTCCTTCCCATAACATCGCCATTTGCGCTGACGTCAATCGGGCCGCCCCGTCGGCCGCCGACGGCCACGGAAAGCGGCCCTTCTGCAAGACCTTGTAATAAAGACAGAACCCCTGGCCATCAAAATAAAGAAGCTTCAAACGGTCACCACGCCTTCCCCGAAAGGCGAAGACCGCTCCTCCCGTCGGCTTCTGACGCAACACGTCCTGCGCCAGCGCCGCCAGGCCCTCGATTCCTTTGCGCATGTCCGTGATCCCGCAGGCAAGGTAGACCCGAACGCCAGTCCCCGGTCCGATCATGCCGTCTCAACCGCCCGAACCAGCCGCGTCAGCACGACGGGATCAACCCCACTGTCAAAGCGAAGCCTCCGCCCGCAATTCAATTGCACCTCAATCGGCATCGTCGCAGCCGGCGCACGCTCGCCTGGCTCGGGAGCGGCAGCCATCTCGTGTGGCGCGGGCATCTCGATTGGCAGAAAGATCGTCGCCGGCGACAAGATCCCTTTCTCCTTCAGCTCATGCCGCCACGCGTAGATTTGTTGGCGCGTAACCTCATGGCGCTGCGCAACCTGTGTCACCGCCGCCCCGTCAGCCCCAACCGACATGACGATCTCGAGCTTCTTATCATCACACCACCGACGCCGACGTTCCTGCCCAAGAATTTCGACACGCATCCCATTCCTCGCCTAAAACACGTCGCAAACGACGTCGTTAAAGACATGTCTTAGGACATCGACGCCTCATCCGGCCGGCGACAACCGGGCGGTTACGTCCAAACCGCTGCTGAGCGTCATCGCACCACAAGGGAAAATGGGCCATCGTTGGATTGTAGGCAATCGAGCTGCATCCGCAGCCTTGGGCGGAAATGTTGTAGCTCTTGATGAATGATAGCATAGCTCGCTGACCCTTGAGGCTCTCCCAGCTTGGCCGCTGTTCGCTGTAACCGCGGACGTCTCGGTCGCCGCCGCAGTCTGGGCCGAGAAGCCACCGAGGCTCCGCCTCACCGCGACGTTGTACCGCCGCCGACCCGCCAAAGCTCTGATAAGAAACGACGGTGATCTACATCCAGGCCTATGGACAGCAGTTTAAGAAAGACTCTTCAGTAGCGCCACAACCCGCATTAGAATTGGCACAAGAACGATTAACACGCTGATGGGAAAGAGAAAGCCAGCAAGCGGAAGGAGCATCTTGAACGGCAAGGCGTTTGCCTTTTCCTCAGCTCTGATCATACGTTTCTCTCGCATCTCTTGGCTGAATACACGCAATGTCTTCGTAACACTCGCTCCAAGCTCTTCCGATTGGCGAAAAAGAACGGCTAACGCGTGCGCTTCTTCAATGCGCAAGCGCTTGGCAAAAAGCGAAAGCGCGTCGCGCAGCCTGCGGCCGCCACGTACCTCCAGCATCATGATCGCCAAATGAAGGCCGAAGTCTTTGCTTCTGGACTTCAGGAATTCCTTTGTAACTCGATCGATGGCTGCCTCGATGCTCATTCCTGAATCAACGCAGACAATGAGCGTATCCATGAAATCGGGAAACAGCTTGCGGTATTCTATCTCGCGTTTGTCGCCCCGGCGTTCCAACATCACGTTGCACAGGAAAAAGGCGAACGCGGTTGCCACGAACACGGCAAGTAGCTGATAGCCCCGCGCCATCTCCGGCTTGGCCCAGCCCAGCAATACAAGCGTAACCGCAAAGGTGATACCTGCCACCAGGATACGGATCAGCTGAAAAATGCGCGGTGCGCTTGCGGAGAAGTAACCTGCGCGAATCAAACGATTCTGCAGGGAGTTCGGATTCTTGTCCGCCCGCACGACTGTGAAATAGTTGCGGACCAGTTCCGCTTCGGCGACAGGCAGACCTCGAAGATCCTCCGGAATTGGCCCAGACGTGGAGTCGGCAGACGCAGCTTGGCCAAGCCGGATCTGAACCTCACGCCGAGATGTGATGTAGCCTAGAGCCAGCGCGCTGAGGATCAGCGTAGAAGCAAAAGTCGCCAACAGGATAGCAAATTGGAGCACGGCGCCGCCTAGTAGTCAAAGTTTACTATCTTACGCAGGATTAGCATCCCAATGACCATCATGACGCCACCGGCAGTCAAAAAGATCGGGCCATTACCGCTTTCCCAGATCGGTTCGAAGTATCTTGGCTGCAGAAAGTTGATAATGCCATAGAGAACGAATGGAAAACATAGCATGAACCACGAGGTCATGCGACCTTCAGCCGATATGGCCTTGATCTTTGCTTTCATCATCACCCGCTTGCGGACCATATCAGCGAGATTTGTGAGAATCTCAGCCAGGTTCCCGCCCGCGCTACGCTGAACCGTAAGGGAGATTGCCAGAAGGTTCAATTCCTCGGCACCGACACGCGTGGCCATGTTGCGCGTGCCGGCGTCTACATCGGTGCCGTATGTCAATTCGTCCGTCAGAATACCAAACTCCGAACCAATCGGATCGGGCATTTCACGCGCCACAAGCGAGATCGATACAGGCAAAGGGTGACCCGCTGCGAGGCTTCGCACAATCACCTCGAGCGCGTCCGGAAACTGCACAAGAAACTTCTTGATCCGCTTGGAACGCTTGCGCGCGACGTAGGCCGCTACGAAGACAACTGAGGTAGGTAGAGCAAAAAGGAAGCTCGGCAGCGTTGAGAATCCGATGAAGGTCCACATCGCAAAAAGCACCAGTATCAGCGCGATTAGATAAGCCGTGGACCTCACGCCCTCGTATCGAATTCCTGACTGCGCAATATAACGTCGCAGCGGTTCGAGTGATGCCTGTTGCTGCCGGCTGCCGATGCCGCGTTCCTTCAGCATTTGGCGATAGATAACCTTGCGGTCGACATCGCGCTCAATGAGGCTCAGGCGGTAGTTGATGAATTTCTTCCGCTCCAGCGCATTGCGCATTGAGCGCTGGAAAGTGTCTGCGAGGACCAGAACCGCAACAAAGACTGCTAGATAGATGAGCGTTGTCTGCATGACGTCAACTGAGCCTCTTGCTGGGATCGAAGATTTCGTCGGGAACGTGCAACCCTAGCTCTGCGATTTGTTCGAGGAAGCGCGGCCTAATTCCGGTGGCTACAAACTGGCCGCGCAGATTCCCGTTCTCATCGACTCCAACCTTCTTGAAGGCCATCAGCTCCTGCATCTGGATGACGTCATTTTCCATGCCTGTAATCTCGGAAACCGAGACCAGCTTGCGCGAGCCGTCATGCATGCGCGCGACTTGGACGACCAGGTCGACAGCGGATGCAATCTGCTGGCGAATACTAAGCTGCGACATCGGCATCCCTGCCATGCCGATCATTTGTTCCAACCGTGACATGGCATCACGGGGAGTGTTCGCGTGGATCGTGCACATCGATCCTTCATGACCGGTATTCATCGCCTGGAGCATATCGAAGGCTTCCTCGCTGCGCACCTCGCCGATGATGATACGGTCGGGGCGCATGCGCAGCGCATTTCTAAGGAGTTCGCGCTGCCTGATTTCGTTGCGCCCATCCAGGGTCGGCGGTTTCGTCTCAAGACGGCAAACATGCCGTTGCTGGAGTTGCAGTTCAGCCGCGTCTTCGATTGTAATGAGGCGCTCCTTGCCCGAAATCTGCGAAGAAAGCGCATTAAGCATCGTCGTCTTGCCAGAACCAGTTCCGCCGGACACGATTATCGATTTGCGTCCCTTGACAGCAGCCGTCAGCAATATCTTCATCCCCTCCGCCATCGAGTTTCCTGCTACGAGGCGCTCCAGCGTAAATGGCCGTTTCGAGAATTTTCGGATAGAAACCATCGGGCCATCGATTGTTACGGGCCTGATGGCGACATTGACACGCGATCCATCTGCAAGGCGCGCGTCTACCAGCGGTGAGGACTCGTCGACGCGACGACCGACTGCCGAGACGATCTTGACGATGATCCGCATGAGGTGGTCTTCATCCTTGAACTGGATATCCGTTTCCTCAAGGACGCCGGCGCGCTCGATGAACACCTGATTGTAGCTGTTGACCAGAACGTCGGCGATCGTGTCGTCCTTCAGCAGAGGCTCGAGTGGCCCGAGACCAAGCATCTCATTGGTAGTGTCAATAATCAGGATATCCAGTTCGCGGGCACTCATCGGCAGATTGCGGTCACGCACATAGTCGCGCACCAGCGGTCTAATCTCCTCGATGAGTTCCTCCCCAGCCATGGTGTCGAGGACACTGAGGTTGATACGGTCCAGCAGGAAGCGATGCAGCGCAACCCGCTGCTCCACCATTTCGCGCTTGACTACGTCGTTGGCATGCCCTGCCGCGGCATCTGCCGTGGGGCCGGTTCCGCCGTCGCTCGCAGGCTCAGGCACCGTCGCCCTGAACAGTACCTCGAGAGGATCATCCTCGCTTGTGTTCCTCTTTGCGTTTGGCCGGAAGAAACGGCTGAATGTGTTCTCGCTCATTGCTCAATGTCCCACTGCCGCATCAATCGCTAACGATCACGCGCGTACCGACAGGCGTTTTCGGATAGAGTTCCAGGATGTCGGCGTTCGTCATCCTGAAGCAGCCAGAAGTGACGTAGCCGCCGATGGTTGCGGCATCGTTGGTCCCGTGGATCCGGAAAAGTGTGTCGTTGCCGTTTTTGTAGAGGTAGAGCGCGCGTGCGCCGAGCGGATTGAGTGGTCCTGGCGGCACCAGGTCGGGCAACTCGGATTGTCGCTGACGCATTTCGGCAGGGGGCCGCCATTGCGGCCACTCCGCTTTTTGCCCGACCATCACCGAGCCCGTCCAGGTGAACCCATCTCGGCCAATGCCAATCGTGTATCGTGCGACCGTATCGGCGTTGCGCACGACGTCCAGCGTCCGCGTCGAATTGGAGATCAGGATCGTTCCTGGTCTTTCTCCGGTGACAGCGCCAACGAGCCGGCGCGTCGCCGGCCCGTGGCTGCGAGGGACTTTCGCCGCTTCGGCTGGGGATCCGCCGATCGTCAACGCCCAGACGCCAGCGGCCCCTGCAATCAGAAAGTTCCGGCGCGAAACGACGTGGTCGTCCATCATCGCGCCGATCCGGCAACCAGCGCCATTGCGTCGGCAAGAACCTGCACCTTGGAGCAAAACCGCGAGCGCGCGTTCACCTCCAGCGGCAGCACGCCCCGATTCAGCGCTTCCGTCATCATATCAGGCTCGTCCGGCAAGATCGTCACCGGAGCATCGCCAAAAAGCCGCTGGACGTCCTTTTTTTTGATCCCGGCCGAGAACAGTCCGCCTCGAACCTTGTTGATGGCCAGGCTGATGCCCTTTCCGCTGCCGCGGATTTCCGACACTCGCTTCACTGTTTCCTTCGCACGACGAAGTGCCGGGACCGAGTTGGTCGTGACAATCACAGCGGAGTTGACGGCCGCCAGCACGTTGTCACTCCACAGGGTCTCGCACGAGGCCAGGTCGACTACGGTGTGGTCGTGCTGAAAAGTAACGATATCGAGCATGCGCAGCACCAGCTCCGCAGCGTCCTGACTGGTCATCAGCGCCGGGCTGGCAAAAGAAAATAGCGAAAAACCGCTCTGATGCTTCCGTTTGATGATGTCGATGAATTCGAGATCGATGCGCTCCGGCTTGCCCAGAACGTCGGTCAGGTCGTAACCGCTATCTGTGTTGAGATAGGCGGAAGTCGAGGCCGACGAAAAATCCAGATCGAACAGCGCGACCGTCGGCTGGCTGCGTTTGCGCGCACGGCTGAGATAATAAGCCAGCATGATAGCGACGCTGGTCGCCCCGGCCCCGCCGCCACAAGGCAAGACGGCGTAGACGTTGTTGGCATTAGCCTTCAGGCGTTGCGTGACCGTATTGACGGTGTCGATCAGCAGCCGCGGCTGAAGCGGCTTTGGCAACCAGTCAGTCCCATCCAGTTTGATAAGTTGGCGCATCCGCTCCGGGGTCAACTCGTCCGAGACAAAAACGACGGGCACCTTGCCGAAGCGCCCGCGAACTTCGGCAAGACGTGGATTGTCGAGCGCGACACCATTGCCCAGATCGATAATTACGGCGTCAAAACTGTCGGCGTCGAATGTCTTGTTCTGCACCAAGACGTCGAGTGAAACGACGGTCGTGTCGAAGGCCGCCAAGGACGAAATGATGTTGTCCATCGTCCTGGCCGCATCCCTGTCCTGCGAGCAGATCAGTATCCGGGAACGACTGGTTGTGCTTAGGTTCACGTTCATCAAATATCCAGTCTAACTGCAGGGGCCGGGGCAGCTGCGGAGGTCTTCTGACGTTGCGGTGACGGTGAAGGGCGGGAAGGCGATGCCAATGCTCTCAAGGAGCCGTCCGATCACCGGAAAGTCGATGGCATCGCGGCCGATCTCCATGCGTACGGTTACGACGGGCCCACCTGGGCGTCCCTGATAACCCAATCCGCTGAGCTCGTAGATGATGCGTATCTGGCCAGCCGTGATGCCAGGGAAATAATTGGCGAGTCCGGGCCATCTCTGGCCGCCGGTCAGGTTGCCACTGATGAGCCTGGTCATCATGGCCGCATCGCAAGCTATGCCGGTCCCTGCGCCGCAGGTCGACTGCACGCTCGCATCCGCATCGATCAGCTGCCCCGACTGCGTGTCATCGAACGCGAAGACCGTGTTGAAGTCCGGCGTCACCGGTTCAGATACGACCAGTTTCCGAACGCCGAGCTGCATGGCTTTCGCTGCAAGGTTCCATTGATACATCATGTAGCCGAATTCGACACACAGACTGATGGCCAGAACCATGATCGGAAAGACGATCAACCCTTCCGTCAGCGCCACGCCCGACTTTGATCGGCAAAATCTCCGCAGCATGGCAACTACCATCCGATCTTGCGCTGGTTGTGGTTGGCGTTGACGGTAATGTTGCCGATGCCGAGCGCGCTAAAGAGCGGCGAGCCAGGCAATTGGTGCGTCGTTGTGGCTGAAATGATCGTGCTTGAGCCGGATACCGATTCGGTGAAAGTGATTGGCGAATTGTCCGCGTTCCAGTCGCGGACGCGCAGCCGCGTCGTCACCGCAGCGCTGCCGTAGTAGGCCAGGTTGCGCGCCACGTTTTGACAGGTGTCGGCGGAATGGCGGCAACGTGCCATATAGCGCGCAGCATCGCGCATCCCGGTTGCGATCTGCTCACGCTGCCAAAGGACGGAGCCGAATTCCAGAACACTGATGGCCAGGAAGGTCAGGAACGGTACCACGATGATCGCCTCGGTCATCGCGACACCCTGCTCGTCGCTTAGAAAGTCGCGAAGGTTTACGATGGGGTTCATCGGACCAACTCCGCCTCCTCACGCAGATGATCTTCGACCGTGCCCATTCCTCCCTTGCCGGTGACATCGATCACCTCGAGCGAGATGTATTTGTTGCTGCCTGCCGTCACCATCGGTTTGGTGAGGAACAAGCGCGTGTAGGCTTCGGCTTCCAGATTTTTGCGACCGTTAAGTTCGGCCTGATGCTCGATGCAATTGACAATAGCCGCGACGATCACGCGCCTTTCACCTGCATAGTCCGCTGGATTGTAGCCGCTGTAGCACTGGGGAGATGGGCTGCCGCGCTCGCCGCCGGGAGCACGATCATTAACCCGGTTGTTTGACAATTCGTACTGATAGACATCGTAGCGGGAAGGATGCGTAATGGCCGCAGTAGCGGTTGACGGCAGGCTTGGCCGATAGTCAACAACGGCACTTGGCGCTGCCGGCGCCGGCGTGCCGGCGCTGGGCGGCGAGGTCAGGCCGCCGTGTGAAACCTGCCAATAGCGATTGAGATCCCAGGTACCGTTCGAAATGTTGCCGCCACCGCTCAGATTCGTCGTGGATGTCCCCTGCGGGAAGGGCATGGCGTCCATCGGGTTGATTTCCGGCTGATAGGATGAGCAGCTTTGCGGGGTGCCATTGGCCTTGTAATCCTGCCCCATGCGCACATTGCGGTCCGGCCTGAAGTTTGGGTCGCTCGCATTGCTGCTCATCGGGCCAGCGTAAATGCCGAAGCGTGTCCCCAGTCCTTGCTCGGCCGGACCGATATTGCCGCCTGGCTCGGTCAGGATTTCATCGGGGTCATAGCAGATACCGGGATTGTTGGTGGCGAGCGCATCACGCAACACGCTGGCGCCGCTGCCACCCACGGCAAGATAACCAAAATTGCCGGGACCGGCGGTCGTGCTGCCTCGTAACGTCATGGTTATCTGCCGCGCGTAAAGGTTGCCATCCTTGAAGTTCTGATGGAAGTCCGGATTGCCGCTTCCCTCGAACGGGTTGCAGATGAAGATCGGCGTCAGATCGCAGGCCGATGACCGGTACGTCGCCACCGCCTCCGCCTGGACAGGCACGTCGTCGCGGCCGAGCCCGGGCAGGGTGAACATCGTGCGGACATTGAAGTCGTTGGCGATGACCCGCACATATTTGGCATGGTTCGACTGCTCGTCGACCGATCCGTAGTCCGCCTCGACGTTGCACGAGACATCGCGGCCTCTGCGGTCGACGCAATTGCCGTTGACGGCCTGATCGTCGAATGCCGGAATGCCTTCCATGAACTGGACGGTGACGTTTCCCGCACCGGTCGCGGCGTTGTAGCTGATGGCAATGCGCTCGCCCATGCTCATGCCGTCGCCGCCATTACCGAACAAGGCCTGATTGCCGACCATGGCCTGGATAGCGGCCTTGGCACGCGGGATCGCGTCGTCGCGCCCGTCAAGTTCGCGCGCGCCGGCCAGCGCCATCGCGTCGGAGGCATCCTGAAGATCGGTATGAAGGTTCGTTACGCGCGAAGCGTCGATCACAAAAGCGGCAACGCCGACGATCAGCGGCAGGGCTACAAGCGTCAGAACTACGGCATAGCCGCTGTCATCTTGCGAAAACCCAACCTTCAATGCCCGGCGCCTAAGACGGCAGGCCAGCTCAACACTGACTAAACTCCACATGGCGTCTCGTCCCAAGCCCTGGTCAGTGAGGCCGCACACTCACACCGTTTCCGATTCTCCCACGTCTAACACCGCTCGGCCTTGTGCCCTCGCTAGTACCCGGCCGGAGCGCCCGCCGCGCCTTGCGCGCCCGGCATACCATTGTTGTTGATTACCACCTGCGGACCACCCGGAGGGGTGCGGCAAGGCGCTACGTCCTTGTCGCAAGGCTCCTGGTAGCGCCGGTAGGCCTCATTCACCTTGCCTGCGTCCGGTTCTATCCTCGTGTTCCGAGAATGCTGCGGAAATGGGTCAACCGTCTGGATGGCCAGATTTGCCTCAGGCGCGTCGCCCAGACCCAGCGTGACCGAGTCACGATTGTTCATATAGTCGGCGCAACCACCGAGACTGATAGTGAACACGAGTAGGATGATCTTACTTTTTGACAACGGCGCCATCCGGGAAATCAAGATCAATACGATGGCCATAGGCCCCCTTGGCACCCACGCCATCGCGGAATTTGCGGATCATGTCTTTGTCCACTTCCAGCATGCCGAAGGCGAAAAGCTCGGCGTCGTTGGACGGGCGCGTATTGTCCAGCGGTGTGCGCAACGCCTCACCGGGCGACGTGGGTCGAACGAGATAAGGCGTGACCACAATTACGAGATCCGTCTCGCGCTTTTGAAAACTGGTCGAGCGGAAAAGGGCGCCGAGGATCGGGATTTGTCCAAGCCAGGGAAGTTGCTGAACGTCACGTTCATTGACCGACTGAAGCATGCCAGCCATGGCGAAACTCTGGCCGTCGCGCAACTCCAGAACCGATGACGCCTTGCGGGTGGAAAATGCCGGGAAGCCGTTGACGACCAGGGATCGGTCGATTTCGCTGACCTCCGACTCCAACCGCACATTGATCTTGCCGTGCCCGAGAACGGTCGGCAGGAAATTGAGGCGGACGCCGTAGTCCTTGTAGACGTAGCCGACCGTCCCGTTGTCGCCCAGGCTGGACGGGATCGGCACTTCGCCGCCAACGGTGAAACTCGCCGGCTCACCGCTGATCGTCGTAAGGTTGGGTTGAGCCAGGCGCCGCGCCAGGCCCTTCTTTTCAAGCGCGTCGATGATGACATCGACCTTGACGCCAGCACCTTCCAGCACCTGGGCGACCAGTGTGCCGAACGGCGTGTTTGTGGACGCCAGACGCTGGCCGGAAGTGGCGTCGCTGAGGAACGTCTGTGCCTGACCATCCTCCGCGTTGACCGACAGGCCCGTTCCCGACCCGAAAAGCGAAGTGCCGCCCTTCGCCCGGACCTTGACACCCAAATCGCGGCCAACGCTTCGCGAGGCCTCGATGACGCGCACCTGGAGCGCCACCTGCTGGTTCTCGGTGACCCCCAGCGAACTGATGACCTGCCCATCCTTTTCGGCGAATTGTTGCGCGGCGGCAATCGCGGCTGCCTGTTGCGACGCATTGGCGACCATGCCGGAAAGGACGATCTTCTCGTTGCGGTTCAGAACCTTGATATCGGCGCCTGGTACTGCCGCGCGAACGGCGGCGTTGACGTCGCTGAAATCCTGGCGCACCCGCACGTCGACGATGCCAAGCAGCTTCTTGTCTTCGTTGAAAAGGGAGATATTGGTGATGCCGGGGGCGTTGCCCTGAATATAGAACGACCGGTCAGACAAGGGCACCACATCCGCCACGCTTGTCTTGCCAATGACAAGATCGGCGTAGGGAATATTGGTCTGGACAGTCAGGGTCATGCCGGGGCGCACCTGGGCGCGTGATACTGTTCCGGCTCCGAGGGATAGTCGCAGATCCTGTGCCATCGCCCGATCAGGCCAAATCACTTCACCGGTCAGCGCACTGGCCAGAATTGCCGCCACTGCGAAACGCCGCTTGATCCGCCTTCCCTTGTTAGCCGAGCAAATCACGCAAACCCCCCAAGGCTGCAGTTACAATGTTCCTCACTTAACAGCCATTACTTGATATTCCGTTCTTTCTGCACCCCTGTAAACGCCGACGCCGACGGTTGAGGGCGCACGTGGCACGGGCGCAACAGTTGCAGCGGGAGCGGGTTTGTTCAACTCGCTCTTTAACTGTTCGACGCGCGCATCCACCTTTTCATCGACGGTGCGCACAAACTTCTCGATGCTGTCCAGGCGGGCCTGTTCTTTTTCCTGCATAAGTGCCTCGGCAGGTGCACCGCTACTGAGGTCCGACAGATCGACCGAGGCGACATTTTCCACTTCCGCAGAGGCGACGTTGCGCAGCGTCAGTGAAAGTGTGCCGACCGTCGCTGCCAGGGTCAGCTTCTGCGCCTCGACCGTCGATACTTCCAGTGTCACCGTCTTGACGATCTCGGGCCTGTCGGCGCGATCGTCGGCCGACTGGTCAACCGCCAGCACCTTTACGCCTTGCAACAAGACATCCGTTGTGCCGTTGCGTTTTGCATCACCCTCAGCATCGAGCTGACGGGTGAGCATGATGTCCACCCTGTCGCCTGGAAGCACAAAACCAGCGACACCAAGCACATCGTTGACTCGGATGGATACAGCCTTCATCCCCGTGCTCAAGGTCGCAGAAAGCGTCGCACGCTGGCCGGGACCGGTGATCTTTGACGCAAGGATCGGCTCGGAAGCTTCAATTCCCGTCATCACATATCGGGACTGTGTGCTATCGCCAATGACTTCGGCGATCGACTTGAACGCGCCCTGCGGCACCGAGCCCGCAGGCCATTCGATCTCCTTTAGAGCCGCAGGTTCCACCAATTGGCCGAAGCGCATCGGCTGCGCGGCCACCACGATCATGCCCTTGGGTCCCGGCGGCGGTCGATTGGCAGCCAGCGATTGCGCCTGAGATTTGAGATAGGCCTGCACCCCGAATACTGCGGCGACGGCGAGGAAGGCCGATACCAGCAGGCTGACGATGGTTGAAGATTTCATTGCCCACCCCCCATGAGATAGGCGACCGGGCCAGACCCGGTCGCCCGCATGCAAGTCTGACCGAATGCTAGGCCGGCAGCGGCGCCGGCTCAAGAGTATCCCACCAGGTACCCCAGCGGCCCCACGCACCCGCCAGGCTCGACCCGGCGGCGCCTACGGCGACGACCACGGCGGCGACGATCAGCCCGAGAAGAACCAGATATTCTGTCAGCGCGATCCCGTCTTCGTCTGCAACGAACGCCCGCACACTTTCCATTGCCTTTTTCATAACGCACTCCCCTTGAACACTTTGTGAACACCCTGATCTACACTCGGCGTGACATCGAAGGCCGCCCCACCGATGTTGTCATTAATAATCTGTTAATTAGGATCTGGTCAATTAGCAGCGCCTTACGTAATCATGTAAACTAAGAAGTAAGGTTAACAGCCAGAGAAATTCTATTTGGCTGTCGGGCATCGCTACAAGATAATGATTGAATATTGGAATGTATCATGGCGGCTAGTGAGCCACTACGATGAACGTTTGTCGATCAATCAGATGCCGCGATTAACGATTTTTAAGCAACAACGACAAAAACACACGTCATCTACTGAAATGAATCTTCCTTAGCAAGCGAGGTAGTGCTATGAGCATTTTCATAGTTTTTGGTGATGCTTGACCGATGACAGTGCTCGCCGTTGTAACGCTACTTGTTTCTGCCGCCACTTTCAGCCGGGCCGCCTGGGTCGACTTCATGACCTGGAAGATACCCAACCGCACCATCCTCGTTCTGGTTGCCTGTTATGTCATCTTCGCTGGCGTGGTTCTCGCATCCGGGGAAACGGTGCGGTTCGGCGTAGATGTTGTCTGGTCACTTGCTGCGGCGTTCCTGCTGATGGCAATTGGCTTTGTGCTGTGGCAGCTGAAGTTGCTGGGTGCAGGCGATGCCAAGCTGATGTTCCCTATTGGCCTGTTTCTTGGGTGGACGGCCCTGCTGCCGTTTGCGATCTGGCTCGCTATTCTGGCTGTGGTCGCACTGCTTTCGCTGAAGCTGCCACTTCCCGCCGGACTGGGTGCTACCATTCCTGGCATGCGTCTCAACGAAATTCGACGGACCGGAAAGGTGCCTTATGCGGTCATTCTGGTTGGCGCCTTGTTCGTATCGGCATGGGACAGGTACGCCACCGCTGCATTGGGATGAGCACCTATCGCAGCGGCAGGCTTTGCAGGATCGGACGATGAGCGACGCTATGGTGGCTGATGTCGAACGCTAACACCCAGTATACAGCCGTCTCGAGCGCCGCAGGGTCAATCGGCCTCGTTCTAAATGAATTGAAACTGCCTGCAGCCGTGGCGTTACTTTATTTCGCTGCCGTCTGGCTCTACCTCGGCGTTGGCAGCGGCGCGATGCTTCTCCATCTGGCCAAGTCAATTGCCGGCATCTTCATGTTCTGGTTGCTAGCGGCAGCCGTGCTGCGCTTCATCTGTTATGTCCAAGTCGCGCGTCCTCACCGACCGATCGTTACCATGTTTTCGGAAGCCAAGACCGTTTCGCGAAACCTCGAAACAATCGGGCGAGGCATAGCCATTCTGCTGATCCTGTCACTCGTCTGCGGGGCGTTCTGGATCATGAAGGCCCGATTGAGAGATTTTGCATCGATCGGATGGGACCAGCGGCTGACCGAGATCGACCGCATTATTCATCTGGGAAAGCTACCCTGGGAGTGGCTGCAGCCGGTCGCTGGGTATTGGCCCGTCACCATCATCCTGAACGCCAACTACCAGCTTTGGCTTCTGGTGATGTGGATGATGGCGCTCTACTTCCTCTTCGCGGAAGCAGCGCGCCCGATACGCAAACGTTATTTACTGGGGTTCATTCTCACCTGGATTGTTTGCGGCAGTGTGCTTGCCAAAACGTTCGCATCGGCGGGCCCGTGTTACTATGGCCCGCTAGGGATCGTACCAAACCCCTACGCGCCGCTGATGAATTATCTGCGTGCCATTCATGACGACCTGGTACCCCTGCCTGCACTCTGGACACAGGACCTGTTATGGCAAGGCTATCTCGGCAAGACAGAACCATTAGGTATTTCCGCGATGCCAAGCCTGCACAACGCAGTCGCGCTGCTCAACGTGCTCGCTGCCTGGAACCTGAGCAGGAAGCTGGTCTGGCTTTTAGCTGTCCACGCATTGCTGGTTTTCGTCGGCTCGGTGCATCTGGGATGGCACTATGCCATCGACGCCTATGTGGGATGGGCCGCGGTTGTTGTGCTGTGGGCCACCGCAGGGATGTTGGTGCGCGCCGTCGATGCGGCACAGTCCGATATGATAGAGACCGATAGGCGAAGACACGCATGAACCCCTGGTTGTCACGGTTCTTTGTGGTGTCCCGGCAATACAGCTGGCTCTATGTCGGCATGGTTGGCCATATAGGCATCATGTGGCTGATGATCCAACTCGGCTACCTGGTGCCATATTACCAGGCCGGCCTCTTCTACATGCGCGTTGCCACGCACCTCATTGTCAATCTCAGCCTGTTGTACATGCTGGTCGTGGTCGTTCGCCTTCTGCGCGAAGGCAGGCAGAACCCCACGCGCGCTCTAATCGGTGCGCTTCGTGAGGCTTTGATCGCCCATGACCGTTACATCCACGTGCCGCACGTCCTGATCATTTCCATTTTGACCATCAGGACCTTCGCAACCATCAAATCGTCGATCCCGACGGTCAATGCATTCTCATGGGATCTGCGGTTCATGGCGGCGGACCGCCTTCTGTTCGGCGGCTATGACGCTTATCAATGGACGAGCCTACTGTTCGGCAGCACTCCTGCGCTTGTCGGGCTGAACTTCTTGTACAATCTTTGGCTGATCCTCGTCATTTCCGCCATCGTCTGGTGCGCATTTATGCGGAATAACCACTTGCGCATGCAGTATATGTTCGCGATGTTTCTTGCTTGGGTCGTGGCTGGGAATTTCCTTGCCGTTTTCTTTTCCTCCGCCGGACCGTGTTTCCTTGAAAGGCTGACCGGCGACCACGCCTTTGATCCACTGATGAGCAGTCTGAAACTTGCCAACGAGCAGACCGGCATGATCTGGGCGCTGCTAGCCCAGGATGCGCTTTGGGCGGCCTATACCAGCAACGATGGTGCGATTTCCGGCATCTCCGCCATGCCAAGCCTGCACGTCGTATTCGCTGTCCTGCTCTATTGTGCTCTCCGGCACCAGGGCAGTGTGGCAAGATCCGCCGGTCTGGCTTTCGCGGTTTTGGTACTCGTCGGATCCGTGCAGCTTGGTTGGCATTATGCCGTCGACGGAATTGCCGGCGTGGTGCTGGCGCTCGCATTCTGGAGATTGGCGGGTTCTTTGGCGTCGCTGGCCCTTGGATCGCCAAGATATGACGCGCCGGCCACTGCCGAGCCAAGCTGAAGTTCGCCCTGCAAAAGCCTGGCGGCCAGCTCGCTTCAGTCCAGCGTGCGGACCGGATGGATCATCGCCCAAAATATGTCTTTGTGCGTCGAACCGCAGGCCCACACGACGCCAAGCAGGAGCACAACGAAGAGCGGCGACATGCTGTTCAGATCGGGCAAAAATCTGAGATGTCCAACGATTGCCCCATCAGATGAGGCCGCGAAGACGCCCTCATCTCTGAGCGCCACGATTAGCAGAACAAGCGCTGCGTGATGCGTCAGAAATCGGGCCCTGCGGGCCGGGATTTGCCTGGCCGCAGCGGCGGCAGCGATAGCGAGCACGAGCGCAAGCGCGACCGACACCATTCCGCCCGCAAAGCTGGTCGGAAAGAAGAGTCCAATCTCGCGGCCGAATGGCGCGAGAGCCAGATATAGCCGCCAGGTCCATTCGCTCGCCGGAAACGCGCCAACCGCCACTCGCATGGCAAGAAACGTTGCCATCAAAACAAAAACGAGTGCGGGCAACCAATTGGCGGCGCTGGACATCTTGCGCATCAAACAGCCCCATCCGCGACCAAGAATAGGGCATTCGTAGAGCCTTAAAGCTAACGGATCGTTAATACATGACTGCGGCCAATTCGGACGCGCAGTCGAAGCGTGCAAGACCCCGTCACCGGACCTTCTCGTAGGTGACGCTTCCATCGGCGTTGGTTGTCCGCCGGAACGATTGCGACGCCAGCGGCGCAGGGTTGCCTTGTGTCGCCTCCGGCTGGCCGGCGAGCAGCTCCGCCGCCACAGCCGCGTTACGACCGGGAGCACTTCGGGTGACTGGTTGCTCGGCCGGCCCAAAGTCGATTGCCTCACCGTCGTCCGACTGCAAGGCAAAAGAGTTCATTCGCATCTCAAGCTGATCGGTAGCCATCCCGATCCGCTGCGCTGACTCCTGCGACAGCTTGGCAGCTTTCTCGGCTTCCACCCGTATCTCTTCCAACCGGCCGTTCGTTCTGTCGATGAGAGACTGAACGCCAACGTTGAAACTGTCGAGGCGGTCGACGACACGCTTTTCAAAGCCGCCGAGATTTCCGAGCTTTTCGGCGAGTTCCCTGGTTTCGGAGAGCATGCCCCACATTTGGAACGCAACGATCATGGATACGGCAGTCAGCAACAGCAAAATCGAGGAAAACGCCGAGAGGACCCATGTGGCGCGACGCAGCCGGCTCAGGTTGAGTTCAAGCACGGCAGATTTTTGGGCGCGGGCGTCCGGCAGTGCCAATGTCTCCGTTGCCGCCGTCGAGCTCACCATCGCCCCGCTGTTAACCGCGTTCTGCAAGCGATGCACTGTTTCGCATCAGTTCCAGATTGTTGGCCGTGGTTTCATTTGAAGGATCGATTTCATAGGCCTTGACAAAGTATCGTCGCGCTCGAGGTAGATCGCCACGCAGCAGATAAGAGTAACCGCGGTTGTTCAGGAACTCTGGCCTGTTGGGGATCATTTTCTCAAGTTTTGCATACGCAAGGTCTGCATTGTCAAAACGCCCCAAATGATCTGCCGACGCAGCATAGCCGAGCCACGCCTGCGGGTCTTTGGGATAAACCTCGACAGCCTTCTTGAACAAGGCATAGGACTTGCCGAAATTGCGCTCCTTGAACTGGACTTTTCCCTTCTGCACCAGTTCGTCCGTGGGATAATATGATGCGTCAGACAGGTCATTCACGGAGTCGGCACTGTCGCCGAAACTTGACATATCCTCCGCGCCGCCAGCCGACTTAACGTTCGACTGACAGCCAGCAACCATTGCACAGACTGCCAAGCAGATGACCGAAAGGACTTTGGCCAATGCGGCCTCCTCAGGCTAAATAAGATATGTTATTGCCATATACGCCGGTGCTAATGAAGGAATTCGTAATGGCGTTGTTCCCCAGCGTTGAGATTGCGCGAGCTTGTTGCAAAATTGCCATAGGCGGCCCTATTTGATTTTGCGGCTCGGATTGAAATGTCTAAGAGAATTTAGGGGTTCGCTGCATGACCGAAACAGCGCATCAGGTCGAATTTCAGGGGGGGTTCTACGTCCCCAAAATTCCTTCCACAATCGAAGAAACTGGCCTCGAGCAGGAAATCCTGCTCAAACTTCTAGCAAAAACCTTGCATACCCATGGCACAATGACGGCGAGCGCAATGGCGTGGGAAATACGCCTTCCGGTCGCTGTAGTGAGTACCCTTGTGAAGGAGCTTCAACGCCTCCAGCTTATAGAAGCAAAAGGACTGACCGGTGCGGACATGCGCGGAGAGGTGCGCTACGCTTTGGGCGGTCGAGGTCACGACTATGCGCTCGATGCGATGGCTCAGTCACAATATGTCGGGCCGGCGCCCGTTACCCTCGAAGACTTCGTGGCACAAATCCAGCGGCAATCCATAGGTACGGAGCGTCTATCGCGTAATGCGATCATAGCCGCCCTTTCTCATCTGGTTCTGCCCGAGAGCCTCGTTGACACGATAGGACCAGCAGTCAATTCGGCACGATCGATCCTACTGTATGGTGAACCCGGAAACGGGAAAACCAGCATCGCAGAGGCAATAGGAAAGGCGTTCAGGGATGCAATCTACTTGCCCTATTCGTTTATCGTGGGCGGGCAGATCATCAATTTCTTCGATTCGGCCGTTCATACGCCAGTCGAGGCGCAGGATCGAAGCTCTTCCAAGCCAATTTTTGATCAACGATGGCAATTGTGCAGACGACCCTTGGTTATTACCGGCGGCGAACTCACTTTAGATATGCTCGATCTGGCGTTCGACGCCGCATCGCGCGTCTATGAAGCACCGGTGCATTTCAAGGCAACCGGCGGTGTCTTCGTTGTCGACGATTTCGGACGTCAGCGCACCGATCCGCAAGCCGTTCTCAACCGTTGGATTGTCCCGCTGGAGCGCGGGTTCGATCAGCTTACACTGAACACTGGAAGGAAGTTCTCTGTACCGTTTGACCAATTGGTCATTTTCTCGACCAACATAGAACCGAAGAACCTTGCAGATGCAGGAGCGCTGCGCCGGCTTTACTACAAAATTGAGATTCCGACACCAACTGCCGCGGATTATCATTCGATTTTTGTCGACGTTTGCGAAAGGCGGGGGATTGAGTTCAATCTGACAATCTTTGAGAAATTCTTTACCGAATATTATTTGTCAAAGGGCGCCACGCCTGCCGGCCACCACCCAAGGTATCTAATCGACTTTGTCATCTCGACCTGTCAGTTTCGCGGAGAGCCGCCATATATGAACTCGACACTGCTCGGAGCAGCGTGGCAAAATCTTGTGCCTCGTTAACTAAAAAATGGTCTCTTGTTGAATCCGTCGGCTGTCATGAGGTGTATTAAAGTACCTATGTTTATGACGGGCGGCGGCATAGACAGCCCTGACGATATCAAGATGGCGCTGGATTGCATCGCCAAGGGGTTTCAGGCCGACCTCAGAACAATGTAATTTGGCTACTCGTTGTGCCATGGTGTTCAATCTGATCGATGAGGTTGCGTCTGATGGACCCACTGTTGTAATTCCGGGGGAGCGGCGGAGCAGGATGGGCGGTTGCTATCATCGTCATTATCGCCGCAGTGGTCGCATTGTTCGTTTTCACCCGAGGCGATTGGGGCGGTAGTCGAGCACCAGTTGGCGCCGGCAGCACCCGCAGCGCCGACCTCCGCTGCTCCGGAACCTGCCGCGCCAGCGGAACCGGCACCCGCCCCGACAGCGCCAGCCGCCCCGGCTCAGTAAATCTGCGGAGATCCCCTCCGCTGTCAATAAAGACCAGCCGGAGTTCCGACAGGTCTTTTCTTGACTTGGGAACGAGAGGGCAGGCCTCGCCCTGTCGCGAGGAATTTTTCTGTGTTGATGCGTCCGGATCCCTATGCAGCCTTCAGGTTAATCACCCGCATCACTGCGACGACTGTTCCGTTGTTCGTAGCAGCCTCTTTCGTGCTCCCCTTGCCGCAACTCCATACGTCGCCTTCCTTGGCTGTGAACTCCATGTCACCAGTTGTGACCTGCAGTTCGCCCTCAGTGATCGTGCACACCATGTCATCCGCCATGACGTCCCCCAACGGGCTGGTCCCTTTTGGCTGATAGACGACGTCTTCCATGGCGATGCTCTTGTATCCCTTGATGTGGGAGTCTCGTGTTCCAAGCGTGATGAGCCGAACGCCGGGAAAAATCTCTGTGCCATCGGTCGGACCGTAGGTCTTGGCCGCTACCGGAGTCGGCAATGTGACCAATAGCGGGGCCGACAACGAGGTCGCACCAAGGGCGAGAGCATTACGTCGGTTCATCTTCATAGCATCATCCTTCCCTGGTTAGTCCGCCCCTCGGGCGAACCTGATATTTTACGCGCCCGCGCAGCCAAATAGTCAAACAGAATTGAGCAGGCCCGATGTCCGGCAGGAGGCTTGGAATGAACTCCCGAGGTCAGCCGCTCGGTGCGATAACGCCACCTGGGGCTCGCGCTCCAAGCGATAACGCCTGCGTGTTCGTTTTCGACAGTCTTGGCGAAGCGGACGGCGGAGGCGTCGCCTATTCAATGGAGGATAGGCTTTGTCTCCGACTGCACAATAAACCCTGCCAAGCAGTCTAGCACTTCCTCGATGACGTCCATGGACGGCCATTTCAACATTGGCTGTTTGCCATCAGCCGTACCGAGGATCGGGACCACCTTGAAGCTCCTATCGTCCTGTTCCCCGGACACCATTGTCACCGTGAATTTCATATTTGGGAACCGGCGTTCGAGTTCTGTCGCTATCTCGCGTCGTCTAGTGTCAAACCATACGCCCGCTGGCGGAATGACTAAGAACTCACGGGTTTCCCCATCTTCGGCTTTTATTGGCATCGCGAGCCCTCATTTGAGGAGGAAACTCTCTCACGTGCCTGCTCTTCTGCCAATCGTAGACGAGCCCTGCCGGGCGCGCGAAGCGGAGTGCTGGATCGAAATAGATCGTGATGCCTGCAGCCCTTGTGGGTCAGGTCTTCTTATGAACCCTTGGTTTTGTCTTGAGCGCCGACTTTGCCGGTTTGGGCACTGACTTCTTGGGTTTTGTCGTCGGCTTCTTCGGGCCCGGGTTCTTCCCACCCTCCAAAAGCGTCTCAGGCTTGTCGATCGGATCATCGACCTTCTTCGAATCCTTCCGCCCCGCGACGACATCCGCTAAACCAACGACGTTGGATTTGCGCTCGATTGCAAGCTTTCGCTCGCGCTCGAGGGCGGTGGTAGCCTCATCCAAGCGAGATTTTTCTTCCTTGACCGCTTTGTGATCCGATCTGGCTTTCTCTAAGTTGGCTGGCTCCCGCGGCCCAGAGCGACCTACCAAGCGACGAAATGCGTTCTTAAATGCTTGAAGTATTCCCATGCTTCCCATCCTCCACCTTGACCTATTCGGCGCCGGTTCCTCGTGCGGGTCAAGGTACCAGCACCTCAGTCACCGTTGCGTGCCGAAGTTTCTCCTCGCCCTTTAGATGCTTGGCCATGACCTTTAGGACCGGATGCACCGGTACTGCAGCCTTGTTGCCGGCGCCGATTGGTGTAGCGAAGTGGCTTGTGTGCAGGAACTGCAGCGTTTGCCAAAACTCGTCGCGCCGATCTTGGCGGATGACGGGAATAGCGCGGCCGACAAAGCGCATAACAGCGTCAGTCTCTTCGGCGAGGAGGAGGGACATAGCAGCGCCCCGTTTTTGCTCATAGCCAATCACTACAAATTCGCCTGTGATGTAACTCTTGGTCTTCAGCCAGTGCTTTGACGGACCGCCTCGATAGACACTGGCGCGCCGCTTGGACACGATGCCTTCGAGATCCATCTTTTCGACAGCGGCAAAGAACTCGGCGCCGGAGCCTTCGAACGCCTGGCTGAATTGCAGCGGGCAGGTGGGCCGCGGATCTCCGAGCAACTCATGCAGCCGTAGTCGTCGGTCTTCACAGCGTTGCTTGCGGAGGTCGTTGCCGTCGAGGCAGAGGAGATCAAAGGCATAGAACACCAAGCTCGAGCCTTCCCAGCGTATGGCGCTGGCAAGCTTCTTAAAGCTGTGTCGGCCGCTTTCGTCCTGTACCACCATCTCGCCGTCAACGATCGCGTCGCGTGGGATCAGCTCGCGCGCGGCGGCGAGCACAGCCGCATACTTCATCGACCAATCGTGGCCATTGCGCGTGAAGGCGCGCGCGCGACCGCCGGCAAGGTGGAACTGCGTGCGGTAGCCGTCATATTTGATTTCGTGCGTCCAGCGGTCGCCTTCAGGCGGCTTGTCGACCAACGTCGGGATACACGGCGGCATGAACGCGGACCGGCGCTGGTCCCTCATCGGTCAGCCGTAGAATCGCTGCGCCATGATGGCGTCGAGCTTACTGCGCGATGAGCCGTAGCGCTTGATAATCGTGGCGGCCTCGCCTCGGCTCAGGTCGTACTTGCGGGCGAAATCGTCTACCTCGTATTCCTGCACGGATGATACGAGTTTGCGGTCTTCTTTCGTCTTGGCTGGATCGTCGGGCATTTCAGAGCCTCCAGTTAATATTAGGAAACTCTAAAACGCTCCGCCGCGCAATCCGATCCCGCTGAGGTTGCAGATCGGGCGAAGAACGATGCCTTAGGCATCGCGGTCGCTGTCGCCCGTTTCCTGGCTCTCACGGGCTGTCGAAGAAGCGAGGCAGTGAGCCTGAAGTGGACC
>NZ_JACJHY010000045.1 GCF_014138625.1 Aminobacter ciceronei
GGCATAGTTCGACGGTCGGCATAAACCTGCTTATGCCGCGCGCGGCATAAACAGGTTTCGGTGAGAGAGCAAACGATCGCCCAGCGGCCGCCGCCGCCATCGCTGCCGGCGAACAGGTGGTTCTTGCGGCCGAGCGCAACGGGACGGATGGCCCGCTCGACCGGGTTGGTATCGAGCTCGACACGACCATCGGTGAGGAAGCGGGTCAGTCCGGTCCAACGCGACAGCGCATAGCGGATCGCTTCTGCAAGCGTGCTGCGTCCGGAGATGTGCTGGAGCTGCACTTCCAGCCAGGTGTGGAAGGCGGCAACAACGGGTTTCGATCGCTGCAGCCGCGCCGCAAGCCTAAGGGCCGGCGACTGTCCGCGCACATCCGCCTCGACGGCATAGATTTCACCGATCCGGCGCAGGGCTTCCGCCGCCACGGGCGATCCGGTCGCTTCGACCACGTCATAGAACTTGCGCCTCGTATGCGCCCAGCAGGCGGCAAGAACGATATCGCCACTGGTAGCGAGCTGTTCAAAGCCGGCATAACCATCGACATGCAGCACGCCCTTGAAGTGCTGAAGATGCGATACCGGGCGCTCGGCCTTTCGGTCCGGCGCAAACAGGTAGACTGCCGCAGGCGGCTCGGGTCCGGCCCAGGGTCGCTGCTCACGGGCATAGACCCACAACCGTCCCGTCTTGGTCCGCCCACGGCCCGGATCGAGTACCGGCACCGGTGTGTCGTCGGCGAACAGATGGTTGGAGGCGAACACGTTCTTCACCAGCCGCTCGTGCAGGGCTTCCAGCCACCAGCAGGCGCCGCCGACCCAACCAGCCAGCGTCGAGCGCGCCAGATCGACACCATGCCGGGCGAAGATCTGCGATTGCCGGTAGAGCGGCGTGTGGTCGCAATATTTGGAGACCAGCACCTGCGCCAGAAGTGCTGGCGTTGCCAATCCGCCGGCGATCAAGCGCTCCGGCGCAGCCACTTGCGCTACAGTCTCGCAGGCACGGCAGGCGTATTTCGGGCGCGTGATGCGGACCACGCGAAGCTGTGCCGGGACCCAGTCGAGCATCTCGCTGACGCTCTCGCCGATCGCATGGAGTGCGCCGCCACAGCACACACAATACGCTTCTTCGATGTCGAGCCGCACGTCCTCGCGTGGCAGATGATCGGGCAGCGGCTTGCGGTGGGATGGCCGCTCCAATGGTGGATGGATGCTCGGCCTGCTCTCCCGGATGCGGGCGATGTCGGCATCGAGGTCTTCCAGGGCGAGCGCCAGCTGGTCGGGATCGAGGCGCTCGGAACGCCGGCCGAACTGCGCCCGCTGGAGCTTCTTGATGATCGATTGGAGGCGCTCGATCTCGCCATCGCGGCTCTCGACGGCAGCTGCCATATCGCGCAGCAGACGCTGCAAAAGTGCTGGATCGGACGGCAGATTGTCGAGATCGATCAACATGGTCGAATCTACCACGAACCGCTCAAAAACCAAAGGATTCCAGCGGTTTCCGTGTCGATCGGCGGACCGTTTTCAGCCGGCCAGCGCTGGTCTCCAGACACGCTCGGGTGCGCGCCAGTCAATGCCCTCGATCAGCATGGCGAGTTGCGCAGGTGTCAGCGTGATCGAGCCGTCATGACCTGCCATGCGTGGCCACACGAAGCTGCCCTGGTCGAGCCGCTTGGTGAACAGACACAGCCCGTTGCCATCCCAGAACAGGATCTTGAGCAGCGACGCCTTCTTTCCCCGGAAGGCAAACAGATGCCCCGAGAACGGGTCCTGTTTCAGCGTTGCCTGGACCAGCATGGCGAGACCGTCGAGGCCTTTCCTCATGTCGGTGTGACCCAGCGCCAGATGCACCTTCACGCCCGCCGGAACGATCATCATGATGCAGTCCCTCCGCTGTCGACGAACGCCCGTACCGCAACAGGATCAATGCCCGCAGGTGCAAAGACACGCCGCCCATCCGGCAGTTCGATTGCCATCATCCCGTCAGGCGGCTGCACAAGGTTCTGCAGCGCGAGTGCCGCTGCCGCGTCCGTTGCCAGCGTCACAGATGCCAGTTTCGCTTGCTTCTTCTGCGTCACGCCGAATTCCGCGCGCCAGCGAAACAGGATGCCGGTCGCGATCCCATGCCGGCGCGCCACAGCCGAGACCGTTGCACCTGCAGCTTCACTCTCTTGCACGATGGTGAGCTTCTGTGCGTCCGTGAAAAACCGGCGGAAGCGCGTGGCGGGAGTGTCATCTGGACGCGCTGTCAAGCCGTTTTCGGACGTCGCGCCGTTAGTGATATCACTAACGGTCGGGCGGGCGGCGGGATGAAGATGTGCCCGCCAGTCGATATCCAGTTCGCCATCCTCCAGGCGGTCACGCCAACGGCGCAGCGCGTAGGGCGAAAGTTGCAGTGCCGCGGCGTATTCGCGAACGCCCATGCCGCTCCAGTTCATCGCCTCGACATGCATTGCCCAGAACGCCCGGAGCGCACGATTGCGCACATCCGTGCTCACGCCAAAACGTTGGCGTTGACGCCGGCGCGGCCCTTTCTGGCGGTGTTGCGGACACGCTTCTCGGAGCAATTGTGCCTGCGATTCCGCATGTTTGCGCGCTGCTTCCTTGCCCATCAGGTGGTCAAGCCAGCGCTCGAACGTACGCCGGTTGAGACGGTGATGGCGGCAATAGGTTGTGCGCGCCAGCCCGCTCTGACGCCACGCTTCGACGTGAACCACCCAGAAGGACTTACGCGCCGTGTTCTCGAAATGTCTCAAATTCACCGGAGACCCTCCACGCTACGAAGGAACTCCACATGCTGCGATTTTGCACTACGCCAACGAGGTGTCAGGACCGGACGCTTACGAAACGACAGAGGACGGCAAGATAAAAGCGCCAGCGCGGTCAAAGGCCAAGTCATTGACATGACTTGCCTTTCGTTCAGCATGGCGGTCGGTCGCGGGCATACTGCCCGGAATTGGCCAACAATTACAACGGCTCCGCATGCACAGCCCAGCTCGACGACGCGGAGGCGTTCGCGATGAGCGAGGGCGACAGCGAGTTCCGCATCAAGCCAGGGCGCATTCGTTCGACACGGGCGCCGAAGGCGAAGGGCTTTATCCAGCAGGTCCTGCGCGCCGCCCGGAAGGCAGGTCATATGGTGGGCGGCCTTTCCAAGACCACGGTGGCCACCTCGCGACGTGGTCATTCCACCTTTGGGCGAGGCCGCAACATCTTTGGCCGCTCTCGAGTGTTCGGCAGTTCCCGCCGCGTCGTGGTGACCGCACGCATCGCTCGCCATCAAGGCAAGGCTTTCCGATCCGCGCCGCTGACCGCGCACGTTTCCTATCTCAAGCGCGAGGGCGTCAGCCGCGACGGCGAGAAGGGTGTGATGTTCGACGCTAACAATGACCGCGCCGACGATATCGCCTTCGCCGATCGCTGCAAGGACGACCGGCATCATTTCCGTTTCATTGTCTCGCCCGAGGACGCAGCCGAGATGACCGACCTCAAGGCGTTCACGCGCGATCTAACCCGGCAGATGGAAGCCGATCTCGGCACGCGCCTCGACTGGGTCGCCGTCGACCACTGGAACACCGACAATCCGCATGCCCATCTGCTCGTGCGCGGCGTCGACGACACCGGCGCCGACCTCGTGATCTCGCGCGACTACATCAGCCGTGGCTTGCGCTCCCGGGCGGAAGATCTGGTCGACATCGAGCTCGGCCCCAAGCCCGAGCACGAGATCCGCAACGCGCTGGAAAAGGAGATCACCGCTGAACGCTGGACCCGCATCGACGCCGAGATCCAGCGCGCGGCCGACGAGACTGGCTACGTCGATCTCAGACCCGACCAAACCGGCCTGGCCGATCCCGAGCTGCGCCGCCTCATGGTCGGCCGCCTTCAGCATGTCGAGAAGATGGGCCTCGCCGTCCAGGGCGAGCCCGGCCAATGGGTCGTGCGGCTCGAAGCCGAACGAACGCTGCGTGATCTCGGCATCCGCGGCGACATCATCAAGACGATGCACCGCGCCTTCACCGAGCGCGGTCTGGATCGCGGGATCGCCGACTATGTGGTCGACGGCGCAGCATCCGGCGCGCCGATCATCGGCCGCCTTGTCGATCGCGGTCTTCACAACGAGCTGACCGGTGAAGCCTATGCCGTCATCGACAGCGTCGACGGGCGCGCGCACCATGTCCGTTTCAGAGGCGTCGAAGCGTTCGACCAGGCGCCAGCCAATGGCGGCATCGTCGAGGTACGTCGCTTCGGCGACCCGGACGATCAGCGCCCGACCCTCGTGCTCGCCACGCGCTCCGATCTCAACCTGCAGGCTCAGGTCACCGCGCCAGGCGCAACCTGGCTCGACCATCGCCTTGTCCAACGCGGGGCCATGTCGATGTCACCGGCAGGATTCGGCCGCGAGGTACGCGACGCCATGCAGGCGCGCGCCGAGCAACTCGCCGATCGGGGTCTCGCCCGACGCGATGGCCAGCGCATCGTCATGCAGCGCGATCTCCTTGCCACGCTGCGCCGGCGCGAGCTCAATGCTGTTGGCGAGAAGCTTTCGGGCGAGACCGGCCTGCCGCATGTGAATACGCAGAGCGGCGAGCATGTCGCCGGCACCGTGCGCCAACGCCTCACCCTCTCCTCCGGCCGCTTTGCCATGATCGACGACGGTCTCGGCTTCCAGCTCGTGCCTTGGTCGCGCGAACTCGACCGCAGGCTCGGTCAGCACGTCACCGGCGTCGCGAAGGACGGCGGCGGTATCGAATGGTCGATTGGCCGCAAACGCGACCTCGGCCTCTGACAATCGACAGACAGGAATCTCGCCATGTCCGCGACGAAAATCCTCTGGGGCCAGATCACTGTGGTCTTCCTCATCGTGATCGCCACCATCTGGGCCGCCACGCAATACGTCGCCTGGCAACTCGGGTTTCAGGCGCAGCTGGGGACACCCTGGTTCAAACTCGCGGGCGTCCCCGTCTACTATCCGCCGGCCTTCTTCTGGTGGTGGTACTTCTTCGACGCTTATGCTCCTGAAATCTTCAACAAGGGCGGCATCATCGCAGCGTCAGGCGGCTTCATTGCTATTGCCGTCGCCATCGGCATGTCAGTCTGGCGCGCCCGCGAGGCTAAGAATGTCCAGACCTATGGCTCGGCGCGATGGGCCGAGACCAAGGAGGTAGAGGCGGCGGGCCTGCTCGGTGCGGACGGTGTGGTGCTGGGACGGGTGGAGCGCGACTATCTGCGCCATGACGGGCCGGAGCATGTGCTGTGCTTTGCTCCGACCCGTTCGGGCAAAGGTGTCGGCCTTGTCGTTCCCACGCTACTGACCTGGCCGGGCTCTGCCCTCGTACACGACATCAAGGGCGAAAACTGGCAGCTCACCGCCGGCTATCGCGCCAGGCATGGCCGCGTATTGCTGTTCGATCCGACCAACCCAAAATCGGCTGCCTACAATCCCCTGCTCGAGGTCCGCCGCGGCGACTGGGAGGTCCGCGACGTCCAGAACGTCGCGGACGTGCTGGTCGACCCGGAAGGCTCGCTGGACAAACGCAACCACTGGGAAAAGACCAGCCACTCGCTTCTGGTCGGTGCGATTCTGCACGTCCTTTACGCCGAGGAGAACAAGACCCTCGCCGGCGTCGCTGCCTTCCTGTCGGACCCACGCCGCCCGATCGAGGCAACCCTGGCGGCGATGATGACCACAAAACATCTAGGAGACGCCGGACCGCATCCTGTCGTGGCCTCGACCGCGCGCGAGCTTCTCAACAAATCCGACAACGAGCGCTCCGGCGTGCTGTCGACCGCCATGTCCTTCCTTGGCCTTTATCGCGATCCCGTCGTGGCCGAGGTCACCAGCCACTGCGACTGGCGTATCGCGGATCTCACCACGGACGTACGACCAGCGACGCTCTATTTGGTGGTGCCACCCTCCGACATCTCTCGCACCAAGCCGCTGATCCGTCTCGTGCTCAATCAGATCGGCCGGCGGCTGACCGAGGACCTGCATTCCAAGGAGCGCAAGCACCGCGTCCTCATGTTGCTCGACGAGTTCCCCGCGCTCGGCCGTCTCGACTTCTTCGAATCCGCGCTCGCCTTCATGGCCGGCTACGGCATCAAGAGCTTCCTGATCGCCCAGTCGCTGAACCAGATCGAGAAAGCCTATGGCGCGAACAACTCGATCCTCGACAATTGCCATGTCCGCGTGAGCTTCGCGACCAACGACGAGCGGACCGCCAAGCGCGTCTCGGACGCACTCGGCACGGCAACCGAAATGAAGGCGATGAAGAACTATGCCGGTCATCGGCTCTCGCCTTGGCTCGGCCATATCATGGTCTCGCGCTCGGAGACCGCGCGCCCGCTGCTCACTCCCGGCGAGGTCATGCAGCTTCCGCCCACCGACGAGATCGTCATGGTGGCCGGCACACCGCCCATCCGCGCGAAGAAGGCTCGCTATTATGAAGACGCTCGCTTCTGCGAGCGCGTCCTACCCCCGCCCGATCCGAAGAATTCCGGCCTGACGCGGCACAGCGATGGCTGGTCAACGCTACAACCACAGAAGCCCGATCCGGCACTGACGGCGGCTCATACGCCGGACAACGCCAATGCCGGCCTGCGCCGGGAGCCCGAGCTTCCCGACCACGTCGCCATCGTCAAGGAGACCACCGATCAACGTCCCGCGGAAGAGTTCGCGCATATTCTGGACGATGAATCGGAGGATGCCGCACGCCAACGTCAGGCGCTGCGCCGCCAGATGACAGGCATCGCCCGCCAGGTCTCGCTCGATCCCGGCGACGGCATGGAACTATAGGAGGAGTCTGCTATGCGCGATCGTCTCAACCTCACGCTTCCGGTCGAGCTCATCAGTCGGATCAATGAACTCGCTGACCGCAAGAAACTCGCAAGATCCGCTATCGTCGAAGCCGCCGTCGCGTCCTTCCTTTCGCCGGACCACTCCGACGCCAGGGAGGCAGCATTCACGCGGCGGCTCGACCGCCTTACCCGGCAGGTTCAGCGAATGGAACGTGATCTCGGCGTCACGGCCGAAACGCTTGCGCTCTTCGTCCGCTTTTGGCTGTCGATCACGCCGCCATTGCCACTGGATGCCCAGGCTGCGGCGCAGGCAAAGGGCCGGGAGCGGTTCGACGGCTTCGTGGAAACGCTCGGCAAACGTCTTCAGAAAGGGCAGAGCTTTCTGCGCGAGATTCCGGACGACATGCCGCCATCCACGGTTGACGATCAGCCTGGATGACCCCAGCCGCGGCCACTGCCAAATGAGGTTGCATCAGCACTTCATCTAATGTAGTAACGTACCTACATTCTCGATGGAGGTTAAAATGCCCATCACGACTTTATCGAGCCGCGAGCTCAACCAGGATGTCGGGCGCGCCAAAAAGGCGGCTGTAAATGGCCCGGTGTTCATCACCGACCGGGGCAAACCCGCCCATGTGCTTCTCAACATCGAAGACTATCAGCGACTGATCGGAAAGAGCCGAAATCTTGTCGAGGCATTGTCGATGCCGGGACTCTCCGAAACGGATTTTGACCCGCCCCGCGCCACCATTCCAAGCCGCGAGGTCGATCTCTCCTGATGTTTCTCCTCGACACCAACATCATTTCCGAGTTGCGCAAGGCCGGGGACGGCAAAGCGGACCCGAATGTTGTCGCGTGGCTATCGCGAAGCGATGCGACAAGCTTCTTCATCTCCGCAATCTCTCTCATGGAGCTTGAAATCGGCGTACAACGCATGGAACGGCGCGACGCGGAGCAAGGCATGCGCTTGCGAACCTGGATGGACACGCACGTCATTCCGGAATTTGCCGATCGTACGCTCCCCGTCGATGCGACAGTTGCGCTGCGCTGCGCAAGATTGCATGTGCCAGATCCACGCGCCGAGCGCGACGCACTGATCGGTGCGACAGCGCTGGTCCATGGAATGACGGTCGTCACCCGAAATCTCGCGGATTTTTCTGCGTTCGGAGTGGACCTCGTGAACCCCTGGGAAGCCCAAAGCTAACGGTCGATTACACCAGACCCGGCAGTCTGGAGCGACGCCGCGATGATGAGCGAATCCGAGTCGGTTCCTAGTCCAGATTTGAACTCTTGCACGTCGATCTTCTCTTTCGTCTTCAAGCGCAACTCCGCCGTTCTCCTGTATTTGCACGCCACACTACGACGGCCGCTCAAACCTATTGAAGCGGCCCAATAGATGGCTTTCTTAATCATCCCCGATCCAGGGCCGCGCAGCGCGCCGCCCGCACGAGAACGGGGACGACGTGGCAATTTCTCAAGCAACATCCGAGGCTTCTTTGCGCGGTGCACGCATGCTGCGCACAGCGCTCGGGCCGGCTATTGCCGCTTTCCTGGCAGACCCGTCCATCGTCGAGGTGATGCTCAACCCCGACGGGCGGCTCTGGATCGACCGCCTCACCAGTGGGCTTGAAAATACGGGCCGCACGCTGTCAGCCAGCGATGGCGAGCGCATCATTCGCCTCGTCGCCCATCATGTCGACGCCGAAGTCCATCCCGGTAATCCGCGCGTATCAGCCGAGCTTCCCGAAACGGGAGAGCGGTTCGAAGGACTTCTGCCTCCTGTGGTGGCGGCACCCGCCTTCGCGATACGCAAGCCCGCAGTCGCCGTCTTCACGCTCGACGACTATGTGTCGGCCGGCATCATGGTCGCCGCACAGGCCGAAGTACTGCGCAACGCCGTTGCCTCCCGCGCCAACATCCTCGTTGCCGGTGGCACGTCAACCGGTAAGACCACGCTTACCAATGCGCTGCTCGCCGAAGTCGCCAAGACCTCCGATCGCGTCGTCCTGATCGAAGATACACGCGAGCTGCAATGCGCCGCGCCCAACCTCGTCGCGCTGCGCACCAGGGACGGGATCGTCTCGCTGTCCGATCTCGTGCGCTCGTCGCTACGGCTGCGTCCCGACCGCATTCCCATAGGGGAAGTGCGGGGCTCGGAAGCGCTAGACCTCCTCAAAGCCTGGGGCACCGGCCATCCCGGAGGCATCGGCACCATCCATGCCGGCACCGGCATAGGTGCGCTGCTCCGCCTCGAGCAGCTTATCCAGGAAGCCGTCGTCACCGTCCCGCGCGCTTTGATCGCAGAGACTATCGATCTCGTCGCCGTGCTCTGCGGCCGTGGCGCGCAACGCCGCCTTGCCGAACTCGCTCGCGTCGAGGGCCTCGGCCCCGACGGAGACTACCGCATCACCGCCATAACAATCAGCAACGAAGGAACCTCCATATGACCCCGCCTATCTCCCGCGCGGCACGCCTTATCCCGGCTTTCTGCTCGGTCACCCTCATGTCGCTCACGCTGGCGCCGGCCGCGCACGCCTCTGGTTCGTCCATGCCCTGGGAACAGCCCCTGCAGCAGATCCTGCAATCGGTCGAAGGTCCGGTCGCCAAGATTGTCGCGGTGATCATCATCATTGTGACCGGCCTGACACTGGCCTTCGGCGACACCTCGGGCGGCTTCCGCCGGCTGATCCAGGTCGTCTTCGGCCTGTCGATCGCTTTCGCCGCGTCGAGCTTCTTCCTGTCCTTCTTCTCCTTCGGCGGCGGAGCGCTCGTCTGATGGAGGATGACAACTGGCGCGCCACAGGCGCGCAAAAGGCCCCAGTGGGGCGTTTCGAAGGAGGAATGCCATGAGCCATAGCGAATGGCCGGAAGTCCCGGGATTCAGCGCGCCCGTCCATCGAGCGCTCACCGAGCACATCCTGCTCGGCGGCGCGCCGCGCTCGATCGCCATCCTGAACGGAACGCTTGCCGCAGCACTCGGCCTCGGCTTGCGGCTCTGGATCGTAGGAATCGTGCTCGGCCTCATCGGACACCTGGCCGCCGTCTGGGCCGCCAAACGCGATCCGATGTTCGTCGACGTGGTACGCAGGCATCTCCGCATCCCCAGCCATCTTAGAGCATGAGGTGGACGCGATGATGAACCTTGCCGAATATCGCAACCGCAGCGCCCGGCTTTCGGACTTCTTACCCTGGGCAGCGCTCGTACGCGAGGGCGTAGTCCTCAACAAAGACGGAAGCTTGCAGCGCACCGCTTGCTTTCGCGGTCCCGATCTCGACAGCGCAGTGGCTGCCGAACTGGTGGCGGTCGCCAGCCGCCTCAACAATGCCTTCCGCCGTCTCGGCTCCGGCTGGGCGATCTTCGTCGAAGCGCAACGCCACGCCGCCGGCTGCTATCCCCAGAGCATCTTCGCCGACGCTGCATCCGCCCTCGTTGACGCCGAACGCAAGGCCGATTTCGAAGAAGCCGGCGCGCACTACGAGTCGAGCTACTTCCTGACCTTCGCATACCTGCCTCCCGCAGAAGACGCCGCACGCGCGGAAAGCTGGCTCTATGAAGGCAAGTCCGAGAACGGCGTCGATACAGGCGAGATCGTCACCGGCTTCATCGACCGTACCGATCGCATCCTCCAACTAGTCGATGGCTTCATGCCCGATTGCGGCTGGCTCACCGACCCGGAGACGCTGACCTATCTGCACGCCTGTGTCTCGACCAAGGGGCATCGCGTTCGCGTCCCCGAGACGCCAATGCATCTCGACGCGCTGCTCGCCGACCAGTCGCTGACCGGCGGGCTCGAGCCGCGCCTTGGCGATCAGCATCTACGCATTCTCACCGTCGTCGGCTTTCCGACAGCAACCACGCCAGGAATTCTGGACGAGCTCAACCGCCTCGCCTTCCCCTATCGCTGGTCGACCCGCGCCATCCTGCTCGACAAGACCGACGCCACCCGGCTGCTCACAAAGATCCGCCGCCAATGGTTCGCCAAACGCAAATCGATCGCCGCGATCCTGAAGGAGGTAATGACCAACGAGGCGTCAGCGCTTGTCGACACCGACGCGGCGAACAAGGCGGCGGATGCCGATCTCGCCCTTCAGGAGGTCGGCGCCGACTATGCTGGCCAGGCTTACGTCACCGCGACGCTCACCGTCTGGGATGCCGATCCACGCATCGCCGATGAGAAATTGCGGTTGGCCGAGAAGGTCATACAGGGCCGAGACTTCACCTCGATGGTCGAAACCATCAACGCCGTGGACGCCTGGCTCGGCTCCCTGCCCGGGCATGTCTATGCCAATGTCCGGCAGCCGCTGATCTCCACCATCAATCTCGCCCACATGATCCCGCTTTCGGCGGTGTGGGCGGGGCCAGAGCGGGACGAGCACTTCGCAGAACCCCCTTTGCTGTTTGGCAAGACCGAAGGCTCCACCCCGTTCCGGCTTGCACTTCACGTCGGCGATGTCGGCCACACGCTGATCGTCGGCCCGACCGGCGCGGGCAAATCCGTGCTGCTCGCGCTGATGGCGCTGCAGTTCCGCCGCTATCGCCACTCCCAGGTCTTCGCCTTCGACTTCGGCGGCTCGATCCGAGCCGCCACCCTCGCCATGGGGGGCGACTGGCACGATCTCGGCGGCGGCCTGAGCAGCGACGTACATCAGCCCGTCCAGCTCCAGCCACTCGCCCGCATCCATCATGTACCAGAACGCGCCTGGGCCGCTGACTGGATCGTCTCGATCCTGACCCGCGAGAACGTGCAGATCACACCCGAGGTGAAAGAACATATTTGGTCGGCGCTAACCTCGCTCGGCAGCGCGCCGGTCCCCGAACGCACCATCACCGGCCTCACAGTCCTACTCCAATCGAATGATCTGAAGCAGGCTCTGCGCCCCTATTGCGTCGGTGGTCCCTATGGGCGGCTTGTCGACGCCGAATCCGAGCGCCTCGGCTTCGCATCGGTGCAAGCCTTCGAGACGGAAGGTCTGGTCGGTACGGGCGCCGCACCCGCCGTCCTCTCCTACCTCTTCCACCGCATCGAGGATCGCCTCGATGGCTCGCCCACGCTAATCATCATCGACGAGGGCTGGCTTGCGCTCGACGATGACGGGTTCTCCGGCCAGATCCGCGAATGGCTGAAGACGCTGCGCAAGAAGAACGCCAGCGTCATCTTCGCCACGCAATCGCTCTCCGACATCGACGGCTCGGCGATCGCGCCAGCGATCATCGAGAGCTGCCAGACGCGCCTCTTGCTGCCAAACGAACGCGCGATCGAACCGCAGATCACTGCGATCTATCGCCGCTTTGGTCTCAATGACCGCCAGATCGATATCCTCGCCCGCGCCACGCCGAAGCGCGACTACTACTGCCAGTCGCGCCGGGGCAATCGCCTGTTCGAACTCGGGCTCTCCGACGTTGCCCTCGCGCTCTGCGCCGCGTCGTCCAAGCAGGATCAGGCGCTGATCGGCCAGGTCCACGATCGCGCAGGCGCGGACGGCTTCCTCGCCGAATGGCTGCGAGCCCACGACCTACATTGGGCGGCCGATCTCATCCCGAACCTAACCAATGTCGCGCCGACCGACACCCATGCGCCCGGCATCCCAGCCCCCACCGAACAGGAGACATGTTTATGACCATTCGTCATCGCCCCCGCCTGCGCGCCGTCCTTATGGCTGCCACCGTGCTGGTCGCCCCGATCGTTGCCACGCCGATCCTGGTCACACCCGCCCAGGCGCTCATCGTGTTCGATCCGTCGAACTACACGCAGAATGTGCTGACCGCCGCACGTTCCCTCGAGCATATCACCAACCAGATCACCTCGCTTCAGAACGAAGCACAGATGCTGATCAACCAAGCGCGCAACCTCGCCAATCTGCCGTTCTCCGCGCTCCAGCAGATCCAGCAGTCGGTCCAGAAGACACAACAGCTTCTGAGCCAGGCCCAAAACATCGCCTTCGACGTCCAGCAGATCGATCAGGCGTTTCAGCAGACCTACAAGAACGTTTCGCTGTCGACCTCCGATCAGCAACTCGTCACTGATGCCCGCTCGCGCTGGCAGAATACTGTCGGCGGTCTGCAGGACGCCATGCGCGTACAGGCTGGCGTCGTCGGCAATATCGAGACCAACCGTGCGCAAATGTCGGAGCTCATTGGCCATAGCCAGAACGCTGCCGGCGCGCTGCAGGCGACACAGGCCGGCAATCAGCTGCTCGCCCTCCAGGCCCAGCAGCTCGCGGACCTCACCGCCGTCGTCGCCGCCACAGGCCGCGCGCAAGCACTGACCGAGGCCGAACGCGCTGCCGCCGCCGAACAGGGCCGGGAACAGCGTCGCCGCTTCCTGACGCCGGGCTCTGGCTATCAGGCCGGCGACGCCAAGATGTTCAATCGCTGAGGGCCGTGACCATGGACGGCAAGACCCTCGCGCGCATCGCAGCCATCATCTTCGTCGCGGTCGCCATCACGGCGACCGCGCTCGAGATGAGCCGGAAAGAAGAGCTGGTGGCGGTGATCCCGCCGGCGTTTGCGCCATCTGCGCCCAACCCGCTGCGCGAGGACCTTCGGCGATGCCAGGGTTTCGGCGAAGCGGCGCTGCGCGACCGCAATTGTCTGCGCCTGTGGGCCGAGCAGCGAGACCGCTTCCTCGGTTTCAAGACGCCGCCGGCGACCCCATCACCAGAGCCCTTCACCCAGTCTCCGGCCGCGACAGCGACGGAGGCGCAATAGGCATGGGCAGCACCGGTGTCATCGACCAATTCCTCGGCACCTTTACACGCTACATCGATTCCGGCTTCGGGCTTCTCGGCGGCGAAGTCGCCTTCATCGCCACCACGCTGATCGTCATCGATGTGACCCTCGCCGCCCTCTTCTGGAGCTGGGGCGCTGATGACGACATCCTCGCTCGGCTGGTGAAGAAGACGCTGTTCGTCGGCGTCTTCGCCTATCTGATCTCCAACTGGAACAACCTCGCCCGCATCGTCTTCGAGAGTTTCTCCGGGCTCGGCCTGAAAGCGAGCGGGACCGGCTTTTCCGTGCAGGACCTCCTGCGTCCGGGCAAGGTTGCACAGACCGGCCTCGACGCCGGCCGCCCGCTGCTTGAATCCATCTCCGGCCTTATGGGCTGGATCTCGTTCTTCGAGAACTTCATCCAGATTGCCTGCTTGCTCTTCGCATGGGCGCTCGTCCTGCTCGCCTTCTTCATTCTGGCCGTGCAGCTTTTCGTCACTTTGATTGAATTCAAGCTGACTACGCTCGCCGGCTTCGTGCTGATCCCCTTTGGCCTCTTCGGCAAATCCGCCTTCATGGCCGAGCGCGTACTGGGTAACGTCGTCTCCTCCGGCATCAAGGTGCTGGTGCTTGCCGTGATTATCGGCATCGGCTCGACCCTCTTTAGCCAGTTCACGGCCGGCTTCGGCGGCCAGAACCCGACCATCGACCAGGCCATGGCGATCGTGCTCGCCGCGCTCTCGCTTCTAGGCCTCGGCATTTTCGGACCCGGCATCGCCAACGGGCTCGTCTCGGGCGGTCCCCAGCTTGGCGCGGGAGCAGCAGTCGGCACTGGCCTTGCCGCTGGCGGCGCGATGCTCGCCGCCAGTGGTGCTGCCGGCCTTGCAGCGCGCGGCGGTGCGGCCGCGCTCTCGGGAACCGCTGCCGCCGCGCGCGGCAGCGCATCGCTCGCAGGTGGAGCTTCGGCCGCCTACAGCCTCGGCTCCGCCGGCCAGTCCGGCGCGGCAGCCGTTGCCTCTGGTCTCGAGGGCGTCGCCCGGGCCGGCGGTTCCGCTGCCGTCTCGCCGCTAAAGCGAGCGATCGCACACACCGGCGAATCCATGAAATCCAGCACTGCCTCTGGCACGAAGTCCGCCTTCGAAGTCACCGGCGGCTCCTCGACCATGGGGACTGTCGGCGATGGAGCAAAGGCGGCCAACAATGCCGCCTCGTCCAGCGCGGACGCGTCGGGGCACACCGCCGGCGGCCCACCCGATTGGGCCAGGCACATGCAGCGCTCCCAGCGCGTCTCCCACGGGGTCCAGACCGCCGCTCATGCCGTTCGCGCCGGCGACAGCCATGGCGGCGGCTCCTCCATCAATCTCTCTGAGGGGAACTAACCGATGAACATCTTCCGACGACCAACCACGCATTACGGCAAGACGGCCGAGCCAGAGACGCCATATCAACGCGCCGGACAGGCCTGGGACGAGCGCATCGGCTCAGCCCGCCTACAGGCGAAGAACTGGCGCTATATGGCCTTCGGCTGCCTGATCCTCTCAGGGGGCTTCGCCTCCGCCCTCGTCTGGCAATCGGCCCGCGGCACGATCGTTCCCTGGGTAGTGCAGGTCGATCGTCTCGGTCAGACCCAGGCCATCGCGCCTGCGGTCGCCGACTATCAGCCCACCGATCCGCAGGTCGCCTGGCATCTCGCCCGCTTCGTCGAGCAGGTCCGTTCGATCCCTGCCGACGCGATCATCGTGCGGCAGAACTGGCTACGCGCATACGAGTTCACGACCTCGGTCGGCGCCATGGCGCTCAACGACTACGCCCGCGCCAACGATCCTTTCACCAAGGTCGGCAAGCAGCAGATCGCTATCGACGTCTCCTCGGTGATCCGCGCCTCACCCCACAGCTTCCGCGTCGCCTGGACGGAGCGGCGCTATCAGGACGGCTCACTCGCCGAGACATCCCGCTGGACCGCTATCCTCACCGTCGTCGTGCAAGCCCCGCACGACGCCGAAAAGCTCCAGGCCAACCCGCTCGGAATCTACATCAACGCCATCAACTGGTCGAAGGAGCTTGCACAATGACGACCGCCTTCCGCAAAGCCGGCAGGCCGGCTTTCATCTGCGCAAAAACGGGTTTCCGTAAAATCTCTTTGCCGTTTCTCCTGTTCGCCGCTTCGGCGCTCGCAGGATGCGCAACCACCAACCCGCCGCCGGAAATCGAGTACGACAATGCCGCGCCAACCGTGCAGACCTTCGATCCGCCAGCGCCTGTTCGGGTGGTTGAGTTACCGAAGCCCCTGCCGCTTCCCGGTCAGATGAAGCCGCTCGAAACCTCGCGACAAGGAGCCGAACCAATCGATCCCGCAGCCCGCGTGAACCATGCCAATGCCGCAGCCCGCGTGCAGCCGGTGCGCAACGGCTTCATCAACTCGATGCAGGTTTATCCGTTCACGCAAGGCGCGCTCTATCAGGTCTATACCGCCGTCGGACAGATCACCGACATCGCGCTGCAACCCGGCGAGCAGCTCGTCGGCTCAGGTCCCGTTGCCGCCGGCGACACCGTGCGCTGGATCATCGGCGATACGGAAAGCGGCGCCGGCGCCACCAGGCAGATCCACATCCTGGTGAAGCCGACGCGGCCGGAATTGACGACCAATCTCGTCATCAACACCAACATCCGCACCTACCACATGGAGTTGCGCTCGACCGAGCGCACCTACATGGCCTCGGTCTCGTGGCAATATCCGCAGGACCAGCTCATCGCGCTGCGCCGCCAGAACGCGCAGGCCGAAGCCGTTCAGCCCGCCTCGACGGGTGTCGATCTCGCCAACGTCAATTTCCGCTATCACGTAGTTGGCGATCGCGCGCCGTGGCGGCCGCTGCGCGCCTTCGACGACGGCCGTCAGGTCTTTATCGAATTCCCGCGTGGCATCGGCCAGGGCGAGATGCCACCGCTCTTCGTTGTCGGTCCTGAAGGCAAGACCTCCGAGCTCGTCAACTATCGCGTGCGCGGCCACCACATGATCGTCGACCGCCTCTTCGCTGCGGCCGAAATGCGTTTTGGCTCTGGCGACCGCCAGAAGCGCGTCCGCATCGTGCGCACCGACGGAAGGCCGGCGTCATGAGCGAGATCGACCCCGGAAAGGAAAAGGAAGCGCCGTACTGGGAAGGCGCTTTGCCGCTCACCGGCGAACCCGCGATGCGGCTTCGCCCAGAGCCCCCGCGTGTGACGCGGCTGTCGCGTAAGGTGCTAGCTGGTTTCGGTCTCGTCGCCGGCGTCGGCCTGGGCGCTGCTCTGATCTACGCGCTCCAGACCCGCAACGCCGGAAAGCCGGAAGAACTGATCTCTACGGATAGCCGCGCCGTCGCCGATGGTCTGGCGGGCCTGCCGCGCGACTACACCGGCCCAATTCTCGGCCCGCCCCTTCCCGGCGATCTCGGCCGCCCGATCCTCAATGCGCAGAACGCGGTGCCGCCGGCGATCGGCACGCCCGATCCGGGCCTGAGTGCCGAGGAGCAGCACCGACAGCAGGAGCTGGAATCCGCGCGCACGGCAAAGCTGTTCGCCCCCACCGAAACGCGCCCCGCGACATCCGGCACGCCTGCCACCACGCAGACGAGCCCGGCCGTTCCGCCGATGCCGGACCTCGCCACGCTCGGGCTCGGCCCCCAGCCGTCGACGCCAACCGCCGTCGAAAGGCAGAATGCGTTCCTCAATACCCCGCCTGATAAGCGCACCGTCTCGCCCGGTCGCGTTGCGCCACCAGCCTCGCCCTATGTGCTCCAGGCGGGGGCTGTGATCTCGGCTGCGCTCATCACCGGCATCCGCTCCGACCTGCCCGGTCAGATTACCGCCCAGGTTACCGAAAACATCTATGACAGCCCGACAGGACGTATTCTCCTCGTTCCCCAGGGCACGCGCGTCATCGGGCAGTACAACAATGATGTCGGTTTCGGGCAGCGACGCATCCTGCTCGTTTGGAACCGGCTGATCTTGCCGAGCGGGCGATCGATTGTGCTCGAGCGCCAGCCAGGCGCCGATGCTGAAGGCTATGCCGGCCTGGAAGATGGTGTCGATTATCACTGGTGGGATCTGGCCAAGGCCGCCGGCCTCTCGACACTCCTCAGTGTCGGCGCCGAATTGGTGACCAATGACGAAGACCGGCTTATGCGGGCCATCCGCGATGGCGCCCAGGACACGATCAACGAAGCAGGCCAGCAGATCATCCGCCGCCAGCTCAACATCGCGCCGACGCTGACCATCCGTCCGGGCTTCCCGGTCCGCGTCATCGTAACGCGCGACCTCGTGCTCGAGCCCTATGGAGGAACGCAATGACCAAACTAAAGCTCGGCCCGATCGTCGACGAAAAACCCGTGAAGGTTGCGGTGGAGCTACCGGCTTCGCTTCATCGCGAAGTTTTTGGACGACGGAGGCACTGATGGACAGCAAGAAATATCTGACGCCCGAGGAAGTCTCGGCGCGATATCGTGGTGGCATCTCAGTTGGGACGCTGCGAAACTGGCGTGCGATGCGTATCGGTCCGTCGTTTGTTAAAATAGGTAAGGCCGTCTTGTATCCCGCGGATTAGCTCGATGCCTGGGACGAAATGAATAAAGTGCAGTGCCGTGCGTCAAAGCGACTCATCGAGCAAACAATTGACCGAGTGTGATGATTACGATGGGGCACCGCCAACAAGTCGCTCTCAAGTTGGCAACTTGCAGGAAGTAGTCGTCGATTGCCTCAATGAGCGCCATACTCCTAGCGGCAGCGCGCTGCATCTCAGGCATGCCCTTCACCGGTGAGAACATGCCGACCCGCCAGCAAGATGACTTACCGGTCGGCGGCGGCGCCCGCGCTGGTTCTTGGAAGCACGGCGCGACGACCGAAATAGAGAACGGCGCGGCGGATGGTATCACCAAATCCGCTGACCTCGGAAACATGACCTCGCAGAGGGTCCCTGCGTGACACCTGGGTCGGAGTTGGCTGGCAACTGGTAGTTCAAGTGGATTGGCAGTCATCGAACCACCTGACGGCTCTCATACGCACGGTTGAGGTTGTCGTGCCTCTTTTGGATTTCCTCAGGCCATGTCGATTTGATGTACGACAGCACAGCGATGATGTCGTCATCAGTCAACACTCCACCAAATGTCGGCATCCTCGTCCGGTAGTCCCGGAGATTGGCGGCTTCCACCAACCCCAGCTTCGTGATGTTGAGCAATAGCCTGTCCGGATGATGCCATGTGTGACCGCTCTGGTCGTGCGGTGGCGCTGGCAGAAATCCTTCCTTGTTACGAGTCTGCCAGTCGGGTTGGCCTTCCAGGTTCCGGCCATGACAGGAAGCGCAGTACTGAACGTAAACAGCGTTGCCCCTGGCGACCACACGGACATCATCCGCTTTGAGAAATCCCTCAGGACTTCGGAACAGGAAGACGTAGCCTGCAAAGACGCCCGCGGCCGCAGCCAGCGCCACCAAGATGGAAAGCCCCATCTTTGTCATTGGCATGTCCCGTTTGCTGTCGGTCCGCAAGTTCGGCCGCCTCACCGAAAAAACAGATATTTGACCAAGGCCGCGATGCCGAGAACCGCGACGATAAGAAACACAAGGGCGACAAAGCTCATCCCCCACATTCCCCCTGACATCATCTGTTCCATTAATGTCGGCTCCTATAAGGCTGCGAGTTTCAGGTGACGCGCTTCAGTGATCGCTTCCCCCTGTTCCGCTTTCTGGATGCTGGACAATGTCCACCCCTTCACGAGCCCGTAGACGGCCGGGATCACAACCAGCGTCAGTATCGTAGACGAAATCATGCCACCGATCATCGGCACGGCGATGCGCTGCATGACCTCCGATCCGGTGCCCGTGCTCCACAGGATGGGTAGGAGACCAGCCATGATGGCGACGACCGTCATCATCTTCGGTCGCACCCGCTCGACCGCGCCGACCATGATGGCGTTGTGAAGGTCGGCCCTGGTCAGATGGCGCCGTTGTTGCACCGATTGCTCCTTGGCCTCGGTCCAAGCGTTGTCGAGGTAGATCAGCATGATGACGCCCGTTTCGGCGGCAACGCCCGCGAGGGCGATGAAACCGACCGCGACGGCGACCGACATGTTGAAGCCCAGCCACCACATCATCCAGATGCCTCCGACAAGTGCGAAGGGTAGAGACAGCATCACGATTAGCGTTTCCGTAAGCGCGCGGAAATTCAGGTAGAGAAGGAGAAAAATGAGCGCCAGGGTCAGAGGCACGACAACCTTCAGCCGCGCTTGGGCCCGTTCGAGGTATTCGAACTGACCGCTCCAAGCGACGGAATAACCAGGCGGCAGCTTCACTTCCGTAGCGACGGCCTTTTGCGCCTCGCCAACGTAACCGCCGAGATCACGGCCTGCTATGTCGACGAAGATATACACCGCGAGTTGCCCATTCTCCGTCCGGATCGAGGTCGCGCCGCGCGTAAGTTCCACCTTTGCGACTTCTCCCAATGGCACGAAGCCACCGCCGGGAAGAGCGACCTGGACGTCGCGCGCGATCGAGTCCGGATCGCTACGGAGCGCGCGGGGGTATCGTATCGAGACACCGTAGCGCTCCCGTCCCTCGACAGTAGAGGTAATGACCTTCGCGCCCAGCGCCATCGAGATGACATCCTGGACGTCGGCGATCGAAAGCCCGTATCGGCCCAGCGCCATTCGGTCGGGAACGATGTCGAGGTAATAACCGCCGATCACTCTCTCGGCATAGGCGCTGGAGGTTCCCGGGACCGACCGCAGGACCGCTTCGATCTGACGAGCGACCTTTTCCATCTCAGACAGATCGGTGCCGTACACTTTTACGCCTACCGGGGTTCGGATGCCAGTGGACAGCATGTCGATGCGGGCGCGGATCGGCATGGTCCACGCATTTGAAACGCCTGGGAACTGAAGGGCGGCATCCATTTCGGTTTTCAGGCTTTCAGGCGTAACCCCAGGTCGCCATTCCGATTTCGGTTTCAGATTGATGATGGTCTCGAACATCTCCGTCGGCGCGGGATCCGTGGCGGTTTGAGCCCTGCCTGCCTTGCCGAAGACGGATTCGACCTCCGGAAAGGATTTGATAATGCGATTTTGCGTCTGAAGCAGTTCGGCGGCCTTGGTGACGGACAGGCCCGGCAACGTCGTGGGCATGTACATCAGCGTCCCCTCGTCCAGGTTCGGCATGAATTCGCTGCCCAGTTGACGAGCCGGCCAGACGGTGACGGCAAGGGCCGCTATGGCGAGCAGGATTGTGAAGGTTTTCGCCTTCAATACCCCGGTGATGACAGGTCGATAGAGGCTGATCAGCAGCCTGTTGAGCGGGTTCCTGTGCTCCGGGATGATCCGACCGCGAACAAAGACAACCATAAGAGCGGGCACAAGCGTGACCGAAAGCAACGCCGCCGCCGCCATGGCGAAGGTCTTGGTGAAGGCGAGCGGGCCGAACAGTCGGCCTTCCTGGCTTTCGAGCGTGAAGATCGGCAGGAAGGAAACCGTGATGATCAGCAGGCTGAAAAACAGCGCCGGACCGACTTCGGCGGCCGCATCAATCAACACCTGGATGCGGGGTTTGTCTGGCGGCGCACGCTCCAGATGCTTGTGGGCGTTCTCGATCATCACGATCGCCGCATCGATCATCGCGCCGATGGCGATGGCGATGCCGCCGAGGCTCATGATGTTCGATCCGAGACCGAGGAGCTTCATCGCGGCAAACGCCATCAGGATGCCAACTGGCAGCATGATGATCGCCACCAGCGCGCTCCTGACATGAAGGAGGAACACAATGGTCACGAGCGCGACCACAATGCTTTCCTCAACCAATGTCGACTTCAGGGTCTCGATTGCAGCCTCGATGAGCTTCGAACGATCGTAGACGGGCACGATCGTGGTGCCTTCCGGCAGGCTCTTTTCGATGCCCGCAAGGCTCTCCTTGGCATTTTCGATGACGGTCAGTGCGTTTGCGCCGACGCGCTGGAGAACGATGCCGCTGGCAACCTCGCCCTCGCCGTTCAGTTCGGCGATGCCGCGGCGTTCGTCCGCAACGATCTCGACACGCGCCACATCGCCCAGTCTCAGAGGCACGCCGCCGACCGTCTTCAGCGCGATGCTTTCTATATCCGCGACTCCCTTCAGGTAGCCGCGGCTCCGCACCATAAATTCGAACTCGGAGATCTCGACAGTGCGCCCGCCCGTGTCCATGTTGCTTGTGCGGACCGCGTCGCCGATCTCTGCCAGCGTCACATCTTGGGCGCGCATCCGCGCCGGATCGACGGTGATCGAATATTGCTTCACGAACCCGCCAACGCTGGCGACTTCCGACACGCCAGCAGCCTTGGAGGCCGCGAAACGTACGACCCAGTCCTGGAGCGAGCGAAGTTCGGCGAGCGACCGCTCCTTGCCGACGACAGCATACTGGTAGACCCAGCCGACCCCGGTCGCATCCGGTCCAAGCGTCGGCGAAACTCCTTCTGGCAGTCGGCTCGCCGCCGCGTTCAGGTATTCGAGCACACGGCTCCGCGCCCAATAGGGATCGGTGCCGTCCTCGAATATCACGTAGACGAACGAGATCCCGAAGAAGGAGAAGCCCCTAACCACCTTTGATTTGGGAACCGTCAGCATTGAAGTCGTCAGCGGATACGTGACCTGGTCCTCGACAACTTGCGGAGCCTGGCCCGGATAGTCGGTGAAGACGATAACCTGAACGTCTGAGAGGTCGGGTATGGCATCAAGCGGTAGTGTTTTGACCGCGTAGAAACCTGCGCCCGATGCCAACACAGATACAAAGAAGACGAGGACAAGATTGCGGGCCGACCAGGCGATAAGCTTGGCGATCATGGCCGAGTCTCCGCGGGTGCCAGAGCACTGAGCGCTGCCTTGAGATTGCTTTCGGCGTCGATCAGGAAGTTCGCCGAGACGACCACGCGTTCTCCCTCCGTAATGCCCTCCATGATTCCAGCCACGCTGTCGCCCCGCATGCCGACCTTCACAACGCGTGGCTCGAAGCTTCCTTCGCCCTTGTCAACTATCACGAACTGGCGGTCACCCGTGTCGATGATGGCGCTGTCGGGCACCGTCACAACAGGCTCGGCTGCGCCCGTCTCGACCTCAACCTCCGCATACATGTTGGATCGCAAGAGGCCGTCTGGATTGGTCAGTTCGATGCGGATCTGCCCAGTGCGGGTCTGCGCCTGGATTTCGGGATAGATCAAGACGACTTTTCCGACGAATTCCTTGCCCGTAAGGCTGCGAACGCGGACAACTGCCTTGTCCCCTACCCGGACAGCATTCAGGTCGTATTCCGGCACGTCAGCCACGACCCACATGGTGGAGACATCGGCGATCCGGAACAGCGTTTTTCCGGCTTCGGCCATCATCCCTTCGACAGCGGACCGTTCCAGCACCAAACCGTCCCGGGGGGCCGTGAGGGTTATCGAGATCGGCGCTTTCCTGGTTTTCTCGATTTCAGCGACGGTCCCTGGGGGCACGCCAAGATTCTCCAGGCGTTGTCGGCTTCCCGCAGCCGCTCCACCGTCAGCGCCCCCCTTCAGGTCCGCCGCGTAGAGCGCACCTGCCGTTGCGATCTCCTTGGCATATAGGCGCATGAGCGGCCGTCCCTTTCTGATAGTCTCACCCGTGGTGATGTCAGCCACTTGCTCCACGAAGGCTTCGGTACGAGTTGAGACCACGCTTACTCGGCGCTCATCCAACGTAACCGTTCCAGGAACTTTGACGGGCCGTGTGACGGCATTCCTGGCTGCCAGTGCGGTTCTTACGCCTGACCGTTGCAGCTTTCCGGCCGAAATCCTGACAGTCGATCCGTCATCCGCCTCCCCTTCGTAAACGGGGAGGTAGTCCATTCCCATGGAGTCTTTCTTCGGCACCGGCGACGTATCCGGCAGGCCCATCGGATTGCGATAGTAGAGGACTTTCCTGTCACCAGAGTCCGTTCCTTCCGCGCTGGCCTGCTTCGCCGTGCCTTTGACGGGATCTTCGAAGCTCACGTCTTCGCTGGCCAGAACCGCCACGTAGTCGCGGCCATCATTGGTGCGCCTAGGCGTTGCCGAGTACACAGCGTCGCCGTCAGGATGGCGGTAATAGATGACCGGACCAGAGGGATCCTGCGCGGCGTTTGACGAAGGTTCCGCCCTGAGTGGGATGTCGAAAAACCACTCTTCGACCGTTTGCACGACGGCTAGGCCTGACAGATTGCGCTGTCCGGTCCAGTATCCGCCCGCTCCCGCCCCCGCCGCCACAACGGCAAGGGCCAGGAATGAGCCAAACCTGCTCATTGAACGGCCTTAAATTCCAGGCGGCTCTCGACCGTGTCGGACTCGCCCTGGACTTTGGCTGCGATCGAGAAGCGCCAACCTCCCGCCATTGTCAGGTTGGTCTTGAAGCGGTAGATGCCCGGCTCGTTTGACGGCAGCGCATCGACGGATGTGGTCATTGCCTCCATCCCTTCAGGAGCCATGTCCATCCTGGTGGTGAACACGACAGCCTGCTCAACGGGGGCACCCGTTCGCTTGTCGATGAGTTTTACTGCGACGACGGCATCATTGCCTTGCTCGATCTCATTCTGGACGAGTTGGAATTCGAAGTCTTCGGGAGCGGCTTGTGCGCTTTCGAAAGGCGCGATTAGCGATAACAACGCCACCATTGCGGCGCGCAGTGCAAATTTAGATTCCATGAGTTCAAACGTCCGATTGTCAGTATTCCGTGACTGTGCACGGCGTTGGGCTTGGCAACCGCCAAGCGACTACAACCGTGCAGGAGTGCCGCACGGTTCCGGCGTTAGAAACGCCGCTGACAATTAGGCTTTGGGAGGCCTCGGTGGAGGTTCGCCAACCAGTGACGACAAGGCGACATCGCGGCCGCCATGGAAGTCCACGTCGACAACAAGCCGAGACAGAAACTTGGGAGTCACTGCTCCGACAACGCTGACGAGGCTCGTCGTGCACAATACTGCTAGCGGACAGCCTTTGGCGCAGTCCGGTACGGCACGCTGTTGGTTCGGGCAGCAAGGCATGCCGTCGGGCATCGAAGCCATCGCTTCCGCAGCCATGACTGGTATCGCCGACGACGCAGCCATAGGTCCCGTGACCAACCCCATGAGGGCCAGTACCAAGAACGCGCGACCGATGCTGGACCAAAACATTGTGCGGCGGACCATGTCATATCGTGAGCGGGATGAATAGCCGTTCATAGGAATGTGACAACCGAGAGATCGTCAGCATCATACCGATCGTTCCGTTCAGAGCAGCCTAATCTGGACGAGTCGGACGCTGTGCCCGACCCGTCCGTGGCGATTTTAATTTCCGACCTGGGTGATCAACTCCGCAAGCCGAGTCTTTCCCTTGCCAGGAATCTTTGCATTTTTTGCGGCCTCAACGTTTGCAACGCTGTTGCCTACCTGAATAACCCCCACCATACCGAGGGCGGCATGAGGCAGGCATTTGTACGCATACACGCCTTCCTGATCAAAGGTGACTTTGACTGGTTCGTTGATCTTACCCTTCCACGTCGTCCCGTCCTTCGGCACCAGCAATTCCGTTGTTTCCGAATTATGCCCCTTGTCTGCAGACACGAACGTAACCGTGTCGCCCGGGGCGATTTTCAGAAAAGCAGGCTCAAATTGCCAGGCCTGTCCGTCTGTGCCCTTGTTGCGCATTTGAACTTCATACTCAGCCGCACTGGCTGCCGCCCAAGGCGCGCCTACGGCGAAAGCGGTCAACAAAAGCGTGGCAAATATTCTACCCATTTACATCTCCTTGGCTTGGGAAGCGGCCGGACGGCATGCATGGACCCGACCATAAAAATGGCCAGGTCCATGCAGAGCATCAGCTCGCCTTTTCGATCTTTGTGACGGTGATTGCGCCGTTAACACGATCTGCCTCGAAATCGACCTTGTCGCCGACCTTGACCTTGCCGAGCAAGGCCGGATCGGTGACGCGAAACACCATCTGCATCGCGCCCATGCCGAGGTTGTCGATCGGACCGTGCTTCAGCGTAATTTTGCCCTCGGTATCGTTGATTTTCTTCACTTCACCTTCCACTGCCTGGGCTGCGGCGGGAATGAGAAGAGCGGCGATGACCAGTCCAGCTTTCAAAGATGTACGCATGGTGTGTTTTCCTTTTGAGGTTTCACTTCGCTTAGTTTACGGCCGCTAGGCCAATCATCCCGGCTTCGCGATGTCCGGGAATTAGGCAGGCGAACTCAAATCCGCCCGTATTCGTGAACTTCCAAAGCATCTCTCCGGTCTGGCCAGAGGCGACACGAATGGCATTGGGATCGTCGTGCTCCATGTCCGGATTTTTCTGCATCTCGAGCGAGTGCTTCTGATTTGCTTCCGCGGTGGCCAAGACGAATTCGTGGTCGATTTCCCCAGCGTTGCGTATCTTGAACCTGACCTGTTCGCCGGCCCTCGCCTGAACGTTGCTCGGTGAAAAAATCATCCGTCCATCGTTCGTCTCCGACATCGTGATCGTGACGAGACGAGCTGGCTTGTTGGGATCGCCTGGCTCGCCATAGGCTTGCTGCGCGTCATGCGAATGGGGTGGAGCTCCAGGTTTGTCCTGGTGTCCGGCAGCAGGCGTTGGTGGGCTGAGCGCTGTCGCGGGGTCTAAGCTGGTTGTGCCTGGGAGGACCGACTGCGATGTGCAGGCGGCAACGGTCCCTGCAACCGCTACCAATGCTAGTATTTTCAAGATCATAGCGTATCCAAGTCTGGTTCAGTATTCGGTTGTTGCTGCGTGAGACGAATTTGCATTCGACGGCGGCTATGCCGGAAGATCAGCTTTTTGTGTCACCTGACGTAGCAGGAGCTGGAACATCGCCCTTCCATTCGTAGGCGACTGTCCCCTCTGGATGTTTGAACCATCCAGGATCTGAGTAGTCATTCGCAGACAGGCCCTCGCGGACCTTAACTACTGAGAACATCCCGCCCATTTCGATCGCACCGAACTGTCCCCATCCTGTCATCATCGGGATGGTGTTGTCGGGAAGCGGCATTTCCATTTCGCCCATGTCGGCCATCCCGCGGTCGCCCATTGGCATGTAGTCAGGCTGAACCTTGCGGATCTTTTCGGTGACCTTGGAGTTGTCGACGCCGATGAACGTGGGCACGTCATGACCCATCGCGTTCATGGTGTGGTGCGACTTGTGACAGTGGATCGCCCAGTCGCCTTCGTACTTGGCATCGAACTCATACGCCCGCATTGCGCCGACCGGGATGTCGATCGATACCTCGGGCCATCTTGCCTCGGGCCTGACCCAACCGCCGTCAGTACAGGTCACCTCAAAGTCGTATCCATGCATATGGATCGGATGATTGGTCATCGTCAGATTGCCAACCCTGACGCGCACACGGTCATTCTTCGACACGACGAGATGGCTGATCCCTGGAAACACGCGGCTGTTCCAGCACCACATGTTGAAGTCGGTCATCTCCATGATCTTGGGCACGTAGGTCCCCGGATCGATATCGTAGGCGTTGAGCAAAAACACGAAATCGCGGTCAACTGGCATGAACTTCGGGTCTTTGGGATGGATGACGAAGAAACCCATCATGCCCATCGCCATTTGGACCATTTCGTCGGCATGCGGGTGGTACATAAAGGTCCCGCTTTTCACGAGGTCGAACTCGTAGACGAAGGTTTTTCCTGACGGGATCCCAGGCTGTGTCAGCCCCGTTACACCATCCATTCCACTCGGCAGGATCATCCCGTGCCAGTGGATCGTGGTGTGTTCGGGGAGCTTGTTCGTCACGAAAATACGGACACGGTCACCTTCCACCGCCTCAATGGTCGGTCCTGGCGACTGGCCATTGTAGCCCCAAAGGTAGCCTGTCATTCCCGGTGCCATTTCCCGCTCGACGGGCTCGGCCACTAGGTGGAACTCCTTCACCCCGTTGTTCATCCTATGTGGCAGCGTCCAGCCGTTGAGTGTGACGACCGGTTGATAGTCTGGACCGCTGTTTGGGAAGATTGGAGGCTGCATGTCCGCAGATTCCATCAAGGGAGCGTCGGGCAGTCCCATGGCCGAGGTCTTCGTCCACGCAGTCGCACTGGCAAGGAGCGCGCTCGCCCCAAGTAATTGTCGTCTTGAAAGCATTTGTCGTTCCTTATTCAGTGGCCCGCGCCATCTGCCGCAGCCACGGCTTGGGCAGGCCCCTCACTGCTGGAGGAACCTCCACCGCCGTAAACCGCCGTCCCAAGATTGGCGTCAGCCAGCCAGAAATTGCGCTTTGCATTGATGGAAAGCATGATCGAATTGACCTTCGCTCGCGTGTCCGCGAGTAGCTCGAAAGTATTCGTGATCATCCCGTTGTAGGTGAGGACGGATTCTTCCTCGATCTTGGTGCGCAAGGGCACGACATTGTTTCTGTAGTGTCGTGCGATCTCGGCGGTCGAACGGTACGCGTCATACGCAGTCCGCGCCTCGGAGCGGACGTTGACGGCTTTCTCCGCAAGGAGATTTGCGGCCTGCATGTAAGACAGTTCCGCCTTGCGCATCCGCGCTTTGCCCGTGTCAAAGATCGGGATGACAAATTCTAGCTCAACGTTGCCGGATACAATCGTCTCCGTCTTGCCGTCTTCTTTCTCTTGCTCAACTTCCACGCCGGAAAGAATTTCGAGGTCGGTCAGGTAGCGGGTCGCCTCGGTTAACCCGTATGATTTGGCCAATGCTTCCAACTCGAGCCTTGCAACCTGCAGATCCACCCGGTTTTTCAGGGCATCAGCTACAACTGTCTGCTTAGCCTTTGAGACTTTCGGCAGAGATGGGAGGGCGTTTGGAACCGAGTATTCGGTGTCGTTTCCCCAGAGACCCATAAGACGGGTGAGCTCTTCCTTTGCCGTGCGAGCGGCAAGCTTGGCTTCTGCAGTTTGTCCCGCCAGCTCAGCGTAGAATACGTGCTCCCTCGCCTGCCCTGCCTTATTAAGCGCTCCTGTCTCACCCAGCTTCTGGGCCAACTCAGACGCAGCGTCGGCGGTAGCCTGAGCCCTATTCAGGTAGGCAACTGTTTCCCAGGCCGCCACTGCGTTGATCCAGGAGCGGCGGGTGTCGGCAGCAAGTCTTAGAGTCTCCTCTGCAGCCCTAAGTTGCGCCTGCCGGAATCGGGCATCCGCAACAGCAATCCGCTTAGGCTTGGTGATTAGGGCGAGGATGTTATTTGCCACCGCACTCTCGATGGTGCGGCCCAGACCAATCCCGATTACCCCTACCGAGACGGTTGGATTGACGGGCATTGTCTCCTGCCAAACGTCGGCCGCTGATAATCCGATTTCGGCATAGGCGGCTTGCAGGCCTCTGTTGTTCAGTAGAGCAACCTGAACCGCCGTATCGGCACCGATAGTCTTCTTTTGGATCAGTCCTTTGACGCGTTCAGAAACAATGCGCGCCTCTTCGCTTGATTGAACCCAGACGGCCTGTTTCCCTGTCACCGAGGCGGTTCGTGCCGAGACAGTATCGAAGCCCGCCATAGGATCGGAAATGCCGCGAACATTTGCCGAGGTTGCACATCCAGCGGCGATCAGAGGCATCGAAGCGGCCGCGAGCATTTTCAGGAAGCGGCGCGTCATGAGGCGGCTCCCTTATTTGCAGGAGACAGCTTGTCGTTAAGCTGACGCCAATTCTTGGGATCGACAGGATGCCTATGGCTGTAGTCGACCACGGAGTGGTGGTGAGTTTTCCGCAGTCCCATGACCGGATCGGCCGGACTAAAAGCGGGAAGTACGTTCGGTGGATTGGTTGCCGCGCAGCCGGCAACCGACAGCAATGCGAGCATCGCAAGGCTAGCGAGTTTCATCATGGACCTGAAATTTGACGTGTGCGGATGCGTGCGCCGGAACGGATTCCGGACGCTTCGCGCGACCGCCTCAAGGAGGCGTTGTCAGATCAGGCGTCGTGGGGGGCGAATAAGGGCTGCGTATTCCCCGAGCGGAAGCGCTGTTGCCACAATGGGGGCAAAGCACCGCGCGACAACACGTTCGATGTCGGGACAATCCACGGGGACCGCTTGGCACGGAGCGCAATGAACTTCACAGTTCTTGCCGGAGCCATCACGATGATCCGGGTTGCCGCCATGGCTGTCTTGGGACGTGGCGACATGACGATGATCGTGGCTTTTCGACTTTTGAATCGGCTCCAGGTCGTTGAGCACTACAGCCGCTTCAGCATGGAAGCCTGTCTCATCTGCGCCCGCAAACATTCCCGGCTGGAGGGAAGAAAAAACCAAGAGCGCAAACGCGAGAAGCGCGCGAAGCGGCCCCTTGCGATCGGTCAAGATTCGTCGAAAATTAATCATCGCGCCTCTTGGGCCCGTGTTCGCTCGGATTGTCAAGAACCGCAGCCCTCAGCTTGATTGACTGCAATCAAATGTGATTGAGGGTCAGCCTCGCAGACACCTCTCCAAACAGACGAAGAATGGCTGGTCTGCGTCAAGGCTCCACATCGATGACAAGCATCAGCCCGCCACCCCCTTTCATCTCAACATTATTGTTGGTTGTGTGATGGGGAATGTGACAATGCAGCAGCCATTTTCCTGGCCGCTGCGCCTTCCACAGGACGTCAAACCTCTGACCCGGCGCGACGTTAACAGTGTCAGCGAAATAGCGTGCGGTTTCGGCCAAGGTCTCGCCATCCACAGCAGCGACCTGGAAAGGCCCACCATGGATATGCATCGGATGAATAGCGGTAGTGTGAGATCCCACAAAGCGAACCTTGAGCGTCTGCCCCAGCTTCATTTTGATGGTTTCGGTTGCGGGGAACGCTTTCCCGTTGATGGTGAAGAAATTTGGGAACCCACCCTCCATTGGCATGGACGGGTAAGTTAGCCATTCGCGCTTGAGCCACTCTTGTAGTTGGACCGTGTATTCGAGATCAGCGGGGATCTCGTCTGCCGGATCCTTAGGGTCGATGATCAACGTGCCGTAAAGGCCCAACGACTGCTGGCGGTCCACATGGTCATGGGTATGATAGAAATAGGTGCCATGCTGGCCGACGGTGTACTCATAGGAAAATGACTCACCTGGCTGGATAGGTTTCTGGGTAATCTCCGCTGGACCATCCATCTCGTTGGGAAGGATCAGCCCGTGCCAATGAATAGTGGTGCTCTCGGGCAAGCTGTTTCTCACGTTAATCCGAATACGGTCACCTTCCGTCACGCGCAATGTCGGCCCGGGGACTTGGTTGTTGTAGGCATAGGCCTCAACTGTCTCGCCAAGCAGAATGGACCATCGGATCACTGACGCTTCGAGATCAAACACCTTAACGCCGCCTTCGACGCGAGGCTCCAGTAGTTGACCGCCGAGCGCGTCAGGCGTGGCTTCGAAAGCCGTCAGTCGAGGATCCACAGCAGCCATGTCGCGCATCGACGCCCCTGGCGTGTCGAAGTCCATGATCATGCCAGGTGCCATGATGACGTCACCAACGTCATGAGCACTCAGCGACATGTTCACCTTGGTGAAGGGATAGGCGTAGCCCCCCAAGAGAAGAATGGTTGCAAAGGAAGCAATGGCGACAATCTGGGTTGTCGTTGGCGCAAAATGGGGTGGCAAGCTTTCCCCATGCTTTTTGGGCTCATCTCCGCCGTTCGAATCTGCATGGCCAGACCCTTTCGATCCTGACCCATGCTGGTGCATTGATTTAGCATGTTTGGCGGCCTCTGCGTTGTGGGAAGCCGCGTGGTTCGCATGGCTGTTTGCCGAGCCAGCTGCTTTCGTGGTTGGGGTGCGGTCAGTCATCAAGCCATGCTTCAAGCCTTTTGAAACCAGCCAAACGTTGAACGGATAGGCCGTCAGAAAGCCGACGCTAATACCTAGCGCCATGACGCCCCAGAACAACATCTCTCCTGGCCACATCGCCCGCATGTCGCGACCCATCATCAGTATCGCCATGACAGGTGCCATGCCGGCCATCATGGCGTTCATGCTGATGAATTCGGGCATGAATGAATTACGGACGTTTTCCCAATAGGTGCCGCCCATCATGTTCTTCATGAAGAGCGCCTGGAAAATGAAAAGGCCGAGGGCAAATCCGGCGATGTATTCGATGATGATGTCCAACCACATGGGCAAGCCAAGGACAGCGGTGATGGCCGCGGCGATAATGATCCCCGTGGCATCGCCAGCAACGCAGTGGATGGTGCTGCCGATTCCCTGCTTCCAAAGCGGCTTGATAAATTGTTCGTGGGTACCCGGACGGGGTTCTTTGTCCGCGAGCACATAGAGCAACAAACCGATCGGTCCGAGATAAAGGGTTACAAGGATGAAGCCCCACTTCATCACTGCGGGTTCGGGATTATTGCGGAACTGATCCCACCCAACATATACCGTACTAAGTACCGCGAGGGTAAACCAGACGGCCAGAATATAATCGATTGGCTGAATGAACATGTCGTCTCCTCTCGCCCCAGACATCGTAACCAACGACCGCACTACTAAAGTGGCTTGCTCCGGAATTTGGCGTGACAGCTGGTACAATCCTGCAGCATCAAGTGGAAAACGTGCTCAGCAGGTATCTCAGACGGGTCCAATTCTTTCGTCGGGCCCGCTCTCTTGCCTAGCAGGCTACTTCCCATACCCCCAGTACCAGGCTTCATTCTCATATTGTCGGTGATGCCGTCCGGAGCGGTGTCTGCCGCCCTGGACAGTGCAGCCGCCAAGGTCTGGACGTGATGAGCGAGCGCCGCGAACTCGTCAGGAAACTGATCGATTTCGGCTTTGGCGGTAGTAGAACCACCGACAGAGCCACGGGGAAACTCGGCTATCAAGGCATCTCCGGATTTAGTCCGAAGGGTTTCAGCGGCCAGCTTGAAAGCGGTCGCGTCATAGTCGGTCTTGCCCTCAAACATTCCTGCAATTGTTTTGGCAGCCTCAGCCATGGCTTTCATTGAAGCCTGCCGATCTTCCACGACCCGATCGTGAGTTATGCCCGGGGCCGCCCCCGCGACTGCAATGCCCGACAGCAGCAAGACAAGCACGGGCGTGCCTGCGCGCCTCATTGAACCGCAGATTTTCCGGACAGCCCATCAATGATCGGACAGTCCGGCAAATTGTTGCCCAGGCAATGATCCGCAAGATGGCGAAGCGTGTTACGAAATTCCGTCAACTCCGCGAGCTTGCGGTCAATTTCCCCCAGCTTGGTCGTAGCGATCGCTTTGACGTCGGCACTTTCACGCTCCGAGTCGCCGTAAAGCGAAAGAAGCTGGCGGCACTCCTCCACGGAAAAACCGAAGGCACGGGAACGCTGCAAGAACCGCAGTCTGTGAACGTCCGACATGGAATAATCTCTATATCCGTTCCCGGCACGATCAGCTTTGAGAAGACCGATTTCCTCATAATAACGGATGGTCTTGGCCGGAAGCCCGGATTTCTCGGATGCCGTTCCGATATTCATAGTCGCCTCCATGTTGATCGAACACAGGTAATCCTTCCAGTAACTGGAAGTTCAAGGGTTATTTTGGTCCTCGGGAAAAATCCCCAGCCGCCGTGGATTGAAGCACCCGTATGTGCCATGCCCAGCCACAACTTCGTGACGTGGCGGCCTGCATTTGGTCAGACCTGAGGACGCAACCCGGCCAACGTGACCGTGACAAGACGGTAGACTGCGGCCTTTGAAGGGAGGCTGCTAGCGGCGGTGAGAGCATGGAGGCAGTAGCTCGCAAGCTCGTCGGGTGCGAAATCGTCACGGATCTCGCCGGACTTTGCGCCCGCGATTAGCAGGTCCCGTATGAAATCCTTAAGATGTCGCTGCGCGCGGGCTACGTGTTCGCCCCGATGCAATAGTGCCGCGAGTTCCGTACCGTGGTGGCGATGGGAGATGAGCGCGTAAGCTTCAAGCACAGCTTTGAGCTGCTCTCGAGGAGAGCCGCCTTGGTCCCTGACCTCGACAAGGTGCCCGAGGTGGCTCGACACCTGACGTTCGTGCCAGGCGACCAGGATCGCTTCGACGTCCGGAAAATACTTATACAGCGTCGCGCGGCCGATTCCGGTCTCCTCTGCGATCTGCGACATGGTTATCGAAGCCAAACCACGCTTCGCCACCAGCGCCGCCGCACTGTCCAAGGTGGCGTCGCGAACCGCGCGGCGGTGAGCGTCGATTGTCTCGTTCCAGAGTTTCGGCACTAGGCCATTATACAGGCGGCGTGGCCGTACTGTCGAGGTACAAGACAACTTGACTTCTTATAGACACAGTGTCTCGATAAACCCATGCCATCGAGAGTATCGATGCGGTCTCTATCAGCGAGCCAAGCATGGTTAATCCATCCCGCAAACCAAGTACCGATGACGACACCGTCACCCCCCTTTGGGTGAAGGTATCCGGGATCGTCGGCGGCATCCTGGTCCTGCTTGTTGTCATCATGATGCTCCTCGGAGGAAATCACGGCCCCTTGCGCCACCTATCCGGAAACGGCACCGAGCCCGCCAGCATCAAAGATGATACACCCCGAAACCAAGCACCGCCCGAGAGGGTCCGGTGATGATGATGACACCTCACATCCGCAAGTTTGTGTTGACAGCGCACATCACGTCCTCCGTCGGCTTGATTGGTGCGATCGGAGGATTCCTGGCTCTGTCCGTTGCAGGTCTGACCAGCCAGACTGCAGAGCTGGTCCGTGCAGCCTATCTCGCAATGGAGTTGACCGCATGGTTCGTCATCCTCCCGTTGGCCTTTGTTTCGCTGCTGATAGGGATTGTCCAATCACTGGGCACTCCATGGGGATTGTTCCGATACTACTGGATCGTAGCGAAGCTCCTGCTGACAGTCCTTGCCATCGCCGTCTTGCTACTTCAGATGAGGCTGATCAGCGATATGGCAGACGTGGCCGCAGGCACAGCGTTGACCGCTGCTGATTTCTGGGAAGCAAGAATGTCGCTTGTGGTTCACGCCGGTGGCGGCCTGCTGGTTTTGCTCGTGCCAATGGTGCTGTCGGTTTACAAGCCGCAAGGCAGGACCCGCTACGGCCGACGTAAACGCGAGGAGCCGCAACTGCTGTCGCAGCCATAGGATTTCCTCCCGGACGCATGATGGCCTTCTGGAACAGCATCATACCCAGACAGCGGCCAGCGCACGTGGATGGGTATGAAACCCAAGGGCCGTGCCTTGGTCCTTGCCTTTATTGCAATTCGCGAGTGGGCGAAGACCCGCCTGCCAGGCGGCCCTCCAGATTGAAAATTTGGCACCGGGACGGGGCAGGTTTTTACGCGTATCCCGCCCGCGCGCGGACGAGCAAGCGTGGAAAACCTCGGTGACATAATTGCCGTGCCGGGAGGACAGCACTTCCCGTCGAAGCGAGGGTAGAGCGATGTCCCTTGCACCCGTGACATCTGTAGAGCGGATACGGGGACGCGAACATGCGCGCCCCCGAATCCGTCACATCACTTGGCGTTCTCCGTGAGCCATTTGGTCATGTCGGCTATTTCCCGGGTTTGGGCGTCGATGACCTTCTGGGCAGTCTCTTTCGCCCATTGTTATCGCCGTTCTTTAGCTCGGCATTTGCCATTTCGATCGCACCCTGGTGATGGACGATCATTCCGCAAACGAACGCGACATCTGGGTCTTTTGCCATCATTGCCTGCATTGCCTGAGGCCTCATCATTCCCATCATCGCGGCCATGAGTTCTTGATGCTGGGCGTCCATGCCGGACATGTCGGGCATCGTTACCATGCCCTTCATATCCATTCCCTCCGCAGCCTTGCATGCTGCGGGCAGGCCCTGGGAAATGGCGGATCCGCTATTACCCAGTGCGAGGAGCGTTGCCGCAAGAGCAATCTTCAATCCATACATCGTCTTTTCCTTCCGAAAATTACTGAAGCCGCACTACCAAATCGGTTCGCGGCGGAATTGATGTCGGGGGGAAAAGTTTGCGCTGCGGAGGTCGCTCCAAGCGTGGCCTTGTAAGTGAACGAAAGGTCTGCTCGGTCTTGGAGATGGGCAACCAAACCGTTGCAAGCCACATCAAAGGAGCCTTCTCGACCGGAGTACCTGCCCAACTGCAATGCGCCTGCGCACACCAACAAAACTGACGCTCCGCGTGATCGGTCTTATGAACCAAAGAATTCCCGTTCATGAGCACCGCACTCTGGACCTGGGCGTGGGCTAAGGGCGTGGTGTCCGCCGCGAAGCCAAGTCTGCAGCCCAAAGCTAGCACCAGCAAAACCACAATTGCCAGAAATGGACGGGGCCCCACGATAACGGTCATCAACCGAAATTCTCCTTCGTCCGCAAACGGCGCTGAGGGCTTTTCGTTCCACATGGGCGACCAGCGCCATAACTCGCTCTCGAACAGGCCCGAGCAGGCTGCGATCGCGTTGAACCTGCTTGCGCACGTTGGGCAATGCACGTGCGAACTCCACGAGGCCCGAGAACTTTGCTTCACCTCGCGATTGCTCTCCGAGAGCCATTTGGTCATGACGGCTATTTCCCGGGTTTGGGCGTCGATGACCTTCTGGGCAGGCTGTTCGCCCATTTGTTATCGCCGTTCTTTAGCTTGGCATTTGCCATTTCGGGCGGATGTGGCGGCAGTGGGGCTCAGGGATCTCGTTGTGCTCGGTATGGCGACCCGCCGCATCGTTGGACGGGTGGTAGTGGGACCGGGGTTCACGACATCGAACTCATGACCAGAAGGTAAGGGATGAGGTTTGTGGCGGTGGCCCAATCCCGCTCCGCCGTCATGGCGTAAGCGGTGTTTCCGAGCCACCTTTCGGGAGTAATCGCAATCTGTGAGGTTGCCGATCCTGTATTGGGATCGGAGATCGGCTTGTGTCTGGACTTGACCTTACGCTTGACCCGGAGCGGCAGCTTCGGCGTTTCGAGGTGATCAACGGTGCCGGCGGTCGGCGTCACTGGTCGGTGGATGATAAGGCGCGGATCATCGCGGCGACGCTGGAGCCGAGCGCAATCATTTCCGAGGTCGCCCGTCGGTATGGCCTTAGGCCGCAGCAGGTCTTCGCCTGGCGCCGCGAAGCGCGCAAACAGGCCGCTTCGGTGCATCAAGATTCTCCTGCCTTTGTGCCGGCGGTTTTGGCGGCGGCGGAACCTGTAGCCAGCCGTTCACCGAAGCAGCGGAAACGGCAAGCCACCCGAGATGCCGGTATGATCGAGCTTGAGATCGACGGCATCGCGATGCGCGTCGGCCGGGGCGCCGATACCAAGACGGTGGCCGCAGTGATCCGCGCGCTGAAGGCAACGTCGTGATCGGGCCGACGGGTGCGGTCAAGGTCTTGGTGGCGACGAAGCCCGTCGACTTCCGCAAGGGTGCGGAGGGATTGGCGGCGCTGGTGCGAGAGACAATGGGGGCCGATCCGTTCAGCGGGGCCGTCTACGTCTTCCGGGCGAAGCGGACTGACCGGATCAAGCTAGTCTTCTGGGATGGCACCGGGGTTTGCCTCTATGCCAAGCGTTTGGAGGATGGGGAGTTCCGCTGGCCGAAAGTGCATGACGGCATGATGCGGCTGACGGCCGCGCAGCTCTCGGCGCTACTCGAAGGTCTCGACTGGCGGCGAGTCCACGAGGCGCGCCGGACCCGCGTTCCAGCCCAGGCGGGCTGACCCGCGACCAAGTGAATCAGCCTGGATTCCGCTGTCGCGGGCTGTCGGCGAATATGGTCTGATCCGCTCATGGCGATGACGGCTGACCAGCTTCCCGACGATCCGGACGCGCTGAAGGCGATGGTCCTGGCGCGCGACGTCGAGAATGCCCGTCTGGTTCAGATCATCAAGGAATTGCAGCGTCACCGCTTCGGCCGGCGTGCCGAGACGCTCCCCGAGGATCAATTGCTGCTGGGGCTCGAAGAGGCCGAGCAGATCGAGGCCGCCGACGAGGAAGAGAACGAACAAGCATCTCCCGCAGAGCGCCTGGAGCGCGCCAGGAAGCGTCGGACGAACCGCGGCGCGTTGCCATCCCATCTGCCGCGGGTGGAAATGATCGTCGACATCGAGGACCATGCCTGCCCATGCTGCCGCAATGGCTTGCATCGGATCGGCGAGGACGTGAGCGAGCGGCTCGACATCGTGCCAGTGCAGCTGCGTGTAATCGTCGTGCGCCGGCCCAAATATGCCTGCCGCGCCTGTGAGGACGTCGTGGTCCAGGCTCCCGCGCCGGCCCGGCTGATCGAGGGTGGTCTTCCGACCGAGGCAACGGTCGCCCAGGTGCTGGTCTCCAAATACGCCGATCACCTGCCGCTGTATCGTCAGGCGCAGATCTACGCCCGGCAGGGCATCAATCTCGACCGCTCGACCCTGGCTGACTGGGTCGGCCGCGCCGCCTGGCATCTGCGTCCGGTGCATGAGCGACTGCTTGCGAGACTGAAGGCCTCGCCGAAGCTCTTTGCCGACGAGACCACCGCGCCAGTGCTCGATCCCGGCCGCGGCAGGACAAAGACCGGGCAACTCTGGGCCTATGCGCGTGACGACCGGCCATGGGAGGGAAGCGACCCGCCGGGCGTCGCCTATGTCTATGCGCCGGACCGAAAGGCCGAGCGTCCGATCGCTCATCTCGCAGGATTCACCGGAATCTTGCAGGTCGACGGCTATGGCGGCTATCGCGTGCTGGCCGACAAAAGCTGCGTCACTCTCGCCTTCTGCTGGGCGCATGTCCGTCGGCGCTTTTATGAACTGGCAGCAGCCGGTCCCGCGCCGATCGCCAGCGAGGCGCTGAGACGGATCGCCGAACTCTACAAGATCGAGGATGGCATCCGTGGCCGATCGGCCGACGAGCGCCGCGCGATGCGTCAGGACAAAAGCCGCGCCATCGTCGCCGATCTCGAACCCTGGCTGCGTGAAAAGCTCGGCCTGATCAGTCAGAAGACCAAGCTCGCAGAGGCAATCCGCTACACGCTCTCACGCTGGGAAGGCCTCTCGCGCTTCCTTGACGACGGCCGCATCGAGATCGACAGCAACACCGTCGAACGCTCGATCCGTCCGATCGCGCTCAACCGCAAGAACGCGCTCTTCGCAGGCTCTGACGGCGGCGCCGAACACTGGGCAGTCATCGCCTCGCTGATCGAAACCTGCTTATGCCGCGCGCGGCATAAACAGGTTTATGCCGACCGTCGAACTATGCCGAGTGCCTCTTTGACCATGGCGGTTGGAGTGCGCTTCTCCCGCCGTTTTGGCCGGAGATCAGCCGTTGG
>NZ_JACJHY010000046.1 GCF_014138625.1 Aminobacter ciceronei
CAATGGGCAGCCAACTACAACCTGGCACGCCCACACTCGGCCCTTGGAGGCATCAGCCCGTTCCAAAGACTGAACAACCTTCTTGGAAACGACAGCTAGAGCCGTCCAGGATTGCGGAGGCACCTTGAGCGCCTGATCGGCATCACCTCGGGAAATAGGCCGCATGCGCCGCTGCGCGCCTTGATTTCCGAGCCTCATGTGCTAGGCCGCCCGCAAGCAAAGTTTCCGCTCCCAACTTTGAAGGGCCCGCCACCCATGGCCGTCGTTTCCAAGAAGATCCCCGCACCCGACCTCGTGCCGATCCGGCGCGCTTTGCTGTCGGTCTCCGACAAGACCGGGCTGATCGAATTTGCCAAGTGCCTGACCAATGTCGGTGTCGAGCTGGTCTCCACCGGCGGCACCGCCAAGAGTATTTCGGCCGAGGGCATCGCCGTCCGCGACGTTTCCGAGCTCACCAAGTTCCCCGAGATCATGGACGGCCGCGTCAAGACGCTGCATCCGTCAGTCCATGGCGCATTGCTCGGCGTCCGCGACGACCCCGAGCATGTCGCTGCCATGGCCGAGCACGGCATCGAGCCGATCGACCTCGTGGTGGTCAATCTCTATCCCTTCGAGGAGGTCCGCGATTCCGGCGCTCACTACGCCTCGATCGTCGAGAACATCGACATTGGCGGCCCGGCCATGGTTCGCGCCTCGGCCAAGAACCACGCCTATGTCGCCATCGTCACCGACCCGGCCGACTACAAGGACGTGCTCGACAGCATCGTCGCCAACAATGGCTGCCTGACCTACGAGTTCCGCAAGAAGCTCGCCGCCAAGGCCTTTGCGCGCACCGCCGCCTATGACGCGGCGATCTCGGGCTGGTTTGCCGAGGCGCTCGAGATCGAGACGCCCGACTGGCGCGCTTTCGGCGGCAAGCTGCAGAGCGTCATGCGCTATGGCGAGAACCCGCATCAATCGGCCGGCTTCTACCTGACCGGCGACAAGCGTCCCGGAGTCGCCACCGCGACCCAGCTCCAGGGCAAGCAACTGTCCTACAACAACATCAACGATACCGACGCAGCCTTCGAGCTGGCCGGCGAGTTCGACCCTGTCCGCACGGCCGCCGTCGCCATCATCAAGCACGCCAATCCGTGCGGTGTCGCCGAGGGTGCAACGCTGACCGAGGCCTATGCCCGGGCGCTCGCCTGTGACCCCGTCTCGGCTTTCGGCGGCATCGTTGCGCTCAACCGCATTCTCGACGCCGAGGCGGCCGAGGAGATCGTCAAGATCTTCACCGAAGTCATCATTGCGCCGGAGGCTACGCCGGAGGCCCAGGCCATCGTCGCTGCCAAGAAGAACCTTCGCCTGCTGGTGACAGGCGGCCTGCCCGATCCGGATCGCGCCGGCCTTTCGGTCAAGTCGGTCGCCGGCGGCCTGCTTGTCCAATCGCGCGACAACGCCGTCGTCGATACGCTCGACCTCAATGTCGTGACCAGGCGCCAACCGACCCAACGCGAGATCGAAGACCTGAAATTCGCCTTCCGTGTCGCCAAGCACGTCAAGTCGAACGCCATCGTCTATGCAAAGGATCTTGCCACGGTGGGTATCGGCGCCGGCCAGATGAGCCGTGTCGATTCATCGCGCATCGCCGCCCGCAAGGCGCTGGATGCCGCGGAAGCCGCCGGCCTCGCCGAACCGCTGACCAAGGGGTCGGTGGTTGCCTCCGATGCCTTCTTCCCCTTCGCTGACGGTCTGCTGTCTGCCGTCGAGGCGGGCGCCACCGCTGTCATCCAGCCAGGCGGCTCGATGCGCGACGACGACGTCATCGCCGCGGCAGATGCCCATGGTATCGCCATGATCTTCACCGGCGTGAGACACTTCAGGCACTGAGGGGCAGGTACCTTCTCCTGTTGCGGGAGAAGGTAGTGAGCGGAGCAAAGCCGGACGAGGGGTTCTGGACGGAGTGAGGTGTTGCCAGAAAAGCGGCGAGCGCCGAAACCTTGAGACGCACCGCCTCGTCCAGCACCGCTATCCGTCGTCTTCGGTGACAGCTTCTCCCACAGCGGGAAGATAATATCCGCTATTTCACCTCGTCAGCCGGATAGGGCGTGCGCAACAACACTGCCAGCCCGACGACGAAGAATATGATGATCATCGCCATGCCAAGCCGTGGCGAGCCGCTCAGGGCGGTGACTGTCGCGACCACGAACGGCGCGACGAAGCTGGTCGCCCGGCCCGACAGCGCATACAGACCGAAATAGCGCCCTGCCTCATCGGCCGAGACACTGCGCGCCATATAGGAGCGCGACGACGCCTGCACCGGGCCGAAGGCAATGCCGACCAGCAGGCCGAAGGCAATGTAGGCCTTCTCGGCGGGCGTGCCGAACAGCCCGTTGGTATCGGCACCAGGCATCTGCCACAGGCCGAACAGCGTGTAGCCCGGTCCGGTGGAGACGATGCCGATGGTGGCGATCGTCAGCAGCACCAGCGAAAACACCACCACGACCTTGGAACCGAAGCTGGTGTCGAGACGGCTGGCAACCAGGCAGCCAAAGATGGCGACGACATTGAGAATGATGCCGTAGATTCCGATTTCAGTGATTGTCCAACCGAACATCGCAGCCGCGAACGCGCCGCCAAGACCGAGCAAGGCGTTGACGCCGTCCTGGTAAATCATGCGGGCGACGAGGAAACGGAAGATGCCGGTGCGCTGGCGCACCTCGCCGATCGTCGACTTGAGCTCGGAAAGCCCCAGCCGCACGGCCGGCCGGATGGCGATGCCCTTGCCGCTGTCGGGCGTAAAGAAAAACATCGGCAGGATGAAGACGAGGTACCACAGTGCTGAAATCGGGCCTGTGGCGCGAGCATCCTCGCCTGCCACCGGGTCCAGCCCGAACAGCGGGGCCGCACCGATGATGGTCTTGCCGCTCTCGGGCGACGCAGCCAGGAAACCGACGACGAAGATCAGCACGATCATGCCGCCGAGATAACCAAGGCCCCAGGCAATGTTGGAAATCTTGCCGATCTCCTCCTTCGAAACAAGGCGAGGCATCATCGAATCATTGAAGACGATCGAGAACTCCGCCGCCACCGAAGCGAGCGAAAACAGCAGGACGATCGGCACCAGCGGCGATCCGGGCTCGGCATACCAGAGCAGGCACAGGCTGATGATCTTGATCGCGGCAAAGAATGCGATCCACGGCTTGCGCGGGCCGGTCTGGTCGGCGATCGAGCCAAGCACCGGCGACAGGATGGCGATGACGAAACCGGCTGCAGCAATGCCGTAACCCCAGGCTGCCTGGCCCATGGCCGGATCGGTCGCCATGCGCGAGACGAAATAGGGACCGAAGATGAAGGTGGTGACCACGGTGAAGAACGGCTGCGCCGCCCAGTCGAAGAACATCCATCCCCAGACGCCACGCCGAGGCGTGCGTTGAACCACCATCGTGTCAGCCATCATCCCTCCGCGCGCGCCGCATCAGCGCGTTGTCTGGAGCTATAGCGTAGTTCGCTTGCGTGGTCCTTGAGGAAAATGCCTGCCACGGTTGCCGTGGCAGGCGCCGTTGCAAGGGCTCAGCGTCCCGACAGGTCGCTCATCAGCCCGGCCGCCACCGTCAGGCGCGACACGGTGATGTCGCCACCCTCCGTCAGGGCCTGCAGCCTGTCGCGGGTACGGTTGGTCCTGTCGCCGCCGGCGTCGAGCCATGCCGCGACCGGATCGGCAGCCTTGCCGAAACCGGTCAATGCCGCAACCGCGATGCCGCGTCGCGCCGCACCGATGGTGTCGGATGCACGCGACAGCGCCAGCCCCTCATAATAGTCGGAGGTGGCGATCGCATGCGTTGCATCCTCGATCCGCGGAATGCGGAACGCCTCGCTGACGCCGAAGAACGCCTTCGCCGCTGCCAGGATGTCGGCCTTGGCGGTCTTGGCCACCAGGGCGATGTCGGGCACCAGTTCGCCTGCCTCGAGCAGCGACAGCCGCTCGGCCAGTTTCTCCGGCGCACCGGCGGCGGCAAAGCCAGCCTTGCGGTTTTCGATGCGCTCGCGGGTGAAGGCAGGCAGCATGCCTGAGAACTTCGGCTCCAGTGCTGCGCGTGCTTCCTGCAGCTCGGCGATGCGGCTCGCCAATGGCGCGTCGCTGTGCTCGTTGCGCAGATACCAGCCGCTGGTACCGAAGATCAGCCGGCTGACCGCCTGATACAGGTCGAGCTGCAGCGTGCCGTCGACGACATTGTCGAGCGCGTCGATCTCGCGATAGAGCGCCGGCAGAGCAAAGCCATCGCGCACGACGGCAAAAGCCCGCACCACATCGGCCGCCGAACGGCCGCTGGCCTCCTGCAGCCGGTTGACGAAGGATGGCCCACCACGATTGACGAGATCGTTGGCGACGACACGCGCGATGATCTCGCGGCGCAGCCGGTGACCACCGATCTCGGCGGCATATTTCTTGGCCATGCGCTCGGGGAAGTAGCCGAGCAGATCACGTTCGAAATGGGCTTCGTCGGGCACGTCGCTGGCGACGATGTCGGAGAACAGCACGATCTTGGCATAGGCGAGCAGCACGCCAAGCTCGGCCCGGGTCAGCGGCTCGCCACGCGTCTGGCGTTCGGCCAGAGCAGGCGGCCATGGCAGGTTCTCGACGGCGCGGTCGAGCAGTCCGCGCGCCTCGAGCGCGCTCATGAAGCGGCCTTGATGCGCGATGTCCTGAATACCGCGCTTGGCCGCAACCGACAGCGCCAGCGTCTGCTCGTAGTTGTTGGCCAGCACCAGCCCGGCAACCTCCTCGGTCATTTCGGCGAGGAACTTGTTGCGCGCCGGCCGCTGCAGCGTGCCCTTGCGCATCGCCGAAGCCAGCGCGATCTTGATGTTGACCTCGACGTCGGACGAATTGACGCCGCCCGAATTGTCGATGGCGTCCGAGTTGCAGCGCCCGCCCTTGAGGCCGAACTCGATGCGCGCCCGTTGGGTTGCGCCGAGATTGGCACCCTCGCCGATCACCTTGACCCTGAGGTCGGTGGCGGTGACGCGGATCGCGTCGTTGGCGCGGTCACCGACTTCCTGGTTGGTTTCGCCGGTCGCCCTGACATAGGTGCCGATGCCGCCGAACCACAACAGGTCGACCTGCGCCCGCAGGATGGCGTTCATGATCTCGGTCGGCGATGCGGTCGTCTTGGCGAGCCCGATCGCCGTTGCCGCCGCCTGCGGCAGCGTCACCGACTTCTGGGCGCGCGAAACGATCACGCCGCCTGCCGACAGCTTGGACTTGTCATAGTCCTGCCAGCTCGAACGCGGCAGGTCGAACATCCGCTTGCGCTCGGCAAAGGACGCGGCCATATCGGGCTCGGGATCGATGAAGATGTCGCGGTGGTCGAAAGCGGCGATCAGCTTCGTTTGCTCGGACAACAGCATGCCGTTGCCGAAGACGTCGCCGGACATGTCGCCGACGCCGACGACGGTGAACGGCGTCGTCTGGATGTCGCGGTTCATCTCACGGAAGTGCCGTTTGACCGCTTCCCAGGCGCCACGCGCCGTGATGCCCATCTTCTTGTGGTCGTAGCCGGCCGAGCCGCCCGAGGCGAAGGCGTCGTCGAGCCAGAAGCCGTGCTTCTCGCTGATGCCGTTGGCCGTGTCGGAGAAGGTCGCCGTGCCCTTGTCGGCGGCAACGACGAAATAGGGATCGTCCATATCGCGGCGGACAACGCCCGCCGGCGGCACCACCTTGTCGCCGTCGAGATTGTCGGTGATCGACAGCAGGCTGGAGACGAAATTGACGTAAGCAGCCTTGCCGGCCTCGAACACCGCGTCGCGGCTGCCCCCCACGGGCAGGCGCTTGGGGAAGAAGCCGCCCTTGGCGCCGACAGGCACGATGACGGCATTCTTGACCTGCTGCGCCTTGACCAGGCCAAGCACCTCGGTGCGATAGTCCTGGGCACGGTCAGACCAGCGCAGGCCGCCGCGCGCCACCGCGCCGAAGCGCAGATGCAGCCCCTCGACCTCCGAACCATAAACGAAGATCTCGCGCCACGGCCGCGGCTCTGCCAGGCCTTCGACGCTGCGCGAGTCGAGCTTGATCGCCAGCGATTGGCCACGTTCCTTCTTACCCGCCACGAAGTGGTTGGTCCTGAGCGACGCTTCGATCAGGTTGACGTAGCGCCGGATGATGGTGTCGTCGTCAATATTGGGGACCGCCTCGAGCGCGTCCTTGATCTTGGCCTTGAGGTGCTTGGCGGTGACCAGGCCGTCCTGTTCCTGTGCCGGATCGAGCCGGGCGAGGAAAAGCGCGTGCAGGCCGCGCGCGATATCGGGATAGCGGTTCAGCGCTGCCGCGATGAAATCCTGGCTCTGCGGAATGCCGGCCTGCTGCAGGTAGCGGCCATAGGCACGCAGGATAAGAATCTCGTTGGAGCCGAGACCTGCCGTCTGCGCCAGCGCGTTGTAACCGTCATTGTCGGCGTCGCCGTTCCAGACCGACAGGAACACCTCTTCGAACAGCGCGCCACTGTCGGCGAGGTCGATCGGCTGGCCGTAGGCGTTCTCCAGCTCCATGTCATGGATGAAGATCTGGTCTTCGCCCTTCTCGCCCAGTTCGAATGTGCGCTCGCTGATAACGCGGAAGCCCATGTTCTCGAGCAATGGCACGCGCCGCGACAGCGCCACCGGCGCGCCGTGGTGATAGATCTTCAGCGAGGCCTGTGTGGACGCCTGGCCGGTGTCGCGATAGCAGTCGATGACGATCGGGTTGGATGCGCCGATCGAGGCGATGCGCTCGGCATCGACGAGGGCTGCCGCCGGCGAGAAGCTGTTCTGGTAGTCCTGCGGGAAGTGGCTGGCGAGCCTGACGAAAGATGCGGATGAGCCGGCCTCGGCTGAAGCCTCGCGCAAGCCGTCCTCCCAGGTCCGCACCATATCGCGGATTGCCGCCTCGATGGCCGTCTGCTCGACCTTGGGCGTCTTGCCGCCGGAGCGGCCGATGATGAAATGGACGCGCGCCAGCCCGCCCTCGGGGAAGGCCGGGTAATAGGCCGACAGGCGGCCTTCGAACACGGACTTGAGATAGGCGCCGATCTTCTCGCGCACCACCGAATCGTAGCGGTCGCGCGGCACGAAGACGAGGATCGAGACAAAGCGATCGAACTGGTCGACACGCACCAGCGCACGCACGCGCGGCCGTTCGATCAAGCCGAGGATGGCCTCGGAATGCTTGCGCAACGTCGGCACGGCGACCTGGAACAGCTCGTCGCGCGGATAGGATTCAAGCACGTTGATCAGCGCCTTGCCGGAATGGTCGGCAGGGTCGAAGCCCGACTTCTGCACCACGGTTTCGGCCTTGGAGCGCAGATAGGGAATCTTCATCACCGAGCGCGTGTAGGCGGTCGAGGTGAACAGGCCGACGATGCGCAGTTCGCCCGACAGCTGCCCCTTGGCGTCGTAGGTCTTGATGCCGATGTAGTCGAGATAGGCGCGGCGGTGCACCGCCGACTTGGCATTGGCCTTGGTGACGATCAGCGGATCCGGGCCATGCAGAAAGGCGCGGATTTCGGGTGTCGTCGACGTCGCGTCGATGGTGTCGCGGCGCAGCACCAGAACGTCGGGGTCGGCGAGGATGCCGAGGCCCGGCTTGTCGGAGCGTTCCAGTACGCCACTCTTTTCGCCGCCCGAATATTTGAATTCGCGCATGCCGAGGAAGGTGAAATTGTCGTCACGCAGCCATTCGAGGAAGGCGATCGCCTCGGTCACCGCATTCTTGTCGAGCGGGATCGGCGCATAGCGGAATTCCGAGATCGCCTGGTCGAGCCTGGCCAGCATCGGCTTCCAGTCGGTGACGGCGGCGCGCACCTGCCCAAGCAGCTTCTTCAGCCGCTCGCGCAGCGCTTCTGCGGCCTCCTTGCCAAGCGGCGGAATGTGGACGTGAATGACGCTGACCTTGTCGGCCGCCTCCTCGCCCTTGTGGCCGCCATCGCTCAGGATCTCGTCGACGCCGGTGCGGCCATGGCGCACGTGGATGACCGGGTGGGTGACAAGCACCGGCTCGCCGGCGGCTTCGGTGATCTCGCCGAGCACCGAATCGAACAGGAACGGCATGTTGTCGTTGACGACGGTGACAACAGTGACCGGCCGGTCATGGCGGACGACGCTGCCGTCGGTCTCGATGTCGATGACCGAAGAACCTTTGCGGTGCTTGAGCACGGCCTGCTCGGCGAGCTGTGCTGCGCGCTCCAGCATGCCCGGCTCGTAATCGGCCACGTCCTCGGCCGGCGCTCGGGCGAGCAGCAATTCGTGCAGCTGGGGAGGTCTGTTGGAGGATTTGGAGGCGGATGCAGTCTTGGCGGATTTCGCCTTAGACTTCACAGATGCGGCCATGACGCTAGTTTCTCCCGTCCCGTCACATGCTTTTGCGACTATCGTAGCAGATGGCCTGCCTTTAGCGACAAAGGTTTGACGGAAGGTAGGCAAAAACGCCTATCGGGCAGGCAGAAATTGCCTGCAAAATAGGCTGACGCAGCGTCCCCAAGGCTCGCTGCGTACCCGGCCTGACAAAACTTTGGCCTTTTACCTCGCGGCAATCGCCGCGGCCGCACCCGCCATGGTCGTGGCGCTCACCCGATTCGCAATCTGCATCGCCCGCTTGCTCCGCAAAAGCTTGCGCGCCTGTGCTGCTGCGAACACCCAGGCGAGGTCGATGGCGATCAACACCGCCGCCATCGTCAGCGTCAGTTCCAGCCAGCCGACGACGCTCACCGAAGCCAGGTCGATGATCGTCGGCAACAGCGCCAGATAGAACATCATGATCTTGGGATTGCCGAGCGTCACGGCCATGCCGGCAGCGAAAAGCTTGAGCGGAGAATCCTGACTCGGCATCTCGCCTTCGCGCGTGTCGACGGGGGCCGTCCACATTTTCCAGGCGAGGTAGACGAGATAGGCGACGCCAGCCCACTTCACCACGACGAAGGCCATGTGAAAGGACTGCGCCACGAAGGCGAGGCCAAACACCGCCAGCGAAAGCCAGATCGCCTCGCCGATCCACATCGCCGCCAGGAACGGCAACACGTCACGAAAGCCCTTCGAGATGACCCGTGCCACCAGTGCTGCAATGGAAGGCCCGGGCGAACCGGCGGCAACAAGCAGAGCACCGGCAAAGATCAGAAGCGAAGTCGGTTCCATCGTCATCCCCGAATGGCTGGTCGCGGAACCTTACGGCATGCGCCGCAACTTGCAACCGCCAGACGAACCAGGCGCCTATGCCATCAACTTTGCGAGATCGGACAGGAAAGCAGGTTGTCCAGGACAGCCTACAGGCAAATGAATAGCTCGCGCGCCGGCACGATGTCGGGTGGCCGGCACCTCGGCACGCCACGGAGGAGATGTCATGGCCAAGTTTCTCTTCGTCTATCACGGCGGCGCCATGCCGCAATCGGAGGAAGAAGGCGCCAAGGTGATGAAGGCCTGGATGGACTGGTTTGCCGGCTTGGGCGCTGCCGTCGTCGATGGCGGCAATCCGGTCGGCAAGTCTCAGACGGTTGCCGCCAACGGCGCTGTTACCAATGACGGCGGCGCCAATCCGGTCAGCGGCTATTCGGTGTTCGACGCCAAGGATCCCGCCGACGCCGCGCGCATCGCCAAGGGCTGCCCTATCCTCCACGCCGGTGGTTCGGTGGAAGTCGCACCCATCATCGAGATGTAGTCGGGGTCGCACCCACGCCCCAAAGCAAAAAGGGCGCCTCCATTGGAGACGCCCTCTTGATTTGTGCCGCGTGGCTTATGCCGCGCCGGCGGTCTTCGACGACTTCTCGAAGCGCTTGCGCTCGTTCGGGTCGAGATAGAGCTTGCGCAGGCGGATGGTCTTCGGCGTCACTTCGACCAGTTCGTCGTCCTGGATCCAGGCGAGCGCGCGCTCGAGCGTCATGCGGATCGGCGGCGTCAGGCGCACTGCTTCATCCTTGCCGGCGGCGCGGATATTGGTCAGCTTCTTGCCCTTCAGCACGTTGACCTCGAGGTCGTTGTCGCGGCTGTGGATACCGATGATCATGCCCTGGTAGACCTTCACGCCGGCGTCGATGACCATCGGGCCGCGGTCTTCCAGGTTCCACATGGCGAATGCAACCGACTCACCCTGATCATTGGAGATCAGAACGCCGTTGGTGCGACCGGGCAGCTCGCCCTTGTAGCCCTGGTAGGAGTGGAACAGGCGGTTCATGACAGCCGTGCCACGCGTATCGGTGAGCAGTTCCGACTGGTAGCCGATCAGGCCGCGCGTCGGCGCATGGAACACCAGACGCTGGCGGTTGCCGCCTGAAGGACGCAACTCGACCATCTCGGCCTTGCGCTCCGACATCTTCTGGACGACGACGCCGGCATGCTCTTCATCAACGTCGATGACGACTTCTTCGACGGGCTCGAGCAGGTCGCCGTTCTCGTCCTTCTGCATGACGACGCGCGGACGCGACACGGCAAGCTCGAAGCCCTCGCGGCGCATCGTTTCGATCAGCACGGCCAGCTGCAATTCGCCACGGCCGGAGACGTAGAACGAATCCTTGTCGGCCGATTCCTCGATCTTGAGGGCGACGTTGCCTTCGGCTTCCTTGAGCAGACGGTCGCGGATGACGCGGCTGGTGACCTTGTCACCTTCGGTGCCGGCCAGCGGCGAGTCGTTGACGATGAAGGACATGGTGACGGTCGGCGGATCGATCGGCTGCGCATGCAGCGGCTCGGTCACGGCCGGGTCGCAGAAGGTGTCGGCGACGGTTCCCTTGGAAAGGCCGGCGATGGCAACGATGTCGCCTGCCTGCGCTTCTTCGATCGGCTGACGCTCGAGACCACGAAAGGCGAGGATCTTGGAGACGCGGCCGGTTTCCAGCAGCGAACCGTCATGGTGCAGCACCTTGACCGGCTGGTTGGACTTCAGCGTGCCGGATTCGATGCGGCCGGTGATGATGCGACCGAGGAACGGGTTCGCCTCGAGAATGGTGCCGATCATGCGGAACGGGCCGGGGTGAACCGTCGGTGCCGGTACGTGCTTGAGCACGAGGTCGAACAGCGGCGCCAGGCCCTGGTCCTTCGGGCCTTCCGGATTCTCGGAAACCCAGCCATCGCGGCCCGAACCGTAGAGGATCGGGAAGTCGAGCTGTTCGTCGGTGGCGTCGAGGGCTGCGAACAGGTCGAACACCTCGTTGATGACTTCCTGATGGCGGCCATCAGGACGGTCGATCTTGTTGATGACGACGATCGGCTTCAGGCCGACCTTGAGCGCCTTGCCGACCACGAACTTGGTCTGCGGCATCGGGCCTTCGGCAGCGTCGACCAGAACAATCGCGCTGTCGACCATCGACAGGATGCGTTCGACCTCGCCGCCGAAATCGGCGTGGCCAGGGGTGTCGACGATGTTGATGCGGGTGTCCTTCCAGTCGACCGAAGTCGCCTTGGCCAGGATGGTGATGCCGCGTTCCTTTTCGAGATCGTTCGAATCCATCGCGCGCTCGGCGACGCGCTGGTTTTCACGGAACGAGCCGGATTGCTTGAGAAGCTGGTCGACGAGCGTGGTCTTGCCATGGTCGACGTGCGCGATGATCGCGATATTGCGGAGGTTCATATGTCTACTCGGGAGCGTTGCGGGCACTGCCTGTCGACGCGCCGCGTTTCGTGTGGCCGGGCTCATACAGCTTTTTTCGCAAATGCGAAAGGGGGGCGGGCAAATCGGCCGATTTTCTGCCCGCCGGCAAGCCTACAAGAAGTCGCCCCAGTCGGCCCGTCGTGCCGACCTGAACAGCTCGCCATCGCGCTTGGTCAAGAGCTTTTCCTCGATCGAGCCATTTTCCAGGCACAGTTTGAGCTGGACCTTGCCCGATCCGCCGCGCGCCGGCGCCAAGACCCGGGCGCGGAATGGTTCAGCCGGCATGCGCGACGCGGCCAGGAAAATGTACTTCTCGTCTTCCCACGGCACCTCGCCACGCTTGGTCAGCCGATGCAGCCGCGAGCGCGCCACGCGGCGCGAAAAATGGCACCAGTCGGGCTCGACGATCGGGCAGGCGTCGGCATGCGGACAAGGTGCCGTCAGATGTGCGCCGAGATCGATGAGGCGCTGTCGCACCGCCATCATGCGCTGCCAGCCGGCCGGCGTGCCGGGCTCGACCACAACAAGCAGGCCGTCGGTGGCAGCCCACAGGCGCTCGACCAACGCGAGCCCCTCGGCCGGCGACAACTCGTCCAGCACATAGGCCAGCGTCACCAGATCGGCCTTGTCGGCCTCGAAGCTCTTGGCGGCATCCGCCACACGCCAATCCACATGCGCAACGCCCGAATGCGCCGACAACGCAATGCCAACCTTACGGATCGCCTGGCTTGCCTCGAGCATCGTCGCGGAATCGATGCTCGGCCAGCAGTCCGAAGCCGCCCAAAGTGCCGTGCCTGGACCGGCACCGACGTCGAGCAGGCTTTTAGGCGCAAAGTCAGGCATCAGCTCGGCGGCACTTTCGAGACTCGCCCTGACGGCCGCAAATGTCGCCGGCAGCCGCGTCGCCAGATAGGCGTTGGCGAACATCTCGTCCGACAGATGCAGTTTTCCATCGCGCAACTCGGCGCGATAGCGGCTCGACAAGGTGTCGGCAGCCCGCTGCAACTCGCCAAGCGGCACGCCTTCCAGCGCCCGGTCGACCGCCGCCCGCAATGCTGCCGGTAGTTCCATCGGCCTGCCCGTCCGCGGCCTATACGAGGCCGCGCTTTTCCATCATCGCCTCCGGCGACGGCAACTTGCCGCGGAAGGCCTTGTAGAGTTCTTCCGGATCGGCCGAACCGCCTGCCGCATAGATGTGCTTGCGCAGCTTCTCGGCCATGCCGGGATTGAAGGCGTCGCCGGTTTCCTCGAAGGCGGCGAAGGCGTCGGCGTCGAGCACTTCCGACCACATGTAGGAGTAGTAGCCGGCCGAATAGCCCTCGCCCGAGAACACATGCAGGAAATGCGGCGTACGGTGACGCATGACGATCGCATCCGGCATGCCGAGCTTTTCCAGTGTCTCGGCTTCGAAGGCGGCGGGCTCCGTCGGTGCGTCCGGCCGGGCATGATAGGCCATGTCGACAAGCGCCGACGAGGCGAACTCGACGGTGGCAAAGCCGGCGCCGAAAGTCTTGGCAGCCAGCATCTTGTCGAGCAGAGCCTTGGGCATCGGCTTGCCGGTCTTGTAATGCAGCGCATGCTTTTCCAGCACCGCCGGCACCGTCAGCCAGTGTTCGTAGAGTTGCGACGGCAATTCGACGAAGTCGCGGCTGACCGAGGTGCCCGCCACTGACGGCCAGGTGACATCGGTCAGCATGCCATGCAAAGCGTGGCCAAATTCATGGAACAGCGTCTTGGCCTCGTCGAGCGACAGCAGCGCCGGCTCGCCGGCCTTCGGCTTGGCGGAGTTCATGATGTTGTAGATGATCGGCGTCGAGCCCTTGCCCAGCCTGTAGCCTGACTGCAGCGCACTCATCCAGGCACCCGAACGCTTCGACTGGCGGGCAAAATAGTCGGCGAGGAAGAGCCCGCGCGTGCTGCCGTCGGCGTTGAACACCTCGAACACCCTGGCATCGGGATGCCAGGCGGCAACATCGGGCACTTCCTTGAAGGTGATGCCGAACAACCGGGTCGCGACATCGAAGCAGGCCTTGATGACGTTCTCGAGCTGGAGGTAGGGCTTCAGCTCGGCCTCGTCGAAGGCGTATTTCTCCGCCCGCAGCTTCTCCTGATAGAAGCGCCAGTCCCAGGCGGCGAGCTTGTCGTTGCTGCCGGCGGCCGCTGCAAGGCGCTGCAGTTCGGTCTCGTCGGCGGCGGCCTTCTCGCGCGCCTTGTTCCACACCGGCTCAAGCAACTCCATCACCGCCTTGGGGGTCTTTGCCATGGTGTCGTCGAGCTTCAGCGCCGCATAGCTGTCATAGCCGAGCAGCCTGGCCTTTTCGGCGCGCAGGCTGAGCGTATCGCGCACAATGCTGGCATTGTCGGTCTCGCCACCTGTTTCGCCGCGTCCCGCAAAGGCCTTGAATGCCTTTTCGCGCAGGTCACGCCGCTCAGAGAACGTCGTGAACGGCTCATAGATCGAGCGTGACAAGGTGACGGCGTACTTACCCGTCTCGCCGCGCGCCTCGGCAGCCTGGCCCATCGCACCACGGACAAATTCCGGCAGGCCGTCGAGATCGCCTTCGTCGAGAAACAGCACCCATTCCCTCTCGTCGGCCAGAACGTTCTGGCCGAACTTGGCGCCAAGCGAGGCAAGCTCTTCCTGGATAGCGGCAAGCCGCTTCTTGCCCACCGGGTCGAGCTTGGCACCCGAACGGACGAAGCCTTTCCAGGTTTTTTCCAGCACCCTCAGCGTCTCAGGGTCTAGGCCGAGCGAAGCGCGGCGGGAGTAGAGATCGTCTATGCGTGCAAACAGCTTCTCGTTCATCGAGATCGCCGAGAAATGGCGAGCCATCTTCGGCGAGATCTCACGCTCCATCGCCTGGATCGCGTCATTGGTGTGGGCACCGGCGCGGCACCAGAAGATCGAGGACACGCGGTCGAGCGCATCACCTGCGAGCTCCATTGCTTCAAGCGTGTTGGCGACCGTCGCTTGTTCCGCATTGGCGGCAATCGCATCGATCTCGGCGGCGTGCGCGGCAAGCGCTGCATCAAACACCGGCCCGAAATCGCTGTCCTCGATCCTGGTGAAATCCGGCAGGCCGAGCGGCCCGGCCCAATGGGTCAGCGGATGACGCGCGAGATCGATGTTCTGGCTGGCAGACATGAATGGCTTCCTCGATTGGCATTCGGTTCGGACAGCCTCGATGTAGGGCCGGACCGGTAACTGCGCAACCGCATTGACTCGTCGCCTCACGTAAACTAAGTAACCCATATAATAAGGATTACTTACTAAAATGCCTGCCAGTCCGGAAACCGACACTTTCGGCTTCATCGTCAACGATCTCTCGCGCATCATCCGCGCCGAGATGGACCGCCGCACCACTGAAGCCGGCCTCGGCCTGACCACCGGCGAGGGCCGGGCGCTGCTCAATGTCAGCCGCACCGGTCCGATCAGGCAGACGGCATTGGCCGAGCGGCTGGGTGTCGAAGCGATGACCCTGAGCGGTCTTGTCGACCGGCTAGAAGCCAAGGGTTTCGTCGAGCGCCAGCCCGATCCGGCCGATCGCCGTGCCAAGCTGGTCACCCTCACCGAAGCCGGGTCCACCGTCGTCAGGCAGATCGAGCCGATCGCCGCCGCGATCCGAAGCGAGGCAGCGCTTGGCATCGATCCGGACGACTGGCAGCGCCTTCTCGTTTCACTGCGGGCAGCCCGCACCAACCTGCTCGCCACGCGCACCGAAGCGCTATCGGGCGAGGACACGGCGGCATGAACATGCGCACCGATATCAGCCAGGCGCTGGACCTTGTGGAAACCGCACCGATCATGAGCGAGCGCCGGGTGTCGCTGATCGGCGGCCTGATGGTTGCCATCGGCCCGATCTCGCTGGCGCTGTTCACGCCGGCCATGCCCGAGATCGTCCAGGCCTTCGGCACCACCGAAGCTGCAGTCAAGATGACGCTGTCGCTCTATTTCGGCGGTTTTGCCTTTGCCCAGCTCGTCTGTGGCCCGCTCTCCGACGGTTTTGGCCGCCGCCCGATCACGCTCGCCTTCATGGCGATCTATCTTGCCGCAAGCGTTCTGGCGCTGATGGCGCCGAACATCGAAACGCTCGTCGTCGCGCGCTTCCTGCAGGGCGTCGGCGCCGCCGTCGGTGTTTCGGTGGCGCGTGCCGTCGTTCGCGACGTCTTCACCCACGAACGCTCCGCCCGCATCATGAACATGATCGGCATCCTTTTGGCCCTCGGCCCGGCCATCGCGCCAACCCTCGGCGGCCTGACCATGGAGTTGTTCGGCTGGCATGCCATCTTCGTGGTGATGGTGCTGCTCGGCGTCGTCGTCATGCTGGTGGCGATCTTTGCCCTGCGCGAAACGGTGACGCGCGACCTCAGCCGCATCAGGCCGAAAGCCCTCGTTGCCTCCTACGGCTCGCTCTTCCGCAGCCCCTATTTCGTGCTCTGCTGCCTGGTCATCGCCGGCACGACCGGCGCGATCTACACCCAAGCGACCGTGCTGGCCTTCATTCTGATGGAGCGTGTCGGCCTCACGCCCACCCAGTTCGGCGTCGGCATGCTGATGCAGACCGCCAATTTCATGGCCGGCGCGATCGTCATGCGCATCTTCATGAAGCGTTTCGGCGCAGCAAGGATGGTGCCCGTCGGCCTGGTTTTCGTTGCCATCGGATCGATCGCCATGGCCATCCTGCTCAGGACCTATGAACCCAGCTTCCTGCTGGTCATGGTTCCGGTCGGCATCTACGCCTTCGGCATCGCCATGATCTCGCCGGCGATGATGACGGCGGCGATGGCGCCCTTCCCCGAAAATGCCGGGGCGGCATCCGCCATGATGGGCTTCTTCCAGATGGGCGCGGGAATGGTTGGCGGTGCAGCGGCGGCATTGATGGGTGACCCGGTCAATGCGCTCGCCACCGTGATCCCGATCATGGGCCTCCTTGCCATCCTGTCATGGCTGATCTGGCGCCGTCTGCCGGAGCCGTCGCTGATGGCACGGCTGAAGCAGGGCTAGAGCAGCAGCAGTTTTCCGTCCGGAATTGCGCAGGACATGGAGACAGAGAGCTTCCGCAACCGACGAAAAGCGGAAACGCCCTAGAAGCCGTCGCAATTCTCGCCGATCGTCATCTGCGTGTTGGCGACGATGAGGCCGTTCCTGGCGGTAAATGTCTCGCGCGTCGTCATGTCATTGTTGGGGAAGTCGTAGCAGGTACGCACCACGGTCGTTTCGCCCATTTCCGCTTCGATCTTGTGGCGGATCTTGGCGCCTTTCACGGCAACCTGCCATTCATCCATCGAGGCGATGAACTCCGCCTTGCTCTGGGTCACGCCAATATCGTCGAGCCGTATCGTCGCATTGTCGGCCAACAGTTGCGACAAGGTCGGACCATCCGCCTTGAGCAGCGCCTGATACCAACGGTCGACGATGCTCTCCTGCGCCACGGCGCCGGCAGCCACCAGCAGCGCCAGGACTGCTGCAATCGTACGAACGGGCAACATCGCACGCCTCCCTGTCGGACAGGAGAATTGTCGGACGAGAGCATTAAACCCAGATCGCGACCGGAATGCCATTGATATCGCGCCCGGGCGGCGACGGAAAGCTCATGGTCTCGCCGCGACGGTGCCGCTCGGCGATCAGCATCATCGCGCAGGCATCGAGGAAGTCGTCAGCAGCCGCACCGCGCGGCGCAGGCTGGTCGAGAAAGCCGCGGCCATGGCCGACGCGCGCCAGAAGCGTTTTCCGCTCCGCCATGCCGTCGGGATTGACGCGACCCTTGATCTTCTTCGGCAGTCTCATCGCCTGCCCGCCATTCAGCCGCCAGAACGCCACTTCGGGATGGGATTCGATCACGCGCTCACGCAGCTCCGGCCTCGAGATCATCAGCGCGTCGATCTCCCGTATCTTGGAAAATATGCCGAAGGCCTGGATCGAGACGCCGCGTGGCGGCTCAGAGGTCCTCATAGCGACCTCGCTCGACCGGCGATGCGCGGCGTACCAGGCCTCGAGGTCGGTGAACTCGGCCGCCTCGGCATGGACTGCCGCGCGCGACGGGATCGAAAACACGCTCGATTGCCGCTGACCGAGCAAAGGCCGCACCAGCATCTCGGGACCACGACCACCCTTGGTGGTGAAGTCAGGCAGGCCGATCGGCATGTCGACCGCCACCACCGCATCGTCTGGAATTGCCGCCAACAGCGCGTCGAAGCTGCCGAACACCTGAGCTCTCGTTCCGGCGTCGTCGCGGATCACCGCGACCCATCCGGCCTTGCAGCCGTCGACGCCGGCAACCGTCACGCCCCAGAATCCTGGCCGGGTTTCCGGCTCCGCGAGGGATGGATGAGCGTGCGCAGCTCGACCATCGCCATCGGATGCGACAGGCTTTGCGCATCGGTTTCGAGCTGCAGCTCGTCGCCGCCGCGCTTCGACGTGCGCGCCAGGATCTCGTAGACGGCGGCCGTGGTCGACTGCAGCGCCTTGGATGGCGTGTGCCCGGCCAGCAGTCGCGCCAGAAAGACGGCAGCACTCAGGTCGCCGAGCCCGTTCGGCGGGCGCTCGACCGTGCGGTGCTCGGCCAGCAGCGCCTGCGTCTGGGTGACCAGCAAATTGCCCGTGCCGTTGGCCATCATCGCCGGCGCCGAGGTGACCAGCATCGTTGCCGGCCCGAGCCCGAGGGCAGTCGCCATTGTCGAACGCATGTCGTCGGCCTTGGCACCCGCCAGCCATTCGAGCTCATAGCGATTGGGCGTGGCGATATCGGCCAAGGGCAGCAACCTGTCGCGAATGCCCGCGGCCAGCGTCTCGGCGACATAGAGCCCACCCTTGTCGCCGATGACGGGATCGCAAACATAGAGCGCCTTCGGATTTCTCACCTTCACCGTTTCGACCAGCGAGGCCACAGCTTCCACCTGGCCTGGCTCGCCGAGATAACCCGACAGCACCGCAGCGACTTCGCCGAGCCATGGCGCCCGTTCAAGATCGGCCATGAAGGCGGCGAATTGTTCTGTCGGCGGCACGATGCGCGTCGCGCGGCCATGGCCGGGATGCCACGGCAAGATCACCGTCGGTACGGCCCAGACCGGGTGGCCGAGCGTCTCCAGCGCAAACACCGCCGCGCGGTTGCCCACCGACCCGCGCGCGACATGGCTCGACACGACGATGACCGCGCGTGGCGCTCCGGACTGTTCAGTGCTCATCAGATTTTCACCAGTGCAATGTAAGACAACAACCAGAAGAAAAGCGCGATAGCCAACACAGCACCCAGCAGCATGTAGAGGCCATTGGGCGTCTCGCCTTCTTCTTTCGCAGCATATCTGTGGCGTGCGACAAACGAACGTCCGCCATGGTCGCTCTCACGCGACAGCCGTTTGAGGATGCGGCGAGATTGCGCCGGCCCCTCATCCTCACTGCCTGTCACCACTATCCGCCTCGAACCAGATAATTGATCAGCCACAGAACGAGGCCGATGGTCAGGAGAAAACCGAGGATGCGGCCGATGCGCGTGCCGATGTGCTCGATCGGATCGGCCTTGTCGACGTCGGCGGCGCCGAGATGATTGCGCATTTCGCTGGCCTTGCGCGCCACGAACGACGCGCCGCCAGGGTCGCTCTCGCGTGCTATGCGGTCGAGAATGCGGCGCGATTCCTTCTCGCCGTCGCTGTCTCTCGGTGACGCCATCGTCAAAAACTCCTGGCATCATCGCCAAATCGAACGCCGGTTTTCTCCGGGCGCGTTTGTGATAATGCTGTCGGATCAGTTGCTTTGTCGAGGACAAACAGATGCGCATGCAAGCTTCGCCGGCACTTCCTGCTTTCCGTCTGCTTCCGGCTTTCGTTGTTCTGGCGATCGTCATGCCGTTGCTGTCGGCCTGTGGCTACAACACCATCCCGACCCAGGAAGAGCAGGCGAAGGCGGCATGGAGCGAAGTGCTGAACCAGTACCAGCGCCGCGCCGACCTCATCCCCAACCTGGTCGAGACGGTGAAGGGTTATGCCTCGCATGAGAAGGACACGCTCGAAGGCGTCGTCGAGGCCCGGGCCAAGGCAACCCAGGTGACGGTGACGCCGGAAACGCTGACCGACCCCAACGCCTTCAAGGCTTTCCAGGACAACCAGGCCGGCCTGACCAGCGCGCTGTCACGCCTGCTCGCGGTTGTCGAGAACTACCCCGACCTCAAGGCCAACCAGAACTTCCTCGCTTTGCAGGCCCAGCTCGAAGGCACCGAAAACCGCATCGCCGTCGCCCGCCGCGACTACATCGAGACCGTTCGCATCTACAACACCTCGCTCAAGACCTTCCCCGCCATGATCTGGAACACGCTCTGGTTCCGCAACCAGCCGTTCCAGAACTTCACCGTCGCCGAAGATAAGCTCGAGGCGCCCAAGGTGAATTTCGGCACCGGCCAGGGCGGGTAATGACGGCGTCACGCGCCCAATGAAGTGGCGGAAATGACCTTGAGCGCAGGCGCCTGCACCCCCCCCTCTGGCCTGCCGGCCATCTCCCCCACAAGGGGGGAGATCAGCTGGCCGCGCAGGCTGCGCTCATTGCACATATCGAACGTCCAGCATGCCGGCCGACGCTGCCAATCTCCCCCCTTGCTGGGAAGATGGCCGGCAGGCCAGAGGCGGGTGCACAAGCACGTCCCTGCCCTTCTCGCATTGCTTCTGCTGTTGTTTGCGGCTCCCGTCCTCGCCGCCGAACTGCCCATCCTCACCGGCCGTGTCGTCGACGACGCCGGCATCATCGACGCCGCCACCGAAGCCGAGCTGGTCCAGAAACTCGCGGCCTTCGAGCAGAAATCCTCCGACCAGATCGTCGTCGCCACCATCCCCAGCCTCGACGGCGAGGAGATCGAGCCCTATGCCAACCGCCTGTTCCGCGCCTGGAAGCTCGGCCAGGCCGGCGAGGACAATGGCGTGCTGCTGATCGTGGCGCCCAACGACCGGCGCATGCGCATCGAAGTGGGTTACGGCCTGGAAGGTGTGCTCACCGACCTGCACACCAAGCTGATCATCGAGAACACCATGGTGCCGGCCTTCCGCGCCGGCGATTTTTCGGGCGGCATTTCCAAGGCGGTCGACGACATCGTCATGGTCGTCGAGGGCGATGGCGCCGAACTCGAGGCACGCGCCAAGCGCAATGAGCAGACCGGCGTTGCCGGCTGGAGCGAAGACGACATCATCTTTTTCGTCTTCATAGCGCTTTGGGCGACTCTTTTCTTTGGCGGCATGGCCATGGCCATCCTGCCGCGCATGTATGGCCGCAGGCTCGGACCCGGCCGCTACGAGTGGCTCGGCATGACCTTCAATTACAACCAGCGCTCCGGCTCGTCGTCATCAGGCGGCGGCTGGTCCTCGGGTAGCGGCGGCGGAGGCTGGTCGTCGGGCGGCGGTGGCGGCGGATTTTCCGGCGGGGGCGGGTCCTCCGGCGGCGGCGGTTCATCGGGGAGCTGGTAGAACGACATGACCCAGACCACGCTCCCCCCCAGCGATCACGGACGCATCGCCGCGGCCATCCGCGCCGCCGAAGCCCAGACCTCGGGCGAGATCTACTGCGTCGTCGCCCACCGCAGCGATGGCTACTTCTTTGCCGCGGCCTTCGCCGTCATCACGGGCATCCTGCTGGTCAGCCTCGCCGCCGCCTTCGCGCTCGAACACTGGTGGGTCGCCGTCCGGCTGCCGCATTTCGTCATCGTTCAGCTGCTGGCGGCGGCGGCTGCCTGCGCGCTGTTGTGGTGGCTGCCTGGCCTGCGCATCCGGCTCATCCCGCGCGGCCTGCTCTACCGCGCCGCCCACGCCAACGCGCTCAGGCAGTTCTTTGCCCGCAACGTGCATCTCACCACCGCACGCACCGGCGTGCTGATCTTCGTGTCGCTGGCCGAACGTTATGTCGAGGTCGTCGCCGACGCCGGCATCCACGCCAAGGTTCCGCAGGATGCCTGGGACGGCATCGTCCGCGACCTCACCGCGGAAGCGCGTGCCAACCGTCTCGCCGACGGTTTCGTTGCGGCCATCGCCACGGTCGGCACCCTGCTAGCCCGGCATTTCCCGGTGTCCTCAGCCGACGTCAACGAACTCGACGACCACCTCGTCGAGATCTGACCGCATAGCCCTGGTGAGTCCATTTGGACACACCTGCACCTGATCCTCGATCCGGATCATATGAAACGCCATTCCGGCTGCGTGCGGACTCTTTGCAACTGTCGCGGCGCGGTTTATGGTTAAGAAACTATGAACACGCTGACGATCGACATCAGGAAAGCCGAGCCCCGCGACGCGGATGCCATCGCCGAGGTGCATCACGAGGCCTGGCGCGGCGCCTATTCAGGCATCATCCCGCATCGTGCGCTGACCACCATGATCAACCGCCGCGGCGGCGAATGGTGGGCCAACGCCATCCGCCGCGCCGCAACCGTTCTGGTGATCGAGATCGGCGGCAAGATTGCCGGTTATGCCACGCTCGGCCGCAACCGCGCCCGTGAACTCAAGCAGCAGGGCGAGATCTACGAACTCTACCTCCGCCCCGAATGCCAGGGCATCGGCCTCGGCAGCCGCCTTTTCGCCGCCGCCCGCCAGCGCCTCGCCGACCACGGCCTCAAGGGCATGGTGGTCTGGGCGCTCGAGGAGAACGACAACGCGCTCGCCTTCTATTCCGGTGCCGGCGGCCGCGACATCGCCGAGGGCGTCGAGGTTTTCGACCACAAGGCGCTGAAGAAGGTCGCTTTCGTCTGGGAGTGATCCGGAAAGCAAGCCTTTCGTCGCAGTCTCCTGACATCAATATTGCATTGCACACGCGGCCCAAGGCGTTTATCGGGAGGCACCTTTAATTCTGGAGCTTCCCCATGCGCATCGATGCGATTTCGATCGGCAAGAATCCGCCTGAAGACGTCAACGTGATCGTCGAAGTGCCTGTCGGCGGCCAGCCGATCAAGTACGAGATGGACAAGGAAGCCGGCACGCTCGTCGTCGACCGCTTCCTCTACACCCCGATGCACTATCCGGGTAACTACGGCTTCGTGCCGCACACCCTTTCCGGCGACGGCGACCCGATCGACGTGCTGGTCTGCAACACCCGCCAGCTCATTCCCGGCTGCGTCATCAACGTGCGCCCGATCGGCGTGCTGGTCATGGAAGACAATGCCGGCCAGGACGAAAAGGTTATCGCCGTTCCGTCGCCCAAGCTGACCCGCCGCTACGAGAACGTCTTCAACCACACCGACCTGCCCGAGATCACGCTGCAGCAGATCGAGCACTTCTTCGGCCATTACAAGGATCTCGAGCCCGGCAAGTGGGTCAAGATCGGCGGCTGGCACGATGCGGCCTACGCCAAGAAGATGATCGTCGAGGCGATCGAACGCGCCAAGGCGCTGAAGGCCTGAGGCTTCTGTTTCAAGGTCAGTGAATACCGGGCGCGGTTCGGCAGTGCCGGCCGCGCCTCAATTCTTTGTCTTGCCTTCAGAATAGAACACCGGCATCGGATCGCCGACGAGCACCCTCTCGTCCGAGCCGCAGGCAAAATCGCGAGCCTGTTCGTCGGCGATCTTGCGCGCCAGCTCATTGGCCTTGGGTTCACCGGTCGCCAACACCAGCCCAACGACGCAGCCATCGGCCTTGCCCGGCTGCCCGACCTTCGCCACCACCAGCACCTCGATTTCCTTGTCGCCCTCGGCAGGTTCCGCCTGGACGTACCAGCGGCGGATGGTGGCGAACGGGACCACCTTGCCGTCATGGCTCGAAATGCGCCACTCGGCCTTGCCGGCACTTCTGTTGAACGTCTCGAAGCTCTGCCACGGGATGTCGACGAAATCGGCGGGCGGGAAACCGTAGAACACCGATTCCCTGAGATCGGCTGAAAACATCAGCACCGGATAGCCGCGATATCCCGGACAAACCATGTTGGCATAGTCGCCGTCATCTGCGCCGGCCTTGTCGAAGAGCACGCAGTCCGCCTCGGTGTTGGTCTCGACATAGGCGCTCGAGATCTCTTCCGCCACGGCCTGGTGCAACGGCATGGCAAGGGCCAAGGCAAATACAAGCTTCCGCATTCCGCGCTCCCCTCCGAACCTGCGATGCCCGCAACATCCTGCGCGCATGCAACCGGAGTATGTCGCGCCCGAGCCACGTTATCCAGAGCGCGGGCTCAGCGCCTGGCGAGCTCCATCATGAGCTTGGCCAGTTCGCCTGTGTTGCCTGCCACGCGAATGGTCTTCAGTCGCGAGGTTGCGCCGGCGACCACTTTTATGGAGTTTCTCGGAATGCCCAACTCGGCTGCGAGCAGCTTCTCAAGCGCTGCGTTGGCCTTGCCTTTTTCTGGCACGGCGCGCACCCGCGCCGCGAGATGGCAGCGTTCGTCGGCCGCCTGCTCAACACCTTCGACAGCATCCTTCGAGGAACGCGGCGTCAGCCTGACATAAAGCTCGACGCCGTCATCACGCTCCTTGAAGAAGCTGGCCACCACCAAAGGTCAGATGACGAGCGGAGCCACCGTGGTGAGGATGAACTGCCTGACGAAGAACAGCGCAAGCAGAAGCACGATCGGCGAAATGTCGATGCCGCCAAGGTCTGGCATCAGGCGACGGATCGGCCGTAGCGCCGGCTCGGTCAGCCGGAACAGCATATTGCCGATGGTGCCGACCACCTGGTTGCGCGGGTTGACCACGTTGAAAGCATAGAGCCAGGAGAAGATCGCCGAGGCGATGATGATCCACCAGTAGAGGTCGAGGGCCAGAACGATGGTCTGAATGAGGGCGAGCATGCCGATCTCCAATGAATTGCCGACATTTAGCCATTGCACGCCTGAGCGGCAAGTCCCGCCTGACAGACCGTGCGTTCCGCGACTGCCGCACCTGCCGGAATGTGATTTCGCCCCTACGTCAACTGCTCGCTTGACAGACGGCTTCGAGCGCCAATAAATGCGGCCATCCGCTGGACGGGGCTGTAGCTCAGCTGGGAGAGCGCGTCGTTCGCAATGACGAGGTCAGGAGTTCGATCCTCCTCAGCTCCACCAGCGGAATATTGGCAAACCACCACTTCTCCCCTCGCTCAGAATTACCTCGACTTTTCCGTGGCTTAGCGCAGAGAGAGACCCAAGGGCTGGTCTCACCGGGCCCTGAGACCGGCAATTCTGGGGCAATTGCGGGCGCCGTCTCTGTGGCCGTTTTCCGTGACCAATTCGCCGGACAAATGATTATGCCTGCATCCCAAGGATGCAGGCATAACTGTGAGCTTGAACAGCGTGTTGCTGGAGTTAGCTGCGAAGCTGAGCGGCCTGCGCTGACCAATCCATCGATAGATCCAGCCGCGCCAAAATACGTGCGGACAGCTCGACGGGTTGCAAGCCCGTCAAGATCTCATTGGTAAGCTGCGGCGAGAGGAATGCCAGCGGTAATAGGCGACTAATCTCGGCCGGATGCACGTCGAAGTGATCGGCGATTTCGACGAGCGTGATTCCGGCTCGCTCGGTGAGCATTGCAAGGTAGAGTTGGGCCTTGGCAATGAGGGCTACAAGCGGCGCGGCCGGTTGCCGCGCTGGAGCATTTTCGGGATCCAGGATGAGTCGCGCTTCAATACCGCGTCGCTTGAATACGATCGGAACGACGATGGTTTCTATGGTAACGGTACTGGGATCTGTCGCGCTGGCCTCAACCAATTCAGTTTGAACGCTGACGTCGATCAGCATTCGGATCAAGGCAGCACGGTCGATGTCAAAGCAGATCTCCGTTGCAGAGAGTGTGATCCGTTTGAACAACATCTGCAGAATGGCCTTTGCCTGGACATTCGTTTGGCAGGACGCCAAGCGGTCGGCTATCTGTGATGCGCCGCTCAAGCCTGAAAGAACCATGTCTGGCGCGATATCAGCAGCAATCCACTCCGAGAGCTTGATCTGATCAGACAGTAGCCTCCTTGCGAAGGAGCGGACGACGTTTTCCAGCTCCGAAGCCGAAACGCGCCAGCCGCCCTCATCACGACGATCCTTCGGCAGGAGTCGGCTCGAGATGTAGTAGCGATAGCGCTTGCCACGATTGGTCGCATGGGTTGGCCGCAGCCGGTCTCCAGTTTCGTCAAAGACAATCCCTGACAGCAAATGCGTATCGGGATGAACGGACGAACCCTTGGCGCGGACGGCCCCCCCGCGCCATCAGTTCTTGGACCTTGTTGAACAACTCATTGTCGACGATGGGTTGGTGTTCACCGTCGTAGATGTTGCCGAGATGGCGCAGCTTGCCAATGTAGAGCGGATTGGCCAGCATCTTGTAGACCATGCCTGCATGCATCCGGCGGGTGAAAGGATAGGCACCGACCACGTTGGGCGTTTGGCCGATGCTGATTGCCTGCCGGTTTACCTCCGCTACAAGCGCCGGCACTGACCGAAGTTGCACATAGCGTTCGAACAAGCCGCGCACGAAACCGGCTTCCGGCTCCTTGATCACCAACTTCCTCTGCAGCACCGTATAGCCCAGCGGCACAGTACCTCCCATCCACATGCCCTTTTTCTTGGAGGCGGCGATCTTGTCACGGATGCGCTCGGCAGTGACCTCGCGTTCGAACTGGGCAAAGGATAAGAGCACATTAAGCGTGAGCCTGCCCATGGAGGTGGTCGTGTTGAACTGCTGGGTGACGGAGACGAACGAGACACTGCTGTCGTCGAAGATTTCGACGATGCGCGAGAAATCCATCAGAGAGCGGGTCAGTCGGTCGATCTTGTAGACCACCACGACATCTATCTTGCGATCGCGGATATCCTGGAGCAGCCGCTGCAATGCCGGTCGTTCCATCGTACCGCCCGAGATGCCACCATCATCATATCGGTCAGCGACCAGTTTCCAGCCAAGCCCAACTTGCGAGGCGATGAAAGCGGCACATGCTTCACGTTGAGCATCGAGTGAGTTGAACTCCTGATCGAGACCTTCCTCACTCGATTTGCGGGTGTAGATCGCACAGCGCAGCTTCGACATACCCAGCCTGGCTTCATCCGATGGCTGCCGGGTGCTGCCATTTCCGTAACTGTGTGACCGTCTTGAAGCCGCACTCATCGTGTCACCAGTCCGAAAAACTTGGTCCCGACCAGTGGGTTCCAGTGATCTTGCGGGTAATTGCGGTCAGCGAGGAGTAGAGCTTACCCTCGAAGACATAACCACCTTCGATCACGTCGACGACATGTGTTCGGCCGTTCCAGTCGCGTATCAACCTTGCGCCCGGCTGTGCATCGCGGCGCTTCGGTTTCGATAAGCTTCCACTGCCCGTTTTGGCTCCAGCCGCCGCCAACGGCTGTTCACGGCGACTTGTGCTGGCAAGAGGCACGGTAGCTTGGGTACCATCAGTTTTCTGGGCGAGCTGATTGGCGCGGCGATCGGCCAAGGTCTTACTAACGTCCGCCATGGCGAACTTGAGGCGGCGCCGCGTCTCGGCGGAGTAGCTGCCGAGACGTTTGGCCTGGAGATGCCAGGCGGCCGACCGGATCAGGAGCTCGCGGCGCACACTGGTCGGGGGCAAGGAGCCATACTGCTTTTGCCAACGAGCGCTAAGTTCGTCCCGCGAGAGGGTTTCCAGTTCCGCAAGCTCCTGCTCCAAGTTGCCATCCGCTCTCATGGCGTCAGACCACCGCGGCGGCGTCATTGATGCGATACCGGCGCAAGCCGTCTTTGCTAGTCTCGCTGATAAGGTTCAGACCGAGTTTCTTCTTCACGGTTCCGGAGAGAAAGCCGCGCACCGAATGGGCCTGCCAACCGGTGGCGTCGATGAGCTGATGGAGCGTCGCGCCCTTGGTCAGCCGTAGCTTCTTCAGCACCATCTCTGCCTTGGTCTCGGTTGGCCGAGTCTTCTTGACCTTGGTCACTGACGTCTCGGATGTAGGCGCGCCCTTCGGCATCGTCTTCCCACGCACGACCTGTGCTTTGCTCTTCGGAGCCGGTTTCGCAGCGGCGCCCGGGTCGCTTGCAGCGCCCGCGCCTGCCTCACCCATCATAACGTCACTGGCAGCCTCTGCCCGCTTAAACTCGACTGCATCCGAGGTCGAAGTTTTGGAAATGGCCATAGTCTTTCTCCGCAAATCACAGCGCCGAACCATTCGGCGCCGGTACTGACGGAAGCCCGCATCTGGCGGGCGAAGAACTTTTGGGCGGGGTGGCCTCTCATCTCATCGGGGCAAAAGCCTCACCCCGTCTTAAGCAACCATGCTTGCTTTGGTCTGGAAGTCCACTCAGGTTGCCGATCGGCGCTGCGCTGCATGCACAAGGTCGAAGGCATCTCGCCAACTGCTCGATGCCCGTCCAATTGCGTCGCTGCCGACCTCTGCCAGCACGGTAAGCGCTGTCGGCTCAATGTTGTCTTGTGCAACCGCCAGGACCGTCAGATTTGAGATCACCGCATTGAGCCGTCGCAGTTCCGGCTCGATTCCAGACAGAACTGCTCGGAGGCGGGCATCGCCGTCATCCTTCAGCTGGGTCTTTACTTCTTCCTTCGGCATGAATGCCTCCGCCATTGCGTTCGACACCACACATGCTTGCTGTTGCCTGGAAGTCCAGCGGGAGATGACCAAATGTGCAGAACAAATTCTGACACCTAAGGATAGGTACCCTCAGTCGCACATATTGGAGTTAAGCAGCATGCGCAAAAATACGCTCCATCAGCTCACATCAGCTGTATTTTGCGAATGACACCGTCATACGGAGAATATTGTGTTATTCAGAAAATCTTTGGCTCATTTTCAGTTGCCGACATCAGTAGCTTCTATTAGACAGCAGTGGTGACCCCTCAAACATTATTCATTAAGGCTGGCCATGTCTGACAAAATTGCCGAAACCACGCTGCTGCTGCCCCTAACTGCAGATATTGTTGCTGCTTACGTATCGAACAATCCGGTGCCCGCTACCGAACTTGCTGATCTGATCAATCAAGTACATCATTCAGTTCAGGCATTGTCCGCTGGTTCGAGCACCGAACCAGCCGGACCGACCGAAGTCCAGAAGCCCGCTGTCCCCATTAAGAAGTCGGTCACTCCGGATTACATGATCTCACTCGAGGATGGCCAGAAATACAAATCTATCAAGCGCCATCTGATGTCCAAGTATGGCATGACACCGGCAGACTACCGCGCCAAATGGGGCCTCCCGAACGACTATCCAATGGTGGCTCCCAATTACTCAGCGGCACGCTCCGAACTGGCCAAACAGCTGGGACTCGGGCGGAAGCCGACCAAGAACAAGAAAGCTCCCGCCAAGGCGAGCCGCACCGCAAAGAGCAAGTGATACGCGCGCGGCCAACGAGCAATCTGTATTGGCTACTAGGCACGGGAAATGCTTCGCGCCGTTATCTAGGGCAATGGACGCCGATTACCAGCGTCCGTGTCCGACGGCGGACTCCCTAAAGCGAGCATATTACAGTCGAAGGATATCCCAATCCTGCTGACCTGCACCCAACCTGGACCTCCGTTGAACCAGGATTCATGTCTGGGATGAGGCGACTAGACTTCAGGTTCTGCACAACAGCTTTGCACCTCCATTCCGCCCGCCCAATCTACTTATGCGAGTCCCCCAAAACCGCCATTCGCTAGGTGTCTGGTCCCGGAGTGTGGGGGAATCAGTCAAGCTGATCCTTCATTCCGGGAGAAGCTATGGGACAGATACCCCACGGCAGCGCCACGACCACGCACGCCATCCGAGCAGCGATACAGCGATCGAAGGCTTCGCTCAAAGAGCTAGCCGTGCAGCACGGCCTAAATCAGAAGACCGTTGCCAAGTGGCGCAAACGGGCTTTTGTCCACGATGCGCCGATGGGTCCGAAGACCGTGCGCTCGACCGAGCTGACCGCCGAGGAAGAGGCGATGGTCGTTGCCTTTCGTAAGCATACGCTGCTGCCTCTGGATGACTGCCTCTATGCGCTGCAGGCGACGATCCCGCACCTGTCGCGATCGTCCTTGCACCGTTGCTTGCAGCGCCACGGGATCAGCCGCCGTGGCGGTGGACCGGACCTCGAAGTTCGCCTTCGCTCGGCTGGTGCAGAAGGCGACCACCGTCACCGCCAGGACTTTCCTTGAGGAGTTGGTCGAAGCCGTCCCCTACAAAATCCACACCGTGCTCACCGACAACGGCATCCAATTTGCCGACCTGCCCAAGAACCGGGACGGCCCCACCGCAAGCTGGCGCGGACATCCCTTCGACCGGGCCTGCTGGGGCCATGGCATCGAGCACCGCCTCACCAAGCCCAATCACCCATGGACCAACGGTCAGGTCGAACGGATGAACCGAACGTTGAAGGAGGCAACCGTTCGGCGGTATCACTACGAGACCCACCGCCAACTCGAAGATCACCTTGCCGCCTTCCTCGACGGTTACAATTTCGCCCGACGGCTCAAGACCCTTCGCGGTCTTACACCCTACGAAGCCATCTGTACGGCCTGGGCAAACCAGCCAGATCGCTTCCGGCTCGACCCGGTCCACTTGACCTCGGGACTGAACACCTAGCAGAACGGATACGCATCTGAAGCGCTTCCAGTCCAGAAACAGCAAGGCCGAGCGAAGCGGCCGATCATTCCCAGTGTAAATGCGGATACCAACGCCGCATGACCTTACCAATAGATCTAAGCCTACATCATCGATAGCCACTAGACGTGTTGCGGCACAAGCGATTTAGTTGGCACTGCAGAGTGGTCAATCAAACGACCTGATGCTAGAGATTTGGGGGGCCGTTCATGAAAATTGCGCCTACGGCGTTGAAGCTTGACCAACTGCTGGGTTCTGCGAACGAGCAGTTTGTTATACCGGCATACCAACGCCGGTACTCTTGGCGGGATCGTCATGTTTATGAGCTTCTTGAGGACATTGACCTTTTAGAAGGCGCGGACGTACACCTGCTAGGAAGCATTGTATGTCTGACAGGACATCACACACCCGGAATTAATGAGCTGGAGCTCGTCGACGGACAGCAGCGGCTATCAACGATCTGCGTGCTGCTGGAGTGTCTTCGACAGCGCTTCCTTCAAGACGGGGATGAAGATCAGGCGCGAGATGTTATTCGACTCCTCACCGCGAAAGCCCCTGGCGGGACGCCCGTACCCAAAATTGCACTGAACACCCTTGATGGTGATGAATTCCGTGATCTGGCAACGAAGACAGAGATCGATTGCAACGCCTACCAGAACCATCATCTCGCAAAGGCCTTCTTGAATATTCGCCAGTGGCTTTCAGAAAAGTCCATGGAAGAGCTGACAGCGTTTTCCTTTAAGCTTCAAAACCAGGCGCTCGTTGTACGCTTGGATGTGAGCGACGCGAAGGATGCCTTCAAGCTCTTTGAGACAATCAACAATCGCGGGCTAAGGCTAAGTCCAACCGACATAATTAAGAATTTTGTCCTCGGCAACGCCGCCAGGTTTGGTGCCTCTCAACTCCAGCATGCGCGGAAAGAGTGGGCTACACTTATCTCCTACCTCGACGGCACCGACGCTGACGGCTTCTTCAGATACTTCCTGATTTCCTCCACTCAAAGGCGGATAACTAAAAATCAGGTCGTTCGCGAGTTCAAGACGCTGTTCATGAACGAAGTGATTGAGGCCAAGGCCTTACCCGACCGGCATCTCTATGTAGATGAGGAACAGACGGACGAAGAGGAACCGAACGAAGAAGCAGAAATCGACGACGTTGAGATACCTGAGCAGGACGGCGAGCAGATTCCGTTCGCCAAGTTCATGGAACGCCTCGTCGTCAGCTCGAAAGTGTTTGGCCAGTTGGTGCTGGTGAAAACCGGAAACAAGCAGATCGATCGACATCTACGCAATCTGAGGATGATAAAGTCTGCTCAAACTTATGGCTTCTTGATGCACCTGCGCGTTGGCGGCATCGCTGATAAGGCCTTTGTCCAGATACTCAAGCTCACCGAAAGCTTTGTTCTCCGTCGCCACATCTGCCGTGAGCGCTCGAATGAAACCGAGACGCTCTTTGCCCGGCTTTGCGAAGTGGAGCCCACGAACCCGTTGGTCGCCACAAAAAAGGCTTATCGAGACGCTTGCCCAACCGACGAGAAGTTTAAACACGAATTCACCAATGCCAACTTCACGTCCAACATCATCGAACGTGCGCGGTACTGTCTGGAGCAGATCGAAATAAGGCACCACGGCAAGCATGCTGAGCTAGCTGTGCTTGGAGCAGAAGACGTGCATGTTGAGCACATTATTCCTCAGAAAATAAAGACGGCCAAATCCAAGCGCGAGCATGGTGACTGGACCACTTATCTGGGCGAGAAGATCGATGTTCTCCACCCGCGCCTCGTGTCCCGAATCGGCAACCTGACCCTCTTCGCGGGTGAACTGAACATTACGGCTTCGAACAATCCTTTCGCCGCCAAGAAGGCGGTTTACAAGCAGTCCTCCATCCTCGTCACTCAGGATCTGGCATCCATGCCGGCTTTCAGATTCAAACAAGTCGAAACACGGTCATCGCAGTTAGCTGAGTTGGCCGTCGAGTACTGGCCCTTACCATGAACGTGCATGAACTTAGTACGAAGCGCGCTTGGGGGGTGCGGCAGTCATCGATCTATCACTGCCAATAGTCTGCGTTCGAGCGACAGATTTAGACGGGGGCAGCCGATGATCGGCACACGGCCTTATATTGGTCATAGAGAAAAGTTGTTAACGGTCCGAATGCACATTTTGAGCAGCCTCGAGTGGCCGACTGGGGGATTTTGCCGACTGACTGCATCCCAAGCACAGTTACTCCACTGAGGGACATTGCCCTCCAGAAATGATCCTCATAGCATTCATATTTTGAGTTGAGGGGTGCCGGTTGGCGCAGGCAGGAAAACAGAAGTTCGACAAAGAGCAGAAGGTTCAGGACTGGCTTGAATCAAAGCGAAGGGTTTCTGGAGGACAGCGGCTCGCCGATATCGGCTTACATCCTGGCGGGCGATCGTGCGGCCGAACTATCGGCATCCTGGGCCTGGCTATCATGTGACGGCGGCGCTGCCGTCGAGTATTTGAAAGGATATGGCTCGCCAAAATGGGCTCTGACCCCAGGTTGGGAAAGCATCAGGAACATCGAGCGCTGGCGTTGTCCGGGGCTGACGCTGGACCGGCACATCATGCCGGTTTCGGTCGATTTCTGGGGCGTGTTGGGTGACTATGCGCGCGATGCCGTTCGCCATGTCGACCGAATGCGGAATTTTATGTCGAGCTGCGCCAGGCCAGGCATGGACTGGCGCCATCCAATCCTCGGCGTGCTTCTGCTCGACGAGATCGCGTTGGCGCCACCGCTGACCGACGGTCAGTGGACCTTTTCTGCTTTGTTCAGATTGGGATTGCTGCTCGGCCGATTTGGCTCACTCTCCGCCCAGATGGCGGATGCCGAGCCAGAGCAACAACGCCTACTGCAAGCTGGTACATTTTGGGCTGAGGTTGATATGGCCGGTATACTGCAGGAGGTAGCGCTACGATATTTGTCTGCCGAAGATTTGGATGAGGCTCCGCCCACCATTGCCGTGCGTCAATCCGAAACCGGAGAACAGGCATTTGCGTCTGTTTCGGCCTTGCTGACTGGATCTTGCGGGCCTTCATCGGTGAAGACGAGAAACTGATGCGCGCAGCATTCTCGACCGGCTGGCAGGCTCATGCCATTTTCGATTGGCAGTTCGACGCAAGGCAGGACAATCCTAAGGTCGCATCCCTTCGCGTACTGGCGGTGGCGAGGGCGCGAGACTGGCTGAAATGGTCTGTTGTAGCGGCAACCGGCGATGGCCGGGACGCCGACTCTGCCACCAAGGCCATAGCCGCAAGCTTTGGCGATCTGGTGCCTTTGAGCGAAGGGAAGGATGCCGCTTTGGCCGCGATCGACAAGCTGAGGGCGGACCTGCTGATCGACAAGTTGCTGACTGAAATCCCCGGGATCGTCGATAGTTGGCACCCACAACTTGCACATACATTGGCACCCGTGGCACCGATTTGCCATGATTGGGACTGGCTCGAACAGCAGATCGTAGCCGCCCGCAAACGTGGAGAGAAGAACCCCTGTATCTGCGTTGGCGCAGGCGGCGAAATCTCCATAGGAAGCCTTCCCTCAATGCCCTGGATTCCGGAAGTCGAGGATGTGACCGACAAAGTCCTGCTATTTAGCAACAGCAGCGGATCGGAAATGATTCTGGTGGTTAGCTGGGAGGATCTAAGGACCGGAAAGGCACCAGGTTTATCGTAAGCCGCCATTATTGCATTTGCAGTCAAGCAGGAAGGATGGCGGCCGTGGCAATCGTGGGTGCCCCGCGATCGGGTCAAATATTAGAATAGACAAGGGTGAATAGAGCGCCACCCAAGTCGCGTATTTGGCGCTCCACGCAACTACTGAAAGCGACAGGAACGGGCTCGAGTTCAAACGCGGCTTTATGGGGCCCGCATTTAACTGTTTCAGAGTTGCTTAGCGCCGTGGGTAAAACGAACACTCATTTGCTTTGCAGTGAAGTTCTGCTGAGCTTCGATGAGGTTGACGTGACATCGGGTTGAGCCGATCGATTCGCGATGCAGAACTCGTCTAAACATCCGCGCAGCAGTATCGGACTTTATTGCTTCACTCCTGCGATCACACTTACGCGATTGTGCAGTCAATGATCGTCCAACCCCGATTCGTTAGTGTGTTGAGCTCGTCTTCGACGAAGGCATCCTTCCGCATCGCTAGGCACAGCAAATGAGTCGGGCGCGTCATGGCAACATAATGTAGCTTGAGCCGCCCGTGCATACGCGCGCCCTCGGAGACCTGCCGGCCCCTGCGGTTCGTCGAAAAGCCACCCGATTTCGCTCCTAGCAGCCACGGCTTCAATTCACTGAGGTGGTGGTTATGATAGAAACTATCGAGCACCAGCGTGGCAGTATGCGTTTCGCCCTTCACCGAATGAATCGAGCCTAGACGAATGCGTAGCTGCGGCGCGTCGGGCGGATAAACAAACAAGTTGTCACTGCGCGCGCCGTTCGCGAGTCCGCCCTCGGCAAGGGCCTCCGGCTGTGGTGGAGCTAGGAAAGTGATGACATCGCCGCCTAATGCCGCCGCACCGCTAAGGTGCCGGACCACCCCTTCGACATGCGCCAGTGCCGCCATCCAGATGACTGGGCTAAGGTTGCCCTGATGGGTCAGGACGATTTCCTGCAGCGCGAGATAATCGGCTCGCGCGTCGCTGTCGCCGAGCATATAGGCCACGCGGCGATGTGGGGATTTCCGCGAACCGTATCCATGGGTGCCGCCGGCAAGCTCGCTCGCGGCAAGCAGCGCCGCCGCCGTCGCGTTGACCAACCTATCCGTGTTCCCACTGCCCGCCGTCTCGAAGCGTGCCCGCGCGAGATATTGCACGAAACTGCTCGGCGCGGACTCCCTCCGCGCACATACCGGGTCATAGCTCGGCGCGTAGTGCCCCAGTGCCCGCGGGATCCGATCGTCCTTGCCAAGCTCGTGCACCCCGGCCACCGCTGTGAACACGCCCTTTTCGAGCGCGGCTGCGTCAAAGCTCTCCAGCAGATGCTGGCCGTAGCGCGCCAGCACGCCCTGTACCGACCCATCGTCGAACAGGAAGATCGCCGGCGCTTTGGGATCAACGCCAAGGAGATCCGGTGGACCGGCGCCAAGTAGCGCCTGCGGCGTCACCCCCAATCCCTTCACATGATCCGCGAGGTCCTGACCGAAGCGGTAGCTGCGGGGCATCGGGTGTATGACGGCGCCTGGAAACAAGTCAGACGTGGCGCCTCTCTGGCTGGGGCTGCCGTAGATCGCTTGATTGGAGTCGCCGAATCGCTGCCGACGTGACGGCGCGTCGCCATGGCAGAACAGGCGGTGTAGCAGCGCTGACTGTGCCTCGCTATTGTCCTGCGCCTCATCAACGAACACAAGCGGGAAGCGCCAGCGCAGCGTCGAGACCGTCTCCGGATGCCGGTCAAGCAGCTCGTTGGCCCAAAGGAACATCTCATCGAAGCAGAAATACCCTTGTTCGCTCGACGTGCGCCGCGCTTCGACGATCGCCCGGTAGGTTGGCGTATGCGGTCCGAAATTACCGGTTTGACCGCCGCCATAATCGATGTTCTCGTAGATCAGGCAGGTCTCGCTGAGGTTGGCCTGCCGCAACGCCCAGCGCCGGTTTTGCGGTAACAGACTCCAGCGTTTCGCAAGCGCGATCTGCGTATCGACGCAGCGCACCTCAGTGCCCTTCGACCGGAGCCAGGGCAGCGCCAGATACTCGTTTACGAACGCGTGGATAGTGCCAACGAAATGCGGGTAGCGTGTGAGCACGATCCCCGCCGCCGAATGGCTGAGCTTCGCGCTGATCTCGTTGCGCGCTGCATTGGTGTGCGACAGTACGCAGATGCCCTGCTGACGGTGTGGCCAACGCATCGCCAGAACTGCCAGTTTCGCGACCAGCAAGGTCGTCTTGCCGCTGCCCGGACAAGCCTCAAAATCGACAGTGTCGAGCCGTAGCATCGCCTGGAGTCGGCTGACATCGTCGCCGACCGGCGCGAACCCGTCAGGACCCAGTCCCATTAATGCTGCCGCCCAGGCGACATCCTCCTCTCGAATGAGATCGTCGAACATCGTTTATTACACCGGCGCCGCGGTAGGCGCCCGGCCTGGCTCACCTGCCTCGCCGCCAACGGGCGCGGGTACGAACGGTCCGGTGACGTGCGCGATCGCGGCAACGACGTAAGGCGGGAGCAACGCACGCAGTCCTTCGGCATCGAGGCTATTGTCGGCTATCGCCTCCTCCAGAAGTTCGGCGAGATGTTGCGCGCCGATCGCCTTAGAGGCACCATCGGCCTCGAACAGCGCGTATACGTGCAAGGCGAGCGTCGGAAGATCGTGACCCGCATCAACCAGCGCCTGATAGGCTGCGTCGGCATCTGAGAGTATGGCCGCCTGGTTGGCTGTTCCGGCGTTCAAGCGGTCGTCGGCTAGTGCCAACGAGCCCGCCCGATAGACATGTTGGCTGAGGCCATGGAAGGCGAGGTCGAATTCCAGCGTCCATTCATTGGCGACGAACGTCTCTACCTTCTGACCCGACGCATTCGCCTTTCGCTGCGCTCGGCGCTGTTCCAGCTGGTCGCCCGGGAAATCATCCTTCACCCGCCACTTGCGGCGCGATCCCGGAAGCGCTGGGATATCCTCGCCGTCCTTCAACTTGCCGACGATCCACGGTCCGTTGTTGGGCATCACATCCATGTCGGTCACGCAAGCAACGGGGATGCCGATGACACCGTCCTGGTCAGTATTCTCGCGCATAAAGATGCGACCATACCGACCAAGGCCGACGCCGCCGACATTGACGACCGACACGCCATGATGGTGGAAATCACGGCCAATCAGCCTCGCGATCACCGGAAGCAGGATGTTCTCGGCATCCCCTTCGACGATTAATACCGCGCGCGCGAAGAATAGGTTCGCCTTAGTGACATCGAGGAAGCGCTCAAGGAAACGATAGTCGGACGCACTGAGCTTCGTCTTTTCCTTGCTAAGCGGAAATGCCCGGCCACCCTCTATCAGCGCAACATTGTCGAGCTGCAGGTCCGATGCGAGATTGGGGCTGTGCGTCGTGACGATGATCTGAATGCGCTGTCCGTCGGGACGCTGCTTCTTCGCCTGTTCCTGTAGGAACGACATCAGCCGCAGTTGCCGCTGCGGATGGAGGTGCGCCTCAGGCTCTTCGATCAGCAATAGCGGGAAGCCGTCACTTTCGGTGGCTAGCAGTAACAGCTCGCACGCCATGAACAGTAGGTTGTTCGAGCCAAGTCCCCGGCTGTGCTCGCTTTCTGCGTCGGCAGAGGCGGTCAATGTGAGTTCGAGCTTCTCGAGCAACTGTCGCAGCCTGAGGCTGTCGTCCTGCGCGCCCGCTACTTCGATCCGTGCGTGCAGAAGATCGTTCGCGAACGACAGCGGCTTTAGATATTCGTCGTTGAGCCGCTTCCGCGCCTGCTTAATGCCTTGGCTCTGTCCGAACAAATGGCTCGCATAGTCGCCGAGGCCCAGCACGCTCAGCGTAGCCGGGTCGTCAGGCGGATCGGAAAGCTTGTTAAACGGGTTTCCAGTTTCGCGGATCTCCTTGGTGTGCTGGAGGATCTGGGACAGCCGCGATCCGCGCCCGGCGCTCAGTGCCCGCTCGGCGTCACGCAAGGGCCGCAGATACGTCGCCGTCAGCAGCGATCGTGCCCCTGGGTCAAGCAAAGGGCCGTCACCCTTTGCGCCGGTGCGCCATTCCGGCGGCAACACCCGGCGCGAGCTGCCCTCCTTGGCGTTGCGTTTCGCGACCCAGGTCACAGTGAGCGCGGTTTCGGTCGCGCCGGCTATCGTTTCATAGGTGAGGAATTCGGCGAATGCGCCTCGATCGGCGGTGGTGAGGCCTCGAAAAGTCAGCCGGATAACGATCTCATCTGCTCGCGCACCACCGGGTGTCGCCTGATGGAAATCGACCGAATCGACCCGCAAAACATCCTGGTCGCGTGTACCGAGCACCAGCCGCAACGCGTCAATTATTGCGGTCTTGCCAGCATCGTTCTCGCCGACCAAAGCCGTAAGTCCCGGCGACAGCGGCAGCACGAAAGCCTTGTCGTCAACGCCGAACAGCCGGAAGTTCTCAATTCGAATTTCTGCGATATACGTTGACGTCCCCTCCGCTACTTAGCCTATCATGCTGTCCAGCCTAGGTGACCGACTCATAACTACGCAACCAGATGCGGATTGAAGCAAGCTGGACGGAAGCGAGGAAGTTGTCGTCGCGCTTGTCGTAGCGGGTGG
>NZ_JACJHY010000047.1 GCF_014138625.1 Aminobacter ciceronei
ATTCGGGGAGCTCCACTGAAGGTTGGTTGGCTTCGCAACCCCAGCTTCTCAGTCCCTCCTCGAATGAACAACCTTCATAGCTTCGACACCTAGGCGCGCCCGTTGCTGCGCTCGGCGACGTCCTTCGCCTGCACCGAACCGCCCTTGGCCAGTTCGACCATATCAGCGAGCAACTCGACCTGATCGAAAAAGCAGACGCGGCCGCGGCCGTCCTGCTTGGCGCGGTAGAGGGCGGCGTCGGCGCGCTTGAAGTAGGTACCGATGTCGCTGCTGTCGTTGCCGATCAAGGTGACCCCGACGCTGGCGCCGATGGAAATCTGGTGACCGCCGATGTCGTAGGGTGCGCAGAGCGCCTCGACGATGCGGCAGCCGAGCGAAACCGAAGCGTCCGGCTGTCGGCTGTCATTCTGGATGACGGCGAATTCGTCGCCGCCGAGGCGCACGAGGCAATCCGCCACGTCGACACAGCCGCGCAGCCTGTCGGCGACCACGCACAGCAGCGCGTCGCCGACAGGGTGGCCGAGCGTGTCGTTGACCTGCTTGAACAGGTCGAGGTCGAGGCAGAGCAGGGCGCGGGCGCGGCCATCCCGGACATTGCCGACCGCCAGTTCGAGCTGCTGGCGAAACAGGATGCGATTGCCGAGCCCGGTCAGCGTGTCGTGATGCGCCAGATAGGCGATGTCGGCCTGCGCGCGCTTGCGTTCGTCGATGTCCTCTAGCAGCCCGACCCATTCGATGATGCGCCCGTCTGTGTCGAACACCGGGGCACCTTGCGAGCGAACCCAGAGCCAGCGTCCGTCGCTGACCTTGAGACGGAACTCGACATCGAGCGGCGTGTTTTGCTTGAGCGCCTCGGCCCAGGCGGCGGAGGTAATCGGGCGATCGTCGGGATGGATGGCGTTGGTCCACTCCTGGCCCTCGACCTCGCTTTCCGGCCGGCCGGTGAGTTGCTCCCAGCCGGTCGCGAGGCCAGCGCTGCCATCCCCGTCGCGACGCCACAGCACAATGGCACCCGTTTCGGCGATGGTGCGATAGCGGCGCTTTTCGCTGCGCAGGGCATTTTCGGCCCTGGTAAAGCTCTGGCGCAGGATCTCGAATTCCTGGATTGAGGATGGGGCAACCGAGGCCGCCTCCGTCTCCTGTCCATCGGCGATGGCATTGCTGTAGCGGGCCAGCGCCTGCACAGGCTGCAGGATGCGTTTGCCGAGCCACATCGCCACGCAGACGGCAAGCAGCAGGCTCATGCCTGCACCCAACATCAGATTGAACATCGGGTCGCGCCAGCGCGCGTCGAATACGGTCGTCGATTCACCGACGATGATCACCCAGCCCGGTGTGCCAGCCAGCTTCTGGAAAGACAGGATGATCGGCAGGCCTTCAATGGTCTTTGCCGCAAAAAGTCCGGCATTGGTTCCAAGCGCCTCCAGTTTGGGCCAGTCCGGAGCGACTTGGCCAATGAACCGGCTGGCGTCACGCGAACGTGCGAGAATGCGCCCGTTGCCGTCGGTGACGGCCACCAATATGTCGGTCGGCGCGCGCTTGCCGCGCTGCAAGGTCTGGATAAGGTCTTGAGGTGACGTCGACATGACGTAGGCAGCGGTCCCGCGCTTGCCCGGAGGGGCGGGCACAGCCAGCACGAGGCGCGGCTCGTTGCCTGTGGTAAGCACATTCGAGACAACGTTCGCCTGCGTACTCATGGCAAGCACTGCGGCATCTGCCGCCGCGTTCGACCTGGCGCGCAAGGCCGGGACGCGATCGTTGGCGATCAGCGCCACATTGTTGTCGGCGCCGAGCACCCACAGTTCCGGCTCAGGGAGCGGTTCGGGATCGGGAATCTCACGATGTTGCGCCAGCACCGACATGTTGGCGAAGCGGCTGCTCAGCTCTCCTTCGATGGCATTGGCCAGCGTGCGAGCGGTGTCGTTCAAGCGCGCGACTGCCGCATCCCTGTAGGCGCTTCCGGCAGACCAGACCGCAACAGCCGATACTGCGACCACGGGAAGCAGGCAGGCCAACGCCAAGGCGATGAGGTAGCTGTTGAGACCGCGTTTGGCTTGCGAGTTCTTCTCCATTCCCACCGCGCGCTCAACTCCCGACGATCCATCAGAAGTTGCTAATCGCCCGAGAATGTTTTCCAAAAGGTCAACGCGGATGTATCGTCCTGCGTGAAATGTCTGTCGATCACATGAATCGCAGGTTGTGCAGCGCGGGTGGCATCGGCGTCAGCACCTTGAAGCGCGTGGCGCAATCACGATATGCCTGATGGCTCGAATCGCAGGAGATCGAACTTGTCCGGATTGACGCGCTTTCTCGGCGACACCCCGCTCAGGGTGTTCATCAAGCTGCTGGTCATCTCCTTCCTCGTCGGCATCGTCATGTCAGCCTTCGGCTGGTCGCCCTTCGACGTGATCTACGGCATCCGCGATTTCTTCGTCGACATCTGGCGCATGGGCTTCCGCGCCGTCGATCGCTTCCTCGGCTACTTCCTGCTGGGTGCCGCGATCGTCGTGCCGGCCTTCATCATTCTGAGGCTGTTCAGCTACCGCAAATAGCTGCCGCCCCGTCTGGCATGATCTTTTCCGAAACGCGATTGATGCGTTTCGGGGCCATGCTCAGGCGAAGGCGGCCGCCGTTTCGAACAGGATGGCGTGGCGGGCGGCAAGGGCTGCGACATCGGTCGAATAGCCGCCGCCGATCACCCCGCACAATGGCACGCCACGTCCGCGAAAGTGCCCAATGACGAGACGCTCGCGCCGGCGCAGCCCCTCGTCGCTCAGCGCTAGACGGCCAAGCCGATCCTCGCGATGCGGATCGACGCCGGCATTGTAGAAGACGATGTCCCATCTGCCGTGTCGTGACAGGCCGGCAAGGGCGTCGGTGAGAGCATCCAGATAGGCATCGTCGCCGGTCTTGTCGGGCAAACCGATGTCGAGGCTCGAGGCGACCTTGCGCACCGGGTAGTTCTTTTCGGCATGCATCGAGAAAGTGAACACCGAAGGAGTGCTGGCAAGGATCTCGGCGGTGCCGTCGCCCTGATGCACATCGAGATCGACAACCAGGATGTTCTCGACCTGCCCATCTTCGAGTAGCGCCAGTGCGGCGACGGCGACGTCGTTGAAGGTGCAGAAGCCGGCGCCCTGGGCGCGGCGGGCATGGTGACTGCCGCCGGCGGCGTTGCAGGCGATGCCATGGCTGAGTGCCAGCCGTGCCGAAGCCAGCGTGCCACCTGCGGCGAGCTGGGCGCGCCGCGACACGCGCTCACCGACAGGAAAGCCGATCTCGCGCTCGATGTGGTGCGGCACCGTGCAGGTCAGCACTTGGTCGACATAGGTAGCGTCATGCGCAAGCCTGAGATAGTGCGGCGCGATCGGGTCGGCCCGGTTGAGCCCGCTGGTCAGGCCGAGGGCTTCGAGCCGTGCCATCAGCGCCGTGTATTTGCCCATCGGGAAGCGGTGGTCGGCGGCAAAGCCGGCATCGTAGTCGGGATGGCTGACGATCTGAAGCGGCATGGAGGGGTGCTGAACCAGGAGGGCGAAATCGATTGTTGCCGTAACTTAAATGGTTGCGGGCGTTGGGGAAACCGGGGCATGTGCCCTAGGGAGATTCGGCAACTGGGAGGACTTTCGTTGGAATACGCATCGCCAGAGGGCCGCGTGACGCCTTTTTCCGTCACCAACCGCTCGGTGTTGGCGATTGCCGTGCCAATGACCCTGGCCTATCTGACCACCCCTTTCATCGGCCTTGTCGGCACCGGCGTCGTCGGGCAGTTCGGTGATGCCGCCCTGCTCGGCGGCCTGGCAGCCGGTGCTGTCGCCTTCGATGTCGTCTTCACCAGCTTCAACTTTCTGCGTGCCGGCACGACGGCGCTGGTGGCGCAGGCTTTCGGCCGCGGCGATGCCTCCGAAGAGCAGGCGGTGTTCTGGCGCGCCGTGGTGATCGCCCTGATTGCCGGCATCGTGCTGGCGCTGACCGCACCACTGACCTCGCTTGCCGGGCAGTGGTTCATGCAGGCCGAGCCGCGCGTCAACGAGACGCTCGACCACTATGTCCGTATCCGCATGCTGGGCGCGCCCTTTGCCCTGATCAACTACGCCATCCTCGGCTACATCCTCGGGCGGGGCGAGGGCAGTTTCGCGCTGTTTCTGCAAGCGACGCTCAATGGCGTCAACATCGTCGTCTCCATCCTGCTTGGGCTGCATTTCGGCTGGGGCGTCGAAGGTGTTGCCTGGGCCGCCGTTGCCGGCGAGCTTGCCGGCATGGTCATCGGACTGGCGGTGCTGCTGCGGCGTTTCGGGCGCGAGCCCAGGCTGGCGCGCCGGCGCATCTTCGATGCCGCCGCGTTCAAGCGACTGTTCGTGCTCAACCGCGACATCATGATCCGCTCTTTGTCGCTGCTCATAGCCTTCGCGCTGTTCACCCGCCAGGGCGCCCAGTTCGGCACGGTGACCCTTGCGGCCAACGCGGTGTTGATGAATTTCTTCATCGCTGCCGGCTTCTTCCTCGACGGCTTTGCCGCCGCTGCCGAACAGCTCGCTGGCCGCGCCGTTGGCGCGCGCTACGAGCCGGCTTTCCGCAAGGCGGTCTATCTCTGCTCGATCTGGGGCTTTGCGCTGGCCGGCAGCATGACGGCGGCACTCATGATCTTCGGCGCCGACCTGATCGCGTTGATCTCGACGGCCGAGGACGTGCGCGCCGCGGCCATCGCCTTCCTGCCCTGGGCGGCATTCACCGCGCTGAGCGGCGTGCTTGCCTTCCAGATGGACGGCATCTTCATTGGCGCCGCCTGGTCGCGCGATATGCGCAACATGATGGTGATCTCGTTGCTGGTGTTCATCGCGGCACTTGCGGTGCTGCCCTCAGCCTACGGCAATGCCGGGCTATGGGCAGCCCTGCACCTGTTGCTGATCGTGCGCGGCCTGTGCCTGCTGGCGATCCTGAAGCCCAGGGCGCGGGCAACGTTTCAGAGCGGTGTCGCGGCCCACTGATCGAGCTTGCTGTCACGCAGCTCGGAGATGCTCTTGAGGCCTTCGCGCGCAGCAAAGTCGGACATGCCGCGCACGATGCGCGCCGGCAGCGACGGGCCTGCATAGACCATGCCGGTGTAGAGCTGGACGAGGTCGGCGCCGGCACGGATCTTCTCCAGTGCCGTGCCAGTCGAGTCGACACCGCCGACGCCGATGATGGCGCGCTGCGGGCCAAGCAGCTTGCGCATGCGCGCAAGAACCGCCGTCGAGCGCGCGAACACCGGCTTGCCTGACAGGCCGCCGGTCTCGCCGGTGTGGGCCGGGCTGCGCAGCGCAGGCCTCGTGATGGTGGTGTTGGAGACGATGACGCCGTCGATCGCCTTTTCGGTCACTTCGGCCGCGATGTCTTCGAGCTCTGCCTCGTGCAGGTCGGGCGCGATCTTGAGGAAGATCGGAACAGCATGGCCAGCTTCGGCGCGGGCGATCATGACGCTGGCCAGCAACTCGGCGAGCTGTTCGCGTGCCTGCATGTTGCGCAGACCGGGCGTGTTGGGCGACGAAATGTTGACCGTGAGATAAGAGGCATGGCGGGCGAAGCGCTTCACGCCGAGCACATAGTCACCGATGCGGTTTGTGCTGTCCTTGTTGGCGCCGATGTTGACGCCGACGATACCGGGCCGGCCGGCGCGGGCAATGAGGCGCTTTTCGCAGGCGTCATGGCCTTCATTGTTGAAGCCGAGCCGGTTGATGACGGCATCGTCCTCGACGAGGCGGAAGATGCGCGGCTTGGGATTGCCAGCCTGCGGCAGCGGCGTCACCGTGCCGATCTCGGCGAAGCCGAAGCCGAGCCCGAGCAAGGCGTCCGGCACCTCCCCGTTCTTGTCGTAGCCGGCTGCCATGCCGAGCGGATTGGGAACGTCGAGCCCGGCGATCTTCAGCCGCAGGCGGGCATCACGCGGGGCGCGGCCGCCGACCGGCAGGCCGCAGCGCAGCGCCTTGATCGACATCCCGTGTGCGGTCTCGGCATCGAAGCTGAACAGCAGATGCCGGCCAAGACGGTCGAATGCGCTCATGCTTCAAGCTCCGGAAAATCGTGGGCGCCGTCGGCGTTGAGCGGCAGGGGGCGAACCCATTTGGCGGCGCTGGCCTCGAGCTGGGCATAGAGATGCGGGAATAAGGCGCCGCCGCGCGAGACCTCGTATTTCAGCGCCGGGCCGAGGCGCTCGGCGTCGATGGCAATGAGCAGCAGGTCGGCCTGCCCAGTGAAGTGTTTGGCGGCGGTTTCCACCACCTGTTCAGCAGTCGAGAAATGGATGAAGCCGTCGGCGAGATCGATCGGCGCGCCGGTGAAGATGCCGCTGCGTTCGGCCTCGCGCCACATCGCTTCGGGACAGATCTTGTAGATGGTCTTCGTCATACGGGCGCTATAGGCTGAAAGCATGATGCGGGAAAGGGCAGCTTTCATTGCCCACCGCAATTTGGGCCCAATGCTTTCAGACAATGCGCACCGTCCGCGAATGGAGACAGCTATGCGCCGCGCTTTTTTGATGCTCATTCCCTTCATCGCCGGCCTCGGTGCCGGACCGGCGCTGGCCGCCGAAACGCAGCGCTACCAGATGGAAAAGACCGACAAGGGATATGTCCGCATGGACACCCAGACCGGCGAGATGTCGATCTGCGAGGAACGCGACAATCAGCTGGTCTGCAAGCTGGCCGCCGACGAGCGATCGGCCTTGCAGGACGAGCTCGGCCGCGTGCAGTCCGAGCTGAAGGCGCTCGATGAACGCATCGTGAAACTCGAGAACTCGCTGACAGCCCAATTGGAATCGAAACTGCCGACCGAGGAAGAGTTCCAGAAGAGCATGGGCTACATGGAGCGCTTCTTCCGCAGCTTCATGGGCATCGTCAAGGACATGGAAAAGGAAGACCAGGCGCCACAGATGGCGCCCGCACCGAACAAGACCTGAGCGGATTTTGTGCCTTGGCGGCCTGAAAGTTGAGCATGAACGGCCAACTCACCGGGCGATTTGACTTTAGCTGCTTGAAAAGACGCCACCGGGCCGCATAATCACGGCCGACGGTCCAAGACGCACAGAACGGTCGGGGCCTCGGGAGGGATATTTGCCAGCAGGCCACAAGTTCGTCATCGCGGACGACCATCCGCTGTTCCGCGGCGCTCTCAAACAGGCTATTGCCGGGCTGGCCGACGTGTCGAGCGTGCTCGAGGCCGGCGACTTCGAGAGCGTCAAGGCGATCGTTGCGGCGAATGAAGACATCGACATCGTGCTGCTCGACCTGTCGATGCCCGGCGCTTCGGGGCTCTCCGGTCTGATCTCGCTGCGGGGCATCCATGCGACCGTGCCCGTCGTCATCGTCTCGGCCCATGACGACCCCGAAACCATCCGCCGCGCGCTCGAGCTCGGCGCTTCCGGCTTCATCTCCAAGTCGGCGAGCATGGACGACATCCGCAACGCCATCGAGGCAGTGCTGTCGGGCGAAATATCGGCCCCCGGCGACATCGACCTCGGCGTCGAGCGCGATCCCGAAATCTCCGACCTGATCAAGCGCCTGCAGTCGCTGACGCCGCAGCAGACGCGTGTGCTCGGCATGCTGGCGGAGGGCCTGCTCAACAAACAGATCGCCTACGAGCTAGGCGTCTCGGAAGCGACGATCAAGGCGCATGTCTCGGCGATCCTGCAGAAGCTCGGCGTCGACAGCCGCACCCAGGCCGTCATCCTGTTGTCCAAGATCGGCGGCGAGCCGCGCCCGGCGGCGTAAGCATCCCGAAACGCGGACGCCGGTTTTCGGCATAGATCATGTTCGCAAAGCAGGGTCACTCGGCGGCGTGGGCCATGCGCCGCATCCGGTTCATCATCGAACGCAGGACAGCGGGCTTCAGCGGCTTGTTGAGCACGGCGACATCGAGCTGGTCGGCTGCGGCGCGGACCTCGTTGGAACGGTCGGCGGTGATCAGCACGGCAGGTGTCGCTTCGCCATAGACCGTGCGCAGCGAGCGAATGACGTCGAGACCGTTTTCGCCGTCGAGATGATAGTCGGCGAGGATGATTTCCGGTGCCGGTCCGTCGGGCTCGCCGGCGATGAATGCAGCCGTTCCCGAATAGGTGCGCACCTCGCAGCCCCAGCCTTCAAGCAATAGCCGCATGCCTTCCAGGATGCGGGCGTCGTTGTCGATGCAGACGACCGTCAGGCCGTTCAGCGCGGCCGCGGCCTGGATGCGCGGCCGGGCAGCCGCCGCCGCTGGCAGTTCCTCGGCAGTGGTGACGGGCAGGATGACCGAGAAGCGGGTGCCCTTGCTCTTGTGCGACTCGATCTGGATCTCGAGCTTCAGCACGCGCGCGATGCGGTCGACGATCGACAGGCCGAGCCCGAGGCCCTGGGCTTCGCGCATTCCGTCGTCGAGGCGGGTAAATTCGTGGAACACGGTGCCGAGCTTGTCTGAGGCGATGCCGATGCCGCTGTCTATGACCTGGATTTCGGCAAGCTCGCCGCGCCGCCTGACGCCAACGACGACGCGGCCGGTGCGGGTGTATTTGATGGCGTTGGAGACGAGGTTCTGAATCAGCCGGCGCAGCAGGTTGCGGTCGGTGTTGACGGTGAGCGTCGACGGCACGATCACCAGTTCGAGATCCTTGGCGCGGGCCATGGGCAGGAAGTCGGTGCCGATCTGGCGCAACAGCCCATCGAGGCGAAAAACGGTTTCCGCAGGCTTCATCGCACCCGCATCGAGGCGCGATATGTCGAGCACGGCACCGAGGATGGTCTCGACGGATTCGAGCGAGGATTCGATGTTGCGCGCAGCGATGCCGGCATTGCCCTTGCCGGCCTTCTCGATCAGCGACGAGCAGTAGAGGCGGGCGGCGTTGAGCGGCTGCAGGATGTCGTGTCCGGCAGCCGCGAGGAAGCGCGTCTTGCCGAGATTGGCCTCCTCGGCCAGCATCTGCGCCTGGGCGAGTTCCTCGTTGACGCGGGTAAGCTCGGCGGTGCGGCTCTTGACGCGCTGCTCCAAAGACTCGTTGGCGCGCTTGAGCGCGAGGTCGGCGGCGACGCGCGCGGAGATATCGGTATAGGTCGCGACGATGCCGCCGTCGGGCATCGGGTTGGAGCTCATTTCGATGATCCGGCCGCTGGTGGTCAGTTCGATCTGCCAGGGGCCGCCGAAGCTGGTCAGCCTGTCGAGCGTTCTGAGCCGCGACGTCGGCGGGATGTCGCCGCGGGCGACAAGATAGGCAAGGATGCGGTCGATCGAGACGCCGACCTGGCCCATCTCGTCGGGCAGGTCGAACAGCGAGCGGTACTGACGGTTCCAGCAGATCAGGCGGAAATCCTGGTCGAAGACGGTGATGCCCTGTTCCATCTGGTCGAGCGCGATCTGCAATAGGTCGCGGTTGTGCTGCAGCGCCTCGGTGGCGTCGTTGAGCAGGCGGAACGTGTCCTTGGCCGAGTTGTCGCCGCGCTTGAACAGCAGGGACAGGATCAGCCGCGCCGACGAGGAGCCAACGGCACTTGCCATCAGTTGCTCGGAGAAGCGGATGACGTCCATGCCGGCGGGGTCGTTGCCATTCAGCTTGCTGCCGCTGTCGCGCTCAAAACTCTGGAAAGAACGTTCGGTGCGCTCGACGCCGAGATATCTGGAGATGGTGTCCTTGAGGTCGTTGACGGTGATCGCCGTGCGGAAGCGGCGCAGCGACGGCATCGGGCTCGAGTCGCGCGGCACGAAGATCGAGGCCTGGATACGCTCGAGCGGCACCGAGGCGCGCGACAGCGAGCCGAGGACGAGGAACAGCGTGTTGATCGCCAGGCTCCACAGCACGCCGTGGTTCAGCGGTTCGGCCGAGGTGCCGAACAGCGCCTGCGGCCTGAGTGCCTCGATGCCGAACAGGCCCTCGGAGAGGATCGCCGTATCCGGCGAAGCGAGCGTCGGCAACAGCAGCGTGTAACACCAGACAGCGATGCCTGCGGCCATGCCGAGCGCTGCGCCCCTTGCATTGGCGCGGCGCCAGATCAGGCCGCCGATGAAGGAGGGCGCGAACTGCGCGATCGCCGCGAACGACATCAGGCCGATCGAGGCGAGGCGCGTGTTGGTGGTGCTCTCGCGATAGTAAAGGAAGGCGACGAACAGGATGATGAAGATCGAGGCGCGGCGGATGTTGAGGATGATCGCCGACCAGTCCTCGGTGTCGCCGGCCTTCAATTTGACCAGCCGGCGCACGAAGATCGGAATGACGAGATCGTTGGAGATCATGATCGACAGCGCCACGCTTTCGACGATGACCATGGCGGTTGCCGCCGAGAGGCCGCCGATGAAGGCGACCATGGCGAGGAAGTCGTGGCCTTTGAACAATGGCAGCGACAGGACGTAGAGGTCACCTGTGGTGGCCGTGCCGACCACGGCCAGACCGGCAAAGGCTATCGGCAGCACGAACAGATTGATTGCCACGAGATAGGCGGGGAAGACCCATGTCGCCTTGCGCAGCTCGTCTTCGCTGCGGTTCTCGACGATCATCACGTAGAACTGCCTCGGCAGCATCACGATGGCAAAGCCGCTTATGCAGGTGACCACCAGCCAAGTGCCGAGCGAGGTGCCATAGCTCATGGCATCACCGACCTGTTCGGTGGCGCCGAAGCTGTTCAGCATGTCGCCAGGGCCGTCGAACAGCGCAAAGGTGACGAACAGGCCGACGGCGAGGAAGGCGACGAGCTTGACGATCGACTCGACCGCGACCGCCAGCACCAGCCCGTTCTGGTGTTCGGTGGCGTCGGCATGGCGGGTACCGAACAGGGTGGCAAACAGTGCCAAGAGCAGCGCCACGATCAGCGAGATGTCGCTGACGAAGGGATCGAAGGATGGCGGTGAGCCGGTGTAGTGCTCGACCATCAGACTGACCGAGCCCGATATCGCCTTGAGCTGGAGCGCGATGTAGGGGATGGCGCCGACCGTGGCGATCAGGGTGGCGATCGAGGCGACGGAAAAGCTCTTGCCGTAGCGCGCGCCGAGGAAGTCGGCGATCGAGGTGATCTTCTCGGCCTTGGCCAGCTTGATGATGCGGCTGAGCAGCGGGAAGCCGAACATGAAGACCAGCACCGGGCCGACATAGATGGCGAGGAATTCGAGCCCGCGCTCGGAAGCCAGACCGACCGAGCCGAAGAAGGTCCAGGACGTGCAGTAGATGGCGAGGCTGAGCGCGTAGATGAACGGCCGCGGCCGGCCCGGACCCCAGTTCGCGGCGCGGCGGTCGCCGATGCTCGCAATGGCGAACAACAGCGTGACATAGGCGACGGCGATGAGGACGACGGCCAAGCCCTGCACTCTAGCTTCTCACTCCCACGCAAATGTCTGTTTCCCGTGTGCTGAGGCAATCACAGCCGCGAAGACAAGTCCATTATCCTTGTCTCCTAGACCGGCCGTGTCGGTGCTTGCAGGGGCGGGGTTTTGCAACCGACGGTTTTTGCTATGGTGACAACGTGCGGCGACGGTTGGCGGGGAACGATTCGCCTTTCTGCAGATCGTGAACGGAGGGTTCAATGCTAAAGGAATTCCAGGAGTTTATTGCCAAGGGCAATGTGATGGACCTGGCCGTCGGTGTCATTATCGGCGGCGCCTTCGGGCTTATCGTGTCATCGTTGGTTGCCGATATCATCATGCCGATAATCGGCATGGCAGGCAGCGCGGATTTCTCGAACTACTTCCTCCCGCTTTCTGATGCGGTCACCGCGACGTCGCTGGAAGAAGCGAAAAAACAGGGGCCGGTTTTCGCCTATGGTAACTTCCTCACCGTTGTCATCAATTTCCTGATCCTTGCCTGGATCATCTTCCTGATGGTCAAGGGCGTGAACACCATGCGCAAGCGTCTGGAGAAGCAGAAGGCAGCCGAACCGGCAGCGCCACCGCCTGCCGATGTCGCGCTGCTGACCGAAATCCGCGACCTGCTCGCCAAGAAATAGCCGGCTGAGCCTGGCATCGCGAAAACCCCCGGCTGGCTGGACCACCGGGGTTTTTTCGTCTCTGCCGGCACGATAGGACTAGGTCCAAGCAGCAAATGTCCAGCCTGGGGTGACCATGAGCCTTCTCGACGCCGTTCGCATTGAGGCCCGCAACGCGCCGATGAGCGGTATCGAGGCGGTTGCCAATTACGGGCGCGACCGCACCGGCCTCATCCCGATGTGGTCGGGCGAGAGCGACATGCCGACGCCCGCCTTCATCAGCGACGCCGCGGCGCGGGGCCTTGCCAATGGCGAGACCTTCTACACCTGGCAGGCCGGCATTCCGGAACTGCGCCAGGCCATCGCACGCTACTACCAGCGCCATTTCGGCAAGGGCTTCGGCGCCAACGAATTCATCGTCACGATCGGCGGCATGCAGGCGATTACCATGGCGCTGCAAGTGACGGCGGGCGCCGGCGACGAAGCCATTTATCTGGCGCCGGCATGGCCGAACTTTGCCGGCGCGGCAGGCGTTGCCGGCGTCAGGCCGGTGCCGGTGCTGCTCGACATGACCGACAATGGCTGGAGCTGCGACGTCGAGAAGATCGCTGCCGCCATCACGCCGCGCACCAGGGCGATCTTCGTCAACTCGCCGTCCAACCCGACCGGCTGGACCGCCGACCGCGAGACGCTGCAGGCGATCCTCGACCTGGCGCGCCGGAAGAACCTCTGGATCATTGCCGATGAGATCTATGCGCTGTTCCACTATGATGGCCGCCGTTCGGCGTCGTTCATGGACATCATGGATCCGGAGGACAGGATCCTGTTCGTCAACACCTTTTCCAAGAACTGGGCAATGACCGGTTGGCGCGTCGGCTGGCTGAAGACGCATCCGTCGCTCAGTCGCACCTTCGAGAATCTGGTGCAATATTCGAGCTCCGGCGTGGCGCAGTTCATGCAGCGTGGCGGCATTGCCGCTCTCGACGAGGGCGATGCCTTCATCGCCGAGCAGGTCGAACGTGCCCACAAGGCGCGCGACATCGTCTGCAGGATTCTGGGCGAGACAGGCAAGGTGCGTTTCAGCGTGCCGCCGGGCGCCTTCTACCTGTTCTTTGCCGTCGACGGCATGAAGGATGCCGACGCTGCCGCTTTCGACATTGTCGACAAGGTTGCGGTCGGCGTTGCCCCCGGCACCGCGTTCTGCGCCGGCGGCGAGGGGTTCCTGCGTCTGTGCTTCCACCGCCGCCTCGACCAGGTCGAGGAGGCATCGCAGCGGCTGGCCAGATGGATCAGGGAGCAATAGCCCGAACGGCGGATCCAAGGCTCAAGATGCAGAAAGGCCCGAAACCTGACCGGTTCCGGGCCTTTCGAATGAGATGAGCTGCAATCAGCCGCCCGACTGCGGCACCAGCAGCGAGACGATGCGCTCGCTCTTGGGAACTTCGGTATGGCCCTCGGTGCGATAGGGAATGCCCAGCGCGTTCCAGGTCTCGACGAGTGCTGCCTTGAGTTCGGCGATCAGCGCGTCGCTGTGGAACGGCGTCGGCGTCACGCGCAGCCGCTCGGTGCCGCGTGGCACGGTCGGGTAGTTGATCGGCTGGATGTAGATGCCGTGGACGCCGAGCAGGCGGTCGCTGGCCATCTTACACAGCTCAGGATCGCCGACCAGGATCGGCACGATGTGCGTTGCCGACTCCATGACAGGCAGGCCGGCGTCCGCCAGTACCTGTTTGGTGTGCGTCGCCTGGCGCTGCTGGGCGTCGCGCTCGGCTTGCGAGGTCTTCAGGTGGCGGATCGACGCCGTCGCTGCTGCTGCGATCGATGGCGGCAGGGCGGTGGTGAAGATGAAGCCGGGTGCATAGGAGCGTACGGCGTCGATGACGCTGCGCGTGCCGGTGATGTAGCCGCCGAGCGTGCCGAAAGCCTTGGCCAGCGTGCCTTCGATGATGTCGATGCGGTGGGCGAGGCCCTCGCGCTCGGTGATGCCGCCGCCGCGGCCGCCATACATGCCAACCGCATGAACCTCGTCGATATAGGTCATGGCGTTGTATTTCTCGGCGAGGTCGGCGATCTCGGCGATGGGGGCGATGTCGCCGTCCATCGAATAGACGCTCTCGAACACGATCAGCTTGGCGCGCTCACGGCCGGCGGCCTGCAGCAGGCTTTCGAGATGGGCGACGTCGTTGTGGCGGAACACCTTCTTCTCGGCGCCCGAGCGGCGCACGCCCTCGATCATCGAGGCGTGGTTGAGCTCGTCGGACAGGATCAGGCAGTTCGGCAGAAGCCGGCCGATGGTCGAGATGGCAGCTTCATTGGAGACGAAGCCGGAGGTGAAGACGAGGCCGGCTTCCTTGCCGTGCAGGTCGGCGAGCTCATGCTCAAGCTCGACAAGCGGATGGTTGTTGCCGGAAATGTTGCGCGTGCCGCCGGCACCGGTGCCCATGTTGCCGGCCGCCTGCTGCATGGCAGCGACCACGTCGGGGTGCTGGCCCATGCCGAGATAGTCGTTCGAGCACCAGACGGTGATTTCCTCGGCTTTGCCGTTGGCACGCCAGATGGCGCGCGGAAACTTGCCGACGATGCGCTCGAGATCGGCAAACACGCGATAACGGCGCTCGGCGTGGACCTGGTCGATCGCTTCTTCGAGAAACCGCTGGTAGTTCATATGGACGTCCCAATTTTTCAACCATGAGCATAATCAACGGTCGGTTCGGCGTCCATCGACCGTTTCTGGTCAAAATGCCACGCCCTCGACGTCCCAAACGACCACGGAACGCCGAAAAGTCCCTTGATGTGGATCAAATTCCACTGCGACCGAATGGTCAACGTGATCTCGCCGCGAAAGTCCTATCTCGCATTTGCCGGTATTGTCGGGCTACACAGAGCGCGACGGATGCGATGCGGAGTGTTGTCATGGCGGTATTGGTAACGGGCGGTGCCGGCTACATCGGCAGCCACATGGTCTGGGAGCTGCTCGATGCGGGCGAGAAGGTCGTCGTGCTCGACCGGCTGTCGACAGGTTTTGACTGGGCGGTGGCGCCCGAGGCCACGCTGGTCAGGGGCGACGTCGCCGACAACGATCTCGTCGGTCAGTTGATCCGCGAGCATGGCGTCGACGCCATTGTCCATTTTGCAGGCTCCATCGTCGTGCCGGAATCGGTGTCCGATCCGCTCGGCTATTACGAGAACAACACCTGCAAGACGCGCAGCCTGATCGAGACGGCGGTGCGCGAAGGGGTGAAGCATTTCATCTTCTCCTCGACCGCTGCCGTTTATGGCGCCGCTGGCATGGAGCCGGTGGTCGAGGACGCCCGACTTGCGCCGGAATCGCCTTACGGCCTGTCCAAGCTGATGAGCGAATGGATGCTGCGCGATGCGTCGGCGGCCCACCCACTGACCTACACGGCGCTGCGCTATTTCAACGTCGCCGGCGCCGATCCCAAGGGTCGTACCGGCCAGTCGACCAAGGGTGCGACGCATCTGATCAAGGTCGCCTGCGAAACCGCACTCGGCAAGCGCGGCTCGATGCAGGTGTTCGGCGAAGACTATGCGACCCCTGACGGCACCTGCGTGCGCGACTACATCCATGTTTCCGACCTCGCCGCCGCGCACCGCCTGGCGCTCGCGCGCTTGCGCGCAGGTGGCGGCAACCTCGTCGCCAACTGTGGCTACGGCCACGGCTATTCGGTGCTCGAAGTGATCGACAGCGTGCGCCGCGTCCATGGCGCCGACTTCGCCGTCGAGATGGCTGTCCGCCGCCCGGGCGATGCGGCCTCTGTCGTTGCCAATTCGGATCTGGCGCGCGGCGAACTCGGCTGGGCGCCAAAGCATGACGATCTCGATGCGATCGTCGGCGACGCGCTGAACTGGGAACGGCTGCTCAGCCGCAAGAACTCTTCCGTTATATAAGCTGCAGGTGGTGGATATCCGCCGCCCCGTCTCGATAATTGCAGCGCCAGGCGTTATGGGTGGCAAAGGGGCCTGGCCCCGCACGGTGAAGGGTTCCCGCCAGAGCCTGGTGCATCGGCCAATCCTCGGCATCGCCGATGCGCAAGAAACAGTTGGAGCGTCCTTTCCGCGTGCCAGGGGCACTGCACGACGCTCTATGGGGTGGCAGCATGAAGATACTGGTTCTCGGCGCAGGTGTGGTCGGAACGGCAGCAGCCTATTACCTGGCGCGCGACGGCCATGAGGTCACCGTCGTCGAACGCCATCCGGCGGCGGCACGCGGCACGAGCTACTCCAATGCCGGCCTGGTTTCGCCGGGCGACGCCACCGCCTGGGCCTCGCCGGCGGCGCTGAAGACCTTCATCCGCTCGCTCTATACCTCCGATCTCGGCATCAAGGTCAGGCTCAGGCTCGACCCCTATTTTTATGCCTGGAGCCTGCGCTTCCTGCGCCAGTGCACGACGGCGCGGCTGCGCGCCAACAGCGAGGTCAAGCTCCGGCTCGCGCTCTATTCGCGCCAGTGCATCAACGAGATCTCCGACGAAGCCGGCATCGGCTATGACGACCGGCGCAAGGGCATCCTCTATTTCTTCCGCTCGCAGAAGAGCCTCGACGAAGGCAGCGAGAATTACCGCTTCCTCGCAAAACACGGCCTGCCGATCGAGATCGTCGACCGCAATCGCATGGTTGAGCTGGAGCCCGGCCTGGCGGCCGCCAAGGACGGTATTGCGGGCGGCGTCTATTCGCCTGTGGATCAGACCGGCGACTCCCGCATGTTCGTCGAAAAGCTCGCCGCTTATGCCAGGGAGCGGCTGGGTGTGACGTTCAAGTTCGACACCACTGTCGAGGGCTTGGTCGTCGAGGGCGATCGCGTCGCTGGGGTGAAGACGCAAGCCGGCGTGCTCACAGCGGATGCGGTGGTCATCGCCATGGGGCCTGAGAGTGGATTGCTCGGTCGCCGCCATGGCATCGACCTGCCCGTCTATCCGGTCAAAGGCTACACCGCGACAGTGCCGCTCGATGCTCCCGAAAAGGGACCGACGATGGGCGGCGCCGATGAGGACAACCTGATCGCCTATTCCAGGCTTGGCGATCGCCTGCGGCTGGCTGCGACCGCCGAGTTCGCCGGCTTCGATCGCAGCTACAAGCCGAGCGATTTCGCCCGCCTGTTCAAGGCCGGCCAGGAGCTTTTCCCGGGCGCCTTCAATCCGCGCAAGGCCGAGGTCTGGGCCGGTCTCCGGCCAATGATGCCGGGCTCGGTGCCAGTCATCGGCCCGGCCCGCTACAAGGGGCTTTATCTCGACACCGGCCACGGCCATGTCGGCTGGACCATGGCCTGCGGCTCCGGCAAGTTCCTTGCCGACCTCGTGGCCGGCCGCAAGCCCGACATCGATCCACAGGGGCTGGTCTACGGGGGCTGAGTCATGTCTGGACCGCAAGTCGCCATCGATCTCGGTCGCATCGAGCGCAACGCGCGGGCAGTCGTCGAGCGCGCGAGCCAATCCGGCATCAAGGTGTTCGGTGTCACCAAGGGCAGCTGCGGCATGCCGCAGGTGGCGCGCGCCATGCTGCGCGGCGGTGTGGCGGGGCTCGCCGAGTCGCGTTTCGAGAACATCCGCCGGTTGCGCGAAAGCGGCATCGGCTGCCCTGTAATGCTGTTGCGCAGCCCGCCGATTTCGCGCGTCGAGGAGGTGGTGCGCACTGTCGACATCAGCCTGCAGTCGGAGCTGGAGATCATCCGCGAGATCTCGCGCATCGCCCAGCGCATCGGCCGTGTCCACGACATCATGCTGATGGTCGACCTCGGCGACCTGCGCGAAGGCATCTGGCCAAACGACCTTCTGCCGACCGTCGAGCGCGTGCTCGAACTGCCCGGCGTGCGCATTGCAGGCCTGGGCACCAACCTGACCTGCTTTGGCGCCATCATGCCGACGGAGGAGAACCTCAGCCAGCTTGTCGCCTATGCCTACAAGGTCGAGCGCCTTGCCGGCGTCAGCCTCGACTGGGTGTCGGGCGGCAATTCGTCGTCGCTGCCGCTGCTTCTGGACAACAAGCTGCCGGCCGGCATCAACAACCTGCGCATCGGCGAGGCGATCCTGCAGGGCGGCTACGAGACCTTCCGGGAAGAGCCGTGGCGGGAGCTGGAGTTCAACGCCTTCAAGCTCACCGGCGACCTGATCGAGGTCAAGCTCAAGCCGTCGCTGCCGATCGGTGAATCCGGCTACGACGCCTTCGGCAACCAGCCGGTGTTCGTCGACGAGGGCGACAGGCTGCGCGGCATCGCCAATATCGGCCGCGAGGACACGATGATTGAGGGCCTTGTGCCGATCCATCGGGGCGTGCGGGTGCTGGGCGCGTCGAGCGACCATCTCGTGCTCGACATTACCGACGCCGAGCCGCCGCTGGTCGTCGGCGATCGCGTCAGCTTCCACATGAACTATGGCGCGCTGTTGACGGCGATGACTTCGGAATATGTCGAGAAGGCGCCGATGCACGACATCACCGACGTCACCGGCCGCCGCATGGTCTCGATCGTGGCCGACAGTGCTGCCGGGCCACTGCTGGCAAGACAGTCTGTTGGTACGCGGCTCGAACAGATGCAGTTCGACGTCATCGAGATCGCCGATGCCGAGCATCCGCCGGCCGGCCTCATCAGGTTGCACGCCGGTGCTGACAGGCATGTGGCGTCGAAGGCGCTGGCAACAGCCGCCGAGGCGACACATTCCCTGGGACTGATCTGGATCGATTCCATTGCCGCGCTGATGCCGGAGGGCGAGGAGGGTGTCGAGGCGCCGGAGCGCTCGGTGCTGGCGCGGCTGCTCGGCCTCGACCACAAGCCCGGCGCGCTGCAGCCGCAGCTGTCGCCCGAAAATGTCGTGCTCGTCGGGCTGCGCGAGGCCGATCCGGCGGAGGTGCGCATCCTCAAGGATTCGCGCGTCACCGCCTTCACCATGGCAGAGGTCGACGGCTCCGGCATGCGCGAGGTGATGCGCGAGGCAATCCGCATCGCCTCATCGGGAACCGTCGGTTTCCACGTCAGCTATTCCCCCACGGCCACCGAAATTCCCGGCTGGGCGAGTGGCTCCGGCGGCATGACCGTGCGCGAGACGCACCAGGCGATGGAGGCGATAGCGCTGTCCGGCGGCATGCTGTCGATGGACGTTTCGGGATTGGCCGCGGAGACGGAGCCGCGCGTCGCCACCGAAGCGGTCAACTTCGTCATGTCCGCCTTTGGCAAGAGGATCCTCTGATCAGCGTCGGCGCGCGCTCTGCTTGGTTTCGTAGATGTACTGAAAGGCGATGATCGCCGCTGCGATGACGAGATAAAAGACCGACACCACCAGCAACACCTCGATGGCCTTGTAGGTCTCGGAGATGATGACGGTCGAGGCCGCCGTCAGCTCGTCTATGGCGACGAGGCTGGCGAGCGAGCTGCCCTTGACCATCTGGATGGCATTGGAAAACAGCGACGGTGCCGCCAGCCTGTAGGCCTGCGGGATCATCACCTTCCAATAGGTCGCAAATGGCCTAAGGCCGAGCGCCTTGGCGGCGTCGAGCTGGCCTGGGGGAATGCTCTCGAAGCCGGAGCGCAGGAATTCGAGATTGTAGGCGGTCGAGGCGAAGATCAGGCCGATCAACGCCGACGGCACCGGCTCGAGATAGATGCCGAGGCGAGGCAGGCCATAATAGAGCGCAAACAGCAATGCCAGAACGGGAGCCGCGCGGGCAAAGAAACTGTAGCCGATGATGACGCGGTGAAACGCGCCCTTGGGCCGCTGCATGTAGATGGCCAGCGGCAGTGCAAGGATGTTGGAGACAACGATGACGACCACCGAGATGAACAGCGTCATCGCCAGCCCGTCGAACAGCATCTGCTGGTAGGTCGGGTCGAGCAGGATGTTCATCGCGCCACCGCTTGCTTGGGCTTGCGCTCGTTGAAGACGAGCAGCGGCGTGACGATGAGGATGTAGAGGCCGACGGCGAGCGTCAGGAAGGTAAAAGGTGCGTTGGTGGCGGCGATGCCCTGCTTGGTGACGTAGAGAATCTCGCTGACCGACACCGCCGAGGCGATCGACATGCGCTTGACCGTGCCGATGGCGTAGGTGATCCAGCCCTTGCGTGCCAATGGCAGGATCTGCGGGATCAGCACCCTAAGGAACACGACCCGCTTGGGCAGGCCGAGCGCGAGGCCCGCCTCATACTGGCCGAATGGCACGGCCTTCAACGCGCCCTTGAATACCTGATAGTCGAAGGCGATGCCGACGAGCGTGAAGGCGATGATCGTCGAGCCGATCGGGCCGAAGTCGATGCCGACCTGCGGCCCGCCGAAGAAGAACAGGAACAGCACCACGAGTTCCGGCACCGAGCGGAAGAAGGCGCTGAACGCCTCGATACCGTTCCGGAGCCAGGATTTTTCGCGGCCGTAGTGAACGAGGGACAACAACAGGCCGAAGACTGCCGACAGGCTGAAGACCACTGCCGACAGCCCGATGGTGAGGGCCGCCGCAACCAACAGCCGCGGCAGCCAGGCAAGTGCGATTTCCATGTCCCGCGCCCCTCGCGGCAGCCCTGCTTACTGAGCCTTCGACCAGTCGATGGAGGCGCCGAACCACTTGTCGGCCAGGCCCTGCAGGGTGCCGTCCTTGCGCCAGGTCTCGAACTGGGCGTCGATGGCGTCGGCCAGCGGCTTGTTCTTGTTGCTGACGGCAACGCTCTGGGTGATGGTCGACAACAGGTCGTCGAGGGTAACAGTGCCGGTCAGCTTGCCCGATTTGGCGAGGTATTTCGGACCGAGGAAGTCGTGGGCGGCAAAATCGATGCGGCGGTTCTCGAGGTCGAGGAACAGCTCGGTGGCGCCGGGATACTCACGGCTCTTGGTGACGCAATCGGCCGGAAGCTTCTCCTTGGCGACCTTCTGGAAGGCGCCGCCGCGCACCGCGCCCATTGTCTTGCCGCAGACATCCTTCCAGTTGGCGACGTCGGTGTCAGCCTCGCGGCGGGTGATGGCAGCACCGTTGACGATGTAGGGCGACAGCAGGAAGAAGTCCTTCGAAGCCAGGCGCTCCGGTGTGCGGGTCACGCCCGAGGCGATCAGGTCGAAGCGGCCTGCGGTGAGGCCCGGCAACAGCCCGGCGAAGTCGAGCTTCTCGAACTTGGCGGTCAGGCCGAGCTGCTTGGCGACGAGATTGACGACGTCGATGTCGAAGCCTTCAAGCTCGCCCGCAGCATTGGTCATGCTGAAGGGCGGGGCCGAGCCTGACGTGCCGACGGTGATGGTATCAGGTGCAACCAGGGCGGCCTTGTAGTCCTGTGCACTTGCTGCGCTCACGCCGAAAATCGCAATGAGGGCCAGCAGGGCTGTCCGCGCAATTCTCATGATCACTCCTTTGATGGGCTGCTTGAAAACAGAATGTTTGCATTATATCGCAAATTGCTAAAGCCACCAAGGACGGCGGCCAATTTGGATACAATAGTTTCTGGAGAATCTGTTTCTCAAGAACGGCCGTTCCGAAAGTTCGAGGTTTTGTGAAATGGAACTGCGCTTCAAGCTCAACTATCTGTATCAAGGGCAGAATTCGCCGTTTCTGCATGCAGCCGACGCCGGCTATTTCGGTGACCATGGCCTGTCCTGCAGCTTCGTCGAAGGCTTCAGCTCGTCGCTGGTGACGCGCACGCTGGTGAACGATGAGGCCGATATCGGATACGGCGATGTATCCTCTGTCTTCGAGCGGGCGCTGCGCACAGGCGAAACCGAGATCTCCTGTCTCGTGCCGATCTATGAGCACACGCCCTGCTGTCTCGGCTACGTCTCCGACGGCAAGCGGCTGACCCTCGCCGATATTCCCGGCAGCACTTTGTGCGGACCGAACGGCGACACCTCGGCGCGGCTTCTACCGCTGCTGCTCAAGCGCAACGGCTTTGCGCCCGACAGCTACACCTATCTCGGCGTCCAGCCGGAAGAGCGTGACCGGCTGGTGGCGTCTCGCGCGGTGCTGGCGGCGACCTGTTTCGATGCGACACTGAAATTTGCCATGCAGATGCGTGGCCACGACGCCAGCGGCCTCGACTTCCTCTATTTCGCCGACAACGGGCTCGACATCTATTCGGGCGCGCTGGTGGCGTTGAATTCGGTGCTGGACCGGGAACCGGGTCTCGCCGGCAAGCTGCAGGCGATCACGCGCCAGGCCTGGCATGATTGCCTCGTCAATCCGCAGCTCGGCGTCGATGCGGTGATCAGGCGTTCGCCCGGCATGGATCCCGATATCGTCCTGCAACAGCTGACCTGGATCCTTGAACGGCAGGTCTTCCCGGATGGCGCGCGGGCGATGAAGTTCGATCTCGGCGGCGCCAAGATGGCCAACACGTTGGAATGCGCCACCTACTCCGTCGGCGCCGAGGCCAAGCGCAGTGCAGACGGAATGGCGGCCGAGATCTGCCTGAATTAGCTGGTCTGGAAGTCTCCCGGCTGGGGCGGGGCGATGGGGCTGAACAGCGTCCGGTCGGGCTTGATGTCGATCAGCGGCGTGCCGTCGAGGCAATCCATGCCGCGCACCGAAAGCATGTTGCCCTCGATGCTGACCAGTTCGACGATCTGGGTGCCTATCGGATTGGGGCGAACGGGCGAGCGCAGCGAGAAGGTGCCGCGCGCGGCGCCGTCATTGGCCGGACTCTGGCGCACCAGGTCGCGCCGGGAGAGGTGAAGCCAGTAGAGCACTTCCAGGCGTGCGAATTGCGCGACGTCTTCGAGGGCCGCCACCCATGGCTCGAAAATCTCGATATGGCAGACAGGACCATCGGCGCGGCCCTGTCGCGGGGTCAAAAGGCGCGAGTCCCAGGGTGTTCGGATGCGGCCGATGAAATAGATCTCGGCATCGTAACCCGAGGGCAGTGCGACGGCACTTTCAGCGTCGCGGATTTCGTTTTCGCGGACCACGCTCAGTCGACCGCGACCATGACGTCGGAGGCCTTGATGACTGCATAGGCGTCCTTGCCGACGGCGAGCTTCAGGTCGTCGACCGCCTCATTGGTGATCGAGGCGGTGACGACGGCGCCGCCGATGTCGATGCGGACATGCGGTGTTGTCGTGCCTTTGATCACTTCGACGATCTTGCCCTTGATCTGGTTGCGGGCGCTGATCTTCATGGTGCGTTCCTTTCGTTGAGGGTTGGCGTGCAGACATGGCGTCCGGCTTGTTCGAGATAGGCCACTGCAACGCCGACGCCATAGAGAGCTCGCAGCAATTGCGGTGTCAGCACGTCGGCAGGCTTGCCGATGGCGACCAGTGCCCCCGACTGCATCAGCGCGACACGGCTGGCGCAGGCAAAGGCATGGCTGGGATCGTGGGTGGAAATGACCACCGCCATGCCTGAGCCGGCGAAGCTCGAAATGCGACTCAAGACGCGGGCCTGATTGCCGAAGTCGAGGCTGGCCGTCGGCTCGTCCATCACGATCAGTTCGGGCTCCTGGGCGAGTGCGCGGGCAATCAGCGTCATCTGCTTTTCGCCGCCCGAGATGTCGGTGAAGGGGCGGGTGGCGAGATGGCCGATGCCGAGGGCTGCCAGCGCTTCCTGCGTGATCGCCCGGTCGGCCCTGGTCGGTGAGGCGAAGGTGTCGATGCGGCTGGCGCGGCCCATCAAGACGACGTCAAACACCGAGAATGGGAAATAGGCGCCGGTGGCCTGCGGCACATAGGCGATGTGGCGGGCGAACTGTGCGCGCGAGAAGGTCGAAATGTCCTTGCCGTTCAATTCCAGATGTCCGCCCTGGCGCGGCAATAGGCCGAGCAGGGTCTTGAACAAAGTGGTCTTGCCGCAGCCATTGGGACCGAGCAGGCACAACACTTCCCCGCGGTCGACCGACAGCGTGACCCCTTGGCCGATTTTGACGCGGCCATAGCCGAATGCGAGATCGGTTGCCTGAAGCATCATTGCCAGCCTCGCCGGGTCGTCAGAAGCAGATAGAGGAAGAATGGCGCGCCGATGGCGGCGGCGAGGATGCCCAGCGGGACCTCGATCGCGGCGATGCTGCGGGCAAGCGTGTCGACGCCGACCATGTAGGCGGCGCCGATCAGCATCGAGGTCGGCAGCAGGCGCGAGAAATCGGGCCCGACGAACATGCGCGCGACATGCGGCACCAAAAGGCCGATCCAGCCGATGATGCCTGAAGTCGAGACGGCGGCGGCGGTCATCAGCGTGGCGGCGGCGACGATGACGATTCGAATCCAGCGTGTCTCGACACCAAGCGCGCGCGCCTCCTCGTCGTCGAGCGTCATCAGGTTCATGCGCCAGCGCAGCAGCACCATCGGTAGCAGCGCGACAAGGACGGCGGGCAGGATGGAGCCAAGGTCGGCGCGGTTGATGCTGGCGAGACTGCCGAGCAGCCAGAAGGTGATGGCGGGCAGCTGGTTGTAGGGATCGGCGAGCACCTTGAGCAGCGACACGCAGGCGCCCAGCAGCGCGCCGATGGCGACGCCGGCGAGCACCAGCACGAGGATCGGGTCGCGCTCGCGCACGATCGAGCCGATGGCATAGACGATTGCCACAGCTGCCAGCCCGCCGGCGAAGGCGAGGCCCTGGATGGCGAGTACTGACAGCGACAGGAAGATGCCCACGACCGCGCCGAAGCTGGCGCCGGCGGAGACGCCGAGGATGTCGGGTGAAACCAGCGGGTTGCGGAACAGGCCCTGATAGACCGCGCCCGCCGCCGCCAGCGAAGCGCCGACGAGGATGCCGGCGCAGACGCGCGGCAGGCGCACGTTCCAGATCACGGTCTCGATCGTCGGCGCAACGCCGCTTTCGCCGCCCGACAGCTTGGCCACAACCACCGCGAAGATGTCGCCTGGCATCACCGGATATTTGCCGGTCAGGATCGCTACGAGGATGACGGCGACGAGCAGACCCGCCAGCGCGCCGATGGCGATCGGCCCGGCGTGCTGGGCTTTTGGCTGCTGCTGCAAGTGCTTGGCTTCCGCTCGAAGCTCAGGGCTTCCGGCCGGTGTCGGCAAGCAGCTTGCCGAGTTGCTCGGTGGTGAGATCGACATGATAGAACAGCTTGTAGAAGTCGCGGGTCTCGGCCTTCAGATCGATCTCGGCCTTGCCGGGATAGAGTGCGGAGGTGAGCCACGATATGCCGATGGCGCGATTGACGCCGGGAGGCGCGTCGAACCAGCCGAAGGGCAGGGCCGGCGCACGGAACACGCGGCCGTCTTTCACCGCCTTGATGCCTGCCCATGACGGGTCCGACAGCACCGACTTCCGAAACATCGGGCTGAGCGTCAGGATGACGTCGGGGTTCCACGACAGGATCTGTTCGAGCGAGACATTTGCGAGCGAGCCCTTACCTGCGGCTTCGGCGACATTGGTCGCACCGACGGCGGACAGCACTTCCATGTTGATCGAGCCGGCGAGGCCGGTCTCCAGTCCGTCGGGACCGCGGCCGTAATAGACGCGCGGGCGCTGGTCGGCCGGCACCTCGGCGACGACCTTGTCGAGCCGCTGCATCGCAGCCTCGGTGTAGGCAGCGAGTTTCTCCGCCTGTTCCTTCTCACCCAGGAGTTCGCCGATCTCGCGCAGCGACTTCGGCGCGTTGGCGAAGCTGCCGTCGACCAGCACGTAAGGGATGCCGGTCTGCTCCTGTACCTTGTCGGCGAGCGAGGCATAGGTCGGGTTGACGGTACCGACATCGAGGATGATGTCGGGTTTCATCGCCAGCACGGCTTCCATGTTGGCGGTGTCGCCCTTGCCGGTCAGGCGGCCGTGGACGGGCAGGTCACGATAAGGCGCTGCGATGAAGTCCTTTTCGTCGTCCGTGAATTCACGCACCCAGCCGACCATGCGGTCGGGCGCGACCGAGTAGAGCAGCACCGAGGCGGGCGGACCGGCGGCCATGACGCGGGTGATCTTCTCGGGCAACGCCACCTTGCGACCGGCGGCGTCGGTGAAGACGCGCTGCTCGGCGGCAGCGAGCGAGGCTGAAGCGACCAGGGCGGTGGCGGCAGCCAGGAATGAAATCAAGAGGTTGCGGCGTCTCATGCTGTCGATCTCGGGTTGAACAATGGGTTTGGATATATACATGCCAATATAACGAGCGGCGCATTGTTATGTTTGACTGAATATAACGGTCAAGGGATTTGTGCGGCTGTGCCAGCCGATTTCAAGGCCTTCGCCTTGACCCATGGGCGACGGTCGGAAAGGCTGGGCGTAAAAGTTAGCGTCGCAACCCAACGGGTTCGGCGAGCCAAGGAGAGAAATCCATGTACACCCACGTCCTCATTGCCACTGACGGATCGGAGCTGGCGCAGAAGGGGCTCGACCATGGCTTGGGCCTGGCCAAGGGCATCGGTGCCAAGGTGACGGTCATGAACGTGACCGAGCCGGCGCCGATCTTCGCCTCTGCCGGCATGTATGGTCCGGTCGCGACGGCCGAAGACATCGTCTCCTACCAGAAATCGGGCGAGGAATATGGCGCCAAGGTGCTGACCGCCGCCAAGGCCCAGGCCGACAAGCTTGGCGTCAATGCCGATACGGTGCATGTCGAAGAGATGTGGGCGGCGGAGGCGATCAATCAGCTCGCCCAGGAAAAGGGCTGCGACCTGATCGTCATGGCCTCGCATGGCCGCCGCGGCCTGGGGCGGCTTATCCTCGGCAGCCAGACCGTCGACGTTTTGACCAACAGCAAGGTGCCGGTGCTGGTCGTCCGCTAGACATCTCGACAGAAACGACAAAGGCCTCCCTGACCGGTGTCGGGGAGGCCTTTCACTATTGGATGGCGCGGCTCAGACGATCTTGCCGCGTGCCGGTACCGGCCATAGCTCCGGTGCCTTGTCCTTGCCGTAGACATAGACGCCGTCGACCATGTTGGTGACGACGCAGGCGTGGTTGGGCACGATGCGGATGCGCTGGCCGACGGTGAGATTGATATCGCTCTGGCAACGCAGGTGGCCGTGCTCCTCGGAAAGTTGGTCGATCGAGATGTCGGGGCGCCCGAGCACATGGCCGTGGCCCACGAGGCCGAGCAGGTCCGAGGTCAGCGTCTTCGAGCCGGCGTCGATGATGGCGCGGTTGGAGGCGGGCACCGAGACGACGGTGGCGAGCACGGTGAGTGCGCAGTCGTCCCAGCTGGCGACGTCGCGGGCGACGAGCGAACGGTCGTTGTAGACATAGGTGCCGGGGCGGAATTCCGTGGCGATCGGCGCCAGATGCGCCTTCATCATGTCGGGCGTGCCCCCCGAGCTTATGGCGGGAACGGCAATGCCCCTGGCTTCGATCAGTGCCTTGGCCTCGGTCATGAAGGCCTGCACCTTGGCAGCACCGCCCACCGGCGGATAGGTCATCAGCCCGGCGAACCGCAGGCCGGGAGCCGCATGGATGCGGACGGCCAACGCGGCTGCCTCCTCAGTTGTGCCGACGCCGCAGCGGTCGGCACCTGTGTTGCACTCGACGAAGACATTGAGCGTAGCGCCGGCCGCCGCAAAGGCGGCTGAAAGCCCGTCGATCACGGTCATATTGTCGGCGACAACAGCAAGCTTGACCTTGCCGGCGAGCGCCACGAGCGCGTGCAGCTTGTCGTCGCCGAGGATGTTGTAGGTGATCAGCACGTCATTCAATCGGCGGCTGCCGGCGACCATGGCTTCTGCTTCCGACACCTTCTGGCAGGTGATGCCGACGGCGCCCGCGTCGAGCTGCATTTCGGCGATGGCAGGCAGCTTGTGTGTCTTGATATGCGGACGAACCTTAAGGCCATGGCTGTCGGCGTAGGTCTGGAAGCGTTCGATGTTCCGCTTCGCCACATCGATGTCCACCAACACGGCGGGGGTCTGGATCCTGTCGAACATGGCTTTTGCCTTCCAAATCGAATGGGCGCGCGCGGACCTTGCCTGTGCCGCGCTTGACAAACAATGCCGCGCGGCGCTTTATACGTCAATCCGATATTAAGGACATGTGTCCGAAATAACGGACATTAGATTAGAGAACTCTTTGGGAGGAACGGCGAGATGAAGATCGCACTTTCCGCGGCCGTCGCCGCGCTCGCGCTGATGGCGGCAATGCCTGCCGGCGCACAGGAAAAGCAGAGCAAGCTTGATGAGGTTCTGGCGCGTGGCCACCTGGTCTTGGGCACCGGCAGCACCAATGCGCCCTGGCACTTCAAGAGTGCCGACGACAAGCTGCAGGGCTTCGACGTCGACATGGGTCGCATCGTCGCCAAGGCGCTGTTCGGCGACCCGGACAAGATCGAATACGTCAACCAGTCGTCGGATGCCCGCATCCCCAACATCACCACCGACAAGGTCGACCTGACCTGCCAGTTCATGACGGTAACGGGCGAGCGCGCCCAGCAGATCGCCTTCACAATTCCCTACTACCGCGAAGGCGTCGGCCTGATGCTGAAGGGCGACAGCAAATATGCCGACTATGCCGCGCTCAAGGGCGCCGGCTCGGGCGTCACCATCTCGGTGCTGCAGAACGTCTATGCCGAGGCGATGGTGCATGCCGCGCTGCCGGAGGCCAAGGTCGACCAGTATGAGTCGGTCGACCTGATCTACCAGGCACTGGAATCGGGCCGCGCCGATGCAGTTGCCACCGACCAGTCTTCGCTGGCCTGGTACATGAAGCAGAACCCGGACCGCTACAAGGATGCCGGCTATGGCTGGAATCCGCAGACCTATGCCTGCGGCGTCAAGCGCGGCGACCAGGACTGGCTGAACTTCGTCAACACCGCGCTGCATGAGGCGATGACCGGCGTCGAGTTCGACTTCTACGCCAACTCCTACAAGACCTGGTTCGGCAAGGAGCTCGCTCCGCCGCAGATCGGCTTCCCGGTCGAGTACAAGTAAGCTCGCCAACAGTGGCGCGGCTCCTGGCACATGCGGCCGCGCCATCTCTTCTGACCGGAACCTGACGGCACCATGGGTTACACACTCAATTTCTCGGCGGTCTGGCGCAGTTTCGACCAGCTGCTCTGGGGTCTCGGGCTCAGCCTGACGCTCGCCTTCGTGGCGATCGCCATCGGCTGCGTGCTCGGGCTGATCACCGCCTTCGGCCTGTTGTCGAAGCAAGGCGCGTTGCGCCACCCCGCGCGCATATATGTCACCATCATCCGCAACACGCCGATCCTGGTGCTGGTGCTGTTCACCTTCTTCGCGCTGCCGCAGCTCGGCATCCGGCTCGGCAAGATCGAGAGCTTCGTCGCCACGTTGGCGCTCTATTCCGGCGCCTATCTCGCCGAAGTGTTTCGCGGTGGCCTGCTCGCCGTGCCCAACGGGCTCAAGGAGGCCGGTCTCGCCATCGGCTTGACCCAGGCGCAGATCCGCAACTCGATCGTGATGCCGCTGATGCTGCGCAACGTGCTGCCGTCGCTGTCGAGCACGCTGATCTCGCTGTTCAAGGACACCTCGCTGGCCGCCGCCATCGCGGTGCCGGAGCTGACCTTCGAGGCGCGCAAGATCAATGTCGAAACCTTCCGTGTCATCGAGACCTGGATCGTCGCCAGCTGCCTCTATGTCGCCACCTGCTCGGTGCTCGCAGCCCTGCTGCGCAGGCTCGAGCGGCGCATGTCCATTCCCCGGTGAGTGCCATGGAAACAGTGACATTCTTCGAAACTCTCTGGCTCGCCCGCATCCCGATCCTCAAGGGCATCGGCGTCACCGTCTCGATCTCGGTTCTGGCGATCCTTGTCGGCACCATATTGGGCATCGGCGTCGGCCTGGCGCTGACCTATGGCAACAAGCCGTTGCGCTGGCTCGTGCGCGGCTACACCGACTTCATCCGCGGCACGCCGGTTCTGGTGCTGGTGCTCGCGAGCTACTACGTGCTCGGCACTGTCGGCATCGACCTCGGCCCGTTCCAGGCCGGCGTGCTGGCGCTTGCCGTGTTCTGCTCGTCGCATGTCGGCGAGATCGTGCGTGGCGCGCTGCAGTCGATCCCCAAGGGCCAGACAGAGGCTGCCAAGGCGATCGGCCTGACCTTCCCCCAGACATTTGCCTATGTGCTTGGTCCGCAGGCGCTGCGCCAGGTGTTGCCCGCCTGGGTCAATACGGCCGCCGAGATGGTCAAGGCCTCGACGCTTCTGTCGATCATCGGCGTGGCCGAGCTTCTGCTCAGGACCCAGGAGCTGATCTCGCGCACCTTCATGAGCCTCGAGTTCTATTTCTTCGCAGGCTTCCTCTATTTCGTCGTCAACTACGGCATCGAGCGTTTCGGCCGCTACGTTGAACGCAAAACCTCGATCCCCTCGTGAGGCCGCAACCATGACCGGCAACCTTCTCGAAATCCGCGACCTGCACAAGCGCTACGGCGATGTCGAAGTCCTCAAGGGCGTCGACTGCACCATGGCCCAGGGCGACGTCATCTCCATCATCGGCTCGTCCGGCTCGGGCAAGACAACGATGCTCCGCTGCATCAACATGCTGGAGGAATTCCAGGGCGGCTCGATCCGCATCGACGGCGAAGAAATCGGCTACGAGACCGCAGGCGGCACGCGCCGCCGCAAGAAGGAAAAGGAAATCGCCCGCCAGCGTGCGATGACCGGAATGGCCTTCCAGCAGTTCAACCTGTTCCCGCATATGTCTGCGGCCGAAAACGTCATGCTCGGCCTGGTCAAGGTCAAGAAGATGTCCCGCGACGAGGCGCGCAGCGTCGCCGAAAAGTGGCTCGACCGTGTCGGCCTCGCCGAGCGCCGCGACCGTTTTCCCGGCCAGCTCTCCGGCGGCCAGCAGCAGCGCGTCGCGATCGCACGCGCCATTGCCATGAACCCCAAGCTGATGCTGTTCGACGAGGTCACCTCGGCGCTCGACCCCGAGCTGGTCAACGAGGTGCTGCAGGTCATCAAGGATCTCGCCCGCGACGGCATGAGCATGCTGCTCGTCACCCACGAGATGCGCTTTGCCTATGAGGTGTCGTCGCGCGTGATCTTCATGAACCAGGGCCGCATCGGCGAGGAAGGCAACCCGCGCGAGATGTTCTTGAAGCCGCAGACCGAGCGGCTGGCCGAGTTCCTCAAGACCTCAACCTTCAACTAGCATTCGGAGAATAGACATGACGATCAAGCGCTATGGCACCGGCCAGACCGGGGCGGGCAAGCAGGCACTGCCCTTCGCGCGCGCCGTCGAGGCCAATGGCTGGCTCTACGTTTCCGGCCAGGTCGCCATGGAGAATGGTGAGATCGTTGGCGGCGGCATCATCGCCGAGACGCGCAAGACGATGGAAAACGTCATCGCCATCCTGGAAGAAGCCGGTTATGGGCTGGAGCACATCGTGCGTGTCGGCGTATGGCTCGACGACCCCCGCGACTTCTGGTCGTTCAACGGCGTCTATGCCGAGTATTTCGGTGACCATCCGCCGGCGCGTGCTTGCGTACAGTCGAGTATGATGGTCGATTGCAAAGTCGAAATCGACTGCGTCGCCTACAAGGCGCCGTGATGACATGACATTTTGCCGGCGATCTGCCGGATGAGGCGGCATATGGACGACGTATCCGACGACATGACCAACAGGCGGGCGCGCGGTCTCGACCGCGCCTTCGAGATCATGAACTATCTGCGTCTCAAGCGCACGCCGCTGCGTCCCAACGAGATCGCCTCGGGCATCGGCGCGCCGCGTTCGTCCGTCTATGAGCTGGTCAATCTGCTGATGCGCCAGGGCGTGCTCGAGTATCGCGGCGAGGACGGCCGGGTCTTCCTCGGCCGCAAGCTCTATTTCCTCGGCATGGCCTATGCCGAGCAGTTCGACCTGATGCGCGAATGCGACAAGCTGTTGACGCACATCGCCGAGGAGACGCGCGAGACGGCGCAGATGTGTCTGCTCGAAGGCAACAAATACACCGTCGCCCAGATGAAAGAAGGGCTGCGCCCGTTCCGCATCTCGTCGAACGTCGGTGATCCCGTCTCCATCGCCTGGACGGCGTCGGGTCGGCTGCTGGTCGCCCATATGAGCGACGAGGAGATCCTCGACTTCATTCCGAAGGAGGATTTCCAGCTGCCCAACGGCCAGTGGCTCGACCCAGTGCAGTTCATCGCCGAGGTGCGCGAGGCAGCAAGAGTGGGCTACTACACCTTCAACAGCGCGGTGGAGAACTTCACCCACTGCTTCGCCGTGCCGGTCTACCAGGCCGACAACATCTGCATCGCCACGCTCTGCCTCGTCGCGCCGCGCGAGGACGGGCTCAAGAACCACGCCAGCTATCTCAAGACGCTGCTCGATGCCGCGGCCGACCTGTCGAACCGCCTCGGCCATGTTGCCGACGAGCACGCGCCGGGCGCAGCCCGCGCTGCCGGGCGGCGCTGAGCGGCGCAACACACACAATTCTGGATACCCTTCATGGCCGGACGCGCACTCCTGATCGGCGAATGCATGGTCGAACTTCGCCAGGCCGGGGACGGCCTGATGCGCAAGGGCTTTGCCGGCGACACCTTTAACACCGCCTATTACCTCAGGAGCTTGTTGCCCGAGGCATGGCCGGTCGACTATTTCAGCGCCGTCGGCACGGACACGATTTCCGACGAGATGCTCAATTTCATCGAGGGTACCGGTGTCGGCACCGGCTTCATCCGTCGCCTGCCGGAGCGTACGCCCGGCCTCTACATGATCCATCTCAAGGATGGCGAGCGCAGCTTCTCCTACTGGCGCTCGACCTCTGCTGCGCGGCTGCTCGCCGATGACGCTTCGGCATTGCGTGCGGCCATCGGCGCCTCGGAGACGATCTTCTTCTCCGGCATCACGTTGGCGATCCTGGCGCCCGAAGCGCTCGCAACGCTGCTTGCCGAAATTGGCCACGCCAAGATCGCCGGCAAGCTCGTCGCCTTCGATCCCAACATCCGCCCACGCCTGTGGGACGATGCCGACAGGATGCGGCGCGCAATATCCGATGGGGCCGCGGTCTCCAGCATGGTGATGCCGAGCTTCGAAGACGAGGCGACGCATTTCGGCGACGCCACGGTCGATGCGACGATCGCGCGCTACGTTGGGCTTGGCGTGAACAAACTCGTGGTCAAGGACGGTGCCGCTGGCATCACGCTGGATTTCGACGGCGAGCGAAGCTTCGTGCCGGCCAGCCGGACGAAACAAGTTGTCGACACGACTGGTGCCGGCGACAGCTTTAACGGTGCTTTCCTCGCCAACTATCTGCAGGCCGGCGACCACCTGAAGGCAGCAGCCTTCGCGGCCAATGTGGCGGCCGCCGTCATCGGCCACCACGGCGCGCTTGTCGGCCGGCCCGAACTGAGGATACCGGCCGCATGAACAGCCTGGATGGACGATCCTTGAAGGCGCTTCCGCTTATTGCGGATGCACCATCTTGGTCGGCTCCTCCAGCAGGCTGAACGGATGGCCGTCGCACGACACGTCGGGGTTGGTCGGGCTGAACATCCCGTTCGGATTGTCCTTGAACAGCCAGGCGTGCAGGTCGTAATGGGCGAATTCCTTGGGGATCAGGGGTTCGTGCCCTTCCATCGGTCCCTGGAACGGCTGGCCGAGCACGGTCGGCCGTTCCTTGACCGCGTCCATTGGAACCAGCCACTCGACCGCGACGAGGGTGAGCTTGCCGTCGGCACCCGGTTCGTAGACCAGCACGTTCGGCTTGGTGGGGTCGGGCGGGCCCTTCACCGTCAGATTGACGAAGTGTACGCCCATCGCGCCCTTCGGATACTCCATCCGCCCTTCGATCTTTTCGCCGGTGTAGTGAACGCAGCCCACCGTCGACAGATAGAGGTCGCGCACGGCGACGTAGGGATCCTTGTATTTTTCCAGTGCCTGGCGCGCGGCGTCGAGTTCGGCTTTGCTGGGTTCGGCGGCGCGGGCGTCGTTGATGGGCGCGGCCGCAGCCCATATCAGAGCCAGGGCGACGATGGCGCCACTGGCGAAACCGGCAGACCTCATGGCAGTTCCTCCGCTGATGCATCGTGCAATTGCACGGGGCTGGGAGTTTCGCGCTCTCCGGGAGCGCTGTAAATCAATCGAATGGGGGAGGGCACTAGTCAAATCAGTGGGCCGCCGCAGTCCGATGGCGCGTGCCTGGAGGTGATGGCAAGGCTTTGTGGCGGAATGGTTTTCCGCGGCAAGCTGCCTTTTCGTTATGCATATTGCCTGCAGTTTGATCGTCGGCCCTTGAAACTTGTGTAAAGAAATTTTACCATGGGTGAACTGGTGAATTTGTGAGTTTTTGCAACGAGGGATAGCGGCGTGAAAGAAGACCGTTTGTCAGCCGTGATGACTGCCGACGGCAAGAAGGCTGCCGCCGCGATCGCGGCGAAGGCGCAGCCATCGCCGCTTCACCAGGATCCTCATGCCATCCGTGACACGCCAGAGAAGGTGCTGGAGGTGGCGCTCGGCCACGAAGTCCGCTCCTTCCGCAAGAAGCTCGGCATCACCGTGGCCGACCTTGCGGCGATGACCAACATCTCGCTCGGCATGCTGTCCAAGATCGAAAACGGCATCACCTCGCCGTCGCTGACCACGCTGCAGGCGCTGTCGCGGGCGCTGGGCGTGCCGCTGACCGCCTTCTTCCGCCGCTTCGAAGAGGAGCGCAGCGCCGTCTTCGTCAAGTCCGGCGAGGGCGTCGACGTCGAGCGTCGCGGCACCCGCGCCGGGCACCAGTACAACCTGCTCGGCCATATCGGCTCCAACACCGCCGGTGTCGTGGTCGAACCTTATCTGATCACGCTTGCCGGGGATTCGGACGTGTTTCCGATGTTCCAGCATGAGGGCATGGAGTTCCTCTACATGCTGGAGGGCGAGGTCGTTTATCGCCACGGCAGCAACCTCTACCGCATGACGCCGGGCGACAGCCTGTTCTTCGACGCCGATGCCCCGCACGGTCCGGAAGAGCTGACCCAATTGCCGATCCGCTATCTCTCGATCATTTCCTATCCGCAAGGGTCGAGCGGCGACTGACCTCGGCTCGCAGCAGTCACGGAAACGAAAAAGGAGGCGATGACATCGCCTCCAGACTGCTGACAAACCCCTGGCGAGAGTTGGGGGTTTGTGATTCAGTGGGTGATGTTGAAGCGAGCCGGCCCTGAACAAACCGCACTTGAGATC
>NZ_JACJHY010000048.1 GCF_014138625.1 Aminobacter ciceronei
CTGAAACTGAAAGGGCTGGCCCCTGTGCAATACAGGACCCAGCCCTTAAATCTACCAGCTCAATGAACCGTCCAACTTTACGGGGTCAGTTCATCGAGCGGGGCTTTTTTGTTTGGCGAGGCAGTCACCGGCAAGGTTCGGCGACTGCGGAGGATGCGCCGCCAGACGATCAGATACTCTTGGCGCCCATCTGCTCGGCGATGTAGTCGGCCTGGCGGATCGCCAAGGTCACGATGGTCAGCGTCGGGTTTTCGGCGGCACCCGTGGTGAACTGGCTGCCGTCGGAGACGAACAGGTTCTTGATGTCGTGCGTCTGGCCCCATTTGTTGACCACGCCGTCGGACGCCTTCTCGCTCATCCGGTTGGTGCCGAGATTGTGGGTCGAGGGATAAGGCGGCGTCGGGAAGGTTCTGGTTGCGCCGACCGCGTCATACATCGCCATGCCCTGCTTGTAGGCATGGTTGCGCATGGCGACGTCGTTGGGATGGTCGGTGAACCAGACGTCGGGGATCGGCATGCCGTATTTGTCCTTGAGCTCGCCATGCAACTTCACCGCATTCTGCTCCTGCGGCATGTCCTCGCCGACGATCCACATGCCGGCCATCTTGTCGTAGTGGTCGAGTGCGGTGGTGAACGAACGGCCCCAGCCGCCGGGATCGAGGAATGCCGCCATAAACGGCAGGCCCAGCGCCAGCGTTTCGAGCTCGTAGCCACCGACGAAACCGCGTGACGGATCGTGCTTCGCCTCGTCCCTGACGATGCCGGCCATGGTCGTGCCCCGCCAAAAATGCACCGGCTTGTCGAACACCGCATAGACGGAGCCGGTGGTGTGGCGCATGTAGTTCTTGCCCACCTGCCCTGACGAGTTGGCCAAGCCGTCAGGGAATTTCGACGATGCCGAGTTGAGCAGGATCCGTGGGCTTTCGATGGAATTGCCGGCGACGCAGACGATGCGCGCCTTCTGGCTCTGCAGCTTGCCGTCCTTGTCGGCATAGACGACCGAAGTCACCTTGCCGCTGTCGTCGTGCTCGATCTTGAGCACGTGGCTGTTGGGCCTGACCTCCAGCTTGCCGGTCGCCTCGCCCTTGGGGATTTCGGCATAGAGCGTCGACCACTTGGCGCCCCATTTGCAACCCTGGAAACAGAAGCCGGTCTGCTGGCATCCCATGCGGCCATCGCGGTCGGCGGAGTTGATTGCCATGCGACCGGTGTGGCACTCCTTGTAGCCGAGCTTATCGGCGCCTGCCTTGAACACCTTGAAGTTGTTGTTGCCGGGCAGTCCTTCGATGCCGTTGGTGCGGGTGACGCCCATCTTGTCCTCGGCTTTGGCGTAATAGGGGTCCAGGTCGGCGAGCGTGATCGGCCAGTCGAGCAGGTTTGCGCCTTCGACCTTGCCGTAGTTGGTCAGCGTCTTGAACTCATGCTCCTGGAAGCGCAGCGAGGCGCCGGCCCAGTGCGTGGTGGTGCCGCCGACCGCCTTGACGATCCAGGCCGGAAGGTTGGGAAAATCCTTGTGCACGCGCCAGCCACCGCCTGTCGTGCGGTTGTCGAGCCAGGCGAGCTGGCTGAAAGAATCCCATTCGTCGTTGATGAAGTCCTCATATTCGATGCGCGGGCCGGCTTCGAGAATGACGACGTCGATACCCTTCTGGGCGAGTTCGTTGCCGAGCGTGCCGCCACCGGCGCCGGAGCCGATGATGACGACGACGCTATCGTCGTTAAGACCATATGGTGCAGGCATGTTTTCCTCCCGGGAATGCTGAAAAGGCTGGGTTCGCGACTGGGGCCGATCAGAGCCACTCGATGTCGTCGAAGCCGCGCGCGATGTATCCGCCCTTGGAGTAGGACTCGCCTTCATAGCCAAAGATCGGCCACAGCTCCTTCTGGTTGTAGAGGCCGACGACGAGTCCGCCGCGGATTGCCTGGAAGAACGGGGTGCTTTCGATCTGCCGGAGTACGGCGACACGCTGGTCTTCCCATCCAAGGCCGGTGTAACCGCCGGCGCCGGCCTTCTGGTCGAGATCGGCGATGCCCTTCTCGATCAGCTCCTTGTGGGCCGGATCCTTGCCCGCGAGCTCGTCATGGCTCTTGATGGCAATGGCGTAGAACTTGTCCGGCACCTGGTCGTGCGGATAGACATCGCGCGCCATCTGGATCAGCGTCGCCACGGTTTCGGGTTTCAGCGCCGTGCTTTCGAGCCCCCAGGCCTCGCCGGTGCTGAGTACGGCAGAGCCACTGATGATGAGTAGCGCGCCGGTGGCTGTGCCGCGCTTGAGCAGCTCACGCCGCGAAAGGCCGGCCCTGCCTTGATAGATCGTCACCATGATTTCCTCCCTTGCTTGCTATGCGCGTTCGGCGCTTGGCTGGCACGGCGCTCCTCCGCCGCGACATGTCACTTGAAGCGGCCGCCCCTCTGCAAAACCTCGATCTTGTAGCCGTCGGGATCCTCGATAAAGAAGAAGCGGGCCAATGGCGTACCGCCCGGCGCAAACTCGACGATGTCCCTGGGGCTGAGCCCGGCGGCAAGCATGCGGGCGCGCTCGCCGTCGAGATCGGCCACCGACACGGCGAGATGGCCGTAGCCGTCGCCGAGAGCATAGGGCTCGGCCCTGCCCTTGTTGACCGTCAGCTCGACTTCGAACTCGGTCTCGGGATTGCTGAGATAGATCAGCGTGAAGGTCTCGAAGTCGAGCCTGTCGGCGATTTCGAGGCCGAAAGCCGTGTGATAGAATGACAGCGAGCGCGCTTCGTCGAGCACACGCACCATGGAATGGATTGCCTTGGCCATTCGCCCTCCTGGCAGTTGGAACGGGAGGATTATGAATCGCTGCAAAGCCAAGTGGTGGCAGCCCGTTACCACGCTTTCAGGAGCATAGTTTGCTAGTCAGCAACGAAAGCATGGTTGCGATGGCGTGCCGTTGGGTCGATGATGGCGCTCAAGAGCCAGCACCGGCGCTGTCAGCCCGGGCAAGCCAGCGGGAGAAATGACATGTGCAAGGTATTTGCCGGACAGGATCCGAAGGGCTATCGCCAGATCAACCGGTCGATCCGGATCGCCGGACATTCGACCAGCATTCAGCTGGAAGCGACCTTCTGGGACCTGCTCGACGAGATAGCCGCCTCCCAGGAGCTGACGACGCCGAAATTCATTTCGAAGCTTTATGACGAGGCGATCGAGATCAACGGCGAGATTCCGAACTTTGCCTCGATGCTGCGCACCACCTGCGCGCTCTACCTGCGCGGCCACAAGCCGGCCGCTGACGAAGTCGACGCGCTGAAGCGCTACGCAGCGTGACCTTCAGCTTCCATCGATAACGCTTAGAAAACACGAACAAAAAACCCGGGGTCGCCCCCGGGTTTTTGATTTGCGACCCATATGTTGCCTAGAAATTAGGCAGCAGCCCTGGTCTCGACGCTGGTCGGCACCGAGTTGATGGTCTTCAGAATCTGCGAGGCGATCTGGTAGGGGTCGCCCTGCGAGTTCGGGCGGCGATCTTCGAGATAACCACGATAATCGTTGCGCACGAAGCTGTGCGGCACGCGCACCGAAGCGCCACGGTCGGCAACGCCCCAGGTGAAGACGTCGATGGAAGCCGTCTCGTGCTTACCGGTCAGGCGCAGGTGGTTGTCGGGACCGTAGACGGCAATGTGCTCTTCGCGGGCATCGCCGAAGGCCTCCATGAGCGCTTCGAAGTACGCCTTGCCGCCGACGTCGCGCAAGTAGTCGGTCGAGAAGTTGGCGTGCATGCCCGAGCCGTTCCAGTCGGTGTCACCAAGCGGCTTGCAGTGATACTCGATGTCGATTTCGTACTTCTCGGTCAGGCGCTGCAGCAGGTAACGGGCAAGCCACATCTCGTCGGCAGCCTTCTTCGAGCCCTTGCCGAAAATCTGGAATTCCCACTGGCCCTTGGCCACTTCGGCATTGATGCCTTCATGGTTGATGCCGGCCTCGAGGCAGAGGTCGAGATGCTCTTCGACGATCTGGCGGGCAATGCTGCCGACGTTCTTGTAACCGACGCCAGTGTAGTACTCACCCTGCGGCGCCGGGAAACCGTTTTCCGGGAAGCCGAGCGGGCGGCCGTCCTTGTAGAAGAAATATTCCTGCTCGAAGCCAAACCAGGCACCCTCGTCGTCGAGGACGGTGGCGCGGGTATTGGACGGATGCGGGGTGACGCCATCGGGCATCATCACTTCGCACATCACCAGCACGCCGTTCTTGCGGGCGGGATCGGGATACACAGCGACGGGCTTCAGCACGCAATCCGAGCTCTTGCCTTCGGCCTGGCGGGTCGAGCTGCCGTCAAAACCCCAGAGCGGAAGCTGCTCGAGCTTCGGGAACTCCGCGAATTCCTTGATCTGGGACTTGCCGCGGAGATTGGCTGCCGGGGCGTAACCGTCCAGCCAGATGTACTCGAGCTTGTACTTCGTCATGCTATCCTCTCAGTGTCGTGCCTGCCGGCCCTGGGATGGCCGGCGTGTCACAAGAGAGAAAGCAAGCCCCGTGCCAACTCGAAAATCCCAGATTCTTAGCAGGGAAGGCGGTTGCACGGAAAAGCAACTGCTCAAGAAATAGGCAGACTACGGCAGCATGGCTGACATTTTGCCCAAGACTCGGGCTGATCTGCCTTGCCGGCTGGCTAAGCTGCCTTGAGCGCCTCAAGCAGGGCGACAGCAGCGAGCATATCGCGCTTGCGGGTGGCACGGCGCGCGACAGCCTCCGAGTCCTGGCCCCAATGCTCGATCTGCCAGTCTTCGTCGACATGGGCCGCTGCCCAGGCTTCCTCGACCGTCAATTCGCCGGTCTCGACGGCAAGGGCGAGAAGCGCCGAACCGGTCAGGGTGGTCATGACATGCAGGGCCGCGAGCTTCATCGGCTCGGTGCGCTGCGACAGGTGCACGCCAAGCGCTGCGATGGCCTCGCGCGGCTGCTCGACATGCATGACGCCCTCGGCCAGTACAAAGCGTGCGCCGAGCGACGCACGCGCCCAGTCCAGGACCGGATCCCAGGCCTCTGCCTGGCGCTCGACGAGCTTTTCCGGGCTGTCGGCGCGGTAGCACAACAGGTCGCTTGACGAGAAGCGCAGGATATCCTCGAGCACCGCCTGCGGATCGGTGGCGACGCCGTCGATCGCCGTGTTGACCAGGCGCAGCACCGGCATGGTGAAAGGATCGATGACCTCGACCTGGGCGACGAACTCGTCGGCAACCAGCTGTGCCGCAGCCGCCGTCGGCAGCGCGAGCAGCGCCCTGCCCGGCGTCCGCACCGACTTGCCGTCGAGCAGGACGGCATAGCCTTCTTCAAACGCAGCGACGCTGGCTGCTTCGTAGAAGCGCTTGGGCAGCTGCTTGCGCAACGTGCTCTGGGCGCGGCGGATGGGATCGGGATCGGACAGGCCGTCGCTGGTTTCGAGGTCGCTCAGGATTTCTCGCATCTTTACTCCGCTCCGGCCGCACGTCTGCGCGATGGCCGGTTTACAATGATCAGCCCGGTCGCGATGAGACCGAGCGCCAGAAAAATGTTCCAGGTCAGGGCTTCGCCAAGCACCAGCCAGCCGCATATCACGCTGAATGCCGGCGACAGGAAGGCAAAGCTGGAGAGGCCCGCCGCAGGATAGCGCCGCATCAGCCAGAACCACAGAATATAGGTGAAGGCGACGACATATACAGCCTGAAACAGCAACGCTCCGGTGGCGACCGTCGATACGTCGCGGAATGCCGGACCGGCGAGCGAGACGAGCGGGATCGCCATGAGCGCTGAGACGACAAGCTGGTAGAGCAGCACCTTCTCGGCCCCGGCGCTGGCAAGCTTGGTGCCCTTGATTGCCAACGTGGTCAGCGCCCAGAGCAGTCCGGCGACGAGTGCGAGAAGATCGCCGAACAGCGTCGGACCGCCGGCATCGCCGAGCTTGTCGGCAAAGACCACCGCGACGCCGCCGAAAGCCAGGATCAGGCCGAACAGCTTTTGCAGCGACATACGCTCGCCAAGCCAGAAATGCGCGCCGATCAGAACCCAGAACGGCATCGTGTTGACCAGGAGCGAGTTGCGCGCAACCGTCGTGTGTTCAAGGCTGACGAAAACCAGAATGAACTCGGTGCCGAACAGCAGCCCGGCCAGGATGCCGGCCCACAAGGTGCCGTCGCGGGCAAACAGCGGAACACGGCGGTAGAGGCACCAGAGATAGACCAGCACGCAGGCTATGCCCGAGCGCGCGACATTGAGGAAGATCGGGTTGTAGCCCGACGTCGCCAGCTTGGCCGCCACACCGTTCATGCCCCAAGACATGGTCAGCATGAGCATGAACACGACGGCTGCCGTATCGATCGCGTCGCGACGTTCCAATGGCTGTGTGACGGCTGTCATGAATTCCTCCACGCTCACCGAGCGCGATGCTGATGGACAAGGGCTGGCCGGGCCGCATTGCGAGGCAGGCTGGCCGCAGCGGACTCGGGTCCAACTGCGCGGCGGGCCGCACCTTAACGCACGGCAGCTGCCGCAAATTGGTCCAGCTAGCCGATAAGGGGTAGCAGTTCCCCAGGTCTGTCGATGACGGCGTGCGCGCCAGTGGCAAACAGGCCTTCACGGTTGTGGTAACCCCAGGCAACGCCGATGGCGCGGGCACCGGCATTGCGGGCCATCTGCATGTCGTAGACAGCGTCACCAATGACCAAGGTCGACGCCGGATCGACACCCATCTCGGCGCAGCATTCCAGCACCATCGCCGGATGCGGCTTGGACGGGCAGTCGTCGGCGGTCCGGATGGTCACGAAATGGCGGCCGAAGCCATGCGTTTCCATGACCCGCTCGACGCCGCGGCGCGACTTGCCGGTGACCATGCCGATCAGTACATCATCACGGCGTGCGAGCGCTTCGATCAGTTCGCCAATGCCGTCATAGAGCGGCTCCTTGAAACTCGGCAGGTGGCGCGAGGCGATGAAGTGTTCCTTGTAACGCGCTGCAAGCCTTGTGCTTTCGGCATCCGGTGCGCGCTTAAGCAAGGTCGCGATCGCAATGTCGAGGGTGAGCCCGATGATGCCCTTGGTCGCGGCCTTGTCGGGTTCCGGAAGTCCGGCCTCGCGGAACGTGGCCAGCATCGAGGCATGGATGATGTCGGCGCTGTCGACCAGCGTGCCGTCGCAATCGAACAGGACGAGCTTCAAGACGCCTGCGTCGCGCTCCGGCGATGTAACAGACGTCACGCCGGCTCCCCGCTCTCGTCGTCGAAGCCGATCAGGTTCCAGCTCTGGCGCATGTGCGGCGGCATCGGCGCTGTGACGTCGATCACGCCCTGGTCGGGATGCGGAATGACGATGCGGCGGGCATGAAGATGCAGACGGTTCTGGATGCCACCAGGGAATTCCCAATTGGTGTCGTGCTCGAAATATTTGGGATCGCCGATGATCGGGCAGCCGATATGGGCGGCATGCACGCGCAACTGGTGCGTGCGGCCGGTATAGGGCTCCATTTCGAGCCAGGTAAGCGCCTGCGCCGCCTGTTCGAGCACCCGGTAATAAGAAACGGCATGGTCGGCGCCCTTTTCGCCGTGCTTGGCGATGCGCATGCGGTCGCCGTCCGGTGTCATTTCCTTGATCAGCCAGGTAGAGATCTTGTCTTCGCGCTTGGGCGGCACACCCTTGACCAGCGCCCAGTAGGTCTTCTGTGTTTCGCGGGCGCGGAAGGACTCTGCAAGCTTCATCGCGGCAAGACGCGTGCGGGCGACGACCAGCACGCCTGACGTGTCGCGGTCGAGGCGGTGGACCAGGCGCGGCTTCTCGCCCTTCTTGTTGCGCCATGCCTCAAGCATGTCGTCGACGTGGCGGGCGACGCCCGATCCGCCCTGCACGGCAAGGCCGGCCGGCTTGTTGAAGACGAAGACCTTGGGATCTTCGTAAAGCAGCATCTGCGCCAGCACGTCGCCATCGTCCTGATTGCGCATGGTGCGCGCCGTCAGCGGGCCGTCGCTCTTCTTGTCGACTTCCAGCGGCGGAATGCGGATGACCTGGCCTGGCTCGACGCGCGTGTCAGCCTTGGCGCGGCCGCCATCGACGCGGATCTGGCCCGAACGCAGCAGCTTCTGCAGATGGCCGAAGCCGAGCCCCGGATAATGGGCCTTGAACCAGCGGTCGAGCCTCATGCCCGTTTCGCCGGCTTCCACCGTGATCTGTTCAACGCCTGCCATAATTCAATCGTCCTTTTCGAAGCGGCCCAATAGCATCAGCCGATGCTTCTTGCGAGCCACATTCCCAGGAACAGCGCCAGAATGGCTGTTATGACGCTGGCAAAGGCATAACCGAAGGCCGAAAACGTCGCTCCACGCTCCCACAGCGTGGCAAAATCGAGCGAAAAGGCTGAAAAGGTGGTGAAGCCGCCAAGAATGCCCGTGGCGACGAACAGCCGGAGTTCGGTCGAGCCGCCGAAGCGGCGGGCCAGCAGACCGACGAACAGCCCCATCGCCAGTGAGCCGACAACGTTGATCGCAAGCGTGCCCCAGGGAAAGTTCGGCCCGACCAGCCTGAGCGCCAGAAGGTTGGCGAGATGGCGCAGTGCGGCCCCGATGGCGCCGCCGAGTGCAACGAGAGATAGGTTTAGCATGAGCCTGTCCTGCCTGCGCGCTGGTGTCAGGTCAATAGCACGGAACGGCTCGCAGGCAGCCCGGCGGCCTGCCCCTGCCGCCGAATTGCTTGTGGACAAGGGCTGCGGGCAACAGGGCGTTGTTGGGAGGGCGACAACCGGGCTATAGCATCGCCCCATGCAACCTTCCAAAGACATCACCCGCCTGATCGAGATCATGGCCGCCCTGCGCGAGCCGGAAACCGGCTGCCCCTGGGACATCGAGCAGAATTTCGCGACGATCGCACCCTATACGATCGAAGAGGCCTATGAGGTCGCCGACGCGATTGCGCGCAACGACATCGACCATCTCAAGGAAGAGCTCGGCGACCTATTGCTGCAGGTCGTCTACCACGCCCAAATGGCGGAAGAAGCCGGCGAGTTCACCTTCGGCGATGTGGTGCAAGGCATCACGACCAAGATGATCCGCCGGCATCCGCATGTCTTCGGCGACGCCAAGGCGCGGGAAGCCCGTTCGGCCAAGGGCATGTGGGAAAAGATCAAGGCTGAGGAAAAGGCGGAAAAACGCGCCGCGCGCATCGCCCGCGGCCTCGACCCCGAAGATCATGGCAAGGGTTTTCTCGACAGTGTACCGGTGGCGCTGCCGGCGCTGACACGGGCATTGAAGCTGCAGGAAAAAGCGGCACGCGTCGGTTTCGACTGGGGCGAGGCAGCACCGATCCTCGATAAGATCGAGGAAGAGATCGGCGAGCTGCGCGAGGCCATGGCCAAGGGCGATCAATCAGCGGTCAAGGACGAGTTCGGCGATATGCTGTTTGCTTTGGTCAATCTCGGTCGCCACCTGGAACTGGACTCGGAGGCGGCGCTGGGCGGCACCAATGACAAGTTCCGCACACGTTTCCACTATGTCGAAAAGGCGCTCGACGACGCGGGGCACAGCCTGGAAGCGGCGACGCTCGATGAGATGGAAGCGCTCTGGCAGCAGGCCAAGACGGCGAAGTAGCCGGCTTAGACAGGATTGCGGCCAAGCTCAGCGTGGCCGCCCCCTGGTTCGCTGCGCGAACCATCTCTCCCCCCGCTTCACGGGGGCGAGGAAACCCGAGCACGCCAGGCTTAGCGCTTGTTCCTGAGAATCTTGGCCGCGATCTCGTCGCGCGCCGAGGCGGTCGCTTTGAGCGTCATCGACACGCTGCCGTCGTCATTGTCCTTGCGCTTCACCACATCGCCATTGCGATAGAGCCAGTCGATCTGGCCGAGCTGGCTCGGTTCCAGCGTGACGTCGATGGATTCGAGCTCACCCGAAACCCGCTGCTCGATCAGGCCGGTGAGCGCGGAAAGGCCCTCGCCCGTAGCAGCTGAAATGGCAATCGGCGGCGTCTTGCGGCCGTCACTGCTGTCGGCAAGCAGGCGCTCGCGATTGCCTTCGTCGAGCTGGTCGATCTTGTTCCAGACCTCGACGACCCGGTCGGTGTCGGCCGCATCGACGCCGAGATCGGAGAGGATACGCTCGACGTCGTCGGCCTGAGCCGCGGTATCGGGATCGGAAATGTCGCGCAGATGGATGACGAGATCGGCTTCGACCACCTCTTCCAGCGTCGCCCGGAAGGCTGCGATCAGGTGTGTCGGCAGGTCGGAGATGAAGCCGACGGTGTCGGACAGGATGATCGGCGTGCCATGCGGTAACCGTACCCGGCGCAAGGTCGGATCCAGCGTCGCAAACAGCATGTTCTCGGCCAGCACGCTGGCACCGGTCAGCCGGTTGAACAGCGTCGACTTGCCGGCATTGGTATAACCGACGATGGCAACCACGGGGAACGGCACCTTGCGCCGCTTGGAGCGGTGCAGGTCGCGGGTGCGGACGACGGTTTCGAGCTCGCGCTTGAGCTTGATGATCTTTTCCTGCAGCGCGCGCCGGTCGGATTCGATCTGGGTTTCGCCGGGGCCGCCGAGGAACCCGGCACCGCCACGCTGGCGCTCGAGGTGGGTCCAGCTACGAACCAGCCGGCCCTTCTGGTAGTTGAGGTGGGCAAGCTCGACCTGCAGCGTGCCTTCCTTGGTACGGGCGCGCCGGCCGAAGATTTCGAGGATCAGCCCGGTGCGGTCGAGCACCTTGGCGTGCATCTCTTTTTCGAGGTTGCGCTGCTGCACCGGCGTCAGCGGATGGTCGACGATCACCAGTTCCGCCCCGCGCTCCTTCACGATCGCCGCGAACTCCTCAACCTTGCCGCTGCCCAGCAACGTCGCCGGACGCGGATCGTTGAGGGTCACGATCGCGGTGTGAACGGGTTCGAGATCAATGGCGCGGGTAAGCCCGACCGCCTCGTCGTGGCGCGCCTCGGCCGAACGCTGCAACCGCGGGCGCGCGCTGTCGTCGTCATTCTTAGGCTGGCGCGTCAGCACCGGCACGATGACGACCGCACGCGTGGGGGCCTTATCGCCCCCTACCGATTCGGGTCCATTGCTGTCGCCGGCCTTGGCGCCGGCAGTCCTGTCGCGTGCCAATCAGCCGCCCTGGCTTTCCTCGCCATCGAACATCTGAACCGGCTGGCTCGGCATGATCGTGGAGATGGCATGCTTGTAGACGAGCTGGGAGTGCCCGTCACGGCGCAACAAAACACAGAAATTGTCGAAGGAGGTCACTACTCCGGTCAACTTCACGCCGTTAATCAGGAAAATGGTGAGTGGGTTTTTGCTCTTGCGAACTGAATTCAGGAAAAGATCCTGAAGATTCTGCGATCGTTCCGCCATTGTTTTTTTCTTTCGCCGATCCCTGTGTGCTGCCAATGCGCCAAATTACCGGGCCCATGTCAAGCCAGCAAACACCCCCTTGCCACAACGCGTGGCAAGCTGAACGAGATGAATTTAACCATTTACGCCCAAGCGGTTATCAGGCTTGGATTTTTTCCGCAACGTCAAAAAATGCCTCACGCAGCGAAAGCGCGACCGATCCCGGATGCCCGTTGGCGACCGGCTGGCCGTCAATGGCGACGATCGGCATGATCACCGTGGTCGCAGCCGTCATGAACGCTTCGCGCGCCGACTTGGCTTCCTCGACGGTAAAACCACGCTCCTCGACCTTCAGGCCGAGCTTCTTGGCGACATCCATCAGCGTCGTGCGGGTGATGCCGCGCAGGATGCCGCTGTCGGCGGGCCTGGTGACGAGATGGCCGTCCTTGGTGACGATCCAGGCGTTTGTCGCCGCCCCTTCTTTGACGGTTCCGTCCGGGTCGACGAACCAGGCTTCCTGGGCGCCGGCCTCCTTGGCCTGCTGACGCGCCAGCACGTTGGGCAGCAAACCGACCGACTTGATGTCGACACGCTCCCAGCGATTCTCCGGCACAGTGATCACCTTGATGCCGGCCGCCGCGCGTTTGGCCGATGCCACCGGGTCGGTGCGCTTGGCTGTCACGACAAGCGAAGAAAGTGTTGTGCCAGCCGGGAAGACGTGGTCGCGCGGCGCAACACCACGCGTCACCTGGAGATAGACCATGCCGTTGTGGACACGATTGCGGGCGATGACTTCGCGCATGATGTGGACCAGCGCGGCGCGATTGACCGGCCAGGCGATCCTGAGTTCCGAAAGCGAGCGATCGAGGCGGTTGAGGTGGCCGACGCTGTCGACGATGAAGCTGCGCGCCACTTCGCAGACCTCATAGACGCCGTCAGCGAACTGATAGCCCCGGTCCTCGATATGCACACCTGCCTGGGCATGAGGGAGATAGCGGCCATTGACGTAGGCTATGCGCGGCATGGTTTTCGTGTCCCCGAAAATTCAAACGGAGTTCTAGTCGATTTGTGCCACGCGGCAATCCGCAAAAGGCTGGTCCAGGTCAGAAGAATTCGAGGCTGACACGGAACATCTGCTCGACCTGTTTGACCGCCTTATTAAGCGCGAAGATGACGACACGATCCCGAGGCTTGATCTTCACCGATCCGCTTGGCTTGACGACATGGCCATCCCTGTAGATGGCACCGATGCGCATGCCATCGGGAAGTTCCAGGTCGCGCAGCAGCGTGCCGACCAGCGGCGAGGTTTCGAGCGCCTCCGCCTCGATGATCTCGGCGGCACCGCGCTGGATCGAGTGCACCTGCCGGATGCGGCCGCGCCGGACGTGCTGCAATACGCGCGAAATGGTCACTGCACTCGGATTGACGTGCGCATCGATGCCGAGCGGCTTGGTCAGGTCGTGATAGGCCGGGTTGTTGATCAGCGCCAGGTTGCCCTTGCAGCCCAGGCGCTTGGCCATGACCGAGGACAGTATGTTGACCTGGTCGTTGTTGGTCAGCGCCACCATCAGGTCAGCATCCTGGATGTCGGCTTCCATCAAAAGCTTCTGGTCGAGCGCGCTGCCGTTGAGAACGACCGTGCGGCGGAGCACGTCGGCGACCTTGACCGCCCTCTCCTTGTTGGCCTCGATGATCTTGATCTTGGTGCGGCTCTGGCGCTGTTCGAGCGTGCGGGCAACAAACAGGCCGATATTGCCGCCGCCGGCGATGACGATGCGTGTCGCCTCCTGTTCGTCATGGCCGAACAGGCCGAGCGTGCGCCGGACCTGCTCCTTGGTGGTCACCACATAAGCAAGGTCGCCCGCCACAAGCTGGTCGGCCGAATGGGGGATGAACAGGCGGCCGTTGCGGGTCACGCCGACAACGGTTGAAGGCAGATCGGGGAACAGCTCGCTCAACTGCGCCAGCGGCGTGTTGATGACGGGGCAATCCTCCAGGCACTCGATCGCCACCATGATGATGTGGTTTTCGGCGAAGCGGACGACATCGACGGCGCCGGGCAGCGTGATGCGCCTGAGCACCATTTCGCCGACTTCCAGCTCCGGCGAGATGATAACGTCTATCGGCAGGTGTTCGCGCGAGAACAGGTCCTGGTAGTGCGGCTGCAGATAGGATTGCGAGCGGATGCGCGCGACCTTCATCGGCACGTTGAACAGCGCGTGCGCCACCTCACAGGCGACGATATTGACCTCGTCGAACAGCGTCACCGCGATGATCATGTCGGCGTTCTGCGCACCGGCGGCTTCGAGCACCTCTGGATGCGAGCCGTGGCCGACGAAGCCGCGCACGTCGAGCTGGTCACGCACCGCCTGGATCAGCTCCGGCGCGGTGTCGATGATCGAGACATCGTTCTTTTCAGCCGCCAGCCGCTCCGCAATGCCGTAACCGACCTGCCCCGCCCCACAGATGATTACGCGCATGTCATCGACCGATCCTGCCTGTCCACCGTCTCAGCTGAAACCGCATCGAGCATGCTAGACGCCAAGCGATTTGAGCTTGCGATGAAGTGCGGAGCGCTCCATGCCGATGAATTCGGCCGTCTTCGAGATGTTGCCGCCGAAGCGGTTGATCTGGGCGATCAGATACTCCTTCTCAAACATCTCGCGCGCCTCGCGCAGTGGCAGCGCCATGATGTGTTGGTCCGACTGGTTGGGCGCGCGCGGCATGACGTCGCCGATTTCAGACGGCAGCAAGTCGGCCGTGATCGGCGCTTCGGGGTTGTCGCTGCGGGCAAGGATCAGCAGGCGCTCGACATTGTTGCGCAGCTGGCGGACGTTGCCCGGCCAGTTGTGGGCTTGGAGCACGGCGAGCGCGTCGTCGCCGATGCGGCGCGGCTTGATGCCGGCCTGCTTGGCCATCTGCTTCATGAAGTTGTCGACGAGGTAAGGAATGTCCTCGCGGCGCTCGGCAAGCCCCGGAACCATGACCGGCACGACCGCCAGGCGGTGATAGAGATCCTCGCGGAAACGCCCCTCGGCGATCATCGCCTCGAGATTCTGCGCCGTCGACGAGATGATGCGCACGTCGACCTTGACCCGCTTGGTGCCGCCGACGCGCTCGAACTGCTGCTCGACGAGCACGCGCAGGATCTTGTTTTGCGTCTCACGCGGCATGTCGGCGATTTCATCGAGGTAGAGGATACCCTGATGCGCCTCTTCGAGTGCTCCCACCTTGCGTTCGCCGCCGTTCGATTCGGTGCCGAACAGCTCGATCTCCATGCGCTCCGGCGTGATCGTCGCGGCATTGAGCGCGACGAACGGGCCGTTCTTGCGTGACGACAGCGCATGGATGGCGCGCGCGGCCATTTCCTTGCCCGAACCCGACGGGCCGATGATCATGATGCGGCTATTGGTCGGCGCAACACGGTCGATGGTCTGGCGCAACTGGCTCATCGCCGACGACATGCCGATCAGGTCGTGGGTTTCGCCACTACGCATCTTGAGGTCGGAAACCTCGCGCCTAAGCTTCGAGGTTTCGAGCGCGCGCTCGGCGATCAGGATCAGCCGGTCGGCCTTGAACGGCTTCTCGATGAAGTCGTAGGCGCCGCGGCGTATCGCCGAAACGGCCGTTTCGATGTTGCCGTGGCCGGAGATCATCACGACAGGCAGATTGGGGTGCAGCGTCTTGATTTCGTCGAGCAGCGCCAGGCCGTCGAGCCGCGACCCCTGCAACCAGATGTCGAGAAAGACAAGACGCGGCGCACGATCCGCTATCGCGGCAAGCGCGCTGTCGGCGTCGAACGCCGTACGGGTTTCGTGGCCTTCGTCGCTCAGGATGCCCGCGACCAGTTCGCGGATGTCTTCCTCGTCGTCAACGATAAGAATATCAGACGCCATTTCCGACCTTTTCGGTTTCTCTGCCCTGTACTGCGTCGTCGGCACCCTTGGGTGCCGCGGCCTCTTCGGCCGCCGCAGGCAGGATCATGCTGATCATCGCGCCGCGCCCGCCATGGAAATCGGCTGGTGCGTCGTGAAGTTCCAATCTTCCGCCGTGGTCCTCGACAATCTTCTTGACGATAGCGAGGCCGAGCCCCGTGCCTTTCTCGCGTGTCGTCATATAGGGCTCGAGCAGCCGCTGGCGATTCTCGCGTGGCAATCCCTTGCCATTGTCGATCACATCGATGCGGATCGAGTTGCCGTCCCGCCGCGCCCGGATTTTGATGAACCCGGCCTCACCGGTCTGGCGTTCCGCCGCCTCGATCGCCTCGGCGGCATTCTTGATGACATTGCCGAAAGCCTGGGCCATCAGGCGGCTGTCAAACGTTCCCTTGAGCGGTCCCGGCGTGATCTCGCGCTCGAAGGCGATGTCGGCGCGGCTGACCTCGACGAGGAACGACGCCTCGCGCAGCGGTTCGCGGATGTCGATCACCTTCATCTCGGGCTTCGGCATACGCGCAAAGGCCGAGAATTCATCGACCATACGGCCTATGTCGCCGACCTGGCGGATGATCGTTTCTGTGCACTGGTCGAAGACCTCGCGGTCCTCGGTGATGACCTTGCCGTAGCGCCGACGGATACGTTCCGCCGACAGCTGGATCGGCGTCAGCGGGTTCTTGATCTCGTGGGCGATGCGGCGCGCAACGTCGGCCCAGGCGGAGGTGCGCTGCGCGGTCACTAGGTCGGTGATATCGTCGATCGTGACGACATAGGACTTGTCGCCGACCTCGCTCTCGCCCTCCTCGACCGTCACCTGCACGTTGAAGGTGCGCTCGGCGCCGGCGCGGTAGAAGGTGACCTGCTCGCGGTAGACGGCGCGGCCTGACTTGCGGCCGATCTCGAAGACGCGACCGACATGCGGCAACAGGATCGACAGGTTCTGGCCAAGCGACTCGGAAGCCGAGATTGCCAGCATCGCCTCCGCCGACGGATTGACGATGGTGATGCTGCCATAAGGGTCGACGCCGATGACGCCGGCGGTAACGCCCGACAGCACGGCTTCCGAGAAACGACGGCGCTCGTCGATGACGTCCTTGGCGGTCAGGATCTCGTTGCGTTGCGACTTGAGCTCGAGCAGCATGTTGTTGAACGTGTCACTCAGCGCGCCGACGTCGCCATCCGACTGCCGCACCGGCACCGAGACGTCGAGATTGCCTGTGGCAACCTCGTCGGCGGCGCCGATCAGCTGGCGGATCGGCCGGACGATGCGGTCAGCGACCGCAATACCGGTCCAGATCGCCGACAGCACGACGATCAGCGTCAGGCCGAGATAGAGCAGCGCAAAGGCGATCTGCGTGGTACGCCGGTTGGCGCCGAGGTCGCGATATTCCTCGGTGTTGGCGGTGACGATCTGGCGCGCCTTGATCACCTCCGGATCGACCAGCCGGATCGTGTAGAGGTAGAGCCCTTCGATCTCGCGCAGCTTGATGATGGCGCCGACGATGTTGCGCGTCTTCGGCTCGATCAGCACCGGCTTGCCGTCGGCGGCGGTCTGGACCGCAACGGCCGGAGGCTCGGGCATGGCGAAATCGGCGCCGGTCTTGGCGCTCATGACGAAGGAGCCGTCGGCGCTGATCAGGGCCGCGTGGGCCAGCGCCCGCAATTGCGCTTGCCGGCCCATGAAGTCGAGGAAGCCGCTGCGGTCGAGACCGTAGAGCGGACGGTTGTTGTCGAGGTCGTTGGCCATCGACAGCGTCGTGCTCTGCAGGTTGCGGGCGTTTTCCTGGACATAGGCTTCGGCGATCGACAGCGATGAATTGACGATCGTCGTGGTGCGGATCTGGAACCAGCGGTCGAGGCCGATGTCGAGCGTGATCGAGGCGACGACGGCGACAAGCAGCGCCGGCAAGGCTGCCACCAGCGCGAACATCGTGACAATGCGCACATGCAGCCGCGACGCGGCCTTGCCGCGCTTGCGGGCCATGACGATGCGCTGGATCTCGAAGGCGATCAGTCCGACGAGGATCAGCACCAGCACGGCATTGATGGCGATCAGCGCCAGCGTCGTCGTCGAATCAGGCGTGATCGGGGTGACGCCGATCAGAATAGCGAACGACACCGCTGCCGAAACCAGCGCGGCGGCGATAGCCAGCACGCCCGGAAGCGCGAGAAGGCGGCGACCTTCCTGCCGAGGGTGTACGGGCGTCTTGTCGTTTAGAGGTTTTGCCTGGCTCGCCATGCTGCCGTGTAGAGACATTGATTGCGGCGCATCTATGCAACGCATTGTGGCGATTATGCAACATTTTCGCCCGAAGCAAAAATGTTTAGACGGGCTATCGACAGATAAGCGTGTTCAGTCCCGACGCGATGTTCGCGCGTCAGGCCGGCCGCGACGATTTGTAGACGTTGACGCCGAGTTCGCGGATCTTCTTGCGCAGCGTGTTGCGGTTGAGGCCCAGAAGTTCTGCGGCCTTGATCTGGTTGCCGCGCGTCGCCGTCATCGAAGCGAGCACCAGCGGGTATTCGACCTCGGCAAGGATGCGCTGGTAGAGCCCGGGCGGCGGCAGGTCGCCGGCGAACATCGCGAAATAGCGCTGCAGGAAATGTTCGACCGCTTGGCCGACCGACAGATCGTCGGGGATGAGATTGCCACCTGGGACAACCGGCTGCTCGCCGGTCTTGAGTTCGGATTCGATGATTTCGGCCGAAATCTCGTCCTGCGGATAGAGTGCAGCCAGCCGGCGCACCAGATTTTCCAGCTCGCGCACATTGCCCGGCCAAGGATAGCGCTTCATCAACTCGACGCCGCCGGCCGAGATACGCTTGGCCTGAAGCCCTTCGCTGACGCCGAGCTTGAAGAAGTGGCGGACGAGGTCGGGGACATCTTCCGAACGTTCGCGCAGCGCTGGAAGGCGAAGCGGCACGACATTGAGACGATAGAACAAATCTTCGCGGAACAGGCCCTGGTTGATGAGCGTGCGCAGATCCTTGTTGGTGGCTGCGACGATACGCACATCGGTCTTGATCGGGGTGCGGCCGCCAACGGTGGTGTATTCGCCCTGCTGCAGCACGCGCAGCAGCCTGGTCTGCGCCTCCATCGGCATGTCGCCAATCTCGTCAAGGAACAAAGTGCCGCCGTCGGCCTGCTCGAACCGGCCGGTGGAGCGGTTCTGCGCCCCGGTAAAAGCGCCCTTCTCGTGACCGAACAGCTCGGATTCGATCAGGTCGCGCGGGATGGCGGCCATGTTGATGGCAACGAACGGTCCGTTGCGGCGACGCCCATATTCATGGAGCGCGCGCGCCACCAGCTCCTTGCCGGTGCCCGATTCGCCCGAGATCATGACGGTCAGGTCCGTCTGCATCATGCGGGCGAGCATCCGGTAGATGTCCTGCATCGCCGCCGAACGGCCGACAAGTGGCATGGCGTCGGGCTGCTCGTCATGGCGCTGGTCGCTCTTCGGCCGCCGTGGCTCGGACAGCGCACGATTGACGATGCTTAGCAGCTCGGTGAGATCGAAGGGTTTGGGCAGATACTCGTAGGCACCGGTCTCCGACGCGCGGATGGCGGTCATGAATGTGTTCTGCGCGCTCATCACGATAACCGGCAGCTCCGGGCGCGCCTTCTTGATGCGTGGCAGCATGTCGAAGGCGTTCTCGTCGGGCATCACCACGTCGGTAATGACAAGATCGCCCTCGCCGGCCGCCACCCAGCGCCACAGCGTCGCGGCGTTGGAGGTGACGCGAACCTCATGACCCATGCGCGACAGCGCCTGGTTGAGCACCGTGCGGATCGCCGCATCGTCGTCGGCGACAAGAATGTTTCCGCGCACGCTCATCGATGGGCTCCTTCGCTGTCGTCGTCGAGATGCACGGGCAGTTCCTTCCAGGCAGGCATCAGGATGCGGAAGGTGGTGCCGCGCGGGGTCGAATCGCACTCGATCACGCCGCCATGGTCACCGACGATCTTGGCGACAAGCGCCAGACCGAGACCCGAGCCATTGGGCTTGGTGGTGATGAAAGGGTCGAACAGGATCGGCAGGATGTCCTCTGACACGCCCGATCCGTTGTCGTGGACGCAGAATTCCAGCGGCAACGAGACACGATCCTGTGTGCCAGGGATCGACATGCGGATGCCGGGCTTGAAGGCGGTCGACAGCGTGATTTCGCCATGCGGGTCGTGGCCGATCGCCTCGGCGGCGTTCTTGACCAGGTTGAGAAACACCTGGATCAGCTGGTCACGGTTGGCATAAACCGGCGGCAGCGACGGATCGTAATCCTCCAGGATCTTGATTCCATTGGCAAAGCCGTTCCTGGCCAGCGCCTTCACATGGTCGAGCACGACGTGGATGTTTACCGGATAGCGGTCAACAGGTCGCTCATCCGAAAACACCTCCATGCGGTCGACGAGCGAAACAATACGATCGGTTTCATCGACGATCAGCCGCGTCAGCGCGCGGTCTTCGTCGGAAGCGGAGAGCTCCAAAAGCTGCGCGGCCCCCCTAATGCCGGAGAGCGGGTTCTTGATCTCATGCGCCAGCATCGCGGCCAGGCCGGTGACGGAGCGCGCGGCACCGCGATGCGTCATCTGACGGTCGATCTTGTCGGCCATCGAGCGCTCCTGGAACATCACCACCACCGATCCCGGCAACTCGGATGCAGGTGCGACGTAGAGATCGACCATCTTCTCGATGCCCAGCCGGGGCGACGAAACATCGACGCGGTACTCGTTGACGGGCGTGTTGCGCTCGCGCACCTGCTCGACCAGCGTCAGGATGGGGCTGCCGAAAGGCACGAAGCGCGACAGCTCGCTGCGCGACAGCATGGCAGCACTGGAACGGAAGAAGTCCTCGGCATCGGCATTGGCGAAAGTGATGAAATTGTCCGGCCCGATCATGATGACCGGGCGACGGATCGTGTTCAGCACGATCTGCGCGGCATCAACCGACTGAGGCGCCCGGTCGAAACTCATGCCGCATTCCTTTCGAACATGCATTCGCCGAAAGCCGCAAGTGCTTCACGCAGCGATGAAATCACCTGCTGCGACTCGAACGATGTCAGCACCCGGCGGCGCAGCTCGTCAGGCAGTGAAGCGGTGTGGCGATCGAGATACCAGCCGAGATGCTTGCGCGCCTGGCGCAGGCCACTCGCGATGCCATAGAGCGCCAGCATGTCCTCGTAATGGGCAACGACATAGTCGACCAGGTCGGACGACGACCTGGGCACATCAGTTGCACCGCTCCTGCCTGCGGCAGCGGCGATCACGCCAGCAGTCCATGGCGCACCATAATGCGAACGCCCCGCCATGACGGCATCGGCACCCGACTGCTCGAGAATGCCCATCGCATCTCCCGGTGTCGCCACATCGCCATTTGCGACGACGGGAATGCTGACTGCCTGCTTGACGCGCGCGATGGCGCGCCAGTCGGCTTTGCCCTGATAGAACTGGCAGCGCGTGCGGCCATGCACGGTGACCATCCGGACGCCCGCCTGCTCAGCACGGAGGGCCAGTTCGGGGGCATTGAGCACGTGGTCGTCCCAGCCCAGCCGCATCTTGAGCGTCACGGGCACGTCGACTGCGCCAACGACGGCATCGATCAAGGTCAGCGCGTAGTCGAGGTCGCGCATCAGCGCCGAGCCGGCATAACCGCCCGTCACCTTCTTGGCCGGGCAGCCCATGTTGATATCGATTACATCGGCGCCTTCGCCGACGGCGATGCGGGCGGCCTCGGCCATATGCGCTGCCTCGCGGCCGGCCAACTGCACCATGTGCACGGGCAGGCCAGAGTGGCGGATGCGGAAGCCGCTGGAGCCGCGCCCCTTTGCCAATTCGCCGCTCGCCACCATCTCCGACACGACAAGGCCGGCCCCATGGGCATAAGCGCGCGTGCGGAAGGCTTCGTCGGTGACACCCGACATCGGCGCCAGGAACACCCGATTGCGGATTGTCACATCGCCGATCGAAAGCGGCTCGCCGAGTTTTTCCAGATCAGTCATGCACAAAAACAAAGCACCATTCACTGCTGCACAATGAGTAGCCACTGTCGGGTCATTGTGCAACTGCGAAATGACAGCCGAATGCGGCGCTTTCTGGATTCCTCTGGCCTTCCTGAGGGCTCGCGGCTAAGCCTCTGCACATGAATCCGAAGCCGTTGCCGAACCAGCAGAATTCGAACGTCGCCGTCGTGGTCGTGGCGGCCGGGCGCGGTGAACGCGCCGGCCAGGCTGACGGACCGAAGCAATATCGCCGGATCGGCGGCAAGGCGGTGATCTGGCACACGCTGAAGGCATTTCTCGACCACCCCAAGGTTGGCCCGATCGCGGTTGCCATCCACGCCGACGACAGCGAGCTTTTTGCCTCAGCTGCCGGCGAATTGGCCGCGCGCGTCACCACTGTCGTCGGCGGCGCAACGCGCCAGGATTCGACGCGCTTTGCGCTCATTGCCTTGCAGCAATCCAGGCCACAGGCCGTGCTGATCCATGATGGCGTCAGGCCGTTCATCAGCCCTGAAGTCATCGATCGCGCCATTTCGGGCATCGACGCCAGTCACGGCTCACTGCCGTCGCTGCCAGTTTCCGACACCCTCAAGAAAGAAGCCTTCGACCGTACCGTGGCCGAAACAGTGCCGCGCGCGGGCCTGCATTCGGCGCAGACGCCGCAAGGCTTTCCCTTCGATCCGATCTTTTCCGCGCACCAGCGCGCCTTCGAGGCCGGCCGCAGCGATTTCACAGACGATTCCGCCATCGCAGAATGGGCAGGCATCCCGGTTCGCCTCGTGCTCGGCTCGCCCGACAACGTCAAACTCACCTGGGCTAAGGACATCGCCATGGCCGATCAGCGCCTTTCCGGCCAAGCAATCAGCTTTCCCGACGTCCGTACCGGCAACGGTTACGACGTGCACTCATTCGAAGCAGGCGACCATGTCTGGCTGTGCGGCGTGAAGATCGCGCATTCGAAGAAGCTGAACGGACATTCCGATGCCGATGTGGGACTGCATGCGCTGACCGACGCATTGCTGGCCACCTGCGGCGCCGGCGACATCGGCACCCATTTCCCGCCATCCGACCCGCAGTGGAAGGGTGCCGCGTCACGCCAGTTCGTCGAACATGCGGCGGCGATCGTGCGCTCGCGCGGTGGCCGCATCGCCAATGCCGACGTCACGCTGATCTGCGAGGCGCCAAAGGTCGGTCCCCATCGTGCGGCAATGACGGCGGAACTCGCAGACATGCTGCGCATCGCGCCCGAGCGCATCTCGATCAAGGCAACGACCAACGAGAAGCTCGGCTTCATCGGGCGTGAAGAGGGCATCGCCGCGATCGCAACCGCAAGCGTGGTCTATCCCGGGGAACTGCCGGAATGAGCGACGTCACCGCCCTCGCCTCGGCCCTGCTCGACGCCTGCCTTGCCCAGGGCATCATGATCGCAACGGCCGAAAGCTGCACGGGCGGCATGATCATCGCTGCCCTGACTGATATTGCCGGCTCGTCGGCCGTCGTCGACCGCGGCTTCATCACCTATTCCAACGAAGCGAAGATGGAGATGCTCGGCGTCTCCGAGGCGACGCTCAAGGTCCACGGCGCGGTGTCGCGCGAAACTGCGCTTGAAATGTCAGCGGGTGCGCTTGCCCATTCGCGTGCCAGCCTGGCGCTTGCGGTAACAGGCGTCGCCGGCCCCGGCGGCGGCTCGGCCGAAAAGCCAGTCGGCCTGGTCTGGTTCGGCGTCGCGCGCAAAGGCGCGCCAGTGGAAGCGGAGTTCCGCATCTTCGAAGACAAGGGCCGCGACTTCATCCGCCGTGAGACGGTCAGGACAGCGCTGGGACTGGGCCTGCGGGCCGTCGGTCAGGCCGGCTTCGCCGGACCGTAGATCGCGTCGGCGCGCTTCTCGAAAGCTTCGGCGAACATGCGGAAGGCGCGGTCGAACATGGTGCCCATCAGGGCGCCGAGGATGCGGTTCTTGAACTCGTAGTCGATGAAGAACTCGACGCCGGAGCCACCGTCGGGCGCTGGGACGAATTTCCATTCATTGGTGAGATAGCGGAACGGGCCATCGAGATATTTGACGTCGATGGTATTTTCGTCAGGGGTGAGCAGCACCTGGGTGGTGAAGGTCTCGCGGAATGCCTTGTAGCCGACGGTCATGTCGGCCACGAGAATCTCACGTCCATCGCGCTCACGCCGCGAGCGGACGTTGAGTGCTTCGCACAGCGGCAGGAATTCGGGGTATTTCTCCACGTCGGCAACCAGGGCGAACATCTTGTCCGGCGGGTGGCCGACGTGACGGGTGGTTTCGAATTTCGGCATCCGGCGCTGATCAGGCCTTTTTCGTGAGCAGCGCTTCGCGCGCGGCGCGCAGCTTGGCGAAATCATCGCCGGCATGGTGCGACGAGCGCGTTAGCGGGCTTGAGGCAACGAGCAGGAAGCCCTTGGACTTGCCGACGGTCGCGTAGGACTGGAATTCATCAGGCGTCACGAACTTCTTGACCGGGTGGTGCTTCTTCGACGGCTGCAGGTACTGGCCGATGGTCATGAAGTCGACATTGGCGCTGCGCAGGTCGTCCATCAGCTGAAGCACTTCATTGCGCTCCTCGCCGAGCCCGACCATGATGCCGGACTTGGTGAAGATAGAGGGATCGAGCTCCTTGACCCGCTGCAGCAGGCGGATCGAATGGAAGTAGCGCGCGCCGGGGCGAACGGTCAGATAGTTCGACGGCACGGTTTCAAGATTGTGGTTGAAGACGTCGGGGCGCGCGGCAACCACGATCTCCAGCGCCCCTTCCTTGCGCAGGAAGTCTGGCGTCAGGATCTCGATGGTCGTGGTCGGCGTCAGCCGGCGGATGGCGTGGATCACGTCGGCAAAATGCTGGGCACCGCCGTCGGCAAGATCGTCGCGGTCGACCGAAGTGATGACGACGTGAGTCAGGCCCATCTGGGCGACGGCCTTGGCCACGCTCTCCGGCTCGTTCGGGTCGAGCGCCGTCGGGATGCCGGTGGCGACATTGCAGAATGCGCAGGCGCGGGTGCAGATCTCGCCCATGATCATGAAGGTAGCGTGCTTCTTTTCCCAGCACTCGCCAATGTTGGGGCAGCCGGCCTCCTCACAGACGGTGACCAGCTTGTGCGACTTCACGATCTCGCGCGTTTCCTGATAGCCGCGCGACACCGGCGCCTTGACGCGGATCCAGTCTGGCTTGCGCAGAACCTCCTGATCGGGCCGGTGGGCCTTTTCCGGGTGCCGCGCGCGCGGACGGTCTTTGAGATCAAGCACAGTGACCATCAGTCTATCCTATCAAGGCCGACGCGCTTGCGAGCGGCCGAAAATCCAGAGCACGATGACCGCGCCTGCGATGGCGACGATCAGATTGCCCATGAAGCCGTAATAATTGATACCGAGCAGCCCCGCCAGAGTGCCGCCGACAAACGATCCGGCGATGCCGACGAGGATGTTGGTCAGGAAGCCGTGGTCGCGGTTCATCGTGCGCTCGGCGACGTAGCCGGCAAGGAAGCCGATGAGCAGCATGCCGAAGAAACCGACGCCCGGCATGCCCATGATTCCGTAACTCTGTTCCATCAGTCGTCTCCGGCCACTCGCGGACGTTCTGCTGATATAGTTCCATCAGGCGCGCCGCAACAGACGCGCCGATGGGTATCGGTCATGCGTTGAGCGCACGCCCATAGGCGTCGAGCACGCTTTCCTTCATCGTTTCCGAGATCGTCGGATGCGGGAAGATGGTGTGCATCAGCTCTTCTTCCGTCGTTTCGAGGTTCATCGCCACGACAAAACCCTGGATCAGCTCGGTCACTTCGGCGCCGACGAGGTGCGCGCCGAGCAACTGGCCGGTCTTCTTGTCGAAGATGGTCTTGACCATGCCCTGATCCTCGCCAAGCGCGATTGCCTTGCCGTTGGCGACGAAGGGGAAGCGGCCGACGCGGATGTCGTGGCCGGCTTCCTTGGCCTTGGCTTCGGTCAGGCCAACGGACGCGACCTGTGGGTTGCAGTAGGTGCAACCTGGGATCTTGAGCTTGTCCATCGGATGCACGTTGGGCAGGCCGGCGATCTTCTCGACGCAGATGACGGCCTCGTGCTCGGCCTTGTGCGCCAGCATGGGCGGACCTGCGACGTCGCCGATGGCATAGATGCCAGGCACATTGGTCTTGCCGTAGCCGTCAATGACGATGCAGCCGCGGTCAGTCTTCACGCCGAGCGCTTCGAGGCCGATGTTTTCGATGTTGCCCTGCACGCCGACGGCCGAGATCATGCGGTCGGCGGTGATCTTCTCTATCTTGCCGTCCTTCATCTCGACATGGGCGGTAACCGAATTGGCGCCCTTCTCGACCTTGGTAACCTTGGCTTCGAGATGGATCTTCATGCCCTGCTTTTCGAACTGCTTCTTGGCGAAGGCCGAGATCTCGGCGTCTTCCACCGGCATGACGGCTGGCATCACTTCGACGACGGTCACCTCGACGCCCATCGTACGGTAGAACGAGGCGAATTCGATGCCGATGGCGCCGGACCCCATGACCAGCAGCGACTTCGGCATCTCCGGCGGCACCATCGCCTCGAAATAGGTCCAGATCAGCTTGCCATCCGGCTCGATGCCGGGCAGCGCGCGCGGACGGGCACCGGTAGCAACGATGATGTGCTTGGCGCTGTAGGTGCCCTCACCCAGCGTGTTCTTGGGCAACGGCGCCTGCGGCTCCATCGGCTTTTTCGACGATTTCGACACGACGATCTGGCCGGGCTTGGTAAGCTTGGCCTCGCCCCAGATGACGTCGACCTTGTTCTTCTTCATCAGGAAGCCGACACCGCCATTCATGCGCTGGGCGATGCCGCGCGACCGGTCGACGATGGCCTTGAGGTCGGGCGAGATCGAGCCTTCGAGCTTCAGGCCGTAATTCTTGGCGTGCTCGGCGAGATGCAGCACTTCGGCCGAGCGCAGCAGCGCCTTGGTCGGGATGCAGCCCCAGTTGGAGCAGATGCCGGCGAGGTGCTCGCGCTCGACGACTGCAGTCTTGAGACCGAGCTGGGCAGCGCGGATCGCAGCGATATAGCCGCCGGGGCCGGAGCCGATAACGATGACGTCGTAATTGTCAGCCATGAGTGTGCCTCTTGTTCAGGTCGCGCTGCGGGTGAGCAGCACCCAGTCGTGTTGTTTGCTGTAGGTGTCGGTCGATACGGATGGCTGGCGCGCGATTTCCTCAAACCCGCAGGATTTGTAGAGGCCAAGCGCCACGTCATTGTCGCTTTCGGTGATCAGGCTGACCGGCCGGGCGCCGGCACGCTCGAGCTCATGATCGACGAGCTTTCTGCCGATGCCATGTCCGCGATGGTGCTGGTAGACACCGACGCTGTCGATGAACCAGTGGCCGATGGTCTGTTGCTGAAGCACGAGGATCGGCTCGAACACCGGGTGAGGCGCTTCCTCTTCGGCAAAGGACGGTTCGACGACATGGCCGATCACCAGACCGGCGATCTCGCCATCGACCTCGGCCAGGCTGGCATTTTTCCAGCCGGCACGGTCGTCGTCGCAACGCAGCTGGTTGCGGCCATGCTCGAGAGCCGTCTGCGTCGTGCCTTCCAGCACCGCGCCATACCATAGCCATGACGCCAGCCCGTGCGATGACAGGTCGACGAGGATGGCGAGTTCGGCGGCATCGCGCCGCTCGGCCCTGCGGATGGTGATAGCGCCAGCCAAGCTCTAGAGCTCCAGCATGACGCGCACGATCGGCGCGAGTGCCGTGCCGATCGCCCGCGTGTTCTGAGCATCGAGATGCACGCCGTCGAGCGGTGTCGTCTCGGCGATGGAGCCGGCGTCGAAGAAACCGCAGCCGACCTCGTCGGCTAGCGCTGCATAAAGCGGGGCCAGCTGCTTCGAAGCTGCGTCGCCGCCGGCGAACATGTCCTTGTATTCGGCATTTTCGGTGCGACTAACAGCTGGCGGCGAAACCAGCAGGATTTCTGGCGCGGCATGGCCCATGCCGTGGTCGTAGGAGCGCACGATGGAGACGAGGCGCGCCATGCCCTGCCTCGCGGCCAGCGGGTTGCCGTGGATCCAAGGCTTCATGTCGTTGGCGCCGAGCATGATGACGACCACATCGATCGGCGCATGAGTGCCGAGGATGGTCGGCAGAAGCCGCGCACCATTACGGTCGGCAGCGGCAAGGTTGTCATCGAAGGCAGTCGTGCGGCCGTTCAGCCCTTCCGCGATAACTTCGACGCCCTCGCCCAGTTCGGCCTGCAGCACGCTTGGCCAGCGGTCTTCAAGCGCGTGACGGCCCGGCCCCGCGGCATCGTAGCCCCAGGTCAGCGAGTCGCCGTAACAAAGCACAGTCTTCATGATTGAAGTCCTCGAATCCCCTCCCTTGGCAGGGAGGGGAAATGGGGAAACTACACCAGCATGCCCATCGGGTTTTCGATGAAGCGCTTGAAGGCCGAGAGCAGTTCGGCGCCAAGCGCACCGTCGACGGCACGGTGGTCGGTCGACAGCGTCACCGACATCACATTGGCGATCTTGATCTCGCCATTCTTGACGACCGCCCGTTCCTCGCCCGCGCCGACCGCCAGGATGGTGGCGTGCGGCGGGTTGATGACGGCCGAGAAGTCCTTGATGCCGAACATGCCGAGGTTGGAGACGGCACTGGTGCCGCCCTGATATTCCTCAGGCTTGAGCTTGCGGTTGCGGGCCCGGCCGGCAAGGTCCTTCATTTCATTGGAAATGACAGACAGCGTCTTGATGTCGGCCTGGCGGATGATCGGGGTGATCAGGCCACCCGGGATCGACACGGCAACACCGACATCGGCGTGCTTGTGCTTGACCATGGCCTGGTCGGTCCATGACACATTGGCGTCGGGAACGGCCGTCAGGGCCAGCGCCATCGCCTTGATGATCATGTCGTTGACCGACAGCTTGTAGGCCGGCACGTCGCCCTTTTCAGTCTTGCGCACCGGCGCCGCCGCGTTGAGCTGGGCGCGGAGCGCCAGCAGCGCGTCGATCTCGCAGTCGAGCGTCAGATAGAAGTGCGGGATGGTGCTCTTGGCCTCGACAAGACGGCGCGCGATGGTCTTGCGCATGTTGTCGTGCGGGATGAGTTCGTAGCTGCCTTCTTCGAACAGCTTGAGCACCTGTTCGTCCGACATGCCCTTGGCAGCGGGTGCTGCAGCCGGAGCACCGGCAGGAGCCTTGGCAGCAGGAGCAGCCTTGGCGCCGCCACCCGAGATCGCAGCCTCGACGTCGGCTTTGACGACACGGCCATGTGGGCCGGTGCCGGTGACAGCCGAAAGGTCGATGCCCGAATCCTTGGCGATGCGGCGGGCGAGCGGCGATGCAAAGGTCCGGCCGTCGCCGGAGGGTGCAGCGCCGTTGGTCGCAGCTGGCTTGGCTGCCGAAGCAGCAACGGGCGCGGCAGCGACCGGAGCAGCAGCGGGCGCCGCAGGTGCCGCGGCAACAGGTGCTTCCGCCTTCGGCGCGTCTGCCTTGGCAGGAGCGGCATCGCCGCCCTTGGCTGCAGCCGCGACATCTTCGCCGTCGCCGGCGAGAATGGCGATCAGCGCATTGACCTTGACGCCTTCGGTGCCGGCCGGAACCAGCAGTCTGGCGACAGTGCCCTCATCGACGGCCTCGACTTCCATCGTTGCCTTGTCGGTCTCGATCTCGGCGATCACGTCGCCAGGCGAAACCTTGTCGCCTTCCTTGACCAGCCACTTGGCCAGATTGCCCTCTTCCATGGTCGGCGAAAGGGCAGGCATGGTGATATTGATCGGCATGATGACCTCCCGCCCGTGTCAGCGATACGTGACTGCTTTGACCGCCTCGATCACTTCGCCGACATTCGGCAGAGCGAGCTTCTCGAGATTGGCGGCGTAGGGCATCGGCACGTCCTTGCCAGCGATGGTGATGACAGGCGCGTCGAGGTGATCAAAGGCGCGCTGCGACACCTGGTTGGCAATGTGGTCGCCGACCGACGACTGCGGGAAGCCCTCTTCCACCACGATCAGCCTGTTGGTCTTCTTCACCGAGGCAATGATGGTGTCGAAGTCGAGCGGACGGATGGTGCGGAGATCGATGATTTCAGCATCTATGCCCATGCCGCGAAGTTCTGCCTCGGCCTTGATCGCATAGGTCATGCCGATGCCGAACGACACGATGGTGACGTCCTTGCCGGTCTTGTGCATGCGCGCCTTGCCGATCGGCAGAACGAAATCATCGAGCTTCGGCACGTCGAAGGAATGGCCGTAGAGGATTTCGTTCTCGAGGAAGATGACCGGGTTCGGATCGCGGATGGCAGCCTTGAGCAGGCCCTTGGCGTCGGCTGCCGAGTACGGCATCACCACCTTGAGCCCCGGAATGTGGCTGTACCATGCGGCATAGCACTGCGAGTGCTGGGCCGCGACGCGGGCAGCCGCACCGCTCGGTCCACGGAAGACGATCGGCGCGCCCATCTGGCCACCCGACATGTAGAGCGTCTTGGCAGCCGAGTTGACGATCTGGTCGATCGCCTGCATGGCGAAGTTGAAGGTCATGAACTCGACGATCGGCTTGAGGCCGGTCATCGCAGCACCGACGCCGACGCCGGCGAAGCCGTGCTCGGTGATAGGGGTATCGACGACGCGGCGCGGGCCGAACTCCTGCAGCAGGCCCTGGGTGATCTTGTAGGCGCCCTGGTACTCGGCGACCTCCTCGCCCATGATGAAGACGTCACCGTCGCGGCGCATTTCTTCGGCCATGGCATCGCGCAGCGCTTCACGCACCGTCGTCGACACCATCTCAGTGCCGGCGGGAATGTCGGGGTCGGCAGCGACTTCAGTCTTGGGCGCGGCAGCGACAGGGGTGGCGGCAACCGGACCAGCGGCAGCGGCCGGTGCTGCCGCGGCAGCGGGTGCCTCGGCCTTGGCAGGCGCAGCACCCTTACCGATGTCGGCAGCACTTTCGCCGTCCTGCAAAAGCACAGCGATCGGCGTGTTGACCTTGACACCTTCAGTGCCGGCGGCGATCAGGACCTTACCGAGGGTGCCCTCGTCAACAGCTTCCACTTCCATGGTCGCCTTGTCGGTTTCGATTTCGGCGATGACGTCGCCGGCGACGATCTTGTCGCCTTCGTTCTTCAACCACTTGGAAAGATTGCCCTCTTCCATCGTCGGCGAGAGCGCAGGCATGAGAATTTCGATCGGCATGTTCGCGCCCTCCCTTAGATCAAGATGTCGGTCCAGAGCTCGGAAGCATCCGGCTCGGGATCGGTCTGAGCAAAGTCTGCGGCGTCAGCCACGATGTCGCGAACATCCTTGTCGACCGCCTTGAGGTCGTCTTCGCTGGCCCACTTCTTGGCGATGAGGCGCGCCTTGACCTGTTCGATCGGGTCGTGCTCGGAGCGCATCTTCTGCACTTCGTCCTTGGAGCGGTACTTGGCCGGATCAGACATCGAGTGACCGCGATAGCGGTAGGTTTCCATCTCGAGGATCATCGGACCGTTGCCCGAACGGCACCATTCGGTGGCGAGATCGCCAGCGGCCTTGACCGCGCGCACGTCCATGCCGTCGACCTTGATGCCCGGAATCTTGAAGGACACGCCGCGCTGCGAGAAATCCGTCTCGGCCGAAGCACGCGTAACGGCGGTGCCCATGGCGTAGCGGTTGTTTTCGATGACGTAGATCACCGGCAGCTTCCACAGCGCGGCCATGTTGAAGCTCTCATAGACCTGGCCCTGGTTGGCAGCGCCGTCGCCGAAATAGGTCACCGAAACATTCGGATTTTCGCGATAGCGGTTGGCGAAGGCCAGGCCGGTGCCGAGCGACACCTGGGCGCCGACAATGCCATGGCCGCCGTAAAAATGCTTTTCCTTGGAGAACATGTGCATGGAGCCGCCCTTGCCTTTCGACAAGCCGCCCCGACGCCCGGTCAGTTCCGCCATGACGCCGCGCGCCGACAGGCCCATGGCAAGCATGTGGCCGTGATCGCGATAGGCAGTGATCATCTGGTCGCCTTCGATCAGCGACATCTGCAAGCCGGTGACGACAGCTTCCTGACCGATATAGAGGTGGCAGAAGCCGCCGATGAAGCCCATGCCGTAGAGCTGGCCGGCCTTTTCCTCGAAGCGGCGGATCAGAAGCATCTCGCGATATGCCGCGAGGTCCTGTTCCTTGGTGAAATCGACCGGCTTGGGTGTTACCGGCGCTGAAAGGGATTTTGAATCGGATCTAGATTTGGCAGGCGCTTTTTTGGCTGCGGTGGCCATGCATCACTCCCTAGTGGCGTCTCTTTGCGGACAATGAGGAGATCATGCATAATCTCTCCTCTCCATGTCCAAACGCTAGCATGGTGAGTGACGCTGCGCCATGCGGAAAAATGCATAGCAGGCATGCGGTTAAGCGCCTAAAAACGTTGGATTTCTTGTTGATTAACTGGAAGTCAGTTAATACGGCGCCCGGATGGCCGCATTATGGTCAGTTCATCAGCATGGGACATATTCAAGGCGTTGCGCGCCTGTTCGTCAAGCATGTCCTTCTCCAGCGAGCCGTCGTGGAGCATGTGGACGCGGCGCTCGACATCGAGGCGTTGCGCCCTGACCGTGTCCAGCCGGGCCTGGAGTTCGATGGCGCGCGCCTCGAGCCTGTACTTGGAATAGATACCGAATTCGCCATGATAGGCGTGGAAGCCGAAATAGGACAGGAACATCACCGCCAGCGCCGGCACGATCAGGCGCCCGGTGTTTGTCTGCTTATGCTGGCGTGTCCACATGGTCAGAACCTCTTTCAGGCTCTTGTCGCTCCATTGTGCTTAATGGAGCGTTACGGTCTGGTGCTCACCCGCTTCCAGAACCAAAAAAGGCGGGAAACATCCCGCCTTTTTCAATCATCTATGCAACAAGCGATCAGCCGCGCAGGATCGACCTGCCGGCGAAGCGCGCCTGCTTGCCGAGCTCTTCCTCGATGCGGATGAGCTGGTTGTACTTGGCGGTGCGATCCGAACGGGCGAGCGAGCCGGTCTTGATCTGTCCGCAGTTGGTGGCAACGGCGAGATCGGCAATGGTCGAATCCTCTGTCTCACCCGAACGGTGCGACATGACGGCGGTGTAGCTTGCCTTGTGCGCGGTCTCGACGGCGTCAAGCGTCTCGGTCAGCGAGCCGATCTGGTTGACCTTGACCAGGATCGAGTTGGCAACGCCCATCTTGATGCCGTCGCGCAGGCGGGCCGAATTGGTAACGAACAGATCGTCGCCGACCAGCTGCACCTTGTCGCCGCACAGATCGGTCAGGTACTTCCAGCCTTCCCAGTCGTCCTCGGCCATGCCGTCCTCGATCGAGATGATCGGGTAGTCGGCGGCGAGCTTGGCCAGGTACTTGGCCTGGGCCTTGGGATCGCGGGTCTTCTTCTCGCCTTCATAGACATAGTTGCCGCCCTTGAAGAACTCGGTCGCAGCGCAATCGAGCGCGAGTGCCACGTCCTCGCCCGGCTTGAAGCCGGCCTTCTCGATCGATGCCATGACGAAGTCGAGCGCAGCCTGCGCGCTCTTGAGGTTCGGCGCGAAGCCGCCTTCGTCGCCGACATTGGTGTTGTGGCCAGCGTCCTTCAGCCCCTTCTTCAGGGTGTGGAAGATTTCCGAACCCCAGCGCACGGCGTCGCGCAGCGAAGGCGCGCCGATCGGCATGATCATGAACTCCTGGAAGTCGATCGGATTGTCGGCATGCGCGCCGCCATTGATGATGTTCATCATCGGCACCGGCAGGACGCGGGCGTTCGGGCCGCCAACATAGCGGTAGAGCGGCAGGCCCGACGATTCGGCAGCGGCCTTGGCAACGGCGAGCGACACGCCAAGGATGGCGTTGGCGCCGAGGCGGCTCTTGTTGGGCGTGCCGTCGAGCTCGATCATCGTCTGGTCGATGTGGATCTGGTTCTCGGCTTCCATGCCGCCGATTGCCTCGAACAGCTCGCCATTGACGGCTTCGACGGCGCGCTCGACGCCCTTGCCGAGATAGCGCGGGCCACCGTCGCGCAGTTCCATCGCCTCATGGGCGCCGGTCGAGGCGCCAGACGGAACGGCGGCGCGGCCCATCGAGCCGTCCTCGAGAACCACGTCCACCTCGACGGTGGGATTGCCGCGGCTGTCGAGAATCTCGCGGCCGACGATATCGATGATTGCTGTCATGTGAGGCATCCCCGGGAGCTGATCGCAGATGGATCGGTTGGATTTCCGCGCCCGTCTTAGCCAAAGATCAGGAAAACGCAATCGCGGGCGGCCAAATATCACGCTGCGTCAGCCGCGGGATTCACTTTAGACAAAACGCTGTCATCATAATTCATCCGAACAGGCAGGCATCGGCCAAACTTTCGGGTAAACTGCGGGCGCGCGGGGCGAAACAGAGGGAGTTTCGCCATGTCCGAGTTGAGTGGTATCTTGAGTTTGTTCTTTATCGCCGCGGCGTTTCTGACCTCATGCGACAGTCAACCGCCCCCGCAAGGCGTGTCGCAGGTGCGGATACTACCGACACCAAGGTAAGTCGCCGGCACAAAAGAAAAGCCCCGCAATGCGGGGCCCAGACTGCTGACAAACCCCGTCGAATTTCGGCGGGGTTTTGTTTTGTGGGTTGATTGAGCTTTTGGATTGATTTCGGGGAGCAGATGCTAGTGCCGTTGCGAGCCGGCTTTGGCCTCATGCGAGGCTTGGTTTTGGCTTTGGCCAGAGGCTGATTGCGATCTTTTTCATGTTCTGGGCGGCGGCTGCGATCAGGCACTGGCAGGCGACGCGTGTTCGCCCTCGGAAGC
>NZ_JACJHY010000049.1 GCF_014138625.1 Aminobacter ciceronei
AGCCAACTACAACCTGGCACGCCCACACTCGGCCCTTGGAGGCATCAGCCCGTTCCAAAGACTGAACAACCTTCTTGGAAACGACACCTAGGCCGTCGCCAGTCGCGCTCAGGAAGCAGCAGCCACCACGCCACCGTCCTTGATGTGCGGTTGAGCGTCCATCAGTTCCTGGAAATAGGCAACCGTGCGCTGAAGGCCCTGCTCCAGCGGCGTGGCGGGTCGCCAGCCGAGAGTACCGGCCAAGGTGATGTCGGGCCGCCGCTGCTTCGGATCATCCTCGGGCAACGGCAAGAACTCGAGCCGCGACCTGCTGCCCGTCTCGGCCAGAACCGCGCGGGCGAGCTCGATCATCGAAAACTCCTCCGGGTTGCCCAGATTGACCGGTCCGGTGAAATCGCGTGGAGAGGCCATCAGCCTGATCAGGCCGTCGACGAGGTCGTCGACATAACAGAACGACCGCGTCTGCGTGCCGCCGCCGAAGATCGAGATGCTGTCGCCGCGCAACGCCTGCATGATGAAGTTGGAGACGACGCGCCCGTCATCGGGCTGCATCCTCGGGCCATAGGTGTTGAAGATGCGGGCGACCTTGATCTCCAGATCGTGTTGTCGCCGGTAGTCGAAGAACAGCGTTTCGGCGCAGCGCTTGCCCTCGTCGTAGCACGAGCGCGGGCCGATCGGATTGACGTTGCCCCAGTAGCTCTCGTCCTGCGGGTGGACGGCCGGGTCACCATAGACTTCCGATGTCGAGGCCTGGAGGATCCTGGCGCCTAGACGCTTGGCGAGGCCAAGCATGTTGATGGCGCCGAGCACGCTGGTCTTGGTGGTCTGCACCGGATCGCGCTGGTAATGGATGGGCGACGCCGGACAGGCCAGGTTGTAGATCTCGTCGACTTCGACAAAAAGCGGCTGGCAGACGTCGTGCTCGATCAATTCGAAACGGGAATGTTCGGCAAGGTGTGCGACATTGGCGCGCGCACCGGTGTAGAAACTGTCGACGCACAAGACATGCGTCCCTGCCGCGAGAAGCCGTTCGCAAAGATGCGAGCCAAGAAAACCCGCTCCACCTGTAACCAGTACCCGCTTTTCTGGACGCATGTCGGCCTCTGCTTTCGCTACAGGCATTGCTTGGCGGGCAAGCTCATGCAATGTCGCTCATGTTTCTACAAGTTCGGCATTTCCAGGCCAATAGGCGCGTTTGAATGAACTATTTCGACGGCAGCGCTTTCAGCAGGGACTGGACATCCCACCACATCCCGATCTGGGAAAAGCTGCTGCGCGAGCGCGCGCAGGAGCCGCTGCGGGTTCTGGAAATTGGCTCCTTCGAGGGCCGCTCGGCGCTGTTTTTCCTGAAATTCCTGCCTAATTGCCATCTGACCTGCATCGACACATTCGAGGGCAGCGTCGAGCACAGGACACCCGGCTCGCGCCATCACACCGACATGAGCGAAGTCGAGGCACGCTTCGATGCCAACACGAAGCTCTTTTCCGACCGGCTCGAAAAGCTGAAGGCCTTCTCGATCGAGGCGCTGTCGGAACTGCAGCGCGAGTCGCGCCGCTTCGACGTCGTCTATGTCGACGGCGACCACCATGCCGCCTCGGCTTTCACCGACGCCCAGCAGAGCTGGGACCTGCTTGCCTCGGGCGGCATCATGATCCTGGACGACTATCTCTGGCAGCCGGCCAAGCCGGCCGCCGAGCGCCCAAAGCCCGGCATCGACGCCTTTCTCCAGGCAAGAGCAGGAGAGTACGAGGTCCTGCACAACGACTACCAGGTGATCGTCCGCAAGACCTGGAGCCCGTCCCGCGATGCCGCTTCAGGTTTCACCATCGGCGGGCGGAGCATCGACGAGGCCTCCGGCGGGTCGATCAAGCCGCCCTTGGTCAGCTTCGTCGTCATCGCCTGGAACTATGGCCGCTACGTCGGTGCGACGATCGACTCGATCAAGGCGCAGGACTACCCCAATTTTGAGTGCCTGGTCATCGACAATGGCTCGACCGACGACAGCGTCGAGGTCATCGCCAGACATGTCGGCAATGACAGTCGCTTCCGTATCGAAACGCTGCCGGAAAATCTCGGCCAGCTTGGCGCGGCATTCTGGTCGCTCGACAAGATCAAGGGCGGCTTCGTCAGCTTCGTCGATGCCGACGATGTGCTGCTGTCGACCTACGCGTCGATGCATGTCCAGGCTCACCTGGCGCTGCGGCAAAGCGTTGCCTTCACCTCGTCCAGCGTCGCGGAAATGGACGCGGTGGGAAACATCCTGGCTGCCGCTGGCGGCGGCGCCGTCGACAGCCAGAGCCAGACGCGAAACTTGCATGTCGAAGCGTCCGTCTTCCGGCTGCCGACCGTCTCACAGCAGCACTTCCAGCAACTGTCGGCGCGGACCGTTCTCGTGCCGAGGTGGGCAAGCGGCTGGCAATGGAGTCCCGGTACGGCAAACATGTACCGGGCGTCGCACTTGCGGCTGGTCCGGCGCGGCGGCGAAGCCAGACACATGCGGGCGGCGGACGGCTACTTCAACTTCATGTGCCATGGCTTTGGCGGCAGCGCCCTTATCGATGTCGTTCTGTCAGGCTACAGGCTGCATGGGGAAAACGCCTTCTCGAACCATGAAAGCTCGCCCTGGCTTCGATCCGGGACGCCGGAATACTACCGGCTCGCCGAGGAAGCGACGCTGACCGATATCGATTTTCTCCTGGCCAATGCAGGCAGATATGCCTGGATGCTCGACGGCGGCTACTGGTCGGTGCTGGATCTCATCACCCGCGAAACACCCAAGCGACTGCGCAGGTTCTACGGCGACCGCAAGGTGTTCGCGGTCTTCCTGGCAAATGCACCAACACTGGCGGCCGAGTTTCGCTCGCGTGTCTTTTGCCGTGAAATCCTTGCCCGCTTTTCCGGCAGCCAGGCACGAAAGATCCTCCGCGCCGGATATGGCGGGAAGCTCAAGCAGCGCGCCTATGGCGAGATTGCACTGTCCGAGCTGCGCAAAGCGCTGTCGATCCTGCGGAAGTACAAATAACGTCGCCCGGCGCGGCAGCCGAATTGCGTCGGCACTGGTACAACACGTTTCCCGATTGCCTGCCCGCAAGGCGAATGCTAACCAAGTGCCCGCGCGGGTATGATGTAATGGTAGCCTGTCAGCTTCCCAAGCTGAACGCGCGGGTTCGATTCCCGCTACCCGCTCCAATTTTTGCAGCAAGATCTTTCGCCCTGCCCGCAGCCAACCCGAGGCGGGTGCTATCACATGCGTCTTGCGACGCCTGCTCCGGATACGAAAAGGCCGGACGCAAGCGCCCGGCCTTCGGTGTTCAGGTATCAGCGATCAATCCGCGCCATAAATATCGAAGTCAAAATACTTCGCGTTGATCTTGGCGTAGGTGCCGTCCTTGTAGATGGCGTCAATGGCGGCGTTAAGCTTGTCGCGCAAGGCGGTGCCATCGAGGCGGACGGCAATGCCGGTCTCGGATTCGGTGCCCTTGAGATCGCCGATCATCTTGCAGCAATCCTGACCGGTGGTCTTCATCCAGTCGACGAGCACGAACTTGTCGGCGACGACGGCGTCGAGGCGGCCATTGGTCAGGTCGGCCACGGCCTCGTCCTGCGTCGGATAGAGCTTCACGTCGGCGCCGGCCTTGGCATAGTGGTCCTCTGCATAGATGCTCTGCGTCGTCGAGGCCTGTGCGCCCACCGACTTGCCCTTCAGCGCATCGGGCTCCGGTGAGGTCAACTCGGAGGTCTTGAGCGCAATCAGCGCCAGCGGCGTGGTGTAATATTTGTTGGTGAAGGCAACCTGCTTCTTGCGTTCCTCGGTGATGGTCATCGAGGCGACGATGGCGTCGAACTTCTTGCCCTGCAGCGCCGGAATGATGCCGTCCCAATCCTGGGCGACGATCTCGCATTCGACCTTCATCTGAGCGCACAGCGCATTGGCGATGTCGACGTCGAAGCCGACGAGCTTGCCGTCGGCGCTCAGATTGTTGAAGGGCGGATAGGCGCCCTCTGTGGCGATCTTGAGCTTTGTTGCGTCCTGCGCCGAGGCACCGCCCGCCGCAGACAACAGCGCTGCCAGCGAAGCAGCGCAAGCGAACTTCCACGAAATCTGCATGATCCTCTCCATTTGCCGGGCACCCTTATGTCGGGCGTCCCTGCCCGCAGCCAAGCACAGCGGCTTGAAATGGACAAGCAGACTAAGGTCGGCAGGCCCTGACCTAAGGTCAGTCCGTACGGAAATGCTTTGAGAGCTTCAGTCCCTGAGCCTGATAGTTGGAGCCGAGGTCGGTGCCATAAAGCGCTTTCGGGCGTGCCAGCATGTGCTCGTAGACGAGGCGGCCGACGACCTGGCCGTGTTCCAGGATGAACGGCACTTCGTGGCTGCGTACCTCGAGCACGGCGCGGCTGCCGGTGCCGCCGGCGCCGGAATGGCCGAAGCCTGGATCGAAGAAGCCGGCATAGTGGACGCGGAACTCGCCGACCAGCGGGTCGAACGGCGTCATTTCGGCGGCGTAGAGCGGCGGCACATGCACAGCCTCGCGCGACACCAGGATGTAGAACTCGTCCGGGTCGAGCACCAATTCCTCGGCGCCATGATTGTAGATCGGCTCCCAGAAGTCGACGACCTTCTGGGCGGCGCGCTTGTCGACGTCGACGAGGCCGGTATGGTGCTTGCCACGATAACCGACGATGCTGCCGGGCGCACCGGCAAGGTCGATCGACAGCGCGATGCCGCCCCCCGAAATGTTTGGCGGATCGATCGCCACCAGCCGGTCGGACAGGTGCAGCGCGTTGAGCTCGGTTTCCGACAACAGCGCATTTCCCTTGCGGAAGCGGATCTGCGACAGGCGCGAACCCTTGCGCGCGACGATCGGGAAGGTGCGCGGGCTGACCTCAAGATAGAGCGGGCCGCTGTAGCCGGCGGGAATCTTGTCAAACTCCTGGCCATGGTCGGTCATGACACGGGTGAAGATGTCGAGGCGGCCGGTCGAGCTCTTCGGGTTGGCCGAGGCCGATATTTCGGCAGGCAAAGCAAGACTCTCCAGCAGCGGCACGATGTAGACGCAGCCCGTCTCCAGCACCGCGCCATTGCTCAGGTCGATCTCGTGCAGCTTGAGCCGGTCGAGCTTGGCCTGAACCAGCGAATTGGGGCCAGGCAGGAAGGACGCGCGCACGCGATATGCGATGGCGCCAAGGCGCAGGTCGAGGCTCGCCGGCTGGATCTGGTCGGCATCGAGCGGCGACGCCTTGAGCGCGCCCGACGCAAACAGCGCCGCGATGTCCTGGTCTGGAAGAATGCCCGACTGCCGCAATTGCCTCACTCCTCTACAGCGCCGCCAGCCCAAAAAAGCGAGCCGGGGCCGCTGGATCCCGACCGTTTCCGGGCTCATGTGCGTGGCCCAAAACGTTTAGTCGTCCTCGCAATTGACGCAAGCAGGCTGCGGGTCTAAAGGACATTTATCCCGTGGTGATTTGGCCGGTCGGCTTGCAGCCACGTTAAACAAGTCGCTAAAGGGCCGCGTTGTGGACCGGTTGCGACTTATCGCGGCCGGTTTTTTTGTATTTGGATTTGGCTATGAGCTCCGAAAAGCAGCGTAACTGGAAACCCCAGACCACCCTCGTCCATGGCGGCAGCCTTCGCTCCGGCTTCGGCGAGACCTCGGAATCGATCTTCCTGACCCAGGGCTATGTCTATGAAAGCGCCGAAAGCGCCGAGGCCCGCTTCAAGGGCGAGACCCCCGGCTTCATCTATTCGCGCTACGCCAATCCCACCGTCGACATGTTCGAAAAGCGCATGTGTGCGCTCGAAGGCGCGGAGGACGCACGTGCCACCGCCTCCGGCATGGCGGCCGTCACCGCCGCCATCCTGTGCGGCCTGAAGGCCGGCGACCACATCGTTGCTGCCCGTGCCCTGTTCGGCTCGTGCCGCTGGGTCGTCGAGACGCTGGCGCCCAAGTATGGCATCGAGGCGACGCTGGTCGACGGCACGCTGATCGAGAACTGGGAAAAGGCGGTCCAGCCCAACACCAAGCTGTTCTTCCTGGAAAGCCCGACCAACCCGACGCTCGAAGTCGTCGACATCGCGGCGGTCGCGACCCTTGCCAATTCGATCGGCGCACGCCTCGTCGTCGACAATGTCTTCGCCACGCCGATGCAGCAGAAGCCGCTCGAGCTCGGCGCCCATGTCGTCGTCTATTCTGCCACCAAGCACATCGACGGCCAGGGCCGCTGCCTCGGCGGCGTCATCCTGTCGGACAAGAAGTGGATCGATGAGAACCTGCACGACTACTTCCGCCACACCGGCCCGAGCCTGTCGCCGTTCAACGCCTGGACGCTGCTCAAGGGCTTGGAGACACTGCCGCTGCGCGTGCGCCAGCAGACCGAGACCGCCGGAAAGATCGCCGACTTCCTCGCCGAGCAGCCTGAAGTGTCGCGCCTGATCTATCCGGGCCGCGCCGACCACCCGCAGGCCGACATCGTCAAGCGCCAGATGTCGGGCGGCTCGACGCTGATCTGCTTCGACGTCAAGGGCGGCAAGAAAGCCGCTTTCGCCTTCGAGAACGCGCTGCGGATCGTGCTGATCTCGAACAATCTCGGCGACGCCAAGAGCCTGATCACCCATCCGGCGACGACGACGCACAAGAACCTCACCGACGAGGCCCGCGCCGAGCTCGGCATCGACGACGGCACGCTGCGTCTGTCGGTCGGCCTCGAAGACGCCGACGACCTGCTCAACGACATCGGCGACGCGCTGAAGGCGGCGCGCTAGACGCCCGGGACAACGGCGCTCCGCAACCGGGAGCGCCGTTCAAGCCGGCGGTAAGATCCGTCACAGCCTCATCACAATCGGCGTGATTTTGTCGAACAGCAGTTGACCCGCAGCCTCGCGCGGCGGACTCTGTCATCGTGCAGGCCAAGGAGCGCAGCATATGTATCGCGCAATCACCCGCAACATCGCGGTCGAGGTCGAGCCCTTCTATCTGGTGGACCAGTCGGAGCCATCGGAAAACCGCTACGTCTGGGGTTACCGCGTCACCATCGAGAACAATTCCGACGAATTCGTCCAGTTGCTGTCGCGCTACTGGCACATCACCGATGCGAGCGGCAAGGTCGAAGAAGTGCGCGGCCCGGGCGTGGTCGGCGACCAGCCCGAACTCAATCCCGGCGACAGCTATCAATATGCGTCCGGCTGCCCGCTCTCGACGCCGTCAGGCATCATGGTCGGGCGCTACACCATGCGCAACGAGGCGGGCGAGATGTTCGACATCGCCATCCCGGCCTTCTCGCTCGACTTGCCCGATGCTCGCCCCAGGCTGAACTGACGCATCATTGCGCCCGACTTCACTGTACCGGTGCGAATTCTGCCGGGTCGAATTCGTAGGACTTGGAGCAGAACTCACAGGCGACGCGGATGACGCCGTCTTCGACGCTGTCAGTGATTTCCTCGGCCGTGAAGCCCTGCAGGATGCCCTTGATCTTCTGGCCCGAACACGAGCATTCGTCGACGACGCGAACGCCGTCATAGACGACCACGCCATGCTCGTGGAACAGGCGGTAGAGCAGCCTTTCGGTGCCGACCGTCGGGTCGATCAGTTCGGTCGGCTCGATGGTTCCGACCAGCGCCAGAAGCTCCTGCCAGGAGTTGTCGTCCGGGTGGACTGCGATGTCGCGCTCGTCGCCGTCGCCGCCATGGATGTCGGCCACGCGCCGGCGCTCGGGCGAGTCGGGCAGGAACTGCGCCAACAGGCCGCCGGCACGCCAATGCTCGCGCGGGCCGCCTTCGGCCGGCAGCACGAGCTTTGCCACCGACAGCTTGACCTCGGTGGGGATCTGTTCCGACTGGCGGAAATAGGCGCGCGCCGCCTCTTCCAGCGTGATGCCGTTGAGCTCGACGATGCCCTGGTAGCGTTGGGTATGCTCGCCCTGATCGATGGTCAGCGCCAGCACGCCGCTCCCGAGCAGATCCTCGGGCGCGGTCATGCCGGCCTCTATCGCCGCATCGACGCGGTCGGCGTCGAAGCGTGCATAGGCGCGCAGCGAATGCGGCGTGGTGAAGTCGGCGACCAGCATGTCGACCGGCCCGTCAGTGCGGGTCTGGAAGATGAACTTGCCTTCGAATTTCAGCGACGTGCCGAGCAGCACCGTGACCACACAGGCCTCAGCCAGGAGCCTGGCCACCGGCTCGGGATAGTCGTGCCGTCCGAGGATCTGGTCGAGCAGCGGGCCGAGCTGGACGGTGCGGCCACGCACGTCGAGCGGCTCGACCTGGAATGGAACGACATGGTCGTCGCCGGCGAACCCGAATTCGCCGAGCTTGCGTTCGGTGTCAGTCACTGGAACTTATCCCATCTATAGAGTTCCGCGCCCGGTCGGTCCGCCGACGGTCGCAGAACATGGCTTTGATGATAATTGAATGATCCCGCCCCAGATAGGGTCGCGGGATCACGCATTCAAGCGCCCAGGCACCAGGCGAGCACGGCCTTCTGCGCGTGCAGCCGGTTTTCCGCCTCGTCGAAGACCACCGAGTTCGGGCCGTCGATGACCTCGTCGGTCACTTCCTCACCGCGATGCGCCGGCAGGCAGTGCATGAACAGGGCGTCGGGCTTGGCATGCTTCATCAGGTCGGAATTGACCTGATAAGGCAGGAACACGTTATGGCCGCGGGCGCGATGCTCCTGGCCCATCGACACCCAGCAGTCGGTGACGATGGTGTCGACACCGCGAACCGCGTCTTCGGGCGAGCGCGTGATCATGACCTTGCCGCCATTGGCGCGGGCCCAGTCGATATACTTCTGCTCCGGCTCGCTGCCCTCGGGCACGGCGATGTTGACGTTGAAGCTGAAGCGGGCCGAAGCCTCGAGCAGCGAGTGCAGCACGTTGTTGCCGTCACCGGTCCAGGCAAAGGTCTTGCCGCGCACCGGGCCGCGATGCTCCTCGAAGGTGAGGATATCGGCCATCAGCTGGCACGGATGGGTGTCGTCGGTCAGGCCGTTGATGACGGGAACGGTCGCATTCTCGGTCAGCTCGAGCAGTCGGTCATGCGCGGTGGTGCGGATCATGATGGCGTCGACATAGCGCGACAGCACCTTGGCGGTGTCGGCGATCGATTCCGAGCGGCCGAGCTGCATCTCGGTGCCGGTCAGCATGATGGTTTCGCCGCCAAGCTGACGCATGCCGACATCGAACGAGATGCGCGTGCGGGTCGACGGCTTGTCGAAGATCATCGCCAGTACCTTGCCCTCCAGCGGCTTCGATCGCTCGCCGGCTTTCAGGCGCGCCTTGCGCTTGGCTGCGTCGTCGAGAATCCCGCGAAGGTCGCTCCCGGAAAGTGCCGAGAGGTCGGTGAAATGGCGAATCCCGCTGGTCATGTAACTTCCTTGGGTTCAGCCGCCGCTGGCGGCGGCCTTGGAAAGGCTGGCAGCTCCGGCGCGAACCCGCGCGAGCGCCTCTTGGATGTCCGCGTCGCTGGTCGTCAGCGGCGGCAGCAGGCGGATCACATTATCACCTGCGGGCACCGCAAGCAGCTTGTGGTCACGCAGCGCCATGTTCACCTTGGTGTTGGGCATGGTGCATTTGAGACCGAGCATCAGGCCGGAACCGCGGATACCCTCGATCACGTCGGGGAACTCGTCGGCGACGGCGGCGAGGCCCTGCTTGATCAGCAGTGCCTTGCGGCTGACCTCATCGAGGAAGCCTTCCTCGAGCACGACGTCGAGCACGGCATTGCCGACGGCCATGGCAAGCGGATTGCCGCCAAAGGTGGTGCCGTGCACGCCGGCAGTCATCGCGCTTGCTGCCTCCTCGGTGGCCAGGCAGGCACCCATCGGGAAACCGCCGCCGATGCCCTTGGCGATCGCCATCAGGTCCGGATTGACGCCGGCCCATTCATGGGCAAACAGCTTGCCGGTCCGGCCGATGCCGCACTGGACTTCGTCGAAAATCAAGAGCAGGCCGTGCTTGTCGCAAAGCTGGCGCAGGCGCTTCAGGGATGCGGTCGGGAACGGACGGATGCCGCCCTCGCCCTGCACCGGCTCGAGCATGATCGCCGCCGTCTCCGGTCCGATCAGCTTCTCCGCCGCATCGATGTCGTCAAAAGCGACCTGGTCGAAGCCTTCGACCTTCGGACCGAAGCCCTCAAGATATTTGGCCTGGCCGCCGGCGGCGATTGTCGCCAGGGTGCGGCCATGGAAGGCGCCCTCGAAGGTGATGACGCGGTAACGCTCGGGATGCCCCTTCACATACTGGTAGCGGCGCGCCGTCTTGATCGCGCACTCCAGCGCTTCCGCACCCGAGTTGGTGAAGAAGACGCGGTCGGCGAAGGAGTTTTCGGCCAGGCGTTCGCCAAGCCGGCTCTGGCCGGGGATCTGGTACAGATTGGAGACGTGCCAGAGCTTGGCAGCCTGCTCGGTCAGTGCCTGGACGAGATGCGGATGGCTGTGGCCCAACGAATTTACCGCGATGCCACCAGCAAAATCGAGATATCGCTCGCCGGTTTCGGTGATCAGCCAGGAACCCTCACCTCGCTCGAAAGCCAGAGGTGCACGAGCAAACGTCTCGAAAAGCGCCGAACCGCTCATTATATGTCTCTCCGAAGCCCGGAAAATCAAAAAGCCGCCTCAGAGCGGCGGCCTGCGGCTATATCAGGTTTTTCTGCCATGAAGTCAACGAAAACGTCGCTTATGCCAGCGCATTCCAAGCCACCCGTTGCCGCGTAGCCACGTTATCTCGGCAAGTTGGGGAAAACCGTAAAAACCGAATCGTGCTGCCCTCTCGGACTCTTGTCACGGAGTCAGCGCATCGGTAATTGTAATTGAGAAATAACTAGATTTCGTGCGGCGGACATAATCACCGAATAGATGTGGTGTCCAACCGGCTTTGCCCGGACGGAAAAGGATTCCGAGTACTGCGCGTTAAATCAGGAGCACTGTCTCATGAATTGGACTGACGAGCGGGTCGAACTACTCAGGAAATTGTGGTCGGAAGGTCTGAGCGCGAGCCAGATCGCGGCGCAATTGGGCGGCGTCAGCCGCAATGCCGTCATCGGCAAGGTTCACCGCCTGAAATTGTCGAGCCGCGGCCGCGCGACGGCTGCCCCGGCGCGTCAGAAGAAGACGACGCAGGCAACGACCGCGACCAAGACTGTGCAGCGCACAGTCACGGCGACGCGCACCGTAACCGCCAGCATCGGCGCAACCGCGCTGCAGGCGCAGTTCGAGGTCGAGCCGGTTGCCCGCCAGTACATCCGCCCGGTTGAGAACGTCGTCGTGCCGATCTCGCGCCGCCTGCAGTTGGTTCAGCTCAGCGAGCGCACGTGCAAGTGGCCGAACGGCGATCCGCTGAGCGAAGACTTCAGTTTCTGCGGCAACGAAGCCGGTGAGAGTGGGCCCTATTGCGGCTACCACTCGAAGATCGCCTTCCAGCCGGCCTCGGAGCGCCGCCGCTCGCGCTGAGCGAATAGCAAACAGTGCAATTGAGAAAGGCCTCGGATCGCCAAGCGTTCCGGGGCCTTTTCTTATCCGCTACTCACCATTTGCTGCTCTCACAGCCACCCGTTCTTCCTGAAGCGCCAGTACAGGATCGAGCAGATCGTCGCGATCGCGACCAGCACGGTGGGATAGCCGTACTCGAAATGCAGCTCGGGCATCTCGGCGAAATTCATGCCGTAGATGCCGGCAAGCGCCGTCGGCACGGCGAGGATGGCCGCCCAGGAGGCGAGCTTCTTGGCGATCGCCGTTTCCTGGCTTTGGCCGACAAGCAGGCTCGCCTCGAAGGCGAAGGCCAGCACCTCGCGCAGATTGTCGACCTTTTCCAGCACGGTGCGGATATGGTCGGTGACGTCGCGAAACAGCGGATGCATCGCCGGTCGCAACTGCGGCAGGTCGGCGCTGGTCAGGCGGCGACAGACCTCGACCAGTGGGCCGGCGGCATTGCGCAGGCGCAACAGGTCACGCCGCAGCATGTAGAGCCGCTCGATGTCCTTCGACGTCATCGGCCGCGCCAGAACGCCATCCTCGATGAGGTCGACCTCTTCCTCGATCTGCTCAAGCACCGGCATGTAGTTGTCGACGATGAAATCGAGGATCGCGTAGAGGATGAAGTCCTCGCCTTTTGCCAGCGCGCTCGGACAGCTTTCCCAATGCTGGCGGACAGCGGCATAGGAGGTCGAGACGCCGTGGCGGACGCTGACGATGTAGCCCTTGCCGACGAACATGTGTGTCTCGCCGAAATTCACCCGACCCTGCACCAACTGCGCTGTGCGTGCGACGATGAACAAGGCATCGCCATATTGCTCGATCTTGGGACGTTGGTGCGGATGCTCGGCGTCCTCAATGGCAAGGTCGTGCAGATTGAACTGGCGCTGCACCCTGAGCAGCAGCTCGCGGGCCGGCTCGAGCAGGCCAATCCAGACGACGTGGCCTTCCTTGGCCGCCCAGAGGCCGGCTTCTTCGATCGGGATGTCGGCAATACGATGGCCGCCGAAATAGACGCTGGAGGCGACGACACCGCCTTCCAGCTCGGGGTCCTTGTCGAACTTCCTGGCCAGTTCGGTCATGCTGCACCCCTGCGGGGATCAGCCCCGCCGATCGGAGACTATTCTAGACCTTCACCACCCGGCGCAGAAGAGCCTGCGTCCATCGTGGCTCAGCCGGACTTTCCCTCGCCTTCCAGCGTCACGCGATGGCTCTTGTCTTCCTTGGGACGCTCGGGCGGCATCTGCTCTCCGGTGACGATGTAATAGATCGTCTCGGCAATGTTGGTGGCGTGGTCACCGATGCGCTCGATGTTCTTGGCGACGAACAGCAGGTGCGTGCACGGGGTGATGTTGCGCGGATCTTCCATCATGTAGGTCAAAAGCTCGCGGAACAGCGAGGTGTACATGGCGTCGATCTGCTCGTCGCGGTCGCGCACGAAGCCGATACGCTCGACCGAACGCGAGGCGTAGACGTCGAGCACTTCCTTAAGCTGGGTCAGCGCGAGCTCCGCCAAAGCCTCCAGGCCGCGGAACAGGCTGTTGGGTTGCCGGCCCTCGGCCACCGCCAGCACACGCTTGGCGATGTTCTTGCCAAGGTCGCCAACGCGTTCGAGATCGGCCGAAATACGGATCGCGCCGACGATCTCGCGCAGGTCGGTCGCCATCGGCTGGCGCCTGGCGATGATCAGGATCGCCTTGTCGTCGATCTCGCGCTGGGCCTCGTCGAGCACGATGTCGTCCTGGATCACCCTCTGGCCAAGTGCCGGGTCGGCATTGACCAGAGCGGCGATCGCCTGATCGACCATACGCTCAGCCTGGCCGCCCATCGCGGCGATCTTCCGCGCCAGGAATTTCAGCTCGTCGTCGTAGGCACTGACAATATGTTGTGACTGCATGGCCGAATTTTCTTTCGTCGGTTCCCGTTGGGGAATCGTGATCCTGAATCTAGCGCTTTACGCTAGCCGCATGACGGAAAAAAGAAACCGGGGAAGGATTTAGCGCCGGCGCGACGAAATCTGCCAGGTCTGCACATCGGAAAGATCGCTTTGCCGGCTTCGGGCAATCATCGCGTGTGATTGGCCAACCGGTAACTGTAGATGCCACCCACGAGCAGCGGCACCAGGAACGCCGCCAGCAGTGCGGCGATCAGCCAGGTCGGATGCTGCACCAGCAGCGCGCAAACCACCAGCACGATGCCGCCGGCAACGAACAGCATGCCGGTCAGCCGCTGCGTCGCGCGCCAGAGCGCGGGATCATTCATGATCCACGGCAAGCGCACGCCGGCGATGGCATTGGGCTGGGTTTTGGGCATGACGTTGCCCACAAGGATCAGCATGACGCCAAGCGACAGCGTGATGACGCGCACCATCTGGTCGGGGTAGCCGAGGCCGATCAGCACGATCGAGCCCTGGATCGTCAGCATCAGCCCGGTCATGAGGGGTATGACGGTCGCAAAGGCATGTTTGCTCGACGCCATCTGCTCCGGTCCCGCCCGGTTTCCGATGAAGGCCAGCAGCACCGACAGCGTAACAACCGCCACGGGCGTCAGCAGCAATGCCGTGTCGCGCGGCCAGAATGCATCTGCCTCGCCGCTCGGCCCCCAATGGATCGGCAACATCGTGCCCGCCGGCACCAGCAGGTAACCGGCAAGCGTGACGGCAGCGAGGGCTGCCGCAAGCGCCAGATTGATGCGCGAAAACAGGGCCTGCTTCATGGTTCCTGGTCCTTCAGGCTGAGGAGTCCTGTTAGGGCCTCCTCGAGGATCGACGTGTTGAGGTGATAGATCAGGCTCGTGCCGCGCCGTTCGACAGCGACCAGCTCGGCCTCCTTGAGCTTGTTGAAATGCACCGACAGCGTCGGTTTGGTCAGATCGAAATGCCCTGCCAATTCGCCCGCGCTCAGCGGCCCGTTCTTGAGCAACGCCAGGATCCGCCGCCGGACCGGGTGTGAAAGCGCCTCAAAAACCGCATTGATCCCCATCTGGCCGCCGTTGATTGTATCTGCGCTATTATTTAGAAATTCTTCTAATTAGAGTCAATGCGAATTATCGAAATGCAGAAGCGTCGACCGGCTGCCCATGCCAGGCGGTCGACGCTGCATGCGACAAGGCAAGTTTTGCTTGCGGCTCAGGCGATGGGGAAATGCACTGTGAAGGCCGATCCTTCGCCCAGCTTCGAGCGGATCGACAGCCTTGCGCCATGCCGCGTCAGGATGTGCTTGACGATCGACAGGCCGAGGCCGGTGCCCTTCTGCGCACGGCTGGTCTCGACATCGACGCGGTAGAAGCGCTCGGTGACGCGTGGAATATGCTCTTCCGGAATGCCCGGACCGAAGTCGCGGACGGTGACTTCAAGCTCGGCTTCGCTGCCCTGCCCGACGCGCCGCATCGTCACCTGCACGCGCCCGCCCGACTGGCCGTATTTGCAGGCATTTTCGAGCAGGTTCTGGAACACCTGGAACAGCTCGTCGCGGTCACCGTGAACCTCGAACGAACCATCGCCGAAATCGCGCTCGACGACCACGCCGGTCTCTCCGGCCAGAGGGCCGAGCGAGGCGATCACCGCGTCGACCGTCTGGCGCAGGTCGACGCGGACGCCGGGCTTGAGATAGGGCTTCATCTCCAGCCGCGACAGCGACAAGAGATCGTCGATCAGGCGAGCCATGCGGCCGGTCTGGTTCTGCATGATCTGCAGGAACTGGTCGCGCGCATTGGGATCGTTGCGGGCCGGACCGCGCAGCGTCTCGACGAAGCCGGCGATGGAGGCGAGCGGCGTGCGCAGCTCATGGCTGGCGTTGGCGATGAAGTCGGCGCGCATACGGTCGATACGGCGCGCCTCGCTCTGGTCCTTGAACGCCAGCACGAACAGCCCGGTGCCGCGCCCGACCGCCGACGCGGTGACGCGATAAACACGCTCGAACGGCACCCGCTCGACATAGTCCGTAGCCTGCCCGTTGCCCGCGCCCGCCAGCACCGTCTCGATCAGCGCCTGCATTTCGGGCGCACGGAACTTCAAAAGCAGCGGAAGGTCGGGCCTGATCGCGCCGAAGGCCGTCTCGGCAGCCGCATTGGCATGCACCACCGTGCCGTCGCGGTCGAAGATGATGAGCGGATCGGCAACTGCTGCCGCCAGCTTCTCGCCCGACAGCCTGTCGAGCAGCGAGCGCTCGATGCCGGCGCTGGCCTCGGCCAGCCGGCGGGCTGCCGGCGTGCGCGGCGCGACGAGCGCGAACAAGATTAGCGCTGCAATCGTCCCAAAAGTGAAGGGCACGGAGACGCCGCCGAAGAAATGGACCGCGAGGACGGCAAGGATCGCCGCGGCCAACATCCAGCGGTTCTGGTACAGCCGGCCGACCCCGATCCGCGCCGTGCGCCTTGCCTTCGTCTGCGTGGTGGTCTCTGCCATACGAACGTTTCCGGTGCCGCAGCACCCGCAAGAAGCCTCTGGACCGCTTCCAAGCCACCCAATAGCATGACTTGCCGAGCTGGAAAGGTGCCGAGGTCATGAAAAAAGACAAGGAAAGCAAGAAGGACAACGCCGCCAGCGCGGCGGTTAAGGTCGATCCGGTGCCGGTCGCCGGCCCCGTCGAGATCAGGATCGGCAAGGAAGAGCGCAGCTTCGACATCAACGACCCCGTCCTGCCCGACTGGATCGACAAGAAGGCGCTGACGTCGGGCCACTATCCCTATGACGACAAGCTGCCGCAGAAGGAATACGAAAAGACGATCGAACAGCTGCAGATCGAACTGGTCAAGCTGCAGGCCTGGTTGCAGGCCGTCGGCAAGCGCGTGCTCGTCCTGTTCGAGGGCCGTGACGCCGCCGGCAAGGGCGGCACCATCGCTGCGGTGCGCCAATACCTCAACCCGCGTACGGCGCGCGACGTTGCTCTGACCAAGCCGACCGAGACCGAACGCGGCCAATGGTATTTCCAGCGCTACGTCGAGCATTTCCCGACCTCGGGCGAGTTCGTCACCTTCGACCGCTCCTGGTACAACCGCGCCGGAGTCGAGCCGGTCATGGGCTTCTGCACGCCCGAGCAGCACCGCCAGTTCCTCGACGAAACGCCGAACTTCGAGAAGATGATCGTCAACGAGGGCATCCATTTCTTCAAGTTCTGGCTCGACATCAGCCAGGAGATGCAACTCAAGCGTTTTCACGACCGTCGCCACAGCCTGCTCAAGAGCTGGAAGTTCTCGCCGATGGACATTGCCGGCATCAGCAAATGGGACGACTACACCAGGGCGCTGAACCTGATGGTCGAAAAAACCCACACCCAGCACGCGCCATGGATCGTCGTCCAGGCCAACGACAAGCGGCGCGGCCGCATCGCGGTCATCCGCCATATCCTGCGGGCATTGCCTTATGAAGGCCGCGATCTCGACGTTGTCGGCAGGCCCGACGGCAAGATCATCGCCGAAGGCATGAAGTTCCTGAAGGACTAGCGGTTTGAAGGCAAATGAGTGAGCTCGCGCGGCGGCGCCGATGCGGTGTATTCGCCCAATGGGGCGACCACCGGCATCGCTCCAACAGCAAGCACCACCTGCCCATGGCAGCATCGCCCAACACGCCGTCGCAAACGCGCACAGCCTTCAGAAGCTGCGGCGGTCTTTTGGTTTCAGCGCAAGCCGGCAGCGCCATACCAGCCTCATAGGCGTGGTGCCGTCTGCTTCGTCGAACGCCTGAGCTTCGGTGGCGCGCAATACAGCGCGGACGCAGAAAAAGCGGGGCGGATGGTCGCGTGACTGGAGTCAACCGCAACCATCACGCACCCACGGCCTGCGAGCCGTAAATTTGGATACTACGACAGTAATCGAACCAAGCCACGCCAGCTGTTTCAGACAGCCCGCACGCGCAGGTGCGTCCCCCCCAAGGCGACTGGTCCAGTTGCATTGCAACACCCCCATGCTGCAACTCCCCGCAGGCGATTATGCATATTGGCCCATTTGAGGCCATGCCCCGAACGGGTGAGACGCCGACTAATTAACTTAGATTGTCTTTTTCACCTCGGGGCTTGTGACCCTTGTGGTGCATTGTTCCACAATCGCTTTGCCTGCGCGCGACGACGACGCTAAAGCTTCTGCCAGTGATCATCGCGACGCGTGTCCAGACCGGACACGCGGCAACCGAAGGCCCGGAGCAGACATGAACCCCGCACCGCTGATGCTTGCGATCGTCATGTCGCTTGCAACACTGCCCGGCCCGGCCCGGTCGGCCGAACCGCAGGTGCCGGTGCTGTGGGACAGCAAGGAGCGGCTGCCGAAGCCTGATCTGTCGACGCTGCCGCGCCTGCGCTTCCTGACCACCACAGATTTCCCGCCCTTCAACTTCATCGACAAGGCGGGCCGCCTGTCGGGCTTCCATGTCGACCTCGCCCGCGCCATCTGCGCGGAACTCGGCATTGCCGAGAAATGCCAGATCCAGGCCCTGCCCTGGAACGAGCTCGGCAGCGCGCTGAACGCAGGCGAAGGCGAAGCCCTCATCGCCGGCGTGCCGGCAACGGCCGAGACGCGCGAAAAATACGCCTTCTCGCGGCCCTATCTGCAATTCCCGGCGCGCTTCATCATGAAGAAGGCGCAGGCCGTCACCGAGCCGCTGGTCGACAAGCTGCGCGACAAGCGTGTCGGCGTGATCGCCGGCTCGGCGCATGAGCGTGTGCTCAGGGACTATTTCGGCAATCTGAAGGTCGTCACCTATGCCAAGCCGGACTGGCTCAACGCAGACCTCAAAGACGGCAAGCTCGACGCCGTCTTCGGCGACGGCATGCGCCTGTCGTTCTGGCTGAGCGGCACCGACGCCGTCGGCTGCTGCCGCTTTGCCGGCGGGCCCTACCTGGCGCCCGAATATCTCGGCACCGGGCTTGCGATCGCGACAACGCCAGGCAATGCCGCACTTGCCGCAGCCTTCGACTACGCGCTGCACGAAATCTCGGCCAAGGGCACCTTCGCCGAGCTCTATCTCCGCTACTTCCCGGTCAGCTTCTTCTGACCAAGGCTCGACCGGCTCAGGTCAGGGAGCGGTGGCGGGCCTTGGTGGCGCGCTCGATTGCAGCGACAGTCAGCGCGTCGACGCTCAGGTGATGGCGCAGGCGCTGCAGGATGCGCACCTCCTCCATCCGCATTTCGAGATCGACTGAAGCCACCTCGAAGGCCGCCGCATAGGCCGTGTCGTGTAGCCGCTCCGGAATTGCCCGGCGGGCGAGTTCGAGCACGCCTTCCAGCCCCGGCTCCTCGTGCAGCAGCTCCTGGCAGTCCTGTGCCACGCCGATCAGCCGCTTCTGGTCGAAGTCCATGAAGACGGGCCAGGACTTGACCACCTCGCCGATCCGCGCCAGCTCGACATCGGTCATGTCGCGGTCGGAAGCTGAGGTGATGACCATCAGATAGATCAGCGCCTCGTGGGCAGTCGGCAAGGGCATGGAGGTCTCCAAAGTGTTGAATCTCGCCCGAACTTAGGAACGCAACCCCGTCACTGCAACGAAAAATGGCCGGAATCGTTGACGCCCGCGGCATGCGCGCATAGAGCATGGCCGTCTTCGGCGGAAACTCCGCCCAACAATCAAAGGGCTCTCGACATGACGAGATCAAACACCATCGATCTCAACCCCGAACTCCTCGCGGCAGCGGCTGAAAGCAAAGCCTGGCCGTTCGAAGAGGCCAAAAAGATCGTCGAGCGCTACAAAGGCAAAGAATTTCCCGAGATCGTCCTGTTCGAGACCGGCTACGGCCCATCCGGCCTGCCGCATATCGGCACCTTCGGTGAAGTGGCGCGCACCACCATGGTACGCCACGCCTTCCATGTGCTGACCGAAGGCAAGGTCAAGACGAAGCTGCTGTGCTTCTCCGACGACATGGACGGCATGCGCAAGATCCCCGACAACGTGCCGGACCGCGCCTTCCTCGAACCGCACCTGCACAAGCCGCTCACGGCGGTGCCCAATCCTTTCGGCGGCGACTACGCCAGCTTCGGCGACCACAACAACGCCATGCTCTGCCGCTTCCTCGACACCTTCGGCTTCGAGTACGAGTTCGCCAGTGCGACCGAGTATTACAAGGCCGGCAAGTTCGACGCGATGCTGCTGCGCGCCGCCGAGCGCTACGACCAGATCATGGCGGTGATGCTGCCGACGCTGGGCGAAGAGCGCCAGGCGACATACAGCCCGTTCCTGCCGATTTCGCCCAAGAGCGGCCGCGTGCTCTACGTGCCGATGAAGCATGTCGACGCCAAGGCCGGCACCATCACCTTCGACGACGAAGGCACCGAAACCACGCTTGAGGTCACCGGCGGCAAGGTCAAGCTGCAGTGGAAGCCGGACTTCGGCATGCGCTGGGCAGCGCTCGGCGTCGACTTCGAAATGTTCGGCAAGGATCACCAGACCAATGCCGTCATCTACGACCGCATCTGCAACCTATTGGGCGGGCACGCGCCGGAGCACTTCGTCTACGAACTGTTCCTCGACGAGAACGGCCAGAAGATCTCGAAGTCGAAGGGCAACGGCCTCACCATCGACGAGTGGCTGACCTACGCGCCGACCGAAAGCCTTGGGCTCTACATGTACCAGCGCCCGCGCCAGGCCAAGAAACTCTATTTCGACGTCATCCCGCGCGCCGTCGACGAGTACTACACCTTCCTCTCCGCGTATCCGCGACAGGAATGGAAGGAACGGCTGGGCAATCCTGTCTGGCACATGCATGACGGCAACCCGCCCGTTGTCGACATGCCGGTGCCGTTCTCGATGCTGCTCAACCTGGTCAGCGCCTCCAACGCGCATGACAAGGCAGTTCTGTGGGGCTTCATCTCGCGCCATGCGCCCGGCGTGACGCCCGAGACGCATCCCGAGCTCGACAAGCTGACCGGCTATGCCGTCCGCTACTTCGACGATTTCGTGAAGCCGACCAAGACCTTCCGGCCGGCCGACGAGGTCGAGCGGGCGGCACTGGAAGCGCTGGAAAAGGCGCTTGCCGACCTGCCCGCGGGTGCTGACGGCGAAGCCATCCAGAATGCCTCGCTTAACGTCGCGCGCCAGATCGAGCGCTACCAGGACCACAGCAAGAAGAGTCCGGAGGGTGGCCCCGGCGTGTCCGGCGCCTTCTTCCAGATGATCTACCAGGTGCTGATCGGCCAGGAACGCGGTCCCCGCTTCGGCTCGTTCGCAGCCCTTTACGGCATCGCCGAAACCCGGGCGCTGATCACCAAGGCGCTGGAAGGCAAGTTGGCGGCCTGACGTGCCACCAGCCGGCGCGGCCGCTGCGTTCAGCCTGGTGCCAGCCCGCGAGGCTGATTTCGAACGCTTGTTCGAGATTAGATTGCATGCAATGCGGCCGAGCCTGGAGCGCATCGGCCGCTTCGATCCAGAGCGGGCGCGTGCCCGCTTTCGCGCGTCGTTCCGCCCCGAGCATACGCGCCTGATCCTGGACCCGGCCGGACAGCTGATAGGCTGCGTCGCCTTTGGCCCACAAGATGGCGCGTTGTTGCTCGAGCACTTCTATCTCGTGCCGCAAGCGCAGGGGCGTGGTGTCGGCGGCGCCATATTGCGACAGCTGTTGGGCGAGGCCAATGAGAGTGCCAAGCCAATCCGCCTCGACGTGTTGCGCGGCAGCGACGCCCGGCGCTTTTACGAGCGCCACGGCTTCGTCGAAACCCATCGCGACGAATTCGACCTCTATCTGGAGCGGTTGCCCGAAAGCGCCTGAATTATTGCGCCGGCTCTTCGACGGCCGGCTCGGATGGTGGCGGCTCGACCGCGGGCAGGCTCGTCCCCACGGGCGTGAGCGTCATCTCGATGCGCGTCGGTACCGGCCCGTAGATGCCCTTCTTCTCGGCCTCGGCCTTCTTGCCCGCCTCGACATAGGGACCACCGGCCTCGGCTTTGGCCCAGCCATTGGCGACCAGCCATTCGCCGACGTCCTGCTTGCCAATGCGGCAGCGGGCAACGATCACGCCGCGCTCGGACTGAGGCGGCACATCGCAGACCACGGCGCGGGAGCGCAGAAAGCTGCGAAACGCCGTGCGCGCCCGCGTTCCGCAGTTCCACTCCTTACCCTCATAGCTGCAGTTTTCGCCGACATCGACGGGGGTCACCCCCGCAATCGCCACACTGAAACCTTTGGCCTCGATCAGGCCTGAAGCCGACGCTACCGGCTGGAACAGTGTTGTGCCGTCCCAATCGTCGGGCATCTTGGGCTTGGGCGGCAACGCCAGGCTGAGTTCGCTCAATGGCGGGCGCGGTGCTTCGCGCACAAGATCGCCCTGCTCGAGCGGCGGCGGGGCGATGTCTTCAGGCGCCACCGGTCTCGACGCAGCCTCGGCATCGAGCGCCTCCGGCTCGACCGCCGACGTGCTACCCTCTTCCGGCGGCGGCATGTCAGGCAGGTCGCTTTCGTCGATCACGTCGATCTCGGGCGCCTCGATCGCCGCGAGCCTGTGCCCGCCCATGGTGACGAGCAAAGCCGCGATGCCGAACCCCGCGGCGGCGACTGCTATGGCTGCCGGACGCACCTTACTGGCTCGCCCACACGATGCGCGCCACCCATTCGACCTCATGGGCCTGAAAACGCCTGATCGGATGCTCGGGATTGAGCGAGACCAGTTCGATGATGCCTTGCGTCTGGCGCTCCAGCACCTTGGCCATGACCTCGCCCGAGATCGTCTTGACCACCACGCGGTCGCCTTTGCGCACCACGGCCCCAGGCTCGACGATCAGGACGTCGCCATTGCGGTAGAGCGGCAACATCGAGTCGCCCTGGACCTCGAGCGCGTAGGAGCTTTCGGTGGCGCGCGCCGGAATCTCGATGAGGTCCCAGCCCTGCCCTGCCGGAAAACCGGCATCGTCGAAAAAGCCGCCGGCGCCGGCCTGCGCGAAGCCGAGCAGCGGCACGCCGGCCGCCCGTTCCCGTCCCTTGGCCCTGCTGACCGTTCGCACCGGTTCGACAAAACCCAGGAACTCCTCGAGCGAGGAATTGGTGGCCTCGATGATCTTGGCCAGCGACTCCGTCGACGGCCAGCGCGGCCGCCCATCGACGGACTGGCGCTTGGATTTGTTGAACGCCGTCGAGTCGAGCCCGGCCTTCTTGGCGAGGCCCGACGCCGAAAGCGAATAACGCTCGGCGAGAGCGTCGATCGCGGCCCAGACACGTTCATGCGAGAGCATGGCGCTCTCCTTCGGACAGGAAAAAATACCTTTCGGCATTTAACCACGCCTGTCGCCGTTGTCCACCGCCAATGCGGACAGCCAGAGTGACCGCGTCGCAGGTCTGCACGCTGCCGCTGATGAAAGGGATCAGCCTGCCAGCGCGGCCATCGCCGCGGGCAGGCCCTTCCTCAAGTCGTCGGCATTCATCACGGGGATCATGTCGACGTTGGCGTTGAAGCCGAAGAAGAAGCGTTCCGCGACCAGCGGCATGTCGGACGAATGGGCCACATCGAGGAAGATGAACGCCGTGCGGCGCCCGGCCTCGGCAGTGAAATAGGCTGCCTCCGGCGTGAGGTCGGCCATGACGCGTTCAATGGCCTGGGGCAGCGAGCCGTCCTTGATCGCCCTGTTGCCGTCTTCGGTGGGGATTGAGACCTTCAGCATCATGCGCATGGCGAACACTCCTCCCAATGCACAATCGTTCAGGTCTCGCTATTTTAGCACTCTCCACCCGCCGCCAGAAGCGGCATCAGTCCTTCGACTTCGCCAGCGTGCGCAGGCCCTTGTGCGAGGCGATGAAGATGCTCTCCTCCTCGCTGGCGTCACGCGGGGTGATGTCGGCGCCGAGCTCGCGCACCAGATCGTCGATCAGCACGAAGCGGCGGTTGGCCCGGTCGTAGACACCGGCGCTGGTCATGATCAGCGCCGCTGTCTCGCCGTTTTCGAGCACGAAGCGGTGCTTGCCGATCACCTCGGAGCCGCTCCAGGTCTCGATTGAGGAGACGACGTCGAAGCGCTTCCACAACCTGATTTCGCGCACGAACACCGTCTGCAGGCCACCCAGCATCGGTGCCCAGCCACGCTTGCGGGCGAGCTCGATCAGGCCCGAGCGCATGAAGATGTCGATGCGACCGACATCGGCCAGCATCATGTAGCGCGCATTGTTGAGATGCATGTTGAAGTCGATGTCGGTCGGCAGGCAGCGGAACGACAGCCGGCCCTCATCGCCAAAACGGTAAGGGCCGCGACGAGATTTCGTCGCGGCCATGCGTGCCAGTCTTGCCCAGACGTACATGCTGCGTCAGGCCGCCTTCTTTTCCTCTGCCTTCGCGTAAGGATCGAAGCGCTGGTAGAAGGTCTCGCCCTTCTCGGCCATGTCGACCAGCAGCTTGGGCGCCTTGAACTCGGCGCCGTACTTCTTCTGCAGGTCCTTGGCGATCTTGACGAACTTCTTGGCACCGATGCCGTCGATGTAGGACAGCGCACCGCCGGTGTAGGGCGCGAAGCCGAAGGCGAGGATCGAGCCGACATCCGCCTCGCGCGGGTCGGTGACGATGCCCTCCTCCATCACGCGCACGGCTTCGAGCGCGATGACCGACAGCAGGCGCTGCTTGATCTCCTCGACATCGACCTTCTCCGGAGCAAGCTGCGGATAGAGGTCCTTGAGGCCGGGCCACAGCTTCTTCTTCGCCGGTTTTGCCGGGTAATCGTAGAAGCCCTTGGTGTTCTTGCGGCCGAGGCGACCATGGCTGTCGACCATGGTGTTGATCAGCGCCATCTGGCGTGGATCGACGGCCTTCTCGCCGAGGTCCCGGATGGTCTGTTTCATGATCTTCTGGGCGAGGTCGACGGCGGTCTCGTCGGTCAGCGCCAGCGGGCCGACCGGCATGCCGGCAGCCTTGGCGGCGTTCTCGATCATCGCTGCCGGCACGCCTTCGATCAGCATCTTGAAGGCTTCCGACATGTAGCGCAGCACGCAGCGGTTGACGTAGAAGCCACGCGTGTCGTTGACGACGATCGGCGTCTTCTTGATGGCGCGGACGAAGTCCATCGCCACCGCAAGCGCCTTGTCGCCGGTCTTCTTGCCCATGATGATCTCGACCAGCATCATCTTGTCGACCGGCGAGAAGAAGTGGATGCCGATGAAGTTCTTCGGCCTAACCGAGTTCTTGCCAAGCGAGGTGATCGGTATGGTCGAGGTGTTGGAGGCAAACACCGCCGACGACTTGAGCACGGCTTCCGCCTTCTCGGTCGTCGCCTTCTTGACTTCCGAATCCTCGAAGACCGCCTCGACCACAAGGTCGCAGCCGGCGAGGTCGGCATAGTCGGCGCTCGGCGTGATCAGCGACAGGAGCTTCTCGCGCTCCTCCGGCTTGGCCCGCCCCTTCTTGACCTGGTCGGAGATCAGGCTGTCGGAGTGCGCCTTGCCCTTGTCGGCCGCTTCCTGGTCGCGGTCGACGAGCACCACCGGGATGCCGGCCTTGGCGGTGACAAAGGCGATGCCCGCCCCCATGAAGCCGGCGCCGATGATGCCGATCTTTTTGAACTTGGTATCGGCGATGCCTTCGGGACGGCGAGCGCCCTTGTTCAGCTCCTGCAGCGACACGAACAGCGAGCGGATCATCGCTGCCGCTTCCCTGGTCTGCATGATCTCGGTGAAGTAGCGCTGCTCTATCCGCAGGCCGGTGTCGAACGGCACCAAAAGGCCTTCATAGACGCATTTCAGGATCGCTGTCGCAGCCGGATAGTTGCCATAGGTCTCGCGGCGCAGGATGGCGATTGCCGGCGGCCAGAGATTGGCGCCTGCGGCAGAATAGACGGGACCGCCGGGCAGCTTGAAGCCCTTCTCGTCCCAGGGTTGGACCGGCTTCAGGCCATTCCTGATCATCGCCTTGGCGGTCTCGATCAGCTTCTTCGGCTCGGCGATCTCGTGGATCAGATTCATGCCCTTCGCCTTCTGCGGCGACAGCGTCTGGCCCGAGGTCAGCATCTGCAGCGCCGACTGCGGGTCGGCAAGCCTCGGCACGCGCTGGGTGCCGCCGGCGCCCGGGAAGATACCGACCTTCACTTCCGGCAGGGCCATCTTGACCTTGTCCGAGTCAGCCGCGACGCGGCCGTGGCAAGCCAGGGACAATTCAAATGCGCCGCCCATGCAGGTGCCGTTGATCGCCGACACCCACGGCTTGCCGCAGGTTTCGAGCTTGCGCCACAACGCGCCCATGCGGCCGGCATTGTCGAACAGGAGCCTGGCTGCCTTTTCCGGATCCTTGGACTTCTCCTTGGCATAGATGCCGAGCATCTTCTGCAGCATGGTGAGGTCGGCACCGCCGGAGAAGGTCTCCTTGCCCGAGGTGATGACGGCGCCCTTGATGCCGGCGTCGGCGACGACCTGGTCGATGATCTTGTCGAGCTCGCCCATCACCTCTTCGGTGAAGACGTTCATCGAGCGGTCGGGCATGTTCCAGGTGACGAGCGCGATGCCATCGGCATCGGTTTCGACCGTGAAGTTGGTATAGGTCATGTCTGTCTCCTTCCGGCCGAAATCAAACGCGTTCGATGATCGTTGCGGTGCCCATGCCGGCGCCGATGCACAACGTCACCAGCGCGGTGTTGAGGTCCCGGCGCTCCAGTTCGTCGAGTACAGTGCCGAAGATCATCGCCCCGGTGGCCCCCAACGGGTGTCCCATGGCGATCGCGCCGCCATTGACGTTGATCCTGTCGTGCGGGATCTCGAAGGCCTGCATGTAGCGCAGCACCACCGAGGCGAAGGCCTCGTTGAGCTCGAACAAGTCGATGTCGGAGATCTTCATCTTGGCGCGCTTGAGCAGCTTCTCGGTGACGTCGACCGGACCGGTCAGCATCATCGCCGGCTCGGAGCCGATGTTGGAGAAGGCGCGAATGCGGGCGCGCGGCTTGAGGCCCATCGTCTTGCCGGCCTTCTTAGAGCCGAGCAGGACGGCCGCCGCACCGTCGACGATGCCGGACGAATTGCCGGCATGGTGGACGTGGTTGACCTCTTCGAGCTCGGGATAACGCTGCACGGCGACCGCGTCGAAGCCGCCCATCTCGCCGGGGATGACGAAGGAAGGCTGCAGCTGGCCGAGCGACTGCATGTCGGTGGTCGGGCGCATGTGCTCGTCATGGGCGAGGATGGTGAGGCCGTTCTGGTCTTTCACCGGAACCACCGACTTCTTGAAGTAGCCCTTCTCCCAGGCCTTGGCGGCGCGCTTCTGGCTCTCGACGGCATAGGCGTCGACGTCGTCGCGCGAGAAACCATATTTGGTGGCGATCAGATCGGCCGATACGCCTTGCGGCATGAACCAGGCCGGCATGCCGACCGAGGGATCCATGAACCAGGCGCCGCCCGACATGCCCATGCCGACGCGCGACATCGATTCCACGCCGCCGGCGATCACGATCTCGTCGGCACCCTGCGCGATCTTCGCAGCGCCGAAGTTGATGGCGTCGAGGCCGGAGGCGCAGAAGCGCGAGATCTGCATGCCCGGCGCCTTGTTGTCGTAGCCGGCCTCGAAGGCGGCCGAGCGCGGGATCACCGAACCGGCTTCGCCGACGGGATCGACGCAGCCGAAGATGATGTCGTCGACTTCTGCCGTGTCGAAGCCGTTGCGGTCGCGCAGCGCTTCCAGCACCTTGGCGCCGAGGCGCACCGCCGGAACCTCATGCAGCGATCCATCCTTCTTGCCCTTGCCGCGCGGCGTGCGCACGGCGTCATAGACAAAAGCGTCAGCCATTTTCTTGCTCCTTGGTTTCCGGATCGGCTGCTCAGAGCGAGCGCGCGATCAGCAACTTCATGATCTCGTTCGTACCACCATAGATGCGCTGCACGCGGGCGTCGCGATACATGCGGGCGATCGGGTATTCGTTCATATAACCATAGCCGCCAAACAATTGCAGGCACTCATCGACGATCTTGCACTGCAGGTCGGACAGCCAATACTTGGCCATCGAAGCAGTTACCGGATCGAGCCCGCCGGAAATGTGACGGGCGACGCAGTCGTTGTAGAAAACCCTGCCGATGGTCGCCTCGGTCTTGAGTTCGGCCAGCTTGAACTGGGTGTTCTGGAAATCCAGGATCGCCTTGCCGAAGGCCTTGCGGTCCTTGACGTAGTCGATGGTCACGGCCAGCGCGCGCTCGATCATGGCAATCGCGCCGGTGCCGATTTCCAGCCGCTCCTGCGGCAGCTGTTGCATCAGTTGAACGAAACCCTGCCCCTCTTCCTGCCCGAGCAGGTTGGATGTCGGCACGCGCACGTCGTTGAAGAACAGCTCCGAAGTGTCATTGGCCTTGAGCCCGATCTTGTCGAGGTTGCGGCCGCGCTCGAAACCGTCGACCTCGTCGGTCTCGACGACGATCAGCGAGGTTCCCTTGGCGCCCTTGGACGGGTCGGTCTTGGTCACCACGATGACCAGGTTCGCCAGCTGGCCGTTGGTGATGAAGGTTTTGGAGCCGTTGATCCGGTACTGGTTGCCGTCCTTTTCGGCGCGCGTCTTCACACCCTGCAGATCGGAGCCGGCACCCGGTTCGGTCATGGCGATGGCGCCGATCAACTCGCCGGTCGCCATCTTGGGCAGCCACTTCTTCTTCTGCTCTTCGGAGCCATAGTGAAGGATATAGGGGGCGACGATGGCATTGTGCAGGGCGATGCCGAAACCGTCGACGCCGACATGGCCGATCGCCTCGATGATCGCGCTCTCATGGGCGAAGGTGCCGCCCGAACCGCCATATTCCTCGGGAATCGAGGCGCAGAGCAGGCCAGCAGCACCGGCCTTTTCCCAGGCGGCACGGTCGACGATCTCGTTCTTCTCGTAGCCGTCATAATGCGGAAGGATCTCTTCCGACATGAAGCGGTGTGCCATGTCGTAGAGCATCGCCACGTCGTCCGCGGCCCAGGCGGGCTTCGGGAGCCCCAGAACATCTGCAGGAATTGTCGCCACGATCTCCTCCGCGTTTCGACGCCGCAATTGCGAGGCGGCCGCGAACGGCCGCCAGGTCTTCGATCAGAACGCCTCCGCGGCGAGCGCCATCATCGTCGCCGAACCGGTCGACAGGCGCGCGAGATGCGCCGAGGTCTCGGGCATGACGCGCTCCATGAAGTAGCGCCCCGTCACCAGCTTGGTTTCGTAGAAATCAGCCGAACCATTGGCGCCTGTTGCCAGCTTGTCCTGCGCCGACTTGACCATCCGACCCCACATGTAGCCAAGCGCGACGAGGCCGAAGAGATGCATATAGTCGGTCGAGGCGGCACCGGCATTGTCCGGATTGGCCATGCCGTTCTGCACCAGCCACATGGTCGCTGCCTGCAGGTCGTTAAGGCCCTTCTTCAGCGCCTTGGTGTAGGGCGCCATCTGCTCGTCACCGCGATTGGCCTCGCAGAACTCGCCGACTTCCTTGAAGAAGGCCTGCACGGCGCGGCCGCCATTGAGGCCGAGCTTGCGGCCGACGAGGTCGAGCGCCTGCACGCCGTTGGCGCCCTCATAGATCATGGCGATGCGGGCATCGCGCACGAACTGGCTCATGCCATGCTCCTCGATGTAGCCGTGGCCGCCGAAAACCTGCTGCGCCATCACGGCATGCTCGAAGCCCTTGTCGGTCAGCACACCCTTCACGATCGGGGTCATCAGACCCATGTGGTCGTCGGCAGCCTGGCGCTCGGCGCCGTCCTCGGAACGGTGGGCGACGTCGGAATTGATGGCGGTCCACAGCACCAGTGCCCGGCCGGCCTCGTTGAAGGCCTTCATGGTCATCAGCTTGCGGCGGATGTCGGGGTGGACGATGATCGGATCGGCCTTCTTGTCAGGCGCCTTCGGCCCGGTCAGCGAGCGGCCCTGGATGCGGTCCTTGGCATAGGCGACGGCGTTCTGATAGGCAATTTCGGAAACCGCCAGGCCCTGCAGGCCGACGCCGAGGCGCGCCTCGTTCATCATCGTGAACATCGCCTTCAGGCCGCCATTGGCCTCGCCGATCAGGAAACCCTCGGCCTCGTCATAATTCATGACGCAGGTCGAGTTGCCGTGGATGCCCATCTTCTCCTCGATCGAGCCGCAAGAAACGGTGTTGCGCGCGGCGGGGTTACCCGAAGCGTCGAGCTTGAATTTCGGCACGATGAACAGCGAGATGCCCTTCACGCCTTCCGGCGCGCCCTCGATACGGGCCAGCACCAGATGGATGATGTTCTCGGACATGTCGTGCTCGCCGGCCGAGATGAAGATCTTCTGGCCGGAGATCCGATATGAGCCGTCGCCATTCGGCACGGCCTTGGAGCGGAGGAGGCCGAGATCAGTGCCGCAATGCGGCTCGGTCAGGTTCATGGTGCCGGTCCAGGTGCCCTCGACCATCTTCGGCAGCCAGGTCGCCTTCTGCTCGTCCGAACCATGGACGAGGATCGCGGCCATCGCGCCTTGCGTCAGGCCGGGATACATCATCAGCGCCATGTTGGCGGCCGACATGTATTCGCCGACAGCTGAATGAACAGTGTAGGGAAGGCCCTGCCCGCCGTGCTCGACTGGTACGGCCAGCCCCATCCAGCCGCCTTCGCGATACTGGTCAAAGGCTTCCTTGAAGCCCTTGGGCGTCGTCACCGAGCCATCGTCGTTGCGGACGCAGCCCTCCATGTCGCCAACGCGGTTGAGCGGATGCATGACGTTTTCGGCGAGCTTGGCGCCCTCTGCGAGGATCGCCTCCAGCACGTCCGGGCTGGCGTCGGAGAAGCCGGCGAGGTTGCTGTAGCGCTCGTAGCCGAGCACGTCATTGAGCACGAAAAGTGTGTCTTGGACCGGCGCGCGAAATGTCGGCATTGCTCTTCCTCCAGCAAATGTGAGCCGGTTCCGGCCAGACGGTATGCGACGGGGAACCGCTTGTCGAACCGCGATTAGCAAAAATTGACGTTTGCGTAAACGTCAATTTTTGCGAATCCGCAATTCGGCGAAATTTTCCTTGCGTTTTGAGCTTTTTAGGAGGTCGTCAGCACTGAGCAGGCGCTGGCCGGGCGGAAAGGCGCAGGCGCCTGCTGCTTGGCTGCTTCCGCCCTTGCCAATGTCGCCGTGACAACGCCGGTGCCGGACTTGCCGATATGAGGATGCGATAGCCAGTCAGCCGTCGAGTGCCGGCGACCACCGAGCGGAAGCACAGAGCTTGGCCTCCCCTTCAGTCCTTCCTGAAGATGATCCTGCCGAGCCAACCGGTGAGCATGGCCAGCCCGATGGCAAAGAGGCCGTAGCCGAAGCCGTGGTCGGTGGCGAAGCGAAAGATGGTCTGCTCGAAGCCCGACTTGACGAT
>NZ_JACJHY010000050.1 GCF_014138625.1 Aminobacter ciceronei
CAGAACATGAAAAAGATCGCAATCAGCCTCTGGCCAAAGCCAGAACCAAGCCTCGCATGAGGCCAAAGCCGGCTCGCAACGGCACTGGCATCTGCTCCCCGAAATCAATCCAAAAGCTCAATCAACCCACAAAACAAAACCCCGCCGAAATTCGACGGGGTTTGTCAGCAGTCTGAGGGCGCCTCGCGGCGCCCTTTTCGTTTTCCGGCAACGCGCTCAGCGCACCAGGATGTTGCGGAACTGCCAGGGATCTTCCTTGTCGAGGTCCTCCTCGAACAGGCCGGGGCGGCCTTCAAGCGGCGTCCAGTCGGTGTAGTAGCCGTTGACCGGCCCGAGATACTGCTTCTGCACGTCGAGGCAACGCTTGTAGTCGACCTCGTCGGCTTCGACGATGCCGGCCTCGGGGTTCTCAAGAGCCCAGACCATGCCGGCGAGCACAGCGGAAGACACCTGCAGGCCGGTGGCGTTCTGGTAGGGTGCGAGCTTGCGCGCCTGTTCGAGCGTCAGCTGCGAGCCATACCAGTAGGCGTTCTTGTCGTGGCCATAGAGCAGCACGCCGAGTTCGTCCGATCCGTCGACGAGTTCGTTCTCGTCAAGCACGTGATGGACTGGCTGTGCCTTGCCGGCTGCGCCGAACATCTCGTGCAGCGACAGCACCGCGTCGTTGCAGGGATGGTAGGCGTAGTGGCAGGTCGGGCGGTAGGTCACCTTGCCCTTCTTCGAGCGCACGGTGAAGAAGTCGGAGATCGAGATCGCCTCGTTGTGGGTGACCAGGAAGCCGTATTGCGGGCCGGGTGTCGGGCACCAGGTGCGAACGCGGGTGTTGGCGCCGGGCTGCTCGAGATAGATCGCAGCCTTGGTGCCCTTCTTGAACTTCTTGGCGTTCTTGGGCTTCCAGGTCTCGTGGGTGCCCCAGCCGAGCTCTGCCGGCTGCAAACCTTCCGAAATGAAGCCTTCGACCGACCAGGTGTTCCAGAACACGTTCATCGGCTTGGGATTCTTGGTGCGCTGGGTGTCGCGCTCGGCGATGTGGATGCCCTTGACGCCGGCCTTCTTCATCAGCGCGGCCCAACCGTCACGGTCGTTGGTCGCCGGTTCCTCGAAGTCGAGGCCGAGATCCCTGGACAGGTTGACCAGCGCCTGCTTGACGAACCACGAGACCATGCCGGGATTGGCGCCGCAGGTCGAAACGGCTGTCGTTCCGCCCGGGTGCTTGCGCCGCTCTTCAAGCAGCGTCTCGCGCAGCGCGTAGTTGGTGCGCTCGCCATTGTCGGCGCTGTTGTCGAAGTAGAAGCCGAGCCACGGCTCGATGACGGTGTCGACGTAGAGCGTGCCGAGCTTGCGGCACAGATGCATGAGCTCCACGGAACCGGTGTCGACCGAGAGGTTGACACAGAAGCCCTGGCCACCGCCATTGGTCAGCAGCGGCGTCAAAAGCGCCTTGAAATTGTCCTTGGTTACCGCCTCCTGGATGAATTTGATGCCACGCTCATCCGCGAGTTTTCGGTTTTCGTCGCTGGGATCGATAATCACCATGCGCGACTTGTCGAACTTGAAATGGCGTTCAATGAGGGGGAGCGTTCCGCGGCCGATCGAACCAAAGCCGATCATCACAACAGGACCAGTAATCTCACCGTAAACGGGCCATTTTTCATTCGCCATTTTTTATGGCACTCCTTCTCACACTAAAAGAGCCGGGCCCCGATTGACCCGGCTTCAACGGCTAAACCATACATGCTTGTCACAATAAAGCGAATCCAGTTCCCACATCCTGTAGGAACCGGACGTTATGCCGCTATTCTTAGCCGGCGGAGGCGATGCCGTTGAGGAAACCGACCAACCTGTCGCGGTCGGCGGTCAGGCCCTTGTAGTCGAGCTGATCCCGGTCGAGGCTCATCAGTTGTCCGGCGAAAGACGGGGCCAGTTGGGCCCTGTCGGGATTGCGCGCAAGCACCGCCAGCGGGTCGAGATAGATGCGGATGGTGAAAAGGATATCACCTGAGATGGGCAGCTTGCGCAGGGTCTGGCGCTCGACGCGGATGAAGGCGTGGGCGGCGACGTCGGCACAGGGAAAGGTCGAATCCGTTTCCGCCGAGCGGGCTAAACGCTGACGATCGGACAGCGGGTGATAGAGCTCGCCATTGGCCTGAACCGACCAGTTGAAGCGCTCGACCAAGACCGCGAGCTTGTCGAACATGCGGGCGATCAGCTCGTTCATGCGAGTGCCCGGCCCGAATCCGGGGACGGGGCCGTGAATGTCGTGGATCGCCTTGCCGAACTTCTCGGTCAGCCGCCACGACGAGGGAAAGCACAGCGAACCGGCGGCCAGCCTCCAGCCATTTTCACCCTGCCGCATCAGGATCAGGTCTTCCTGGACGAGTTTTGACGCGGCAATCAAAGGGTTGTCGCCAGCGTTGGTGACGTCGACGAAGCGGCCGGAGCCTGCGATCACACAGCGCCCGCCTTCGAGGCGATAGGTCTCCGGATAGCGCTCGACCAAGTGCGCGACCAGAAGGTCAAGCACCTCCTGCTGGGCCGCACGCGTCTCAGGCTCGGCGACGAAGACCTTGTCGGGGATCTCGGCGTAGAGCCGGTCCTTCTGCGCGAGATAGGCTTCGAGATGCTCGTCCAGCTCGATCCAGTCGCGCGCTTCGGCCTGTTTCAGTCCGATGGCGAAAGGTTTGGAGGTGCCGTCGTAAGGCGTATGCGCAGGGATCACAGGGTGGTCGGCCACTGCGGCGGGCGATTGCGCCTGGTGTGGTAGACACGCAGCACTTCTATGTTGCCGTCCTTGACGCGGTACGGAATGAAGTAGGGCAGGTCGGGCACCGCACATTCGCGTACGGACTCGCGACCGGCGGTCGGGCGCCCGATGTCGGGCCGCTCCTCGATCAGCCGCAGCGCCTTGATGATGCGCTCGCCGACCTTCTGCGCCATTTCTGGGTCATCAGCGGCAATGGTCGTGCGGAGCTCGGCGAGATAACGGACGGCGCGGGGAAGGATGCGTAGCGTCATGTCTCGGCGGCGCCTGCTTCTGGAGCTGGCAGTTCACTCTCGGATCCCCATGACGCCAGCCAATCCGTCACGGTTTCTCCCAGCACGAATGTGCCTTCGTCGGCCTCGCGTTCGGCCTCGCGCACGCTGGCGAGATAGGCCTGCTGGTCTCCGACATAGGCGGCCACTGCTTCCTTGATGATGAAGGCGCGCGAACGTCTCGTCAGCGTTGCATAATCGTCTACTTCGCAGCGCAGATCGTCGGGCAGGCTGATAGAGAATTTGGATTCGCTGGCCATGTTCAGGCTCTACAAATGCACCTGGGAACAATGTAGTCGACTATCGCGGTGAGTCAAACCTAACCTCGCACCAGCTTTGCCGGTATCAACCCGCGTAGCGAATTCCCGACCCATAGTCTTGATGCCCCGCCAAGGTCATCTAAGCTCAAAATGGTCTCGACGGCTTCGCCGCGCTCAAGCATTTCGCCGCGCAAAACCCCGGCAAGCAGGCCGCAAGCAAGTGCAGGCGTCCTGAGTGGTCCACCCTCGCCAAGATCAACAAAGATGCTGGTGATGGTGCCTTCGCAGACGTTTCCCGCCTGGTTGAGCAGGATCATCTCGTCGGCTTTTTCGCGGGAAAACTCGGCGCGGGCACGGTCATAGGCTTCGCGGCGCGTGGTCTTGTGGCGCAGCAGCAGATTTGAGCTGTCGAGACGAGTCGCGGCGATGCGTATTGTCCACATGGCATCAGGCGCAAGCGCTGCGAATGGCTGGGTGGTGACGTCTGTGCTGCCGTCGGCGGCAAGGGCGAGCCGGACCCGCAAGGCAGCGTCGCCGGTGGCTGCACGTTTCAGGTTTTGCCCGACAATTTCGCGGTCGAAGCCGAAGCCAAGGGCTCGCGCTGAAGCTTCGAGCCGGCCGAGGTGCCGATCGCCGCGGAGGAAACCGCCAGCCGGCTCCCAGCGCAACGTCTCGATCAGGTCGAAGCCGGAACCGTGCCCGTGGCGAAGCGTGCTTTCAGAAGACATTCCGCATACTCCGCTTCCGCAGTCGAATCGAACACCACGCCGCCGCCGACATTGTAGACGGCCTCGCCGTCCTCATGCAGCGTGATGGTGCGGATCGCCACCGAAAAGCGCATCGTGCCGCCGGGCGCTATCCAGCCGATGGCGCCGCAATAGACGTCACGTGGGGTGCTCTCCAGTTCGCGCAGGATTTCCATCGCGCGGATTTTCGGAGCTCCTGTGATCGAGCCACACGGAAACAGAGCCGCGAAGACCTGCTCGATGCTGAGATCGGGCAACAGCTTCGCCCGCACGGTGCTGACCATCTGGTGCACCGTCGGGTAGCTCTCGATGCGAAACAGCTCGGGAACGTCGAGTGTACCGACTTCGCTGATCAGCGAGATGTCGTTGCGCAGCAGATCGACGATCATGCGGTTTTCCGCCTGGTTCTTCTCGTCGTTGCGCAGGAATTCCCTGAGGGCGGCATCCTCTTCCGGCGTTTTGCCGCGCGGGGCGGTGCCTTTCATCGGATGGGTCTCTATCCAGCCGTCGCTGTCGATCTCGAAGAAAAGTTCGGGCGAGCGCGACAGCACCGTGGGGCCGCCGAGCGAGACCAGCGCGCCATATTTCACCGGCTGCCGGGCAATCAAGGCGTCGAAGGCGTCCAGCGGGGTGCCCGACCACTGCGCCTGGACCGGAAAGGTCAGGTTGGCCTGGTAGCAGTCGCCCTGGCGCAGGTGCTGGTGCAGCTTGTTGAAGCGGCGCTCATAGTCCGCTTCCGACCATGTCGCCCGTGCATCGAAGATCGGCCCGTTGGTGACGGCCGCGCGCGATGCCGGACGGTCGTTGTCCGACGGCTGGTCGAACACGCCGAGGCAGACCAGCGGCGCGCGTCGGCCCCCGGGAAGCAGCGGCCGCAGCTTCGGTTCGAGCAGGTAGCCGGCCTCGTAGGAGAAGTAGCCGGCGAGCCACTTGCCCTGTTCGTGCGCCTTCTGGGCTGCCTGCAATGCCGGGAAAAAATCCGCAGCGTCCTGGGCAACGATGATCTCGCGCGGTGCCTCGAACAGCACCTCGCGGCCGGCGGGGTCGTCCCTGAACAGGACGAAGGGGGAGTGGGGACCAGTCATGACAGTTGCCTGGGGACGCGATCAGTCCAGCGCTTCCAGTTCGTCGATGAGGCTGCTGATGACGGCAAGCCCCTTCTGCCAGAAGGCGGGATCGGTGGCGTCGAGCCCGAACGGTTTCAGCAGCTCCGAATGATGCTTGGTGCCGCCGGCGCGCAGCATCTCGAAATACTTGTCCTGAAAGCCGCGCTCGGCATTCTGGTAGACGGCATAGAGCGAATTCACCAGGCAGTCGCCGAAGGCATAGGCATAGACGTAGAAGGGCGAGTGGATGAAGTGCGGGATGTAGGACCAGAACACCTCGTAGCCTTCGCGCAGCTTGATCGCCGGCCCCAGGCTCTCGGCCTGAACCTCGAGCCAGAACTGGCCGAGCTGGTCCGAGGTCAGCTCGCCGTTCTTGCGTTCGGAATGGACCTTGCGCTCGAATTCGTAGAAGGCGATCTGGCGCACGACCGTATTGATCATGTCCTCGACCTTCTGCGCCAGCATCGCCTTGCGCTCGCGCTTGTCCGTGGTGCGGTCGAGCAGTGAGCGGAAAGTCAGCATCTCGCCGAACACGCTTGCCGTTTCGGCAAGCGTCAGCGGCGTCGAGGCCATCAGGGCGCCCTGGCCGGCTGCAAGGACCTGGTGCACGCCGTGGCCGAGTTCGTGGGCAAGGGTCATCACGTCGCGCGGCTTGCCCATGTAGTTGAGCAGCACGTAGGGGTGCGCCGACGGCACCGTCGGGTGGGCAAAGGCGCCCGGCGCCTTGCCGGGGCGGACCGGGGCGTCGATCCAGCGGCGGTCGAAGAAGTCACGCGCGATCTCGGCCATTTCGGGCGAGAAGCGCTGGTAGGCGGTCAGCACCGTATCCTTGGCATCGTCCCAGCCGATCGTCGCCTGCGGCGTCTCGGGCAGCGGCGCGTTGCGGTCCCAGTGGTTCATCACCTCCATGCCGAGCCACTTGGCCTTCATCTTGTAGTAGCGATGCGACAGGCGCGGGTAGGCGGCGCGGACGGCTGCCGCGAGCGCGTCGACGACCTCGCGCTCGACGCGGTTGGCGAGGTGGCGCGAGTCGGCGATGTCCTCGAAGCCGCGCCAGCGGTCGGAGATTTCCTTGTCCTTGGACAAAGTGTTGGTGATCAGCGTAAAGACGCGCTGATTCTTGCGGAAGGTCGCAGCAAGCGCGTCTGATGCTGCCTTGCGAACCTCGCCATCGGGATCCTGGAGCATGTTCAGCGCCGGCTCGAGCGCCAGCTCCTCGCCACCGATGTTGAAGCGCAGGTCGGTCATGGTCTCGTCGAACAGCCGGTTCCAGGCGCCGCGCCCGGTGATCGACTTTTCATGGAACAGCTGCTCGACGCGGTCTTCGAGTTGGTAGGGCTTGTCCTTGCGTAGGTCGAGCACCCAGGGACGGTAATGGCCGAAAGCCGGGTCGGCATCGAGCGCCTTGAGGATGAGGTCGTCATCGACCAGGTTCAGCTCGAGCGCGAAGAACAGAAGATGCGCGCTGGCATCCGTCATCTTTTCCTGCACGTCGCCATAGAGCTTCGAGCGCTTGGGGTCGGAGGTGTCGCCGGCATAGACGAGCCCGGCGTAGGAAACGACGCGGCCGACCAGCTCTTCCAGCGCCTCATAGGTGCGCATCGCCTCGCCGAGCTTGCCGGCGCCCCCGCGCCCGGCCTCGATGGCAAGCGTACCTTTCCAGCGCGCCTCGAAGGCAACGGCATCGGCCGAGGCTTTCTCGAGGTCGCGGGCTAGCTCCGGCGCGTCCATGCTGGAATAGAGGTCGGCAAGGTTCCATTCGGGCAGTTCGCCCAGCCCTGCCGCGCTCCCGGCGGAGGCAATGGCCGACATCTGTTGCCCGGAATTCCAATGCATTGCGTCTTCCTTTTCACTGACTTTGACCGGTTGGATTCAATCCTAAGGGATTCGTTCACCGGCTTTCTTGAAACCTTATTTAGAACCCTGTGCCAGGATGATCCACATCCAATCAGCAACTGCGGGCATATTGCGGACATTCATGGCAGGTTCGATTCTCATAGTCGATGACGATCCCGTACAACGTCGCCTCGTCGACGCCGCGGTGACGAAATTCGGCCACACCGCCATAACTGTCGACGGCGGCGAAGCCGCGCTGCGCATGCTCGACGGACCCCGCGCGGGCGAGATCGGGGTGATCATCCTCGACCTGTCCATGCCCGGGCTCGACGGCATCGGCGTGCTCAAGGCGATGCGCGAACGCGGCATCGCCCTTCCGGTCATCGTCCAGACCGCCCAAGGCGGCATCGAAACCGTGGTTTCGGCGATGCGCAACGGCGCCTTCGACTTCGTCGTCAAGCCGGCCTCGCCAGACCGGCTGGCTGCGGCAATCGACAACGCGCTCAAGGTCGAAGCGGTCGAGGACCAGGTGCGCCGTACGGCACGCCGCGGCAGCGGCTTGCTCACCTTCCGCGACATGGTCACCCGCAGCCCGACCATGGACCGTGTCATCCGACTCGGCCAGAAGGCCGCAGCTTCCAACATCCCGATCCTGATCGAGGGCGAATCGGGTGTCGGCAAGGAGCTCGTGGCGCGCGCCATCCAGGGCTCCGGCGACCGCCGCTCGAAACCCTTCGTCACCGTCAATTGCGGCGCCATTCCCGACAATCTCGTCGAGAGCATCCTGTTCGGCCATGAGAAAGGCTCGTTCACCGGTGCGACGGAGAAACACCCGGGCAAGTTCGTCGAGGCCAACCACGGCACGCTGTTCCTCGACGAGATTGGCGACCTGCCGCTCGACGTGCAGGTCAAGCTGTTGCGCGCGGTGCAGGAGGGCGAGGTCGATCCGGTCGGCGGCCGCGCGACGGTCAAGGTCGACATCAGGCTGATTTCGGCGACGCACCGCAATCTCCTGCAGCAGGTCAAGGACAGCAAGTTCCGCGAGGACCTTTTCTACCGCCTCAACGTCTATCCGATCTTCGTGCCGCCGCTGCGCGACCGTCGCGACGACATCCCGCTTTTGGTCAGCCATTTCATCTCGCGTGTCGCGCCCGCCAGTCCGCATGGCCGCATACCGATGATCTCGGAAGGTGCGCTGGCGCTGCTTCAGGCCTATGACTGGCCGGGCAACATCCGGCAGCTCGAAAACGCGGTGTTCCGCGCCTGCGTGCTGTCCGAGGGCGATATCCTTACCGAGGACGAGTTCCCGCAGATCCGCGCCCAGGTCGAAGGCGTGGTCGATCTTGGCGGCGAAGCCGTGCCCGCGGCAGCCAAGATCGTCGTGGACAGGCCGACGTCTGCCGCAGCCCTTCAGCCGCCGGCACCGGAGCGGCTTCGGCCGGGAATGCTGCGTGCGCTCGACGAGCGCGGCAATGTCCGGGCGCTTGCCGATGTCGAGTTGGAGATGATCCGGCTCGCCATCGATCACTACAACGGCCAGATGAGCGAGGTCGCCCGGCGGCTGGGAATCGGCCGCTCGACGCTGTATCGTAAACTCAAGGAATACGGCATCGATCCCGAGACCGGTCGCAGCGAGCGGTTGGCCTCTTGAAATTTTGTTGCCGCTGATTTTGATTTAAAGCTTGCGTGTCGCTTGCGGGGCGCAGCGCACTACAGTTTCGTGCGTATTTGTTCAGTGGTGTTTTTGTGGTTTAAACCAGTGGTTTACCATGAAAAGGTGCGATTCCTTTTTGCTGGGATATCGCCATGGTGTTACCGCATTTCGCCTTCAATAAGCAGTGATTAACCATTAGGATCGATATTCGGACGCGAATCCGTAAGCGTGTCCGGGCTTCAAATCCGGGGACAGATGGCAGCCTAACAGGGCCTTTTGATTTGAATAGGATCGAGAACACCGAAGGGCGTCGCTCGAAATCGAATGGTTGGCAGAAGTGGCTTACAGCCGCGATGCTAACGTTTGGTTTCCTGACAGCCTCTCAGGCGACAGCCTCCGCCGAAACGCGGACACTCAAGCTGTACTACACCCACACGGGTGAGCGGGCTGAGATCACGTTCAAGCGCAATGGCCGCTATGATCAGGCTGGCCTCAAGAAGCTTAATCAGTTCCTGCGCGACTGGCGCCGCAACGAGCCGACCAAGATGGACCCGCGTCTGTTCGACGTGGTCTGGGAGGCCTATCGTTCCTCCGGTGCCCGCGACTACATCCACGTCGTCTCCGCCTATCGCTCGCCGGCGACCAATTCGCTGCTGCGCAGCCGCTCCAGCGGCGTTGCGGAAAAAAGCCAGCACATGCTCGGCAAGGCGATGGACTTCTTCATTCCGGGCGTGCCGTTGAAGAAACTGCGTGACGCGGGCCTGCGTGTCCAGGCCGGCGGCGTTGGCTATTATCCGCGTTCCGGTTCGCCCTTCGTCCACATGGACGTCGGCAATGTGCGCCACTGGCCACGCATGAGCCGCAAGGAACTGGTCGCGGTGTTCCCATCGGGCAAGACCTTGCACGTGCCGAGCGACGGCAAGCCGCTGCCCGGCTTCGAGCAGGCTTTGGCCTCCTATCAGTCGCGCAAGGCGAGCGGTGACTTCGTACTTGCCAGTGCGACGCCTGCCAAGCGCAGCGGCGGCCTGTTTGCCGCGCTGTTCGGCGGTGGTGCCGACGAGGAAGAGGATACCGGCGAAATCGCAGTGGCCGCCGTTCAGCCCAAGAAGGCGCCGACCAAGGCCATATCAGCGGAGGCACCGGTTCAGAAGGCGCTGCCCGGCATCCAGATCGTGGCGCCCGAGAATGCGCAGCGCGCCGAGATCCCACAGGTGGCCGAAGAGGCACCTGACCAGCAAGCGCCCGAGACCATCATCGCGGCCTTGCCGGCGCGCAGCGTTCCACTGCCAGGTGTAGCCCCGCGGCCGCAGGCCGAGGTTGGCATGGCGACCGCCGAGAACGTGCCGTTCGGTGCTGCTTCGGCACCGCTGGCCGAAGGTGAGCAGCCGACCGCCGTCGAGCAGCAGATCGCAGCCAATGTGCCGCTGCCGACCTGGCGCCCGAACCACACTCCGCCGGCCGAGCTCAAGCCCGAGAGCCAGAACGTGCTGATGGCGTTGGCCTCGACGGATGACGCGCCTGCAATTGCCAGCGACGTCAACGCACCGCTGCCGTCGGCCCGTCCGCAGGACATGACCGTTGAAGCTGCCCTGGCCGCTGCGAACGACATTCCCGCCGAAGACGAGTCCGCCCAGGACGAACTTGAGATCGCCTCGCTTGCGCCGCAGCCGGAGCCGCGTTCGGTCTTCGACCAGCCCGAGGCAATTGCAACCGCAACTCCTGCAGCTGCAACGCCCAAGAACGCGATCGCCACCGCCTCGGCCGGCACCGACCCTGCCGCGGCCGTCGGTGGCAACGTCAAGACGACGCGCAAGTCGGCCCGCCCGTTGGCTCAGGAAGCCAAGCCGGATCCCAAGGCCGTGGTCGTTGCCGCTGCGCCCGACGCCGCACGCTGGGCACTGCGCAGCGGCACGCAGGTGACGACGGTCACGACCAACACCAAGGCGCCCGGCTTTGCCTACAACATGGTTCGGACGGCTCCGACCGAGGTTTACACGGCGGGCTTCCAGCAGGGCGACCAGTCGGCAAGCGCCCACAAGTTCTCCGGCACAGCCGTGAAATTCCTCTCGGTGGCCCGGTTCTCGACGAACTGATCAACATCAAGACAATCAAAAAGCCGCGCGGAGAAACCTGCGCGGCTTTTTTGTTTTTGGTCTCACCTTTTCCCGCTGGGGGCTAGAGCGTTTCCGCGTTTCTTCGAATCGTGGAATCTCTCTATCTTCTTGTTTTTGTGCATTGCGGACGGAAAACCGCTGCACACTTTTCCTGGAATTGCTCCAAGGCAAGAAACTCAGTTCTTGCGCAGCTTGTTCGCTTCGGCGGCAAGCGCCTCGATGCCGGCCCAGTCGCCTGCCTTGACCATGTCGTCCGGGGCGACCCACGAGCCGCCGACGCAGACGACGTTCGGCAAGCTGAGATAATCCCTGGCGTTCTTGGCCGAGATGCCACCGGTCGGGCAGAATTTTACTCCGGCAATGGGCGAGGCCAGTGCCTTGAGGAACGATGCGCCGCCGGCCTGCTCGGCGGGGAAGAACTTCAGGAAGTCGAGCCCGGCTTCAAGCGCGCCCATGATTTCGCCCGGCGTGATGGTGCCCGGCAACAGCGGCACGTCACTTTGCGCGGCGTGTGCTGCCAGTTCGCGCGTCAGGCCGGGGCTGACGATGAATTTCGAGCCGACGGCGACGGCTTCGTCGAAATGGCGCGCGCAGAGGATGGTACCGGCGCCGACGATGCAGTCCTCGACCTCGGCGGCGACACGGCGGATGCATTCCAGTGCTTCATCGGTCCTGAGCGTGATCTCGATCGCCCGGAGACCGCCTCGCGCCAGCGCGCGGGCCAGCGGCACGGCGTCGGCGGCGCGCTCGATCTTCAGCACAGGAATGACCGGCTGGCCATCCAGCAGCGCAAGCAGTTTCTGGGTTTTGCTGGTCATGGCATCTCACTCCGCTGTCAATTTTCAACCGATTTAACAGACCCGCCATTCCAAGTCCACGAAGCCTTTGGCGACATGGTGTTGCGCCCCGAATGAGCGCGGTGGGTCGAAGGCCGTCGCTGTCGCCGAAGCCCTACGCCTTAGAGCGCAAGCAGTCTATGCCTGGCGGAAAATGCCGGCCAACCAGCGCTTGAGGCTCGACCACAAGTGGCGGTTGCCAAGAGACAGAGCCTGGATGATGGCTGCTTGGGTACGCTGACCGGCGATGCCATCGGCGCCCAGGCCATGATCAGCCTGGAAACGCTTGACCTGGGCTGCAGTGCCCTGGCCGTAGATGCCGTCCGTGTCGACGGGATAGCCCAGGGCAACCAACGCTTCCTGCAGTTCGGTGACCAACTCACCGCGCGTTCCGACCATCATGGTGAGGTCGCCGGGGGCAGGGCCGTCGATCTGCCGCTTGTAGGCCTCCGCCAGCTTGAGATGGTAGCCGTTCTTGCGGAAGCCGGGTCCGTTGTAGCCATGGCCGACCGCTTCCCAGTCGTGATCGTTCAGCGCACTTGTCAGCCCCGCCTTGTCAAGATAGCGCGTCATCAGCCGGGCCTGGCCGGCGGCGCCTGAACGTGCCTCGGTCACAAGCGCATCGACATCGTCAAAGCCGAGCCATTGCCAATGCGACCCCATCACCTGACCGAGCCCCCAGGACGTCGATTCATAGGCGGCCTGGTGGTCGATGGAGGCTGCCCGTTCGAGCATCTGCCACCGCGCTGCCTGGGCGCGCGGGTTGGCGACTGCACCCGCATTCGGTGAGGCCAGCCCTTCGGCGCGGGCACGCTCCTGCGCTGCGCCGGAAAGCCTGCGGTCGAAATAGTGCCCCTCGAAACGGATCAGCGGTTCGTTGCGGCCGTCGATCTTGGCGAATACCTGGCCGGCGCTCTCGATCTCGGCGATGGCCAGCAGCGCCGCCGGCTCCAGTCCGAACTCGCTGGCCGCCTTTTCGATTTCCGTTGCCGTTTGCCTGCTGAACATGCGCGGTCTTCTCCATATCCAGGCGTCCGTTGGAAGAAGATTTTACCGCTGGGCGCAGGTCGAATCGACAACAGACTGTAATCGTTCCGCTTTCAGCTGCACGTTGAAAAAAAATGGCCAAAGCGTTAGTGGCTCGGCGATGAACCTGTCTACACCGCAGTCTCTTTTCCGCGTTGCCGCCCTCTACCGCTTCTGCCGGCTCGAGGGTTACGAGGCTTTGCGCGCGCCGCTCGCCGCCTTCTGCTGCGGCCGTGGCATCAAGGGGACGCTGCTGCTCGCACGCGAAGGCATCAACGGCACCGTCGCCGGCACCGCAGAGGCGATCGCCGAGCTGATCGCCCATCTCGAGGCCATGCCGGAATTTTCCGGTCTTGAGGTCAAGTACAGCACGGCTGGGGAGATGCCGTTCCACCGCATGAAGGTGCGGCTGAAGAGCGAAATCGTCACCATGGGCGTCGAGGGTATCGATCCGCTCGCCAGCGTCGGCGCCTATGTCGAGGCGAGCGACTGGAACGCGCTGATTTCCGATCCCGACACCATCGTCGTCGACACCCGCAACGATTATGAAGTGTCGATCGGCACCTTTTCCGGCGCTGTCGATCCGCGGACAAAGAGTTTCCGCGAGTTCCCGGCCTGGGTCGAAAACCATCGCGGCGAGCTCGAAGGCAAGAAGGTGGCGATGTTCTGCACCGGCGGCATTCGCTGCGAGAAGGCCACGGCGTACGTCAAGTCGATCGGCCTTGATGATGTCTTCCACCTCAAGGGCGGCATCCTCAAATATCTTGAGGACGTGCCGGCCGAAGAGAGCCTTTGGAAGGGCGAGTGCTTCGTCTTCGACGAGCGTGTGTCGGTGTCGCACGGGCTTGTCGTAGGGCAGGCCGAGCTGTGCCGCGCCTGCCGGCATCCGCTGATGCCGGAAGAGCTTCTGTCGCCGACATTCGAGGCGGGCGTGTCCTGCCCGCATTGCCATGATGCCCGCACGGACGAAGACCGCGCGCGCTATGCTGAGCGCCATCGCCAGGTGGAATTGGCGGAAAAGCGTGGCTCCAGCCCTCATATCGGCAGTTAGCCCTCCGCTTCCGGCCGATCTCGCCAAATTGACGACCGTGCCAAATTGACGGGCGTCATTGTAATGTCTTGATCGTCCGCCTACCTCTCGGCGACCGATATTCCAACCGGAGGCATCCATGTTCGACCCCAAAAAGCTGCTCGACGATCTCCTCGGCTCCAAGATCCCGGGAACCGGCTCCACCGTGCGCGACAAGGCCGGGCAGGCGACCCAACTCGCCAAGGACAATCCGCTTGCGGCCGGCGCGCTGGTTGCCGTGCTGCTCGGCACCGGTGCCGGCCGCCAGGTTGCGGGCACGGCGCTGAAGGTCGGCGGTCTCGCGGCCATTGGCGGCCTGGCCTACAAGGCCTACCAGAACTACAAGGCCGGCAATGCGCCCGAGCAGGCAACTGCCGCCCCCGATGCCGAGCCGCAGCTTTTGCCGCCGCCGTCCGACAATTCCTTCCACCCATCGCAGGCGCCACAGGGCGAGACCGAGTTCGCGCTGATGCTGATCCGCGCCATGATCGCCGCCGCCAAGGCTGACGGCCATATCGACGATGACGAGCGCAAGAAGATCGGCGACAAGCTCAGCCTGTCGGGCATCGGCTCCGACGCCGAGCAGTTCCTGATGGAGGAGCTCAATTCGCCGCTCGATCTCGACGCGATCGTCGCTGCGGCCCAGACCGAGGCACAGAAGGTCGAGCTCTACACCGCCTCACGCCTGGCCATCGATCCTGACACCCGCGCCGAGCGCGGCTATCTCGACCTGCTCGCCGGCCGGCTGCAACTGCCGGACGCGCTTGTCGACCACATCGAGGCGACGGTTTCGAGCGTCAAGGTGCCGGTCGTCGATGCATCGGCCAATCCGCAAGTCAACCCGCGCTGGTAACAGACCGGGAGGCGCCGGGCGGTGCCTAAAAGGCGTTTTTTTGCGTTAAGGATTTGTTAACCGCCCGGGCGCATCATTTTCTTACTCGGATCGGCTCTCCTCCTCCCAAGCACGGTTCGATCAAAGACTGGGCGGTCGCCAATGACCGCCCTTTTTGTGTGTCTTATCCTCACCAACGCACCCAATCCTCGATGACCGACGCGCAGGTCCGTTCTGGCCCTTTGCCAACGGCGCGCCGTCTATTTCGATTTTCGGGGCCGTGCTTTAGACTGCTCGCGCTACCAATGATCTGCCGCCGGCGATCGGTCATGCGCAGGGAGGAGCTTCATCATGGCAAGCAACAGGGTTGCGGTGGTTACGGGCGCCGGCAAGGGCATCGGCAAGGCTGTGGCGACAGCCTTGCTCAAGGAGGGCTGGAACACCGTCTTCTGCGGCCGCAGCAAGCATGCGCTCGATGAAGCGATCCGAGACGCCGGCAAGACAGACGCCAAGGCGCTGGCCATCGTCTGCGACGTGACCAGGCCCGACCAGGTCGACGACATGTTCGAGACCATCACCGAGGCATTCGGCCGCGTCGACCTGCTCTTCAACAATGCCGGCATGGGCTACAAGGCGTCGACCATCGACGAAATCCCGGTCGAGGCCTGGAACGAGGTCGTGTCCGTCAATCTCACCGGCACCTTCCTGTGCTCGCGGGCAGCCTTCGCGGCGATGCGACGACAGGAGCCGATGGGCGGACGCATCGTCAACAACGGCTCGGTCTCTGCCCATGCACCGCGCCCCGGCTCTGTGCCCTACACCGCGACCAAGCACGCCATCACGGGTCTCACCAAGACGCTGGCGCTCGACGGCCGCCCGTTCGACATCGCCTGCGGCCAGATCGACATCGGCAATGCGTTGACCGAGATGGCCGTGCCGATGTCCGTGGGCGTGCAGCAGGCCAATGGCTCGATCGCTGCGGAAGCCGTGATGGACGTCGCCCGTGTCGCCGAGGCCGTCGTCTACATGGCCAGCCTGCCGCTTGACGCGAACGTGTTGTTCATGACCGTCATGGCAACCAAAATGCCCTATGTCGGACGCGGTTGAGGCGGCCGGTCAAATCCCGACAATCCCTCGGTCCGTCGCAAACAGCCGTTAACCCAGAAGTAGTACACAACGGTGCTTACGCGTCGAAGTGGCTTCTGAAGGCGGATTTTGGCATGCAATTGAGCGATCTGGTGGATCTGAAGGCGCTTCTCGTCATCGCGCTGATCTTCATCCCCCTCGAGCAACTGGTCCCGCATCACGAGGAGCAGAAGACGCTGCGCCGCCATTGGCTCAACGACGTCTTCTACCTCCTGTTCAACGGCATCGTCATCAAGATCGGCCTGCTGTCGGTGGTTGCACTCATGATGGTCGGCCTTGGCTACATCGTGCCGGGGAGCGTAGGCGCGGCAGTCCGCAGCCAACCAATCTGGCTCCAGACGATCGAGGTGATCATCCTCGCCGATATCGGCTTCTATCTCGCCCACCGCACCTTCCATGCCGTGCCGTTCCTGTGGCGGTTTCATGCCGTCCATCACAGCATCGAGGAGATGGACTGGCTTGCTGGGCACCGGGTGCATCCGGTCGACCAGATCCTCACCAAGTCGGCGTCCTATCTGCCGCTGTTCGCGCTCGGCTTCTCGCCTGCGGCCATCGTCATCTATGCGGTTATCTACCAATGGCAGTCGGTGCTGGTTCATTCCAACACCCGCATCGGCTTCGGCCCGTTGAAGTGGATCTTTGCGTCGCCGAAGTTCCATCATTGGCACCACGCCAATGAGCGCCAGGCTTATGACAAGAACTTCGCCGGCCAGTTGCCGTTCCTCGACGTGATCGGCGGCACGCTCTACATGCCCGACCGCATGCCGTCGAAATACGGCACCGACGATCCGGTGCCTCAGCTCTATCACGAGCAGCTGGCCTACCCGTTTGTGGCCGGAAAGCCGCTCGACGACGTCAGCCTGCCTTCCGCAATCGGAGAGACCCAGAAATGAACAGCCGCCTGGAAGATGTGGCCGGCAAGGGCCTGATGATTTCGATCTTTCTGTACCTGGCGATCATGCAGGCGGTTTCGATCATCGCGACCGTCCAGATGCGGGAGCAGATCGATCTCTGGGGCTTCGTGCTCGCGTCGCGCGTCGCGGGCCTGGTCTTCCTTGCCCTGATCGTGTTCCTCACCGTCATCCGGCACGCGCCGAAGAACGTATCATCGGGCATCGAACCTCGCCTGACGGCGATCGCCGGCACGTTCTGCCTGATGTTCCTCGTCGTCCTGCCGACCGGAAGCCCAGGCATCGGCCTGCGCATCTTTGCCTCATGCCTGATGGTTGCGGGTACTGTCTTGTCGATCTGGTGCGTGATCTATCTCGGACGTTCGTTCTCGATCATGGCCGCCGCCCGCCAACTGGTCGTCCAGGGGCCGTATGCGATCGTCCGGCACCCGCTTTACGCTGCCGAAGCCGTCACGACGCTCGGCGCGGTTGTCGCCGGCTGGTCGATCTGGTCTGCCCTGCTCTTCATCCTGTGGTGGGCATTGCAGTACCGCCGCATGGTCAACGAGGAACGCATCCTCCGCGCGACGTTCGCCGAGTATGAAGACTATGCCCGCCACGTTCCGATGGTCATCCCGACGCTGACGCCGTACCGGCCCGGCACGGCAGCGACGCCTACGCTGCCGGCCGAGTAAGGCGTAGATCGAAACGCCCGGCTATTTCGCCAGGAACGCCTCGATGCGTTCCAGCGCCCGCAGGATGTTCTCTTCCGAGTTGGCGTAGGACAGCCTGATGTAGCCTTCACCCAATATGCCGAAGTCCGGCCCGCCGATCAGCGCTACGCCGGCGTCCTCGAGCAGGGCCGAAGCCAGTTTCTTGGCCTTCCAGCCGGTCTGGCTGATGTTGGGGAAGGCGTAGAAGGCGCCTTTCGGCGTGACGCAGGAAATGCCCGGTATGGCGTTCAGGCCTTCGACGACGATACGGCGCCTGTTGTCGAAGGCGCGCATCATGCGCTCGACGTCGTCCTGAGGGCCGTCGATGGCGGCAATGCCGGCGAACTGGCTCGGCGCGTTAACGCAGGACCAGCAATTGACGGCGAGCTTGCGCACCTTGTCGTAGAGGCGGCCGCCTACGGTCGCATTCGGCCAGATCGACCAGCCCATGCGCCAGCCGGTCATCGCCCAGGTCTTGGACCAGCCGTTGAGCACGATCAGCCGGTCGCGGATTTCAGGGAAGGTCAGCAGCGAGACGTGGCGTTCTCCGTCATAGGTCATGACGTCGTAGATCTCGTCCGACATGATTGCGACATGCGGATGGCCTTCGAGGCCCTTGACCAGCTTGGCGATCTCGACGCGCGGCGTCACCCCGCCGGTTGGATTGGCCGGCGAATTGAGGATCAGGAGCCGCGTCTTTGGCGTGATCAGTGCAAGCGTCTCCTCGGCCGAGAAGGCAAAGCCGTTGGCCTCGCGCATCGGCACCGGCACCGGTGTTGCGCCGGTGAACTCGATCATCGAGCGGTAGATCGGGAAACCCGGGTCGGGATAGAGGATTTCAGCCCCCGGTTCGCCGAACATCAGGATCGCGGCGAACATCGTCGGCTTGCCGCCGGGCATGATCATGACGCTCTCCGGCGACACCTCGACGCCTGTCGTGGCAAGGGTGCGCCGCACCACCGCCTCGCGCGTTGCCAACAGGCCATTGGCCGGTGTGTAGCCGTGATGGCCATCACGTAAGGCCTTGATCGCGGCCTCGACGATATGCTCGGGCGTGCGGAAGTCGGGCTGGCCTATGCCCAGGTTGACGATATCGCGCCCCTCATGGAGCAGGGCCGTAGCGCGGGCCAATACGGCAAAGGCATTTTCTTCGCCGAGGCGGTCGAAGGCGGCAATCGTGTGGAGCATTCCGGCTATCCGTCTGGTTCTGTTGGGGGCACCGGATTTTTGCGAGAGTTGGGGCGACCATGTCAAACGAATTGGAGACGTCCTTGTCCGAGAACCTGCAGGACTGGAAGCCGCGGCCGCGCCCCGAGCGCATAAATCTCGAGGGACGGTATGTCCGCCTGGAGCCGCTGGACGCCGCAAGACACGGCGAACGCCTGTACGAAATGGCGACCGCCGAAGATGCCGAGGGCCGCTTCCGCTGGCTCTTCGACACCAAGCCGCAGACCCGCGCCGATTTCCAACCCTGGCTCGAAAAATCGGCGGCGAGCGAGGACCCGCTGTTTTTCGTCGTCATCGACAAGGCCAGCGGCAAGATGGCCGGGCGGCAGACCCTGATGCGCATCGACCCGAATTTCGGCGTCATCGAGATCGGCAACATCTACTGGAGCGACATCGTCTCGCGCAAGCCGGCGGCAACCGAGGCCCAGTTCCTGTTTGCGCGCCACATCTTCGAGCTCGGCTATCGGCGCTACGAGTGGAAGTGCAACAATCGCAACGAACCGTCCAAGCGGGCGGCCGAACGTTTCGGCTTCAAGTTCGAGGGCATCTTCCGCCAGCACATGGTGACCAAGGGCGAGAACCGTGACACCGCCTGGTATTCGATCATCGACAAGGAATGGCCGGCCTTGCTCAAGGCCTACGACGCCTGGCTCGATCCGGCCAATTTCGATGCCGCAGGCCAGCAGAAGCGCAAGCTTGAGGATTTCCGCGCCGAGTTCGGCGCCTGAAGGTGCCCACGGGCGCCTTTTGGCCCCAACAGCTATGCGTGCGACAATCGAACCGGTGATGGCGCGTTGGCTGAAACGGCAACGGGCGCTATGTAGCTGAACTTGCCGGCATCGGTCCGGACGCAACGAGATGTTAGGGCCACGCCGATGGACACCAAGACCCGCCATGCCGCCGTCGCCGCCGCATGGATCATGATCATCTTCGGCGTCGCGGCGTTTTTCCTGCCCAAGGTGATGCTCGCCGTCGGCAACTATTCGACCGCCGCCGCCGGTGTCATCGCGGTATGCTTCGTTCTTGCCTTCTTCGGCGTGTTCTGGCTGCGCGGCCGCAGCCAGCGCAAGAACGGCAACTGAAACAGGTTGATCCTATCCGACCGCTGCGGCCTTCACGGTTCCGGCCAGCGGTATCTTAAGCTCGGCGCGCAAGCCGCCGCCGCTGCGGTTCTTGAGGACAACGTCGCCGTCAAAGCGGCGGGCAATGTTGCGGGCAATCGTCAGGCCGAGCCCGAAGCCGCCGGTCTGGCGGTTGCGCGAACCTTCGATACGGATGAACGGGCGGAAGATGGTTTCCATCTTTGTCTCCGGAATGCCCGGGCCGGAATCGTCGATGGTGAGCAGCACGTGCCCGCCGACCTGCGACAAGGCCAGGCGGGCCTTGCCGCCATACTTCACCGCATTGTCGACGAGATTGGCCACGCATCGGCGCAGCGCGATCGCCTGGCCTTGGCAGACGAGCCCACGGGCGTGGTGGCGAGCGCCGTCGAAGACGACATGCGGATTGCCGTCGGCGATCGAATCGACGAGCGACCAGAAGTCGATCCGTTCCAACGCCTCGTCCCTGGCCTCGTAGGTGGCGAAGTCGAGTACGGAGGCCGAGATCGCCTCGATGTCGGCCAGATTGTGCATAAGTGCGGTGCGAAGCGGCGAGTTGCGCAGCAATTCCAGGCGCAGGCGAATGCGCGTCAGCGGCGTCCTGAGATCATGCGCGAGCGCGGCCGCCAGCAATTCGCGGTCCTCGACATATTCCTTCAGCCGCGCCTGCATGGTGTTCACCGCCCGTGCCGCCGACTTGTATTCACTGCTGCCGCGTTCATCCAGAGGCGGGCTTTTCAGGTCTGCGCCGATCCGCCGGACGGCACTTTCGAGCGCGCGATAGGGTGCCGTCAGCCGGCGCAGCGACCAGATCGACAGCGCCACCACCAGGGCTGCCACCGATCCGTAGAGCGGCAGACTGTCGCTGTTGAGGACCGGACTGGGTGGCGTCGCCTTCATGGTGAAATTGAGCCACTGGCTGTCCTTGAACTCGATCGACGCCACCAGCGTGTCGCTGTTGGTGATGTCGGATGACAGGTCGAGCAGTTCGCGTTCGACGCTGCCCACGCTCTGGTCGGGTTCCGCTGAATTCTGGCTCGGCCGTGCCTTCGGCATTTCGCGGCGCACGCGAGCTTCCTGGATGCCGTATTTCGACAGCCTGCCCACGATGATGTCCTCGAGCTCTGCCATTTCGTCATCCGCGGGAATGACCGAGCTGACGGCAGGCGCATCCGAAGTGGTCAGCACATGCGGCGGAACGGAGAGGCCGGCGGCGATGCGGGTGCGATCGAGTGGCTGTTCCGCATACAGCAGCTTTGCCAGCGACAAAGCCCGGTCGTTGAGGCGAAACAGGTCGAGGATATTGTTGGAGGCAACGCGTTCGCGCGAGACGATGGAGAGCGTCGAGACCTGGATGGACAGCAGCCCGGCGATGACGATCAGAAGCACCCAGGCCGGCAGCGACCGTGGCAGGAGCCATCTCATTCGGCTGATACCTCGGGCACGAACTGATAGCCGCCGCCGCGCACGGTCAGCACCAGCTTCGGCGCGCGCGGATTGTCTTCCATCTTGCGGCGCAGGCGGCTCACCAGGATGTCGACGCTGCGGTCATAGCTGTAGTCGCCGTTCTGGTTGGAGAGTTCGACCAGCTGCTCGCGGCTGAGCACGCGCTGGGCGCTGCGCACCAGCGTGTGCAGCAGGTTGAACTCGGCGGTCGTCAGCTCGACCCGGATATCGTCGGGCCTGAGCAGCCGGCGGCGGGAGGCATCGAGCGTCCAGCCGGCGAATTTGTAGACTTGCGGCACCGGCCGGTGCGTCGTTCCCGCGGCACTCGGCCGGCGCAGCACGGCGCGTGCCCGGGCCAGCAGCTCGCGTGGGTCAAAGGGTTTTGGCACGTAGTCGTCGGCGCCCATCTCCAGGCCGACGACGCGGTCGATGGTTTCGGTGACCGCCGTCAGCATGATGATCGGGATCCTCGAATGCGTGCGCAGGTCGCGGCAGATGTCGAGGCCGCTTTTGCCGGGCAGCATCACGTCGAGGATGATCAGGTCGACAGGGGCGCGGCGCAGGGCTGCCTGCATCTCGTCATCGTCGCGCGCGCCCGAGACGCGCATGCCGTGCTTGACGAAGAATTCCTGGAGCAGGTCGCGGATTTCCCTGTCGTCGTCAACGATCAGGACATGGGCATCGGTCTTCACTTTTCGCACCTCAGGTCGATGCGAGCGGCATCGGCGCGGACCTTGGCGAAATGAGGTCGAACCAAGGTTTTGACCAGAAAACACGAGAACTTGAGCGCCTGAGGCGGCAGTTACAATCCAGAAACAAAACACTGCAAACCGGAAAGAAACCCGACAAGTCGGTCCGCGATAACAACCGTGCTGCTTCAACCACGGGTGCTGGAACCGACATGCGAAAGTTAGTGACCAGTTCGATGATCGTACTGCTCGCCGCACTTTCAATTGGCGCAGCCAGCACCCAGCCGCAGGCAAAGGGAACAGTTACGAGGACCGATCGCTGCAACAGGCTGCAGCAGCAATTCACCGATGAAATCGCTGAACATGCCGAGGCGAAACGGGCCGCCGAAGCGAAAGCCTTTCAGAAAAAGGCGATGAAATTCTGTGCCGGCAACCAGCAGGCCCAGGGCATCCGCGCCTATGCGACAGCACTGAAGATGCTTGGAGCGCAACCGATCGAACCCTGATCGGCAAGCTCAAGAAGGCCCCCAACAATGCACTTGTGCAAAGGAAACTGATCATGAACGTCAACAAGACCCTGCTGACCGCTCTCGGCATGACCGTCGCCATGGCCTTCTCGGCCCCGGTGCTCACCGCCAGCTCGGCCAACGCTGCCGGCTACACGGCAGCGCCAGCGGCTGCCGCCACGACCACAACCAAGACGGTCACTCCGCTGGTGAAGAAGGTCGCGAGCAAGAAGCCGACGCACAAGAAGGTCAAGAAGCACAAGAAGCACGTCGCGCCGGCCGCCACGACCAAGAAGACCACGATGTAAGCACCCGACGCCACGCAGGTCGTGGTTCATAAGAAATCCGCCCTGGCAGCCGCAACTCCAGGGCGGATTTCTTTTGCGCGCAGATTGGCAGTTCAGGACGTCGCGGGCGCCAAGCCCGCTCAGGCCTTCAGGCTAGCGGCCAGCAACACCAGGCCAAGCAGCATGACGAGTGCCGCGCCGCCGATCTCGATGGCATTGTGGACGCGGTTTCCGGCGCGGCCGTCGCCGGCTATCGCAACGGCCCAGTTCTTCGCCGTCACTGCCATGATGGCAAGTGCCGAGACGGTGATGGCGGTTCCGAGCGCCATGGCGAAGACCGACAGGATGCCGCCGGCCCAAAGTCCGTTGAGGAAGGCGAAGCTGAGCACGATCAGCGCGCCGGAGCAGGGGCGGATACCGACCGCTGCAACCGCCGACCATGCGGTGCGCCAGTCGAAATGCTTGCCTTCGAGCATCCTGGGATCCGGCGCGTGCGAGTGGCCGCAGGTCGAGCAGACTTCACCCACGGCGTGAGCGTGATGGGCGTGAGCATGCGGGCTGTGCCCGTGGTCATGATGCGCGTGGTTGTGGGCTTGGTGAGCGTGATCGTGATGATCGTGCGCATGATCGTGGCTGCACGTGGCGTGGTCATGATGGTCGTGGCCTGAGGTGGCGTGGTCGTGATCATGATGACCATGCGCATGGACATGGGCTGCCGACAGGCTGTGTACCGGAGCCGCACCTGCCAGGAACGCCATCGGCTTGAGTTTCTTCCACAGCAGCCAGGCGCCGAAGGCGGCGATCAGGGCGTAGCTCACCGTTTCCAGGAACCAGGTTGCGTTGGTCATCGACACCGATGTACCGCGCAGGACGAGGAACACCAGCGTCATCAGCACAACGGCAGTCGCCCCCTGGAGGAAGGCCGAGACGAAGGACAGCATCACGCCGCGGCGCAACGCCACTTCGTTGGCGAGCATATAGGACGAGATTACGGCCTTGCCGTGGCCGGGGCCGGCGGCGTGGAAGATGCCATAGGCGAAGGACAAGCCGACGAGCAGCCAGATGCCGCCGCTGTCGCCGTCGCGCATCGCCTTCAGCGAGCCGGTCAGCGAGCGGTAGAACTGCTGCTGATGAACGTTGATCCAGTTGAGCAGCTCGGAGAAGAGGCCGGTCGACGGCACCATCGCTTCGTTGGTGCCGATGCCGAGTGAACTCTGGGCATGCGCCCGGACCGCGAAATGGCTGAGCACATAGCTGAGCGCCAGAAGCGCGAAAATCACTCGGATGGTCGTCTTCTTCACTGCATCACCCCTTGGCTGGGCAGTTCAATTCCAGGCGCGTGGCAAAAATCTTGCTCATGTCGGTGCCCGACGGGTCGTTGAAGAACGCATCGGTCAGCTTCGACTGGTTCTGCGCGATTGCTTCGTCCGGGTCGGGCCGGACCACTGTCTTGGTGCAGATCGGGGGGAGGTCCGCGACGCTCAGATTGGTGTCTTCGGTGAAATCGATCGCCGTGTAGAAGGTCGGATCGTAGACGCCGAAATCGATCTTGCCGGCAAGCTTCAGCGGCTCCTTCGGCTCGGTCTCGAACAGGATGATGAGCTGCTGGTCCTCGAAATTGGCGACGAGATTGGCCGGCGGCTTCATGGCGATGTCCTTGCCGTCGACTGTCACGACCTGGAAGTAATTGTACTCGCCGATCGATTCGAACACCGTCTTGGAGACCTCGGCCAGTTCGCTGTCGTCGAGCTTGAGGTCGGAGTCCTTGTCGAACTCCATCAGCACCGTGCTGGAAAACAGGTCGTCGAAGCGCCAGAGATGCCTGAGCGATTTCACGGTCTTGTCGGGATTGAGCACGACGTCGAGCCGCGCTTCGGCGAAGACGTGCGGGTGAACGCTCGCCGGCACCGTCATGGTCAGCAAGGCCACTGCCGCCGTGGCTAGCGTCGTCTTGGAAATCTTCAGAATCATTGCTCCGGCGGCCCGACATGTTGGGTGATGCCGACAATTATCAGAAACCGGGCGAAAGTGGGACGGCGGCCGTTCAACTAAACGGCATGATTGCAGGGGTTGGTCTTGAACCATTGCACCAGGAAGTCGACGAAGACCCGGATCTTCGCCGGCAGGTAGCGCCGGTGCGGGTAGACGGCGAAGATGCCGCCGCCGCCGAGGCGGCGGTCGTCGAGCACCGGTACCAGCCGGCCGGAATCGAGATCGGGGGCGGCGATGAAATCGGGCAGGATGGCAAAGCCGAGTCCGGCAACGGCCGCGGCCCGCGCCGCCATCGGGCTGTTGACCTCCATCGGACCTGAGACCGATACGGTCATGACGTCGCCGGTCTCGCCGGAGAATGGCCAGTTCGACATGTATCGGCCGTTGGTGTCGATGATGCAGGGCACGTTGGCGAGATCCGCCGGTTTTGTCGGCATGCCGTATTTTTCGATCAGCTCGGGCGAGGCGCAGACCCGGATGCCGAACGGCGCCAAGCGCCGGGCGATCAGCGACGAGTTCTCCAGCCTGGAGATGCGGATGGCGAGGTCGAAGCCTTCCTCGACAAGATCGACGAAGCGGTCGTCGAGATGAATCTCGAGCACGATATCAGGATGTGCCTTGGCGAATTCGATCAGCGAGCGGCCGATCGGCGCGTCGGCAAAGGTGCGCGGCGCCGACAGCTTGACCCGGCCGCGCACGTCGCCCGAGGATTCGCGCACAGCATCGGCTAGGCTGTCGACCTCGCGGATGATCTCGGAGGCACGCCTGTAATAGGTATGGCCTGCCTCGGTCAGCGAAAACTGCCGTGTCGTGCGGTTGAGCAGCAGCGCGCCGAGTTCGTCCTCGAGCTCGCGCACATATTTGGACAGCAGCGCCTTGGAGCGGCCGATCTTGCGCGCGGCGGCGGAAAAGCCTTCGGCCTCGACCACGTCGATGAAGGCGCGCATGCGGGTGAGTGTGTCCATGGCATCAGTCCTTTGTGCCGGCAGTGTCGAGCACGCGGCGTCCCAACCGGATCAGCGCGAGATCGCTGCCGGCCGGGCCGAGCAGCGACAGCCCGAACGGCGCGCCGTCGACCGTGCCGATCGGCAGCGTTATCTGGGGGAAGCCCGACAGGCCGGACAGGCAGAGCAGCATCAAAGCGCGCTCGCGATAGGCGAGAAGTTCGTCATGGCTGCCGCTGGCCAGGGGCGCGGCTCCCGGTACCGTCGGCAGGACCAGAATGCCGTCCGTGCCGAGCAGCACGCCCAGCTCCTGGCGAAACGCGTCGCGCCTTTCGATCTCGGCGGCATAGTCTGACGCGGAAATGGTGGCGCCGAACTCAAAACGCTCCTTGACGCCCGGCCCGAGGCCACGATCTCCGGAAGCGATCCAGGCTCCATGCTCTTGCCAGGCCTCGAAGGCCTGGATCTTGCGGAAGCACCAATAGAGCTCGTCTGATGAAAAAGAGAGAGGGCCAGCCTTGGCGATCAGGCCAAGGGCGGTTCCGGCACGCCGGCGCATCCGCTGGTACTCTGCCGCTTCATCCGGGCCGGTCGGCAGGCTGTCGAGCCAGTCGAGCGCCACGGGCCTTTTCAGCTGGCCGCGATGGGCGTCCTCGCCGATGAGCAGCTTCGCCACGGTCTCATAGACGTCGATATCGGGTGCGAACCAGCCGAATGTGTCGAGGCTCGGCGCCAGCTTCATCGCGCCGTCGAGCGAAATCAGCCCATGTGTGGTGCGCAGGCCGATCAGTCCGCAGAAGCTCGCCGGTGCCCGGATCGAGCCGCCGGTGTCGGAGCCTATGGCGATGTCGGCGAGCATGCCGGCGACCGCCACAGCCGAGCCCGACGACGAACCGCCGGTGACGCGGTCCGGCGCGGCGGGATTGATCGGGTGCGGGAAGTGCGCGTTCTGGCCCATCAGCGAGAAGGCAAGTTCGTCGGTCTGGGTCTTGCCGACGAATCGCGCGCCGGCATCAAGCAGGATCTGTATCGCAGGCGCGGTTCTTGTGGCTGTTTCGGCGCTTGCAGCCTTTGCCGGGTTGCCGCAGCCGGTTTTGTAGCCGGCGACGTCATAGATATCCTTGACTGCCAGCCGAAGCCTCGCCAAGGACCCGGTTTCCGCATTTAAAACAGGTGCTTGCGGCACATCGAGAAAAGCGTTGAAGCGGTCGGATGTGCCGGTCATCGTTCGAAGCCTGTTTACGATGTCTCCAACATTGTTCGATGGTTGAATTTTTTCAACCCGCCATGAGATTTTAATTGATTGTGACGGTGACGAGCCATATATCCGCGCTTGCCCAAAGTCGCACGTGCCTGTGGGTGTCCGCCGATCCCTCGAATGGCGAGGAAATCGGTAAGGTAACTGGAGCTAACCCCTCCAGTCGATTTGGCGGCCAACCGCAAAATCGAGGACACCTTGAAGCAACGACGGTGCGGGCCTTTCTGGTTCTCTTCCGGCTGTCCAAAAGCCGGGGTTACTGAAGAGGCACACCTTCATTGCCGGCAGTGCGGAACGGGTCTTCCCATTTCCAAGCCAAGGCAGACAAAGCGAACCGAAGCCGGGCTGGCTCAGGTTCATCGCCGCGTGAAGCGCATTTGTGGTTCCAGGGTCTCCACAGGCTGGATCCATCAAATAGCGGTCATGTCTTTGTCCACCGTGGGATTCCGCGGCCGGGAACGGCCGTCCCGCAGCTTGATGATTTTTGCGCGGCAGGACCGCGCGATGGAGAGACCTATGGCCACTCAGCGCATCCTCGACTTCCTCGCCACCCGACGTCCGTCCGGCCCTTGCCTGGTCGTCGACCTCGATGTCGTGCGCGACAATTTCCGCGCCTTCGAGAAGGCGATGCCTGAGTCCAAGGTCTACTACGCTGTCAAGGCAAACCCGGCGCCTGAGATCCTGCGCCTGCTCGCCGGCATGGGCTCGTCCTTCGACACCGCTTCGGTCGCCGAAATCGAGATGGCTATGGATGCCGGCGCCCCGGCCGAGCGCATCTCCTTCGGCAACACCATCAAGAAGGAGCGTGACATCGCACGTGCCTTCGAACTCGGCATCCGCCTGTTCGCCGTCGACTCTGTCGAAGAGGTCGAGAAGGTGGCGCGTGCCGCTCCCGGCTCCCGCGTGTTCTGCCGCGTGCTCACCGACGGCGAAGGCGCCGAATGGCCGCTGTCGCGCAAGTTCGGCTGTGTGCCCGCAATGGCCGTCGACGTGCTGCGCGTTGCCAAGTCGCTCGGCCTCGATGCCTTTGGCGTGTCGTTCCATGTCGGCTCGCAGCAGACCGACCTGACGGCCTGGGATCGTGCGCTTGCTGACGCCAAGAAGGTGTTCGCCAAGCTCGCCGAAGAAGGCATCATGCTCGGCATGGTCAACATGGGCGGCGGCTTCCCGACGCGCTACCTGCGCGACGTGCCGGCGGCCCAGGCCTATGGCCAGGCGATCTTCGAGGCGCTGTCCAAGCACTTCGGCAACAACATCCCGGAGACCATCATCGAGCCGGGTCGCGGCATGGTCGGTAACGCCGGCGTCATCAAGTCGGAAGTCGTGCTGATCTCCAAGAAGGCCGACAACGACAATGTGCGCTGGGTGTTCCTCGACATCGGCAAGTTCGGCGGTCTCGCCGAGACGATGGACGAGGCGATCCGCTACCCGATCGTGACCGACCGCGACGGCGACGAGGTGGCACCTTGCGTGCTCGCCGGCCCAACCTGCGACTCGGCCGACGTGATGTATGAAAAGACACCGTACCCGCTGCCCCTGTCGCTGACCATCGGCGACGAGGTGCTGATCGAGGGTACCGGCGCCTATACCACGACCTACTCGTCTGTCGCCTTCAACGGCTTCGAGCCTCTCCGATCCTACGTGATCTGACGGCTCGAAACGGCGCCCGCCGCCGGAGCCGTTCAGATCACCCCGGCGGGCGTGCCTCTGCACGCCCGGTCGGGTTCGCTTGTGGAACAGATCTCCGCTCGTGAAGGATCGCGGAAATGAACGTTGAAGAAATTGCCAAAATCTTGCCCGACATCGTGATCGTGGCTGAAACCCGGGCCGACATCGCCGCGCGCGAGGTACTGCTTGACCGTGCCATGGGCCCGAAGCGGCGCAAGAAGTCGTCGGAGAAGCTGCGCCGCGGTCGCCGCCCATCCGAGGGCCTGGCGCTGGTCGCGCGCGATGCCAAGGGCTCGGTCGTAGGCACCGTGCGGCTGTGGGACGTGCGGCTGGGCGAGGGCGGTCCTGCTGCGCTGCTGCTCGGCCCGCTCGCCGTCGATCCGGCGGCAAAGGGCACCGGCATCGGCTCGGCGCTGATGCGCCTGGCTATCGCCGAAGCCTCCCGCCTTGGCCACCGCGTCATCCTGCTCGTTGGCGACGCGCCATACTATGCGCGTTTCGGCTTCTCCGCCGCGAAGACCGGCCAGCTTGCCATGCCCGGCCCATATGAGCGCGACCGCTTCCTCGCGCTGGAACTCGTTTCCGGTGCGCTCGACGGCGCCAAAGGCGTGCTCAAGGCGGCCGGGCGCAAGCTCGGCGCCCCGGCGCGCAGGGCGGACTCGACGGTCGGTAAGGGCGGTGCGGGATCGGAAAACGCTGGCGTGTCCTTTGCGCGTCCGACGGGCCGTGCCGCACTCTAGCCGGAGTGTCCGCCCGGCTGCCTGAGGTGAGCCGGAACGCGTTATCTCCAGGCCGAAATACGGCCTGGCGCAGCCGGGAAACAGGTCGGCGACGGCGTTCTCTCCTTGACGCAGGCGATTGACGGCTGCGGCGATTGCGGCAACAGCGAGGGCCGCTGTTGGCTTGTGGTGTGCTCGTCACTCAACTCGACTGCCGAGACAAGGTAGCCGCAGCCCGACAGCGGCATAACGCAAGCCATGACCATTGCCACTGCTGCAAGGCGGTTTCGACGCACTTTCGACTCCACGTCGGCTATGGGACGGGCAAAGCGCCGTGCCTCGACGAGGCACGGCGCCGTCGCTCACTGGTTGGTGGTGTAGTACTGGTCGCCGCCACGGTGTGGCCGCCGCCTGTCGTCGCAATGGGAATGCCGCGGGCGACCATATTCCTGGGTGCAGAAGATCGGCTCCGAGAATGGCGGGCGTGGTGCACGGGGTGGGCGTGGCGGCATTGGCGGCACAGGTGGGCGGGGGTGACAGCGCGGCTGATCTCCGCCATGACGCCGCGGATCCCGCGTGTAGTTGTCGCCATGGCGCGGCGGGTAGCGAGTGTAATCGCCGCCGTGGCGCGGCGGATAGCGCGTGTCGTCCCAGCGCGGCGGGCCGTGGCGATCGTCCACGCAGCCTGCGAGCGTAAGCACGCTCAGGGTCGCAGCCAGGGCAATCAGTCGATTTCGATTCACAGGACACTCCGGCTGGAATTGACCGGGGCGATGTGGGCTTCAATTGTTGTGGGGACATTACCGGGCCGCCGGGGTCGGACCTTTGTCCCTCACGAATGAGAAAGGCCGGGCGAGCCCGGCCCTTGCAGTCAGTCGTTGGAGAAGCGGCGCGGTCGCGGCCGGTCGATGCAATCGGGCGACGGCGTCGTTGCCGGTCCGCCTCGGCAGTCGAGCGGTTCACTGCTGGGACGCGGCGGCGGGCCATGCCTGGGGTATTCGCGCGGCCCATCCCAATTGCGCGGCCCGCGCGGACCATCCCAGCTACGGGGCCCGCCTCTGGGGCCGTCCCAGCTGCGCGGCCCGTGCCTGGGACCGTCCCAGTCGCGGCCATAGCGGTCGTCCACGCAGCCGGCGAGGGCGACGACGCACAGGGTCGCGGCCAATGCGGCCAGTCGATTTCGGGTCATATGATACTCCACGTCGCAAAATCGTCCCTGGCGAGCGATGTGGACCACGTGCATTACGGTTGCATTGCGTGTGTGCCGAAAGTGCGTGGGTTGCATAGAAAAAGCCCGGCGTCACTGAACTGACCCCCGAAAGTTGGACACAACCTTCGGGGGTTTTGCATGTCCAAACACAGTGCGCGTTTCAAGCGCTCGGTTGTCGATAGCTATTTG
>NZ_JACJHY010000051.1 GCF_014138625.1 Aminobacter ciceronei
CAAGTGCGGTTTGTTCAGGGCCGGCTCGCTTCAACATCACCCACTGAATCACAAACCCCCAACTCTCGCCAGGGGTTTGTCAGCAGTCTGAGCCCGCCATCCGGCGGGCTTTTTTTGTTTGGGCGCGCGGCAGGTATTCTCCCGCACACGGAGAGCAGGCAAAAGCTCTCAAACGTGCTGACCGCCGTTGATATGGATTTCAGAGCCCGTGACATAGGAGGCCTGGCCCGAGCACAGGAAATAGATGATGTCGGCGACTTCCGACGTCAGGCCGAGCCGGCGCATCGGGATCGTCTCGACGATCTTGTCGGTCCCCGGCGACAGGATGGCAGTGTCGATCTCGCCGGGCGCAATGGCGTTGACACGGATGCCGTGCGGGCCGAAGTCGGCGGCCATCTCGCGGGTCAGCGCGCCAAGTGCTGCCTTGGACGTGGCATAGGCCGTGCCGGCAAAGGGATGGACGCGGGTGCCGGCGATTGAGGTCACGTTGACCACCGAGCCCTTGGCCGCCGCCAGTTCCTTGAACAGGCCGCGCGCCAGCATGATCGGCGCCAGGAAATTGACCTGGAACACGTCGCGCCAGACGTGCATCGGCGTGTCGATCGAGTTCATCCGACCGCCGCCCTTGTGCTTGGGCGAGATGCCGGCGTTGTTGACGAGCGCATGCAGCAGTCCGCCTTCCTTCTCCAGCCGCTGGCGGATTTCGGAAACGGCGCTGCCGACATCACCCTGGTCGGCGAGGTCGACCTTGATGTGATCGTCCGGACCGGCCGGCCACGGGCAATCGTCTGAAAATGCCTGGCGCGAACAGGTGATGACGCGCCAGCCCTCGCGCGAAAAGCGCTTCACCGTCGCATGGCCGATGCCGCGGCTGGCTCCGGTCAAAACGATCGTCTTTCGCCCTTCGGTCTTCTCGGCCATCACATCCTCATTTTAAGCTTACAGCTTATGTAGCGGATGCACCTTGCCATTGCGAGGGGGCGCGGCTCTCGGCCGCGCTCGGCAGAGGCCTCGCGGCTTGACCGCGCCGGCCTGACGGGCGACTTCTAGGCCCCATGTCCATGACCTCGCGACGAGGAGACTGTCCGTGCAATTTACTGAAATCGGCGGCATCACGCTGCATCACCAGCTGATCGGCGGGCCTGCCAACAAGCCGGTCTTCGTCTTCGTCAATTCGCTCGGCACCGACTTCCGCATCTGGCGTGACGTCATCATCCGCTTTGCCGGCGACTTCCCGATCGTCACCTACGACAAGCGCGGCCACGGCCTCTCCGATGTCGGTACGTCGCCATATCGGATGGACGATCACATCGGCGACCTCGAAGGGCTGCTCGATCATCTCAACGTCAAGGACGCCATCATCTGCGGGCTGTCGGTCGGCGGCATGATCGCGCAAGGCCTTTACGCCAGGCGGCCCGACCTGGTGCGGGCGCTCGTGCTCTGCGACACCGCCCACAAGATCGGCACGGCAGAGCTGTGGAACAGCCGCATCGCCGCCGTCGAAAAGGATGGCATCGCGGCGATCACGGGCGACATTCTGCAGCGCTGGTTCACGCCCGACTTCCACGCGCAGCGCAAAGCCGACCTCACCGGATACCGCAACATGCTGACGCGCCAGCCTGTCGTCGGCTATGCCGGCACCTGTGCTGCCCTGCGCGATGCCGACTACACCGAGGCGGCCAAGGCGATTGCTGTGCCGACGCTCTGCGTCGTCGGCGATCATGACGGCTCGACGCCGCCGGCGCTGGTGCGCGCGCTGGCCGATCTCATCCCCGGCTCTCGCTTCAAGATCATCGACGGCGCCGGCCACATCCCTTGCGTCGAGAAGCCGGAAGAACTGACCGCTCTCATCAAGAACTTCGTCGCCCAACTGCCGCCGCAATAGGCTGGCTGCCACCGGTGGCGCCTACGCCGCCGGTGGTTCCATCGCTTCGGTCGTGGCGCTGCCGGCCTCGTCCGGCTCCTTGAGCCTGAACCAGGCGACATAGAGTGCCGGCAAAAACAGCAGGGTAATTGCCGTGCCGGCCAGAATGCCGCCCATCATCGCATAGGCCATGGGCGCCCAGAACACCTCGCGGGCGATCGGGATCAGCGCCAGCGATGCTGCCGCCGCCGTCAACGCAATCGGCCGCATGCGGTGCTCGGAGGCCTCGATCACCGCATGCCACCGGTCGGTACCCGTGGCGATCAGCTCCTCGATCTGGACGATCAGGATCACCGAATTGCGGATCAGGATGCCGACCAGCGCCAGCACGCCGAGGATGGCGACGAAGCCGAGCGGCTGGCCCGTCGGCACGAGTGCCGCGACCACGCCGATCAAGCCGAGCGGCGCGACAGCCACCACCAGGAACAGCCGCTGGAAGCTTTGCAGCTGCAGCATCAGCACGGTTGCCATGATGAACAGCATAAGCGGCACCACGGCGATGATCGGCCCTTGGCTGTTGGCGCTTTCCTCGACCGAACCGCCGGTTACGACAGTGTAGCCGTCGGGCAACTTGGCCGCGAAGTCGTCGATCGCTGGCTTGAGTTCGGCGACGACGGTGTCGGGCAGGGCGCTGCCGACCATGCCCGCCTTGACGGTGATGGTGGGCAGGCGGCTGCGGCGCCAGACCGTCGGCTGCTCGATCTCGTAGCGGAAGTCGGCCACCGTCGCGAGCGGGATGGATTCGCCGCCTCCGGTGGGTATCTGCAGGTTGCGCAGCGTTTCGATCGAGCCGCGTTCGGCATCCTGCGCCCGCACCACGACATTGATCAGATATGTGGCGTCGCGCACCTGGGTGATTGCCACGCCGCCGACAACGCTGTTCATGGCGCTGGCGATGTCCTCGGAGGTGATGCCGAGCTGCCGTGCCTTGTCCTGTAGCACCTCGACCTTCAGCACGCGCTCCGGCTCGTTCCAGTCGAAGCTTGGCGCCTGCAGCTTGGGATTGGCCGAAATGACGCCCGCCAGCTGCTGTGACAGCGCCCGCACCGTCTGCACCTCCGGGCCGCTGATGCGATACTGCACCGGCCGGCCCACAGGCGGGCCGAGCTCCAGCGTCTTGACGTAGGTGTCGGTTCCGACGAACTGCTCGCGCAGGATCTTTTCGATCGCCGGCTGCACCCGGTGCCGTGCTTCGAGGTCCTTGGTTACGATCACCGTCTGGCCGAAATAGGGATTGGCCGGCTGCACGTCATAGGCCAGCACGAAGCGCACCGCGCCCTGTCCGATATAGGAGCTCCAGTGGTCGATGTCGGCATTGCCCTTCAGCGCGATCTCCTCGAAGCGCTCGATCTGGGCACGTGTCTCGGCAATCGAGCTGTTCTGCGGCAGGTTCCAGTCGACGATCAGTTCGGGCCGGTCCGACGGCGGGAAGAACTGTTGCTGCACGAAAGTCAGCCCCACCACCGACAGCACGAAGGCGACGACGGTGGCGATGATGGTCAGCCAGTGGCGGCGCACGGCAAGCCGCAACAGGCGCGAGAAGCCCGCCGCAAAGCGGCCCGGCCGCTCGTCGTGTTTTTTCATCGTCGCCGGCAAGAGCGTGACGCCGAGCAGGGGCGCAAACAGCACCGCCACGATCCAAGACAGCAGCAGCGAAACGGCGATGACGACGAACAGCGTGTAGGTGTATTCGCCGGCCTGGCTGCTGTTGAGGCCGATGGGGATGAAGCCTGCGACCGTCACCAGCGTGCCGGTCAGCATCGGAAACGCAGTTGACGTGTAGACATAGGTCGCGGCTTTGCGGAGCGAGTCGCCGACCTCCAGCCGGGCCACCATCATCTCGACGGCAATCATCGCGTCGTCGACGAGCAGGCCGAGCGCGATGATCAGCGCTCCGAGCGAAATGCGCTGCAGCGAGATGCCCATATAGGCCATGACCAGGAAGGTGATGGCCAGCACCAGCGGGATCGACAGCGCCACCACGAAGCCGGCACGCATGCCCAGGCTGATGAAGGACACGGCGAGCACGATGGCCACCGCCTCGAACAGCGCGCGGGTGAAGCCCGACACGGCATGCTCGACGATGACCGGCTGGTCGGCGACCTGGTGCACGCCGACGCCGACCGGCAACTCACCGGTGACCTGCCCCATCAGCGCCTTCAACGCGTCGCCGAACTCAAGCAGGTTGGCGTTCGGCTTCATGCCGATGGCGAGACCGATCGCCGGTTCGCCATTGACGCGGAACAGGGCCGTCGGCGGATCGACGTAGCCGCGGCTGATGGTGGCGACGTCGCTCAGCCGGAAGAAGCGATCATTGACCCTGAGGTTGATCGCCCTGAGGCTTTCCTCCGAGGTAAACTGGCCGCCGACGCGCACCGCGATGCGCTCCGGTCCGGCCTGGATGACACCCGACGGCGACACCGCGTTCTGCGCCTGCAGGCTGGCGACGACGGCCTGCTGGTTGAGGCCCAGAGCCGCGATCTGGCGCGTCGAGAATTCGAGATAGATGACCTCGTCCTGCGCGCCGATGAGCTCGACCTTGCCGGCATTGGGAATGGTCAGGATGCGCGTGCGCACCATCTCGACATAGTCGCGCAGCTGGCGCATCGACAGCCCGTCCGAGGTGAAGGCATAGATGTTGCCGAACACGTCGCCGAAGCGGTCGTTGAAGAACGGTCCTTGCACCCCTTGCGGGAAATTGGGCCGGAGGTCGTTGACCATGTTGCGGACCTGCACCCAGGTCGGGGCCACGTCGCGCGCCTTGGTGGTCGGCTTGAGATTGACGAAGATGATCGTCTGGCCGGCGGTCGTCACGCTGCGGCTGAAATCGAGGCTCTCCAGTTCCTCGAGCTTCTTTTCGATCCTGTCGGTCACCTGCCGCGTCGTTTCGTCGACCGAGGCTCCCGGCCAGTTGGCCTGGATCAGCATCGTCTTGATGGTGAAGCTCGGGTCTTCCTCGCGGCCGAGATTGAGATAGGCGAAGACGCCCGCCACGGTGAAGATCAGCATGAAGTACCAGACCAGGGAGCGGTGGTTCAGCGCCCAGTCGGAAAGATTGAAACCCTTCACCTACGCCCCCTCTGGAATTCTGACCTTCTGGCCCTCGGCGAGGCTGCGCACGCCGGCAGTCACCACGCGCGTGCCGGCGCCGATGCCGCCGGCGGTAAAGCTCGCACCGTCCTTTGCCTTGACCTCGACAGGCTGCAGGCTGACGGTCGAAGCATTGGGGTCGACGACCCAGACGAAGCTCTTGCCGTCCTTTTCCAGCAAGGCCGTCAGCGGCAGGTCGATCGCAGCGTCTGCCTTCGACGGCTGTGTCGCCGTCACCGTCGAGCCGAGCCGAAAGGCCGTCGGCGGAGCGCTCAACGCCAGCCGCACCCGCCGCGTTCGCGTCGCAGCATCGGCCTGCGGCGCGATTTCGCGGACATGTGCCTTGGCCCGCAGCGACGGCAGCATCTGCAACGCCACCTCGAACTCGTCGCCGTCGCGCAGGCTGATCGCCATCTGGTCGGGAACGTCGACGACGGCCTCGCGCGCATCCGAGCGTGCCACCGTCACCACCATCTGTCCCGGAGAGACTGTCTGGCCGACCTCGGCGCCGACCGCGGTGACGATGCCATCGAAGTCGGAAAACAGTCGGGCATAACCGAGTTGCTCCTCCGACTTGGCCAGTGCCGCGCGCGTGCGCTCGACATTGGCCGCAGCGGAATCCAGCGCCTGTTTCGCGGAATCATAGACTGCCTGCGAGGTGTTGGATTCGGCCAGCAGGCTGCGCTGCCGTTCCTCGCTGGCGGCGGCATTGGCGAACTGCGCCTCCGCCGTCGTCAGGTCGGCGCGCGCTGCCTGCGATGCGAGCTCCAGCGCCAGCGGGTCGATCGCGGCAAGCGTCTCGCCCTTGGTCACCATGTCACCGACGCCGACATCGCGCGTCACAAGCCGCCCGAGCAGGCGGAAGGCGAGGTCGGCGGAGAATTCAGGCTGTATCGTTCCGGCAAAGCCCTGCGCGGTCGGGCCGTGCGGCTCGACGACAGTCGACAGCACCGGGCGGATGACTTCGGGAGGGGGCGCTTTTTCCTCGCTGCAGGCCGCAAGCGCGAGCAACGGCACGAAAGCAAGCAAGCTTGTCCTGGAGATCATGGCGCCACCTCCACCACCTGGCCGGGACTGAGCAATTGTCCGCCCTGGGCGACAACCGATTGTCCGATCTCCAGTCCATTGGCCACGACGACGACACCCGAGGCAAAGGACTGCACTTCGATCGCCGCCAGCGCCACAGCCTTGGTCGCGGGGTCGATGGTCCAGGCCGCCGGCCTTCCCGCATCCGACATCAGCGCCTGCCATGGCAGCACGATGGCCGGCTGGGGCTTCGACACGATTGTGCCTGTTATCGCGGCACCCAGCGGCATCTCGGTGGGCGTGTTTGGCACCATCACCTTGACCCGGATCGAGCCCGATGCCGGATCGACCGCCGGCGACACCTCGCGCACCTGTCCCGGGGCTTTGATGCGCGGGTCAGAAATCAGCGCGATCATCACGTCGGGTGCCACCGGGTTGCGCGCCACCAGCGCCTCGTCGACATTGAACACGGCGTCGCGGTCTCCGTCCTCGGCAACGGTGAACACCGTCTGTGCCGCCTGCACGACCTGGCCAACCTCGATCGTCCGTGCCGTCACCACGCCGTCGGCGCTGGCCTTCAGTTCGGTATAGGTCAGCCGGTCTTCGGCATTGCTCATCTGGCTCTGTGCCGATTCCACACCGCTTTGGGCGACGCGTTGCGCCTGGTCTGCCTGGTCGTAATCGCGCCGCGTCGTGAAGCCCTGGGCAAGCAGCGTCTTCTGCCGTTCGAATGCGGCGGCGGCCTGCTTGAGCTGCGCCTGCGCGGCATAGAGGCTGGCCTGCGCCGCCCGCACGTCCGACTGCTGCTCCTGCGGGTCGAGCTTCGCCAGCACCTGGCCCTTGGTCACGCGCTGGCCGATGTCGACACTGCGCTCGGCGACCCGGCCGCCGACCTGGAATGACAGGTTGTTCAGCGTCCGCGCGGCAATGACGCCGGTCAGCGATGTCGATGGTGCATAGTCGGTCAGTTTGACCTCGACGGAGCGCACCACGATCGGCTGCCGTTCCGCCGTTTCCTGTTTCTGGCAGGCCGGAAGCGGCAACAGAAGGCAAAGCGCGAGGGCGGTGAGGTGTCGTCTGGGTGGCGCGCATGCCGATATCTTGCCCGGCATGCCTGCGGTGATCGGGTTCGTGGATCGCATCTGCCCCCCCCAAATCGCTTCGTCAACAAGCTACGATGCAACTGGCAATCGGGCAACGCCCAGCAAACCTGCCGGTATCGTGATGCGACAGGGCGAGTGCGTGGCGCACAGCACACGTTGCCACGGAACCCGAGCTATTCCGGAGCGTTGTTGGACGCAATCAACTCGGAGGATCGCCATGGATCGTATGCTCTTCGACAGCCCTGTACAGATCCGCATCGGGACGGAAAGCACCCAGCGCGAGGTGACGACCGTCAAGGGCGCCTACGAAGCGCTCGTCGACTGGCCGCATGCCAAGCGCAGCGGTCCGCTCTACCGCGAGGCGGTCGAAACCGTATCCGCAGCCCTTGCCGGCACCCGCACGCGCGAGGCTGCCAAACGGGCCTTTATCGCCGCTGCCGACGAAATCGGCATCAGGATCTGAGCTTGTCGGCCATCGGGCGGAGGGGTGGCCGTTCGCCGGGCGGCGAACGGCGCAAGACTCTATTGCCGGCGAAAATGGGCAGGACATCTCAGTCACGCACGGTTTGCCGGAATAAATTAACTCTACAGAAGTTATAGAATTAACATTCTGAATGGGCATCGTCATTCAACCCCGGCCGCGGCATCTTCGATCCCGTACTGGAATTTCTGCGACCGATCCCGCCGCTCGCCTATCTGCCGCCAGTGATCATCTGGCTCGGCATCGGCGAACAGGCCAAGGTGTTGGTCATCGCAATTGCCATGGTGGCGCCGATCGCGCTGTCGACGGCCTCCGGCGTGCGCGGTGTGCAGCAGGATCGCCTCAACGCCGCGCGCCCGCTTGGCGCCACGCGCCGGCAGGTCTTCCGTTTCGTCGTCTTGCCCAGCGCGCTGCCGTCGATCCTCACCGGCCTGCGCATCGCGCTGGGCGCCGGCTGGACCACTTTGGTCGCCGCAGAACTGGTGGCTGCGACGCGCGGCCTCGGTTTCATGATCCAGTCGGCGACTCAGTTCCTCGTCACCGACGTCGTCGTGATGGGTATTCTTGTCATCGCCGCGGTCACCTTCATGTTCGAATTCGGCCTGCGTTTTGTCGAACGAGGCTTGTGCCCTGGGCCGGCCGCGAGTAGCGGTCGGCCGAGGCTGCGGCCCGGCACTTATGCCCGCATGGTTTCGCGCATGGCGCTGCGTCCGCGCAGCATGGGTAGCCCCAGCGTCACCAGCACGAAGCCGGCTGTCACGACCTTGAGGTCGCTTGGCTGCAGCCCGATCGACAATGCCAGCGACACGAGCTGATAATAGACCATTGCACCGACGACAGGCGCCAGCAATTGCCGGGTGACGGTCTGCCGTCCGGTGATCGTTTCGCCGATGACCAGCGAGGCGAGACCGTTGATCAGGATGCCGGTGCCCATGCCAACGTCGGCATAGCCCTGCAACTGCACGATGAGCGCGCCGCCAAGCGCGGTCAGGCCAGAGGCGACACCCAGGCCGACGATCGTGTATGTCCAGATGCTGATGCCGAGCGATGGCGCCAGCTCCGGATTGATGCCGATGACGCGCAACGCCGCTCCTGCCTGCGTGGCCAGGTACCAGCGCAATGCGGCCAGGGCCACGACGATCAGCACGGCGAATGTGGCGACTTGCAGCCGAACGTCGGTCAGGATGGCCGGGTTGATCTGGGTAAAGATGTTGTCGGTGTTGAACAAGGCGATGTTCGAGCGGCCGAGAACGCGCATGTTCGCGCTGTAGAGTGCCGTGAAGACCAGGATGCCGGCCAGCAGCGAATTGATGCGAAAGCGCAGATGCACCAGCGCGGTCGCCGCGCCGGCTCCGACACCAGCGAGCATCGCGACAACGGTTGCCAAGAGCGGCGGATATCCGGCCAGCAAAAGTGTGGCGCAGACGCAGCCGCCAAGCGGAAACGCACCTTCGCTGGTCAGATCAGGAAAGCTCAGCAAACGGAACGGGATCATGATGCCGAGCACCAGGAACGAATAGATGAGGCTTTGCGAGAGCGTCACCGGCACGAGATTGAGATAGGCGTGGATCACGTCCATTGGTCAGGTTCCGAGCAGCATGCGATCGTTTTCGATTCTGAACTTCTCGACGAGATCGGCAGGTGTGAGTCTTGCCTTCTCGGTGCCGCCGATGTCGTCGCGGATGCGGCCGGCGTCCATCATGACGAGCCGGTTACCGGTCTCGATCGCCTGGCGCATGTTGTGAGTGACCATCAGCGTGGTCAGCGACTGCTCGGCGACGATCCGCAAGGTCGTCGCCATGATCAGCTCGGCGGTGCGCGGATCCAATGCTGCCGTATGCTCGTCGAGCAACAGCAGCGAGGGGCGCGACAACGATGCCATGATCAGGGACAAGGCCTGGCGTTGCCCGCCGGAGAGCTGGGCCACCGGCGTCGACAACCGGTCTTCCATGCCGAGCGCCAGGCCGGCGAGCAGCGCCCGATAGCGGTCACGCTTGGCGCCGTCGAGATGGCGCGCGAAGCCTCTGCGCTGCCCGCGCTGTTCGGCGAGCGCCAGGTTCTCCTCGATGGTCATGGCCGCTGCAGTGCCAATCATCGGGTCCTGGAAGACCCGCGCGATCATGCCGGCCCGGCGATGTGCTGCAAGGCGGGTGATGTCCCGGCCGTCCAGGGCAATCGAGCCGCCATCCGGCTCGATTGCGCCGGCGATGGTGTTGAGCAGCGTCGATTTGCCGGCGCCGTTGGAACCGATGATCACGACGAAGTCGCTGCGATTGAGCGCAAGGTCCACCCCGTTCAACGCCGGTCGCGCTCCGGCAAGGCCGGCGTTGAAGGTTTTGCGCAAGTCCGCGCAGACAAGCAGGGGCATGCTCACCGCTGTCACTTGAGCAGCCATGGACTGTCCTTGAGTGCTTCCGGAACCGTCAGGCCGACGGCTGCGAGACCCTTGGGGCTGACATAAGCGTCGAAGTCTTCGCCCTTGGGAACATAGGGCGCGATGTCGGCCGGCTTCTCGCCCTTGAGGATCCGGTCGGCGATGTCGGCGGCATGCTCGCCATTCTTGCGATAGGAGATGGCGTGGAAACCGGCGAGCTGATCCTTGAGGTCAGGGGCGTAGACCGAGTTGAACAGCGGCAGCTTGATCCTCTGCGCCACCTGGGCAACGACCGGTACCGAGGTCTGCACCACATTGGACTGGATGAGGAAGATGGCGTCCACCTGTCCGGCGAAGGTCTGGACACGCTGGGGCAGGTCGTTGGGGTTGTCGACCGGCACGCCGACGATTTCGATCCCGGCCTTTGCGGCCGCCTTGTGGATCAGCTCCATATTGGAGGTGTCGTTGTCTTCGCCCGGATTGAACAGGGTCCCGACCTTCTTGACCTCGGGCAACACCTTCTTGAGGTAGTCGAAGGAAGCATCGAAGTCGGGCAGCATCGACGCGCCGGTGCTCCAGCCCGAGCCGTGCTGCCAATCCGGCACGATGCCCGCCACGACCGGGTCGACGACCGCGCCGAACACGACCGGGATCGACTTGTCGGTAATGCCGCGCACCGCCGCCTGGTTGAGGCCGGTGGTGATGGCGAGGATCAGCGCCGGATGCTTGGCTTCCACCTGCTGCAGGATCTGGGGAACGAGGCTGCGGTCGAAATTGGCGTGCTGGAAGCCGTAGGTGACGTCCTTGCCTTCGACGTAGCCCAATTCGCTCATCCGGGCCTTGAAGCCTTCGGCGACCTGGTTGAGCGCCGGGTGCTCGCCGAAGCTGGCGATCTCGACCAGTTTCGGGTCAGCCAGGGCTGCGCCATTCGCGGCGGTGAGCAAGGCTGCAGCGAGCAGCCACTTCATCAATTTCACGACACGCTCCTAAGGTTGGGATTACACGATGGAGGGGCGCCAGTTCTGTTCGGCGACCCGCAGGAAATTCTCGCCCAGCACGCCAAGTATGGCCGTCTCCGAATAACCATGGCGTTCCAGCGCTTCGACCAGTTCGGGCAGGACTTCGGGTTTGACATCGGCCCACGGCGGGCGCGGATAGCCGCGCAACGCCATCATCGGACCGGAGTCGTAGAGCTTGGTCATGAAGGGCTGGTAGAAAACGGTGTCGAGGCCGAGGCCGACATATTCGGGCCCGACGAGCTGGGCGACGTAATCGATATGGCGCATCAGCGCCGGAACGTCGGAACGGTTGTCGTCGGTCAGGAAGGCGCCGATGGAGTTGATGCCGACCACGCCGCCTCGGCGGGCGAGCGCCTTGATCTGGACGTCGTCGATGTTGCGCTCGTGGTTCTTCAGCGCACGTACGCTCGAATGCGAGAACACCACCGGCTTTTCCGATAGCTCGATGATGTCGAGCGACGTGTTGATGCCGGCATGGCTTGCGTCGAGCATCATGCCGACGCGGTTGGCCTCGGTCACGAAGGCACGGCCCAGCATGGAAAGCCCGGCATCCGAGGGCTCATGGCAGCCGTCGCCAAGCGGGTTGCGGGTGTTGTAGGCGACGATCATCCAGCGGATTCCAAGCCGGTACCAGCTGTCGATCATCGCTGGCTCGTGCGCGGCCGGGCCGGCCCCTTGCAGATGCAGGCCGATCGCCATCTTGCCTGACTGCTTGGCCGCGCGGATGTCGGCCACGGTTTCGATGAGCTGGTAATCGTGAGCGCGTTGCTCGAACCAGCGCCTTTGTTGGGAGAGATGCCGGAACGTCGGCTCCGGTCGGTCCCAGTCGGCGCCGATTGTGAGCGAGAGGAAGGAGAACCCCGCGTCGCGATAGCGGACCAGCATGTCGGGTCCTTCATCGAGACATTCGGGAGTCCAGCCCACGGCACTTTCCCAGACGACAGCCTTGGCGATGAGGTTGTTGGCTGAAACAGTCACGTCGTCTGCACCCGCTGAGCAATGAAATCCAAGCGGTCAGCTAATCGGCAATCTCGTCGTTGCGCTATTGCCCGGAATGGGTTTGATTGTTTCATACTTGAACCAATCAAGGCTCCGTCATGCCGACAACGCCCGATCCGTTCGACCTGATGATCTTTGCGCGCGTTGCGGAAACGGGCAGCTTCAGCGCCGCGGCCGAACGGCTTGGTCTGCCGAAGTCGACGGTGTCGCGGCGCATCACCGTCCTCGAAGCGCAGTTGGGCGAGCGCCTGCTCCAGCGCAGCACGCGGCGCAATTTCCTGACCGAGATGGGCCAGCGCATTCTCATTCCCGCCGAACAGATCATCCACGAGGTGGATGCCGTCATGGCCGTCGCCGAACACCGGCAGGTGACCCCGTCGGGGCGGCTGCGTGTCTCCGTCCCCGGCGACCTTGCCGCAATCTCGCTCGCACCGATGCTGGCTGAATTCAGCAAGGCATATGGCGAAATCCAGCTCGAACTGGATCTGTCGCCTCGTTATGTCGACGTCATTGCCGACGGTTTCGATCTCGCCATACGGATCGGTGGCGAAGCGCAGGACCTGAGGTTGACCACCCGGCATCTGGTCGACCTCGGCATCGGTCTTTATGCCTCGCCGCAGTACAGGGATCGCGCCGGCCAGCCCGATGCGCCCGAGGCCCTCGCACATCATGACGTGCTGGTGCTGCTCGCCGATGGCGTTCCGGTCAACTGGGTGCTGAACAAGGATGCCCAGTCGGTTGCCGCCGACATGTCGGGGCGGCGGGTCTGCGCGAATTCTTACGAGCTGCTGTTCCGCATGGCGCGTTCCGGCGCCGGCATTACGGCGATGCCCGATCTTTTCGCGCGGCCTTACCTGGCAAGCGGCGAACTCGTCCGCATCCTGCCGGCATGGAGTCTTGCCCCGGCCATGGTGCGCGCCGTCTTTCCGAGCAGGCAACTGATGCCGCGCAAGACGCGGGTCTTCCTCGATGCGCTTTTGGGCCATCTCAAGCCGCGTCCGCTGAGGACGGCGCAGCCACTGCCAGCCTAGTCGGCGATCGCCGGCAGTGTCGGCGGCGTCGCAACAAGCCGTCTGCGTGCCGAAGACGATGGCGTCATAGTCGGCAAGTTCGCTTGGTATGGCCAGGGGTGCCGGATGCCCGCCTTGAGCAGCATCGTTGCTTCGTCCATCAGCTAGGGAACGCGGCAGCACCAGGATCTTGGACGTGGGGATCTCCTTCTGCCGGCCGCCGCCGGAAGTGAAAAGGTTGCTGACTGTCTCGAGGGAGACGCCGCCTGAAGGCGGCGCATTTGTTCAGGCAGTGGCGAGCCTGGCTGGAGCCGGCTTTGCCTGCTGGGCGCGCTGGCTGAGCCAGACGCTGCCGAGCACCACGACCATGCCGAGGATCTGCGCTGCGCTGAGCGACTGGCCGAGCACCGACCAGCCGAGGATCACGGCGGTCATCGGGCTGAGAAAGCCGAGCGGTGAGACGACTGATGGTTCCAGCCTGGCGATGCCACGGAACCACAGGATGTAGGTCAGTGCCGCGCCGATCAGGCCAAGCCAGGCGAGGCCGAGCAGGTTGGGCATCGTCAGCGACGGCAGCGACGGCTCCTGCAGCAGCGCCACCGGGAGGAGCAGCAGACCGCCAGCCGTCAGTTGCCATGCAGTGAAGGTCAGCGGTGTGACTGGCGGCTGCCAGCGCCGGCTGAGCACCGTGCCGGCGGCCATCGACACGGCACCGGCGAGGCCGGCAGCGATGCCGATGGGGTCGAGTGCCGCGTGCGGCGTCAGGATCAGCAGCGCCACGCCGGCCATGCCGGCAAGGGCAGCCACGATCGACAGCGGGCGGATCGGCGAGCCGAGCAAGGCGCGTGCGAGCAGGATGACGATCAGCGGCTGGATCGCGCCGACGGTTGCCGCGACGCCGCCCGGCAGCCGGTAAGCGGCAACGAACAGCAGCCACCAGAAGACCGAGAAGTTGAGCGCGCCGAGCACCAGCACGCGGGCCCACCAGATGCCCTGCGGGAACTGCCGGACGAGCAGCAGTAGCAGCAGGCCGGCTGGAAGCGCCCTCAGCATGGCAACCGTCAGCGGGTAGCCGGCGGGCAGGAACTCAGTCGTCACGATATAGGTGCTGCCCCAGATCGCGGGGGCGATTGCAGTCAGCAGCAGGTCGGTGTTGCGCGTCGTCATGGCTGCATCTCTCTTTACATCGAGTATCTTGATCTCAAGATAATCCATATTCTCTTGACGTCAAGAGAAATAATCGGAATGGTGGGCCATGGATCAGGTTGACGACATTCTTGCCCAGTGGAACCGCGAACGGCCCGACCTCGACGTCGCGCCGATGGGGCTTATCGGCCGCGCCAACAGGGTGTCGCAGCATCTCGGCCGCGAGATGGAGAAGACCTTTGCAGCGCATGGGCTGAACTTCGCCAGCTTCGACGTGCTGGCGACGCTGCGTCGTTCGGGGCCGCCTTATGCGCTGTCACCTGGCGATCTCTCGGCGACGATGATGATCACCTCGGGCACCATGACCAACCGCGTCGACCAGCTGGAAAAGGCAGGCCTCGTCGAGCGTCGGCTCAACCCCGACGACCGCCGCAGTTTCATCGTCTCCCTGACCGACAAGGGCTTCGCCACCATCGACGCCGCCGTCACCGACCATGTCGCGACGCAGACGCGCATCGTTTCGATGCTGACCAAGGAGGAGCGGGTGGCGCTCGACGCGCTCCTCAGCAAGTTTTTGGTCGGATTCGAGAGCGTGTGACTTTGGCTACGGCCAGCTGGGAATTACCCCTCCCCACAAGGGGGTGGGAGACCAGCGTGCCGCCACGACATCTCGCCGTCTCGGGCAGGATTTGGCGGTTCACCCCGCCAGCGCCTGCTCCAGGTCGGCGATCAGGTCATCGCCATCCTCGATGCCCGCCGACAGCCGCACCAGCGAATCCGAGATGCCGATCGCGGCGCGCTTCTCGGCCGGGATCGAGCCGTGCGTCATCAGCGCCGGGTGCTCGATCAGGCTTTCGACGCCACCGAGGCTTTCTGCCAGCGTGAACAGCTGCGTGCGTTCGAGGAAGCGCTTGGTGCCGGCGAGGTCACGGTCGAGGTCGACCGATATCATGCCGCCGAAATGATGCATCTGCGCCTTGGCGATGGCATGCTGCGGATGGCTGTCGAGGCCGGGATAGATCACCCGGCGCACATCCTTGCGCGCTTCCAGCCAGCGCGCGATCTGGGCGCCGTTCTGCGAATGCCGCTCCATGCGCAATGCCAGGGTCTTGATGCCGCGCAGCGCCAGGAAGCTGTCGAATGGTCCGGAGATCGCGCCGATGGCGTTCTGCAGGAACTTCAGCTGGTCGCGCAGTTCCTTGTTGTCGCCCACCACCACGCAGCCGCCGACCATGTCGGAATGGCCGTTGAGATACTTTGTCGTCGAATGCACGACGATATCGATGCCGAGCTCCAGAGGGCGTTGGAGGTAAGGGCTGCAGAAGGTGTTGTCGGCGACCGAAAGCACGCCCTTGCGCTTGGCGATTGCGGCGACCCCTTCGAGATCGACGACACGCAGCAGCGGGTTGGTCGGGGTCTCGACCCACAGCATCCTGGTCTCCGGCCGGATCGCCGCCTCGACGGCGGCGAGGTCGGTGAAGTCGACGAAGCTCACCTGCAGCCCGGCGGTACGCTTGCGCACCCGCTCGAGCAGCCGGAACGTGCCGCCATAGATGTCGTCGGTGGCAACGATATGCGCGCCGGCGTCGAGCAGCTCGAACACAGTGCCGATCGCCGCCAGCCCGGAGGCGAAGGCGAAGCCGGCGGAGCCGCTTTCGAGGTCGGCAATCGCCCGCTCGAAGGCAAAGCGTGTCGGGTTCTGGCTGCGGGCGTACTCAAAACCCTTGTGCACGCCCGGGCTCTGCTGGCCATAGGTCGAGGTGGCGTAGATCGGCACCATGACGGCGCCCGTCGTCGGGTCGTGGCTCTGGCCGCCGTGGATTGTGCGCGTCGAAAATGCCAGCCGGTTCTTCTGCGTCGTCATTTTGCTCGCCTGAGATGGTTGATGAGGTCGACCCGAGTGATCAGCCCGACAAATTCCTCGCCGTCGAAGATGATCGCCACTTCGTTGCGGTCGAAGATCGGCAGCAGCGCATCGAGCGTCTGGTTCGCCTGCAGCGTGTGCAGGTCCTTTGCCATCGCCGTCGAGACGGGTGCGTTGAAGCGGTTCCAGCGGCTGTCATAGGGTCCTTCGACAACAGCCAGTATGTCGCTCTCGTCGACGATACCGACGAGCTTGCCGTCTTCCAGCACCGGTAGCTGCGACACGTCCCCACGCCGCATCCGGCCATAGGCCGTCAGCAGGCTGTCGCCAGGTCCGACGAACACCGTGCCGCCCTCGCGATGCGAGCGCGCCACCAGGTCGCTGAGATCGCCATGATGTTCGCGCTCGTCCAGCCCCTGTTCGGCCAGCCAGAAGTCGTCGAACACCTTGGATAGATACTTGTTGCCGCTGTCGCAGACGAAGGTCACCACGCGCTTTGGCGTCTTCTGCTCGCGGCAGTAGCGCAGGGCCGCCGAAAGCAGCGTGCCCGACGACGAGCCGGCCAGGATGCCTTCCTTGGCAAGCAGGTCGCGCACCGCCAGCATGCTTGCCTTGTCGTTGACCGTGTAGGCGCGTCTGACCAGCGACAGGTCGCAGTTCGGCGGCACGAAGTCCTCGCCGATGCCTTCGACGGTCCAGCTGCCTGCCTCTTCCATCTTGCCGGTCTTGACCAGCGGCGCCAGCACCGAGCCCAGCGGATCGGCCAGCACCATCTCGGTCTTGGGCGACACTTTGGCGAAGAACCGCCCGAGCCCGGTCAGAGTGCCGCCCGAGCCGACACCCACCACCACCGCATCGACATCGCCTTCCAGCTGTTCCCAGATCTCGGGGCCGGTCGTCGTCTCATGTGCAAGCGGGTTGGCCGGATTGGCGAACTGGTTGACATAGAACGAACCAGGGATCTCGGCGGCGATCTTTTCCGCCATGTCCTGGTAATATTCGGGATGGCCCTTGCCGACGTCGGAGCGCGTCAGCCTGACCTCGGCGCCGAGCGCGCGCAGGTGCTGGATCTTCTCGCGGCTCATCTTGTCGGGCACGACGAGGATGATGCGGTAGCCCTTGGGGATACCCACTTGCGCCAGTCCGAGCCCGGTATTGCCAGCGGTCGCCTCGACAATGGTGCCACCGCGCTTGAGCTTGCCCTCGCGCTCGGCCGCGGCAATCATCGAAAGTGCGATGCGGTCCTTGATCGAACCGCCGGGGTTCTGGCTTTCGAGCTTGATGAACAGCCGGCACAGGCCGGTGTCGAAACGCGTCAATTCGACGACGGGCGTTTCGCCGATCAAATCGAGCACGGACCTGAAGGGCGGGTTCAAGCGGCTCATGGCGGCGTCTCCCTCGGCAGGCAGGTTCATCGGAATATCCCATGTCGGGCGGGCGGACACCAGCCGCCCGGAAGCGTGTTGCGGCCGTTTGGCCATCCTGGCCGCATTTACCGGTGCTGCCCCAAACGAACAAAGGCAGGGCTTTTCGTTTCGTGCGAAAGCTTGAGAAGGAAATTCTCACGCGCCAGCTTTGGTTCCGTTTGCGGGCAATACATTTCTCTTTCCGGCTGTTGTTGACTCTCCACTTGGTGGAGCACCTAGAAGGGCTGTCATGGACGACAGGATCTACACCATCGGTGAGCTTTCCAGGCTGAGCGGCATCACCGTTCGCAAGCTCCGTTTCTACTCGGACAGGGGGCTTTTGCCTCCGACGGTCAGGGCGGAGAGCGGCTACCGCATGTATTCGGGCGTCGATCTCGAACGGCTCGGGCTCATCCTTGCCCTGCGCGATGCCGGCGTGAGTCTTGCCGACATCGGCAAGATCCTGTCCAACCGCCTCGCCATCTCGGCCGTGCTGGAGCTCAGGCTCCAGGCGCTCGAGGCGGAAATCAAGTCCAAGCGCCGTGTCGCCGCCGCCCTCAGGGCGGCCATCCGGGTTCCCGACCCGACAACAGACGACCTCAGGAGAATATGGACCGTGACAAAGCTCTCCCAGACTGAATTTCGCGCCGCCATCGAGCGCTTCTTCGAAGACGTGGCCTCCGAAGCCAATGTCTCGCCGGAATGGAAGAGGCAGATGATCGACGCTTCGACACCCGACCTGCCCGACGACCCCACGCCCGAGCAGGTCGACGCCTGGACCGAGATCATGGCCTTCGTTTCGGACAAGGAATACGCCATGGAGCTGCGCAACAGCATGTCGTCGATGTGGGACGGCGCGTTCGATCCCGCGGCCTATGCCGAGGCTTCCACTGCCATCTTCGCCCGCGTCCGCCAAGCCATCGACAAGGGCGAGACACCAGGGTCCGAAACCGGCAAGGCGATCGCCCGAGACTGGCTGGCCAGTTCCGCCAAGGCGATGAACAGGACACCCGACAAGGCCTTCCTCGACTGGCACGACAACCAGTACCGCATGTACCATTCGCGGTCGGCGCGCTATTACGAACTGCTGCGCATCCTCAGGGGCGACCGCCAGCCCGACACGATCAGCGAGGAATGGAGCTGGATCAACGCCGCCATGGCCGGGGCGCTGTAGCCTGGCGGCCATGCTGGTTTGCGGGAGCTGCCAAACAACAAAGGGCCCGCGATGCGGGCCCTTTGCATTGATCTTTCTTTCAGGACTTATTCAAACTCGCCGAGGTCGCGGACGGCGCCGCGGTCGGCCGAGGTGGCAAAGGCGGCATAGGCCTTCAGTGCCTTGGTCACCTTGCGCTTGCGCACTTCCACCGGCTTCCAGCCCCTGGCATCCTGCTCGGCGCGGCGGGTGGCGAGCGTCGCTTCGTCGACGCGCAGGCTGATCGTGCGATTGGGGATGTCGATGTCGATCATGTCGCCCTCGCGCACCAGCCCGATCGTCCCGCCATTTGCCGCCTCAGGCGAAACGTGGCCGATCGACAGGCCTGACGTGCCGCCCGAGAAGCGGCCGTCGGTGAGCAGCGCGCAGGCTTTGCCCAGGCCCTTCGACTTGAGGTAGCTGGTCGGGTAGAGCATCTCCTGCATGCCGGGGCCGCCCTTCGGACCCTCGTAGAGGATCACCACCACGTCGCCGGCCTTGATCTCGTTACCAAGGATCGCCTTGACCGAGGCGTCCTGGCTCTCGAACACGCGAGCGGGTCCCGAGAATTTCAGGATCGACTCGTCGACGCCGGCTGTCTTCACCACGCAGCCGTCGCGCGCGATGTTGCCCTTGAGTATGGCGAGGCCGCCGTCCTTGGAGAAGGCATGTTCGGCCGAGCGGATGACGCCTTTTTCGCGGTCGAGGTCGAGATCGTCCCAGCGCCGGTCCTGGCTGAATGCTGTCTGCGTTGGTACGCCGCCCGGGGCGGCGAGGTAGAAGTCGCGCACCGCCTGGCTCTTGGTCCGCGAGGTGTCCCAATGATCGATGGCTTCGCCGATCGTCGCCGTGTGCACGGTCGGCAGGTCGCGGTTGAGCAGGCCGGCTTTGTCGAGCTGGCCGAGGATGGCAAAAATGCCGCCGGCGCGATGCACGTCTTCCATGTGCACATCGGCCTTGGCGGGCGCCACCTTGCACAGCACCGGAACCTTGCGCGACAGCGCGTCGATGTCGTCTTGGTCGAAGTCGATCTCGCCTTCATGGGCCGCCGCCAGGATGTGCAGCACTGTGTTGGTCGAGCCACCCATGGCGATGTCGAGCGCCATGGCGTTTTCGAATGCCCCCTTCGAGGCGATGGAGCGCGGCAGCACGCTCTCGTCGTCCTGCTCGTAATAGCGCTGGGCGAGGTCGACGATCAGGTGACCGGCCTCGACGAACAGCCGCTTGCGGTCGGCATGCGTTGCCAGCGTCGAGCCGTTGCCGGGCAGCGACAGGCCAAGCGCTTCGGTCAGGCAGTTCATCGAATTGGCGGTGAACATGCCAGAGCAGGAGCCGCAGGTCGGGCAGGCGGAGCGTTCGATCACCTTGACGTCTTCGTCGGTGACCTTGTCGTCAGCGGCGGCGACCATGGCGTCGATCAGGTCGAGCGCATGGGTCTTGCCGTTGAGCACGACCTTGCCGGCCTCCATCGGGCCACCCGAGACGAACACCGCCGGGATGTTGAGCCGCATTGCTGCGTTCAGCATGCCGGGCGTGATCTTGTCGCAGTTCGAGATGCAGACCATGGCGTCGGCGCAATGCGCGTTGACCATGTATTCGACGCTGTCTGCGATGATCTCGCGGCTCGGCAGCGAATAGAGCATGCCGTCATGGCCCATGGCGATGCCGTCGTCGACGGCGATGGTGTTGAACTCCTTGGCCACGCCGCCGGCGGCCTCGATCTCGCGGGCGACCAACTGGCCGAGGTCCTTCAGGTGTACGTGACCCGGCACGAACTGGGTGAAGGAGTTTACGACAGCAATGATCGGCTTGCCGAAATCGGTGTCTTTCATGCCGGTGGCGCGCCAAAGGCCACGGGCACCCGCCATGTTGCGGCCGTGGGTGGTGGTGCGCGAACGATAAGCAGGCATGGGGGCTCTCTCATACAATAGATGGCTAACAGTGGGATTGAGCCACTATCGCCCTTGCGTCAACCATTTTTCGCCTGAGCAGGCGTCTGGCATGACGACAGCGGGCAGCTGCCATGCATTTCGTGCAGTGCAGGCGCGGTTTCAAACCTTGGCGTTGGCCGATTTCCGGCCCTTGCGGCCGCGCCGCAGCTCGGCGACGCCGACCGTTAAGCCCATCGCCAGCGCCATGGTGGCGGCCAGCGAGCGGAAGCCGCCGAAATCGGCCTCGGCCACCTCGAACCACACGCTGGCAAACTGCGCCAGCGGCGAGAATGCGCTGTCGGTGATGGCAACGACAGGCACGCCGTTTGCGGACAATACCCGCGCCTCCTCGACGGTTGCCGAGGCATAGGGCGAGAAGCTGATGGCGATGACGGCGTCCCTTGGCGTGGCGAAGGAAATGATCTCCGGGCTCAGCCCAGAGGCGGATTCGATCAACTGGCTGCGCACGCCGAGCTTGCCCAGCGCATAGGCGATGTAGCTGGCGACAGGATAGGAGCGCCGGCGGGCCAGGATGTAGATCGTCTCCGCGCCGTTAAGGAGATCGATTGCCCGGTCCAGCGTCTCGTCGTCGATGTTGCGCGACATCACGTCGATCGACTTGCTGGCTGCTGCCAGGAAGCCATCGACGATGCGACGATTGCTGGTGCCGTCGTCGGCATCGCCGCGCACCACGGTCAGCCGCTCCTCATAGGAAGTCGTGCGCTCCCTCAGCCGCTCGCGAAAAACCTGCTGCAGGCTGGTGAAGCCGTCATAGCCGAGATGCTGGGCAAAGCGGATCAAGGTCGAGGGCTGCACGCCAGCCGAACTGGCGATGCTGGCGGCGGTGCCGAAGGCGATCTCGTCGGGATTGTCGAGGGCATAGGCCGCCACCTGGGCGATGCGCTTGGGCAGGCTCTCGCGGCGATCGAGGATCAATGCCCTCAGCGCCTCGAAATCGCGCGGCAGTGCCTCCGAAACCGTGTCCGCCATGTCGTCCATTCCGCCTCCGCCTATCCCACCATAACCGTGCCACCGCGGGCTGTCCAAATAAAATGAACTGTATGTTCCATTTTCGCCAAAATTCGACTATTCAGTCCGCCGAAGCATGATCTCAAAGCAGGAGAAGATCATGCTTCGGCAAAATGCCCGAGCCCCATTCCGACGGGATGCGAGCTCTATAAACCGGGAGAGCGTGAAGTGACAGGCGTAGGTCTTATCGGAACCGGCTTCATGGGCAAGTGCCATGCGCTGGCGTGGAATTCGGTGCGCACGGTGTTCGGCGACGTCGACAAGGTCAGGCTCGTCCATCTCGGCGAGGCCAATGCCGACCTCGCCGCCCAGCGCGCTTCCGAACTCGGTTTCGAAAAGTCGTCGGGCGACTGGCGCGCCGTCGTCGCCGATCCGGAGGTCGACATCGTCTCGCTGACCACGCCCAACCAGTTCCATCCGGAGATGGCCATCGCCATCCTCGAAGCCGGCAAGCATCTGTGGTGCGAAAAGCCGATGGCGCCGACATTGGCAGAGGCTGAAGCCATGGCCGCGGCTGCCCGCAAATCGGGCAAGGTGGCCGTGCTCGGCTACAACTACGTCCAGAGCCCGGCCATCCGCCACATCAGGCAGCTGCTCGACGAAAAGATCATCGGTGACGTCAACCATCTCCGCGTCGAGATGGACGAGGACTTCATGGCCGATCCCGAAGCGCCGTTCTTCTGGAAACACGAGGCCAAGTCAGGCTACGGCGCGCTCGACGATTTCGCCGTCCACCCGCTGTCGCTGATATCAGCCCTGTTCGGCCGCGTCGGCCGCGTCATGTGCGACATGGCCAAGCCCTATGCAGATCGCCAGGTCGCCGGCGGCGGCCGCCGAGCGGTCGAGACCTATGACATCGCCTCCAGCCTGATCCATCTCGAAAACGGCGTTCCCGGCACGCTGCTGGTCAACCGTTCCGCCTGGGGGCGCAAGGGCCGCATCCAGGTCCAGATCTTCGGTTCCAAGGGTTCCATCGTCTTCGATCAGGAGCGCTTCAACGAAATCCAGCTTTATGTCACCTCGGACCGCCCGACCGAGCAAGGTTACCGCACCATCCTCGCCGCCCCCGTCCATGAGCCCTACGGCAAGTTCATCCCAGCCCCCGGCCATGGCCTCGGTTTCAACGACCTCAAGACCATCGAATGCCGCGAACTGCTCGCCCGCATCGCCGGTCAGCCGGCGCGTGTCATCGACTTCGACGAGGGCCTTGAGATCGAGCGCACGGTGCACGCCATGGCGCAGTCCTTTGCCGAGCAGAAGTGGGTGAAGGTAAGGTAGGCAAGTCTCTCAAGACTTGGGTTCCTCGCCCCCACACCGTGGAAGAGGTGTCACGGCAAAGCCGTGACGGAGAGGGGCCTTCTTCAGCGCACGCCACTTCGCCGAGCGTTCGGCCATCCCATCTGCACGACATAAGCCGCCAGCAACATCGCGGCGTTAATCTCCAGCACTTCCTCGACGGCGGCGAGCGCGCGTGATGAGGCTGCGATGTCGATCGCCTGCGCCAGCCCGATGAAGCCGCCATGCAGAAGGAGCAGCGCATGGCCCGACAGCCATGTCGTTGTCCCCGCCATGCCTTGCCTGATGTGGCGCAAGGCGAGCAACACCAGCCCTGCTGACAGCGCGAGTATCAGCGCGACCAGAAGCCAGGCGAGGCCGTGGCTGACATCGCGCAACATGCGGTAAGCAAGGATCACGAGGTCGTGGAAACCGTCGAGTTGTCCGCCGCCATAAAGCCCCGGTGGCTGGAAGCCGAACAGGCGGGCGCCGAAGCTGGTCTCGTCTAGCAGCTCGGCAAACCCGATCAGGCCGGCAAGCACGACCGTAACCCTGGGACCACGTCGCAGCGTCGAAGCCGCGGCGCCAAACACGGCGGCAGCCAGGAAGAGCACCGTCCCCGTCTCGACGATACCGTCTTCCTTGAGCAACAGGTGACGGATGCCGGGCGCAACGATCACCGCAAGTGCCGCAGCGGTGGTGACGGCGCCGACGAGCGCCAGCGCCACCACGAGAAACCGGATCTGGCCGCTCCGCCGCGGATCCGGCGTTGCGCCGGCAAGTATCGGATGCGCAAATTCTGCCACGGGCCCCTCCTGTCGTAAGACCGTCACCAAAGCGTCACGCTACGCTTCATTCCGGCGAAGCAAGGGCGGGGCCGATCACTCTTGGCGACCGTCTGTGACGAGCCGGCTTCATTTCGCGCAAGTGTCGGCCAGGTCCTTGCGCCACCTTGTCGGGGTGTTGCGATGTTGCCTCGCCCCGCTCGTGCCTGATATTGCCCGGCCTGCCGTCCATGCGGCGCAAAAGGCCGGAACGTAACTGATGATCAAGCTCCCCGACCTGCCGGTGACGGCGGTCCTGCCGCACCTTGCCGAGGCACTTGCGGCTGGCAATAGCGCCGTGCTGGTAGCACCTCCCGGCGCCGGCAAGACCACGCTGGTGCCGCTGGCGCTGCTCGCTGCGCCCTGGCGTGGTGATGGTAAGGTCGTGCTGCTCGAGCCGCGGCGGCTAGCTGCCCGCGCCGCCGCCCGCCGCATGGCTTCGCTGCTCGGTGAGGAGCCGGGTGGCACAGTCGGCTACGCCATGCGCATGGAAAACAAAGTCAGCGCGAAGACGAGAATCCTCGTCGTCACCGAGGGGGTGCTCGCCCGCATGATCCTCGACGATCCCGAGCTGCCGGGTGTCGCCGCCGTCTTGTTCGACGAGTTCCACGAGCGTTCGCTCGACGGCGATTTCGGCCTCGCGCTGGCGCTCGACGTGCAGGGCGCGCTGCGACCCGATCTCCGGCTGATCGTCATGTCGGCGACGCTCGACGGCGCCCGCGTCTCGAAGCTGCTCGACGGCGCCGAGGTGATCGAAAGCCAGGGCCGCAGTTTCCCTGTCGACATCCGTTATGACGAGCGCCCGGCGGGCGTTGCCATCGAGGACGCCATGGCCAAGGCGATCCGTGACGCGCTCGCCGACGAACCGGGCAGCGTGCTTGCCTTCCTGCCTGGCCAGCGCGAGATCGAGCGCACCGCCGAGCGCCTCGATGGCCGTGTCGGCGCGGATGTCGACATCGTGCCGCTCTATGGCATGCTCGACGGCAAGGCCCAGGACGCGGCGATCAAGCCAGCGCCGGCAGGCCGCCGCAAGGTGGTGCTGGCGACCGCAATCGCCGAGACCTCGATCACCATCGACGGCGTCCGTGTCGTCATCGATTCCGGCCTGTCGCGGCTGCCGAAATACGAGCCGGCGAGCGGCCTGACCCGGCTTGAGACGGTGCGCGCCTCGCGCGCCGCCGCCGACCAGCGCGCCGGCCGTGCCGGCCGCACCAGCCCGGGTGTCGCCATGCGCCTGTGGCGCGCCGAGCAGACCGCAGCATTGCCTGCCTTCTCGCCGCCCGAGATTCTCGAGGCCGACCTCTCCGGCTTCCTGCTCGATTGCGCCGCCTTTGGCGTTGCCGACCCGACGACGCTCGCCTTTCTCGACCCGCCGCCGGCGCCTGCTTTGGCCGAGGCGAAGGCGCTTCTCGTCGAGCTCGAAGCCATCGACGCCGACGGCCGGCTGACGGCGTCCGGCCAGGCGATGCGCAAGCTGGCGCTGCCGGTCCGTCTCGCCCACATGGTCGCCGAAGCGGCGCGTCAAGGGGCGGCGCTTGAGGCGGCGCAGCTTGCCGTGCTGATGACCGAGCGCGGTCTCGGCGGCGACAGCGCAGACCTCGAACGCCGCCTGCAGCGCTTCCGCAACGAGCGCTCGCCCCGCGCCAATGCGGCGCGGCAACTGGCGGAGCGGCTGGCGCGGCAGGCAGGCGCTGCTGGGCAGCCGTCAGGTGATGCGCCCACCCCTGGCGCTCTCCTGCTGCTTGCCTGGCCCGACCGTGTCGCCAAAGCGCGCGGCGAGCGTGGGCGCTTCGTGCTGGCCAATGGCAGCGGTGCAGCCGTCGACGCCGCCGATCCGCTCGCCGGCGAGCAATATCTCGTCGTCGCCGACCTGCAGGGCAAGGCCCAGAACGCCCGCATCTCGTCCGCCGCTGCCGTCTCCGAGGTCGACATCCGCACCGTCCTTGCCGCGCATCTGGAGCGGAAGACAGAGGCCAGTTTCGATAGGGAAAAGCGTTCCGTCCGTGTCCGCGAAACCGTCCGCATCGGCGCAGTCACCTTGTCCGAACGCATGCTGCCGGCACCCAAGGGCGAGGAAGCCGACGGCGCCATTCTGCAGGCCCTGCGCACCCATGGGCTTGGGCTGCTCGACTGGGGCAAGGAGGCGGAGACGCTGCGCCAGCGTCTGACCTGGCTGCATCGCGGTCTCGGCGAGCCCTGGCCCGATATGTCCGACGAGGCGCTGCTCGATCGCCTCGAGGATTGGTTGCTGCCTTTCCTGCGCGGCGAGGCGTCCTTTGCCCGCATCGGCGCCGGCGTGCTCCACGATGCCCTGTTGTCGTTCGTCCCGCACGACCTCCAGCGCAAGATCGGAACGCTCGCGCCAACGCATTTCAGCGCTCCGTCCGGCAGCCATGTGCCGATCCGTTACGATGGCGAATGGCCGGTGCTTGCGGTGCGCGTGCAGGAGCTGTTCGGCATGGACAAGCACCCCTCGATCGCCGGTGGCACGGTGCCGCTGACGCTCGAACTGCTGTCGCCGGCGCACCGGCCGATCCAGACCACGCGCGACCTGCCCGGGTTCTGGCGCGGCTCCTGGGCCGATGTGCGCTCCGACATGCGCGGCCGCTACCCCCGGCATGTCTGGCCCGACAACCCGCTGGAGGCGCAGGCGACCGCTCGCGCAAAGCCGCGCGGTACCTGAAACATGATCCCGAACCGAAGGTCGGCGTAGCGAAAAGCGGATGCCGGTTTTCGGCCAGGATCAGGCTCAAACAACTGAGCATGATCCCGAAAAGTGGATACCGGTTTTCGGACAAGATCATGCTCAAACGACAAGCCAGGGCTTGGCGCGGGCGCGCCTTGCAGCGCATATAGCTGGCATGAACTCACTGATGCGCGCCCCCGACCTCCAGCAGAGCCACCGGCTCCGGCTCAACACGCTGATCCGCCTGCGTTGGCTCGCCATCGTCGGCCAGAGCTTTACCGTCGTCGTCGTCGCCTACTGGCTCGAGTTTCCGCTGCCGGTCAGCCTGTGTTTCGCGCTCATCGCCAGCTCCGCCTGGCTCAACCTGTTCCTCGCCTTCCGCTATCCGGCGGCGCACCGGCTCAACCCCTTCGCCGCTTTCGGCATCCTCACCTTCGACAGCCTGCAACTGGCCGGGCTGCTGTTCATGACCGGCGGACTGACCAATCCCTTCTCGCTGTTGATGACGGTGCCGGTCGTCATTTCGGCGACGTCGCTGCCGCTGCGGTTGACCGCCATGCTGGCGGTCGTGGTCATCGTCATGGTCAGCCTGCTCGCCTTCTTCCACCTGCCGCTGCCCTGGTATGACGGCATCGTGCTGGCCATGCCCTTCATCTACACAGCAGGCATCTGGATCGCCGTCGTCTGCTCGATCGCCTTCACCGCCATGTATGCCTTCCGCGTCGCCGACGAGGCGCGACTGCTCGCCAATGCCCTTGCCGCCACCGAGCTGGTGCTGCAGCGCGAGCAGCATCTGTCGGCGCTCGACGGCCTCGCCGCTGCCGCCGCCCATGAGCTCGGCACGCCGCTTGCCACGATCACGCTCGTCGCCAAGGAGATGGAGCGTGCCCTCGGCAACGATCCGAAATTCGGCGAGGACGTCACGCTGCTGCGCAGCCAGAGCGAGCGCTGCCGCGAAATCCTGAAACGCCTCACCAGCCTGTCGTCGGAGGGCGAGGAGCATCTTGCCCGGCTGCCTTTGACCTCGCTGGTCGAGGAGGTCATTGCCCCGCATCGCGATTTCGGCATTTCGATCAAGCTCGACCCCGGTGATCGCATCGGTCCCGAGCCGGTCGGCCACCGCAATCCGGGCGTCATCTACGGCCTCGGCAATCTGGTCGAGAACGCCGTCGATTTCGCCCGCAGCCGCGTCACCATCCGCTGGAGCTGGGACGACGAGGACGTCAGCTTCGTTATCATGGATGACGGTCCCGGCTTCCCGCCGGAGATCATCGACCGCATCGGCGAACCCTATATGTCGACCCGCCAGGGCGCCGAGCCGGGCGGCGGCCTGGGGCTCGGGCTGTTCATCGCCAAGACGCTGCTTGAGCGCTCCGGCGCCGAGATCAGCTTCACCAATTCGAGCGGCCCGGGCGAGGGCGCTGTTGTCGAGATCTCCTGGCCGCGCGCCGCCTTCCTGAGCCGGCTGCCGGTCGGCACGACGATGTTCGACACTGCCTGAACGGGGACTGCCAAGGGTGCTCCGGACAGCTGGAAACCTTGCGGCAGCTGGTTTTGATCGTCACGGGAATGGCGCCGGCATTGGACATCGGCGCTTTGCACCTATATCTGCATGGAAAAACCATAAGAACGACTGGGATCAACGACAAAAAGGATCAAAGGCGATGACCACCCAGGACATTGCATCCGGGTTGCCAGGCGAAGACCATTCCCTGCTGCTCGTCGATGACGACAAGCCATTCCTGACCCGCCTGGCCCGCGCCATGGAAAGCCGCGGCTTTGCAGTCGACACCGCCGAAAGCGTCGAGGAAGCCGTCGCCAAGGTGCGCAGCAACCCGCCGGCCTATGCGGTGGTCGACATGCGGCTGGGTGATGGCAATGGCCTCGACGTCGTCTCGGCCATCCAGGAGCGCCGCGAAGACACCCGCACCGTCATTCTCACCGGCTACGGCAACATCGCCACCGCCGTCACCGCCGTGAAGCTCGGCGCCATCGACTATCTCTCCAAGCCGGCCGATGCCGACGACGTCTATGCCGCGCTGACCAACTCGTCGGGAGAGCGCGCAGCACCGCCGGAAAATCCGATGTCGGCGGATCGCGTCCGCTGGGAACACATCCAGCGCGTCTACGAGATGTGCGAGCGCAACGTCTCGGAAACCGCGCGCCGTCTCAACATGCACCGTCGCACGCTCCAGCGAATCCTCGCCAAGCGGGCGCCGCGGTAAGCAGATAAGGGAATAGGGGAGTAAGGGAGTAAGGAATAGTAAGGCCCGAAACCGATCTCTCTACTCACCTATCACTCGCTTTCCCCCTCCAGCGCCGGCACCGAAACGCCGGCCAGTTCCGCCGCCAGCAGGCGGGCAGCGCCGGCACGGGCGATGCGCAGCATCAGCGCCTTGCGTGTCGCCGCCACCATACGGTGCTCGGGTGCGTCGCGCATGATTTCGGCGCCATAACCGTCGGAGAGAATGAAGCCGCACTCCTCGGGGAAGATCTCGGCCGGTACCTCGGGATGGGTGGCGAAGAAGAAGCGGTCGGAATGCAACCGGTAGTCGGGCCATTTGCGGTCGACGCGAAAATCCTCGATCGACGACTTGATCTCGATGATCCAGATGTCGCCCTGGCGCGTCAGCGCCACGAGGTCGGCGCGCCTGCCCGTCGCCAGCGACAGTTCCGGCAGCACATGTGCACCCATCTGCATCAGAAGACGCTGCACGCCGCGGCGTACCAGCATGGCTCGCTCGGACTGGCGACCATCGACGAGAGGGTTGGAAGCAAGAGGCGAAATGATCGGCATGGACCGATCATCGCATCATTTGTTCACGTTTTGAACCCACTTGCTGGATTATTCCAGGCAGGCTGATGCCGCGCAGCCATACGTAGCTTCAGGTTGCATCATTGCGGCCTGTCGTTGAATCTGTTGGATTTTCCCGCGATGCGTGTTGCCGAAATGCCATAACCTGTGCCTTACGTTGGGTTCCGCGGGGCTTTGGGTGCACGCAAGGCTTGGCAAGCAAAATGCCTGACCGCTAAGAATGGTGGCAAAAATGAGGCCGAATCGGTCCGGATCCGCTCTTGCTTGGGAACCCCTAGATGCGATTGAAGTCTCTTGCCATTGTCGCCGCCCTGGCGCTGACCACCGCACTCGCCGGCTGTTCGACAGACGGCGTGTCGCGCATGTTCTCCAACGACTATGGCGGTCGCGTCGATGCCGGCTACCAGCTGCCGACGATTCCGATCAGCAAGGTCCCGCGCCAGTTCCATCGCCAGATCGTGCGCTACGAGACCGACGAGCAGCCCGGCACCATCGTTGTCGATACCGCGCAGAAGTTCCTCTACCTCGTCCAGCCCGAAGGCAAGGCCGTGCGTTATGGCATCGGCGTCGGCCGCGAGGGTTTCGAGTGGCAGGGCACGGCCCGCATTGCGGTCAAACGCGAATGGCCGGTGTGGACCCCGCCGCCGGCGATGATCAAGCGCCAGCCCGAGCTCGCCAAGTGGTCGGGCGGCATGCCCGGCGGCCCCAAGAACGCGCTCGGCGCCCGCGCCCTCTACCTGTTCAACAAGGGGGGCGACTCCGGTTACCGCCTGCACGGCACGCCGGAATGGAGCTCCATCGGCAAGGCCATGTCGTCGGGCTGCATCCGACTGATGAACCAGGACATCATCGACCTCTACAACCGCGTCGAAGTCGGCGCCAAGGTCATCGTGAAATAACTGCGGGCCGTCCAGGCAACACGGACGACGCAAACGAAAAACCGGGCACTTTGGCCCGGTTCAGACTGCTGACAAACCCCGTCGAATTTCGGCGGGGTTTTGTTTTGTGGGTTGATTGAGCTTTTTTGGATTGATGTCGGGGGGCAGATGCCAA
>NZ_JACJHY010000052.1 GCF_014138625.1 Aminobacter ciceronei
AAATAGCTATCGACAACCGAGCGCTTGAAACGCGCACTGTGTTTGGACATGCAAAACCCCCGAAGGTTGTGTCCAACTTTCGGGGGTCAGTTCATCAGCGCCGGGCTTTTTTGTCGTGGGGGGTTCAGCTCGGTTCGGCGGGCGCCAGCAGCTTGGCCCAAAGGGCCTTTTCGCCAAGGCCGCCGACGAGCTTGTCGTGGGCGGCGAGCTCGGCCTCGGTCAGGCGCGGCGGCAACGGCTCGGGGCGCGTGGCGACGACGATCTCGATCTGCCTGGTGTTGCCGCCGCCATTGCCTGACGAAAAACTCTCCAGCACCAGCGCCGACTGCTTGCCGCCGATCAACTCGATGTAGACTTCGGCCAGCAGTTCGGAGTCGAGCAAAGCGCCGTGCTTGGTGCGGCGGCTGTTGTCGATGCCGTAGCGCCGGCACAATGCGTCGAGCGAATTCGGGCCCATCGGGTGCTTGCGGCGGGCCAGCGCCAGCGTATCGATCAGGCGGTCGGCTTGGATTGCCGGCTGCTCGAGCCGGGCGAATTCGGCATTGATGAAACCGAGATCGAAGGTGCCGTTATGGGCGACGAGCTTGGCGCCCTCGATGAACTCGAGAAATTCGTCGATGATCTCGGGGAAGGTCGGTTTGCCTTCGAGATCGGCGTTGGAGATGCCGTGCACGTCCTGCGCGTCGGGGTGGACCTGGCGCCCCTGCGGGTTGATGTATTTGTGGAAGGTGTTGCCGGTCGGGAAGCGATTGATCATCTCGATCGCGCCGATTTCGATCACACGGTCCTCGCGGTTGTCGAGGCCGGTGGTTTCGGTATCGAAAATGATCTCGCGCAACAGCTGATTCTCCTTGGCCGACAGCATGCCCTCCCGGGCAGCCGGCGAACAAGTGCGGCGATTCGCCTGTCTAGGGCTTTCCCACCGTCAATTCGGCGATGATGGCCTGAACCGCGGCCCGCGCCGGCTCCAGGCCGTTGCCGGTGTCGACGATGTAGTCGGCAAGCTTGCGCTTTTCGGCGTCGGGAACCTGCTTGGCATGGATCGCCTCGAATTTCTGCTCGCTCATGCCAGGGCGCGCCAGCACGCGCTTACGCTGCACATCGGCAGGTGCTGTGACCACCACCACCTTGTCGACCCGGCCCCGGCCATTGGTCTCGAACAGAAGCGGGATGTCGAGGACGGCGATCGGCGCGCCGGCGGCTCGGTTGCGTTCGAGGAACGCGTTGGCATCAGAGCGGACCAGCGGATGGATGATGCTCTCGAGCTTCTTCAGCGCCACCGCGTCGCCCAGTACATGGCGGGACAGCTCGGCGCGATCGACGACACCGCCCTTCACCGTGCCCGGGAAGGCAGCTTCGATCAAAGGGGCGGCTTCGCCAGCATAGAGGCGATGCACCGCCTCGTCGGAATCGTGAACCGGAACGCCTGCGTCCGCGAACATTTTCGCCGTCGTGGACTTGCCCATGCCGATGGACCCGGTCAGGCCGAGAACGATCATGTCTTGGCGTCCAGGTCGGCGACGATGAGTTTGCGCAGCTCGGCTGTCACTTCCGGTCGGCGGCCGAACCAGCGCTCGAAACCCGGGACCGCCTGGTGCAGCAGCATGCCGAGCCCGTCGACAGTCTTCAGTCCGCGCGCCCTGGCAGCCGCAAGCAGCGGGGTTTCGAGCGGCACATAGACGATGTCGGTGACGATGGCGTGGTCGGGCAGGGTGGATGGGTCGGCGGGCAGGCCCTCATTGCCATGCATGCCAAGCGCTGTGGTGTTGACCAGCAGCGACGCATCGCCAAGCAGCTCCGCGGTTGCCGCCTGCGGATGCGCACTGATGCCATCGCCGAACTGGTCGGCAAGTTCCACCGCACGTGCCACAGTGCGGTTGACGATGCGGATGTCGGTGAAACCGCGCTGCTTGAGCGCGTGGATGATCGCCCGCGAAGCGCCACCGGCGCCTAGGACCACGGCGACGTCGCCAGTCGAAGCCCAACCCGGCGAAAGATGGTCGAGATTGGCGGCAAATCCATAGGCATCTGTATTGCCGCCCCACAGAGTCCCGTCCTCCAGCCACACGGTGTTGACCGCACCAATCTGCTCGGCGGCCTCATCGCGGCGTTGGACCGCAGCGAAAGCAGCTTCCTTGTGCGGGATGGTGACGTTGCCACCACGCAACCCAGCCGCGGAAAGGCCGCCGATGAAGGCTCCGAAATCCCCGGGCGAAACATCGATCGCGGTGTAGCTGCCGTCAATGTCGTAACGCTTCAGCCAATGACCGTGGATTTTCGGCGAGCGCGAATGCGCGATCGGATGGCCGCAGACGAACGCCTTCAACTCAGCCATCGATGGCCCCGAGCTGGCGCAATTCCTTGAGTACCGGCAACAGCGGCAGGCCGACGATGGTGAAGTGATCGCCCTCGACCTTGTCGAACAGCTGGATACCTTCGCATTCGATCTGGTAGGCGCCGACGCTCGACAGCGCCTTCTTGCCGACACGGGCGAGATGGCGGCCGATGAAGGCCGGATCGAGCGCGCGCATGGTCAGCGAGGCAATCGCCACGTGACGCCACAAGGTTTCGCCGTCGCGCACCAGCACCACGGCGCTGTTGAGCTGATGGGTCTTGCCGGACAGCTTGAGCAGATGGCGGCGGGCGCCTTCCATGTCGTCAGGTTTGTGGAACACTTCGTCGCCGAGCGACAGCGTCTGGTCACAGCCAAGCACCAGCCGGCCGGGATGCTCCTCGCTGACGGCAACCGCTTTGGCTTCGGCCAGGACGAGGGCGACCTCCTCGGGCGTTGCACCGCTTTCGGCCAGCGGCGCTTCCAACGCCCGTTCGTCGAGGTCGGCCGGGATTGCGTCGACTGGAACGCCGGCATTTTCGAGCATGGCTTTGCGGAAGGGGCTTCCGGAAGCAAGGATGAGTTTTTCGGTCACTGGCTTTGCCTGAAAACGAACCGCGCGGCGGCGTTGTTGGGTGCTTTTGGTCCTAGCGGCTCTTGTTGCGCAGGGCAACGATCGCGGCCGCCGTTTCCTCGATCGAGCGGCGGCTGACATCGATCATCGGCCAGTTGTGCTTGGTGCAGATCTTGCGCGCATAAGCCAGTTCCTCGGTGATCGAGGCGCGGTCGATATATTCCTGGGCATCAAAAGCCATCGTCGTGCCGAGGATTCGGTTCTGGCGCACATGCGAGATGCGCTCGGCGGTGGCGATCAGGCCGACGACCAACGGCTTCTCCGCCTTGACCAGGCTGTCGGGCACCGGCACGCCGAGGACGATCGGTATGTTGGCGGTCTTGATGCCGCGATTGGCGAGATAGATGCTCGTCGGGGTCTTTGACGTCCTGGATATGCCGATCAGCACGACATCAGCCTGTTCCATGTCAGCAGGCAGCTGGCCGTCATCATGCTCCATGGTGAAGTTGAGCGCATCGATGCGGCGGAAATATTCGGCGTCGAGCACATGCTGGGCACCGACCCGGCGGCCGGCCGGCGCACCAAGATAGGACTGGAACACCGACAGCACCGGTTCGAGCACCGAGACACAAGGCAGGCCCATCGAGGCGCAGCGGCTGTCGATGATGCCGGCGAGGTGCTGGTCGACCACTGTATAGAGCACGATGCCCGGCTCTTCCTCGATGTCGTCGAACACCTTCATCAGCTGCTTTTCGGTGCGGATCAGCGGGTAGATGTGCTCGATCGCGCGCGCATCCTTGTACTGCGCCGAAGCCGCGCGCCCCGCCGCCAGCAGAGTCTCGCCGGTGGCGTCGGAAATCAGGTGCAGATGGAAGAAGCTCTGGGGTTTGTTCACAGCGGGCGCCTGGGTCTGTGGTCAAATGTGGATAAACGGGCAGTTCGGCCCGAAGCGGTCGGCGCGACTGTATCAGATGCCGACTTGTCCACAATTCGCCCCGCTGTCTGTTTCGATTCAGCGACGGGGAGTATTGTGGGGATAGTTTTTTTAGTCCCCGGCTGTCCACAGAATCAGCACCTGCGATGCGCTCGGCTAGATTCCTGATTCAAATCGACGAATCCGCTTGCTGCCCGAAGTTTTCCCCGCTGGCGAAAACGGCCGCGCGTCACTATGACAAGTGGATATCCGAGGCTGCCTATGGACAGGTCGGAATTCTCGATTTCAACAGACTCTAAGAATTAGAAGAATCCTTCAGAATAAATTTTTGTTTATAGAAGGCTCTAGGAAAGGCAGACCGGATGCCCGTGAAACGCGCCCTGCTCCAAGTCCTGAAAGGCGAGAGCCTGGAGGTTCCACCGCTCTGGATGATGCGCCAGGCAGGCCGTTATCTCCCGGAATATCGCGAGAGCCGGAAGAAGGCCGGGAGCTTCCTGGACCTCTGCTACAATCCCGACTTCGCCGTCGAGGTAACTCTGCAGCCGATCCGGCGCTTCGACTTCGATGCCTCGATCCTGTTCTCCGACATTCTCGTCGTTCCGCACGCGCTTGGGCGCGACCTGCGTTTCGAGGAGGGCCGTGGGCCGCTGATGACGCCGATCACAGCGGACGGTGTCGCAGCACTCGATGGCGAAAAGTTTCACGTGAATCTCGAACCGGTCTACGAAACCGTGCGCCGTCTGCGCCGTGAGTTGCCGGAGAAGACGACGCTTATCGGCTTCTGTGGCGCGCCGTGGACCGTCGCCACCTACATGATCGCCGGACACGGCACGCCGGACCAGGCGCCGGCGCGGCTGTTTGCCTATCGCGAGCCGGCAGCGATGGCGCAGCTTCTGCAGGTTCTCGCCGACCATTCGGCCGCCTATCTCATTCGCCAGATCGAAGCCGGCGCCGATGTCGTGCAGATATTCGATTCCTGGTCGGGCGTGCTCGACGAGGCGACTTTCGAGGCCTGCTGCGTCAAGCCGGTGGCCGAGATCGTGCGCAAGGTGCGCGCCGTCTATCCGGACGTTCCGATCATCGGCTTCCCGAAGGGCGCAGGTGCCCAGCTCGACAGCTACAGGCAGCGCACCGGCGTCACCGGTCTTGGCCTCGACTGGACGGTACCGCTGAGCCAGGCGCAGCGCCTGCAGGCCGGGGGAGCCGTACAGGGCAATCTCGACCCTCTCAGGCTCGTTGTCGGCGGCAAGGCTCTGGAAGAGGGCGTGGATGCCATCCTTGAGGCGCTGGGCACTGGTCCGCTGATCTTCAACCTCGGCCACGGCATCACACCCGAGACGCCGGTGGCCCATGTCGAGGCGATGGTGCGGCGGGTGCGAAAGGCAACAGGCCAATGAGCGGCCAGAATGTCGGACCGTCGAGTGGTGCGACGGCGGCCAAGCGAGCGGTCGCTGCCATCATCGTGCTGGTTGCGCTGACGGCTTTGCTTTTCCTCGCCGCGCCTGACAGCTTTTATCCCTGGGCCAAGGCGATCCATGTCATTGCCGTGATCTCCTGGATGGCCGGCATGCTCTATCTGCCGCGGCTGTTCGTCTATCATGTCGATGCGGAGAAGGGGTCGGTGCAATCCGAGACCTTCAAGGTGATGGAACGCCGCCTGCTGCGCGCCATCATCAATCCGGCGATGATCGTCACCTGGGTTTTCGGCCTGTGGCTGGCCTGGAAGGGTTTCGACTTCGCCGGTGGCTGGCTGCACGCCAAACTCGTTGCGGTGCTGCTGCTTTCGGGCGTGCACGGCTATCTCTCGGCGTCGGTCCGGCGCTTTGCCGAGGACCGCAACGAAAAGCCGTCGCGGCATTGGCGCATCGTCAATGAAATCCCGACGTTGCTGATGATCGTCATTGTCATACTGGTGGTTGTAAAGCCGTTTTGAGTTCCTAAATTTGCTGGACTGCGCCTTGCTCTTTCGTTTCGGGAGGGCTAAAAGGCTGTTCTTCCTTCCCGCCATGCGCCGCCCCATTTTCATTCCCTGGCCGCGCCCGGCGCTTATCGCAAAATGCCGATAGCCAACCTCCCCACGCTCAGAGTCCGTCCATGCAGGAAATGAAACTACAGGATTTCAAGAACAAGAAGCCGACCGACCTGATCGCGTTCGCTGAGTCGCTTGAAGTCGAAAATGCCAGCGTCATGCGCAAGCAGGAGCTGATGTTCGCGATCCTCAAGAAGTTGGCGGCGCAGGACATCGAGATCATTGGCGACGGCGTCGTCGAGGTGCTCCAGGACGGCTTCGGCTTCCTGCGGTCGGCCAACGCCAATTACCTTCCGGGTCCGGACGATATCTACATCTCGCCCTCGCAGATCCGCCGCTTCTCGCTGAAGACCGGCGATACGGTCGAAGGCCCGATCCGCAGCCCCAAGGAAGGCGAGCGCTATTTCGCGCTGCTCAAGGTCAACACCATCAATTTCGACGATCCCGAAAAGATCCGTCACAAGATTCATTTCGACAATCTGACGCCGCTGTACCCGACCTCGCGGCTCAAGATGGAAGTCGAAAACCCGACCACCAAGGACATTTCGCCCCGCGTCATCGACCTGGTGGCGCCACTCGGCAAGGGTCAGCGCGCCCTGATCGTGGCGCAGCCGCGTACCGGCAAGACCGTGCTGCTGCAGAACATTGCGCACTCGATCACCACCAATCATCCCGAATGCTATCTGATCGTGCTTCTGATCGACGAGCGTCCGGAAGAAGTGACCGACATGCAGCGCTCGGTGAAGGGCGAGGTCGTGTCCTCGACCTTCGACGAACCGGCTGTCCGTCACGTCCAGGTCGCCGAAATGGTCATCGAGAAGGCCAAGCGCCTTGTCGAACATGGCCGCGACGTCGTCATCCTGCTCGATTCGATCACCCGTCTCGGCCGCGCCTACAACACCGTCGTGCCGTCATCCGGCAAGGTTCTGACCGGTGGTGTCGACGCCAACGCGCTGCAGCGGCCGAAGCGCTTCTTCGGTGCCGCCCGTAACATCGAAGAGGGTGGTTCGCTAACCATCATCGCTACCGCGCTGATCGATACCGGCAGCCGCATGGACGAAGTCATCTTCGAAGAGTTCAAGGGTACCGGCAACTCGGAAATCGTGCTCGACCGCAAGGTCGCCGACAAGCGTATCTATCCGGCGATGGACATCCTCAAGTCGGGCACGCGCAAGGAGGACCTGTTGGTCCAGCGTCAGGATCTGCAGAAGATTTTCGTGCTGCGCCGCATTCTGGCGCCGATGGGAACGACCGATGCAATCGAGTTCCTCATCGACAAGCTCAAGCAGACCAAGACCAATGCCGATTTCTTCGATTCGATGAATACCTGACGCGTCAGCCCGAAAATCGTTAGCGATCTTCGGGACAGATGCGGAAACTCAGGTTTAGAGCGCCTCTTAAGCGGCGACGCACGGCGCTCCGATCGGTCAGCGACGACGAAGCGCGTCTTCAAGCTTCGCCGGATCGCTGATCACGGGCAGACAGATGAGGCCGGTGCAGAGATATGCGCCGGCCTTTTTCGTATCGGGAAGGATGTCGCCCGGCAGTTTCGCCCGCGCCGTGTCCTCACCGAGAGCCAGGAAGATGTCGACGCGGCGCGGATCCGGATTCCGATTCGCTACCGAAACAAGCGCTGGCCGCTCTGGATCCTCGACGACAATCAGCTTTGATGGTTCAATTGCCAGGATACAGGCGTTCACGATTCCGGCCTGGCCATATTGCTGGCTCTGGATGCGGCCGGCGGCGTGTTCGGCGATTGTCCAGGCGCGTCGCTGCAGTTCAATGTCGCCCGTGATGTTGGCCAGGCGCACAACAGCCTCGATGATCTGGCTGGTTGCCGAAGGAATGGCTTCGTCGATGTCGCCGCGAATACGGATCGGCACGTCGGCGCTGTCGGATGCGGTAAGATAGTGCCCGGTTCTGTCGGCATCCGCGTGCCAGTTATCGAGCATGTTCACGAAACGAGCACCGTGCTCGAGATATCGCGCATCCCTTGTTGCCTCGAACAGGGAGATGGCCGCGTTGACCATCGCCGCGTAGTCGCTCGACAGCGCGGGATAGAGCCGCTTTTCGCCCAGACTTGAATGCGGCAGTCGGCCTTCAGCTGTTGCTGACGCCAGAATCGCGCCGAAAGCACCTGCCGCGACAGCCACCCAGTCGCTTCTTCCAAGGCTTCGCCCGGCTTCTGCCAGCGCGACGATGGCCAAGCCGTTCCAATCCGTGAGCGCCTTGTCATCGCGGGCGGGGCGAATGCGCTGTTCTCGTTTAGTCAGCAGGCGTTTCGTCAGGCCTGAAACCAGCGCACGATCTTCGATGGCCTGTGCACTCTGGGCGGCGTTCTGGTGGGTGATCGGGTCGCCTTCCCAGGCGTCTGGCTTACTGATCGTGAAGTATTTGAAAAATATAGATGAATCATCTCCAAGCGCGTCGGCTATGTGTTGCCCCGTCCAGGTGTAGAACAGCCCTTCTTCACCCTCGCTGTCGGCATCGAGGCTGGAAGCGAAGGTTCCGTCGGGCAGTTGCATCTCGCGCAACAGCCAGTCGACCGTGTCTTCGATTCGTATCCGAAACAGTTCATTTCCTGTGGCGGCATAGGCCCAGTTCGCTTGACGTATCAGCTGGGCGTTGTCGTATAGCATCTTTTCGAAGTGCGGCACCAGCCATTGCGCGTCGGTCGAATAGCGCGCCAGCCCGCCGCCGACATGGTCGTAGATGCCGCCAGCGAGCATATGCGCCATGCTTTCCGTCATTGCATCACGATGCTGCTCATTGCCGGAGCGCAGCCAGGACAGCCACAAGGTCTGCATGAAAGGCGCATTCGGGAACTTTGGGGCGCCGCGAAGCCCGCCCAGATCGCGGTCAAGCATATCGTAGATGCCGGACGCCAACGTCCTGGCCGTATCGGTCGAGATCGCGGAGCGCGGGCTGCTGCCGCCGAGGCGCTTGCCGACATGTTGGGCAAGCTCACCCGCGCTCTGCAGGATGCTGGCGCGCTTGCCGCGCCAGGCGGCGTCGACAGCACTGAGCACCTGGATGAACCCCGGCCGTCCATACCTCGCCTCGCGCGGAAAATAGGTCCCGCCCCAGAAGGGCTTGGCATCGGGGGTCAGGAACATCGTCAGTGGCCAGCCACCTTGTTCGCCCATGCTGGCGAGCGCCGCCATGTAGATCTGGTCGATATCCGGCCGTTCCTCGCGGTCGACCTTGATGTTGACGAAGAGCCTGTTCATGACTTCGGCGACTTGGGCGTTCTCGAAGCTTTCATGCGCCATGACGTGGCACCAGTGGCAGGCGGCATAACCGACCGAAAGCAGGATCGGCCGGTCGAGCCGCACCGCTTCTGCCAACGCCGCGGGCGACCACGGGCGCCAATGCACCGGGTTGTCGCCATGCTGGCGAAGGTACGGACTACCTTCGTCTCGAAGCAGGTTTTCGTGCGGAAGCATGTGGCAAGCCCAAAACAGTGATATGAGGCGTCAACCTAGGGCGCTTCCAAGAGACCGGCAAATGCTATTCACCGATTCGATCGCCGCTTTGTCCAGCGGTCACCTGCCGTCCGGCGTCGCGATCGTCAGGATCTCAGGTCCACATGTCCGATTCGCAATCGAAACGATTGCAGGTAGCCTTCCGCAACCACGTCGCGCGCATTTTGGACCACTGAATGCAGTGGACGGGCGGAAACTCGACCAGGCGCTGACCTTGTTTTTTCCCGGGCCGCATAGCTTCACGGGGGAGGATTGTGGTGAATTCCATGTGCACGGCGGCCGGGCTGTGGTCACAGCACTACTCGCGGAGCTCGGAAAGCTGCCGGGTTTCAGGCAGGCCGAGACGGGAGAATTCACCCGGCGGGCATTCCTCAACGGCAAGATGGACCTTCTGGAAGCTGAAGCGCTTGCCGATCTCATCAACTCCGAGACTGAGGCGCAGCGTCAGTTTGCCATGATGAACTCCGGCGGTGCGCAAAGCGAGCTATATCTCACTTGGCGCAAGCGGCTCATTCACGCTCGGGCGATGATTGAGGCCGAGATGGATTTTGCCGACGAATCGGACGTACCAGGGTCGGTTTCCGCTCAGGTGTGGGACGACGTCCACCAGCTGATCGCCGACATCGGGCGACATGTCGATGGCTACAGCAAGGCTGAGATGATCCGTGACGGTTTCGACGTCGTGATCCTCGGTGCGCCGAATGCGGGCAAGTCGAGCCTGCTCAATGCGCTGGTCCGACGTGAGGCGGCAATTGTCACCGACGAACCCGGCACGACGCGCGACCTCGTTGAGGCAACACTCGATATCGGCGGCCTCAAGGTGCGCATCACCGACACGGCCGGGCTTCGCGAACCTGCGGGCAAGGTTGAAGCCATCGGTATCGAACGCGCGAAGGAACGAGCGAAGGCCGCCGACCTGGTGTTGTTCCTGCAGGATATGTCGGCGTCAATCGAGCTGCCGCCGCCAGGCGATGCATCCGCAGTCATGATTGGCACCAAGCTGGACCGCATCAAAGGTGGTGATGCCGGGTCGAGCTTTGCCCTCGCCATTTCCACGGTGAATGGCGAAGGTATTGACGGGTTGATCGAACTGATTGGCGCGCGCGCCGCGGCGGCGATCGGCCAGCGTGGCGATGTGCTGCCGTCGCGGTTGCGCCATGTGCAACTGCTGAACGACGCCAGCGAGTATCTGCGTGCCGCGTTAGCTGCGCCGGAGACTTCACTGGAACTGAAGGCGGAGAACCTGCGCCTGGCGAGCGACCGAATCGGCAAGCTGTCTGGAGCCGTCGATGTCGAGGACCTGCTCGACGTGATCTTCTCGCAGTTCTGCATCGGCAAGTGATTCACGTGAAACATTAAGCGGTGGAATCAAAGGATTCACGTGAAACATCGGCATTGACTCGCTGCCGCGCGGCCAAGTTGTTTCACGTGAAACCACCACCGCGGCGATTCTCTTGACATGAGGCGGAGATGAGGACATCTGTCTCGCCAAATGTTTCCTGGAGACTGTGATGAGTGAGAGCTACGACGTCGTCGTGGTGGGCGGAGGCCATGCGGGCTGCGAAGCGGCCTCGGCAGCCGCACGGGCCGGTGCAAAAACCGCGCTCGTCACCCTTCGTCGCGATACGATCGGCGTGATGTCGTGCAACCCCGCCATCGGCGGTCTGGGCAAAGGCCATCTCGTCCGCGAGATCGACGCACTTGACGGCCTCATGGGTCGGGTCGCCGATGCCGCTGGCATTCAGTTCCGCCTTCTCAACCGCCGCAAGGGCCCAGCGGTGCGCGGGCCGCGCACCCAGGCCGATCGCAAGCTCTATCGCCTGGCCATGCAGCAGGCGATCGCTGAACAACAGCCGAACCTCACCGTCGTTGAGGCAGAAGTATCTGATTTTATTATAGATAGCGACCGCCTGACCGGTGTTGTGCTGGGCGATGGACAAACGCTTTCCTGTGCCGCCGTGGTTCTCACGACAGGCACCTTCCTGCGTGGGCTGATCCACATCGGCGAACGCAAGTTCCCGGCCGGCCGGATGAACGAACAGGCTTCGATGGGATTGTCCGAGACGCTGAAGCGGGCGGGCTTGCGCCTTGGCCGATTGAAGACTGGGACCCCGCCGCGGCTCGATGGCCGCACCATTAACTGGACTTCGCTCGAGACGCAGGCGGCCGACGAGGAACCGGTTCCTTTTTCGCTGCTCACCGATAGGATCCGCAATCCGCAGATCGAATGCGGCATCACGCGGACGACCGACGCCACTCACAGCATCATTCGCGAGAATCTTGGGCGATCGGCGATGTATTCCGGGTCGATTGAGGGCATCGGGCCACGCTATTGCCCGTCGATCGAGGACAAGATCGTCAAGTTTGGCGACCGGGAAGGCCATCAGATCTTCCTCGAGCCGGAAGGGCTCGACGATCACACAGTCTACCCGAACGGTATCTCGACCTCGTTGCCGGAGGACGTGCAGCTCGACATTCTGAAGTCGATTCCCGGACTGGAACGGGCAGTGATGCTGCAGCCGGGATATGCGATCGAGTATGACCACATCGATCCGCGCGAGCTGGAGCCGACGCTCGAGACCAGGCGTATTCGCGGTCTTTTCCTTGCCGGACAGATCAATGGCACGACGGGTTATGAAGAGGCCGGTGCACAGGGCCTGCTTGCCGGGCTTAACGCCGCGCGGCTTGCCGGCGGCAGCGAGCAGCTGATCTTGAGCAGGACACAGGCGTATATCGGCGTCATGGTCGACGATCTGACCAGCCGCGGGATCAGCGAGCCATATCGCATGTTCACGTCGCGTGCGGAATTCCGGCTTTCACTGCGGGCCGACAATTCGGACGAGCGTTTGACGCCCCTGGCCATGGAACTGGGCATTGCTTCGGCCGAGCGGGAAAAGCGTTTTGGCGAGATGACGGGCCGCGTAGCAGCCGCGCGCGAACTGACGCAATCGCTGAAGCTATCACCCAACGAGGCGCGCCGTCATGGCATCGAGGTCAATCTCGACGGTGTGAAACGGTCGCTTTACGAGCTGCTCGCTTACCCCAATATCCAGTTCATGCAACTTGTTAAGATCTTGCCGGAGCTGGCGTCGGTTGACGCCAAGACGGCGGAAGCCATTGAAACCGAAGCCAAATATGCCGTCTACCTTGACCGCCAGAAGGCTGACGCGGCGTTGATGCTGAAGGAAGAGGAGAGGGTGATCCCGGAAGCGCTTGATTTTGAGTCGGTTCCTGGCCTTTCCAACGAGCTTCGGCAGAAGATGCGCGTCCGTCGGCCGCGTTCATTGGCCGAGGCGCAGCGTATCGATGGCATGACGCCGGCGGCGCTGGCCATCATTCTGGCCCATGTCCGCAACTCAGAAGCTCAGTCACGTAGGGGCGCCGCTTGAACAATGACGCCTATGCCCGGTTGCAGGAAGTGGCCGGTCCCGTTTCACGTGAAACATTCGCGAAGCTGAAAGCCTTCGAGGCTGTGTTCCGAAAGTGGGCACAGCGCATCAATCTGGTGGCGCCGTCGACGCTCAATGACGTTTGGGAGCGCCATATTCTTGACAGCGCCCAGATCGTGAAGCTTGGGGACGCCGCAATGAAATGGCTCGACATTGGGTCGGGCGGCGGGTTCCCAGGCCTGATCATCGGTTCGATGCTCGCCGAACGGCCAGGCGCGACCATCGATCTGGTGGAAAGCAATCGCAAGAAGACCGGCTTCCTGCAGGCCGTGGTCGGTGAGCTCAGCTTGCCGGCTAAAGTGCACTCGAAGCGCATCGAAGATGTCCATGCGCTCATCAAGTCGCCCGAGATATTGAGTGCACGAGCCTTGGCACCACTACCGCTGCTCCTGGAGCTGTCGTGGCCATGGTTGGAGGCGGGCACCACAGCGCTTTTCCACAAAGGCCGGGATTACCGTCAGGAAATCGAAGATAGCGCTCACCAGTGGAGATTCGATCTGGTAGAACACCAGAGCCTGACCGACGCCCAGGGAGTCATTCTCGAGATTCGGAACCTGCGCCGCGCCTAGCTGCCGCGCTGTGACGAGACGGAAAACAGCAGTCGAGCCATGAAAACCACACCTAGAATCATCACAGTCGCCAATCAGAAAGGCGGAGTCGGCAAGACGACGACCGCCATCAATCTGGCGACCGCCCTTGCCGCCATCGGCGAGCGCGTGCTCATTATCGACCTCGATCCGCAAGGCAATGCCAGCACGGGCCTCGGCATCGATCGCAAAGACCGCAGCGTGTCGTCCTATGACGTGCTGACCGGCGAGCTGGAGATAGAACAGGCGGCGATGGAAACGGCAGTGCCGGGTCTGTCGATCATTCCGTCGACGCTCGATCTGCTTGGAATCGAAATGGAAATCGCCTCGGCGCCCGATCGCGTCTTGAAGCTGCGCAATGCCTTGCGGGCATCGGCTGAGCGGGCGGCCGGCTACAGTTACGTACTGATCGATTGCCCACCTTCGCTCAACCTCTTGACGCTGAATTCGATGGCCGCGGCTGATTCCGTCCTGGTGCCGCTGCAGTGCGAGTTCTTTGCGCTCGAGGGCTTGAGCCAGTTGCTTGAGACGGTGGATCAGGTACGCCGCTCGATCAATCCGGAGCTGACGATCCAGGGCATCGTGCTGACCATGTTCGATGGTCGCAACAATCTGGCCAACCAGGTGGTCGAGGATGTGCGCGCCCATATGGGAGAAAAGGTCTACGACACGGTGATCCCACGCAACGTGCGCATTTCGGAAGCGCCGTCCTATGGCAAGCCGGCGATCCTCTACGACCTGAAATGCTCGGGCAGCCAAGCCTATCTGCAGCTCGCCTCGGAAGTCATCAGGCGCGAACGTAAACTCCGGGCCGCATAAATCGATTCGGACTCGAAACAAGCTGGACTAGACATGAACGAAGACCTTTCCAGAAAGCGCCTTGGCCGGGGACTTGCTGCTCTCATCGGCGAGATGGACAAGCCGGCGGTCCCGGAAAAGCCGGCGGCGCCGGCCGACGGCCGGGTGCCGATCGAGTTCGTCAGCCCCAATCCGCGCAACCCTCGTCGCCATTTTGGCGAAGCCGAACTTGCCGACCTGGCGCAGTCTATCCGCGAGCACGGCCTGGTCCAGCCAGTCGTCGTCAGGCCAGCTGCGCAGGCCGGGCACTATGAAATCATCGCCGGCGAGCGCCGCTGGCGTGCAGCACAGCGGGCCGGCGTTAACGAGATTCCGGTCATCGTTCGCGACGTCAACGATCGCACGGCGCTTGAGCTCGCCATTATCGAGAACGTCCAGCGCTCCGATCTTAATGCCATTGAAGAGGCAATGGGCTACCAGCAGCTGATCGACGATCACAACTATACCCAGGCCGATCTCGGCCAGGTCATCGGCAAGAGCCGCAGCCATGTCGCCAACACGCTGCGGCTGCTGAAGCTGCCTGACGTTGTGCGCGACATGCTGGTCAATGGCGAGCTGTCGGCCGGTCATGCCCGGGCACTGATCACGGCTGCCGACCCGGCGGGCCTGGCCAAGCGGATCGTCGAAGAGGGCCTGTCGGTACGCCAGGCCGAGGCGCTGGCGCAACTTCCGGCCGATGCACTGCTGGAAAAGCAGCCGTCGCGTCCTGTCGAGAAGGATCCGGACACGATCGCGCTGGAGAAGCTTCTCACCGACGTCGTCGGCATGAAGATCTCGATCGCGCACAAGGAAAAAGGCGGCGAGCTGCGCATCAGCTACCGCTCGCTGGAACAGCTTGACGATTTGTGCCGTCGCCTGAAGAGCGAACATATCTGATTGATTCTATTGACTCTTGTCTGAAAACGCCGGCCTCGCGCCGGCGTTTTTGCGTTTGCAGCAAATCCGGGAAAGGCATGCAGCCGATTTCGTTCGGACTGTATTAGAACGAGACGTGCGACGGCGTTCTTTAGCGCCGGCCGGAGGAGAGGCGGGCGCCTTCGACGGCGATGCCGAGCATCGCCTGGCGCGCCAGCGCAACCGCAAGGTCGGGCCGGCGCCGCGTCTGCAGCGTTGTCGATTGCAGCCGTGTCAATGCGCGGGTCAGCGCTGCCGCGCTCCAGCTCGATAAGGTCTTTTCCACGGCCCGGCGGCGGGAGAAGAACACCGGGGGGCGTGCCGCGGCGACGACCGCCGAGGCGTTGCGGCCGCCATTTTCCATCTCGCCGCGCATCAGATGAATGTTCTGGAGGTGGCGGGTTGCGGTCGCGAGAAGCTGTGCCGCCTGGCTGCCGGTCTGGCACTGCTTGGTGAAAGCGGCGTCGAACTCGGCGATGTTGCCGCCAAGGGCTGCGTCGATGGCGTCGTCCAGCGACAATGCCGAGACATCGCCAGTCATGTCCTTGACGTCTTCGAGCGAGATCTCGCCCTTGCCCATGGCATAGAGTGTCAGCTTCTGGATCTCGCCGCGTGTCGCAAGGCGGTCGCCGCCGAGGCTGCGGCGCAGTGCGTTGCGGGCGTCCATGGCCATGTTCAGGCCGGCGGTGCGCAGTTCCTCGTCGATGACGCTTTCGATATCGCGCGCCTCGTCGGCGTAGCAGGGCAGGGCCATGCCGGCAAAGGCGCCTTCGACGATCGTGCGCAACGGCGCGCCCTTCTTGAGATCCTGCGCCTCGATCAGGATGACGGCGTCGCGCGGCGGGTCGGCGGCCAGCGCCTTGACGTCGTCGGCAAGGCTCTTCTGCGCAGCGGCGTTGCGCACCCAGATCAGCCGGCGCGGCGAAAACATCGGCACGGTGCGGGCCTCATCGACGAGACGGCCGCTGTCGCGCTCGACATCGGCGGCGTCAATCTTGACGACGGAGAAGGGATCATCGAGCGGCAGGCCGGTCTTGGCGGCAAAGGCTGAAGCGCGCTCAGAAACGAGGCCCCGGTCGGGGCCGTAGATCAGCACGATGACGGCTTCGGCAGCGGGCCGGGCCAGCCAGGAATCGACTTCGTGAGCTTTCTTCTGCGCCATGCCGTCCTGTTAGCACAGGCCCGGGTCCGGTCGCAGCCATTTTGTCGTCAGGCTAGTCGTCGTCGACCAGGATGCGTTCGGCAGCGCCGTCCATATCTTCATACTGGCCACTGCGCAGCGACCACAGGAAGGCAGCGAGGCCAAGGGCGCCGAGAAACAGCGCGATGGGCAGGAGGACGAGGAGACCGCTCATGATGCCATGACCTCCTTGGCTGGGAAGGGTTTTGCCGGTCTGATGGCAGCCTCTGCCGCGCTGCGTTTGCCGGTGCTGAGCCGCAGTCCGTTGGCGATCACGATGACCGAGGAGCCGGACATCGCCAGGGCCGCCACCAGTGGGGTGACGTAGCCCAACAGTGCGATCGGCACAGCGACGGCATTGTAGATGACGGCAAGCACCAGGTTCTGCCGGATCAACTTGTTGGCCTCACAGGAGGCGGCCAAGGCCAGTGGAATGGCAGAAAGGCCCTCGCGCAGGAAGACGAAGTCGGCGGCGCTGCGGCCAATGTCGGCGGCACCGGCAGGGGCGATCGAGACATGGGCGGCGGCCAGCGCCGGCGCGTCGTTGAGCCCATCGCCGACCATCAGCACCTTGCGGCCTTCTGCCTTGAGTGCCTCGAGACGCTCCACCTTGCCGTTTGGCAGCACGCCCGCGGAGAAGGTTTCGACACCGAGAGCCTTGGCCACGGCAGTCACGGCTTCCGAGCGGTCGCCGGAGAGGATTTCGACGGAGAGGCCCTTGGCGCGCAAATCTGCAACTGCCGTTACGGCGCCGGTCCGCAATCTGTCCTCGAAGGCGAAGGCGGCGAGTTCGGCGCCGTTCTTTGAGAGGACGGTGCCAACGGCCGAGGCGGCATCGTCCAGCGCCCAGGCTGAGCGGCCCAGACGGTAGGTGTCCGCGCCCAGCCGCGCCTCCAGGCCGAAGCCCGGAATTTCCTCGACGCTGTCGAAGTGCCAATCCTTGGCAGGCATAGCGGCCTGGGTCTCGGAGAGGGCGCGTGAGATCGGATGGCGCGAATGGAGTGCGATCGCGGCTGCCAAAGTGAGCGTCTCGGCTGATATTTCGTGGGCGTTCACCAGCCTCGGTCTACCAAGCGTCAGCGTGCCGGTCTTGTCGAAGACGACGGTATCGATCTCGGCCAGACGTTCCATGGCGGCGCCGTCCTTGACCATGATGCCGTTCTCGAACAGGCGTCGCGCGGCGGCAACCTGCACGATCGGCACGGCGAGACCGAGCGCACAGGGGCAGGTGATGATGAGGACGGCGATGGCGATGGTGATAGCTTGGTGCCAGTTTCCGTCGGCGACCATCCAGGCGACGAAGGTCAGGAAGGCGGTCAGGTGGAGAACGGGCGCGTAGAGTGCGGCGGCGCGATCGGCAATGCGGCGATAGCCGCCGCGGCCACTTTCGGCGGCTTCCATCAACCGCGCCATCTCGGCGAGGAAGGAATCCCGCGCCTTGGCCGTTGCCTCGATTGTCAGCGCTCCAGTCAGGTTGAGTGTACCGGCACGCAAGGCGGCACCTGACTCGACCGCAACAGGCACGCTTTCGCCCGAGACGATGGCGCAGTCGAGCTCCGAGCGGCCATTGATCACCTTGCTGTCGACAGGCACGCGCTCGCCGGCGGCGAGAAGGATCCGCATGCCCGGCTCGATCTCCTGGACCGGAAGGTAGGCGTTGGCGCCGCCGGCCTGCAGCACGGTCGCGCCACGGGCCGCAAGTCGGGCGAGACCCTTGACGGCGACGCGGGCGCGCTCGCGCATGACGTGGTCGAGCGTACGGCCGATCAATAGAAAGAACAGCAGCGAAGCCGAGGCGTCGAAATAGGCATGCGGGCCGCTGTTGGCTGTATCGTAGAGGCTCATGCCGAAGGCGAGCAGGATGCCGATGGAGATCGGCACATCCATGTTGGTGCGGCCGTTGCGCAATGCGCCCCAGGCCGAGCGGAAGAAGATGCGACCGGAAAAGGCGAGCGCGGGCAGGGCGATCAGCGCGGAGATCCAATGGAACAGGTCGCGCGTGGCATCCGTCGCGCCGGACCAGACGGACACGGACAGCAGCATGATGTTGCCGGCGGCGAAGCCGGCAATGCCGAGCCCGCGGATGAGTTCGGCCAGCGTCTCGTCCTTGTCATCGGCCCCTTGCTCGAACAGATGGCTTTCGTAGCCGAGTCGCGCCAGGGCTTCCGAGATGGCGGGAACGCCTGCGTCCTCGCGCCAGCGCACGGAAACACGCTTCGTCGACAGGTTGACGCGTGCGTGCTCGACGCCGTCGAGCTTGCCGAGCGTGGCCTCGATATTGGCGATGCAGGCGCCGCAATGCACGCCTGGCACGGAAAGTTCGACCTGCCTGGCACTGCCTGGCAGAGCGCGACTGGCAAGCAGCAGTTCTTCGCGCGGCGGTCCGCTTGCGGCAACCGGCTTGAAGCTGAGGGCAAATTCGGCTTCTGGACCGCAGCAATTCATCTTTCCGCTCCATCGAAAACGACGATCCGGCGCGCTTCGCGATAGGGCTCGCGGTTCGCAACCGAGGCTTCGGTGCTGACGATCCAGATGCCGTCGCGCAGCGGTGTGGCGATGGAAAACGGGCCGTCCGCTTCGCGCTGCAAGGACACCTGCCAGTCTTCGGCTTCATAGGCCGGACGGCGGAAGGAAGCGGTCACGCTGTCGATCGCGACCGGGGCGCCGGCGGCATCGGTCAAGCTGTAGTGGATCTCGCCATTGACGATGGTGAGCTTGCCCTTCCAGCCCAGCGCTGCCTGAGCACGCTGCTCGGCCACGCGCTCGTTGAACTGCTGGCTGGCGACATAGGTGTTCTGGACGACGAGCCCGGTCCAGCTCGTCCTGGCAAAGGTCGCCATGAGCAGATTGACTGCTATGATGACACCGAAAAAGGCAACCATGATGGCCAGCATATGCCGTCCGGTGAATGCTCTCGGCTGAATGGCGCGCGTGCTCATCTCAAGGTCTCCGGAACGTTGAACTTTGCGGCGTAGACATCTCGTTCGGCGCCCGCCCTGTCGGCGACGACGAACGAGAAGCCCTGTCCCTGGCTGAGTTGGTCGCGCGGCTGGCGGACATAGACCCTGACGGTCTTGAGCTTGTCCGGCTCGGCCTCGATGGTGATCGAGCGCGTCTCCTGCTGGTCGATGCCGACCACGCTCATGACCGCACCGGGGAGGCCCTCGATGCTGAGCTCGAAGCTGCGCGGCTCGGGCACCATGTTGAGCAGCTTGACCGTGTAGCCGTTGCGGATCGAGCCGTTGGACAGGACGACATATTGCGGGTTGCGGTCCTGCAGCACGTTGATGTCGAGCCGGTCGCGGCTAAGCAGCGCGATCAACAGGCCAAGGCCGACGAGGCCCCACGCGCCGGCATAGACGAAGGTGCGCGGCCGGAAGAGCCGGCGGATGTGGAAATGCGAAATGCCCTTGTCGAGCTTGCCGTCGGCATCGCGCACACGAGCGGGATCGATGGCTCTCGTGGCGGGGTCAATGGCGATTGTCATGTTGGACTGGTAGTCGGCAAGCGTGGCGTAGGAAATGAGGCCGCGCTCCTTGCCGATCTTGTCCATGACACCGTCGCAGGCATCGATGCAGAGTGCGCAAGTGATGCATTCGAGCTGCTGGCCGTCGCGAATGTCGATGCCCATCGGGCAGACCGCGACACAGGCATTGCAATCGACGCAGTCGCCGACCGAAAACCCCTCGGCGGCCGCCTTCTTGGCGTGGCGCGAGCGCGGCTCGCCGCGCCAGTCATTGTAGGTGACGGTCAGCGAGTTCTCGTCGAGCATCGCCGCCTGGATGCGTGGCCACGGGCACATATAGGTGCAGACCTGCTCGCGCATCAGGCCGCCGAAGGCATAGGTCGTGGCGGTCAGGATGGCGACAGTAATGTAGGCGACGGCTTCGGCCTCGCCGGTGATGAACTGGCCGAGCAGGGTCGGGGCGTCGGCGAAGTAGAAGATCCAGGCGCCGCCGGTGGCCACCGCGATGACCAGCCAGATCGCATGCTTGGTCATGCGCTTCCAGATCTTGGCAAACGACCATGGCGCGCTGTCGAGCTTGATGCGGGCATTGCGGTCGCCCTCGATGCCGCGCTCGACGACGAGGAACAGGTCGACCCAGACGGTCTGCGGGCAGGTGTAGCCGCACCAGGCGCGGCCGACGGTAGAGGTGACGAGGAACAGCCCGATTCCGGCCATGACCAGCAGGCCGGCGACATAGAAGAATTCCTGCGGCCAGATTTCGATGAAGAAGAAGTAGAAGCGTCGGTTGGCGATGTCGAGCAGCACGGCCTGGTCAGGCGCGAAGGGACCACGATCCCAGCGCAGCCACGGCGTCAGATAATAGATGCCGAGGGTGACCAGCATCACCAGCCACTTGAACTGGCGGAACCGGCCCGAGGCCCGCTTGGGAAACACCTTCTGGCGTGCGGTGTAGAGTGGTTGGCGGGTTTTGGCGGAGTTGACCGCCGTAACCTCGAGCCTCTCCACCTGCCTCTCGTCGAGCATTCTCGTCTCCTGCTGGACGCCAAGCCATTGCTTCGGCAGCGTCTCATCTCGCTTTTGCCGTGACCGTGCCCGGCGAACCTTGATTCAGGTCAAGCGAATGCAAAAAGAGGCCCGGCAGCGATGCCGGGCCTCTCCCCCACCCTTCGTCCATCGATCGTCGGCGATGGAGGGTTATTCGCCGCCGCCGAGCGAATGGACGAAGATTGCAAGTTCCTTGACGTTGACGTCGCCGAGCCGGGCGCCCCAGGCGGGCATCACGCCATGCTTGGGATGGCGCACCTGGCTGGCAATGGCGGCCTGGCCGGAGGCATAGAGCGCGATGGCGTCGGACAGGTCGGGAGCGCCAAGCTCCTTGTTGCCCTTGGCGTTGTCGCCGTGGCAGGCGGCACAATTGTCGGCGAACACCTTGGCACCGCCCGGAACAAGCTCCGGCGTGTCGGCCGTGCCCGACAGGCTCGCGACATAGGCTGCGACCTCGGTGATCTGTTTCGGTTCGAGAATGTCGGCGAAGGCCGGCATTTCGGACGCATGGGTGTTCTCGTCGCCGTCGAAGCGGACGCCATGGCCGATGGTCTTGTAGATCTGGTCGATGCTGCCGCCCCACAGCCACTCATCGTCATTGAGGTTGGGGAAGCCGGGCGAGCCTTGCGCTCCGGAGGCGTGGCACTGGATACAATTGACCTTGAAGGCGGCAGAGCCGGCGGCGGTGGCGAACTGGCGCAGCTTGTCGTCGGCCAGAATCTCGCCGACGCTCTTCGCCTTGACCGCCTGGACATAGGCGCTCTTGGCCTGTTCGGCTGCGGCCAGCTCGTTCTTGACGTCGGCGCGGCTGGAATAGCCGAGCACGCCTGTCGTCGCCGAGCTGATCATCGGCCAGGCCGGGTAGGCGATGGTGTAGGCCAGCGCCCAGACAACGGTGGCATAGAAGGTCCAGAGCCACCAGCGCGGCATCGGGTTGTTGAGCTCGGTGATACCGTCCCATTCGTGTCCGGTCGTCTCGACGCCGGACAGTTCGTCGATGTGCTTGTCGCCCACAGATCAGTCCTCCTTGAGCGGGATTTGGGCGGCGCGCTCGGCGGCCTGCTTGCCGCCGGGGCGAAGGGCGAAGAGAACCGCGCCGATGAAGAAGACAGTCATCGCCAGCAGCCCCCAACTGTCGGCGAAATGCCGCAACGTCGTGTAGTCCATCGCATATCTCCTAGCGGTAGCCGGTGGCCGGGTCGTAGGTCGAGAAGTCGACCAGCGTCCCGAGCATCTGCAGATAGGCGACCAGCGCATCCATCTCGGTCAGCGCTGCCGGATCGCCGTCGAAGTCGCCAAGCTTGGCCTTGGGATAGCGCGCCAGTACGCCCGACGTGTCGGCATTCGGATCGGCCTGCGCCTTGATGTCGGCATCGGCGCTGGCGATCATCTCGTCGCTGTAGGGTACGCCGACACGACGGTTGGCGATCAGGTCGTAGCTGATGGTCTTCACCGCCAAGGGCGTTTCCTTGAGGAAGGCGTAACTCGGCATGACCGATTCCGGCACCACCGAGCGCGGCTCGACCAGATGCTGGACATGCCATTCGTTGGAGTAGCGATTGCCGACGCGGGCGAGGTCGGGGCCGGTGCGCTTCGATCCCCACTGGAACGGATGGTCGTACATCGACTCCGCTGCCAGACTGTAGTGGCCATAGCGCTCGACCTCGTCGCGGAATGGCCGGATCATCTGGCTGTGGCAGGTGTAGCAGCCCTCGCGGATGTAGATGTTGCGGCCAGCGAGCTCCAGCGGCGAATAGGGCCGCATGCCCTCGACCTTCTCGATCGTGTTCTCGAGGTAGAACAGCGGCGTGATCTGGACCAGGCCGCCGATGCTGACGACCAGAAGCGTGCCGACCAGAAGCAGCGTCGCGTTCTTCTCGATTGTCTTGTGTTTGTCGAGCAGTGCCATTTCGGGCTCCTTACTGCGCAGGCTGGAGGGCGGGGGCTGAGGTGGGCATCGGCTCTTCCTGGCGCTGGTGGCCGCGGATCGTCATGTAGACGTTCCAGGCCATGACCAGCGCGCCGGCGAGATACATCAGGCCGCCAATGGTGCGGACGACGTAATAGGGCGCCATGGCCGCGACGCTTTCGGCGAAGGAGTAGACCAGGAAGCCCTGCTCGTCATACTCGCGCCACATCAGGCCCTGGCTGATGCCGGCAACCCACATGACCGCGGCGTAGACGACGATGCCGAGGGTCGCTAGCCAGAAGTGCCAGGTCACCAAACGCAGCGAATAGAGCCGCTCACGACCCCACAGGCGCGGCACCAGGAAGTAGATGGCGCCGAAAGTGATCATGCCGTTCCAGCCAAGCGCGCCGGAGTGGACATGGCCGATGGTCCATTCGGTGTAGTGGCTGAGCGAGTTGACCGCCTTGATCGACATCATGGGGCCCTCGAAGGTCGACATGCCGTAGAAGGCGATGGCCAACACCATCATGCGGACGATCGGATCGGTGCGGATCTTGTCCCAGGCGCCCGACAGCGTCATCAGGCCGTTGATCATGCCGCCCCAGGACGGCATCCAGAGCATGATCGAAAACACCATGCCGAGCGTCTGCGCCCAGTCGGGCAGGGCGGTGTAGTGCAGGTGGTGCGGGCCGGCCCAGATGTAGAGGAAGATCAGCGACCAGAAATGGATGATCGACAGCCGGTAGGAATAGACAGGGCGTTCGACCTGCTTGGGCACGAAATAATACATCATGCCGAGGAAGCCGGCGGTGAGGAAGAAGCCGACGGCGTTGTGGCCGTACCACCACTGGGTCAGCGCATCCTGCACGCCCGAGAACAGCGAATAGCTCTTCGAGCCGAGGAAGGATGCCGGCACCGCCAAGTTGTTGACCACGTGCAGCATGGCGATGGTGATGATGAAGGCGAGGTAGAACCAGTTGGCCACATAGATATGCGGCTCCTTGCGGTTCAGGATGGTGCCGAGGAAGACGGCGAGATAGGCGACCCAAACAATGGTCAGGAAGATGTCGACATACCATTCGGGCTCGGCATATTCGCGGCTCTGGGTGATGCCGAGCAGATAGCCGGTCGCCGCCATGACGATGAACAACTGATAGCCCCAGAACACGTACCAGGCGAGGTTGCCGCCGAAGAGCCGCGCCCGCGAGGTGCGCTGGACGACGTAGAACGAGGTCGCGATCAGCGCGTTGCCGCCGAAGGCGAAGACCACTGCCGAGGTGTGCAGCGGGCGCAGGCGGCCGAAGTTCAGCCAGGGCTCGATGTTGAGATCGGGGAATGCCAACTGGGCCGCCACGACGACGCCGACCAGGAAGCCGGTGACGCCCCAGAACACGGTGGCGATAACGCCGTAGCGTATTGGCCCGTCCATGTAGGGCGAGCTGTCCGCGGGCGCGGCAGCGGCCGGTGCGTAGTTGCCGGTGCGCAGCAGGACGGTGGCGCCACCGGCAAGGGCGAAGAACAGCACCCACATATGAGCGCCGAACTGGCTATCCTGCGCGAAGGCGGCGCCCAGCAAGGCGGCGAACGCCGCCAGTGCCAGCAGGACGATTTCGTTTCCATATTTCATGAGCGATCCCCGACTATGGTCGCGCGCCGACGGTTTCTGCCGACGCCAGACCGGACACATCCATGACATTGGCGGCTCGCGCCTTGATCTGGATCAAGGTCAAGCCGGCCGTGTCGGCCCAGCCTTGGCCTCAAAAAGGGAACCTCTGGGTAATGATCGCGCTCAATGACAGGCAAGCCGGATCGCAGGATGGTGCTGAGCGCGAGGCCGTCGAGGTGATGCGGCGCGCCCATACCGCCGAACTTGCGCTGTGCGACCGGCTTGAGGAGATTGCCGATTCACTGCCCAACGGGCTTGACCGGAGAAAATGCATCCTGGCGGCGCGGGCGCTTGGGCCGACAATGGCAAAAATCCACCGCTTCGAGGAGCAGCGGATCTTTCCGTGCTTTTGCCAGCGTCTGGGCCACAGCGTCGAGTCGGGCAAGACCATCGAGCGACTGAGGAACGAACATCTCGAGGATGAGGGCTACGCCGCCGAGTTGCGGGACGCCCTGCGCTTTGCCGCGCGGCAGGGCGAGGCCGACAGTCCGGAAACCCTGGGATTCATGTTGCGAGGCTATTTCGGCGCGGTGCGCCGGCACGTCGCTTTCGAGCGCGACCATGTCATGGCACTTCTGGCGCCCGCCGGTTGACGGCCTGCTCAGATATTGGCGCGTCGCTCCAGCCTGTCCAAGTCGAAGACCGTGATATGGCGGTTGTTTTCGACCGTGATCAGACCGTCCTTGCGCAGCTTGGTCAGCTGGCGGCTGACGGTTTCGATGGTCAGGCCAAGGAAATCGGCGATGTCGGCGCGGGTAAGCGGCAGGTCGAAGCTGATTTCGCCCGCGCTCTCGGCCTCTGGGTCGCCATGCCTGGCGATGAGGTGAAGGAACGAGGCGACACGCTCGGCGGCGGTCTTGCGTCCCAGCGTCAGCATCCAGTCGCGTGCCTCATCGAGCTCGTCGAGCGCCTGGAGATGCAGCCGGTGGCCGAGCTCCGGCGCCTGGTCGATCATACGGTCGAGCGAGGTCTTGGGAAAGGCGCAGACGCGGACGGCGGTTGCGGCTTCTGCCGTGATCGAGCTCTCCTGCTTGAACGGACGGCCGATGAAGTCGGGCGCGAACTGCAGGCCGACGATCTGCTGGCGGCCGTCGGGCAACGTCTTGACCAGCTTGACCACGCCGGCCAGCACGTTGGCGTAGCTGTCGATCGTGTCCGAGTCCGACACCAGCACGGTGCCCGGCTCGACCTTGCGTTTGGTGGTGTGTCGGCTGAGCTCGACAAGCTGTTCCGGCGTCAGCGCACCGCAAACGCCGCGATGCCGCGCCTCGCAGGAGCGGCACAACGCCGGTATTTCAGAATTGTGAATGTCCTGGCGAATGGCCATTTCTTCGTCCAGCACCCCGATTTGCCCAATCTAGGCATCGCGGCCGCCAAAAGGAACCGTGTCATTGTGTCCATCGCCCTGTGTTGCTTTTGATCCAGCTCGTTGCTTGATCCAGGTCTTCGCTTGATCCAGGTCAAGGCGATACCGGCGTCTCCGCAGCATGCTTCAGCAATTGATGGAGACGATCATGGACAGGACCCTCGTCGAGAAATACGCAGCGCCGGTGCCGCGCTACACCAGCTATCCGACCGCGCCGCACTTCAATGCGGCGGTGTCTTCGACGACCTATGGCGGCTGGTTGCGCGCGTTGCCCAAGGGGGCGAGTGCGTCGCTCTACATCCATGTTCCCTATTGCGACCGGCTGTGCTGGTTCTGCGCCTGCCATACCAAGCAGACCCGTCGCTACGATCCCGTCGAACGTTATCTCAGGGCGCTGGAGTGCGAGATCGATACGATCTCCGCGCTGTGTGGAAGCCGGCTAAATGTCCGCAACTTGCATCTCGGTGGGGGCTCGCCGACGATGCTGACACCGAAGGACATGATGGCGCTCGGCAGCCGCCTGCGCGAAAAGTTCAGCTTTGCCGATGATGCCGAAATCAGTGTCGAGATCGATCCCAACGATATGGACGAGGCTCGTTTTGATGCGCTGGCGGCCGTAGGTCTGACACGGGCGAGCCTGGGCGTGCAGGATTTCGATGAGCGGGTTCAAAAGGCCATAAACCGAGAGCAAAGTTTCGAACAGACGAAGGCAGTGGTCAACGCCGTTCGCGCGCGCGGCGTGCGCTCGGTCAATCTCGACATGCTCTACGGCTTGCCGCACCAGACGCTCAACAGCATCGCCGCAACAACGGAAAAGCTGCTGTCGCTGCGACCCGACCGCATCGCGCTGTTCGGCTACGCCCATGTGCCGTGGCTGAAGAAGCACCAGACGATGATCGACGATGCGTTGTTGCCCGACGCTGTGGCGCGGTTGGCGCAGTCGGAAGTGGCCGCGCGGCTGATCCTGGACGCCGGCTACGAAGCCGTCGGCATGGATCATTTCTCCTTGCCTGGGGATAGCCTGGCCGTGGCGGCGCATGCGGGCACGCTGCGGCGCAATTTCCAGGGCTATACGACCGACCAGGCCGACGCGCTGATCGGCTTCGGTGCCTCGTCGATCGGCCTTCTGCCACATGGCTATGTCCAGAACATGCCGGCAACGGGAGAATATGAACGCCGCGTGCTGGCCGGTGGCCTGGCCGCGGTGCGCGGCTTCGCCCTGTCGAATGCCGACCGCATGCGTGCCTGGGTGATCGAGCGGCTGATGTGCGATTTTTCCTTCTCGCGCTGCGAGCTGCTCAGCCGTTTCGGCGATGGCGCCCGCGGCGTCATTGCCGAGGCCGAGCTGCTTGCCGCCAACGACAGGGACGGCGTCTTCGTGCGCGCCGGCAACCGCTTCGTCGTCAGCGAACGCGGCAAGCCGTTCGTTCGATCGATCGCGGCTGTCTTCGACGCCTATCTCGGGCAGGGCACCGCGCGCCATTCCGTAGCCGTCTGAACTTCTACGCGCTGTCAAATTCCTGTATCAAGCGCGTGCGAAACGCACGGCGCGAACGGGATCTGGATTCATGAATCTGACAGTATTTGGGATTGGCTATGTCGGTCTTGTTCAGGCGGCTGTTCTGGCCGAGGTCGGTCACGATGTCGTCTGCGTCGACGTCGATGCGGCCAAGGTCGAGCGGCTGAACCAGGGTTTCATCCCGATCTTCGAGCCGGGGCTGGAGGCGCTGGTGCGCGAGAACCACGC
>NZ_JACJHY010000053.1 GCF_014138625.1 Aminobacter ciceronei
TTCATTCGGGGAGCTCCACTGAAGGTTGGTTGGCTTCGCAACCCCAGCTTCTCAGTCCCTCCTCGAATGAACAACCTTCATAGCTTCGACACCTAACGCGCTTTCCCGGGACGCCCGCAATCTTCGTCTGCCACGACTTCAGCAGCGAGATCGACGCGCGCCCCATTCATCCCAGGATCAGCCGCTATCTCCATGTGCGGGCCGCATTGCGCGGCAGGCTGGTGGACGAATGCGGGATCGCTGCGTCGAAGGTAAGGTTCTGGCCGAACACCATCGACCTGCAGCGCGTCGGACCTGCTGCCCCGGCTCCCGCGAGGCTGGCAACCGCTGCAATCTTCGCCCACCCCGGGACCATTCGCTTTACCGGCATGATCGCCGAAGCCTGCCAGCGCCATGGCATTGCCTTTCGCGGTGAGCTGATCGGCAAGGCAGCGGACGACGTGGTCAAGCGGCTGGGCGGCACGGATCTGGCATTCGCCAGCGGCCGAATGGCGCTCGAAGCCATGGCGCGGGGCTGCGCCGTGATCAATGTCGACCGCTTCGGCGTTGGCGGCTTGGTGACGACGGACAGGTTTGACGGTTTTGCCGCGGTGAACTTCGCCTATGGCGCATTGTCCGACGCAGCATCACCCGAACTGCTCGACCGCGAAATTGCCGCCTACAGGGCGGAAGATGCCATTGCGGTCACCCAACGCGTGCGGCGTGACTTCGCCAGCGAAAAGGGCGCCGAGCAGATCGAGGCGATCTACCGCGACGTGCTGGCGGAAAAGCGCTGGCCGAGGCGGGAGCCGAACGAGGACGAACGCGCCATGGCCGCGATCATAGAACGATTTCTGCAGCAGAAGCAGATCTACGACCGCAGCTTCGTCAGATTGCGCGAGGGTCTTGGCCCAAGCGAGGAACTGCAGTTCCAGCTCGGCGAGCTGTCGAGCAAGACAGCCGAGCTTGCGCACGAGGTCCGCCGGCTGAGGCGGGGCGGCGTTCTCCGCAGGCTGGTCGACAAGCTGACCGGGCGAACCTACGAGAACTGACCCAAGTTTTGCGCCTCCCCATTGGGCGGCGGGGCCGGCTGCCTTATCGGACAAATCAACGCAATCGCTATTCATGTCGTGATTGGAGATGACACCGGCAGGCCTGGCGGCGCACTATCTTTTGGAAACAGGTACCACCCCGCATGATCGTTCGCCCGCGCACAAACCTTTTGAAGCTGTTCTTCGTCATGCGCGGCTCCGTGGTGCCGCGCATCCTGCCGCAGATTCTCGGCTTCGCGCTCTATGGCGCCGCGGTGGTCGCCGCCATCAAGCTGCTCAAGCTCGATCTCGGCGACGCCGGCGTCGCACCCTTCGCGCTGCTGGGCGTCGCGCTTTCCGTCTATCTCGGCTTCCGCAACAACGCCGCCTATGACCGCTGGTGGGAAGCCCGCAAGTTATGGGGCCAGCTCGTCTTCGAAATCCGTAACCTGTCGCGTGCCGCGACCGCGATGATCTCCGACCGCGACGAACTCAGGCCGCTCCTGATGGATTCGCTCGCCTTCTGCCATTTCCTGCGCGGCGAACTGCGACGGGTCGACACCAGGGAAGCGGCTCGCCCATTCATCGGCGATGCCATCGACGAAATCCATGCCGCGACCAACAGGCCTGACGCAGCGATGCGGCGGATGGGCGAGAAGATCGGTGCCCTCAAGCGCGCGAAAGTGCTGGAGGCGATGGACTATCGCATCCTCGACGAGCGTCTGGCGGCGATCTCGGCGCTGCAGGCCGGCTGCGAGCGCATCATGGGCACGCCCCTGCCCTTCGCCTACACGTTGCTGCTGCAGCGCACCGCCTACATCTTCTGCCTGCTGCTGCCGTTCGGGCTGGCGGGTTCGGCCGGCTGGGTGACGCCGCTGTTTACGGCGCTGATCGCCTACACATTCTTCGGCCTCGATGCACTCTCCGAAGAACTCGAAGACCCCTTCGGCATGGAAGCCAACGACCTTGCCCTCGACGGCTTGTGCCGGGTCTGCGAGATCTCGGTGTTCGAGGCGCTGGGCGAAACACCGCCGCCAATGCTGCCGGCGGAAAATTTTTATTATTCCTGAGCTAGCCCGGGCCGGGCCTTGGCATCGGGGGCGCTGGCATCGATGCCCTCCCAATAGTCCATCGTCGCCGCCTTGCCGTAGCCTTCGCCGGTCAGGCGGACGCTGACGCGGCCTGATTCCGGGTAGACGATGACATCGTTTGGATTGCGCTCGCCGATGATGAGATAGCGGCACGGCGCATCGGTGTGGTTGAAAAACGCGTGCCCGACCTTCTGGCCGGCGGGAAAGCAGACATAGTCGCCTGTCTTCATGACATAGTTGCGCGCACCGAGCTTCAGTGTCAGCGCGCCCTCGAGGATGTAGGCATGCTCCTCCTCGAGCATGTGATAGTGCGACGGGTTCTTCTCCTTGCCTGGCACGAGTTCCTCCAGCGCGACGCCGACATGGTCGCCGCCGCCAAAGCTGGACAAATGGCGGAAGCTCGATCCGAAGCGCTCGCCATGAGAGAAGACCTCGAGTGGCGCCGCTTCGGCGGCAAAGGGCTCGGAGATGCCGTCAGCGTTGAGTGCGGATATCTTCTCGGGCATGGCATTTCCTCCGGCCACCTCGCTGCAGCTTAGGTGGCGCGGTCATCCGGTTCGGTCAAGCAGTCGCCCCTAAGCCACCTGAACCTTGTTGCCACGATAGCTCGCGATGATGTTGGCCGCTCCTGCCCCGTCGACCGGCGGGCTGAACAGGAATCCCTGGATCTCGCCGCACCGCTCCCGCCGGAGCAGCTCGAGCTGGGCGCCTGTTTCAACGCCTTCGGCCGTCGTGTCGATACCGAGATTGGCGCCAAGGCCGATGATGGCGCGTACGATCGCCATCGATTCACGGCTGCTGCCGATATCGCGGACGAAGGAACGGTCGATCTTCAGCCGGCTGAATGGAAAGCGCCGGAGGTAGCTCATCGATGAGTATCCGGTGCCGAAATCATCGAGCGCGATGCGCACGCCGATCTGCTTGAGCTGTTGCAGGACGTCGAGATTGGCGCCTGTGTCGGCCAGAAGAACCGATTCGGTGATTTCGATCTCGAGCCGCGACGGGTCGAGCCCCGACCGCGCAATCGCCTGGCCGATGGTCTGCGCGAATTGACCCTGCCGGAACTGCACAGCCGACGCATTGACAGCGATGACGAGGTCTTCCGGCCAGGTGGCGGCACGCCGGCAGGCCTCGTCGAGCACCCAACGCCCGATCGCCTCGATCATGCCGGTCTCTTCGGCGAGTGGAATGAATTCCGCAGGCGAGACCATGCCGCGCCTGGGATTGCGCCAACGTACAAGTGCTTCGAAGCCGCGCAGCGCACCCGTCTTCACCGAAATGATCGGCTGGTAGTGCAGCTCGAGTTCGCGATCGAGGTCGGCGCAGCGCAGCTCCAGTTCAAGCTCGCGGCGATCGCGCATTTCGGCGTCCATCTCCGGTTCGAAAAAATGGAATGCGCCTTTGCCGTCGCGCTTCGAGCGATAGAGCGCCAAGTCGGCGCATTTGAGCAGCGTGCCGGCGTCGCGCGCGTCGGCCGGCGCGATCGCAGCACCCAGGCTGGCGCCGATCGACAGCTTGTGGCCCTCATAGGCGTGCGGCTCGCTGATCGCCTGGATGATGCGTTTGGCCAGCGCCTGGACAACGGCGCGGCTGAGCGCGCCGCGCAGCAGGATGGCGAACTCGTCGCCACCGAGCCGGGCGACGAGGTCGCTGCGGCGCAGAAGCGTGCGGATGCGGGATGCCGTCTCGACCAGCAGGGAATCGCCGGCGGCATGGCCGAGCGTGTCGTTGACCGCCTTGAAGTCGTCGAGGTCGACAAGCAACAGCGCGAAAGGCTGGTGGCCGGCGACGGCAGCGCCGACGGCCTCCTCGATCTCCTGCGAGAAGGTGGTGCGGTTGCCGACGCCCGTCAGCGGATCGTGGTGGGCGAGGTAGGAAATGCGATCCTCGGCGCGCTTGCGCTCGGTGATGTCGACGATTGTCGACAACGTCGCCGGTGCGGTGCCGACCTGAATGTTCCTGGCATATTCGATGACATCGAGCTCGCTGCCCGCCGCCGTGCGGTGACGCACAAAGCGCTCGCCCGTCGCCGGCAGGTCGGCGACACCGGGCTCCAGATCGGCGATGCCGAGCGCCAGGAACTCGCCCCGGCCTCGGCCATAGAGATTGAGCGCTGCAGTGTTGACGTTCAGGAACGCGCCGCCATCGGCCTGGCGCACATACATCGGGACCGGGTTGTCGTCGAACAGCGAGCGAAACAGCGTTTCGCGGTTGCGGATCTCGCGTATGTCGGTCAGCGTCACCGCCAGCAGGCCGTCGGTTTCAGCGACGCCGACCTGCAGCGAGACGGTTTCGCCGCCAAGCTGGTATTCCAGTTCGAGCGACGGCGCAGCGACACCATGCGCACGGGCGACGCCGCATTCGTCGAGCAGGCGCGACAGGCCGCAAGCGGCATTCGCCTGCGACAGCAGCCTGAATCGCATGTCTTCGGCCGAGACCCCGAGAAGGCGCGCTGCGGCGTTGTTGATGCTGAGGACCTGATAGTCCCGTGCCTCGCCACCGGCGGATTCGAGCGCGCTGAGCGCTAATATACCTTCGTCGGTCGAGTTGATGAGCAGCCGGGCCAGGTCGATCTGGCTCTTGCGCGGCCGCGCGAAGATCAGGAAATACTCGCCCGGCCAGCGGCACGACAGCGGCAGCGCCAAAACCTCGACGGTGGAGACCATGCCGTCGACGATCGAGCGGCACAACGCCAATTGCGGACGCGCCGCCAGGCGGGCCAATTCGATCGCGCCCGATATGGCGCGCTGGAAAGCGAAAGGCAGCACCGACAGCACCGCCGCGGGCACGCTGAGGCCGGCAATCGCGCCGAAGCGCGGGCCGGCGCGCAGGATGAAGCTGTCCGTGGCGGGCTGGAGACGAACAACCGCCATCTCGTCGGCGAAGCGGCCGACGCTGCCGAGCGCCAGCTCTTCATAGGGCGGCAAGGCGCCGTCGATGCAGGCCGCTTGCCAGCGCCGCAGAACCAACCTGACGTCGTCGAACTCGGTGTCGACGCCAGCTGACAGGTCCGCGGCGCACATTGCGATCGGCTGCTCCGCCGCACCACCCGGCATTTCCGACGGAAGCGCCCGCTGCCTGTCCCAAGCTCGCATTGCCAAAAGCATCCGGTCACCTGTCAGCCTGCGACCGCCCGGACCAGATCAGCCCGGTCGCAGGCACGTCGCATCGATTGTCGGCATGCCGAAGCCCCCCTCGGCCGACAGCACGGCCTCATGCCTGCGCGGTGTGCCGCGCGCTGTCAGGGGCAAGCTATCCGCTGCCGCCTTACCGCCTGCTTAAGCCGAATGTCACATAAGTGTCATGTGCTTAGGGGCAGCAGCGGTGGCGCGGGCGGGACCAGATCCATGTCGCCGAAACGGCTGAAACACGCCCCGAAAAAGCAAAACGGCGGACCTTTCGGCCCGCCGTTGCTTGTTTCGCCGATAAGGCGAAAAATTACTCGGCCGAAGCTTCAGCCGGGGCAGCAGCTGCAGCCGCGATGGCGGCAGCGGCGTCGTCCTGGGCCTTCTTCAGGGCAGCCAGACGCTCCTGGGCCTTCTTGCCCGGCTCACCCTTGGTCGGGTTCGAACGAGCGTCGCGCTTCACGATGCCTGCCTCGTCGAGGAAGCGGGCAACGCGGTCGGTCGCCGTGGCGCCGTTCGACAGCCAATGCTTGGCGCGGTCGGCGTCGAGCTTCACGCGGTCGCCGTCCTTGGGCAGCAGCGGGTTCCAGGCACCGATTGCCTCGATGAAGCGGCCATCGCGCGGGCTGCGGGCGTCGGCAACGACGATGTGGTAGTAGGGGCGCTTCTTCGAGCCGGCGCGGGCCAGGCGGATCTTAAGGGACATTGTCTTACTCCTGAATAGTTCTGTCTTGGGTTGTTCTTGGTCTGCTGTCTGTTCCGCCGTCAGGCGGAGGTAGTCTTGTCTGACGCGCCGTTGTGTTCGGCAGCCAGCATTTCGTGGTGACGGATCACCTCGCGGATGATGAAGTTCAGAAACTTCTCCGCGAAATCGGGATCGAGATGGGCGTCGTCGGCCAGGCGGCGCAGGCGCGCGATCTGGGTCTGCTCACGCGCCGGATCGGCCGGCGGCAGGCCGTGGGTGGCCTTGAGCACGCCGACTGACTTGGTGCAGCGGAAGCGCTCGGCCAGCATGTGGATCAAGGCTGCGTCGATGTTGTCGATCGAAGCGCGCAATTCCTGAAGCTGTGCCTGCGGGGTGATGTCGGTCATCGCGCTCCTCACTTCTTCTTGCCAAGGCCGGGCAGGCCGCCACCGAGACCGGGAAGCTTCATGCCGCCGGGCAGGCCGGGAAGGCCACCGCCGCCGAGACCAGGCATGCCGCCCGGAAGACCCTTGAGCCCGCCACCGAGGCCTGCGGCTTCGGCCTGCTTCTGCAGGGCTTCGAGCTGCTTGGGATCCATCTTGGACAGGTCGGGCATGCCGCCGCCAGGCATCATGCCGCCGAGGCCCATCTTGGAAGCCAGGCCGCCCATCATGCCGCGCATGAGGCCGCCGCCTTTGCCCTTGCCGCCCATGGCCTTCATCATGTCGGCCATCTGGCGATGCATCTTGAGCAGCTTGTTGATCTCGGCGGCGTCGGTGCCGGAACCGGCGGCAATGCGCTTCTTGCGCGAGTGCTTGAGAACGTCGGGGTTCGCACGCTCGGCCTTGGTCATCGACGAGATAATGGCAAGCTGGCGGCCGAACATCTTGTCGTCCAGGCCCGCCGCGGCCATCTGGTCCTTCATCTTGCCCATGCCCGGCATCATGCCCATGATGCCACCCATGCCGCCCATCTTCTGCATCTGGCCAAGCTGGTCGGCGAGGTCGTTCAGGTCGAACTTGCCCGCCTGCATCTTCTTGGCCATCGCCGCGGCTTTTTCCGCGTCGATGGTTTCGGCAGCCTTCTCGACCAGCGAAACGATGTCGCCCATGCCGAGGATGCGGTCGGCGATGCGCTTGGGATAGAACTCCTCCAGCGCATCCATCTTTTCGCCGACGCCGATCAGCTTGATCGGCTTGCCGGTGACAGCGCGCATCGACAGCGCAGCACCGCCGCGGCCGTCGCCGTCCATACGGGTCAGCACCAGGCCGGTGATGCCGACGCGGTCGTCGAAATTCTTGGCGAGGTTGACGGCATCCTGGCCGGTCAGCGAGTCGGCGACGAGCAGGATTTCGTGCGGGTCCGACACCTTGCGGATGTCGGCCATCTCGACCATCAGCGGCTCGTCGATATGGGTGCGGCCGGCCGTGTCGAGGATGACGACGTCGTGGCCGCCGAGCTTGGCCGCCTGAACGGCGCGCTTGGCGATGTCGACCGGCGACTGGCCGGCGATGACGGGAAGGGTCGCGACCTTGGTCTGCTCGCCGAGCTGGCGCAGCTGCTCCTGCGCGGCCGGGCGGCGCGTGTCGAGCGAGGCCATCAGGACCTTCTTGCCCTGGCGCTCGGTGAGGCGCTTGGCGATCTTGGCCGAGGTGGTGGTCTTGCCCGAACCCTGCAGGCCGACCATCATGATGACGACCGGAGCGGGCGCGTTGAGGTCGACGGCTACGCCTTCGGCGCCAAGCATTTCGACAAGTTCGTCATGGACGATCTTGACGACCATCTGCCCGGGTTTGATCGACTTCAGGACGGCGGCGCCGACGGCCTTCTCGCGCACCTTGTCGGTGAACGAGCGGACGACTTCCAGCGCCACGTCGGCTTCGAGCAGGGCACGGCGAACCTCGCGCAGGGCTGCCGAGACATCGGCCTCCGACAGTGCGCCACGGCCGGTCAGGCCGTTAAGGATTGATCCAAGCCGCTCTTGCAGCGATTCAAACATTCGACTTCCCTTCTCTCAGCCAACCGGTGTCGAACCGAGAGGTAATGCCTCTGCGCGCCTGAACCAAACCAAAAAGCACCCGGGGGCGCATTGCGCTGCCGGGTGTTGGCCTCCGGGATCGTTTTGTACCTCTAAGGGTGTCCCGGTCGGCCGCTCGGAGTGGAACTCGTCGCGGAATTTGGCGGCTGTAGACAGGAAAATGCCGGGCGAGTCAAGGCAAGGGCCCGAGAACGGCGATTGTTGGCGGATTCTCGGACGAAAATCAGTGGCTGTTAATACTTCCCTGCTATCATATGCGCCGTCCGGGGGGATACATGTACTATTTTAGAGTCTTCTACCACCATGTGTGATCATCGGGTTGATCCGCATAAATGTATGGACGGTGGTGACTTCATGACCCCGACCGCAGATGCCTCGCCGCTTGCCGGCTTTGTCGAGAATATCGAATTCGCCCTGGTGGTCATCGATGCCAGCCGCAACATTTCCTTCGTCAACAAGTCGGCCGAGCGCATGTTCGGCTACGACAAGGCCGAACTCGTCGGCGAAACCCTCGATCTGATCATTCCCGCGAGACTACGCGGCGCCCACAATGCCGGCATCGCGCGCGTCGCCGCCGGCACTCCATCCAAGCTGAGCGGCAAGACCGTCGAGGTCTCGGCACTGCGTCGCGACGGCAGCGAATTCCCCATCGAACTGTCGCTGTCGGTCTGGGATGGGCCCAACGGCGTTTCCATGGGCGGCATCATCCGCGACATTTCCGAGCGCAGGCAGCGCGACATGCGCCTGTATCGTCTGGCGCATCAGGACACGCTGACTGGCCTGCCCAACCGCTTGCAGTTCGACATGCAGCTTGAGGATGCACTTGAGAGAGGCGAGGCGACCGGACTTTTGCTTGTCGACCTCGACGGCTTCAAGAAGGTCAACGACACGCTCGGCCACGCCACCGGCGACACGCTTTTGCAGGCGCTTGCCGTGCGCCTGCCCGCAGCGCTCGACGCCAATGCCATAGTGGCGCGGCTAGGCAGCGACGAGTTTGCGGTGCTGTTGCGCGGTATCGACAGGCCGGCGGCGGTCGCTGCCGCCGCTAACAGCCTGCTGCATTCGTTCGAACAGCCCTTCGAGATCGGCGACCACTTTCTCAAGCTCGGCGTCAGCATCGGCGGCGCGGTTGCGCCCCGCGATGGCGGTGACTCGGAAGAGCTGATGGCCAGCGCCGATCTGGCGCTTTACCGCGCACGGCAGCAAGGCGGCAGCTATCGCATATTCGAGCCTGGCATGCGCAACGCCGTGGCCGTACGGCGCGCGCTGCAGGACGAGTTGCTGCGCGCCATCAGGGCCCGGGAATTCGTGCTGCACTATCAGCCGCAGGTCTGTCTGGAGAGCGGCAGGGTGATGGGCGCCGAGGCGCTGCTGCGCTGGAACCACCCGTTACGCGGGCTGCTCGCGCCCGCCGATTTCCTTGCCGTGCTCGAAACGCATTCCGGCGCGCTGACGGTGGGCAACTGGATCCTTGATGAGGCCTGCCGACAGTCGGCCGCGTGGCGGGCTTCAGGCTTTGCCCCCATCACGATGGCCGTCAATCTGTTTGCCGCTCAGGTCAACGCCGGTAACCTGGCCGAAACCGTGACGTCGACGCTGTCGCGTCACGGTCTGCTCGCCGACGCGCTCGAACTCGAGGTCACCGAAACCATCGCGCTCGATTATGAAGAGCGTACTCTGGAGCCGTTCCGCAAACTCGGCAAGGCGGGCGTCGGCCTCGCCTTCGACGATTTCGGCACCGGCCACGCAGCACTCAGCACGATCAAGCGTTTTCCCCTCACGGTGCTCAAGGTCGACCGCAGTTTCATCCGCGACATGCTGCGCGATCCGCAGGACGCGGCAATCGTGCGCGCGGTGCTCGGCATGGCCGGTGACATGGGGCTGTCGGTTATCGCCGAAGGCATCGAGACGCGGGCACAGGAGGCGGCACTCTACGCCATGGGCTGTCGCGTCGGCCAAGGCTATCTCTATTCCAAGGCGCTGCCGGCTGCAGAGTTCGAGCAAATGCTGAAGCGGGCGGAACATGCTTCCGAGACGTCGATCACGCCACTCTAGGACCGGCCGCCGGACAGCTTGCCCGGCGGCCTCCAAGGCTATCGGACCACGTAGACCACGCGCCGCGTCGACGGTTCAACCAGCACCGGCTGGCCGTTCACATTGACATAACGATACTCGTAGTCGGGTATCTCGGTCAGTTCGACCGTATCAGGCAGGCCGGCACCCACCACGACCTCGCCGTCGAGATAGACCGGCTCGACCCGATGGTCGGTCACATAGGTACGAACCGCCCCGGGCGGCTCGATGGCCGGCATCACTTCACCAGCGACGATCGCCCCTGTCGTGCCGTGGATGACAACGTCACCGGCGCCACCGGCAGCCGGCGGATCAACGACAATCACGCCGGAATCGACCGGACGCGCCGAAAGCACGATCTGCTGGCCGCCGAAATCGCCGACGAGATAATCGGAGTAAACCCAGCCATCACCGCCGGAATCGGCGACGCTGCACCATTTGCTGCCTTCAAGGCAGCCGCGAAGCGTAGTGCCCTGTCCGGCACCGATGACGCCGATGACCGGATATTGCGGCCCAGGGCCGGCGCGGACGTTGAGATCGGTCGCAGCCTGCACGGCAACGTCGGCAAATGACGGGCCGGAGAAGGCGAGAAGCGCCCCCGCGATGGCGGGCAACAACAGTTTCGTTTTCATCTTTTCGCTCCGTTTTCCTGGTCCCTCAAGGTGCCGAAACGGAGCCGACAGTCATCGGTTCCTGACGAAATGGCCCGGAACGCTCACGAATTGTAGCAGATTGACGTTCGCTAAGCTGATGTCCTCCAATGTGTCGCCAGTTGCGAAGCGACCTGTCCTGCCACCGCTTCGCCCGACAGCCGGGCCCCACCGCAGGTCTGGATCAGCGGCCCCGCAAGATGCTCGCCGGCAAAGAAGATGCGCTCGCCGAGCGGCTGCATCAGGACCGACCGCGCCTCGGAACGACCGGGACGCGCTGCGGCATAGGCGCCCCTGACATAGCGTTCGCCGCCCCAATTCGTCATCATCGCCCGGCCGACATGCTTGCGCGTGTCGTTGCCGAAGATCTCGCACAGCCGGTCGGTGGCGAAATCGACGCCGGCTGCCTCGCCGGCTGCCGACAGCTCCCAGGCGAAATCGCCGCCGACGAAGCCAACCATCAGGTCGAGATCGAAGGGAAAGCTGAGGAAGTAGATGTCGTGACGCGCGGACCGCTCGACGAGCAGGTCATCGAAGGGTTTGAGACCAAGGCGGCTGCCTTTGATTTCGACGGGCAGCTTGGTCAACATGCCCATCGGCAGGTCGAAAAACGCCGTCATATAGTGTTCCGGCAGCGCGGGCGAAAAGGCGATCTCCTCGAAGGCCAGCACCGCCGGCGATGCCGTCACGATCGCAACCCCGGCACGCAGCACGCCGCGATCGGTGTGGCAGCTGACGCCTTCACCATCCCAGTCGATCCGTCGCACCGGCGTGGCAAGCTCGACCGGAACATCCGCGCCGAAACGCGCGACCAGTGCGCCATACCCTTCCCGGGTGAAGTAATTGGGATCGAGATCGGCGGCATTCCTAAAGTCGGCGATCGAAATCTCGTCTTCGTCGGCGCCGAAATCCATCGGTCCGCAGAAGGTGGCGGCGGCACGCGACGAGCGTCCCTTGGCCAAGAGCGCGCCAAGCCGGTCGTCGGGGTCGGCGTGACTTTCAAGTAAGGCCGCCATGGCGGCATCCGCCTGTTTGACCTCCGCTTCCTCGGCCTCACTCGCCTTACGGTTGCGATAGTAGAGGTGATCAATGTTCATGTCGTGATGATGCATGGTCCAGCCGGCGGCCTCGGCCTCCGGGAAATAGGGGTTGCGATCGGCGGCGTGCAACCAGGCGCAACCGATGTCGAAGGGCACACCGAAGTGTTTGCTGCTGGTCCAGGCGCGCCCCCCTATACGATCCATGGCTTCCAGCACTTTGAAGCTAAGTCCTGCGGCACGCAGGACTTTTGCCGCCGAAAGGCCGGCGGAACCGGCGCCGACGATCACAACATCGACATCATCCATGTTTTTTCCCCGCTCTCGCCATATTCACTGCTTGATCCTATGCGAGAATTTTGCCACCTGCCATTGCAGGCAGACGGGGACGTAAACGCCTTCTTAATGCTAAAAAGCGAGCGTTGGGCTGGCAACACCCCTCCCAGGGACATTTGATTCAGGCATCAGGAGAACGGCATGGCATTGACTGCCAAGGTGAAGACTTTTGCTGCGGCCTCCGCCATGCTGGCGGTTTCGGCAGGCAGCTCAATTGCGGCGGAATGCGGCAACAACGCGGGCGGCTTCGAAGCATGGAAGGCGGCATTTGCCGACCAGGCGGCGGCGAACGGCATCAAGGGCAACGCGCTGAGCGCTCTCGCCAAGACGACCTATGCCACCAAGACGATCTACGCCGACCGCAACCAGAAGAGCTTCAAGCTCTCGCTTGACCAGTTCATGGCCAAGCGCGGCGGCAAGGCGATTGCCTCCAAGGGCAAGACGATCAAGAAGCAGAACGCGGCGCTGTTCCAGAGCATCGAGGCGCGCTATGGCGTGCCGGCCGGCCCGCTGATCGCGATCTGGGGCATGGAGACCGGCTTCGGCGGCTTCATGGGCAACCAACACACGCTGTCGGCGGTCGCCACGCTCGCTTATGACTGCCGCCGTTCGGAATATTTCACCGACCAGCTCTACGCAGCGCTCAAGCTCGTCCAGAGCGGCACGCTGGCGCCCAACGCCATCGGCGCTGCTCATGGCGAAATCGGCCAGACGCAGTTCCTGCCGGTCAACGTGCTGAAATACGGTGCTGACGGCGACGGCAACGGCAAGATCGACATGGTCCGCTCCAAGGCCGACGCGCTGGCCTCGACCGCCAACTTCCTGCGCGGCCACGGCTGGAGCGCAGGCGGCGGCTACCAGCCCGGCCAGGCCAATTTCGGCGCACTGCAGGGCTGGAACGCAGCCAGCGTCTACCAGCAGGCGATCGCCATCATCGGCGCCGAGATCGACGGCAACTGACGCCTGACGACCTGACACAACCCTGTCAGGAGACATTTCCGAGGCACTGGCAAAGCCAGGGCCTCGGACGCAAAATGACAAGAGCCCGGTGGCAACGCCGGGCTTTTTCAATGCGGACGAGGATCTTGTCATGAACAGCCAGAGCGGCCTGCCCGCCGATCTCTCGCGCTTCGGCAATGTCGAAGGCTACAGCCATTACCCAAAGACCGTGACACCGGGGTTGCCGGCACCCGCCGGCGGCGGCCTGCTGAAGTGGTACGACATCGCGGAAGCCGCGACGCCGGTGACACGCGACACCAGCGCGCTGGCACAGCGTTTCCTGGCGGCGGAGACGGCGACCGGGCGACTCAAGCTCAAGGGCGAGCTCGGCTTCGTCATCCTGCACCGCTGCGGCGGCGATTTTCATTTCCTGCTGGTGAGTTCGTGGCGCAATGCCAACGAGATGTGGGAAACGGTCTACGCCAAGACATCGGACGCCCCCGATTTCTCGCTGTTTCCGCTGCCCGGCCCGCACCGCGCCACCTTCTGCGTCTGGGAGCTGGCCGCGGTGAACCACGAGCGGCTGGCCTTCAGCCGGTACCTCTATTCAGCGCGCGACGAGGCGGCCAAGCGGGCGTATCTCGAGGATTATTACGAAGGTGGGGCGTGAGTCTTTCATTCTCCCCGCTTGCGGGGAGAATGTGGCCCAAAGGGCTGAATAAGGGGCAGCGGCTTGCACGGCCCCTCATCTGCCTGCCGGCATCTTCTCCCCGTCGAACGGGGAGAAGAAAAAGCTCGTCATTGCCGGTTACGCGCGGCGAGCGTGCGCAGGCGCAAGGCGTTGAGCTTGATGAAGCCGGCGGCGTCCTTCTGGTCGTAGGCGCCCTGGTCGTCCTCGAAGGTGACCAGCTTGTCGGAATAGAGCGACTTCGCGCTCTCTCGGCCGATGACCATGACATTGCCCTTGTAGAGCTTGAGGGTGACTTCGCCCTCGACGTCCTTCTGGCTGAGGTCGATCGCTGCCTGCAGCATCTGGCGCTCGGGCGAGAACCAGAAGCCGTAATAGATCAGCTCGGCGTAACGCGGCATCAGCTCATCCTTGAGATGCGCGGCACCACGGTCGAGCGTGATCGATTCGATGGCGCGGTGCGCCTGAAGCAGGATCGTGCCGCCCGGGGTCTCGTAGACGCCGCGGCTCTTCATGCCGACGAAGCGGTTCTCGACCAGGTCGAGACGGCCGATGCCGTTGTCGCGGCCGTAGTCGTTGAGCTTGGCCAGCAGCGCCGCCGGTGACAGGCGCTCGCCATTGATCGAGACGGCATCACCCTTTTCGAAGCCGATCTTGATGATGGTTGCCTTGTCAGGCGCAGCCTCGGGCGAAATGGTGCGCATGTGCACATATTCGGGTGCCTCGACGGCCGGATCTTCCAGTACTTTGCCCTCGGAGGACGAGTGCAAAAGGTTGGCATCCACGGAGAAGGGGGCCTCACCCTTCTTGTCCTTGGCGACCGGGATCTGGTGCTTTTCGGCGAAGTCGAGCAGGTCGGTGCGGCTCTTGAACGACCAGTCGCGCCACGGTGCGATGATCTTGATGTCGGGATTGAGCGCATAGGCCGACAGCTCGAAGCGGACCTGATCGTTGCCCTTGCCAGTGGCGCCGTGGGCGATTGCGTCTGCACCGGTCTTCCTGGCGATATCGACGAGGTGCTTGGAGATCAGCGGACGAGCAATCGAAGTGCCGAGCAGGTAAACGCCTTCATAGACGGCATTGGCGCGGAACATCGGGAAAACAAAGTCGCGGACGAATTCTTCGCGCACGTCCTCGATGAAGATCTCCTTGATGCCCAGCATCTCGGCCTTCTTGCGCGCCGGCTCGAGCTCCTCGCCCTGGCCGAGATCGGCAGTGAAGGTGACGACCTCGGCGTTGAGCTCGGTCTGCAGCCACTTCAGGATGATGGAGGTGTCGAGACCGCCGGAATAGGCGAGCACGACCTTCTTGACGTCTTTCCACTTGGACATTTGAGCACGGCACCTTTTGCAAGCGGCCGGCTGGGGCCGCGTTTCCCGGGCTTTCTAAGCAGGAACGGGCAAGCGGGCAAGGGCGATCATGCCGCTGCGATAGCAGCGTGATCGCCCAGGCTTGCTCACTTGCGCTTCATCGCCTCGAGCAGGGCCGCGCCGAACGCACCTTGCTGGTCCGCCTTGTTTGGCTGCGGCTTCGATGACGCGAACTTCATGTCGCGGCTCTTGGCGGGAGCGGCCGAGCGGGGCGCCGGCTCGCCGCCATCCTTGCGCATGGTAAGCCCGATGCGCTTGCGCGCAATGTCGACCTCGACGACGCGGACTTTCACCACGTCGCCGGCCTTCACCACCTCATGTGGGTCCTTCACGAACTTGTCGGCCAGCTGCGAGACATGGACGAGGCCGTCCTGATGCACGCCAATGTCAACGAAGGCGCCGAAAGCGGCGACGTTGGTGACGGTACCTTCGAGCAGCATGCCGGGCTTGAGATCCTTGATGTCGTCGACGCCGTCGGCGAAGGTCGCGGTCTTGAAGCCCGGACGCGGGTCGCGACCCGGTTTTTCCAGCTCGGCGATGATGTCGCGCACCGTCGGCAGGCCGAAACGTTCGTCGACGAAGGCGCGCGGATCGATCGCCTTAAGCGCTGCACTGTCACCCATCAGCTGGCGCAGGTCACGGCCGCAGGACGCCACGATCTTCTTGGCGACGCCATAGGCTTCAGGATGGACGGACGAAGCATCGAGCGGCTCCTTGCCGTCACGGATGCGCAGGAAGCCGGCGCATTGTTCGAAGGCGCGCTGGCCAAGGCGGGGGACCGACAACAGGTCGCGACGTGTGGCGAAGGCGCCCGAGGCGTCACGGTAGGCGACGATCGACTCGGCCAGCGACGGCCCGAGACCGGAGACACGAGCGAGCAGGGGGGCAGAGGCGGTGTTGAGGTCGACACCGACGGCGTTCACCGCGTCCTCGACCACCGCTTCGAGCGAACGTCCGAGGCGATACTGGTCGACGTCGTGCTGGTACTGACCGACGCCGATCGACTTGGGCTCGATCTTGACCAGCTCGGCGAGCGGATCCTGCAGACGGCGCGCAATCGATACGGCACCACGCAGCGACACGTCGAGATTGGGGAACTCGGCCGCGGCCGTAGCGGAGGCCGAATAGACCGAGGCGCCGGCCTCGCTGACAATGACCTTTGTCGGCTTGGGTGCCGGCATGTCAGTCAGCATGTCGGCGACGAGGCGCTCGGTTTCGCGGCTGCCGGTGCCGTTGCCGATGGCGATCAGCTCGACCTTGTGGCGGATGATAAGCCGGGCCAGTTCAGCCTGGGTTCCACGCACGTCGTTCTTCGGCGGGAAGGGGTAGACCGTGGTGGTGTCGAGCACCTTGCCGGTGGCGTCGATGACCGCAACCTTGACCCCGGTGCGGATGCCCGGATCGAGGCCCATGGTGGCGCGCGAGCCGGCAGGGGCGGCGAGCAACAGGTCCTTGAGGTTGCGCGAGAACACGCGGATCGCCTCTTCCTCGGCCGCCTCGCGCAGGTCGCGCATCAGGTCGAGCGACAGCGAAAGCGACAGTTTCACGCGCCAGGTCCAGCCGGCGACCTGCATCAGCCACTGGTCGCCGGGCAGGGTCGATCCAATCTGGTAGGCGGCGGCGATCATGCGCTCGACCGGCTTGACCGGCGAGGTGTCGTCGGCATCGATCTCGAGGTCGAGCGTCAGCACGTCCTCGTTGCGGCCGCGCAGCATGGCGAGCGCCCGGTGGCTCGGCACGGAGGCCCAGCGCTCGGAATGGTCGAAATAATCGGAGAACTTGGCGCCGGCGTCCTGCTTGCCGTCGACGACGCGGGCACGCATGACGGCGCGTTCCTTCATGTGGGTGCGCAGGCGGCCGAGGAGATCGGCGTTTTCCGAAATGCCCTCGGCGACGATGTCGCGCGCGCCTTCCAGCGCCGCCTTCACATCGGCCACTTCACCGGCGACGTAAGGCACGGCCAGCTCGGCCGGCACTTTCGAACGGTCGGCGAGGATGGCTTCTGCCAGCGGTCCAAGCCCGCGCTCCCTGGCGATTTCCGCTTTGGTGCGGCGCTTGGGCTTGTAGGGCAGGTAGATGTCTTCGAGCTCGGCCTTGGTGGTGACGGTGGCGATGCGGATCGCCAGCTCGTCGGTCATCTTGCCCTGGCTGGTGATGGATTCGACGATGGCAGTGCGGCGCGCCTCGAGTTCGCGCAGATAGGCGAGGCGTTCGGAGAGATCGCGCAACTGGTTGTCGTCGAGGCCGCCGGTGACTTCCTTGCGGTAGCGGGCGACGAAGGGAACGGTCGCACCCTCGTCGAGCAGCCCGACGGCAGCTATGACCTGTTCGGCCTTCGCATTGATCTCGGCTGCAATGATCGCAGCGATTTTCCTGATGTCGCCAGCCATGGAATCCTGGTGCCTGTTGTACGGGTGCGCGAACATAGTGACTGCCGGGCGGAACGCCAAACGACCATTTTCCCGCGCCGTCTCAAGCTCCACAGAAAAGCGGCAGGGCTGCGGCAATCGGCGCGGCAAACGGATGGAATTTTGGCAGGCATCTTCGCAGCTTCCGCGTATCTTCCCGGGAAAGCGCCCTCAGGAGCAAATCAATGAAATTCGACCGGTTTCTGTTTGTCGCAGCGGCGCTGTGCGGCGCAGCCGGCGTGGCGCTGTCGGCGGCGGCCAGCCATGGCGGCAGCGCAAATGTCGCCACTGCGGCTAATTTTCTGCTGTTTCATGCGCCTGTACTGATCGCTCTGTCGCTGTTGGCAGCCCACAGCCGCACCCTGCACGTCGGAGCAGCCATTCTACTCCTGTCAGTGTTGCTGTTCTCAGGCGATCTCCTGGCGCGCGACTATCTGGGCCAACGCCTGTTTCCCTTCGCCGCCCCCTTGGGCGGCACCGGCATGATCCTGGGCTGGCTGACGCTGGCGGTTGGCGGGCTGACGGTCCGCCAAGACGGCTGATCCTCAGCCGATTCGATAGGGAAGGGGGTGACGGACGTCCTTGTCGATTACCAGCCGGCGCTTGAGCGGCGGCACGGCGCGCTGGAGGCAGTTGGTGCGCTCGCAGATGCGGCATGAAATGCCGATCGGATCGAAGGCGGTTCTGCTACCCAGCTCCAACCCGTCGGCATAGACAAAATCCTGCGCGTAAGTGACCTCGCAGCCAAGCGCGATGGAATAGCGCCGGTGCGGCGCGTTGAAGCCGCCGCCGCCCTTGGAGATTTCCGTGGCGATGCAGAGATATCGCGCGCCATCGGGCGTCTCGGCCAGCTGGCGGATGATCCGGCCCGGCGTCTCGAAGGCCTGGTGCACGTTCCACAGCGGACAGGCCGCGCCGAAACGAGCGAACTGCAGCTTGGCGGCACTGTGGCGCTTGGTGATGTTGCCGGCGCGGTCGATGCGGGCAAAGAAGATCGGCACGCCCTTGTGCCCCGGCCGCTGCAGCGTACTGAGGCGGTGGGCCACCTGCTCGATCGAGGCGCCGAAATGCGCGGCCATCAGCTCGAGGTCGTGGCGCAGCTCCGCCGCCGCGCGCATGAAGGCCTGATAGGGGAGGGTCAGCGCGCCGGCGAAATAATTGCGCAGCCCCATCTTGCAGATTTCCTGCGCCTCGCTGGTACGGAATTCGGCCGAACGAGCGATCTGTGCCACCTCGGCCTCCATCTCCATCTCGGCGATCTGGAAGGCGATCTGGAAGCTGCGGGTGGCCAGAGGCGAGTAGGGGTTGAGAAACAGCACCCCCGACTTGGCGTCGAAGCGCCTCAGCGCATCGTCGTCGGCATCGGCGCGGGCGATGCGGACGCCGTGCCGGCTGTCCAGATGCCCCGCCATCGCCGCATAACTGTCGCGCTCGCCGATGCCGAGCTCCCCGGCCAGCCGCTCGGCCGCCACGTCGAGCGCGTGGATGTAATTGTCGACGAAATGGAAGAAGTCGCGCACTTCCTCATAGGGCGTCGGCTCGGAGGCCGATGTGCCGCGCCCCAGTGTGTCGTCAAGGCTCGCCAGCTGCTCGGAATTGCGGCGATAGGCTTGATGGGCCGAGATCAGCGCCCGGGCGAAGCCCGGCGCGTTCTGCGTCACCAGCTTCAGTTCCTGCAGGTTGGGCGCGTAGTTCTCGAAGATCGGATCGGACAGTGCCTCCGTCAGCGCCGACAGCAGCCGGTCATTGTCGCCCTGCGAAATCTCCGAGATGTCGATCTGGAATTTTTCGGCGAGCGCGAGCAGCACCGAGGCGGAAACCGGACGCTGGTTGTTCTCGATCTGGTTGAGATAGCTGGTCGAGATGCCGATGCGCTCGGCGAAGCTCGCCTGCGTCGCCTTGTTGGCCTCGCGCAGCTCGCGCACCTTGCGGCCGATATAGAGTTTGCGGGTCGCCATGTTTGCAAATTCGCAATTTACATTTCTCGAATTTGTATATTACGCTTTTGCACACTTTCAACTGTTTTCCTGCGCGCGCCATGGGGCTATTGCGCCAACTTCGCTGCTTGCCGCTGACGCGGCGAGAGGCCATTGTTTTTCAACCTCGTAGCGCGGGAGAAAGCCCCATGACGCTCTACCAGACCGTTGCCGACAGGCGGACCAGCCGGCTCAGCACAATGGACATCGTGGCCGTCGTCGCGGGCTCGTTGCTTCTGACCGCCTCCGCCAAGATCCAGGTGCCGTTCTACCCCGTTCCCATGACCATGCAGACGCTTGTCGTCATCGGCCTCGGCCTGGCGCTCGGCCCGGTACGTGGCACTGCTGCCGTTGCTCTCTATCTCGCGCAGGGCGCTCTTGGCCTGCCGGTCTTTGCCGGCACGCCCGAAAAGGGCATCGGCCTCGCCTACATGACGGGCCCGACCGGCGGTTATCTCGCCGGCTACCTGCCTGCCGCAGTACTCGCCGGCTGGCTCGCCGAGCGCGGCTGGGACCGCAACGCTGCCACCGCCATGCTGGCCGCACTGCTTGCCGGAGCCGTCATCTATGTGCCCGGCCTGCTCTGGCTCGGCAATGTCGTCGGCTGGGACAAGCCTGTGCTGGCCTTCGGCCTCTACCCCTTCATATCAGGCGACGTCATGAAGGCCGTGCTTGCCGCGATCGCCTTCCCCGCCGCCTGGAAATGGCTTTCTCACAAGGGCATAAACTGATGCGCGCCGTACTCGAACAACTGGAAGCCCGCCGCGCCGAGGCCCGCCTCGGCGGCGGCCAGAAGCGCATCGATGCCCAGCATGCCAAGGGCAAGCTGACGGCGCGCGAACGCATCGACGTGCTGCTCGATGAAGGCTCCTTCGAAGAGTTCGACATGTATGTCACCCACCGCACCACCGATTTCGGCATGGCCGAGCAGAAGGTGGCGGGTGACGGCGTCGTTACCGGCTGGGGCACCATCAACGGTCGCCTGGTCTATGTCTTCAGCCAGGACTTCACCGTGCTCGGCGGCTCGCTGTCGGAGACGCACGCGCAGAAAATCTGCAAGATCATGGACATGGCGATGCGCAACGGCGCGCCCGTCATCGGCCTGAACGACTCCGGCGGCGCCCGCATCCAGGAAGGCGTCGCTTCGCTCGCCGGCTATGCCGACGTGTTCAAGCGCAATGTCGATGCCTCCGGCGTCGTGCCGCAGATCTCGGTCATCATGGGCCCGTGCGCTGGCGGCGCGGTGTATTCGCCCGCCATGACCGACTTCATCTTCATGGTGCGTGACTCGTCCTACATGTTCGTCACCGGTCCCGACGTGGTGAAGACGGTCACCAACGAGATCGTCACCGCCGAAGAGCTCGGCGGCGCCCGCACCCACACCTCGAAGTCCTCGGTCGCCGACGGCGCCTACGAAAACGACATCGAGGCCCTGGAGCAGGTTCGCCTGCTGTTCGACTTCCTGCCGCTCAACAACCGCGAAAAGCCGCCGGTGCGGCCGTTCCATGACGATCCCAGCCGGTTGGAGATGCGGCTCGACACGCTGATCCCCGACAGCGCGGCCAAACCCTACGACATGAAGGAACTGATCCTGGCGATCGCCGACGAGGGCGATTTCTTCGAAATCCAGGAAGCCTTCGCCAAGAATATCATCACCGGCTTCATGCGCATCGAAGGCCAGAGCGTCGGCATCGTCGCCAACCAGCCGATGGTGCTGGCCGGCTGTCTCGACATCGACTCGTCGCGAAAGGCGGCCCGTTTCGTCCGCTTCTGCGACGCGTTCTCGATCCCGATCCTGACCTTGGTCGACGTTCCGGGCTTCCTGCCTGGTACCGCACAGGAATATGGCGGCGTCATCAAGCATGGCGCCAAGCTGCTCTTCGCCTATAGCCAGGCCACCGTTCCGATGGTCACGCTGATCACGCGCAAGGCCTATGGCGGCGCTTATGACGTCATGGCCTCCAAGCATATCGGCGCCGACATCAACTATGCCTGGCCGACGGCCGAGATCGCCGTCATGGGCGCCAAGGGCGCGACCGAAATTCTCTACCGCTCCGATCTTGGCGATCCGGAAAAGATCGCCGAGCGCACCAAGGAGTACGAAACCAACTTCGCCAACCCGTTCAAGGCAGCCGAGCGCGGTTTCATCGACGAGGTGATCATGCCGCATTCGTCGCGCCGTCGCATCGCCCGCGCCTTCGCCGCCCTGCGCGGCAAGAAGCTCGATGCACCGTGGAAGAAGCACGACACGATACCGCTGTGAGCAGGACAAACATGTTCAAGAAAATCCTCATCGCCAATCGTGGCGAGATCGCCTGCCGGGTCATCAAGACGGCCCAGAAGCTTGGTATCGCAACGGTCGCGGTCTATTCCGACGCCGACCGTGAGGCGCTGCACGTGAAGATGGCCGACGAGGCCGTCCATATCGGGCCGGCACCGTCGAACCAGTCCTACATCGTCATCCAGAAAATCATCGACGCGATCCGGCAGACCGGCGCCGATGCGGTGCATCCGGGCTACGGCTTCCTGTCGGAGAACCCGAATTTTGCCGAGGCGCTAAAGGGCGAAGGCGTCGCCTTCATCGGCCCGCCGCCTGTTGCCATCGAGGCGATGGGCGACAAGATCACCTCGAAGAAGATCGCGGCCTCCGCCGGCGTCAACACCGTGCCCGGCCATATGGGCCTGATCGAAGACGCCGACGAGGCGGTCAAGATCGCCAATTCGATCGGTTATCCCGTCATGATCAAGGCCTCCGCCGGCGGCGGCGGCAAGGGCATGCGCATTGCCTGGAACGACGCCGAGGCGCGCGAGGGTTTCCAGTCGTCCAGGAACGAGGCCAAGTCCTCCTTCGGCGACGACCGCATCTTCATCGAAAAATTCGTTACCCAGCCGCGTCACATCGAGATCCAGGTGCTGGGCGACCAGCACGGCAACCTTGTCTATCTCGGTGAGCGCGAATGTTCGATCCAGCGCCGCAACCAGAAGGTCATCGAGGAGGCGCCGTCGCCCTTCCTCGACGCCGCCACCCGCAAGGCAATGGGCGAACAGGCCGTGGCGCTCGGCAAGGCCGTCGGCTACTTCTCGGCCGGCACGGTCGAGTTCATCGTCGACGGCAACAGGAACTTCTACTTCCTCGAGATGAACACCCGCTTGCAGGTCGAGCACCCGGTGACGGAATTGATCACCAGCATCGACCTGGTCGAGGAGATGATCCGCGTCGCCGCCGGCGAGAAGCTTCGCTTTGCGCAAGCCGACGTGAAGCTTAACGGCTGGGCCGTCGAAAGCCGCCTCTATGCCGAGGATCCCTACCGCAACTTCCTGCCGTCGATCGGCCGGCTGACCCGCTACCGCCCGCCGGTCGAGGGCAAGCGCGACGACGGCACCATCGTCCGCAACGATACCGGCGTCTTCGAGGGCGGCGAAATCTCGATGTATTACGATCCGATGATCGCCAAGCTCTGCACCTGGGCGCCGGATCGCCTGACGGCGGTCGAGGCGATGAGCCGGGCGCTGGACGATTTCGAAGTCGAAGGCATCGGCCACAATCTGCCGTTCCTCTCGGCGGTCATGGACCAGGAGCGGTTCCGCTCCGGCGCGCTGACCACCGCCTACATCGCCGAGGAGTTCCCCGACGGCTTTGCCGGCGTGGCACCCTCCGAGTCCGATGCCCGCAAGCTTGCCGCGGTGGCGGCACTTATCAACCAGTCCGTCCAGCGTCGCGGCACCCAGATCTCTGGCTCGCTCGCCAACCACCAGCGTCCCGTCGGCGCCGACTGGGTGGTCACCCTTGCCGGCTTCACCCTGCCGCTCCATGTCAGGGACGGAGCCGACGGCATGATGGTCGAATTCGACGACGGCACCACACTTGCGGTGTCGAGCGACTGGCTGCCAGGCCACCCGCACGCCAACTTTGCCGTCGATGGCACGTCCATCGGCGTGAAGGTGTCGCGGTCGGGCACAGGCTGGCGCCTGCGCTGGCGCGGCATGGACGTGGTGACCCATGTGCGCAGCCCGCGCGTCGCCCAGTTGGCCAGGCTGATGCCGGTCAAGCTGCCGCCGGATACCTCGAAGATGCTGCTCTGCCCGATGCCGGGCGTGGTGACGTCGATCCTCGTCAAGCAAGGCGACACCGTCGAGGCCGGCCAGTCGCTGGCAACCGTCGAGGCGATGAAAATGGAAAACGTGCTGCGCGCCGAGCGCAAGGGCACGGTCAAGCGCGTGGCGGCGACAGCGGGCGAAAGCCTCGCAGTCGACGAGCTGATCATGGAGTTCGAGTGACCAGGGAGAGGATCCGGGAAGACGCGAAGACCGCCGCCTGCCTTTTCGGCGGCTTCTTTGGCGCAATCCTGTCTCAGACAGCCTACGTTGCGAGCTGGGGTCTCCATACGCCCGGCCTCCAGTTGCTGGTCGGTGTGCAAGCACCTGGCGGCGCGCCATATGTCATCCATCTTTTCAATGCGATGGTATGGGGTATCTGGGCGGCTGCCGGTTTCTCGATTGTCACGAAACTTGTCTATGGCTACGTCAGTATCCGCAGGATCGCTCTGCTCTACCTCGCCGGCGAGATATTCATCGCGACCGGCGGTTGGCTCGTTGATACGGGGACACTCTCCTTCAACGCACACACCAATACGATTCTCCTGATCTATCTGCTGGCGGGTTTTCTGGTTGTGCGGGACTGGGCCGCTGGCCCGCGCAACAAGATGGCGCTCGCCGAGTTGCCGAATGGAAGCAGCACATGACCGACAAACCAACAATCGATTCCTGGAAAAAACTCGCCGAGCGCGAGATCAAGGCATCGCCCGACACGCTGACCTGGAACACGCCTGAGGGCATCGAGGTCAAGCCGCTCTACACGGCGGATGATCTCCAAGGCATCGGCCATCTCGGCACGCTGCCGGGCATCGCGCCGTTCCTGCGCGGTCCACGCGCCACCATGTACACCGGCCGCCCCTGGACGATCCGGCAATATGCCGGCTTCTCCACGGCGGAGGCTTCCAACAACTTCTACCGCAAGGCGCTCGCCGCCGGCCAGCAGGGCGTGTCGGTCGCCTTCGACCTCGCCACCCATCGCGGTTATGACTCGGACCATCCGCGCGTCGAAGGTGACGTCGGCAAGGCCGGCGTGGCAATCGATTCCGTCGAGGACATGAAGATCCTGTTCGACGGCATCCCGCTCGAGCAGATCTCGGTGTCGATGACCATGAACGGCGCTGTCATCCCGATCCTCGCCAATTTCATCGTCGCGGGCGAGGAACAGGGCGTGTCGCGCGACAAGCTGTCGGGGACCATCCAGAACGACATCCTCAAGGAGTTCATGGTCCGCAACACCTACATCTACCCGCCCGAACCCTCGATGCGCATAGTTGCCGACATCATCGAGTACACGGCCAGAGAGATGCCGAAGTTCAACTCGATCTCGATCTCCGGCTACCACATGCAGGAGGCCGGTTCGACGCTGGTGCAGGAACTTGCCTTCACCCTGGCCGATGGGCGCGAATATGTTCGTGCGGCGCTGAAGAAGGGGCTCAATGTCGACGACTTCGCCGGCCGGCTGTCCTTCTTCTTCGCCATCGGCATGAACTTCTTCATGGAGGCGGCAAAGCTGCGGGCGGCGCGCTTGCTGTGGTCGCGCATCATGACCGAGTTCGAGCCGAAGAAGGCCTCGTCGCTGATGCTGCGCACGCACTGCCAGACCTCCGGCGTGTCGCTGCAGGAGCAGGATCCCTACAACAACATCGTCCGCACCGCCTTCGAGGCGATGTCGGCGGCCCTCGGCGGCACGCAGTCGCTGCACACCAACTCCTTCGACGAGGCGATAGCACTTCCAACCGAGTTTTCGGCCCGTATCGCCCGCAACACCCAGTTGATCCTGCAGCATGAGACCGGCGTGACCAAGGTCGTCGACCCACTCGCCGGCTCCTATTATGTCGAGGCCCTGACCAACGACCTCGCTGAGAAGGCCTGGGCGCTGATCGAGGAGGTCGAGGCGATGGGCGGCATGACCAAGGCTGTCGCGAGCGGATTGCCCAAGCGGATGATCGAGGAGGCGGCGACCCGGCGCCAGGCCGCCGTCGACAAAGGTGACGAGGTCATCGTTGGCGTCAACAAGTACCGCCTCGAGCAGGAAGATCATCTCGATATCCTTGAGATCGACAATTCCGCCGTGCGCCTGTCGCAGATCGCCCGTATCGAGCGCACCCGCCGCCAGCGCGACCCGAAGCGCGTCGCCGAAACGATTGCCGCGCTGGAACAGGTCGCTCGCTCAGGTGAAGGCAACATCCTTGCCGCGGCCGTCGACGCGTCCCGCGCCCGTGCCACGGTCGGCGAGATTTCCGATGCCATGCGCCGCGCCTTTGGCGACCATGCGGCGGTGCCGGAAGTGGTCGAAAACGTCTATGGCAAGGCCTATGACGACGAGCCGGAATTCCAGACGTTGGTGTCGCGGCTCGAACAGTTTGCCGGCTCACTGGGTGAAAAGCCGCGTGTCATGGTGGCCAAGCTCGGCCAGGATGGCCACGATCGCGGTGCCAAGATTATCGCCTCGGCCTTTGGCGACATCGGTTTCGAGGTCATTGCCGGGCCGCTGTTTCAGACGCCGGGCGAAGCCGCAGACACGGCGATCGCCTCCAGGGTCCACGTCGTCGGCATGTCGTCGCTGGCGGCCGGCCACAAGACGCTTGCCCCACAGCTTGTCCAGGCTCTCAAGGCCAAGGGCGCTGCGGATATCATCGTGGTGGTCGGCGGCGTCATTCCGCGGCAGGATTATCAGTACCTGCTTGACCATGGCGTGTCGGCGGTCTTCGGACCCGGCACCAATGTGCTCGACGCCGCCCGCGCGGTGCTCGACCTGATGGAAGGCAAGCGCCGCAACCAGTGAGCGCCGCATCAGACAAAAGAGCCCGCTCGCGCGGGCCCTTTCTTTGCCGGTGTTATGACGCCTTGCGGCCGATGGAGACGTATTGGATGCCGTGGCGGGCGACGACTGCCGGGTCATAGAGGTTGCGGCCGTCGAAGATGACGGCGGTCTTGAGCTGGTCGCGGATCAGCTCGAAGGACGGCGCCCTAAAATTCTTCCACTCGGTGGCGATCAAGAGTGCATCGGCGCCGCGCAACGCCGCCTCCTTGGTACCGCACAAGGTGAGGTCGTCGCGCTGGCCATAGATCTGCTGCGCCTCGTTCATCGCCTCGGGATCATAGGCCTGCACCCTGGCGCCGGCTTGCCACAGCGCCTCCATCAGCACCCTCGACGGTGCCTCGCGCATGTCGTCGGTGTTGGGCTTGAAGGCCAGACCCCAGAGCGCAAAGGTCTTGCCGGCAAGGTCGCCGTTGAAGTGGCTCTTCAGCTTGTCGAACAGCACCGCCTTCTGGGCATTGTTGCGCGCCTCGACCGAGTGCAGCAGCACCGGCTCGAAACCGACATCGCCGGCGGTGCGGATCAGTGCACGCACATCCTTG
>NZ_JACJHY010000054.1 GCF_014138625.1 Aminobacter ciceronei
GGCATCTGCCCCCCGACATCAATCCAAAAGCTCAATCAACCCACAAAACAAAACCCCGCCGAAATTCGACGGGGTTTGTCAGCAGTCTGAGCCCGCCGGATGGCGGGCTTTTTGCTGTTGCCTGGTTGAATCGACGATCAGGCCTTGACGTGCTTCGCTGCCTCGTCGAGCGACCTCTCGACGGCGTCGAAGATGTCGTCGACCTGCTTGTCGTTGATGATCAGCGGCGGGCAGAAGGCAAGCGCGTCACCCATGTTGCGGGAGATGATGCCATTCTGCTGCAGCAGGCCGTTGACCAGGCCGCCAAGTGCGCCAGCGGAGCCCCATGGCGCCTTGGTTGCCTTGTCGGCGACCAGCTCCATGGCGCCGATGAGGGCGACACCGCGGACCTCGCCGACGAGATCGTGCGCGGCGATTTTCGCCAGGCGCTTCTGCATGTGGGCGCCGACCTCGCGGGCGTTGGCGACCAGATTGCGTTCTTCGATGATCTTGAGATTTTCGAGCGCAACGGCGGCGGCGACCGGATGACCGCCGGCGGTGAAGCCGTGACCGAAGGTGCCGATGCGGTTGCTTTCGTCGGCGATCGGCTCGAACACCTTGTCGTTGATCATCAGCGCCGAGATCGGCAGATAGGACGACGAGATCTGCTTCGACATGACCATGATGTCGGGCTGCATGGCGTAGGTTTCTGAGCCGAACATGTTACCGGTGCGGCCGAAGCCGCAGATGACTTCGTCGGCGACGAGCAGGATGTCGTACTTCTTGAGAACGACCTGGATCTTCTCCCAATAGCCGGCCGGCGGGACGACGACGCCGCCGGCACCCATGACCGGCTCGCCGAACATGGCGGCGATGGTTTCGGGGCCCTCGGCGAGGATCAGCTTTTCCAGATCGTCGGCGAGACGGGTCGAGAACTGCTGCTCGGTCTCGCCAGGCAGCGCCTCACGCCAGTGGTGTGGCGACGATGTGTGCAGCACATTGGCGATCGGCAGGTCGAAGGACAGATGGTTGTTGGGCAGGCCGGTGAGGCTGGCGGAAGCGATGGTGACGCCGTGATATGCACGCTTGCGCGAGATTATCTTCTTGCGCTCGGGCTGGCCGAGCGCATTGGAGCGAAACCAGATCATCTTCATGGCCGTGTCATTGGCCTCGGATCCGGAATTGGTGAAGAACGCCTTGCTCATCGGCACCGGCGCCATCGTCACCAGCTTCTCGGCGAGGTCGATCAGCGGCGAGTGCCCTTTATGGGTGAAGCTGTGGTAGTAGGGCAGCTTGGCCATCTGCTTCGTTGCGGCATCGACGAGGCGCTTCTCGGAGAAGCCGACGCCGACGCTCCACAGTCCCGACATCGCCTCGATGTAGCGCTTGCCCGAGATGTCCTCGACATAGATGCCGTCGCCCTTTTCGATGATCAGCGGGCCGACCTCCTGGTGGCGGCGGGCATTGGTGTAGGCGTGCATGTGGAATTTCTTGTCGCGCGCCTCGGGCGAATTCGGCTGGCTGTCCATTGTCGTTCCTCACTGGATGAAGCGTCGCCGGCAGGGCGACGATGTCGATGATCTTGCGTTCGCGGTCAGCGACCGCTTGCAAAATCCGTAAATTGTTGTTTGATGCATCATGTTTTTCGTGTGGACCAATGTCAAGGGCCAGAGAAGCGGCACGGGCAGGCCAGATAAGGCCAGGGTGCCGCAGCTGCCCAGTACCGACAAAGGGGCACGCGACCTGACCCCGGCGCCATGCGAGCCCGGACAATGAGCAGATGAGCGAAGGAAACCGATGACCGAAGGCTTCGCCTTGCAGATGGTTGAGCACGACAATCTCGGCGAGATTGTCTACGGCCAGCTGTCCGACGCGCTGATCAAGGGACGCTTCGCGCCCGACGCGCGCCTGACCATCCGCGACCTGGCGCAGTCGCTGGGTACGTCGGTGACACCGGTGCGCGATGCCATACTGCGCCTGATCCAGGACGAGGCGCTGGTGCAGAAGTCGGCGCGCGAAGTACGCGTGCCTGTCATGACGCTGGAGCGTTATCTCGAAATCCGTCAGATCAGGATGAAGCTGGAGGGGCTTGCCGCGCGCGAGACAGCGCTGAAGGCCGAGGCCAGGGACATCGAGCGGCTGCGCGAACTCGTCACGCGCAACGAGCAGGCCATTGCCGCGGCGGACTGGCCGGCGGCGCTGGAACTGAACCAGACCTTCCATTTTGCGCTGGCCGAGATCGCCGGCATGACCGTGCTGCGCGGCATCCTCAACCGGCTGTGGCTGCAGATGGGGCCGATGATCGCGGCGTCCTACCAGCATGGCGGGCGGGCGATGATCGACTATCACCACATGATCCTGTTAGCCATCGAGGCCCGCGACGCCGACCGGGCCGAGCGCGCCATCGTCGACGACATCCGCGGCGCAAGCTCGGCCATCATCGAGCAGCTCGCGGCGCTGAAGCCGACCGGGAGTGCCGGCTGACCATGGAGACGGTCGACTGCATCATCGCCGGCGCCGGCGTCATTGGTCTCGCCGTGGCGCGGGAACTCAGCCGGCGCGGCATGGAGACGATCGTCGTCGAAGCGGCTGATGCCATCGGCACCGAAACCAGTTCGCGCAACTCGGAAGTGATCCACGCCGGCATCTACTATCCCGAGGGCAGCCTGAAGGCCGAGCTGTGCGTCAAAGGCCGCGACATGCTCTACGCCTATGCCGCAGAGCGCGGCGTTCCGCACAAGCGCTGCGGCAAGCTGATCGTGGCAACGCTGCCGGAGCAGGTGCCGACGTTGAAAGGCATCATCAACAAGGCTCGGGCCAACGGCGTCGACGACCTCGTGCTGCTCGACGCCACCGAAGCGCAAGCGATGGAGCCGTCTCTTGCCTGCCACGCCGCCGTGCTGTCGCCATCGACCGGCATCGTCGACAGCCATGCACTGATGCTGTCACTGCTCGGTGAGTCCGAGGAGCATGGCGCCTTTCTCAGCCTCAACACCGAGATCGTTTCCGGTCGTATCGAAGCGGGCCGTTTCGTGCTGCAGACACTGGACAGCTCGAGCGGCGCAGGTTTCGAGATCGCAGCACGGCATGTCGTCAACGCCGCCGGTCTTGGCGCGAACAGGCTCGCCGCATCGCTGGCGGGGCTCTCCCCGAAATTCGTGCCCGCGCTGCTTTATGCCCGGGGCAATTATTTCTCGGTGTCAGGCAAGCCGGCGTTTTCACGGCTGATCTATCCGGTGCCTGAACCGGGCGGGCTCGGCGTGCATCTGACGCTCGACCTCAATGGCGGCATGCGCTTCGGCCCCGATGTCGAGTGGATCGAGACCAAGGACTACACGGTCGATCCGCGACGGGCCGACCACTTCTATGGCGAGATCCGGAAATATTGGCCCGGCCTCGCCGACGACAGCCTGAGTGCGACCTACTGCGGCATCCGCCCCAAACTTGTCGGGCCCGGCGAGCCGGCTGCCGATTTCGTCATCCAAGGCCCGGAGGTCCACGGCGTCAGTGGACTGGTCAATCTGTTCGGCATCGAAAGCCCGGGGCTGACCTCGTCGCTGGCAATCGCAGAACTGGTGGCACGGAAGCTGAAGCGAACCTATGTCTAGCGCACCATTCGAGGCGTGACCCGCCGCCCGGCGACGCCTGCCCCATCTTCATCCGCTCACGAACGACCCAGCAAGGACACAGCATGTACCCCGAAGTGAAATTGTTCATCGATGGCAAATGGACGGCGGCCGAAGGCGGCAGGACCATCGACGTCTACAACCCCGCCACCAACGAGGTGATCGGCAAGGTCGCCTCGGCCGGCAAGGGCGACCTCGACCGGGCACTCGCCGCCGCCGAGCGCGGCTTCAAGATCTGGCGCAAGGTGTCGCCCTACGACCGATCCAAGGTGCTGCGCCGCGCCGCCGACATCTTACGCGAACGCGCCGATGCGATCGCGACACTGCTGACGCAGGAACAGGGCAAGCCGGTCGGCGAAGCCAAGATGGAAGTGCTCTCCTCAGCCGACCTGTTCGACTGGTTCGCCGAGGAAGGCCGCCGCACCTATGGCCGCGTCATTCCGGCCCGTGCGCCCGGCATCCAGCAGATCGTCGTCAAGGAGCCGGTCGGTCCGGTTGCAGCGTTCACGCCTTGGAACTTCCCGATTTCGCAGGCGGCGCGCAAGATCGGCGCAGCCCTTGCCACCGGCTGCTCGATCATCGTCAAGCCGCCGGAAGAGACGCCCGCGTCGCCGGCCTGCCTTGCCGACGTGTTCAGGGATGCCGGCCTGCCCGACGGCGTGCTCAACCTCGTCTATGGCAACCCGCCCGAAATCTCCGGCTACCTCGTGCCGCATCCGGTCATCCGCAAGGTGTCGTTCACCGGCTCTGTACCGGTCGGCAAACATCTGGCGGCGCTGGCCGGCACCCACATGAAGCGCGCGACGATGGAGCTTGGCGGCCATGCACCGGCGATGGTGTTCGACGACGCCGATGTCGACGCAGCCGCAGCGACGCTCGCCGCGTCGAAGTTCCGAAATGGCGGCCAGGTCTGCGTGTCGCCGACGCGCTTCCTGATCCAGGAAGGCGCCTACGACCGCTTCCTCGGCAAGTTCGTCGAGCATGCCAAGGGCGTGAAGGTCGGCGACGGCCTGGAGGCCAGCAGCCGCATGGGCCCGCTGGTCAATGAACGCCGGCTGGAAGCGGTCGAAAAGCTGATCACCGAGGCGGTGGCCGACGGCGCCAGACTCGAGACTGGCGGCAAGCGCATCGGCAACAAGGGCTCCTATTTCGAGCCGACGGTGCTGTCGGGCGTGCGCACCGACATGCGCATCATGAACGAGGAGCCCTTCGGCCCGGTGGCGCTGGTGATGCCGTTCAGGACCTTCGAGGACGTCGTCACCGAGGCCAACCGCCTGCCCTACGGCCTCGCGGCCTATGCCTTCACCAAGTCGAACAAGACGGTCACCGACCTCGGCGCCGAGATCGAAACCGGCATGCTGACGATCAACCATCTCGGCCTGGCATTGCCCGAAACGCCGTTCGGCGGCGTCAAGGACAGCGGTTACGGTTCGGAAGGCGGCACCGAAGCGCTCGAAGCCTATCTGGTCACCAAATTCGTGACCCAGTCAGCCGTCTGACACTGACAACAAAGCCGGCGTACCACCAGGGCGCCGGCTTTTCTTCAAGACGTCTTCGGCCGTTTCGACTGCAGGATGTTGCGGATCGAGAAGCTCGAATGGATCCGGGCGAGGCCCGGCAGCGCTGACAGGATCTCCTTGTGCACGCGCTCGAAATCGCCGGCACTGGCCACTTCGACACGCAGGAAATAGTCGGAATCGCCGGTCATCAGGTAGCACTCCTTGATCTCGGGGTAGCGCCGCACCGCGAGCTCGAAGCGGTTGAAATACTCCTCGGTCTGCCGCTCCAGCGTGATCTGGACGATGACGGCGATGCCCTCGTCGGCCGCGGCATTGCCGATGATCGCGGTGTAGCCCCTGATGACCCCTTCCTGCTCCAGCAACTGCACCCGTCTGAGACAGGCTGATGGCGACAGGCCAACCTCGGCCGCGAGGCTGGCATTGCTGACGCGCGCATTGGCGCGCAATGCCCGGATGATGCCGCGGTCGATGGCGTCCAGAGAGGGCATCGCTGTTCCTTTCAACAACGCTTCGAAAATTGCACAGATTACGCACAGTTCGCATGATCATCATCACATTGGCAAGATTTTCGCCGATCATTGCGATATTCTTTGGCGAAGGTGAGGACAATTTCCTGATATGACAATGGGCGTGCAAAGCGACATTGAGAGCCGTGCGGCATGCGGCGTGCTGACCATCGATCTCGACGCTCTGGTCGAGAACTATCGGCAGCTGAGCCAGCGCAACGCGCCTGAAAGGACCGCGGCGGTGGTCAAGGCCGATGCCTATGGGCTCGGCGTGGCCGAGGTTGCCCCGGTTCTATACGCCGCCGGGTGCCGCGACTTCTTCGTCGCCCATTTCATCGAAGCGGTCAGGCTGAAGCCGCATCTCACTGCTGACGCACGCATCCTGGTGCTCAACGGTCTGATGCCGGGCAGCGAGGCCGATTGCGCCGACCTCGGCGTGGTGCCGGTGCTGAACTCGCTCGAACAGGTCGCCAACTGGTCGGCCACGTCGAGGGCGCGCAACGTGACGTTGCCGGCAGCACTCCAGGCCGACACCGGCATGTCGCGGCTCGGGCTCGAGCCGCAGGAGCTGGAAACGCTGATCGCCGAACCACACCGGCTCGACGGCATCCACATCGACATCGTGATGAGCCATCTCGCCTGCGGCGACGAGCCGGCGCATGATGCCAACGCCCGCCAGCTCGGACGGATGCGGGACGTGCGCGCACGCTTCCCCGATGCCAAGCTGTCCTTTGCCAATTCCGCCGGCATCTTCCTGGGCGACGATTTTCATGGCGATCTCGCCCGGCCGGGCATAGCGCTCTATGGCGGCGCGCCGCTCGGCGAGGGCGTCAATCCGATGCAGCAGGTGGTCCGCCTCGACGTCGGCGTCGTCCAGACCCGCACCGTGACGGCGGGTGCCGAGGTGGGCTATGGGGCAAGCTTCGTCGCCAGGTCCGAAATGCGGCTCGCCACCATCGCCGCAGGTTATGCCGACGGCCTACCGCGCCATCTCAGCAATTCAGGCGCTGCCTGGTTCGGTGACGTGCGCCTGCCGATCGTCGGGCGCGTGTCGATGGACAGCATGATTCTCGACGTCACCGGCTTGCCGACCGGAACATTGAAGCTTGGCGACATGGTCGAACTGATCGGCCCGCACCAGACGCTCGAAATGATCGCGTCGGATGCCGGCACCATTTCCTACGAAATCCTGACCAGCCTGGGCCGGCGCTACAGACGCCGCTACCTCAGCCCGGCAGCGCGCTAAACCACAGGGGCAATCATGCGCATAGTCATTCTCGGTGCCGGTGTCATCGGCGTCACCTCTGCCTACTACCTGGCCAAGCAGGGTCACAAGGTGACCGTGCTCGACCGTCAGGTCGGTCCGGCGCTGGAAACCAGCTTTGCCAATGCCGGCGAAATCTCGCCCGGCTATGCCTCGCCCTGGGCCGCTCCCGGCATTCCGCAAAAGGCGATGAAGTGGCTGTTCATGAAGCACGCGCCGCTGATCATCCAGCCGATGCTCGACGTCTCGACCTGGCGCTGGGTGACGGCAATGCTGCGCAATTGCACCTCGGCCCGCTACGCGCTCAACAAGAGCCGCATGGTCCGCCTCGCCGAATACAGCCGCGACCAGCTGATTGCGCTGCGCGACGATACCGGCATCCAGTATGACCACCGCACGCAGGGCACGCTGCAGCTGTTCCGCTACCAGAAGCAGCTCGACGGCATTGCCAAGGACATCGAGGTGCTTCAGAGCGACGGCGTGCCTTACGAAGTGCTCGATCCCGCCGGCTGCGTCGGTGCCGAACCGGGCTTGGCGCCGGTGCGCGAAAAGATCGCCGGCGGCCTGCGCCTGCCGAATGACGAGACCGGCGACTGCTTCAAGTTCACCAACGAGCTGGCCAAACTCGCGGAACAGCTCGGCGTCGAGTTCCGCTACAATGTGAAGCTGGAAAGCCTGCGCCAGGAAGGCAAGCGCATCGTCGCCGTCCGCACCTCGGAAGGCGATGTCGAGGCCGACATGTTCGTCGGCGCACTCGGCAGCTTCACGCCGTCCTTCGTCAAGCCGCTGGGCCTCCGGGTCCCGGTCTATCCGGTCAAGGGCTATTCGATCACCGTGCCTATCGTCGACGAGAGCAAGGCGCCGGTGTCGACGATCATGGACGATACCTACAAGATCGCCATTACCCGCCTCGGCGACCGTATCCGCGTCGGCGGCATGGCCGAGATCGCCGGCTTCAACACCGACCTGTCGCCGTCGCGCAAGGCAACGCTGCAGTTCTCGGTCGAGGACCTGTTCGGCGGCGCCGCCGACCAGAGCCGCGCCACCTTCTGGAGCGGTCTGAGGCCGATGACGCCGGATGGCACGCCGGTCATCGGACGCACCAAGTTCGACAACTTCTACCTCAACACCGGCCACGGCACGCTGGGCTGGACCATGGCCTGCGGTTCGGGCCGGGTGCTGGCCGACATGATCGGCGGCGTCCGTCCCGAGATCGACGTCTCCGACCTCGCTCTGTCGCGCTACGCCTGAAACATCAGCTGTCGCGCGGGCGCCAGGCCGTACCTGCGTTTTCCGATGCTACGACCCTCGTCGCCCAGTTGACTGTCTTGTCGCAATAGGCCGCCCTCCGACCTCGGAGGCGGCCTATTGTGCATCGCATTGTCCGCAAGGCTTTGAAAAAATTGCGAAGATGACCCTGCCGACCAGTTGACCACGACCGTCAACAACACTCATCTCGACGCGGCATCCAGCATCGCCAGACGCCTCGTATCAGTTGCCCACGACCGGTGTCCGGTCAGTCGCTCCTGAACTTTCCTGACATTCGCGATTGACAGCCGCAACTGGCCATGCAGAAATTGGTCTGACCATTGTACCATTTGAAGGCCGCGACGTGCTCGACCTGCCTCCCCTCCAAGCCACTGCGCGCGATGATGCAGTCCTCAACGTGCTGGCAGACTTCGTCATCCACGAAGAGCTCAAGCCCGGCGACCGGTTGCCGACCGAGCGCGTCCTGTCGGAGCGGCTGAAGGTCAGCCGCACCACCGTGCGCGAGGCGCTGACGCGCTGGGAAGGACTTGGCTTGGTGGAACGCCGCCAGGGCAGCGGCACCTATCTCAAGGCGGCGGTATCGCGCGACATGCTGCATCTGCCGCTGACATTTGCCTCGGGCAACGACTTCGAAAGCCTGATGCACACGCTGGAAATCCGCCGTGGCCTCGAGGCCGAAGCCGCCGCCCTGTGCGCCCTGCGCGCCGGTCCGGCCGAAGTCGAGATCATCCGCCAGAAGCTCGAGGTCATGGAAGAAGCCTTCCACAGCCGCGCCGGCATGTCCTCGGACGAAGACTGGGATTTCCACCAGGCGATCTACCGCGTGTCGGGCAATCCGCTATTCGAACAGATCATCTCGGCAATGCATGAGCTGTTCCACCGTTTCTGGGAGCATCCGCTGGGCGTCCGCGATTTCGGCCACGCCAGCTTTCCCTATCACCGCACGGTCTACGAGCGGATTGCGGCTGGCGACGCCGAAGGAGCGCGCGGCGAAGCGCTGAAACTGATCGCCACCGTCGAGGCCGACCTTCGCCGCGGCGACGCCAATCTCAAACGTGCGGGATACAAATGAACAGCGAGTTCGAGCGCGATTTCATAGCCGAGGCGGCGACCTTGCTGGCCCATGACGAGCCGTTCCCCGGCGGCGCTGTGGTTCCGCCGATCTACCAGACATCGCTGTTCACTTTCGACAGCTATGCCGAGATGGCGGACGTGTTTGCCGGGCGCAGCACCAAGCCGATCTATTCGCGCGGCAACAACCCGACGGTCATGGAATTCGAGAGCAAGATCGCCGCCCTTGAAGGGGCCGAGGCGGCGCGCGGATTTTCCAGCGGCATGGCGGCAATCAGCTCGACCGTGCTCGCCTTTGTCGGCGCGGGTCAGCGCATCGTCGCCATCCGCAACTGCTACGGCGACGCCTACCGCCTGTTCGAGCGGCTGTTGCCGCATCTCGGCATCAAGGTCGATTATGTCGACGGCTCCGACCCGGACGCGGTGAAGGCAGCACTGCCGGGCGCGGCGATGCTCTATCTCGAAAGCCCGACCTCGATGATGTTCGAGCTGCAGGATCTCGAGGTGTTGACGGCACTCGCCAAGGCGCAAGGCATCGTCACCGTCATCGACAATTCGTGGGCGACGCCGCTGTTCCAGAAGCCGATCCTGCACGGCGTCGACGTGGTCATGCATTCGGCATCGAAATATCTCGGCGGCCACAGCGACACGGTTGCCGGCGTCGTCGCCGGCTCGGCCGAGCACATTCGCCGCATCAACGAGCGCACCTATCCCTATCTCGGCGCCAAGCTGTCGCCTTTCGAGGCGTGGCTCTTGCTGCGCGGACTGCGCACGCTGCCTTTGCGCCTGCCGCACCACATGAAGAGCGCGCTGACGATTGCCGAACGGCTGAAGGGCCACGGCCATGTCGAGCGCGTCAACCACCCCGCCTTCTCCAACCATCCGGGCAAGAAGACGCTCACTGGCTATTCCGGCCTGTTCTCCTTCGAGGTGACCGACGACATCGACGTGCCTGCCTTCACCGACGCGCTGAAAGTGTTCCGCATCGGCGTCAGCTGGGGCGGTCACGAAAGCCTCGTGGTGCCGGCGCTCGCCTCGCTGCAGCAGACGCCGGATGCCAATTCGATCGGCCGGTTCGGGGTCAGCCCGCGAACCATCAGGCTGAATATCGGGCTGGAAAACGTGGAGGATCTCTGGGCCGACGTCAGTCGGGCCTTCGAGAGTGCAACAAGAAAATAACTTCAAGATCCAAGAATGGGAGTGACTGGAATGAAGAAGTACGGAGTGTTGTTCGCGGCGGCCATGGGCCTCGCATTGTCGGCGGGGTCGGCGCTCGCCGACTCGACAATCAAGATGGTGGAGGTCATCACCAGCCCGCCCCGCACCGAATTCCTGAAAAAGCAGATCGCCGAATTCGAGACCGCCAATCCGGGCATCAAGGTCGAGCTCGTCTCGCTGCCCTGGGGTCAGGCCTTCGAAAAATTCCTGACCATGGTCCAGGCCGGCGACACGCCCGACATCGTCGAGATGCCCGAGCGCTGGCTCGGCCTCTACGGCACCAACGGCCAGCTCGAGGATCTCACGCCCTACATGGCCAAGTGGGGTGACGCCGCAACGCTCGGCGACCGCGCCAAGCAGTTCGGTTCCGTCGTCGACGGCAAGCAGTACATGCTTCCCTACGGCTACTACCTGCGCGCCATGTTCTGGAACAAGAATCTGTTCAAGGAAGCCGGCCTCGACCATGCGCCGACGACGCTCGACGAGTTCATGGACGCCAACAAGAAGATCTCAGCCATTCCAGGCAAGTATGGCTACTGCATGCGCGGCGGCCCCGGCGGCTTCAACGGCGTGCAGATGTTCATGAACATCGCCAACGGCAAGGGCGGCTACTTCAACGAGGACGGCACCTCGACCATCAACGAGGAAGGCTCGGTCAAGGGCCTGCAGATGCTGGCCGACATCTACAAGGAAGGCTACGCGCCCAAGGACAGTGTCAGCTGGGGCTTCAACGAGATCGTCACCGGCTTCTACTCCGGCACATGCGCCATGCTCGACCAGGACCCGGACGCGCTGATCGGCATCGCCGAAAAGATGAAGGCGGAAGACTTCGCCGTGGCCCCGATGCCGGCCGGTCCGTCTGGAAAATCCTATCCGACGCTCGGCTATGCCGGGTGGTCGATGTTCGCCAGTTCCAAGGTCAAGGACGACGCCTGGAAGCTGATGTCGACGCTACTTTCGCCGGCAAACAATATCGGCTGGGCCAAGGAAGTCGGCGTGCTGCCGATCCACAACAGCGCCGCCGACGATCCGCACTTCAAGACCGAGCAGTTCAAGGGCTGGTTCGAGGAGCTGAACAATCCCGACAAGTTCGAGTTCGTGACGCCGCCGGTGCATCTCGAAAACCTCGGCAACTTCTATGACCAGGTCTCGGTCAAGAATGTCCAGGAGGTACTCCTCGGCCAGCGCACGGCCAAGGACATCGCCGACGAGTGGGCTGCGTTCCTGACCAAGGAACAGCAGGACTGGATGGCCAAAAACAAGAAGTAACGGCCATGGCGGGGCAGCGATGTCCCGCCAACCCTGCCCTGTCGCCAGGGCTCCTTTGCTGCCCCCTCGCGACCGCGTTTCGCGGTCATGCCGGCATCGCCGCCAAGCCCTTTCTCCCCTTGGAGACGAGGTCGCGCGCGAGGGGGCGATCTTTTCGCCATGCCGAAAGCATCGCCCGAAAGCGTCGCCATGACCACTGCAGTCGCCGAATCGAATTCGCCCCGCAAGGCGGGGCGCAGGGGTTCCGTCCTGCCCGGCTTCGAGCCGTGGCTTTATCTCAGCCCAGCCCTGATCCTGCTGGTCACGGTGCTGCTCGTGCCGCTCATCATCGGCATCAGCTATTCGTTTCGTAAATTCTCGGCCTTCAAGTCCGAATATGTGGGCCTCGGCCAGTACCAGGCACTGTTTTCCGATCCGCTGCTTGCCCAAGCGCTGGTCAACACGCTGTGGTGGACCGTCGGCAGCCTGTTCTTCCAGTTCTTCCTCGGACTCGGCCTGGCGCTCCTGCTCGACCGGCCGTTCTGGGGCCGCAAGATGGTGCAGGCGGTGGTGTTCCTGCCCTGGGCCGTACCATCCTTCCTGTCCGGCCTCACCTGGGCCTGGCTGTTCAACCCGATCGTCGGGCCGCTGCCGCATTGGCTCTACGCCATGGGCATCATGGCCGAGCCGAGCAACATCCTGGCCGACCCCAAGATCGCCATGTGGGGGCCGATCATCGCCAATGTCTGGTTCGGCATCCCGTTCTTCGCCATCACGCTTCTGGCGGCACTGAAGTCGATCCCGTCCGAGCTGCACGAGGCCGCGGCCATCGACGGCGCCTCGCCATGGCAGCGCTTTTCCAAAGTGACGCTGCCGTTCCTGGCGCCGACAATCGCCATCACCGTCATGCTGCGCACGATCTGGATCGCGACCTTCGCCGACCTGATCTTCGTCATGACCTCGGGCGGACCGGCCGGCTCGACCAACACGGTCGCCACCTACATCTATGTCAGCGCCTTCAAGTCGCTCGACAAGGGTTACGCCTCGGCGGTGGCAGTGCTGCTGCTGATCCTTCTCATCGCCTATGCGGTGGTGCTGATCGGCATCCGCCGCTCGCTCGCGAGGTACTCGTGATGATTGCCGGACGCTCCAATTCCGCGCGCCTGCTCGGCGGTATCGGGCTCTACGGCGCCATTGCCGCCTACGTCATCTTCGCGCTGTTTCCGATCTACTGGACGCTGAAGATCTCGGTGACGCCGCAGTCGCTGCTCTATTCCGAAGGCATCACGCTGTGGCCGTCGGCGACGACCTTCGAGAACTATGCCACGGTGCTGAAGGCCAGCGATTTTCCACTCTACTTCTTCAACAGCGTGCTTGTCTCCGTGACCACGGCCATCCTGGTGACCGTCATCGCCTCGGGCGCCGGCTACGCCATGTCGCGCTTCTCCTTCCGTGGCAAGACGACGGTGGCGATAGCCCTTTTGCTGACGCAGACCTTCCCGCTGGTGATGGTCATCCCGCCGATCTACCGCATCATGGGTGAGATCGGCCTGACCAACAGCCTGACCGGGCTGATCATCATCTACACCGCCTTCAACACCGCCTTCGCGACCTTCCTGATGCAATCCTTCTTCGACGGCATACCGAAAGACCTGGAGGAAGCGGCGATGATCGACGGCTGCACCCGCTTCGAGGCTTTGCGCCGCATCATCATCCCGCTGACGCTGCCCGGCATGGGGGCGACGCTCGGCTTCGTCTTCACCGCGGCGTGGAGCGAACTTCTGTTCGCGCTGATGCTGATCTCCAGCGAGGGCCAGAAGACCTTCGCCGTTGGACTGCTCACCTTCATCGGCAAATTCGCCGTCGACTGGGGACAGATGATGGCGGCGTCGATCCTGGCGCTCATCCCGGTCTGCATCTTCTTCGCATTCCTGCAACGCTATCTTGTGACCGGCCTGACCGCCGGCGCCGTCAAAGGGTAGGACCATGGCTTCGGTTACACTCAACAAGGTCCAGAAGGATTACGGTTCGCTCAACGTGCTCCAGGCCGTTGACCTCGAGATTTCAGACGGCGAGTTCGTGGTGCTCGTCGGCCCCTCCGGTTGCGGCAAGTCGACCTTGCTGAGGATGATCGCCGGTCTGGAAGAGGTTTCGGCGGGCGAGATCCGCATTGGCGAGCGCGTCGTCAACGACGTCGCGCCCAAGGACCGCGACATCGCCATGGTGTTCCAGTCCTATGCGCTCTATCCGCACATGAACGTCGCTTCGAACATGGGCTTCAGCCTGGCGCTTCGGAAGGCCGAGAAGGGCTCGATCGACACCAGGGTCAATGGCGCGGCGAACCGGCTCGGGCTCGACAAGCTGTTGGCGCGTCTGCCGCGCCAGCTCTCCGGCGGCCAGCGCCAGCGCGTCGCCATGGGCCGCGCCATCGTGCGCGACCCTAAGGTGTTCCTGTTCGACGAGCCGCTCAGCAACCTGGATGCCAAGCTGCGCGTGCATATGCGCACCGAGATCAAGGCACTGCACCAGCAGCTCAAGACGACATCGGTCTATGTCACCCACGACCAGGTCGAGGCAATGACGATGGCCGACCGTATCGTCGTCATGCATGATGGCGTCGTCCAGCAGGTCGGCGCGCCGCTCGACCTCTACGACCGGCCCGCCAACGCTTTCGTTGCCGGCTTCATCGGCTCGCCGGGCATGAACTTCCTGCCGGCGACTGTCAGGCGGACGGGCGATGATGCAGCGGCCGTCCTGAGCGACGGCCAGCGCCTGCCCGTACTGGCCAGCCTGCCGGTTGCCGACGGTGACGAGGTGACGATAGGGTTGCGGCCCGAGCATATGCGCGTCGCCGGCGATGGCGGCATCGCCGTTCGGGTCGAGGTGGTCGAGCCTCTCGGCCTGTCGACGCAATTTTATGCCAGGCTTGCCGGCCAGCAGGCGTGTGTCTTTGCCATGGGGCGGGTCGCGGTGAAGCCTGACGACACCGTCCGGCTGTCGGTAAGTGCTGCCGACTTGCATGTATTCAATCCGAAGAGCGGCCAGCGCATCGGATAAGCTAGCCGCGAGCTGGTACCACCAGCATCCATCTTGTGAAGGCGTCGGCCAAAGTCGGCGCCTTTTTCGTTTGTGTACAAACTTTCAACGACGCCATTCATTCTTGTGGGAACGGTCCAGGCGGCATTTTCATTTGTGCACAAAGCGTCCTCGGCGGCCAGCGACGATGCGTTCTGCAACTAGACAGGAAGTAAAACGCGTGCGGATTCAACTAAGGGAAGCAGCCCGCGCGCGACCGAAGTCAAGTGCAGCAAGCGATGATTCCCCTTGTTCGGCGAATTGCAAAACTGGCTCACAACCGACGCGCGCAGACACCAACGCCGATCGCGTGACTCAAGGTCAACTTCGGCGTCAAACCGCAAAAAAATTTGCACGACTCAGCGGAATTTCGCAGCGCATCGACCTCTGAACTCCAACAAGTCGACCGCCACCTGTGGCAAGAATGAGGCAGATCGATAGCCGCCTTTCCCTTGAGTCACCGGGCAGCAACCGTGCGAAAAAGCCGAAAATGCAGCGGATTCGACTGTCAGCGGCGGCTTACATGGATCGGTGCCGACTAGGATCGAGCCTGATTCAACTGACCAGTGTTCTTGCAAGAGTACTGGTTTATCTTAAGCGGATCATTCTCAATACCGACGACTTATCTTTCACACATTGCTTGCGCAGCGCGAATGACTCTTGCCGTACAAGTACTGATGACTCGGATCCTTGGCAGTGCTGCCGGCATTTACACTTGGGTAATTTCTTCTGAATACGTCGAGTCAACGAGATAGCTAAATTTTTAAGTACAGGGAGGGGTTCCTGTCGGCGCTCTCGGGGAATGAAGTAGCAGGCAAGACATGAGCATTTTCTAATAAGCGACGTTTGAGAAACCTCTCTTAGATCTCCTCCTTTTCGAAGCAAAACACGCGCTGGCGACGCCGCCGGCGCCATCCCCTACTCACATTCCTGCATGTCTTCAGGCGGTGCGAAGCGAAACGCTTCCCAGCGATCGGCAATACTTTGCCGGCGAAGAAGACGTGTCGGGGCCAGGCAACCACGTTCTACCTCTACGGCAAGGAAACGCCCAATGAGTTCCACCTTCGATCCAACAGCCACCCATTACGGCGCTCCGCCTCAGAGAGGGGGCTTCTCCACAACCAATCTCAGCATCACGCGCAAGCTGGTGCTTGCCTTCTCGGCGATCGTCATCGTGAGCCTCGTCGTCGGCGGGATGATGATGCGCGCCCTCAGCCAGCTTGAAGCTGCCAGTGCGGAACTCGAGGTGGCCAGCCGCGTGCTTTCCACCGTCGGCAAGGCGGAAGCGCTCCACCTCGATCGATCCAACATTGCTCGAACCTACTTGCTCAATCTCAGGGAAGACGTAGCCAAGCGCTATCACGAGACCTCGAAGAACGTCGACAAGACGATCACCGAAGCTGTGAACCTGCCAATCGACGACAAGGCTGTCATCGCCGCCGTCGAGAACTTTAGGGCAATGACCGAGAATTGGCGCAATGAGGTCGGCGACCCGATGGTCCAGCTGGCCGGCAATCAAGCTACCTACGCAGAGGGTCGCGAGCGCGGGTCCTCGGTTCGGGCATCTGAGGTGCAGGCCACCGTTCGCAAGGCGGTTGCAGAGATGCAGGCCGAGATCACCCGGTGGGAGACCGAAACCGCCGTTCTCAAGAACGACGCCATCGCCACTGCACAGTATCTGCAGCTCGGCAGCGCCGGCCTGACTATCGCCATCCTCGTCGTGATCGCGCTGTGGCTCTCCAGCCAGATCGCAACGCCGGTCAACAACATGACGCAGGCGATGCGCAGCCTGGCTTCCGGTGACCTCAAGGTCGTCGTTCCGGCCATCGGCCGCCGCGACGAAGTCGGCCAGATGGCGTCCGCCGTGCAGACTTTCAAGGAAGCCGCGATCGAGAAGGTTCGTCTCGAGGCAGAAGCCGCCGAGACGCGCCGCCGCGCCGAGGACGAGGCCGCACTGCGCGCCGCGCAGAAGGCCGAGGAAGACCGCCAGGACATGGTTGCGATCTCGGCACTGGGCCACGGCCTCGACGCGCTGTCGAAGGGCGACCTGATGCACCGCATCGACGCGCCGTTCCCCGACAAGCTGGTCAAGCTGCGCCAGGACTTCAACGAATCCGTTGAGAAGCTGCAGCAGACGATGCTCAGCATCACCTCCTCGGTGAAGGCGATCCACGCCGGCACCGGCGAGATCTACACCGCCGCCGACGACCTATCGCGCCGCACCGAACAGCAGGCCGCAAGCCTCGAAGAGACCGCAGCCGCGCTCGACGAGATCACCGCGACCGTCAAGAAGACGGCCGAAGGTGCAGTGCATGCCCGTGATGTCGTCTCGACGGCCAAGACCGATGCCGAGACCAGCGGCGTGGTGGTGCGCAAGGCCATCGATGCCATGGGCACGATCGAGAAGTCGTCCGAGCAGATCAGCCGCATCATCGGCGTGATCGACGAGATCGCCTTCCAGACCAACCTCCTGGCGCTCAACGCCGGTGTCGAAGCGGCTCGCGCCGGCGACGCTGGACGCGGCTTCGCCGTGGTTGCCTCGGAGGTGCGCGCGCTGGCCCAGCGTTCGGCGGAAGCCGCCCGCGAGATCAAGAGCCTGATCTCCGCTTCGACGACCCAGGTCGGCGAAGGCGTCAAGCTGGTCGCCGAGACCGGCAAGGCACTGGAGCGCATCGTTCTCCAGGTGGCCGAGATCAATGCCGTCGTCACCAACATCGCGGCCAGCGCGCATGAGCAGTCCACCGGTCTCGACCAGGTCAACTCGGCGGTCAACCAGATGGACCAGGTGACCCAGCAGAACGCCGCGATGGTCGAGGAATCGACTGCCGCAAGCCACTCACTGTCGCAGGAAACCGAAGAGCTGTCGCGCCAGATCAGCACGTTCCGGCTGGGCAAACTCTCGGTCGTCGAAGGCAGCCGCCCAGCAAGCCCCAAGGCTCCGGCGCGCGCGCCACGGCCGGAACTGAAGGTCGCATCGTCGAGCTTCGGTTCTTCCGCAGCCCGTGCGGTCGCTCCGGCGGCCGACGACTGGCAGGAGTTCTGATCGAGCCATGACCACCGTGTCCGATCCTTCACAACGGATACTCGAGCTTGCGGCAGCGCTGGACTTCAGGGCGGCAGCGCCTCTGACCGAAAGCCTGCTTGCAATGCGCGGAACCGCGCTGACCATCGATGCCTCGCGCGTGGAGCGGATCGGCGGTCAATGCCTTCAGGTTCTCCTGTCGGCGCAACAAACCTGGAGCGCGGATGACACCGCGCTCTCCTTCACCAACCTGACGCCCGGCTTCGTCGAAGGCCTGCGGCTCCTGGGCTTCTCGGAAGCGGATTTCACCAAGGAGGAGATGCCGGAATGAGCGCGACCATTTTGACCGTCGATGATTCTCGCACCATGCGCGAGATGCTGAAACTGGCGCTGACGCAAGCCGGCTACAGGGTCATTCAAGCCGAGGACGGCGTCCATGGCCTCGAGGTGCTGAAGACAGAGACCCCGCGGGTCATCGTCACCGACATCAACATGCCCCGCATGGATGGCTTCGGCTTCATCGAGCATGTGCGTGCAGACGACTCCTATCGCGGCATTCCGATCCTGGTGCTGACCACCGAGAGCGATGCCGAGAAGAAGGATCGCGCCCGCCGTGCAGGTGCGACCGGCTGGATCATCAAGCCATTCGATCCTGCCAAGCTGATCGATGCCATCCGCCGCGTGTCGGCCTGAACCGGGAGACATGTCCGTGGACGCAATGGCAGCGGTCAAGCAGACCTTCTTCCAGGAGTGCGAGGAACAACTCGCCGAACTGGAAACCGGCCTTCTCGCGATGGAACGCGGGGAAGCCGAATCCGACACCGTGAACGCGGTTTTCCGCGCGGTGCATTCGATCAAGGGCGGCGCTGGCGCCTTCAGCCTAGAAGGCCTTGTGCAGTTCGCCCATGTCTTCGAAACCACGCTCGACCACGTCCGCAACGGCGCGCTGGAACCGACGGCCGACGTCATGGCAGTCATGCTGCGCGCCGCCGACCTTCTGGCAGATCTCGTGGCGGCGGCACGCGATGGCCACACGGTCGACAGCGGCCGCAGCGAAGTGCTTGTCGGCGAGCTCACCGCACTGAGCCCCGGCGGGGCAGAGGCGGAAGCCGAAGAAGAAGACGACATGAGCGACTTCTCCTTCACGCCCGTCACCGTGGCGTTCGATTTCTCGGACGCACCCGTCGATATCGGGCGCAGCTACACGATCACTTTCAAGCCCAGGCCCGAACTCTATGCCAAGGGCAACGAGACGGTGCTGGTGCTGCGCGAACTGGAACGGCTCGGCGAGCTGGAAATCAACTGCGACGCAAGCGGCTTGCCGTCTCTCGCCGCACTCGATCCGGAAGGCGCCTATCTTGAATGGACCATCAAGCTCACCACCGAAAAGGGTGAGGACGCGATCCGCGAAGTCTTCGAATTCGTGGAATGGGATTCCAGCCTGACCATCCAGGCAGCCGACGCCGGTTCCTCCGATGCCGAACCCGGCGCCGACTCGACCGAAGACGCATTCGCTGCCCTGCTCCGCTCCATCCAGGGCGACGAGGCGGCTCAGCCGGCAACGACGGCGGAGATCATCCCGCTGCCATCAGCCGAGGAACGCGAGGCTGTTGCCGAAGTCGAGGCCCAGCCGACCAAGGCTGCCGCGGCGCGCAACAGCGAAAGCGGCGCCAATGCCAATGCGGGTGCCCCGCAGACCATCCGCGCCGATCTCGAGCGTGTCGACCGACTTATCGACCTCGTCGGCGAGCTCGTCATCAACCAGGCGATGCTGTCGCAGCGCGTCATGGAAGCCGGACACGTACCTGGATCCGCCGTGGCCCTTGGCCTCGACGAGCTCGAGCACCTGACGCGCGAGATCCAGGACTGCGTCATGGCGATCCGCGCCCAGGCGGTGAAGTCGGTGTTCCAGCGCATTCCGCGCCTGGTGCGCGAAGTCGCCAGCATGACCGGCAAGCAGGTCCGCTTGATCACTGACGGCGAAGGCACCGAAGTCGACAAGACGGTGATCGACCGCCTGAACGACCCATTGACGCACATGATCCGCAACGCCATCGACCATGGGCTGGAAAAGCCCGAGGTGCGTATCGCCGCCGGCAAGCCGGCCGAAGGCGTTGTGCGTCTTTCGGCGATGCACCGCTCGGGCCGCATCGTCATTGAGGTTGCCGACGACGGCGCCGGCATCAACCGCTCGCGGGTCAAGGCGATCGCTGTGGAGAAGGGACTGATCGCAGCCGACGCCGTGCTGTCCGACGAGGAGATCGACAATCTGATCTTCCTGCCTGGCTTCTCCACGGCATCGGAAGTGTCGAACATCTCCGGCCGCGGCGTCGGCATGGACGTGGTCAAGCGCTCGATCCAGGGTCTTGGCGGTCGGTTGTCGATCACCTCGCGCCCCGGCAAGGGCTCGACCTTCACCATGAGCCTGCCACTCACGCTCGCCGTGCTCGACGGCATGGTGGTGACGGTGGCCGACCAGACGCTGGTCGTGCCGCTGACGGCGATCATCGAGACCTTGCAGCCCAAAGCAGCCGACGTGCACGGCCTCGGCGGCGGCTCCAGGGTCATTGCGATCCGCGATGCGTTTACGCCGCTGATCGACGTCGGCCGCGAGCTCGGCTTCCGCAACACCGCCACCGATCCGCTGGCAGGCGTGGCAATCCTCGTCGAGACCGAAGGCGGCCGCCGCAGCGCCCTGCTCGTCGACACGATCCAGGGCCAGCGCCAGGTCGTCATCAAGAGCCTGGAGTCCAACTACAGGCATGTGCCGGGCATCGCCGCCGCAACCATCCTCGGCGATGGCCGCGTCGCCCTCATCATCGATGTCGACACCGTGATCGCCAATTCGCAGTCCGACGCGACCATTCTTGAACCCGTTCTTGCAGCAGCAGGGTGATGCCATGATCGAGACCACCAAACACGACAACAGCAGCCGCGAACTCATCGCGTTCCGTATCGGCGAGCAGGAATTCTGCGTCGACATCATGTCGGTGCGCGAGATCAGAGGCTGGGCACCGGCGACTGTGCTGCCGAAGTCACCGCCCTACGTCCGCGGTGTCATCAACCTGCGCGGCGCGATCCTGCCGATCGTCGATCTCGCTGCCCGCCTCGGCTTCCAGCCGCCGGAGCCTACCGTTCGCCATGTCATCATGGTGGCTCAGGTCGGCACCCAGGTGGTGGGCCTACTGGTCGACGCCGTGTCCGACATATTGTCGGTCACCGACGACGCCATCAAGCCGACGCCCGACGTCGCCTCGGACATGGCCAAGACCTTCGTACGCGGCGTGCTGGCCATCGAAGGCCGCATGATCAGCCTGATCGCACTGGACAACGTCCTGCCGGCGCTTGAGCCGATCGCGGCATGACCACTCTGCAAAACATCGACAAGCCGCACAATCAGCGCCAGAGCCTGGTCGCCGGTGAGTTCGTGCTCACCGGCGAGGACATGCGGCAGATCGCGGCGATGCTCCATGCCGACGCCGGCATCCATCTGACCGAGGCGAAGGCAGCACTCGTCTACTCCCGGCTGTCCAAGCGCCTGCGGGCGCTCGGACTGGAAAGCTTCCGCGACTACTGCGCGCTCATCGCCTCGCGCGAGGGTCTCGACGAGCGCCAGAGGATGCTGGCGGCGTTGACCACAAACGTCACCAATTTCTACCGTGAGCCGCATCACTTCGAACATCTGGCCAAGCAGGTCCTGCCGCCGCTGCTCGAAGCGGCGAGGCGCGGCGGCCGCGTCAGGATCTGGTCTGCGGCATGCTCCAATGGCGCCGAACCCTATTCGATCGCCCTGACGATCCTGTCGCTGATGCCGGAAGCCGCCAACCACGACATCCGGGTTCTGGCGACCGACATCGACCCCAACATGGTCGCGTTCGGTCGCGAGGGAATCTACAGCGAGGCAGCCCTTCGCCCGGTGCCGCCTGATTTGCGCCGGCGCTGGTTCACGCCAGTCCGCTCAGGCGACGGCAACTCGTTCAGTGCTGCCGACGAAATGCGTACGATCGTGGCTTTCCGCGAGCTCAACCTGATCGGCGCATGGCCGATGAAGGGTCAGTTCCAGGCGATCTACTGCCGCAACGTCGTCATCTATTTCGAGGAAGCGACGCAGTCGCGGATCTGGAGCCGCTTCGTTCCGCTGCTGACGGCGGGCGGCACACTCTATATCGGCCATTCCGAGCGCGTCTCAGGGCCTGCGACGGCGGATTTCCAGCCCGAAGGGATCACCACCTACAAGCTGCGCGAGGGCGCCGCATGAAGCCGGTTCGCGTTCTCATCGTCGACGATTCCGCCACCATGCGCACACTGCTTTCCGCAGTGCTGCGCCTCGACCCGGCCATCGAGGTCGTCGGCCATGCCGCCGACCCGCTGGAGGCCCGCGCCAAGATCAAGGAACTCAATCCCGACGTCATCACGCTCGACGTCGAGATGCCGAACATGAACGGGCTCGAATTCCTCGAGAAGATCATGCGGCTGAGGCCGATGCCCGTCATCATGGTGTCGAGCCTGACATCAAGGGATGCTACGGCCACGATCACGGCCCTTGAGATTGGCGCCTTCGACTGCATTTCCAAGGCGTCGTTCAGCGACGACCGCGCCTTCGGCACGCTGCAAGCGACGGTGAAGGCAGCAGCACGTGCCCAGATCCGCCCGCTGGCGACGAACCAGCCGAGCGACGCGCGCGAGCAGCCTGCTGCCAACGCCGACTATGTGCCCAACGGCAAGGTCGTGGCGATCGGCTCGTCGACGGGCGGCGTCGAGGCGCTGATCACCGTGCTGTCGCAGTTTCCGGAGAACTGCCCGCCCACCGTGATCACCCAGCATATGCCGGCAGCCTTTACCAAGAGCTTCGCCGAGCGCCTCAACCGCATGTCGCGGCCACGTGTCAGCGAGGCCGTCGATGGCGCGCCGCTGACGACCGGGCACATCTATCTCGCCCCCGGTGGTGCCACGCATCTCGAGATTTCGGGGCCCGGCCAGTTGCGCTGCCGGCTGCGCAGCACCGATCCGGTCAATGGCCATCGGCCGTCGGTCGACGTGCTGTTTGCCTCGGTCGCCAAGGCGACAGGGTCGAAATCAGTCGGCGCGATCCTGACCGGCATGGGTCGCGACGGTGCTGCCGGACTGCTGCACATGCGCCAGGCAGGCGCCGGCACGATCGGTCAGGACGAGGCCACCAGCCTTGTCTACGGCATGCCCAGGGTCGCTTTCGAAGTCGGCGCGGTCGAGCGGCAGGCGCCGCTGGACAAGATCGCCTCCCATATCCTCGCGCTGACGCGCTCGAATTCCAACGGAGCTAAAAATGTCCTTCCTCGAACACTTTAAGGTCCTCGTGGTCGACGATACGACGACCAGCCGCATGCTCATCACCGATGCGCTGCAGGAGATGGGCATCCGCAAGATCGCCATCGCCAAGGACGGCGAGCAGGCGCTGCGCATGATGATGGAGCAGCCCTCGCACATGGTCATCTCCGACTTCAACATGCCGAAACTCGACGGGCTGCAGCTGCTGAAGGCGATCCGCTCCTACGGCCCGACCCGGGCGACGCCGTTCATCCTCCTGACCGGCAAGGGCGACCGCCAGCTCCTGGAAGCCGCCGTGGCACTTGGCGTCAACAACTTCCTGACCAAGCCGTTCACCACGCCGGCGCTCAAGAAGGCTATCGAAGCAATCGTCGGGATCCTTAAGTGACCCTTGTAAACCAGCGCATCACCGTCATGCGCGGCGAATACCACGTGGTCGACCGGGAGGACGTCGTGCTGACGACCATTCTCGGCTCCTGTGTCGCCGCCTGCATTCGCGATCCCTTTGCCCGGACCGGCGGCATGAACCACTTCCTGCTGCCCGGCAACAATGGCCGCTCGTCGCTCGATGCCCAGAGTTACGGCGTCCACCTGATGGAGTTGCTCGTCAACGGCCTGCTGCAGCGTGGCGCCCATCGCCACCGGCTGGAAGCCAAGCTGTTCGGGGGGGCCCGGACCATCGAAGGTCTTTCGGACATCGGCGCGATGAACGGCGAGTTTGCCGAGACGTTCTTGCGCAATGAAGGCATCAGCATCGTCGGCGGCGACCTCGGCGGCGATCGCGGCCGCCGGGTCGAATACTGGCCATTGTCGGGGCGCGCCCGCCAGGTCATGCTCTCCGGCGACAAGGGTTTTGTTGCGCCTGTTCCGCCCAAACAGCCGTTGGTCGCGCCTTCGGGCGGTTCCGTCGAGTTCTTCTGATCTTCTGAAAGGCCGTTCCGACATGCCATCGCGTGCCACTGCACTTTGCCATGAGACGCTTGTGCCCGTTTCCGAATTGCTCGGACGGGTGAGCAGCGAGTTGAATGACATCGCCGCGCAAGTGGAAAGGCTGCATCCGCTGGTTTCCGCCCAGAGCAGCCAGCTCGCCGGCAGCGACCCGCATTATGCGCAGGCGCTGCAGAGCTTCGATCACATCGAGCAGAAGCTCCGCTGCTTAGCCGGCTATCTCGACGAGATCGGCACGGGCATGAGCCCGGTCTGGCAGCTCGATCCGCAAGCGGCCCTCGCAGCGATCACCCTTTCAGACCTCGCAGCACACCTGGCCGGCCAGACCTCCGAGCAGCCGAACGCCGCGCGATCGGGCGATTTTGAGCTGTTCTAGCCGCGATTTTGAGCTGTATAGCCGCAACGTCCCCCCTGCCAGACCAGACAGCCCCTTCTCACGCCCACGCTCGGGCTGATAACACGGTCGCAATCGGGGACGAATGGAATGACAAAACCGCCGCTGCGGCTTTTCCAGATCATGATCACCGACGGCGCGCAGCCGTCGCCAGCGACAACGGACAGCTTCGCGCGCAACGTCGAGTCGTTCAGGTCGACCTATCCCGACGCTGAGTACCGGCGCTACGACAACGAAGAACTGACCGCATTTCTCGCCGCCAGCTATCCCGAACCGGTACTGCAGGCTTATCAAGCGTTGACGCCTTACGCTTTCAAGGCGGACCTGGCGCGCTACTGCCTGCTGCATAGCTATGGCGGGCTCTATTCCGACCTGTCCTATCTCCACCTGCGCCCGATCGCGATCGGGAGCCGCTGCAAGATGGTGGTTTTTCGCGACATATCAGGCCATCCGTCCTGGGCGACGAGCAACGCGCTCATCTATGCCGAAGCCGGCAATCCGGTTCTGGCGCGGGCGATCGACCGCATCGTCACGCATTTCAACGCCCGCTTCTATGGCCACTCGTCGCTGGAACCGACCGGACCCTATTTGTTCGGCCGCGTCCTGGCCGAGACGTCCGACTGGCGCTCGATCACCTTCGGCGACTCGCCGCGGCTGAACACCGACCGAACCGGCAGGGTCAACATCGTCAAGATGATGCCGTCCGGAGAAATCGTGGCCATCCGCAACAAGACAGCGGAAGGCGAGTTCAGCGATCTGGTGCCATCAGGCGGAAACAACTACAACCGATTGTGGAGCGAACGGCGCATCTGGGGCGAGCCGGACACGCGTGGCCTGATCGAGCGGCTGCGCTCCGATCTCAAGGCGAAGCGGGTGCGCAAGCGCCGATCGCTGAAGCAGGGCTGAGCTGGGGTGCATGGATCCGAAACTGACGAACCTGAGCCTGAGAGACGGTTATTGCGTTCTGCCGCAAGTCTTCGACAAAGCCGAAATCGAGGCATTTCGCCAAGCTGCCGTCGACAATCTCGGCAGCATGGGACAGACACGTAACGTCGCCCACTCCTACCATCTCGCCGGCTTTCATCGCTTTCCAGCCCTGGCGGCAGTCCACGCCAGGATCGCCGCCGACGAGACGATCAACCGGTTCTTGCAGGCCTATTACCAGGACATCCCGTATTTCGCCCTTGGCTTGAGCGACATTACGGTCAATCGTTCCCAACACTGGCACACCGATCTGCTGCGTGGCCGCTACAGCGGTTTCCTCAAGGATTGCGATCCCTGGGCGGAGACGGCCGGATGCCTCAAGGCACTGGTCTATCTGCAGGACGGCGCCAGCCTTCGGATCCTGCCAGGCTCGCATCTTACGCCCACACCGCTCGATGACACACGGCTCGAAGCCCTTGCGGAAGCGTCGGCCGCGGACGTCGTTCGCATCGACGTTAGGGCCGGCGACGTGGTTATCATGGACATCCGGGCGCTGCATCGCGGGTCGACTGATGCAGATATGGCAAGCGCGGAGCTCGCCGCGCGGCCGAAGATCCTGGTGTCGACGGTGTTCGGTGGTGTCCGCTCGGCCTTTTCGCAGGCGATGCAGATCGGCAATGCGCATAGGATGGCCGACTGGGACAGGCGCTATTTGGCTTAGGCCTTCAGGAGCATGAGGCTGACGGGCGGAGCAGGTTTGGTCGAGGCCTGCCAGCTCGAGCTCCGGCGACCTTTGCCGGCGCGGACCGTGCAGCACTTTCAGCTGTCGCGTCACCAGCGTCCAGCCACGACAGAGCCGTCGGTGGTTTTGACCTTTGGGGGCTTTTGATTGTTGGGTCTGCGGCTTTGGAGGCCGCCTCACGCTTCAAGCTCGGGCTGTCACGTGGTTCGAGACAGCAAAAAGCCCGCCGTGGTTTTCACCTTGGCGGGCTTTTATTGTTGGTTTCGGGGACAGGATTTGGCTTTTTGTCCCGCTTTGTCGGCTTTGGCTCCTAGCGGGCCGCTGATGCAGGTTGAACTCGACCGTCACCTGCGTCCAAATACCAAAACAGCCCAGACAAGCTGGGCTGTTTTGGTATTTGGTTGCGGGGACAGGATTTGAACCTGTGACCTTCAGGTTATGAGCCTGACGAGCTACCGGGCTGCTCCACCCCGCGCCACCGGACATTTTTGCG
>NZ_JACJHY010000055.1 GCF_014138625.1 Aminobacter ciceronei
AAGTGCGGTTTGTTCAGGGCCGGCTCGCTTCAACATCACCCACTGAATCACAAACCCCCAACTCTCGCCAGGGGTTTGTCAGCAGTCTGAGCCCGGACATCTATATGTCCGGGCTTTTCCCTTATCGATCTAGGCGAGCCAACTTTGAGTGTCGGATGAGCCATCTATCTTGACGCTGAGCAAGATACGGTTACGCGTCAGGGTATTTTCAACTTTGGGTGGCCGCCCAAGAGGCAGCTCTCCGTGCATCCTCAAGCTGCGCACTCTTCGCTGCTTCCCTTACTTCTCATCGAGGAGCGGCCGTTTCGCCGCTCCAGGAACACAACATTGGCTTTCAGGCACACAACTTTGGGTGTCCGCCCACTTGTAGAGGCACCTTAGGTTTGTCTCTAGATTTCAAATGCCTATTGATTTCATTGGTGTTTTCAGTGTGGATGCGACTTTCTTTGTCCCCGATGTGACCTAAGGTCTGTCTCTACGGCGACCCCGGTTGCTTCAGGACAAAAAAAGACCCCGCCGGAAAGGCGGGGTCGAAGGTGGGATAAAAGATTACGTGCGGTCAGGTCTCAAGTTGGCGCTTGAGCTTGCAGGCCGGCGTAGACTTCCGACCGTCTGTAGATCACGGCGCGCCGTGTCTCCGAAGTGAAGACAGGAGCGACACCTGCCTCGTCCATCAGCCGACATGCATGATGGCTCCGTTGAACGCCAAGGTATGCTGCAAGTTCGGATAGCGGCATGTACTCTCTCAGGAATGCAAGTACAGCCTCTTGTCGAACGAAGCGCGCTTCGCGTGTGCCACCATATGACTGCATGCGTTCCGATGGGAGGTCTCCGTGCGCGGTGAGGGCGTATACTGCGTTGATGACCAAGCCCATTTGTTTGGCAACTTGCTTGGCCGTGAGCCCGGGGAGTGCGGGCTTTGCAACTTTTTGCTTCACCTCGTCCGCAGCCACAAGAATGGCTGAGAAGCCGCGCTTTGAAGGATCCGTGGATACCCGTTCGAGCGACCGCTGCTGCAGAAGCACGATCACGTCGACGTACCCGCAGCCGGCCAATTTTAGGGCGCGAGCAATGGGAACGAGTCCTTCGACATCCCCACTCTGGTAGCTGACGCTTTCAAGAAAGCGATCCAGTCCAGCTTTCGAGTACGCCGTTTGGGTTTCATCACTCTCTCCGAAAAGCGTTTCCAGCAAGTTGGCTTTGCGGACCTGTTCCCATTGCACCCGGTTCATGCCCAGATACTCGCGACCCTGTTCGCCATTGATCGAAGCGGTGATGAGATCGTGAACAGCCTCGACCCGAAAGATGGCACGGGAGTCATGTAGGCCGTCAGTTTCCGGCCCGATGATGTTAGCTTGACGCAGAAGCTTTCTCAGGCGCTTAGGGTGCACTTGGTATTCGTCGGCAGCCGTATACACCGAATGCAACCGACGATGGCTGACCTTGCCAAGGAACTCGTCTCCGGGCCCAAGGGGTAGATACTCGACGGCCTGATCGCGTACCCATCCGCGAAGGAATTCGTAGTCTGGGTTTTTTCGACTATCCTGGAGCCACTTCATGAAGGTCCCACCCACTCCTTTCGCTCCTTTGGTGTTCGACGTCACCCATTCGGAGTAAAACTCGGCCAGGAATTCGCCAAGACAAGCTTGGGCTACAGCGAATCCCGCGGTTCCAGCGTTGAGCCGATCCTCCAGCGATAGTCCTCCCAACACGACTTGTTTGCCAAAGAGAATGCAGGCCCCAGTCACCTCCGCCAGTCTGGCAGCGAGGTACAGCGGCAATTGATCAAGGAACCCAACTTCAGTCTCGCGCCCCGAAAGCCGATCAGCCAACCAGTCCTCAAGAGGTGAAGCTGGAGCAGGGACGACTAGCTGAGCCGTCTCCGCGATCCAAAGCGGATTTCGACGCAAGCAATCTTGGATTCCAGAGCTGGACTCCAACGTATTGGGTTCTACCAGCATGCAGCGGTGAGTTGGGCAAGTTAGGACAAACGGCACAACCCAGGTCACCCTAAACCAGGGTCGTGTGACCGGTCTTGCTTCCGGACCGCACTCGAGGTCGTTCAGGAGGCATTGCGGACAAACCCGAGGCCTGTTTCTCGACAGATTCCGAAGGCTCAGCTTTGCGGACCCGAGCCACAAGCCGTCCTCGCGACACGAAATTGCGGTCGCCTCGAGGGCTGCATCCGAAACACCAGAAAGTTCTGAGAGGACCGCCAGATCATTCGGTTCGCCGCTATCGAGCGCTTGAAGACGAAATTCCATATGACGTGCAAAGGTACGCACGCTCACCGAGTTCGCTGCCGCTAGCCGTGCTGCGAAGCTTCCCGGAGTCTCTCCGGGGTTCAGTGATACGGTTCGAGTAAGCGTGGCCATCAACCCCTCCTGCTTCGTGCTTTGAGGGCTTCCTTCTCGCTCTCTTGGTACTTGGCGACGAGATCGTGCAGCGCTCGCGATGGATTGATGGACCGCCAATTGGCCACCGCAAAGACGTTCTCGCCCGGCCGGCATCCGGAGGACTGCGCGTATGCCAATTCGAAGTCCTCGGGGTGGACTTCCTCGCGGCCTGCGCGGAGTGCTCCAAAGATTGCACTCCTGGTAATCTGGATCGATGTACCGAATGCGCCGCTGGCCGCATGAAGAAGCCGATTGGCAAACTCTTCAGACAACAACGCTTCAAGCGGTTTCATCTCGGCATGCCTGACAATGATCCCTTCGACCATCCGTTGGACGAAGCGCGTATCCTGACCTTGCCGCAGCGGCTCGAAACGAAGGATCTTACAGCGGTTCTTAAGCTGTCCGTCTTCGTGTTCGAGAAACGCTGCCAAGCCCGGAACGCCCGAGAAGATGGCATTCAATGGCCAATCTTCCAGCTGCAGCAGGTTCTTCACGACATCGGCGGTGTCCTGAACCGTTGCGTGGTTGCTGCCCTTCACAACGTGCTGCATCTCATCAACGTGCAGCCATAAAACCTCACGTTCCTTCAGCTGCTCGCGGAAGAGATCCCACATGACGTTGGCCTGATCGTCGCGTTCGATCGGATAGCCGATGGTGCGAAGACCAGTTTTTGCGACGAGCTTGGCCGTCGTGGGCTTGGGGGCCTTGAACGAATATGCCAACTGCACGTTCTGGCCATAGTCGTCGACGTAAGGCTGCAATTGTTCCTTCAGCGCGAAAAGCCTCCTGATCGCGGTCGATTTCCCGGAACCGGATTCACCGATCACAAACAGCGCACGAATCCTGTCGGCCTCCGCTTTTGCGTATCCCGTGCTGGCATGGAATGCCGCCTGGTCGTCCAACATTTGGTCGACGGCTTCATCCAGGGCTTTATCGTTTGGGCCTTTCACGTAGCCTTCATTGATCTTCGCGATCCGATCTGCGCGAAACAGGGACTGCGGCGACATGCGTGCACGCAACCGGGCCAAGGCATTTCCGGTAGCAGGGTCGTTGGGGTGGAGGTTCTTCTCCTGCATCATGCACTCCTATTCAAAATCAATCTCGACATCGTCGTCGTGGCTGGCAGATTGGACCTCGTCGAACTCCGGTTCGGCGGCCTGATCTTTTCCTTTCACGTCGTCCTTGAAATCGTACCGGTCTGGTTGGGTGAGGACCGGCGAGTCCCTGTAAGCGGCGGGAAGTTCAAAGATCTCACCGTCGGCATCGGATGCCCTTGTGAGATCCAAAAGGCGGCGCGGTTCTGCCGGCGTGACGTTCAGTTTCTTCATGCGAAAACCAAAGCGTTCGCGGTCAAGGCGGTTCAAACGGTCACGCTCGGAGGACCGATCCGCGAGTACGCTGATGCCGGCTGCTACGTCGGAGGCGTGCCCGATTTCACGCAACGCTGCTGCAGCGTCTGCGACAAAGTCGAGATGCATCTCCTTGTTGCCAGCGAAGCGCGCGTCAAACTCACGTTTGGCATACTCCAATTCGTAGACGGTCAGATTGTCCGGCACCGGCAGCTCCGAATCGACATCGATCCAGTGGCGGCCGTCCCAAAATGTAATCTTGGTGAGGTCGTATCGGTTTACGCGGAAGAGCACCGTCTCTCCAACATGACCCTGCAACTGGCGCGAGTTGTATGGGAGCGCCAGGAAGGGAATCCCATGGCTATTGACCTTCCGTTTGAACTCGAGGCCGAAGGTCCGCCGCATGTTGTCACGGCTAGGCCCGGGTCTGATCGGGTACTTGGCAGTCAGCCGCATCCACGCGTCATGGGGAGTCTCTCCACCCAACCCGCTATGCGGAGTATGATGATACTGATCGATCATGTAGCGATAGAAGCCCTTGGCAAACTGGTCGGCGCAGACCGTTGCCGCTTTCTCAGGATTGGCGTTCCCCTTTTCCAGAACGTTGGAAAAGGTCCGGCCGCTGAACCAATGGAGCGCCTGATTTGAGAACGTGCGGAATGACCGCTCGAGATGCGCTCTGGCCTGGGGGGTGCCTGCCTGAGGCAGCAACAGTTCAGCACCCGCGTCATTTGCCGCTGTGAGAAAGGCGGTGCTCCGGAAGGCTGAGCCGTTGTCGGGGAGAATGGTATTGATCTCACCCGAATAGGGATACGAGCAGGCAGCCCCGACGTAATCGGCGATCCTTGACTTGTCAGTGAGTGCGAGCTCAAGGACTTCAATGGCCGTATCGGCACAGGGGTCTTTGGCATGGATTTTGAAGGCCAGGACACAGCGGGTTGCCGTGTCCATCGCCACGGTCACCCACAGCCTGGTGCGCGTTACAGCCATTCGCTCCTTTGGAGTCATGTCCTTCCAAATGGCGAGATTCACCAGCAGCGTCTGGAGGTCGATGAGCCATTCGTCGAACTCGACACGTTCAAGCGGCCTAAACTGGCCAAAGCCTCCAGAGCCTGTGCCAAAACGCGCCAAGGCCGCCTTCTTGTCCTCGCGCATCATCGTCACATGGAAGGGATCGAGTTCAGCGATGCCTTTCGAGAACGTCTTGCGGGACACAGCCGTCAGCAACGGCTGGCCTTGAGCTTTGAGGCCCCGATTGAGACGGTGAAGAATTCCGACGTAACGCTTCAGCAATGCCGCTTCAGTAGGGCGTTTCGGACACGCGTAGGCAGCCTGAATCCGGCGACGGATATGCAATTCTACGGGGTTGGCGTTCTTGCGACGCGTCGACGACCCCCTGTAAAGGCGTGCGAACGCAGCAGGTGTGCGACAGACCTCGTATTTGCGCCAGTCGCGAACAAACTGTCGGCTCGACGGCAGTTTCTTGGAAAACCGAAGGTCATCGCCTTTTCTGGCATTTTCGTTGTGAGCCGCAACGAGTTCGGCCTGTACCTTCGGAAGAAGCCAGGAAAGGCAGGCTTTGCCGAGATTGACCTTTTCGGAGCGCACTCCACGCTGCTTCTCGCCCAGCATCAGCTCGTACCCTTGGCAGAGAAGGTAGGCGAAAAGCACTCGTTCCTGCTCTCGTGGAGCGAGGTCACGAACCCGGAAGTCTTTGTTGAGCGAGCGCAGATAGCTCTTTTGACGAGACAGGAAATGGGGCTCGATCTCGATAGCCCCGGACTCGTGCTTGCTTACGAAATCCGGCTGGCTGAGGGAGATGGCCTGATACGGCTTCGCCGTGGCCTGGAAGCTGTGAGCCTTGCCGTCAGATTCCAGAAGCCGATAGTCGAAGCCGTCGATCCGGTACATCGCATCAGGGGCGAGGCGCCAATTGGGAACGTAGCCAGTCACACTGGGCACAAGATTCAGGGACATCACGCAGCTTCCTTCATGCTTTGGGTGACGAGCAGCCAAGTTCGGTCGAGAATGGCCTCTGGGCTTTCGGCGACGAGGGTTCCCTCGTCGATCAGCGTCCAAACCGCGTGAGTGCGCCGCCACTCGACTGCGGCACCGCGGACCAGGTCGTAAAATCTGAAGCGAGGGCCGAGCGATCGGTGCCTGCTTGGCTTCTGCCACGTCCTCGTCGACGCGATACTTGCGTGCGCGACGCAGCCAGCCGGCGTTGTAAGCATCGTCATCCGAAACCTCCTCTTCCGTTACGATCTTGATCCGGTGGACGTACTTCCAAGCGCTTCCCTGATCCTCGATCAGCCGCAGGGTCTCACGCAGCGAAGGAGCTCCTGACCGCGGCACGTAGTCCACCCTGTCGCCAGGTCTCACGGCGAAGGCTTCCACAAGGCCCGAGGCGTACCGAGCGCAGTAGTCAAAGACGTGGGTACGCTTGGTTCCCCTGCGGTCCAGGTACGAAACCTTGGGCCACTGATCGCGAAGCTCCTTCAGGTCCTTTCGGCCGAGCAAAACTTCACGCACGCGCCTCTCGCCGCGGCTGGCCGCGGTGATGACCCGATCGAACTCCTCGACGGGGGCCCAGGAACGGTACGAACCAGAAGAATTACGTGGAGGCGTGATCAGGCCGCTGGAAGGAGCAGGCGGAGTGAAAGTCCCGCCTTCATCCTGCTGGCCATTACGAGCCGAAACCGCGTTATTGCGCAGTCCTCGGAGCCATCGCCGCCCTCGCGCTGCCGAGCGGTCGACGGAAGCGTGAGATAGGTGGTCTGCTTGGGAACCGAATAGTTGGTGAGCACGCCTGCGCGGCGGTCGAGGAGGTATTCAACGAGAAGTCGCGATTTGTTCATAGCGCATGTCCTTCCAATGTTATGGGGAGGGACAATTGCGTGCCGAGTCCTTGCCTCGGCATGAAATACCGATGGCTAGATCAAGTGCCCGCAACCATCCGGCTGCCCTATCGATATGCGCTTCGTGAACATTGCGTCCGGTCCTATGAGTCCAACTTGGTGTCGGGGAGGCGGCTTCTAGCGCTAAGATCTTAACGACAAGTGACCAAGGCAGCTCAACTTGCTCAGATCTTAGAAATTTCGATCGGTTTTTTGAAAGCCTGCCGATTCATAGCAGGGGTCTTAGCCTAGTTGAGCATCAGGCTGGGTCGAAACTGCTCAGGCGGGACGAATTCTGGTTTTGACGCACCAGGCCACTCGCAATCGAAAGGATTCACAATCCCGGGCAATGGAAACAGATCATTGATCCGCTCGAAATCGGCCGTGTTTCTAGTCGCAAGCCGAATCTGGTACGCAATTGCCGTTGCCGCGATCATCAGGTCTTGTCTCATTTTCGGCTTCGACGTGTAAGCAGAAGCGGTCCACAGATCGCGCAACTGTGGAGTTGCATACATGCGGCCCAAAATTAGCGCTGTCCGAGTATCCATAGGTAGAAAATTGATGTCAGAAGCGAGCAGATCATCCAACCACCGTTGGAGTGCTCTGGCTTTCTGCAGGTTCTTGAGCATCAAGTCGGAGATGCCTTTTTGGATCTCAACAAGTGCGCTGAACGGGAGAGCTAGCCCTCTTTCCGGCTGTGTATCCAGCCAGGCGACGACACTGGGGTGTGGGCTCTTCCGGGTAGTTTCGGATACAATGTTCGTGTCAAGCAAGATCATGTGATGGAGCCGGCTGGTGAACGATTCGGAAACCATAAAATCGATTCGTTAACGGAAGAGTCGGCAAGGATTGATATGATGGCCAAAATTGACGCTCAAATTCACCCGGCAGGAACTCCATGGACAGTTGATGAGGTCCGGCAGAATCTTGAGGCGTTCCTTGAGGCCGCCATCGGACAGCCTCAGCAGCTACTTACTGCAGATCAGCGATACACGGTGACTGTCGCGCGTGCCGGCAAGGCAGACGCTCGACATCTGCTGAAACGCGGCGGGCCTCTCGACGAGGACGATTGAGGCTGCGAATGGAACTGACGCGTTCGCGAGGGCATTTCTCGCCACGCGCCAATTCGATCCAATTTTTGGTTCGATCAGTCCACATCTTGGATCGATTGCCTCGTTGACCGATCGCCTTGTCGAGACCGCCATACCTGCCACGGCCGCGGGCGTGACGGCTGTCGCGAGCCAACTAGGATTTCGGCCTCCGACCTATCACGAACTGGTTCGCGATCTTAGGATCCGAGGCCAACAGCATTAAGATCGCCAATATGGTGCGCGTTCGATGCCGAGCATTGCCAAGGGCTCCTGCAAATCAAGTACACAATCGTTCTGTGACGGAAGGTAGCCGATGATCGATGCGGTGCCGCGCCGCATCGAGAAAGAGGGCAGTGTTGTCAGTTGGCGATGTCCGGAGAGGCCCACTTCGACACCGCCCGAAGAAGTACATCTGCACCAGCGACCATATGTTCGAACTCGGCCCACTCCTTTTCGTTGTGGCTAATCCCATCGCGGCAGGGAATGAAGATCATACCCGTTGGGCAGAGTGGTCCCATGAACTTCGCGTCGTGGGTCGCTCCCGAGGCGATCGCAGCGCTCTTAAGGTGCAGCGAAGTGGCGCTTGTTTCGATCAAGGACCTGATGTCCGCATCAAAACATACAGGGGGAGAAGCGAGCGTCGTGACCGCGTCTATATGGCAAGACGTGCGGAAAGTAGCTGCGACCTCGATGATCTGCGCGTGGATCGTTTCGAGAATTTTCTCGGACGGATGCCGTAGATCGATGGTGAAAACGACATTTGATGGAACGGTGTTCGGTGCACCAGGTAGCACGCTTAGCCGTCCGACCGTAAAGCGGACCTCGTCGTCTGGATCGGTCGTCAGGGCCCGCAGATCTGCGATAAGATCGAGAGCGGTGAACAGTGCATCGCGCCGCCGCGATCTCGGCGTGGTCCCGGCGTGGGCTTCCTCGCCGCTCACAGTGACCTGGAGCTGGATGATCCCTTGAATACCAGTGACAACACCAATTGGTGTGTTGGACGCTTCAAGGACCGGTCCCTGCTCGATATGCGCCTCGATGTAACCCGAGCTCTCGGTTCCAAGTCCGATCCGGAAAAGTTGTCCGAGTTTTTCTAGGCTTCTTGCTAGTTCTTCGTCGACCCTTTTGCCGTTCGTGTCGCGCGCGGCAAGAGCCTGGTCCAGCGGAAGTGCACCAGCATGAACGCCAGAGCCCATCGTCGTTGGCGAAAATCGTGCACCTTCCTCGTTGTTCCAGATCACGACTTCCACTGGAACGCTTGTCGAAATGGCACGATCCTCAAGTGTTTCTAAGACCTCGAACGCGGCAATTACACCGTACACGCCGTCGAAATTCCCGCCAGGAATTTGGCTGTCGAGGTGGGAGCCGATGCGCAGCGGTGCTTGATTTCCCTGTTCACCATTTCTGCGGATGAAAAGGTTTCCGATAGGATCGACGCTGCAGATGAAGCCACGTTCGCGCGCAAGGTCGAGAATGGCCGAACGGGCTGCCGTCTCTTCGTCGCTCAGGGCAGGTCGAATGACACCGCCGTTACCCGTGTCCCCAAATGAGGCCATTAGGCGATGACGCTCGAGAAGCCGATCTCGATTGATAACTAGATCTGCCACGGCGAACGCCTCTAGATCGTGATAACAATTTTGCCGACATGCGATTTGGAAACGAATTCCGTATGGGCCTCGCCAAGGGCCTTCAGCAGAAACGTCTTGGCGACGACAGGCTTGATTTCACCACGTTCGATGTAGCCGACTAGCGACGCGAACGTAGAGCGCTGCGGGTTTCCGACACCCCACATCTGGAGGTCCTTATAGATCAGGTCGCGCAGATCGATTTCGGGGCTAGGCCCGGCGATTGCCCCAGCCGAGACATAGCGGCCCGCACGGCGAAGGGACCGAAGCATGTGAAGTACCGGAGAGCCTCCGGTGACATCGGCAACTGCATCGAGGCCGCGCCAGCCAACAAGTTTTTCGATTTCCTCGCCGAGATTCTCGCATTCGCGAGGAATGAATTCGTCAGCACCGAGAGCTCGGATGGCGGCCTCCTTGCTGCGCCCCGCCACGGCAATCACCCTCGCGCCGCGTCGCTTGGCAAGTTGCACGTTCGCAGAACCGACCCCGCCCGAGGCTCCCGTCACCAGAACAGTCTCACCCGCCTGCAGATCTATCCTGACCAGCATCTCCTCACCGGTCGAGTAGGAGCAGGCAAAGCTTGCAAGTTCAACATCGCTAAGGGCGGACTCTACTGCCCACGCATTTTCCGAGACGATCTTGGTGTATTCGGCGTATCCACCGTCGGCCTCACTGCCGAAATAGATCACACCCTGCGAGTACTTCGGCAGCGAAGCGTCGCGGATACACGGGTCGACCATCACCCGCTTCCCGACCCGCATCGGATCGACGTTCTTTCCTACAGCCGTGATCACACCGACCGCATCCGCTCCCTGAATCCGGGGAAATGCCAACGTCTCCCGATTCCAGGTCCGCAGTTCTTCCGCCTCAACGCCGTTTAATCCGATTTCGGCCGTAAGCGCCGTTTTTACGTTGGGCGAGTACCAACCGGTTCGGGTGTTTATGTCGGTATTGTTGACACCACAGGCTGACACCTTGATCAGCACCTCGTCGTCGCCGACTACGGGGACTGGAACCGTCTTCCAAACCAGCTTGTCGATGCCTCCATGGCCTGTCAGAACCACAGCATTCATCGTTGCCGCCGAAGCTACAGCGTCGCTCATTTGATCCATCCTGTCTTCGTTTGTGATGCGGTCTGTTCTGCCTAGACCGCGCGTGTCTCTGCGGCCCAATATGGCTGCCGCAATTCTCTTTTGAGCACTTTGCCGAATGCGCTCTTCGGCAGCGAAGCTACGAAATCCACCGATTTTGGCTTCTTGTAAGACGCAATGCGCTCGCGTGCGAAGTTGATGAGTTCCTCAGACGAGGCAGATTGATCTTCCTGAAGAACGACCACCGCTTTGACGGATTCGCCCCACTGTTCGTCTGGGACTCCGATGACGCAAACCTCAGCGACAGCCGGATGCTGGAGAAGAACCTCTTCAACCTCTCGCGGGTAGATGTTTGCCCCGCCGGATATAATCATGTCCTTGATCCGGTCGGTGATAAAAAGGTAGCCGAACTCGTCGAGGTAACCGACATCACCAGTGTGTAACCAGCCGTTCTTTAGGGCTTCCGCCGTCGCGTTCGGACGATTCCAGTAACTCGGCATGACCAGGTCCGACCGTACCGTGACCTCTCCTGGCGTTCCCGTTGGTGCCGGATTGCCATCGGCATCGACTATCCGCACCATCACCCCGGGCATCTCGCGTCCCGCCGATCCCAATCGGGAGTACGCAACGGGATCGTCAAGGCGGTGCTCGGACTTGTGAAGGCCCGTGCAAGTCATTGGCGCTTCACCTTGACCGTAGATCTGGCTGAAGACCGGTCCAAAGGTCTGGACGGCCTTCTTCAGAACTTCGACATACATCGGGCCGCCGCCATAGATGATGTTTTTCAGGCTCGACAGGTCATATCGATCGGCTGCCTTTGACTGTAGCAGCATCTGGACCATCGTCGGCGCCAGGAAGCTTCCACTGACCTTAAGCTCCTGAATGAGTTCGAACACCTTCTCTGCATCGAAGCTTGGGGTCAGCGGGAAGGTCTGTGCCGCGCCCGCTGCCAAGTGTGCCAGGCCGACACTGGCCGTTCCGTGCGCGATAGGCGCGAGATGGAGCATAACGTCGAACTCGTTAGTGTCGGCAAGGAGCGTCTGACGAAACTGTTGGACCATCGTCAAAAGATTGCGATGGGTTTCCATGGCACCCTTCGACTTGCCTGTCGTGCCGGAGGTGTAAAAGAGCCATGCAAGGGAATCCGGTTCGATTTGAACCTGCGGGAGCTCCGCGGATCCTCTCGACAAAAAATTCTCGTAGGATAGCTCGCTGTCAAAACCACCATCGATCTCGATCCAATACTCGCCGCCGTGCAATTCCGGTCTGATTGACGCTAGCGTCTCTGCGTATTCCGGGCTGAAGACGACAAAATGCGCGCCGGAATCACTGAGGGCGAAGAGATGATCAGATGCATGGCTCTTCGGGTTGAGCGGCACAGCTGCCATTCCGGCATTCATCGCTGCGAGATATGCCTCGTAGGCCTCGAAGCGGTTGCTCGAAAGGATGGCGACGCGGTCACCCTGCTTGCCCAAGCTCAAAAAAGCATTGGCAAGTTTGTTAAGGCGGATTGCGCCGTCACGATAGGAGATCGCCTGGGTTGGGCTGAGCCACAGCGGCCGATCTGGAAAGCGCTGGGCCGAACGATGAACAAGATGAGCGATGTGCATGGCAAATTACCGATTTGACGGGAATTGGGGAGCACGCTTGTTCAGGAAGGCTTCCAAGCCTTCGCGCGCGTCCGGCTCCATGAAGTTCAGACCTTCGTATGCAACAGAAAGATCGAGGATCGGAGCAGCCTGTCGGAGCCAGTGATTAAGGCAACGCTTCGTCCATTGCACCGCCCGCGGTGGTTTCTTGCCGAGGCGATCGGCCAGTGCGAAAGCCGTCGGAAGCAATTCGCCCAGCGGTTTGCACATCGAAACGAGGCCGATCCTCTCGGCTTCGCGACCATCGAGGAGGTCGGCAGTCAGCAAGTACAGCTTTGCCTTCGGCAGGCCGCAGAAGAGAGGCCACATCATGACCGCGTGATCACCCGAAGCAACACCGATGTTGACGTGTGCATCGGTGATACGAGCGTCTTCGGCAATGATCGAGATGTCCGCGGTCAAGGCAACGGCTAGGCCAGCGCCGGCCGCAGGACCGTTGATTGCCGAAATGATCGGCTTGTCCAAGTGGATCATGTTGTAGACGATGTCGAGGGCGCCTTCGCCCATCGAAATAATAGGCTCGATCTTGCCAAGCTTGTCGATCTCCTCATGGAGATCGCCACCGACGCAGAACGCCCGTCCAGCACCGGTAATCACGATCACGCGGACGGTCGGGTCGTTCTTGACCGTCAGCCATACCTGCGCGAGTTCGTGGTGGAGCACGTTGTTCGCAGCGTTGAGTTTTTCGGGTCGATTGATGGTCATTGCGAGGACACCATTGTCGCGACGCTCGAACAGAAGGAGCTGGTAATCTTCGTACAGCATCACAGAACCCCTGAGCGGGTCAGCTCGTCCACATAGGTAGAGAGGGTCTTCTTGAGACGGTTGACGAGTTCCTCGATCTGGTCTGCCGTGATGATAAGAGGCGGGCAAACGACCGACCATTCGCCGTAGCGACCACCGTTCTGACGGCGGGAATAAAGCAACAGCCCGTTGTCCACGCCAATCTGACGAATACGGTCGCTTGCAAACAGATCGCCGGAAAAGACCTCTTTGGTCTCTTTGTTGCGAACATATTCAATGGCCATCATCAGGCCATGGCCGCGAACGTCGCCGACGATGGGCGAGAGTTCCTTTATTTCATTGAGTCGCGTGCGCAAAAGATCACCAAGCGGGCCGGCATTGGAAATCAGATTGCGGTCAGTCATTTCGGAAAGGACAGCAAATGCACCCGCGCAGGTGATCGGGTTTGCATTATATGTGTGAGAAAGGTTGAAGCCCGTCAAACTTGCGAGTTCGTCCACCATCGACGCAGGTGCGAGAACTGCGCCGATTGGCGTGTAGGCGGCCCCCAATCCCTTGGCGGTGATGACAATGTCAGGCTTGCAGTCGGGGTAATGGTGGGCGGCGAGGAAGGAGCCAGTCCGGCAGGCGCTGACGATCTCGTCGAAGACGAGATAAACTCCGTACTTGCTGCAGATGTTCCTGACTTCGGTAAAGAACGAGCGGTGAGGCACATTCGCACCGGTCGACTGGCCGCCGACAGGCTCCATCATGAATGCGAGAACATTTTCAGGGCCGAGCTCGAGGATCTTGGCCTCGAGTGCGGCTGCGGTGCCGCGTGCTCCCTCTTCTGCTGTGTTACCGAAGGGAGGACGGTAGGTCAGTGGCGCGGGGATCTTGTCCCCGAAAATTGCCATCGGCCCCCAAACCGCCGCTGCATCCTCGTCACCAGTCCAGCCGATCGTCGCCAAGGTGCCACCGTGATAGGACGGCATCAGCGTGATCACCTTTGTCTTCTGCTTCAGACCCTTGGCGTATGCATATTGGCGAAGAAACTTGATGCCTTGTTCGACGGCTTCCGAGCCACCTGACGACAGGTGCACACGCTCAAAGCCTGGCCCCGCCAAGGACGCGATCTTTTCGGTCAGCGCCAAGTTGGGAAGGTGCCGGGTAGTGCGAACGTAAGAGAAAGTGTGTTTGACACCTTGATCATACATCGCCTGCAAAACGCGCCTATTGCCTTGGCCAAGCGAAGCCGTCATCGCGCCAGAGACAACGTCGATGTACTGACGATCGGTATCATCGTAGACGTAGATATTCTCGCCGCGTACCATTGTCGGCATACCCTTGGTAGTAGCTGCCGAATAAAAAAGATCCTGCGATCCGCCCATCGCTGGGCGGACATTCGCTTGGCCAGACATTTCGTTACCCTCTTTTTATTTGAAGACTTCGTTAGCTCACTTCGATCTGCGACGGCTTACGGCCGGCGCAGTGATGCAAAGCAGCTCGAACAGAAGATTTGCGCCGTTGAGCGCGGTGATTCCCTGGGGGTCCAGGGGAGGTGATACTTCGCACATGTCGGCACCGACGACGTTTAAGCCGGCAAGGCCGCGCAGGACTACCTGTGCGTCACGCATCGTCAGGCCGCCGGGTTCCGGCGACCCAGTTCCAGGGACGAACGCGCTATCGAGTGCATCGATGTCAAAGGTAATGTAGCAAGGGCCGTCGCCCACCACGCGGCGGATTTCGGCGATAACGCCATCGCGGCCAAGTTTTTCGAATTCGTCAAAGTCGATGACACGCATGCCGTGTTCGACGTTGAAGTCGCGGTCCTGCCGGCTAAAGCGCGTACCGCGAAGTCCGATGCTCACGGTGCGCTTCGGGTCGATCAGTCCTTCCTGGACACCACGCGTCAGAAGCGTCCCGTGGTTATAGCGATCGCCATAGAGTTCTTCGCTCGTGTCAGGATGGGCATCGAACTGCACGAAGCCGATCGGCCCGTCACGAACGATGCCGCGCAGCACGAAATAGCTCACGGCATGGTCGCCACCACAGGCAACCGGCGTGATCCCACGGCCGGCAAGTTCGGCAAAGAAGGCCGAGGTATCCTCAACGGCGCTTTGTGGATTGAGTGGATTGAAGGGTGCGTCGCCCATGTCGGCAACAGCGCATTGGTCGAACGGTGACTCGCCGCCACTGGAGGGGTATCTGCGAATGAGCCGCGACATTTCGCGGACTTGCGAAGGGCCGTGGCGCGTGCCTCCACGGTTTGTCGGGAAGTCAAACGGAACGCCGACGACACCAATTTCGACACCATGCCCATCGGGCACGTACGGCAGTCGCATGAAAGTTGAGATGCCGGAGAAGCGGGCGACGACGAGCGAGTCGACGGGTTTTGCGGTGCTGTTTTCGTTAGGCATGGAACCCATCCTTTGGTTTGGTACCCCAAATCCTAGGATGAAGCTCTTCTTCAAGCCTATCAGAAAGCCACGAACTTTAGTTCGCAGTTTTCTTGGGGCTTCCCTTCGCCGCTATTCCATGACTTTTCGCCAGCTGACGGACGAACAAATCGATCATTTTCACGTCCTGGTTCTTCGTGCGCGTGACCGCGACAACGCCATTGGTGCGCCGAGCCTGTTCCTCCTGACCAATGTATCGCATTTCGCCTGATGTGACGTAGGGTGCCGCGACGTGCTCGGGAATGTAACCGATGTTCCTGCCTGAAAGGACCAGGGCAAGCTGGGCTTGAGCGCCCAGGCCGATATCGCCCTCGTAGCCAGTGGCGAGTGCGCCAAGGAAATTGTCAGGTTCGAGATGCCCGCGACTCGAATACTGAAACTGGAGCAACTGCTCGGCCTCGATCTTGGGCGTTGGAACCGAAAACAGTTCGTGGCCTCTACCACAGCAAAGCCGTAGCGTTTCCATAAACAGCGCGTAGGAATCGAGGCCCCGTGTCTTTGTTCGATCGACTGCAACGGTTACTCCCACATGGGCGGAGCCGTCCGCGACCCTCGATAGCACCTGGAAGCCGGCCATGACTTCGATCTTAAGCCTGACACGTCGTCCGTGATCGCGAAGAAATGTGCCGATTGCAAGCGGGATGCGGCAATCCGGATTCGTCATGACATCATCTTCAATCGCCAGCGACAGATCGCCCGCCAATCCCTCGCCCACGTCCGAAAGGTCGGTCTTGAACTCTTCCACTGCCGCAAAGAGCCGCTTCGCGGATTTGTAGACCTGCTGTCCCTCTGGAAGAACACGAAATCCTCCGGGGCCGCGTTCGCACAAGCGAATTCCAAGGCGGATTTCGAGTGACTTAAGGTTCTCGCTCAGAACCGACTGGGAGATGTTCAATTGCCCCTGTGCCCCGGCAAAACTTCCCTGGTCAACGATTACGACAAACACTCTGAGAAGTCTCAGATCAACGTCGCTCAACTGTCTCAGCTTCGACATGTCTTCACTCTGCTGCTGAAGGAATACTAGCAAGAGCGCGATCTGGATGAAGCCATCGGACGGTCAATTCGCCATCGACGCACACAGCTCGCTCCCTCCTATACGCTCCCCATGATTTGAAGATGCAGATGCTTTGTCAAACCCCTATGCGACCCCGCTACTGCCGAACAAAGGTTCGATAATGGCCGATTGAATTATCGCGTTTGGTTGCCGATGGTTCGCAAATAAACAAAAAAAAATGAAAGGGCGAACATGACAAATCTTACCAAATCCCTCATTGGCATCCTGGCTGTTTCCGCTTTGTCCCTCTCGGCCATGGCGGCTAAAGCTCAAGACAGCATTACGATCGCCGAATGGGGCGGTGCGTCGCAAGCCGCGGACCGGGCTGCATTTTTCGAGCCGTTCACCAAGGCCACCGGTATCGCTGTCGTCGATGATGTCTGGCAGGGTGATATGGCGACAATCGCCACGCAGGTTTCCACGAACAGCTACAAGTGGTCGCTTGTGCGTGGAGAAAGCGCGCTCATCAAGCGTGGCTGCGACGATGGCATCCTGGAACGCCTCGATCCGGCCCTCGTCGGAACTGCCGACCAGTATCTGCCCGGTGGGTGGAACGAGTGCGCGGTCGCATACTCGACCTTCTCGACGAACATCGCTTACAATGCAGATAAGCTTAAGGGCGGTGCAAAACCGGAAAGCATCGCAGACTTCTTCGACCTGGGGAAGTTTCCCGGCAAGCGAGCCGTACGCCGGCACCAGACCTACTTCCTTGAGCTAGCCCTTCTGGCGGACGGGGTGAAGCCCGCCGACCTCTACAAGGTCCTTCGTACGCCGGAGGGCTTGGATCGCGTCTTCAAGAAGTGGGATAGCATCAAAGACCAGATTGTATGGTGGGAATCCGGTTCTCAACCTGCGCAGCTTCTCGCCGACGGTGAAGTCGTAATGAGCACAGCTTGGGGCAACCGCATCGTCGCCGCCCAGAAGGAAGGTAAAAACCTTCAAATCGTTTGGGACGGTGCCGGCCTCGACTACGACTGGTTCATGATGCCAAAGGGCTCTCCGGACAAAGAGAAGTCGACCAAGTTCCTCGAATACATTCTCAAGCCGGAAAACGCCGCAAAGATCTCGTCCGTCGCACCCTTTGGACCAGTTCTGAAGAAGGCCATCCCCCTGCTCAAGTCGGATGATATTGCAGATCTGCCGACCAATCCGGCGAACGCGAAGAACGCGTTTGCATTCGATGCCAACTACTACACTGAAAACGACGCTGAATTGGCTATCCGCCTCGCCAATTGGCTCCAGAAGTAAGAGTAGAGGCTTCAGGCCACACAACTAGAATCTGACACCATGCGATGAACGCGATGTCGATGATGTCGCGTCCATCCCTTGTGAACGAACTTGCGCGGATGGGCATGCTGACTGGGCATAGAGCCCCGGTTGCCAGCAGGAATTGGCTATGAGCACTATTGAAATTGGACATGATGTCGGGGCCGCAACGCTCGACAAACGCCGCCTCGAGCGATCTTTGCAGAAAGCCGGCAGGCATCAGCGCTTGATTTCAGTCTCGCTGGTTGCTCCGCTCGCCGCTTTCACGTTCGTCTTTTTCGTCATCCCGATCTTCGCATTCTTTACATTCTCGGTCGCCAATACCGAAGTCCCTCGCGGTCTTCCGCTAACTTCCGAGGCGATCAAAGAATGGTCGGGTGAGGGGAGGCCGCCACAGCCCGTCATGGAGGCGCTAACCCAGGATCTCCAAAATACCTACAACCGAACTGCGGTAATCGGAGCAGCACGCAGACTGAACTATGACATCGCTGGTTTCCATGGTCTCATCACCAAGACGATTACTAACCTGAGCGAGCCCATCACTCAGCCGGACGTGTCGTCCGAAAACACCGATGTCCCTGACGGATTTTCGATTTTCGGAACCAGCGAGACGACCACAACCCCGACCCAAACGCTGCCAAAAGACGCTGGCGAGCGGCTCGTTTCGATCGACTCTCGCTGGGGTGAGCCTCGCTACTGGCAGGCGATCGAGCGCGGAACGTGGACCATTACCCCGATTTATCTTCTGACAGCGCTCGATCTCCGCATAGGCGATGACGGGTCCATCGAAAGCGTATCGCCGGACCACAGAATCTATCAGGCACTTATCCTACGAACCTTCGGTGTGAGCGCGGCGGTAACAATGATTGCCGTCATTCTCGGTTTCCCCTTGGCGCTTTTCATCAAGCGGCAGCCTGCAAACCGCGCCAGCTTGATCATGTTTCTAGTCCTCGTTCCGTTGTGGACTTCGATCCTCGTACGCACGACAGCCTGGCTTGTCCTTCTGCAAGGCGAAGGTCTGTTGAACGACCTTATCCAGTGGCTCCATCTGTCCGACACGCCCATCGCATTGATCCATAACCGAATTGGCGTTCTGGTCGCGATGGTGCACATCTGTCTGCCATTCATGATCCTGCCGCTCTACTCCGTCATGCGGAGCATTCCTCCCACTTACACCCGCGCAGCCGCGTCCCTGGGCGCCTCGCCGGCACGTGTGTTCTTCAAGGTCTACCTGCCTCTGGTCTTTCCTGGTTTGTCGGCTGGTGCACTGCTGGTCTTCATCATGTGCCTCGGCTTTTATGTTACGCCGGCGCTGGTCGGCGGACCTCGCGACCAGATGTTGAGCTACTTTATCGCGATGGCCGTCAATCGCGACCTCAACTGGGGCTTGGCATCCTCGCTCAGCATTGTGCTCATCCTGATCGTTGCTATTGCGCTCTTACTCCTCAAACGTTTTTCCGCCTCGGCGCTAGCGAAGTAACAGGAGACCATCGATGACAACGACCGCCATAGAGCGAATTGCATCCACGCTGGTTGCCGTGATTGCGATCGCCGTACTGTTCTTTCTGATGGTGCCACTACTGGTGGCAGTGCCTCTGTCGTTCAATGCAGAGCCCTATTTCTCCTACCCCATGCCAGGCCTGTCGCTTCGCTGGTATCAAGAAATCTTTGGAAGCACAGTGAAAGGGATCGAGTGGCGCAATGCGTTCTTCAACAGCGTCGTGATTGGGGTGAGCGCTAGCATACTGGCAACAGTGCTTGGAACGAGTGCAAGCCTGGGGATCGCAAGAGGTGACCTGCCGTTCAAGCAAAGCCTACAGGCGATGATGCTTTCCCCGCTCGTCATACCCGTCGTCGTCTATGCGACCGGAGCAGTCTACTTCTTCGCCCGCGTGTCGCTGATTGGAACCTACCCTGGTCTGATTGTTGCACACGCGCTGCTTGGTACACCCTTTGTAATGATCACCGTCACTGCGTCCTTGGCCGGCTACGATAGAAACCTCACCCGCGCTGGCCTCAGTCTCGGCGCATCGCCGTGGCGTGTTTTTCGAAAGGTGTCATTGCCCCTCATCGGGCCTGGTGTGGCTTCTGGTGCGCTGTTCGCTTTTGTTACCTCGTGGGACGAGATCATCGTCACGTTGTTTCTCGCCTATCCCAATCAGCAAACCATTCCACGCCGCCTTTGGGCAGGAGTAAACGAGCAACTCAGTCCCGTCGTCATCGCAGCATCGACGCTGCTCTTCCTTGTAACGCTTTGCCTTCTGGTCGTGACCGAGGTCCTTCGGCGCCGTAACGCCCGTCTCGCTGGCACACTCTAGTTTAAGGTATGCACATGTCTGTCAAAACAGATCCCTTCGTCCGCTTTGTGAATGTTTACAAAGCCTATGACGTAAACACGATGGTCGTGAAAAATCTCAACCTCAACGTGTCGGCTGGTGAGTTTCTGACCCTGCTCGGCCCTTCAGGCTCCGGCAAAACCACGACACTCATGATGCTGGCTGGCTTCGAGGAGCCCACCAGCGGCGAGATCATTCTCGACGGAAAGGCCATCAACGGAATACCAGCCTACAAGCGTGGCGTTGGAATGGTTTTCCAGAACTATGCCCTCTTCCCGCATATGACAGTCGGGGAGAACCTTGCGTTTCCTCTTCAGGCGCGAGGCATGCCCCGCGCGGAGCAACAGACGCGCATTCTCCAGGCTCTCGACATGGTGAAGCTGTCGAACTTCGTCGACCGTCGGCCAGGTCAGCTGTCCGGGGGGCAACAGCAACGCGTCGCTCTCGCGCGAGCGCTTGTCTTCGATCCAAGCCTCGTCTTGATGGATGAGCCCCTTGGTGCATTGGATAAGCAACTGCGTGACCATATGCAGCTCGAAATCAAGCATCTTCACGATCGCATCGGTGTCACGGTGGTCTATGTCACACACGATCAGACCGAAGCACTCGTCATGTCGGACCGCGTTGCGGTCTTCAATGAGGGTAAGATCCAACAGATTGCCGCGCCTTCGGAAATCTACGAGAACCCCACGACTGACTTTGTGGCGCAATTTATAGGCGAGAATAATCGCCTGGAAGGCACGGTCAGCGAAGTCCGCGGCAGCGAAAGTCTCCTCGTGCTCAAAGATGGCAGCGCCGTGCGGACCCTGAGCGCGGACGGGGCAATTGCCGGCGAAAGCCGCAAGCTTTCTGTTCGACCCGAGGCAATCCTCGTCGGTCCAGAAGCCGTCGATCTCCCCAACAACTACGCGGCAAGCGTGAAGGAAATCATCTACCTCGGCGACCACGTGCGTCTGATCGTGCCATTTGGCGGGCCCGACGAACTCGCCATCAAGCTTACCCATCGAAGGGCTGCAGCAATTGCTGTCGGCGACAAGGTACGGTTCGGGTGGAACCCCGACCAGTGCCGTGCACTTGTGTAGTGGGGGAGGGGTTATGAGCGCCATGACACCTCCGAGCATGCCGATGCTAGGATCCACGGATCTGGATACCTTCATGGGGGTGCGACAAGCGAAAATCTCAGATGCCCTTGATTGCGACATAGCGATATTCGGTGCCCCCTGCGCTACGCCATATGGCGGTGCGCCTGAATATGGAGCGGCGAACCTTGCGGCCCCGCAGGCGCTTCGTGAAGGCATCAAAATGTGGGCTTCCGCAAATGATCGCTTCGACTGGGATCTTGGCGAGCGGCCACTAGTGGGCCGAGATGACAGGGTCGTCGATCTCGGTGATCTCGCGACACATCCAGCAACGCCGGCGGAAAACCGCGGATTAATCAAATCGACCGTCGACCGTATCATCGCCGCGGGCGCAGTTCCCTTTGCCTTGGGCGGTGACGATTCCATACCCATACCGATGCTTGGTTCACTCAAAGCGAAAGAAGAGGTCCACGTATTGCAAATCGACGCGCATATCGATTGGCGGGACCACGTGGGGGGTGAGCGATACGGACTGTCCTCCGTTATGCGTCGGGCATCGGAGATGTCCTGGGTCAAGGGTATCGTACAGGTCGGCGCGCGTGGCCTTAGTTCCGCAGGCTTTGAGGAAATTGATATCGCAAGAAAGTGGGGAGCGGACCTCTTTCCAGCCCAGCATATTTTCGATCATGGCATCGACGATGTTGTGCGCGCGGTTCCAAAGGGCGCGAACGTCCATGTCAATCTCGACCTCGATGCCTTGGATCCCTCGATCATGCCAGCGGTCTTCGTTCCTGCCCCGGGTGGCCTGCTGTATTGGCATGTCGCGAAACTACTTATGGCTGTGGCAGAGAAGGCGAGTATCTGCAGCTTCGCACTAGTCGAGTTCGCTCCCAGTCGTGACATCAACGGGACGGCCGCCCTAACAGCAGCGCGTATTGCGTCTCTAGCGATGGGTTCCATCCTGAAGTCTAGGTACGTGGGAAAGTAAAACAGTGGCAGGTCGCCGGGCGCGGGTGGATTTGCTCTATCCCCTGCGGTTGCCTCGGCAAGTCCAGGGGGGCTAATGAAAGACCTATTTGGATATGTCGGCGAAACCATCGTTCCGATGCGCGCGGCGAGTATCCACCTACTCGACCGCGGCTTTCGATTTGGTGACGCTGTGTTCGACAGTGCCCGCACCGTGAAGCACAAGATCTACAAAAATCGAGAGCACGTGGAACGTCTGTTTCTATCTCTCGCGGCAGCCCAAATTGAGATCCCCCACACTGCGCGGGAACTCGAGCAAATTTGCGAGGCGCTGGCTGTCAGAAATAGCGCCGTCCTTGAAGACGATGAGGAAATCTGGATTACCCCAATTGTTACGCGCGGACCACTCAACAGAAATGCGCCGTTCTCGAACGGACCGGGGACGCTTGTCATTGCAGCCGAACGGCTGAATTTCCATTCCTATGCGCCGAGTTACCAAGAAGGCATCTCGCTTGTTACTCCCACCAGTCGCGCGATACCTTCTCAGTGTATTGATAGGCGTATCAAGTCTCTGAGCCGGCTCCAGTTTGGCATCGCTGAGGCCGAGGTGAAACGCATAGACGCGGCCTCCATGCCGCTAATGCTCGATCTGGACGGCAATGTCACAGAAACGACGGCGGCCAATTTCTTCGTCGTTCAATCAGGGGCTTTGGTCACGGCACCGGACGAAGACGTTCTTTTGGGAATCTCACGAGCAACCGTTTTCGAGCTGGCGGAACAGCTTCAGATACCCGTTCGAAAAAGAAAGATTCAACTGAACGAGGTTCTGCGGGCCGATGAAGCTTTCATCACGGGTACAAGCTTTTGCATGTTACCGGTTGCTTCAATCAATGGTCGGCAAATTGGGGCCAGCCCTCCCGGCCTCCTGTTCCAACAGCTTCTTCAAGCATGGAACCGTATATTGGGAATCGATATCGCAGAGCAGGCACGGTCTCACCTGAACTCGTAGGTCCGGTGGCTCCTGGTTCAGGTAGTGCATGCCGATCGCCCAGACCCGCCCGCAACAGGTTTGCGTTTCCCGCTGAGTTTTGACCCCAAAGACCTGGCAGTCTCCTTCATCTACGTTGGATGCCTCCGCTATTGGCCCGATATCGGATTGGCGAAACTTGTTTCTCTTCTTGCGTATGCTTTTCCCAAGGGGGGCGACCTAAACTCCGCCAGCTAGGGATGAGGAACCGCATCTCGACCTTCTCCGCGGTGCGGAAGGGTTGGAGACGTGGAGTTCGCAAGGATGTTGCTGAGTCATGACGATTACGACCAAGGCCATACGCATCTATGAGACCGGTGGACCACAGGTCATGCGGTGGGAGACAGTGGATTTGCCGCCGTTGGGTAGTGGCGACGTGCTGGTGAAGCACGCCGCAATCGGGTTCAACTTCATCGATGTCGTGCAGCGCAGTGGTGTTTCGCCCATCCCGCTGCCCTCTGGATTAGGCTTTGAAGCTGTCGGTGTCATAGAAGCGATGGGGGCATCGGTAACCGACTTTGCGGTGGGCGATACGGTTGCCTACATCAACGCGGGTCCAGGGGCCTATGCGCTCAAGCGGGTCGTACCCCAGGAGAAGCTTGCAAAAATACCAAATGAAATGGACCCGCATGCTTTGGCAGCGGTGCTGTTCAAAGGACTGACAGCCCAGTACTTGCTTCGCAAGACCGTTAAGGTGGGGGCTGGCGATGTTATCCTAGTTCACGCAGCCGCCGGCGGAGTCGGTTCGTTGCTGTGTCACTGGGGAAGGAAACTCGGTGCCATGGTGTTGGGGACCGCGAGCACAGATGAAAAGTGCCGTTTGGCAGAGCAGAATGGTTGCCATCACGCCGTCAATTATACCGTCGACGGGTGGCCGCACCACCTTCTCGATCTTACGGGCGGCAAGCGGCCAAACGTCGTATACGACTCGATTGGACAGGCGACGTTCATGCATTCCCTGGACATTGCGGACGTGTTCGGGACCGTCATCGTTTTTGGGATGGCTTCGGGCCCAGCACCAGCTATTGAGCCGGAACTGCTGAATAAGAAGGGATGCTTGTTCCTCACGCGCCCTTCCGTTTTCGCTCACAATGCGACACCAGAACTGTTCAGGAAGAATGTCTCGGATCTGCTAGAAGCGATGAACGAGGGTAGGATTCCAGCTCAGATCGGCAAGCGTTACGATCTATCTCGGGCGCACGAGGCCCACGAGGATGCACAGGCGAGGAGGCTTAAGTGTCGTTTCCAAGAAGGTTGTTCAGTCTTTGGAACGGGCTGATGCCTCCAAGGGCCGAGTGTGGGCGTGCCAGGTTGTAGTTGGCTGCCCA
>NZ_JACJHY010000056.1 GCF_014138625.1 Aminobacter ciceronei
AAACGCACCCGCCAGTGCAGGTTGCCGGCGTGATAGCCGAGTTCAAGCGCGTCGCTTGCCGAACGCGGCGTGAATCTCAGCCAGCGCTGCTCGCCGGCGCGCACGATCACGGCGCGATGATGGTCGAGCACCAGCACGGCGCCGTCATGCAGCTTCTGGTCGCGCGGCAAGGTGATCGCCACTTCCTCGCCCTTGTCGGTCCGGGCCATCAGCCGCCGGCGGTCGAGATCGCCGACTGCCACCGTCACGAACTCCACGGCGTGGTGGTGTTCGAGATGATGGATCGCCTCATGCAGACCGGGATCGTTTCGGCTCCCGACAACGCTCTCAACTCGAAGCATTGCTTCCTCCTTCTGCCCCGCTGCAGCCGCCACCAATTAGAATGAACCTGTTACTTCAAGACCCTCAGGCGTTGCCCGTCAGCAGGTCATAGAGCGCAAGCGCCACGACACTCGTCGCCAAAGCAAGGTCGTCAATCTTGAGCTTCTCGTCAGCACGATGGGCATTGGCCTCGAGCATCGTTCGCGGGCCGGCGCCATACAGCACGGTTGGGATTCCCGCATTGAAGTAGTGTCGTGCGTCCGTGTAAATTGGAACTCCGTGCGTAGGCACGGGTTTGCCGATGAGGTCCGAGGCATGCCTCTGCAAGGCATCGGCCAGACGTTCCTGCCCGTCGAGCGGCTTCAGCGGATTGGCCAGCATCAGTTGCCGGACATGGCATTCGATGCCCGGCATCTCCCGCGCCGTCGCCTCGATGAAGGCGATCAGGTCGCGCGCCACATCCGGACCGTTCTCTTCCGGGATCATGCGGCGGTCGACGCGCATCACGATCTTGTCGGGCACGACGTTGGTGTTGATGCCACCCGAAATGAGCCCCACCACCAGCGATGGCGTGGTGATGCCTTCGACCGATGAGCGCTGCTCCGAAAAACCCGAACGCAGCGAATAGAGCCGGCTCAGGATGTGGGTTGCCGCCTCCAGCGCGTCGATGCCCGTTTCGGGCCGTGCCGCATGAGCGGACTTGCCGCGGACGTCGATGTCGAGATGCAGGCAACCATTGTGGGCGGTGACTACGCCATACGACAGGCCGGCGCAGATCGCGTAGTCTGGCTTGGTCAAGCCTTGCTGTAGTAGATAGAGCGGGCCGATGTCGCCACCGACCTCTTCGTCATAGGTCAGGTGGATCTCGATCGTGCCCGACAGCTTTTCGCCTAGCGCACGCAGCGCCAGCAGCGCATAGGCATAGGTGACGAAGTCGGACTTCGAGGTTGCCACACCCCGACCGTACATCCAGCCATCCTTGATCTCGGCGCCATAGGGATCGACGGTCCAGCCTTCGCCAGGCGCCACGACGTCGCCATGCGCATTGAGCGCGATCGTCGGACCGGGGCCAAACGTATGGCGGACAATCAGATTGGTGGCGCTGATCATGCCGACGCTTGTAACCAGCGCGTCGGGCACCTTGTGTCGCTCGACCGTGAAACCAAGGCCTTCATACAACTGGGCAGCACGATCGGCATGCGCTGCGCAATCTCCGGGCGGGTTGTCGGACGGAACTTTGACCAGTTCTGCCAGCATGCGCACCTGGTCGTCGCGATGAGACCGGATGAATTCTGTTAGATGCGCCCCACCTTCTGATATCTGTTTTGTCTTCATCATGGAGTGTTCCATCCAATGACATAAGGATCGGCAAAGTTGTACTCTTCGAGATTGTTTCCCAGACCCCCACGATCTACCACCAGAAAATCTTGCTCGTTACCCAGAGGAGAAAGTACTCCGTGCCAGACATTGCTGTGGTAATTCACACCCTGCCCCGCTTGCGCAATAAATGCCCTGGGCGCCTGCGGAACACCTTGCCGGTCAAGACATACGACCACCAGGAACGCCCCCTGCTCCGTCGGGATGAAAGCCTGGCTTCCATACGGATGCCTCTCGACAGCGGAAACAATTAGTGGAAGCTCGTAGTGACGGCTCCGGACCATAGAGATCAGAACTCGCCCTTCCGGGCCACCCACCTGTACTTTCGCGAGATCGTGAAAGCGATCGGCCATACCGCCGTTGATCGAGTAACTGCCATTACCATCTATCTCGATTACATCACCGAACTCGCGAAACCGTTCTCGTGTGAGCGGCTCAATCTCAACAACTTGTGGCATGTTCTCGTTCCAAGCTCAGATACCTAAGATCACGAAATGCCGCTCAATGCAGATCTGGGATGCTTCGAGCGGCATTGCTATCACTACACTCCCTGATGCTTGTGCCAGTGGCGCGCAATTTCATCTCTTCGACAAATCCACACGCCCTCGTGCTTTTGCACATAATCTAGAAAGCGCTGGAATGCCGCCCACCGACCCGGCCGGCCGACAATTCTCAGATGCAGGCCGGTGGACATCATACGTGGTGTCCTGTCACTCTCGCGATAGAGCACGTCAAACGTATCCTTCAGGTAGGAAAAGTACTGATCACCTGAGTTGAAACCCGCGGCCGACACAAAGCGCATGTCATTTGCTTCCAGTGTGTACGGTATTCGCAAATGCTGCTTGCCATCCACGGTCACCCAATATGGGAGATCATCTGCATATGTGTCGGAATCGTAGAGGAACCCGCCTTCTTCGACTACGAGCTTCAATGTGTTCTGACTGCAGCGCCCGGTGTACCATCCCACAGGACGCTCACCGGTGATCTTTGTGATGGCCTCGATGGCCAGCTTCATGTGGGCGCGTTCCGTTTCCTCCCCCATCCATTGATGGTCGATCCACTTCCAGCCATGACTGGCGATCTCATGGCCGGTGGAATGCATGAATTGGCCTGCTTCGGGGTAATGCTCGAGAGCTAGCCCGTTGGCCAGGACTGTGGACTTGATCCCCCGGGCGTTCAGCTCGTTGAAAACTCGCCAGAAGCCGACACGTGTGCCGTATTCGTAGAGAGATTCCATATTCACGCTGCGCACACCGAAAAGCGGGGGAGCACCAATCATGTCGGAGATAAAGTTTTCAGAATGAGCGTCTCCGTGAAGTACGCTGTTCTCTGAACCTTCTTCAAAGGCTACGATAATCTGCAGCGCCAGCTTGGCGCCATTAGGCCAATTGGCATTCGGCGGATTATTGCCGTAGCCGACCATGTCGCGAGCATAGGTCATGTTGTTTTCCTTTCGACTTCAGCCGTTTTGATCGGCACTAACTTCTCAAACGACCCGGGATTAGGGGCCTGGACGATTTCTGCGACGTTCAAAGATGTCGGACAGTTCCAGTATCATCCTGTTTTACGGCGTCGGTCCCGATGCCCGCCGCTGCGCGCTGCTCACCCACTCGACGGCGGCCCTCAAGAAGCGGTCCGAGCACCGAACCCAAGGAGTCAAGGCTGGCGGCAAATACCAAGGCGAGACCAGCAGCAACGAGCTGCACGAATGGCGTCACATTTAGCTGCGTAAGTCCGTTCTCCAGAACGCCGAGAAAGATCCACGCTGTCGCAACACCACCAATCCGTCCGCGACCACCGGCAAACGCAACGCCGCCAAGCAGCACGATCGTCAGAGCTTGGAGTTCCATCTGCAGGCCTAGTGCGCCAGGTGCAGAACCATCAAGGCGTGCAGCCGACATCACGCCAGCCAGCCCGGCAGCTGCCCCGGTAACGACATAGAGAGCAAACGGCAGTGCACGTACCGGCAATGCGGCCAAAAACGCAGCCCGCGGATTTGACCCAATGGCGTAGACGTATCGCCCCCAGGTGGTCAGCGAGATAAAGATCGCGGCAGCAACGAAAGAGATAGCAACGATCCACAGCTGAATCGGAATATGAAGAAAATCACCATTGCCCATCACCACGAAGAACTCGTCCAGGCCCGATATTTCGTTCTGCTGTATAAGCAGCGTGGCCCCGCGGAGAATGCCGAGCATACCCAGGGTAACGATAACTGGATTGAAGCGGAGGACCCCGCAGAGAACCCCGTTTATGGTGCCACCCAGCGCGCCCCCACCAATCCCGACCAACATGCTCAACCAGGGTGAAAGGCCCCATTCTGTATTGGCGAGAGCAACGAGCGTACCGGCAAACCCGATGTTTGATCCGACCGACAAGTCTACGTGCCCTGCGATCACCAACAAGGCCATCGCCGCCACTAGAACACCGATCACGGCATTATTTGTAAGAATCACCTCAAAGTTCGAAACCGTAAGAAATGTCGGCGTCTGCGACGTGAAATATACCATCATTATAACAAGCGCTATCACTAGGATATTATTGATAATAACTTCCGGGCGCTTGATTTTGTTTAGGATTGACGTTGAGCTGGATTTTTTTACCTCAACGGCATTATTCGATGTGGTTGACCTGGTCATCTTACTCTCCTACATGCGCCAGGTGGAGCAGGCGCTCTTGATTAATTTCGGCCCCATGCAGAACTCCAGCAACCTGTCCTCGAGATAGCACTACGACGCGGTGGGCCAATTGCATCAACTCTTCCGGCTCCGACGAAGTCACCACGACCGCAAGCCCGGCCTTGGTACTCTCCGAGAGGACGGAGTAGAGGTCGCCGCGAGCGCCAACGTCCACGCCTTGTGTGGGCTCATCGAGCAGCAGCATCCGACAATCCTGGCCCTCTTGGAGCCACCTGCCGAGCACTAGTTTCTGCTGGTTTCCGCCTGAGAACCGCCTGGCTTCAAGATCAGAGCGCCGCGGCTGCAGGTTCAACTTCCTTGAAATGTCGTGAAATGCTTTTTGCTCTGACCGTTTGCTGCGAAACCCAAGGGTCCCAAGCTTGGCGGCGCTGGCCATCGCTACATTTTCACCTGCCGTCAGTGTCTGAAAGACACTCTTCCGAAGTCGATCCTCTGGAACCAGCGCTATGCCGGCCCGCACCGCATCGGACGGTCGGCGAAGCTTAAGCGCCTTGCCATCCAGAGTAATCGTACCGCCCGCCAGCGCTCGCGCTCCGAACAGCGCTTCAAGCAACTCGGTCCTACCAGAACCTACCAAGCCAAATACGCCTAGGATCTCGCCCGAATTTACGTCTAGGTCGACCGGCCCAATACCTGGCGCAGTCAGCCCACGAAGCTGGGCCAGGGGAGATCTTGTTTTCTGCTGACTGGCGTAGTCAGGCGGTTCAGTTCCCACACTCCGGCCTGCAATCGCGCTTACGATCTCTTGTTCTGTTACGTCCGAGACTCTGGCTGAAAGAACAACCTTGCCGCCTCTAAGGACTGAAACTCGATCAGCAATTGCGAACACTTCGGCCAAACGATGTGTTACATATAGGAGTGGTAATTTTTGCTTCTTTAGAGAGAGAAGCTGCGCCGACAATTGCGCTGCTTCGCGTTCCGTCAATGATGCCGTTGGTTCATCTAATATCAAGAGCTTTGGCTTCGTGCGAAGTGCCTTGACAATTTCGATAACCTGTAGTTCCGCGTTGCTAAGCTTAAGCAAGTCAGCTTCGGGGTCGATAGTGACGCCTAGCTCCGCGAACCATGAGCGCACTTCCCGTGCTTCCTGGGCTTTGCGCACAAACGGACCGCGCTTGTATTCTTGCCCAAGAAAAACATTGTCAAGCACATTGAGGCCTGAGGCTAATGACAGCTCTTGATATACTACGGCAATACCAGCCCGCATTGAATCGCGGGGTCCGCTTGTTGTAAACGGTTTCCCATCGACCTCGATCACGCCGGAATCAGGCTGCTCAGCCCCCGACAAACACTTGATCAATGTCGATTTCCCGGCACCATTGGCACCTAGAAAGGCATGGATTTCTCCATCCTCAATTTCAAGATCGACCCCCTTAAGGACTGGAACGCCAGAATAGGCCTTCTTGAGATTGCTAATCACAACAGACACGGAAACCACCTTATTTGATAGTATTTCCTCTATATCTTGCGATAAGGACCACGCCTCTGCGCCTGGTCCTTATCGCGTCGACATCGGCAGGAATTGCGGCTCTATTCGATGCCTTGCTGCTTCAGGTACTTGTCAGCCAGGGGCGATTTTGCCTCAACCAACTCCAGCGCGATGATACGTTCGGCTACGGCCTCACCACGCGCCAGCTTGTCAGCTGTCGTTGCGATCGCCTCGCCCAAGTCAATCAGCGGCAGCGCCATCGAAGCACGATAGATGGTATCGCCGCTTCGCAGCAATTTCAGCGCACCGGGGGTGCCGTCCATGCCGCCGATGAACGCTTTTGGATCAGTCTTGTCGCGCCCAGCGGCAATCCATGCCTTGTATGCGCCCTCTGTTGCAGGATCTTCGATGCCGAGGATCACATTAACTTCAGGGTGCGCTTGAAGAATGCTGCGGGTCGTCTCGAGACCCTCAGTAGCGCTAATTGCGTCCTGGCGAGCAACGATGGTCGCGCCGGGCGCAACGCTGTTGAGCCCTTTGGCGATGCCATCCGCTCGAGAACGCCCCCAGAAGGCGCCTTCGTAACCTAGAATGACAACATTCGCTTTTCCGCCCAAGTTGGAGTTAATCCACTTGCCGGCGTATTCCCCAAGAACTGCCGCAGACTCGTACTGGCTGAAACCAACGGTCGCATCCTGGTTCTCGAGCTTTTCCGCATACGTGATCCACTTGATGCCGGCGCTGCGAGCCTTCTTGGCTACGCTTTCGAACACCGCCGGATTAAGGGTAACGCAGACGATGACTGCGACCTTTTGCTCGATCCACGTATTCAGCGTATTGATCTGCTTCTTCAGGTCTGTTCCGGGATCGTCTACAACGACTTGATAGCCAAGCTCTCCCCCCTTCTTCTTTGCGGCTTCCAAAGTGGCGATAACTGCGCCCTGAAGCGACGAATTCGGGAAGCTGACGGCGATTACAGGCTGTTGTGCGAAAGCAGGCATCGGCATCGCAACCGAAGCGGCGGTGAGTCCGGCCACTCCGAGTGCCATAAAGTTTCGCCTCGACAAGGCAGTCCACATTTTCTTTGACATTGCTTATTCCCCTTTTTCTATCACAGTTTTTCTTGTTGAAGAAACCTAGATCACCAGAGACTATTCATACCCCTTTCTAGCAACAATAACGCCGTTGCTTATTTCTATTACTGTTCCGAACGGACTTGACAAGCGCTTGAGCCGAGAGAGCAGCTGATCCAGCGCATCTCCTTTCGCAAGCTCAGGCAACCGCCTTGCGTTGAGGATGTGAGGAATGAGGCGGAGTTGGGTGTCCTCGCTCGCTTGTGAGCGATACAGAGCGACATAACCCTCGGCCGACATCTCGCTCCAAAGCTTCTTGACCTTAGGATCCGCTTCCATAAAGACCTGCTGACCGACCAGCGTTCCCAAACCGTACAGAATTGGTTTGTTCCGGTAGAATTCTATCGGATGGATCGCATGGGGATGGTGGCCGTGAATGAGGTCGGCGCCCGCGTCGATCAACCCATGGGCCAGCGGCTGCTGGTACTCCGCCAACTCATCGCCAGAGCCGAAGCCCCAATGAACGGTCACAATCAAGAAATCGAAGCGAGAACGGCATTCGCGGACACACTCGCTGGCAAATGCCAAGTCGCTGTCATGGACATGAGTGCGAACCCGTACAGCCGACAGGTCGCCCGGCTCTTCCATCTGATAATATGGATCGATCTCGTAAGAGGTCACCACCTTCAGGCCAGCGATCCCAGGCCTCTGCTCTGCCGCGCCAGCCCCTGTCGGCACAAGGCAAGAGAAAGCCAGCACTCCCACGCGAGTTCCGCTGAGAACAACCTCTGCCGGTGCAATGGCCTCGCGTAATGTTCCGCCGGCCCCGATTGTGTGAAGACCTGCAGACCGCAAGCAATGCAGGGTATCTTGCAGGCCCTCCCAGCCATAGTCGACAGTGTGATTGTTGGCGACTGTGACAACGTCTAAACCTAGCGCATCAAGGTCAGACGCAATCGATGGATCCGCGCGTATGTTCAGCAGCTTCTGAAGCGGCTTCACTGCGCCAGTGAGCGGCATCTCAAAGTTGCCAATGGCCAGGTCGGCGTCATGAAGATGCCGCAGCACCGCATGGACATCCGCCATTTGGGCGTCGCTTCGCAATTGCTCAAGCGGGATGACATCCCCAGTCAAGGCCAACGTCGGCACGATATCGCTCCTCCAACTGTTCCCTGGTCCGCAGCAGGCTCAAGCCCTTTTTTGCGCTGTCTAACCTATCGATAGCTGTTTACTACCTAGCTAACAGGGTGTACCGTAATTGAGAGCGCCAACAGTGTCAAGGCGCTACGCAGCGACCACAACGGGAGATCCAGAGGTGACAAAAAGCACACAACCAGACTTTGCGAGCAGCTACATCAATTTGGCGAGCCCGCAGCTTGGTGCCGAAGCTGTCTTTGCCAATGATGAGTTTTTTGCTTCAAAGGAAAGAATGTTGAGCCCGGCCAGTCCGGTATTTGTTTTTGGCAAGAAGGACGATACGCGGCCAGGCTTGTATATGGACGGATGGGAGACGCGACGTCGCAGGACCGAAGGGCACGATTACTGCATCGTGAAGCTTGGGATACCGGGCATCATTCACGGCTTCGACATCGATACCAGCCACTTTACCGGGAATTTCCCTCCGGCCGCTTCGATTGAAGGCTGCTTCTCAGCGCAAAAAATCCCGGCGGACGATACCCAATGGGCTGAAATCCTGCCGGCCACGGAACTTTCCGGCAATTCACATCATTTTTTGCCGGCCTCACATCCAGGGGCCTTCACTCATATTCGGCTGAATATTTATCCCGATGGAGGCGTAGCTAGGCTCAGGGTATATGGCGAAGCGGCGGTAGATTGGGAAAAGGCAAACCAAAGTGCAGCACATGAACTGTCAGCCTTGCGACTTGGTGGCCGCGCCCTGGCAGCCAGCGACCAACACTACGGGTCGCCCAACAATCTGCTCTTGCCTGGATCCGGGGATTCTCCCATCGACGGATGGGAGACACGCCGGCGGCGCAGCCCGGGCAACGAATGGGTGGTAATTGAGTTGGGCCACCGAGGCCGCATTTCGGAGATTGAGGTAGACACAGCGCATTTCCGCGGGAACTATCCAGACAGATGCTCTGTGCTGGCCGCCGACCTGAGCGGAGTAGACGTGCCTGGGATAGTCACGCAAAGCATGTTCTGGCGGGTATTGCTTCCGGAACAAAAGTTGGAGATGCACAAGCGGCATGTATTTGAACGGGAGATTCTCGATCTTGGCGGCGTATCTCACTTGCGCTTCAACGTATTTCCGGACGGTGGTGTGATGCGATTCCGCGCGTCGGGGAAACTCGCCTAATGCGCAGGCCTATGAGCAACACGGAGGCTCATCGGTAGCCTAACGCTGTTGTATACGCGGCGCACTTGATACCCCGTCCAGGTATTGGTGGGCATCGAGTATCAGGTTTGGCGTTTCTATCAAACCTGATACTCACAGGAGACAAAAGAATGGAACGTGTTAACTTATCGAGGCGGAAGCGCTCGCTATCAAATGAAGTCTGCGAGCGGATTATTCATGACTTCATTGCCAGCGAAAAGGTCAAGCCCGGTTCACTTCTGCCGAGCGAAAAGGAACTGACTGAAAAGTATGACGTCTCAAGAGTTACGTTGAGGGCTGCGGTCAAAAGCCTTCATGATCGAGGCGTTGTAAGCGTTCGAAATGGAGTGGGCGCAACTGTACTGCCGCAGACGCCTGCTTCGTCGGCAATTGTGCATCATCTCGATAGGCTTGCGTCTCTGGACAAGGCTGCGAGCGACGCCGGCAAGCTTCTTGACACCGAGGACCTAAAGTGGGGCCAAGGTATCGTAACGCCAGAAATAAGCACTAAGCTACGCCTACCCGTAGGCGATCCAGTATATTACGTTCAGCGCTCAAAAACGCTTGATGGCACAAAAATCGCGTGGACGATAGACTGGCTACCGACGACGATTGTCGATCTAGATCTGCTTCGGAATGAATTCAGAGGCTCGCTTCTTGACGCATTGTTGTTGCATTCAGAGCTCGAGTTAAATTACGCCGACTTGGAGGTGGCTCCGCAAATACTTGACTCTGAGATCGCAAGCCATCTAGGAACCGCGGCTGGAGGACCAGTGCTTTATCTAGATACTGTCGTCTATGGAGCAGCAGGTCAGCCTGATATATGGGGACAGGTGTGGGTACTGCCGGAGCACGTTCGTTTCTTCATTCGTCGGCACATGTAAGCCTTGAAAGGCGGCCCGAGCTCTTGCTTAGATAGAGCGGCCGCCTAACTGTAGGCAAGAAAGCGGGACTTTCCGCTGAGGCGAGCTAGCCGTCTGTGCCGAGCGTAACTATTGCTAGCCGGTAAGTTCACCCCTCATGAGCGCACCCCAATTGCTCATTGTCGGATCAATTCCTGCAAGCATGCATCCCTTCCAGAACGTCACAGCAATTGAATCGATGATAGGCTTGCCAAGTTCCCGCTCCATCTCCTCGACAAGCAGCGTCGCCGGAAGGTTGGTACATACGACTGCAATGCAGTCAGCCTCTGGGGAGTCTGCAGCACGCAATAGCTTGCGAATGTCGTCCATCGAATTGTTGCCGATGTCGAGGTTCACGGACTGCCTCAACGAAGAGTGCGACACGACATTTACGCCAAGTCGACCGTACACTTCACAGATTTTGGTGGTGACTTCGTCGACATAAGGAACGGCCAGGCCTATCCGCGTAGCTCCCATTGATCGGAACACTTCGTGAAACGCGAGCGTAGCGGTGGATGCCCGAAGGCCAGTACGTTCCGAAATCCTCTGGCACAACTCTTCATCGCGCTGCAGCCCAAGCCACGATGCCGACGTTCCGTTCCATACGATCGCATCCAGGGGAGCGTCTGCCAGAAGCTCTGCCGCTGCGACCATAGTATCGAGCGCAAACTGTGCTTCCGTCGCTTGATCGAGCCGAACAGCCTTTACGCGCAGCCGAGCAAAATGATGAGAGCAGCGATTTGCCAATCCCACATTCATCAGAGACGTGATCGTCTCCAACGCCGTGTTCGAAGACGGCGTGATATGGCCAATCTTTTTGAGCTGTTGAAGCGACTTCAGTGTAGTATCAACGTGACCCACGCTTTCATTCCTCTCGTTTTCGAAAGTAAGAACTTTGCAGATGCCGAGTTATGATGGAGAAGACTCCAGAATAACCTTCCACCCACGTGTTTCCTGGAGAGACTGGCAAATCGAAGGCAGATTTTCAGAAATATTCGACGCTTCCGCTTCTGCCTGAGAGACGTCGGCTGCGCTCCAGTCTCGCCTGGTGGAGGAATGTACTGATATCCAACCGGCAACGTGATCGTTATGCACTACAGGTGCCAACATCTGTGCTTCGACACCATAGGCATCAACAAGCGCGGCGGGAGGACGAACTTGTGAGTTGGAAAACTCCGATTGCACCAGAACCTTCCGCGTTTGGATTACCCATTGTGCAGTGGCGGCACCCCGTTGATCGACACTTTCATCATGTTTGATGGACGGGGAGCCTTCTGCGACCGCCTCTCCAACTACAGGGAAGTTCCGCCCGTCCACATCAAGACGCAGCGTCACTCTCATCGTCCCCAACCGATGTCGCAATTGTTCCAGGTGCTTGTCCAAATCATCCAGAAGGCCGCTGCAATCTCCACGATCGCTGCTGCCACGGGGGTCTTCCTCGGCGCCAAGGCCCTGTGCGCGACCAAGGTTGAGTTCTTCGTCATTGAGTAGCGCGTAGGCTGTATAGGCAGCCACATTGGCGACCTCGGACACGGCCGCCATATCAAGCAATGCGGGAACGTCGCCCGAACTATGATAGTAGGGATGCTGAGGAGGAAATCGCCAAAACCAGCAAGCGGGCACCCCAGCATCGATAAACGGATTGAGATCTGCGGCGCGAAGAAGGCTAGCGTTGGTGAGATCTTCAATCTCCCACCCAATCTCTGCCGCTCGCGCAACGGCATAGTCTGCGATGCCCGGATCGGCCAGCAGCGCGCGCCGGCCGGGGAGCGCCCATGCCAATGCGTCAAGATTGATCATCGCGACCGTTGACCTGAGATCTGCCTCGTGTCTGCGGCAGTAGTCCGTTGCGCCCCACATGCCGGGTTCTTCGGCACAGAACGCAACAAGCTTCAATGTTCGTCTGAAATCTTGTCCGGCCCACCGGTCCGCAAGTGCGACAAGCGCTGCAAGACCCGTCGCATTGTCCTGCGCTCCAACTCCCTCAAGTTGCGTATCGTAGTGGGCTCCCACCACGACGCATTCGTCGGTTGCGCCAGGGATTTCCCCTACCACATTACCCGATGTAAACGGCTTGTACCTGGCGCTATGTTCGATCCGCAGGCGAACGACGCCGTTGGCGACGTAAGTCAGCAGTTGCGCACCATCGTCTCGGTCGATTGTGACGCCTGGCACGGCGAGCGGCCTGCCCTCGAAACTCGGCGCCGTCGGCACTGGATACAACTGTGCCGTCAAGTGAGAAATCGTTCCACCCGGCGTCTCACTTATGACGACAATGCCGGCGACCCCCTTCTTCACCAAGAGCTCTGCAAATAGCCATGGCCAGTACGAATGCATCACAGCTATCCGCCCATTCAACGGGGGCAATCGCGCGAGGATATCCGTCAAGTCGTCAATGCTGGAGGGCCGTCCAACATAGATCGCTACGCCCTCCGCCTGAGCACTCGCAGTGTACTGCAGGCCGACGGCTCGAAGCGTCTGGAAAGGCTTTAGTATCTCGCACGTCGCCCCAACAGCCTCGTATGACAACAATTCCACTGGTTCTGTCCGGACTCGTTGCAGACCCGCCGCATTGAAGCGGTCGAGCAGGAACGAGCGAGCTGCAGCCTCTCCAGCTGTGCCCACGAAACGATTACCAATGCCACAAATTTCATCTACCAAGCTCGCAACGCTCGCGCGATCGAGGCTTGGCCATTGAGCCATGCCAGTCATCACATTCACCTTCGTAACTTCAGCTGCGCTGTATCAAAGTGCGAGTACAGGCGAGCGTCGGCTGTAGGGAATGAGCAACTCTCCACCGCCTGATCGAACGATGAAGGACTGTTCGTTCTGGATTGCTCCGATGGCAGGAAGGAAATGGCCGATCTCGAGATTGATCACCATATTTTCCTCAAGCGGAAAGTCTGCTGAGACATCTATGCAATCGTCGACGATGCGCCCCCCACAATCGGGAACGATGATTGGATATTCACGCACATCGAGGCCAATACCATGACCTTGCGGCTCATTTCCCTCGATTCCTCCCTTGGCGAGAGCATCACACATTGCGCGAAACACCTCTGACGACCTCACACCAGGTCTTAATGCGCGCCCACCAGCAGCGACACATTCCTTCAGCGCCGCGTCCTTCGTGCGCACCAATTCCGGTGGGGCCTCGAACATAAAGCTCATGCCAATGTCAGCCCAATAGTTGCGATAGATCGCGCACCAGTCGGTGAAGACGACCTCGCTGCGCGACGGCGCATAGGTTGGTTGAGTAGTGAGCCCAACCCCCCCGGCCGCCAATTGGACGGCCGCGAAGTCAGCACAATGTTCGCCCAGGCGGATGCGATATTCTCTCTCGATCGCTTCGAGAGTGCCATCTGGTTGTGCCTGCTCGATTGCTGCTGTGGCCGCCCTTTCGGCAATATTGATCGCAGTGCGCATCCGGTCGATTTCCGCATCGGTTTTGACCATCCGGACCAGCCTGATGAGCTTGGTGCAGTCCAGAAGCGTTGCATCAGGCAGCAAGCCCGCAAGGGCTAAGCGCCCACTGTCGCCCATGCCCTCGATTTCAACGCCGATCCGGCTGCCATCCGCGAGACCACGTTCGCGCATGACAGCGACAAGCGCCTCCGCAGCAGTTTCATAGGAGTTGCCGCGCATGACCTCCCCAGCCTTACCGACAAAGCCGGCTGGGCTCATCGATAGGTCAAAGGGGAAATTTCCTCCAAAGAGCCGAACGTCCCGGATCCACACATCGTCCGAATTCATCGCAAACCGCGAACCCAAGATGAGCGTCGGCTCCCCTTCGGCAGGGATTAGGACAAAGCCTGAAAACATCAACTCGCTTGAAGCTTCAGGGGTAAACATGTACTGACGCATCGAAGATTCTAATGGCCAGCTGTAGCCTGAAAAATAAGTAATACTCTTAGGCGATGTGGCAATAATCGCTGAAACGCCAGCTTCCTTCATATACTTGATGGCTCGTTCACGATTGTACAGCATTTCATATCCTCCAAACACAAAACCTTCAGACCGACAAGTATCGGCCGAGAACCTCAGGATCTTTTGCTTCCGACGCAGAGCCTTCCCAAGCAATTTGACCTTTCTCCATGAACAAGACACGATCGGCGATATCGAGAGCGAGACCGTGGTTCTGTTCAGTGAGCAGGACAGCAAGTCCGGCATCGGCGAGCCGGCGCAACATGCCCCCGAGCTCCGCTACGACCAGGGGAGCGAGACCTTCACTGGGCTCGTCGAGCATGAGTACCTCGGGCTGGGACAAGAGCGCGCGTCCCACCGCCAGCATTTGACGCTCACCGCCAGACAGCTGCCGTCCCTGCGAACCCGCCAATTGTCGCAGCTTGGGAAAGAGGCCAAACACCTTATCGATACTCCACTGCCCGTTGCGTGCGGACACGCCTGCGCTCGTCTGCAGGTTCTCGAGCACTGTCAAACTGCCAAGGGAGCGGGAACCAGAGGGAACAAGTGACAGTCCGGCCCGGACGCGGCGAAACGCTGGTGCTGTGGCAATCTCATTTCCTGCCAACAACACTTTCCCTCGCCTCGCAGTCACAAAGCCCGCAATGGCCATGAGCGTGGTTGTCTTGCCAGCACCATTGCGGCCAAGCAACGCGACGATTTCGCCTCGCCCCACATGCAATTGTGCATCGAACGTGACTTGGCACTTGCCGTAAAAGGCATCCAAGTTATTCACTGTCAACGCGGCGGATACCGGGTAAGCTGCGGTCGTCATTTGTGGATTCCTGCTGTATCCGAACCGAGATAGGCGGCAATTACGTCAGGGTTGCTTCTAATCTCCTCCGGCGTCCCTTCGGCTAGTACCGCCCCGTTGCACAAGACAGTTATCCGGTCTGCGATGCCGAACACGACTTCCATGTCATGCTCGACAAACAGGATAGTGAGTCCCTGACTATGGGCGATCTGCCTGATCGCATTCACAACCTGACGGGTCTCGCCTGGCCCGACACCTGCTGTAGGCTCGTCGAGGCAAAGCAGTTGTGCTTCGACCGCAAGACCCATAGCGATCTCAAGTGTCCGTTGATCACCATGAGAGAGATCTGCTGCTCGAACCAACGCCACATCGCCAAGTCCGACATTTTCAAGGATCGATGCCGCACGGTCTCGAACAGCCGCCGGAAGTTTGCCCACCAGGCGTGAAGTTCTGCCACGCACGCTCGCCTCTGCGAGTGCGACATTATCGATTGTGGTCAACGCAGGGAAAATGTTCGGCTGCTGAAACGATCGCCCCAAGCCTAGCTTGACGCGGTCCCACGGGTTGGCAAAGGTGATGTCCTTGCCTGCGAATTGCACTCTTCCTGCATCTGGCCGAAGCGCCCCTGTAACCAGATTAAAGAAGGTCGTTTTGCCGGCACCATTGGGTCCGATGATCGCGTGGATCGTACCCTTCCGGACCTTCATACTTACGTCACGCGTAACATGAAGGCCGCCGAAGCTCTTGGTCAAATTGGACACTTCGAGGAGCACTGGCGCATTTTTGGCATCAGCCCGAGTCGTTTGAGGGCCCGACACTGCCGAACTCGGGGCGGCAGACATTACCGTCGCACGCTGAGGTATAAGGGATCGCGCATCGCCCAGAAGGTTGCGCAGACCTGCCTCAAGCGCCCCCATGATGCCACTGGGCATACCAATCGCAACGATGACGACCACGAGCCCTACAGCAACGTCCCAGAACTCAGTGCGCGAAGCGAGCTGATCCGTAAGGAGCGTGTAGAAGATGGCGCCAACGACTGGTCCAAGAAAGTAACCGAACCCGCCAAGAAGCGCGACGATCAGCGGAGTCGCGGACATCTGCCAGAAGAACAAAGCGTCCTGGACCTGGCCTTCGTAGATAGTAAACAGTCCGCCGGCGAGGCCCGCAAAGAAGGCGGCCATGATGAAGGCAGCATACTCGTAGCGGATTGGTGAAATGCCGATGAACTGCGCTCTTAGACGGTTCTCGCGAAGACCACGCAGGGCGTCCCCAAACGGTGAACGGGTCACTATCCATAGCACCAACGCTCCGCCCGCCACGCAAGCCAAGGTAAACCAATAAAGCTTGCTGAGATCGAATGCCCAGCTGGGCTGGAAATCGCCAATAAGCCCTTCATCGCCGCCAGTCCATCCTGGTGTACCGTGTGCGATTGCATAGACAAGCTGGGCCGTGCCAAGTGTCAGCAGACCAAAATAGATCTCTTTCCCGCGCAGCACGATTGGAGCAAGTATCGCGGCAGCAATAGCTGCCGCGAACGGCGCCACGATCAAGCCAGTGATCGGATTCCATTCTAGTCGAGAAACCAGAAGAGCAACGGTATAGGCGCCGATGCCGAAGTAAGCAGCATGCCCAAACGTCAACAGGCCACTTGTTCCAAACAGAAGGTTTAGACTCAGCGAAAACATTCCCACAACGAGAGCCGAGCCAAGAACCAGTACTATCGTACTAGGGAATATTATTGGTGCACATATCAGCATGCTTGCACAAATAATAGCTGACAATAAAACTACTGGGCGCACCCACACTGCTGCGTGTTTTGTCTCCGAGAGCACGCTCATTTCGGACTGTACAGCAGACAATTGGTTCAGTGACATTGTCTCACCCATGGGTACTTTCTGATTTTCCTGTACCGACATCATCTCACCTTGCCGAAAAGACCCTGCGGACTAATTGCGAGCACTGTTACAAGCAAGCCGAATACAACTATCAAGGACCAGGACGGCGGAAGCCAAATCAGTGCAATCGAGCTTGCAACACCCACCATCAACGAGCCCACAAGAGCTCCGCCGATACTGCCCAACCCGCCGATGACAACGACGACAACGGCCTTAACAATCACGTCGAGGTCTAGGCCAACAGAGATGGTTTGCTGGGGGGTCACAAGAGCGCCGGCAATACCTGCAAAGAAGGCGCCAAGAGAGAAGACTGCCGTAAAGAGGAGCGGAACATTGACGCCCGCCATTTCGAGAAGTTGGCGGTCGTCGACCGCGCCCCGGATCAGTCGACCTAGAGAGGTTTGATACATGATAAGCCACAGCGCGATCACCGCCGCACTCCCTACGCATATTAGGAACAGCGAATAGGTAGGGAAGTAAGTTCCAAGCATCGGGACGCCCCCATCGAACAAGGGAGGCATGGCAGTCTGTCGCGGCGCGGATCCCCAGATGCCGCGCACTAGCCCGCCAATGATCATCACCAGGCCAAACGTGACGAGCAATTGAATCGCTACATCGCGATGATAGATGCGACGAAGGCAGACAATTTCGATCAACGCACCGAGCGCAGCGACTGAAAAGCCGGCAAGGAGTGCGCTGATCCAGAACGATACGTTTCCAGTTCCAACGAAGTCGCTGATCGAAGTCGCGAGGAACGCGCCCAGCATGTAGACCGAACCATGTGCGAAGTTGATGATCCGCAATGCGCCAAACACCAAGGTAAACCCAGATGCGACGAGGAACAGAACAGCCGCCGCGGAGATTCCAGAAAGTAATTGCAGCAGAAATTCATTCATAGGAATGCCTCCCACGAGGTCGAAGCAAGCAGGCATGACTGTCGCCATGACTGCTTGCGTGACCTATTGCTATTGTGCTGACGTCCAGCGCGTCGAAGTCTTCCCGGAAAGGATTGCTTCATAGAGGGGCTGTGGGATAACGTCCTTCGTCCACATTGCCTTGCTGTCGGACGACCAGTACGGGTGCCCCAGTTCGCTATCGTCGACAACTGGGCCTACATTGGACCAGGCATTTGCTTGGTGGTTCGGCATGATTTCGACGCCGTCTCCATAGACCGAATCGAAAGTCAGCCCGCCCTTTTTCGCGGCGGTATCCAGCGCGTTGTAGTCGAAGCTACCAGCAGCCTTTACCATTGATGCCCACATCTGGACCGCTGAGGCAGCCGCGTACGCCCACTCGTCGGGAGCCGCGCCATTGTTGGCAGCCTTGTATGCCTCCGTGAACTCACGCCCGACCGGTGTCGCAGCCATGGTTTTGACGTTGGCCCGCATAACCCCGTAAGTGTTGGCAGGCAGGTTGCCGTTTCCAACCGCCTTCAACGTCGCTGTATCCGGGTAAAACATCGTCAAGATATCCAGCTTCCGCTGGTTCCATATCTTATATACCGATCCCAAATCCGGGCCGAGCAGGTTCCCAAATACACAGTCCGGGGACTTGCTGGAGATCGCCTGAATGATGGCCCCAAAGTCCTTGTTCTGAAGGTTGTAGGGCTGGTCCACCACGATCTGCGCGTCGGGTTGCGACTCCGCCAACTGACCTCGAAAGGCTGAGACGATGTCTCGGCCGGCAACGATGTCAGGATACAGGAAGCCGTATCGCTTGCATTTGCCGCTCTCGACAAGATATTTGGCGGCTGCTCTGCCATCCTGATACAGGGTTGAGATGGCCATGTAGTTGCCCGGCTCGCGTGCATCCATAACGAACTGGGCGTCACCGCCTTCACCGGAAAACAGCGGGATGCCTTGTGCGTTCGTGATCTTCGCCATGCTGAGCATGCTGCTGCTCAATGTCGGGCCAAACACCACATTTGGCTTGTTTGTGGCGATAGCCTTCTTGAGCTCTCTAACGGCAACCGCCGGATCCAACTGCTCGTCCTTAATGGTGAGCTTGACCTTACAACCGAGCAAACCGCCGTCCTTGTTGATCAGATCGATTACGGTTTGAGTTGCAGTCGACTGGCTCGGTCCGAGCACGCCGAGGCGTCCCGAGACGTCGCTGACGATCAGCGCCTGAGCCTCGCCGTTGACGCATCCGCCAGTCTCGGCCGAAGCAATTCCTGAGCTGAACGCTGCGCCCATAAGGCCAAGTGTAAAGCTGCCAAGCACGGTCCTCATTGATCGGCTAGTTCGCCAATCACGTACCGAAGAACGAAACATTTTCATTGATTTCCTCCCGTTAGTACCTTCGGCGCCCTTCGCCTCAGGGATTGGTCAACACCGGACGGCGCTCATGCCAATCGGTCGCTCTTTGGAACGCCTGCCCAATGCGCAGGATCATTTTCTCGTTGAGGGGCGCACCGACTAATTGAAGCCCAACCGGCAACTGCTGGCTCGTAAACCCACATGGCACACTCAATGCCGGCTGGCCGACGAGGCTCCATGGACATGTGTATTGGATGAGCCGACCCATATCCCGCGCGATGACCATCTCGTCGAGAGGCATCGATGTGCAGGGCAGTGTCGGCAATGCGAGGGCGTGAATACCTGTCCTACCAAACAGCTTCGAGAGCTCGTCTTGTAGCGCACGGCGAGCGCGGTAGGCGGCCTGGAGATCAGCTGAGGGCGTCAGTAGCGAGAGCTCGATGAAACGACGAACCGGTTCACTGTATAGCTCCCGCTTTTGCGCCAGCCATTGCCTGTGTTGAGGGCCAAACTCGCCAGTGATGATTGCCGTCGCAGCTGGGAGAGCCAACTCTGCCAAAGGCAAGTCCACCTCGACAAATTCAGCTCCGAGTTTGCCGATTACATTGATCGCGTCAGCAACCAAACGCGCGACGCTTTCATTGGGAGCTGGGCCGAACCTGTCGAGCCGCGGCAATCCAATCCGAACACCCCGAAGCTCAACATCGACATCTGCGCAAAAATCCGGACTCGGCCCCAGCCACGTCCTGGGATCTGCGGGATCCTCGCCAGCTATTGTGTTCAGCACGATTGCTGCATCACGCACCGAACGTGAGAATATGCCGACATGCTCGACTGTCGGAACAGTAGCACCACGCACAGTACCCTTTGCGCTTACGCGGCCGTAAGTGGGCTTTAGGCCTACAACGCCCGTTACCGCAGCTGGTTTGCGAACAGAGCCTCCCGCATCCGTGCCAAGCGCAAAGAGACAAGACCCGACTGCCATCGAGGCTCCACTGCCGGCACTTGAGCCTCCCGGATAGTGCGCCAAGTTCCAAGGATTGCGCGTTGGTGGGACGTCTTGGCCACTGGCAAACTCGTGGGTAACATGCTTGCCTACAAGTATTGCTCCGGCCTCACGAAGCCGGGCAACTGCCCAGGCGTCATGAGAGGAGCGGTGCCCCGCCAGTACACGCGAGTTAGCCTCCGTGGGCATGTCGCTCGTTAAAAGCACATCCTTGACTGCAAATGGTATCCCATGCAGGGGGCCTCGCGGCTCGGTTGCATCTGCTCGGTGCGCCGCGGCGAGCGCCTGCTCTGCTCCCACATAGGCATATGCATGCACCGCTGGCTCTGTTTGTGCGATCCGCTCGAGTGTCGCCTCCACTAGTTTGACGGAGGTCAGTGACCCCTTCGCAATCCGCGATGACGCCTCGTGAATTGTAAGATCTGCAAGGTCAGACATTCCAACGTGCCTCCATGCTAGGCATCACATCCTCCAGATCAGCTTGAAGGAGGAGTTCCGTCGCGTTCAAATGCTGCTCGAGCGAAACGGCTAGCGGCGATAAGTCCTCATGGCCCACCTGTATGCCGGCAAGGTGAGCCAGAGTGGCGATATCTTCGGGCGAAACCCGGCGTACAATTTTCGGATGCGAGGTCTGGCTCACGTTCTGCTCCGTGCAATTGGCCAATCGATTGGATGCGCTACATCCGCGATCCAAGTAGTTGCACTACGGGCTGACGTGTTTGGTGACGTATTTGCCGTACCCGAGCGGGCCTACGACGTCGCCGTCCCGATAAACCACCGTGCCGCGAACGATCGTGGAAACGGGGAAAACCCTTACTTCCCTGCCGTGGTAAGGGGACCATTTGGCCGTCTGGTCAAAGAATTCCAAGGCTTGGCCGTCGATTACACGCTTCCCGTTTGTTTCCAGGACAACAAGGTCTGCGTCAGCGCCTACCTGAATGGCACCCTTGCGGGGATAAAGCCCAAGAATCTTGGCTGGATTTACCGCCATGGCCTCGACAAGCTGCGCTAGGCTTACCCCTCGCTTGAAGATCGCTTCAGTTGCGACCACGGGAAGCATCGTTTCCAGGACGTTGCCCGCACCGGGGTTCTGGTTCCAGATGTCGGCGCCGTTGATCTTGGTCAAAGGTGCGTGGTCCGATGCGATTGAATGGATTTCGCCCCGGGCGAGCCGATCCCAAAGTCCATCAACGGCTTTGCGAGACCGCGGCGGTGGGTTCCATTTCAGGCGCGCGTCATCGCCACCGGACTCCAAATCCAGGCACAACTGATGAGGCAGCGTTTCGGCCCAAATATCTACGCCGTCTCGCCTTGCGGCGGTGATGACGTCGACAGCTTCCGGGGTCGAAATGTGCACCACAATAACGCGAGCACCCGTCGCCTTTGCAAGCGTCGCCAAGCGCTGAACGGCATCCACCTCAGCAAACCACGGGCGTGCTTCGTCCCATGCCGCAGGCCCGGTCTTGCCTTCTGCCCTGACGCGCGCCGTCTCAGCGCTTACAATGCCCGCATTCTCACAATGCGCCATGAGCGCGACGTTTTCGCTCTTCACCCGCCGCATCAGATCCATAAGCTCCCCATCCGAGGTGCCAGCGAACATGCCGGGAGGTGCGACATCTCCAGTGAAGATCTTTATCGAGATGACCCCTGCCCGTACCATGGCATGGACTTCCTCTGGGCGGTCGGGGCAATATCCTCCAATTGCGGCGTAGTCGACGTGATACTTGTCTCCAACCTCGGACAACTTCGCACTAAGCAGTTCGCTTGTGATAGTTGCCGGGCGGTCCAGAGGCATTTCGACCAGCGTTGTCACGCCACCGCGTGCGGCTGCCCGTGTAGCAATTTCGTGTGTCTCAACCCCATAGCCCCACCAGCAGTGAAAATGCTGATCGACTAAGCCTGGAATGACCACCTTTCCAGACGCATCTACTATTGTCTCTGCATCGATGCTCTCTGACGATATTTCAATAATTTTTCCGCCACGAACGCCAATGTTTGCAGTTACCAGATCGCCTCCTGGCAGCATCACTCTTCCGTTCAGGACAGAGAGATCACATTTTTGCATGTTAAGGCTCCACCTAATATTTGACCGCACTGATCTCATGCACCGACGGGGTGCCGGTTCACATTGCTAGATCTTCAGAGCCCTGCAGAGCGTTGATCTCTCCGAATAAGGAAACACCATCTGCTACATATGTCAACTTTTCGAATTTCATTTTTTCACGTATTTAATCCGATAAATCGACAATCTTAGGCCAACAAGAACTTATGATTCGTCTCCGTTGATTCACGAACTGCGATATTTTTGTGCGTTTTCATATAGTTAGATGAAACCCTCAGCCGTCACCCCTCGCCCCAAATCGCGCCTTGCCGTCTTTTGAATCGACGAAAATTGCATACCTCCATCACATTTATCGCACCAGATGTCGGGAATTCGTTGACATAATAGGCAAATTCGGTGAGGGAGATATTCAACAATCCATGGGAAATTGCGCGCAATGCGCACGACTGCGGTCGAGGGAGTTTCTGTGCGATAAAGACCCCTTGCAGATCCGACGTGAAAGCACTCAAGTCGGCTCTGGACAGACGCAGTCGAGCAACCGATTACGTGTTGCTTGCAGTGAGGACGAAAGACGACATGGCAAGCCGGAAAAACGAAGCGAACTTGGTCTACGACATGCTAACGCGTGCGATCATCGAGCAGGCCCTCGCTCCGGAAACAAAACTCCCTGAAGAGGCGATCAGCAAACAGCTGAACGTCAGCCGACATGCGGTCAGATCTGCGCTTCAGATGCTTGCCGCCGATGAGTTGGTGGAGATCAAGCAGAATAAGGGTGCAACAGTTGCAAAGCCTAGCGTGGAGCAGGGAAGGGATATCCTGCGAATGCGCATGGAGCTGGAAGATGTTGTCATCCGAACGCTTGCCGGCAAACTGACGGCCGCTCAAGTCGAAGAGCTTCGCAATTCGGTCAAGCTTGAACATGAGTATCTCGAGAAAGATCCTGCGTCGTACAAGGGACAAACCAGCTCCTTCCACCGAACGTTGGCCAGGATGACTAACAGCAAGCTTCTATCTAAGTATCTTGAGCCTCTGCTGACGCAGAGCTCGCTGGTATTTTACATCTATGGGCGTCCTCATTGGACGAAGTGTAACTCAGATGAGCATACCGAGATAATCGATGCCTTAGAGATCGGAAACATCGATAGAGCACAATCGATAATGCGAATGCATCTCGAAGCTATTTATGAGCGAGCGTTCTCTGACGACAAGATAAGCGATATCAAATCGCTTCACGATGCACTCGATAAATACACTCAAGTGGGCAACAGCGCTCTCCGTAAAGCGAACGCCTGAGCGTTCAAATTGCCTGAGTGATTGCAGATGTCTGCCCTGGACCGCGGAATAGCGCCTCCCATGGGCCGCGTCGTGATTTGCACACCGCGGCCTCCCGCGCGCTCCAACGTCGATGCGGTGTCAGCACAATCTTTCCTTGCACTTTGCCAAAACACCAGCTCTCCACATGTTGGTTCTACGATCGCGCGCGAACCACTTGGCCCCTAGACACACATCTTAGGCCTACAGGCCGCGCCAACTGCGCACTTCTCCTAGCTTTGGCGCCGATGGAGTTCCTTGGCGGTCATGGGGCGGACAGATGCATTGGCTCGGCAATTTGCGCACTGCCTCATTGCATGTGCCACAAGTTTTTCAAAACGCACGGCTGCTCGATTTGTCTGACAGGAATAAATCATTCATGACAGTTGAAATTGACGAAGGAAGCTGCTAGGTTCTCTCATGCTGTTAGCTTGTCACAGGCAGCCAATCAGGTGAGGAAACCGGGATGTGCGGAATTGTAGGACTCTTTTTGAAGGACAAGTCGCTGGAGCCCCAATTGGGCGCA
>NZ_JACJHY010000057.1 GCF_014138625.1 Aminobacter ciceronei
TCATTCGGGGAGCTCCACTGAAGGTTGGTTGGCTTCGCAACCCCAGCTTCTCAGTCCCTCCTCGAATGAACAACCTTCATAGCTTCGACACCTAAGCCACTCCAGGAACTGGCGCGTTTTGCAACTTCCAGCAAGACGCTCTAGGTGCCGACCTTCTCTTCCTCATTGAGGCCGATCAGGGTCTGCTCCATATCGGGCTCGTCGCCGGAACAGACGCACAGCATTTCCGCATCGCCCTCGCCGACCGAAAGGTAGGCGTGACCCATGGTGCTGTCGATATAGACGCTTTCGCCAGCCTTGAGCCGCACCGGCGCATATTGCTCGGTGTGGACCTCGATCTCGCCTTTCAGCACGATCAGGAACTCCTCGCCGGCATGGCTGGTCAGCGGGCCGAACTGCTCGAGTGTGCGCGCCCGCGCATCGGCCAGAATTGGCACCATGCGCTTTCGCACCAGATCGGTGGCGAGGTAATAATAGTCGTAGTTGCGCGTCAGCTGGCGCAGCGTCGTGCTCTTCGACGTGACCGACCGGCGCGTACGCGCCGCGGGCTGCTTTGAATCGCCACTCAACAGCTCGGTGACATGGATGCCGAGCCCGCCGCATATCTGCAGCAGCTTGTCGTAGGTCAGCGACATCTGGTCGTTCTCGACTTTTGACAACGTCGACACCGCGACGCCGGTGAGGTGGCTGACGTCCTGAAGCGTCCAGCCATGTTGCCGTCTCAGGTTGCGCAGGCAGTCGCCGAGATTCGGCTGTTCGGACATTGGCATCTCCATCACCTGACTATGTTAGCTAGTCCAACTCCTTCCTTGTCGCAAGATTCACCCATATTTTTCCTATCCGCTAATTATTGACCAGATCAGAAAATGATTTTACGAATGGCCATGCATTCCACGTCCCACACCCCCAGAGTTATCGTCATTGGCGGCGGCATTGCCGGCCTTTCGCTCGCAGCCGCAGTCCAGCAATGGGCCGAGGTGACGGTGATCGAACGCGAATCCCAGCTCGGCTACCACGCCAGCGGGCGCTCCGCTGCCCTGTTCACCGAAACCTACGGCAACACGCTGGTCCGCGCCCTGTCGGTGGCAAGCCGGCAGGCCATCATCGATGGCGGCTTCATCGAGCATGTGCGTGGCGCCCTGCATTTCGGCGGCCCCGACGACGACGATGCCATCGACAAGCTCGCTGCAGAGTACCAGGCACTGGTGCCATCAGTGCGGCGGCTGTCGCCTCGGGACGTTAGCGAGCTGGTGCCGCTGATCGCGCCGGAGCGGACCTGCGGTGCCGTCTACGAACCGGGTGCCGTCGACATCGACACCGGCAAGATGGTCCAGGCCCAGGCCTCTGCACTGAAGGTATCGGGCGGCAAGATCGTTACCGGCGCTGATGTGCTCGAAATCAAGCGCACGCCGGAAGGCTTCCGCGTCATCACGGCGTCGGGCATCCACGACGGCGACATCGTCGTCAACGCGGCAGGCGCCTGGGTCGACGTCATCGCCGGCCGTGCCGGCCTGTCCGGCCTCGGCTTCATGCCCAAGCGGCGCACCGCCTTCCTGTTCGACCCGCCCGCCGGCGTCGATGTGCGCAAATGGCCGCTCGTCGTCGACCTGCACGAGCGCTTCTATTTCAAGCCTGATGCAAGCCGCCTGATCGGCTCACTCGCCGACGAGGCCGACACAGAACCCTGCGACGCCTATCCCGAGGACATCGACGTCGCCACCGCCGCCTACAACATCGAGGAAGCGACCGGTCTCGATGTTGGCCGGCCGTCGACGCCCTGGGCCGGCTTGCGAACTTTTGCGCCAGACCGCACGCCGGTCGTCGGCTTCGACCCGCGCCTGCCCGGCTTCTTCTGGCTCGGCGGCCAGGGCGGCTACGGCTTCCAGGTGTCGTTGACATTGGCCCGTTTGGGATCTGCACTGATGCGCGGCGAGCCACTGCCTGATGATCTCGTCGAACTCGGCATAACCTATGGCGCGCTCGCGCCGGACCGTTTCGTGCAGGCGAACGGCATCCGTGCCGTGGGCACGTAGACCTCAGGCAGCAAGCATCTCGGCGCTGTGGGAGGAGAACCGCTGCGTGCCACAACCAACCATAAAGGGAGCGATAACAATGACTTCTTCTGGCATGTTTCTGCGTTCGGCGCTTGTCGCCTCGACCATGATGTTCGGCGGCCAGGCCTACGCCAAGACACTTGTCTATTGCTCGGAGGCCAGCCCCGAGACCTTCAACCCGATGCTGACGGTGGCGGACTCCACCATGGATGCGGCCGCCAAGACGATCTTCAACCGCCTCGTCGAATTCAAGCCGGGCACCACCGAAGTCGGACCTGCCCTGGCAGAGAAATGGGACGTCTCCGAAGACGGCAAGGTCTACACCTTCCATCTCCGCAAGGGCGTGAAGTTCCATTCCAACGACACCTTCACGCCATCGCGCGAGTTCAACGCCGACGACGTGCTCTACACCTTCGAACGCCAGCGCGACACCGCGAACCCCTATCACAAGCTGTCGAACGCATCTTACGAGTACTTCTTCGGCCTCGGCATGGGCTCGATGATCAAGAGCATCGAGAAGGTCGACGACTACACGGTGCGCTTCACCCTGACCGAAGCCAACGTCACCTTCCTCGCCGGGGTCGCGCTCGACTACCTCTCGATCCTGTCGCTCGAGCAGACCGAAAAGATGGTCGCCGCCGGTACGCCCGAAATCATCGACCAGCGCCCGGTTGGCACCGGCCCATTCATCCTGCAGGCCTACCAGCAGGACGCCCAGATCCGTTACGTCGCCAACAAGGACTACTGGAACGGCGCGCCCAAGATCGACACGCTGATTTTCGCCATCACGCCGGAGCCTGTGGTCCGCGTCACCCGCATCAAGGCCAATGAGTGCCAGGTCGCCGCCCCGCCGCCGGCCGCAGCACTTGCCGAGATCAAGGACAATCCCGAGATCGATATCCTCAGCCAGCCGGGCCAGAACATCGGCTCTGTCGGCTTCAACACCGAGCACAAGCCGCTCGGCGACGTGCGCGTGCGCACAGCGCTTGCCAAGGCGATCAACCGCCAGGCCATCGTCGAAGCGGTCTATCAGGGCGCCGGCAGCCTGGCCGGCAGCATGGTGCCGCCGATGCAACTGGGTGCGGTCACCGACGCCGCGATCGACTACGATCCGGAAGGTGCGAAGAAGCTGCTGCAGGAAGCAGGCCTCGACGCCGGCACCAATATCAAGCTTTGGGCCATGCCGGTGTCGCGCCCCTATAACCCCAATGCCCGCCGCATGGCCGAAATGATCCAGGCCGACTGGGCGGCTGTCGGCGTCAAGTCGGAGGTCGTCACCTTCGAGTGGGGCGAATACCTGACCCGGACCGGCAAGGGCGAGCACGACGCCTATCTGCTCGGCGGTTCGAGCGACAACGGTGATCCCGACAACATGCTGTCCTTCTCTTTTGCCTGCGACGGTGTGAAGGGTGGCTCGAACCGTTCGCGCTGGTGCAATCCCGAGTTCGACAAGCTGCTCGCTGCCGGCCGCGTCACATCAGATCCGGAGAAGCGCGCCGAGATCTACCGCGCCGCTCAGGCGATCCTGAAGGCAGAGGTGCCTGAAGCGCCGATCGCCCATTCGGTGGTCTCGATCCCGGTGCGCAAGAGCGTGCTCAACTATGTGATGGATCCGTTCGGCCGGCAGAATTTCGCCGCCGTCGACGTCGCCGAGTAAGGCAAGCAACGGAGAAAGCAGACAGTCATGCGCGAAGACCTGAACCGTCTGCTCGAAACCTACCGCGCCGAGGGCGCGGTAGGCGCCTCCCTCGCCTTCGCGCGTGGCGATGGCGAGGTCGTTGCCGTCACCGCGGGCGTATCGGACAAGCAGCTCAACCTGCCCGTCACACCGGACCAGCTGTTCAAGATCGGCAGTTGCACCAAGACCTTCGTCGCGGCGGCGCTGATGAAGCTCGCCGAGGACGGCAAGGTCGATCTCGGCGCGCCGATTTCAGCCTGGTTCCCCGACCTGCCGCGATCGGGCGAGGTGTCGGTGCGCCAGCTGATCAACCATCGCGGCGGCTTGCCGGAGTTCGAATACGACATCCCGATGGACCCGAGTCGGACCTGGACGCCGGCCCAACTGGTCGAGCTCGCCTTCAACGTCGGCGGCCAGACCGCACCCGGCGGCCCGGCGGTCTACAACAACACCGGCTATGTGTTGGCCGGCATGCTGATCGAAGCGGCATCCGGCCTGTCGCTCGGCGCCTATCTCCGCGAAAAGGTCCTCGGACCGCTCGACCTCGAGGACACATGGTCGCCGGCGACCGAAAGTTTTCCGTCCGGGCGCATCGTGCGCGGCTACTATCATCGTCCGAAGCCTGTGACAGGTGCCAGCGCGACGCTGGCCGACGGCGGCGAGATGTGGCGCATGGACGGCGTTCTGCCCTATTCCGACGATTTACAGGACTCCTCGGACAGCTTTCCCTTTTCCGGCGCCTATGGCTGCGGCGACATGGTGTCGACGCCGAGTGACATGGTGGTCTTCATGCGTGGGCTGTTTGACGGCAGCCTCCTGCCGGCACCGCTGTTCCGCGAAATGAGCGAGAACCGCGCAGAAGTCAGCTTTCCCGGAACCCGGATGCGCGAGACAGGTGCCGGCCTGTTCCAGAGCAGCTACGCCGACCGCCCGTTCTTCGGCCACCAAGGCAGCATTCCGGGCTACGTCGCCGTCATGCAGCACGAGCCCAGGTCCGGCCTGACGGTGGCCATGGCCTGCAATGCCGGCTCGGGCAACCGCCTGTCCTTCTATGCCAGCAGCATGCACCCCGTGTTCGACCAGGCCATCAGGATCATCCTGAGGGGATAGCGCACCGGCCCCGAAATCGGGACCGATTTCAGGAAAGCACGACGCGCAGTTCCAATGCGTTCAGACGCCCAGGCCGGCGGCCATCTGGCGAAGGTCAACGCCGAGTTCGGACGTCACCTCCAGCGCGCGGTCGTCGCGCGCTGGAGCGCCATTCGCCTGATGATGCGCGGCCAGTACGCGGTCGCGCTCGCGGATCAGCGCCCTGATCTCCTCGCCATAGAGCGCCAGCACGGCACTCAGCCAGCGATTGACCAGGTAGGACGGCCGGGCAAAATGTAGGTCGAAGCGCGGCAAGAGCGCGATCGTCGCCTCGGCTTCCAACCAGTTGTCGCCGACGACCCATTGGTTGACGGTGAACAGACGCAGCAGCCGGCCATAGGCGTCGACGCCGACCGCCACCACGTGGTGGATCGGCCCGTTGGCGCCTTCCGGCCTGACGAAGCAATGGAAATGACCGTGTTCGGCCTGCCCCTCCTGCGGCGGGTGGCTGTGGTAATACCACTGCGCACCCGTCTCAGCGTCGAACACGTCGCCTTGGGGAAAATGCTCCCAGGCGGCCACCGACTTGGCCTCGCGCAGCGTCTCGAGCAGCACGTTGCTGCTCGATTTCGCCAGCACCTGCTCGCAAAACAGCGCCTGTCGCGCCGCCTCCACTCTCACCTCGTCCATCCTTGGCCTCCGGGCCGCAGCTTGGCCTATTGCGGCTGGGCCGCGCAAGGCGAGGCAGCGGGAGCGGCAGCGCATGGAGATGCGGCAGGTGCGGGAGCTGCCGCGCAGGGCGAGGCAGCGCCGCAAGGGGCGACGGCCGCCGGAGCGGGTGCCGCCGAGCAAGGCGAAGCTGCTGAACATGGCGACGCTGCCGCGCATGGGGATGCTGCGGCACAAGGAGCGGCCGCGGCACAAGGCGATGCGGCCGAGCAGGGCGAAGCTGCGGCACAAGGCGAGCCTGCAGCGCACGGGTTACCGGCGGCGCAGGGCGTTGCCGGCGCGGCGGCAGCGGGTGCAGCCTTCGGCACGGCAAAGCGGTAATGGTCGACGGCGACGGCCGAGGTGGCGGCGAGGAAGGCCGTGCCGAACAGCAGAGTGTTGCGCGCGCTCATTTCTTGAACCCATCGAGACCGAAGAGCGGACGTAGAGCGACACCGCCGAGGCTGCCGACAAAGGCCGAGGCGAACCACAGCCAGCCATGCACACTGCCCGAGGCGATGCCGGAAAACAGCGCACCGACATTGCAGCCGAAGGACAGCCGCGCGCCATAGCCCATCAGCACGCCGCCGATGGCCGCCGCCAGGAACGAGGCGAAAGGCACATGCACCTTGGGCGCGAACTTGCCGGCGAGGCCTGCGGCCAGCGCGGCTCCCAAGATGATGCCGAAATTCATCACCGAGGTGATGTCGGCGAGCACGCTGGAGCCCAGCGCCTTGGCCGGCCCGGGCCAGGTCCAGAACGCCCAGGTCTCGACTGGCACGCCGACCGCCTGCGCCACCTTGGCGCCCCACAGGCCGAAGCCGAAGGTCACCGACCACGGATGGCCGGCAGTGACCAGCGTCGCGATGTTGAGCCCGGCGAGCAGAAGCCCTGCCCCGATCAGCGGCCACGGACCGTGCAGCAAGCGGCCCACGCCCTGGCGTGGCGCGGGTTTTGCCGTCTCGATGGCGCCATGGGCACGACGCTCGACCAGCACGGTGAGGCCGGCGACGGCCGCCAGGCCGACAAGTGTAACGATCACTCCGCCCGTCACGCCAAGTGTTTTGCCGAGACTGATCTCGGGCAGCGACGGCAGCGCCAGCCACCACGGCAGATGCGCCGTGCCGATGACTGCGCCGACGATGAAGAAGATCAGCGTCACCAGCATGCGCGAACTGCCGCCGCCGACGGTGAACAAAGTGCCCGAGCCGCAGCCGCCGCCGAGTTGCATGCCGAGACCGAACATCGCGGCACCCACCAGCACCGACACGCCGACCGGCGCGAAGGCGCCGACGAGCGCCTGGCCGTTGAAGCTGCCGAGCGACAAAAGCGGAATGAAGACGACCGCTGCCGCGGCGATCATCAGCATCTGGGCGCGGATGGCATTGCCACGCTGCTCGACGACGAAGCGGCGCCAGCCGCCAGTGAAGCCGAAGGAGGCGTGGTAGAGCGTCAGCCCAAGCAGGCCGCCGATCACAAACAGCACCGCCTGGCGCGTGTCGATCACCTGGCCGATGGCGAGCCCGCCGAGGATCAAGGCAAGCCCGACAAAGACGACAGGTCCCTTGTCGAGGTTGACGCCAGCGACAGGTGCCGGCGCGGTGGCATTTATCTCAGTCATTTCAGATCAGTCCGGGACATTCTGGAAGTGTAGGCGTGGCCGCTGCAAACGAAGATGTCCAGGATCGCTCCCGGACATCGTCATGTCGGCCCTGCCCTCTGGCGATCAGTTGCCGGGCTGCACGGGGCGTGCCGGATCGGCGGCCCATTCGGCCATCGAACCATCATACATCTTGGTGTTCTTGTTGCCCTCGACCTCGCTCAGGCCGAACCACACCACCGACGCCCAGTGGCCCGTGTTGCAGAAGGCGATGTTCTGCTCGTCCTTGGCCAGGCCAACGGACTGCGACAGGCTTCCAACCGCCTCCTTCGACGCAAAGGACGCCTTTTCCGCGTCATAGAGCTTGCTGTTTTCGAGATTCTTCGAGCCGGGAATGGTGCCGGCAACACGGACGACAGGGCTCTTCGCCTCGCCCTTGAACTGCGCGGCCGGGCGACCGTCGATCAGTTTGATGCCTTCGGCGCGTGCCTTTTCGACATCGGCGGTCGTGGCCAGAAGCTCCTTCTTCAGCTCGCCCGTGAAGGCGACCGCCGCGGGCTTGGCGACATCGGTTGCCAGTTCGCCGCCGGCGGCTTCCCAGGCGCGGGCGCCGCCATCGAGGATCGACACGGCGTCATGGCCGAGCACCTTGAAGGTCCAGTAGACGCGGGTGGCGCCGCCGAATTCCGAGGAGTCGGTGCCATTCGGTACGATGACGACATGGCTGTCATTGCTGACGCCAAGGTCGCCGATGGTTTTGGTGATGGTCTCGAGCGGCGGCAGCATCCCGGGAACGCCATTCACCTCGGCCCGCCAGCCGACCGTCGAATAGGGAGCGCTGACGGCACCGGGCACGTGGCCCTTGGCGTAGGGGTTGGCGCCATCCTTGGCGGCATCGCGCACGTCGATCACGACGAGGCTCTTGTTGCCGAGGTTGGACTTGAGCCAGGCGGTGTCGACAAGCGGCTTGTCGGTCAGGCGTTCGGCCTGCGCGCCGGTGGCAAAAGCCAACCCGGCAGTAACGACTGCAGCCAACAGAGAAAAGCGCATCGGACAACTCCAGGAGAAAACGATTCCAAAAACAGACGTTGAGAGCAACAGTAATCCGGAATCGCGACATGAACACGCCATCCGAGACCCAAAGCGGCGGGAATTTCGAAACAGAATACGCGAAACCTGGATAAAGTTGAAATACGATTCCATGCATCATGCCGCATGTTCATATGCGGGCAAAAGAATATAACCCCTTCACAAATCGGCCTATTACGACGACTTTCTGATCGACGCCGCCGAGCCGATGATTTGGGCCGCAGCAACGGCTCATGAGGGGACAAGAGGCATGCGTTTGTTCAAGGCGATGGTTGCGGCGATGTTGGGGATGGCGCTCGCCGTTTCGGTTGCGTTCGCCCATACGCCTGACGATACGCTTGTTGTCGCCGATGCCATCGACGACGTCGTGACCCTTGACCCGGGCGAGGTCGGCGAGGTCGGCGGCGTGCTGACCAGCAGTCAGATCTACCAGTCGCTGCTCACCTTCGACGTCGACGACCCGACCCGCATCAGGGGCCTGCTCGCCGAAAGCTGGGCGATTTCGCCCGACGGCAAGATCTTCACCTTCAAGATGAACCCGAAGGCGCGCTTTGCCTCGGGCAATCCGGTGACGGCGTGGGACGCCGAATTCTCACTGAGGCGGGTCATTCACCTCAAGTCGCGCTCGGCCTTCATCATCGGCCAGTTCGGCTTTTCGCCTGACAATGTCGACGACCGCATCAGGGCGCTGGACGACCAGACCCTGGTCATCACCCTTGCCGAAACCTATTCGCCGAGTTTCCTGTTCTACTGCCTGTCGTCCTACATGGGCGCAATCGTCGACAGCAAGATCGTCAAGGCGCAGGAAGTAAACGGCGACTATGGCAATGGCTGGCTGAAGGCACAAAACTCCGCAGGATCGGGGCCGTTTGCGCTCAGCAAATGGCAACCGAGGGTGTCGATCCTGCTGACCCGCAACGACAATTATTGGGGCGAGCCGGCCAAGGTCGAGCACGTGCTCATCCGCCATGTCGCCGAAAGCTCGGCCCAGCGCTGGCTGCTCGAAACCGACGAGATCGACATCGCCAACCGGCTCGGGCCCAACGATTTCGACACGCTCACCAACAACCCGAAGCTGTCCATCGTCCATGGTCGCTCGGGCAACATTTACTACATGGGCCTGAACGTCAGGAACCAGTATCTCGCCAATCCCAAGGTGGTCGAGGCGATGAAGTACCTCGTCGACTACCAGGGCATCGTCGACACCATTTCACGCGGCACCATGGAAGTGCACCAGACGCTGGTGCCCAACGGCTTCCTCGGCGCCATCGCCTATACGCCTTTCAGCTTCAACGTCGAAAAGGCGAAGGCGGTGCTGGCCGAAGGCGGGGTCAGCGGCGAGTTCTCGCTCGACATGGTGGTGTGGGACACCCAACCCTTCACCGATTTCGCCAAGGCAATCCAGGCCACCATGGCGCAGGCGGGCGTCCATATCAATCTGCAGGTGATCGGCGGCCGCGAATGGCTCGAGCGCTACCGCAACCACGACCTCGACATCTGGCTTGGGCTATGGGGGCCTGACTATCCCGACCCGCACTCCAACGCCAAGGCCTTCGCCGTCAACAAACAGGATGCTCCCGACGGCTCCGACAGCCTGGCCGACCGCTTCGGCTGGAACGCCGGCCGGCTTTCGCCCGATGCCATGGCTGCGGTGCGCGAGCAGGACACGGCCAAGCGCAAGGCCATGTATGAGGCGATCCAGAAGGTGCATACGGACACCTCCCCCTTCATCATGATGTTCCAGGAAGTGCGCAAGGTCGGCGTCAGCGCGCGGGTCAAGGGCCTGATGATGGGCACGACCTTTGCCGACGACCGCTATTGGGCGGTATCCAAATAAACGGCCCCAGCCGGGGCTATATCCGCTGCATCCAACAATAAACCGGGCGGCTGTCGCCGCCCGGGATCTCCAGCATGTTGCCCGATCAGGTTCGGTCAGGCTCAGCCACCGGCGCCGCCACCCGAGCCGCCGCCGGCTCCACCGGCACCGCCACCCGAGCCGCCACCGGCTCCACCGGCACCGCCGCCCGAGCCGCCACCGGCTCCACCGGCACCGCCGCCCGAGCCGCCACCGGCTCCACCGGCACCGCCGCCACCAGTATCGCCATCTTCGCTGCCGCCGCCACCGCCGCCGCCACCGCCGCCGCCGCCGCCACCGCCGCCGCCACCGCCGCCACCGCCGCCGCCGCCGCCGCCGCCACCGCCGCCGCCGCCACCGCCGCCGCCGCCACCGCCGCCGCCGCCGCCACCGCCGCCGCCATCGCCGTCGCCGTCGCCGTCGCCATCACCGTCGCCGTCGCCATCACCACCGCCGTCGCCGTCGCCATCACCACCGCCGTCACCGTCGCTTCCGGTGCCGCCGTCATCGCCGTCATTCTCGCTACCGGCCAATACGGCCGCGATCAGCGACGTGGTCAGTGGTGGGCATTGCGCCAGTTCGTCAGCCGACATGATGCTGCTGCGATTGAGCGCGATGCAGCACATTTCATAATTGCTTTGGGAAAGTGGCTGGCATTGCGCGGCCGTCATGCGTGGCCGGATGTTGCTCTGGGCTGATGCGGGGAAAACAAAACTGACCGCCGCAAGAGCCGAGGAAACCAGCAGAATCGTGTGAATCCTGCGCACGCAGGTTGGGTACGTCGTCATTTCTTCCTCCTGAGGGAAAAAACGCGCCCGTCCCCAAACTGGCGCTATGATCACGCGTTCCGATCATCGGAAACACTTTGTTAAGCATACAACCTTTTGAAATCGGTGCAAAGGCCGCCAGCATGGGTTGATTTATCTAGCTCTAATATGCTGTCTGCTAGTACCCGTTGAGAGGGGGAACAGCACATGTACAAGTTCGCGGCGCTTGTTGCGATCGCCTTGCTTACGGCTGGCTGCAGCCAGTCTGTCACCTCCGGATCAAGCATGAGTACGGTCGGCTATGCCTTTGCCCCGCCGGCGGCAAATACCTTTTGCACTAGACAACCCGGACTATGCAGCACCGCCGGCAAGACCAAGGTGATGGCGCTGACGGAGGCGCGCATGAACGACCTCAAGCGGGTCAATGTCTCGGTCAACCAGCGCATCCGGCAGCGCGAGGACATCGCCACGACAGGACGTGACGACGACTGGCGGCTGCCGACATCGGTGGGCGACTGCGAGGACATCGCCATTCTCAAGAAGAACGAGCTGCGCAAGCTCGGCTGGCCGGCATCCACGCTTCTGTTGACCGTCGCCACCTATGGCGGCACCGGACACACGGTGCTGACGGTCCGCACCGACAGCGGCGACCTCATCCTGGACAACCGCACCGGCGCCATCAGGAACTGGAAAAGCACGCCCTACCGCTACTTTGCGCGGCAGTCGCAGTCGGAAAGCGGAAGGTGGACGCGGATCGGCGTTTGAGGATGCCCAGCCCGCTCAGTGCGGGAATTGATTTTCCTCGACGATCTTCCAGATCTGCCGGTTGATGTCCCTGATCGCCTCGATCGAGGCCGAGATGCGATGCATCTCGTTGTCGTCCAGCTCCTCGTTCTTGCCGTAGCGGACGCTGTCCTTGCTGTCGAAGATGCGCATCAGCTGGGTGCTGGCGCGAGTGCCGGTCTCGTCGAACGAGTAGATGCAGTGGCTGTACTTGTTGCGCAGCTTGCCCTGGTGGGTCAGTTGGTCGGCCACCGACAGCACGGCGTCGCGGCAGACCTGCGGTGTCTTCGCCATCTTTGCGAGGCGCTCGACAAGATCAAGGCGCGCACGCGTCGTATTAAGAGTGAGGAAGATGATGATCGCCGTTTCCTTGTCGACCTTGGCAAGACCGGCGATCAGATAGATGAGCAGGCTTTCGGTGTTGGTCCAGGTGTAGTTCAACTGGCCAACGGTAAGCAGCACGTCCTGGAAACGCGGCATCGCGCGCTCATGACAAGGTATGCTGAGCGTGCGGCACGACGCCGTCGCTGCTGACGCGACGATCGCCGACGCTGTCGCGCCGCTTGTGATAGACCGCCGCCGCCTCGGTGCGATTGTGCGCGCCAAGCTTGGTGATGATGTTGTGCAGGTGGATCTTCACCGTATGCTCGGACAGCCCGAGCGCCGCGGCGATCAGCTTGTTCTGCAGGCCGCGTGCAACCATCGCCAGGATCTGCAGCTCGCGCTCCGTGAGTTCGTCGAAATCGTCGGTTTCGCCGTCCTGCGCGACGGGCGCCTTCGGTGACGGGGCTTCAAGATTGGCGATCGGTCCGAGCACTCCGGCGCGGCGTCGTTCGACGATCGGCTCGAACAAGGACAGCGGGAAATACTCGCCGCCGCGCAACACCAGGCGCACCACCGACAGCCAGACGTCAAGCTTCAGGTTCATCGGCAGAACACCACGAACGTTCCGCGCGGTGACGACATCACGGATCGAAACCTCCTGCCTGCCGTCTTCCTGGATCAGCATGACCTGTGCCGAGGGGTGCAGAAGCGCCAGCCGTTCGGACTGGGCCGCGACCTGCGGCAGTTGCTTGGCTTCGACCAGGATCAGCGAAACCGGAGCCTCGAAGCCGACGCACGCATCGGCAAGCGTCGGCACCTGCTCGACAGTGATCCAGTGAAATTCGCGTTCGATTGCGAAAATCAGGCTCTCCGACACGAAATCGGCCGGAGCGACGATCAGCAACGTCTTGCAGGTCTTCTGTGCGGAGCCATCTGCTCCGTTAGCGCGGCGTGCGCTGGGAATAGCCACTCGGTACATGAGGTCTCCCACCCAATGTTCACAAAGCTATTTCTTCCCCCATTGCCGCCTAAGGGGAGCATTAGTTAATAGCATATACGTCTTGTTAACGGTTCGGTATATCCAAGATGAGCTATCGAGGGCGCTGATGTAGCCCATCCGGTCAATTGGACCGCCGCGCGAGCTAGCCCTTCGGCCTAAGCTGACCTGCCCGATCGAGCGATCAACGCTGCGTTTTTTCATCCGCAACAAGCAGCCGGAACTTGGCCGTTTCCCAGATCGACGACACGTAATTGTACAGTGATTGCAATAGCTCAATATTTCCCGCCGATTCTCGGCTGCAATAGCTAGATCGCTATCGCGAGTTCTTGGGCCGCCCGCCCAAACAGCCTAGCGCGAACTGTCAGCTTACAATTTCGGGGTCACGGCCACAGACTTTGTTGGTTCAAGCAACATGGGCGTGGGTGCTTGAGAATCCGCAATAAGTCGCGATTTGGGCCAGCTGTAGCGGCCTTGCGTTCACGACATTGTGAGAATCCAAGTCTCCCACCCCCGCCAGCAAGGGGAGGGCTTCCACCGACCAGAATGAGTTCAGGGTACCCGGCTATCAGTCCCCTCAGCCTGGCGACCCTTCGTTTCTCCATCGAAAACTCAACCGTCCGCGTGAACCCGAGACCGTGTTAGAGATGAAAACGGTCAAGTGATCGCGGTCCCAACCGAGGACAAGACGATGTCTGATCGTAACAGCAACAATCTCAATGCGTTTGGCCTGCAATTCATCGGCAACGAGATCGAATTGGGCGGCGACAGCGAGAACGAAAACAAGAACGAAAACGAGAACAAGAACGAAAACAAGTCTGAGAACGAGAACGAGAACAAGTCCGAGAACGAGAACGAAAACAAGTCCGAGAACGAGAACAAGAACGAGTCCGAAAACAAGAACGAGAACGAGAACAAGTCCGAGAACGAAAACGAGAACAAGAACGAATCCAAGAACGAGAACGAAAACAAGAACGAGAACAAGACCGAGACCAAGGTCGACGTCGACGTCGACGTTGATGTCGAGCTCGAAGGCCGTCTCGGCGACTACAAGGAAGACAACGACTTCGCCGACATCCATGCCGGCGGCGACATCAAGGGCGACGTGCTCTTCAGCAAGGACGGCGACGTCAATTACGATCCGGGCGACGACATCAGCTTCAAGGACGTGCTGACCGGCGCGATGGGCGCCAACAGCAACGCATTCGTCATCACCCAGACCGCCGACATGGTCGACAACGACAAGCTTGAAGAAGCGACCGTCAAGAACGACGGCTACTTCAAGCAAGACTTCGACGCCAAGGGCGGCCACGCATCCGCTGAAGAAGGCATCAATGCCGACGGCGGCGGCGGCGGCGGCGGCGATGCCAAGGGCGGCGAAGCCGACGGCGGCGACGGTGGCAACGCCAAGGGCGGCGAAGCCGACGGCGGCAAGGGCGAAGGTGGCCTGGCACTGAGCGCGGCCTTGGGCGGCGACGCCAAGGGTGACACCAAGGCTGACAGCGGCGACAGTAAGGGTGGCAGCGCCGACACCGACGCTGACGGCGGCAAGGGCGACGGCGGCAGGGGCGGCGATGGTGGTACCGGCCTCGGTCTCGGCCTCGGTCTCGGCCTGGGTGCCGGACTTGGAGTTGGCGCGAGCGAAGCTGACTCGGGCGATGCCAAGGGTGACGGCGGCAACGCCAAGGCCGACAGCGGCGACGCCAATGCCGATTCCGGCAAGGCTGACGCCGGCAATGGCGGCGACAGCGGCGACACCGAAGGCGGCGATGCAAAGGGCGACGCTGGCGACGGCATCGACGCATTCGTACCGATCATCCCCGTGCTGAACTTCGGTGAAGGCGGCGACGCCAAGGGCGACGGCGGCAACGCCAAGTCCGACACCGGCCGCGGCGGCGACGCCGATTCCGGCAAGGCAGACGCCGACAGCGGCGACGCCAACGCCAATGGCGGCGATGCCAAGGGCGATACCGGCGATGCACTCAGCGCAGGCTTCGGTGCCGGCTTCGGCGCAGGCTATGGCGAAGGCTCCGGTGAAGGCAATGGCGGCGGCGGTGGCGGTGGCGGCGCAGGTACCGGTGGTTCGGCGACCGCAGGCGCAGCAACGGGCGGCGCAAGCACGTCCGGCGGCGCATGGGCCTATGGCGACGGCGACGGCGGCAACGCGCTGAGCGGTGCCTGGGCTGACGGCACTGGCGGCAATGCTACGGGCGGCGCAGCCTGGGCTGGCGGCGGCGGCGGCGGCGGCACGGTCGGCGCAGCTACGGGTGGAGCCGGTGGCGCAGGTGGCGCAGGCGGCAGCTGGGGATCGGGCAACAGCGACGACGGCTATGTCACTGGTGAAAGCTTCGCCAGCGCCGACGCCATCATCGACACCAGCGCCTTCAACCAGCAGATTGTGATGGGTGCCAATCTGCAAGGCAATACGGTCGACATGACCGTTGTCGGCGGCAACTTCACCGAGACGCTGACTGGCGAAGACGACAACGCCTGATCGCCCGGCGCCGGTCGGATGATTTGCGACCAACAGCCAAACGAAACGGACTGCGCGGAGTTTTCCGCGCAGTCCTCAAACGTGACCGGCGGCGGCGCCTAGGCGCTGCTGTTCCGTTCGCAAAGGGCGGAGGCTAGGCAGATGAATTCCGTTTATTTAGACAAGGTCTCTGAAGCGATTGCCCATTTCGTCGGGTTGTTCGAGACAAACGTCGAGGAAGCGCGACAGAAGCAGGCCTATGACGGGTTCAGGGCGAACCAACAGGCCCAACAGGAGCTTCCGGACCCTCAGACCGTCGCCATCAAAGTCGATGCCTCCCATACCCTCAAGGATTTTGATCCGAATGTGCCGTATCTGGCGATGCGGCCCGAGATCGAGCAGGTCACCGTCTGGTCGAAGGTTGCCTTCACTCCTCCGGACATAGAGATACCCGACGGACCGTTCCTTCACAATTTCACCCGCCTTCCCGATGGCACCACGGTCGGATCGGGCGGTGTCGTCCTGCCTCAGATTGAGCCGCCCGGCGATTTGGCCGCTATCGTCAACCAGGAAATCCGGCTGTCCGACGACGATTATGTCGGCTTTGGCGGCAGCGGGTTGAAATTCACCCCGGCGGCACTGGACAACAGTTCGCTCGACGAGTTGCAGCAGGCCGCGGCCGACCTGTCGCCGATCGACGACCTGACGCTTCCAGGCACGACCGAAGAGATGGCCACCTTCGTGACGACCGCCCAGGCGCGGCTCACCGGATTCAGTGGCGATGGCCATGGCAATGCGGAGGTCTTCACCACGAAGGGCGAAGCACTCGAAGGCACCTACTTCAATGGCCAGCTTGTCGACGAAGCCGACGTCCCGGACATGGAGGACTACGTCAACTTCCTCAAGGACGACGACGACGACGACGAAGAGGATGCAGGCGGCCCCGACGGCCCGCTCGACATCGACACGCCTCCGGACTCCGGCGACTTCATGGACGGCTGGGGCGACGGCACGGTGAACCCGAGCGTCGAGATCACCACCGGCGGCAACACCGTCATCAACAATGCTGTCGTGGTCAACGAATGGGTCTCGGCAGAGGTCATGGCCGTGATTGGCGACCATTACTCGCTGAACGCCATCGTGCAGATCAACGGCACATGCGATGCCGACAGCGTCGGCTCGGCGATCGGCGGCTGGCCGTTTGATCCAGGTGGCGAGAACGAGAGCTTCAACATCGCGATGTTCAAGCACATCGATCCTTCGGCAGGAGAAACCGACGCGACTCCCGACGCCCCGCCCAGCTTCCCCGCTTACTACGTGGTCACCGAAATTTCGGGCGACCTGCTGATGATGAACTGGATCGAGCAATACGCGTTCGTCATGGACAATGACATTGTCATCGCTTCCTCGTCCGGTGTGCAGTCGGTCGTTTCGACCGGCGACAACACCGCCTTCAATGGCCTCAGCCTGTACGAACTCGGCAGCTACTACGACCTCATCATAGTTGGTGGCAACGTCTACGACGCCAGCATCATCCATCAGCTCAACCTGCTGATCGACAACGACATGATCGGTGCCGTCGACGGCTTCGAGACGACTGGCGAAGGCTCCGCCTCGACGGGCGGAAACCTGCTGTGGAACCAGGCGAGCATCGTCAATGTCGGTGCAGGCACCTGCGAGCCGCTGCCGGATGGCTATGACACCGCCTCGGCTGATCTCGCTGCCGGCAACAAGGAACTGCCGACGTCCATTCTTCAGGACGCCGCCTTCGCAGGCATCGGCGTGCTGCGCGTACTCTACATCTCGGGCGACATATACAATCTGCAATACATCAAGCAGACGACCGTGGTGGGCGACAGCGACCAGGTAGCGCTTGCCATGAACGAGATGGTCGCCAATCCTGACGCGGATTGGACGATCGCCACCGGCGGCAACCAGTTGGTCAACGACGCCACGATCGTCGACGTCGACGGCTACTCCAAGATCTATGTCGGCGGCGACAGCTACTCCGATGAGATCCTAATCCAGGCCAACCTCGTGTCGAGCGAGCCGGATCTGGGAGGGCAGGACCCGGACACACTTGTCAGTGAAGCTGTGGCTTTCCTCGATGACAGCAATGGCGACGACACCGGCGACGCTTCCCAAGGCACCAACATCGCACCGCAAGCCGCAGATTCCGGATCGGCCGACGTCATGCAGCACATGCTGGGCTGAGCCGAATGAGAGGGGCGCAAGATGACTGACGACCGTGAAAGCTGGAGTGGTTTTCATAATTTGCCTGATGAAGGCGACAACCAGGACTGTTCGCCGGCACCTCCGCGGACATCGGAGCCCAAGCCCTTGCCGCAGGCTCGGCTGTCGAGTGCAATAGCTCCCCAGGAGCAGGCGCTCGACAGGCTGGAACGCTACATCGACAACGTGGTGGGCGAGTTGCGCGACGCTGCCGGCGACAAGCCGACCGCTCAGGCAGAACGCAAGTCACCGGAAACCTCGACCCCTGCGCCGCAGGCTGTACGGGCGGGCCCGCATCAACCACCCCAGAGGCCATCAGAGCCCTCGATCATACCTCCGGAGCGGAGCGCTACGGCTCAACGCCCCCCAGCGTCTGCCCCCGCCGAAACAGCGCCCGGCACGCCGCCGCATCAGGCTCAGCGTGCGGCTCCGGAGGAACCCATTGCCGCGCCCCAGCCCCAGGCAGTTGCTCCTCAGGCCAGGCCTGAATCCAAAGAGGCGCCGCAACCGGCAACCACGGCAGCATCGGCTCCCCCTCGCCCCGACATGCGGGTAAGTGAGCCGCAGGGACCGGCAAAGACTGAAATGAAAGATACGTCGATGCCGGTTGGCAAGGTGATCGACGCCGACAACGGCCCGATCAAGCCGAAGGAAAAACTGCCTGAAGCCAAAGGCCCAAGCGGCGGCGACATCGACAGCGGTGGTAGCGGCGGTGGTGGCGGCGGCGGCGGTGGCAGTGGCGGCGTCTTCCACAAGCGCCTTGGCCCGATCGACTTCTCCGCCTCGCTGAAGATCGGCCTCAACGTCGTCAAGCGCAACCTGTTGATCGTCATGTTGTTCACTCTGGCCAGCAACGTGCTCGTGCTCGCAATCCCGCTCTATCTGTTCCAGATCTCCGATCGCGTGCTGACCAGCCGCTCCGTTGACACTCTGGTCATGCTGACGATCGTGATCGTCGGCGCCGTGATCCTTCAGGCGATGTTCGACGCGATCCGTCGTTTCATCCTGATGCGGACCGCCGTCGAGGTGGCTGCGCAACTCGGCGCACCGATCCTGAGTGCCGCGGCGCGCGCCGCGCTGCACAGCAACGGCCGCGAATACCAGACGCTCAGCGACCTCGGACAACTGCGCTCATTCCTCGTTTCGGGCACCTTGCTGTCCCTGCTGGATGCCCCGCTTGCCCCATTGTTCGTGCTTGCCGTGTTTCTTGTGCATCCGCATCTCGGCTTCATCGTCGTCACATCGGCGTTGCTGCTGCTCGTGATCACCATCATCAACCAGCGCTCGACGGCTGCCTCCTTCAGCGAAGCCAATTCGTTCCAGAGCAAGGCCAACCTGCATCTCGACTCGATGTCGCGGAATTCGCAGATCATCAACGCGCTCGCCATGATCCCGGAAGCCGTGCGCATCTGGGGCAAGGACACGGCCGGCTCGCTCAGGGCGCAAGTCCTCGCACAGGACCGCAACATCGCCTTCGCCGCAACATCCAAGGCAGTGCGGTTGCTGACGCAAGTCGCAATGCTAGGCTGGGGTGCGCATCTCGCCCTGGATGGCCATCTCAGCGGCGGCATGGTCATCGCCGCGTCGATCATCGCCGGCCGCGCTCTCGGCCCTATCGAGGGTGCCATCGAAGGCTGGAACCAGGTCGTACAATCGCGCGCCGCCTATGGCCGCATCGCCAGCCTGCTGCAAAGCTCGCCGCTCAATTTCGAACGGCTGAACCTGCCGCGGCCGGAAGGCCGCCTCGACGTCGAACGCCTGCTGTTCGTGCCCCAGGGCACCAAGCGGGTCGTGCTCAACGGCATCACCTTTGCCCTGGCCCCGGGCGACTCCCTTGCGATCATCGGCAATTCGGGCGCAGGCAAGACCACGCTCGGCAAGATGCTTGTCGGCTCGATCCTGCCGACTTCGGGTAATGTGCGCCTCGACCTGATGGACCTGCGCAACTGGGACCAGCGCCAATTCGGCGAGAACATCGGCTATCTGCCGCAGGACGTTCAGCTGTTCCCTGCCACGATCAAGGCCAACATTGCCCGCATGCGCGAGGATGCCAGCGACGCCGATATCTACCAGGCGGCCATGCTCGCCGACGTGCATGAGATGATCGCCACCTTGCCGCATGGCTACGAGACCTTCGTCGCAGCCGACGGCGCACCGCTTTCCGGCGGCCAGAAGCAGCGTATCGCGCTCGCCCGCGCCTTCTTCGGCAACCCGCGCATGGTCGTGCTGGACGAGCCAAACTCGAACCTCGACGCCGCCGGCGACGTGGCACTTGCCCGTGCACTGCAGCACGCCAAGGACAACAAGATCACCGTCATCACCATCACGCAGCGTCCGGCACTTCTGCAGAGCGTCGACAAGATTCTGTTGCTGGTCAACGGCACGGTGGCCCTGTTCGGCAAGCGACAGGACGTGCTCCAGGCACTTGCCCAGCGCGGGTTGAGCATCGAGGGCGGCTCGTTCGGCCATCAGATTCCGTAAGGGGACAAAGTCATGAGCGATACGGCAATCGTCAAGGTCCATGACCTCGAATGGTACGCCGACGTACCGCGCTCGATCGGCAAGCAGACAAAGATCGGCCTCCTGCTCATAGCGCTCACTTTTGGCGGCTTCGGCACCTGGGCTCTCACGGCTCCGCTCGCTGCCGCCATCATCGCCCAGGGTTCGTTCGTCGCCGCCGGCCAGAACAAGATCGTGCAGCATCTGGAAGGCGGCATCATCAAGGAACTGCTGGTTAGCGAAGGTGACGTCGTCACCTACGACCAGCCTCTCGTCCGCCTCGATGAAACAGCAGCCGAAGCCAGCGAGCGTCAGCTCTTCCTGCGTCAGGTTCGCCTCGATGCCATCGCCGCGCGGCTGAATGCCGAGATCAGTGGAGCGGTGAACATCTCGTTTCCAAAGAGCGTCACCGACAACCTCGATGACCCCGAGATCAAGCCGATCGTAGACGGTCAGCAACTGACCTTTGACGCCGCACGCAGCAAGTTGCAAAGCGAGATCGGCCTGCTGAAGCAGAACATTGCCGCCTATGTCTATCGATCGGGCGGCTACGACGAACAACTGGCTGCCGTGCGTCGACAATTGACGCTCATGCAGGAAGAATATGCAGGCAAGAAGAAGTTGCTCGACAAGGGTCTGCTCCGGGCTACCGAAATCAAGGCGATCCAGCGCGCCATGGCCGATGCCGAGGGGCAGATCGGCCGCCTTGCCGCTCAGGTTTCCGAGATCGGCGCCGAGGTCATCAAGCTCGACCAGCAAATCAAACAGGCAGAAGAAGCCTACAAGCAGGCTGCACTCGAGCAGTTGCAGAACCTGGAGGGTGACCTCGATACGATCCGCGAGCAGCTTCGCCAGGCGAAGAGCATCCTCAGCCGCGTGACGATCAACGCCCCGGTCGCCGGCACCATCGTGCGCATGTATTACCACACATCAGGCGGCGTCATCGAAAGCGGCAAGCCGATCGTCGAGATCCTGCCGTCGGACGTGCCGCTCGTCATCGAGACGCTGATCTCCCGTACCGACATTGACAGTGTCCGTGTCGGCCAGAAGGCAACGGTACAGCTTACCGCGCTTAACCGGCGCACCACGCCGGTGCTCGAAGGCGAGGTGATCTACGTCTCCGCCGACGCGCTGCCGGACACGTCGGGTCCCGTCGCACGCGAAGTCTATGTCGCTCGCGTCAGCCTGTCGGCGGACCAGATCTCGCGCGTCCATGGCTTCTCGCCGACGCCCGGCATGCCCGCCGAGGTGCTGGTCCAGACCGAGGAGCGGACATTCTTCCGGTATCTGACCAAGCCTATTGCCGACAGCATGTCGCGCGCCTTCATGGAACGTTGAGCAAAGGGGAAACCATGTCATCGAGGGGGACAGAGATGCAAGTCGACGTTATTACCGATGTTGAAACGCTGGCCAAGCTGCGGCAGGACTGGGAGCGCCTGTACAAGGCCGATCCGGAGGCGCAGTTCTTCGTCTCCTGGGCCTGGCTGGTGCCCTACATGCGTTTCTACAAGGGCGCCTGGTTCGTGCTTGCCGCTCGCCTCGGCAACCCGGGATCGCCCTATGTCGCGCTCATGCCGTTGCGTATGCGCACCCGCATGAGCGGCAAGACCGGACTATTCTTCAACGAGATCAGCATGGCCGGCAACAATGCCGCCGACTACACCGGCGCCATCTGTGATCCCGTCCATGCCGAAATGGCGTTGAAGGCCTTCGGCCGCCACGTTGCCCAGATGGGCTGGGCGCGGCTCAATCTCGAAAACCTGCGCATGTCGCGCGAGCGCGTCTTTGCCTTCATCGGCCAGTTCTCGCGCGACATCTTTGCCATGCGCGAGTTCAGCCGCGTCAATGCCGCCGACAATGTCGACAACTGCCGCTGCTTCGCGGCCGCCTTGCCCGACACATTCGACGGCTATCTCGACAATGTGCTCAGCACCAACACCAGGCAGAAGCTGCGGCGCTTCCTGCGCAAGGTCGATGCGGGGGAATTGCGCATCACCCGCGCCGATGCCGACACCTATGAGCGCGACATCGACACGCTGCTCGACCTTTGGCGGATAAAATGGGGCGCCCGCAAGGGCGACCGGCTCGCCGCCATCCTGCACAACAATCGCCGCGTGCTACGGGACAGTTTCCGAAACGGCACGCTTTACCTGCCGGTCCTGTGGCAGGGCGACCGGCCGCTGGGTGGGCTTGCCATCTTCGTCGATCCGGTCAAGAAGGCGTTGCTGTTTTTCATGGCCGGCCGAGACGAGGCCGTCACCTCCATCCCTACCGGCCTGATACTGCACGGCCACTGCATCAAGCTGGCGATCGAGAACGGCCTCACCACCTATGATTTCTTGCGCGGCGACGAGCCCTACAAATTCGCCTTCGGTGTGACCGAGAGCAAGATCAACTGCGCCCAGATCTACACAAAGAGCGGACGCAACAACGGTGATCGCCTCGATACCCGGTCGCTCAACGGCATCTTCGCCGAGGTCACGCGTTTGCATCAGCAGGGGCAGCTGGAACGGGCGGAAAACGGATACCGCCAGATCCTCGCCACCGACGCCACTTATTCCCGCGCGCTCTACGGCATCGGCCAGCTTTTGTCGGCCAAGGGCGAACACCGCGAGGCGCTGGTCCACTACCAGACGCTCGCCAATTCGGTGCCGACATCGGCCAAGGCCTGGCTCAGGCTTGGCATGGAGCTGCAGGCGCTGTCCCGGCACATCGAAGCGGCGGAAGCCTTCCGCAAGGTGCTGTCGCTCTCACCCGATTTCGCCGGCGCCGAATTCTCGCTCGCCAAGAGCCTCGCAGCACTCGACCGCATCGAGAACGCCATCGAAACGTTGGAAGCATTGGAGCACAAGCTTGAAGCCGCCTCGCGCGACGACACGCTGCTGGCCAAGACCAGGATCATGCTCAAGCGGCTGAAACTTGAAAGCCGGCCGAGCTACATCATGCTCAATCCGGATCGGAAGTCGGTGACGCGCGTTCTGAGTACGGCGCTTTAGACGCCGATATGCGAACCGCCTTCCGGAGCGGGCAGGCCTAGGTGTCGTTTCCAAGAAGGTTGTTCAGTCTTTGGAACGGGCTGATGCCTCCAAGGGCCGAGTGTGGGCGTGCCAGGTTGTAGTTGGCTG
>NZ_JACJHY010000058.1 GCF_014138625.1 Aminobacter ciceronei
CTCAAGTGCGGTTTGTTCAGGGCCGGCTCGCTTCAACATCACCCACTGAATCACAAACCCCCAACTCTCGCCAGGGGTTTGTCAGCAGTCTGAGGGCGGCCTTCGGGCCGCCCTTTTTGTTTGCGCGGCACATTGCACGTCACCGATCCCGCATTAGTATCTCGGCAAGAAGGCAGCTGGGGATTTGTCATGGGGACAGGAGTGCGCGCGGTTTGGCGGGGAATTCTCCTGGCGCTTTTCTTTGCCGCCGCAACTGCCCTTTTTCTCCCCTGGTCGGCTGAAGCAGCCAAGAGCAAGCCGCCGGAAAATGACGGACCGCCCATGCGCTTTGTCGTCGTGCGCAGCTCTGCTCCGGGATGCGAGCCCTTTTGTCCGGAATGGATCTCGGCCGAGGGCGCGATCACTCCAGCGACACCAGCCGCCTTCAAGAAGTTTCTCAAGAAACTCGGCGACAAGAAGCTGCCGGTCATCGTGACCTCGCCAGGCGGTCGGGTCGAGGCAGCCTTGGAACTGGGCCGCATGCTGCGTACCCGCAAGCTCGACATTGGCGTCGGGCTGACACGCTTCGTCGAATGCGCGCCCGATCAGAAGGGCTGCAAGCTCGATCCGGCCAGGAAAGGCATCTACCAGGGCGCTCTATACTCGGCTGGCGCCTATTGCGCCTCCGCCTGCTCGATGATGTTCGCGGGCGGAGTACGCCGCCATGTCGGCCAGTGGGCCTATATGGGGGTGCATCAGGTGACGTCCCATGTCACGCAGCAAAAGATCACCTATCGCGAGACCTATAAGGTCGTGAAAGGCAAGAGGAAGACCGTCAGCCGCAAGGTCGTCCGTCGCAAGACCGTTGGCAGCTACACCACCACCAAGATGGGAAAGGCGTTCAACGCCAGGATGTTGACCTATCTCAAGGAGATGGGGGTCAAGAAGGAGATGTACGAGGTCGGGCAAAGCACTCCCGCCGCCGAGATGCGGCAGCTGGCGCCCGTCGAGATGCTCAACATGAACCTGATAACCAGCCTGGATGCTACCGACGTGCTGGTGAGCATCGAGAACTGCAGGACCGCGGCTCCTGCTGCGAACTGCGTTCTGGCGCCGGGAAAAAAACTTGCGTCCAATTCCTACCCCAAGCCGCTCGTGCCGAAAGGACCCGGGATGTGGCTCGCAGTCGTGCGTTCGGTCGGGGCCTGTGAACCTGACTGCCCGGAATGGATCTCCGCCGAAGGGCAAGTCGACGAAACTGCGCCGCAGCGGCTGGAAACTCTGCTCAAGGAACTAGGTGACATAAAGCTGCCATTGATAATTTCCTCAAGCGAGGGCGATCCGATTGCCGCGATGCTGATGGGGCGCGTTGTCCGCGCCAACGGTCTTGATGTGGCCGTTGGGCGCACGTTCTTCGCCGGCTGCAAGCCGAACGGCAAGGGCTGCACCGGCTGGCAAGGTGACGGGCGGCCATATCTGGGCATAGCGGGATCAGGCGGGGCGGAATGTGGCGAGAGTTGCCTTTTGGTGCTGTCGGCAGGAAAGACCCGACTGATTGGCGAGGGAATTCTAGCAGGCTGGGGTGCCAGTCCGGCACTGGATGCTCCAATACGGAACCATTACCTCGTGCAGATGGGGGTTGGACCGAAAGTCGCCGACGCGACACCCGGTTATGACAAGTTGGATCACGCAGCGCTGGCTCTCCTCCGGGAGGGATATCTGACGACCAGGTCGGGTTCTACGCAACTTTTGATCGACAGCGGCCTTTGCCGGATGTCACCTCGGCCTGTGAACTGCCGCGCGCTGCGTTAGGAGGGGCATGGCAGGAGTTCTTCGTTGCTCACTTCCCGCCGGCGCTTCAGCTCCCCATATGCCTCCAAAGCAAGTGGAGGAAAACGATGCAGAAAGACGTACCGACATTGTTCGATTGGGCCGGCGGAGCTGCGGCGCTCAACCGGCTGACGGAGGTGTTTTACGACAAGGTCCTCGCGGATCCGGTGCTCGAGCCTGTGTTCCGACACATGTCCGGCGACCATCCCGCGCATGTCGCTGCGTTCGTCGGCGAGGTGTTCGGCGGACCGAAGGATTATAGTGAAAACCATGGCGGCCATCCCGCGATGATCAGCCACCACCTCAATCGCCACCTGACCGAGGAGCAGCGCCGGCGGTGGATCGCGCTGTTGCTCGATGCCTCCGACGAGGTGGAGCTGCCCGACGATCCCGAGTTTCGTTCGGCATTCGTAGCCTATCTCGAATGGGGCACGCGGCTGGCCAAGCTGAATTCACAGGACGGTGCCGCACCGGCGCTGCACGAGCCTATGCCTCGTTGGGGCTGGGGCGTTCCTGGCGGACCTTACGTGCCAGCAGCCAAATCGTGAGATGAAGCCTGGGCCTGCTCAGGCAATGCCCCGACCCCAAAAACCGCCGTAATTTCGCGGAACCTGTCTTGGGACAGGGGAGAAATCGCATGCTGATCGCGCATCTGCCGGCCGGTTTCGTCCTGGGGATGCTGGCTCGGTACGTCAGGCCTGGTACCCGCGCGGTTATGCCCGCCGCGCTTTTGGGCAGCATCGCGCCCGACCTCGACATGTTCTACTTCTACATGGTCGACGGCCAGCAGACGCACCACCACAGCTTCATCACACACTGGCCGCTGTTCTGGGTCGCGCTTGGATGTGTCGTCCTGCCGCTGGTCAAGTGGCTGAGGCCACGGTTCGCATCCGCGGCCGCGGTGTTCTTCTTTGCCGCCATGATCCACATGGTGCTCGATTCGATTGCAGCGCCGATGCTGTGGCTGATGCCGTTCAGCGACGTCTCCGTCGAGCTTGTCACCATTCCGGCGCGCTATTCGCACTGGGTGCTGAGCTTTGTCCTGCACTGGACCTTCGCGCTCGAGATCACCATCTGTGCTTGGGCAGCGTTCCTGGCCGTCAAACAGATTCGGCAGCGCAAACTGGCGAAAGCCGCGTGCAGCTGAACGCCGGTAGCCATCGGGCGGGAGAGGGCGCTTGTGTTACGCCTGACGAAATCCGCCTGTGAATGTTTCCGACATCACGCATTGCGCTCTTTACAGATGCGGTGGAAATCCCTAGGAAGCCCGTGCTGCGCAGATGATGCGCGGCGAGATGCACGGGCATAGCTCAGTTGGTAGAGCGGCGGTCTCCAAAACCGCAGGTCGTAGGTTCGAGCCCTGCTGCCCGTGCCAGTCTTGCCAGAATTCGCTAATTCAGGCATAAGGACTGCAATAGCCGGAACGGAACGACTGGATGGTTCCGACGCGGCGTACAAACGTAAAGCTTGTTCCTGCCACTTGCGTGGAGAGAGAATCGGTTTTATGTAAGCGAAACAGACACGCGGCGCGTGGAGCTGGGGATCCGGCTTTACGCGTCCGAATTGCATGGGCGAAATGTTGCGCTGATTCGGCGTGGATATCGGCCATGTGATGGCATCTCCCGGTCACGGGATCATCCAGAAGTCCGGTCAACGGACGTTGAGAGCAGAGCGGCACATGGCGAAAACCACGAACCCCTTCACCTTTCTGCAGCAGGTAAGGTCGGAAACGGCGAAGGTGACGTGGCCATCACGGCGCGAGACGATGATCTCCACGGTCATGGTTCTCGGCTTTGCAATTATTGCGATGATTTTCTTTTTTGCCGCTGACCAGCTGATGGCATTCGCCGTCGAGCAGATCTTGGGCATGGGCCGTTAAGGTCGCGAATACGGAGAATTCCTGAGATGACTGCGCGCTGGTACATCGTCCACGCCTATTCGAACTTCGAAAAGAAGGTCGCCGAGGACATCGAGCACAAGGCCAAGCAGAAGGGCCTGAGCGAGCAGATCGAGCAGATCGTCGTTCCGACCGAGAAGGTTGTTGAGGTTCGCCGCGGCCGCAAGGTTGATGCCGAGCGCAAGTTCTTCCCGGGCTATGTGCTTTTGAAGGCCCATCTGACCGATGCCGTGTTCTCGCTCGTTAAGAACACGCCGAAGGTCACTGGTTTCCTTGGCGATTCGAAGCCCGTGCCGATCACGGAATCCGAGGCCCAGCGCATCCTGAACCAGGTTCAGGAAGGCGTCGAGCGCCCGAAGCCGTCGGTCACCTTCGAGATCGGCGAAGCGGTTCGCGTTTCCGACGGTCCGTTCGCGTCGTTCAACGGTTTCGTCCAGGAAGTGGACGAGGAGCGCGCGCGCCTCAAGGTGGAAGTTTCGATCTTCGGGCGCGCCGTGCCTGTCGATCTCGAATTCGGTCAGGTCGAAAAGGGCTGATCGAAGCGTCTGTCACCGGTTTCGGTGGAAGGCAGTGTCGGGCGCAGGCCTGGCGCAAGCATGGTGGGAGATGAGGCAGCTTAGCCGGTTGTCTTTTTCGCACCACCGAACTGCAACCGCCGGGTCATCCGGCATAAGACGAAAGCAGGAAAGAGATGGCTAAGAAAATAGCGGGCCAGCTCAAGCTCCAGGTTTCCGCGGGTTCGGCGACGCCGTCGCCCCCGATCGGTCCGGCGCTTGGTCAGCGTGGCATCAACATCATGGAGTTCTGCAAGGCGTTCAACGCGCAGACCCAGGAGCTCGAGAAGGGATCGCCGATCCCGGTCGTGATCACCTATTACCAGGACAAGTCGTTCACCTTCGTCATGAAGACGCCGCCGGTGTCCTACTTCCTGAAGAAGGCTGCCAACCTGAAGTCGGGCTCGAAGGAGCCGGGCAAGGTCAAGGCTGGTGAGATCAGCAGCGCCAAGGTGCGTGAGATCGCCGAGACCAAGATGAAGGATCTGAACGCGAACGACATCGAAGCCGCCATCAAGATGGTTGAAGGCTCGGCTCGTTCCATGGGCCTGGAAGTGGTGGGCTGAGATCATGGCTAAGATTGCAAAGCGCGTTTCCAAGTCCCGCGAAGGCATCGATGTGAACAAGGCTTATGGCCTTGGTGAAGCCATCGAGCTTTTGAAGGCTCGCTCGTCGGTCAAGTTCGACGAGACCATCGAAATCGCCATGAACCTCGGCGTCGACCCGCGCCACGCTGACCAGATGGTCCGCGGCGTGGTCAACCTGCCGAACGGCACGGGCCGTACCGTCCGCGTCGCCGTGTTCGCACGTGATGCCAAGGCTGACGAAGCCCGCGCCGCCGGCGCCGACGTCGTTGGTGCGGAAGATCTCGTCGATATCGTCCAGAAGGGCCAGATCGACTTCGACCGCTGCATTGCCACCCCCGACATGATGCCGCTGGTCGGCCGTCTCGGTAAGGTGCTCGGCCCGCGCGGCATGATGCCCAACCCGAAGGTCGGCACCGTCACCACCGACGTCGCAGCAGCCGTCAAGGCTTCGAAGGGCGGCGCCGTCGAGTTCCGCGTCGAGAAGGCCGGCATCATCCACGCTGGCGTCGGCAAGGTCTCGTTCGACGTCAAGGCGCTGGAAGAAAACGTCCGCGCTTTCGCTGACGCGGTCAACAAGGCCAAGCCGGCAGGCGCCAAGGGCGTCTACGTCAAGAAGGTCTCCGTCACCTCGACGATGGGCCCAGGCCTCAAGGTCGACCTCGGCACGCTCGCAGCGTCCTGATGATTTGAAGCGGGGTCAGCCGGCAACGGCTGGATCCTGAATAGTATTCCGGGCCTCCGGGCCCGGATTTTCGGAAGCTGGCAACAGCTTTCGAAAATCCTGTCCGAGATTGCAGGCGGTCCAGGCGACCCTTGGTCCTTAATTCGAATGGGCCTGCATGAGACGGGTGAAGACCAGACAACGGAGCCTCTGCTCCAATGAAAGGTTCGAACCGTGTTTGCCTTTTGTCTGCGCATCGCGCCGGGCCGAAAGCCCGTCAGGTGTGGCGAAAGGGGGCAGGATCCTCGAGCGCCGTTCGGGTGATCTGGAATTTCTGGATTGGCCGCCCGGCAAAAGGCAACCCGACCGCTCACCCCGCAAATGGGAGGCGGTCAACTGGAGATAGGCAGTGGACAGAGCGGAAAAACGCGAACTCGTCACGGGCCTGAATGACGCGTTCTCGAACGCAGGTTCAGTGGTCGTGGCCCACTATGCCGGTATCACCGTCGCGCAAATGAACGATCTTCGCGTGAAGATGCGTCAGGCCGGCGGCACCGTCAAAGTCGCGAAGAACCGTCTCGCCAAAATCGCTCTTCAGGGCACGGAATCCGAAAACATCATCGATCTGTTCAAGGGACAGACGCTGGTTGCTTATTCGGAAGATCCGATTGCAGCGCCGAAGGTCGCGTCCGAATTCGCCAAGACCAATGACAAGCTTGTCATCCTTGGTGGTTCGATGGGCACGACCTTGCTCAACGCCGATGGTGTGAAGGCTCTCGCCTCGCTCCCGTCGCTCGACGAGCTGCGTGCAAAGCTGGTTGGCATGATCGCCACCCCGGCTACCCGGATCGCCCAGATCGTCAATGCGCCGGCGGCTTCGGTCGCGCGCGTCATTGGCGCTTATGCCCGGAAGGACGAGGCGGCATGAGGCCGTTCCTCGCTATCATCAACTCACGTTCGAACTGATTGAAGGAATAGAAAAATGGCTGATCTCGCAAAGATCGTTGACGACCTGTCGGCCCTGACCGTCCTCGAGGCGGCTGAGCTGTCGAAGCTCCTCGAAGAGAAGTGGGGCGTTTCGGCTGCAGCTCCCGTGGCTGTTGCTGCTGCTGGCGGCGGCGCTGCTGCTGCACCGGTCGAAGAGAAGACCGAGTTCGATGTCATCCTGGCAGCTGCCGGCGACAAGAAGATCGAAGTCATCAAGGAAGTCCGCGCCATCACCGGCCTGGGCCTCAAGGAAGCCAAGGACCTCGTCGAAGGCGCTCCGAAGCCCGTCAAGGAAGGCGTTTCGAAGGCCGACGCCGAGAAGCTCAAGGCTCAGCTGGAAGCAGCTGGCGCCAAGATCGAGCTCAAGTAAGCTCACGGTTTCGGTGGGCGGCACAGTTGCCGCCCACCGGCTCCCGTGACCCGGGGGATTGAGGGGAACCTATTTCCTGAGGGCCGCAATGCGGCTTTCAGGAAACGGGTTTTCGCCCGTTTTGGATAGGCCGCCGCTGAGGCGGCGCGCATGCAAGGTGAGCATTAGCGACGCTCACCCCAAGAGGCAGCAAGGAGCGACGATGGCCCAGGTCCAGACTTTCAATGGCCGCAGACGCGTACGCAAATTCTTCGGAAAGATCCCGGAAGTTGCGGAGATGCCGAACCTCATCGAGGTTCAGAAGGCATCATACGATCAGTTCCTCATGGTGGACGAGCCCAAGGGTGGCCGTCCGGACGAGGGACTGCAGGCCGTTTTCAAGTCGGTCTTCCCTATTTCTGATTTTTCCGGCGCGTCGATGCTTGAATTCGTCAAGTACGAGTTCGAAGCGCCCAAGTTCGACGTCGACGAGTGCCGTCAGCGCGATCTGACATTCGCTGCGCCGCTCAAGGTGACGCTGCGCCTTATCGTGTTCGATATTGACGAGGACACCGGCGCGAAGTCGATCAAGGACATCAAGGAGCAGGACGTCTATATGGGCGACATGCCGCTCATGACGTCCAACGGCACCTTCATCGTCAACGGCACCGAGCGCGTCATCGTCTCGCAGATGCACCGTTCGCCGGGCGTGTTTTTCGATCACGACAAGGGCAAGTCGCACTCGTCGGGCAAGCTTTTGTTTGCCGCGCGTGTCATCCCTTACCGTGGCTCGTGGCTCGACATCGAGTTCGACAGCAAGGACATCGTCCATGCCCGCATCGACCGTCGCCGCAAGATTCCGGTGACGTCGCTGCTGATGGCGCTCGGCATGGACGGCGAAGAGATCCTGTCGACCTTCTACAACAAGATCACCTACAAGAAGTCGGGCGACCACTGGCGCATTCCGTTCTCGGTCGAGCGTTTCCGCGGCCTCAAGGCCGTTGGCGACCTGGTTGACGCCGACACCGGCGAGATCGTTGTCGAAGCCGGCAAGAAGATCACCGCGCGCCAGGCCAAACAGCTTGCCGAGAAGGGCCTCAAGGCGATCAAGGCGACCGAAGATGACCTCTTCGGCAGCTATCTCGCCGAGGACATCGTCAACTACGCCACCGGTGAAATCTTCCTCGAAGCCGGCGACGAGATCGACGAAAAGACGCTGAAGACGCTGCTGGCGGCTGGCGAGGAAGAGATCAACATCCTCGACATCGACCACATCAACGTCGGTGGCTATATCCGCAACACGCTGACCGTCGACAAGAACGAGAGCCGCCAGGATGCTCTGTTCGACATCTACCGCGTCATGCGCCCGGGTGAGCCGCCCACGCTCGAAACCGCTGAAGCCATGTTCAACTCGCTGTTCTTCGACAGCGAGCGCTACGACCTGTCGGCTGTCGGCCGCGTCAAGATGAACATGCGCCTCGAGCTCGACGCTGAAGACACCGTCCGTGTCCTGCGCAAGGATGACATCCTTGCCGTGGTCAAGACGCTTGTCGAACTGCGCGACGGCAAGGGCGAAATCGACGACATCGACAACCTCGGCAACCGCCGTGTCCGTTCGGTCGGCGAGCTGATGGAAAATCAGTACCGCGTCGGTCTGCTTCGCATGGAGCGCGCGATCAAGGAACGCATGTCCTCGATCGAGATCGACACGGTCATGCCGCAGGACCTGATCAACGCGAAGCCGGCGGCCGCCGCCGTGCGCGAGTTCTTCGGTTCTTCGCAGCTGTCACAGTTCATGGATCAGACCAACCCGCTGTCGGAGATCACCCACAAGCGTCGTCTTTCGGCGCTTGGACCTGGTGGTCTGACCCGCGAGCGCGCGGGCTTCGAAGTCCGCGACGTGCACCCGACGCATTACGGCCGTATCTGCCCGATTGAGACGCCGGAAGGCCCGAATATCGGTCTGATCAACTCGCTGGCTACCTTCGCACGCGTCAACAAGTACGGCTTCATCGAGAGCCCGTACCGCAAGATCGTCGACGGCACGCTGACCAATGAGGTTGTCTATCTCTCGGCGATGGAAGAGGCCAAGCACTTCGTTGCCCAGGCCAACGCCGCGCTCGACAAGGACGGCCACTTCGTCGACGAGTTCGTCATTTGCCGCAACGCTGGCGAAGTGATGATGGCGCCGCGCGAAAACGTCGACCTTATGGACGTTTCGCCGAAGCAGATGGTGTCGGTCGCAGCTGCGCTGATCCCGTTCCTGGAAAACGACGACGCCAACCGCGCTCTGATGGGCTCGAACATGCAGCGTCAGGCCGTGCCGCTGGTGCGCGCCGAGGCTCCGTTCGTCGGTACAGGCATGGAGCCGATCGTTGCCCGTGACTCTGGCGCTGCCATCGGCGCTCGCCGCGGCGGTATCGTCGATCAGGTCGACGCGACCCGTATCGTTATCCGTGCGACCGAAGACCTCGATCCGGGCAAATCCGGCGTCGACATCTACCGTCTGATGAAGTTCCAGCGTTCGAACCAGAACACCTGCATCAACCAGCGCCCGCTGGTTCGCATGGGTGACCGGGTCAACAAGGGCGACATCATCGCTGACGGTCCGTCGACCGAGCTCGGCGATCTGGCTCTCGGTCGCAACGTGCTCGTCGCGTTCATGCCGTGGAACGGCTACAACTACGAGGACTCGATCCTGCTCTCCGAGCGCATCGTGGCCGACGACGTCTTCACCTCGATCCACATCGAGGAGTTCGAGGTCATGGCGCGCGACACCAAGCTCGGGCCAGAGGAAATCACGCGCGACATTCCGAACGTTTCGGAAGAGGCTCTGAAGAACCTCGACGAAGCCGGTATCGTCTACATCGGTGCGGAAGTTGCACCGGGTGACATCCTGGTCGGCAAGATCACACCGAAGGGCGAAAGCCCGATGACGCCGGAAGAGAAGCTTCTGCGTGCCATCTTCGGTGAAAAGGCGTCCGACGTCCGTGACACCTCCATGCGCATGCCGCCCGGAACCTTCGGCACCGTCGTCGAAGTGCGCGTCTTCAACCGCCACGGCGTGGAGAAGGACGAACGCGCCATGGCAATCGAGCGCGAGGAAATCGAGCGTCTCGCCAAGGACCGTGACGACGAGCAGGCGATCCTCGATCGCAACGTCTACAGCCGTCTGAGCGACATGCTCATCGGCAAGGACGCGATTGCCGGACCGAAGGGCTTCAAGAAGGGCTCGACCGTCGCCAAGGAGACGCTGGACGACTATCCGCGTTCGCAGTGGTGGCAGTTCGCCGTCGAAGACGAGAAGATGCAGGGTGAGCTTGAAGCTCTGCGCGGCCAGTACGACGACTCCAAGAAGCAGCTCGAGCAGCGCTTCATGGACAAGGTCGAGAAGGTGCAGCGCGGCGACGAGATGCCGCCCGGCGTCATGAAGATGGTCAAGGTCTTCGTTGCGGTGAAGCGCAAGATGCAGCCCGGCGACAAGATGGCCGGCCGTCACGGCAACAAGGGTGTCGTGTCGCGTATCGTTCCGGTCGAGGACATGCCGTTCCTCGAAGACGGCACGCATGCGGACATCGTGCTCAACCCGCTCGGCGTGCCTTCGCGCATGAATGTCGGCCAGATTCTGGAAACGCATCTGGGCTGGGCATGCGCAGGCATGGGCAAGAAGATCGGTGAGCTGATCGAGGCGTACAAGTCTGGTGGCGATATCAAGCCGCTGCGCGAGACGCTCGAGAGCTTCATTCCGGCCAACGACCGCAACGAGCCGGTCCGCGATTACGACGACGAAAGCATCGTTCGCCTCAGCGAGCAGATGAAGCGTGGCGTCTCGATTGCGACCCCGGTGTTCGACGGCGCGCATGAAGCCGACATCAACATCATGTTGGAGCAGGCGGGTCTTCACACCTCTGGCCAGTCGCAGTTGTACGATGGCCGTACGGGTGAGCCGTTCGACCGCAAGGTGACCATGGGCTACATCTATATGCTCAAGCTTCACCACCTGGTCGACGACAAGATCCACGCCCGTTCGATCGGACCGTACTCGCTCGTGACCCAGCAGCCGCTGGGCGGCAAGGCGCAGTTCGGTGGCCAGCGCTTCGGCGAAATGGAGGTCTGGGCGCTCGAGGCTTACGGCGCCGCCTACACGCTGCAGGAAATGCTGACCGTGAAGTCGGACGACGTGGCCGGCCGTACCAAGGTCTACGAGGCGATCGTGCGCGGCGACGACACGTTCGAAGCGGGCATCCCCGAGAGCTTCAACGTTCTTGTCAAGGAAATGCGTTCGCTGGGCCTCAACGTCGAGCTTGAGAACACCAAGGTCGACGAAAACCATCGGCTGCCGAACGCCGCCGAGTAAGCACCAAAGGCGCGCCGCGGGATTTGCCCGCGGCGTAGCCGCCTGAACGCGATCCCCATGGTTGGGTACTGATCGCGTTCATCGATGAGAATTCTTCGGCGATGGCCGAAAGCTGGCGGGCGCTCTGGCCCGCACACGATGAAAAGGGGCTTTCGTGGGCCCCGAAAAGGAGAACGGCATGAACCAAGAGGTCATGAATCTCTTCAACCCCCAGGCGCCTGCGCAGGTGTTCGATTCCATCCGGATTTCGCTCGCCAGCCCTGAGAAGATTCTGTCCTGGTCGTTCGGCGAAATAAAAAAGCCGGAGACGATCAACTACCGCACCTTCAAGCCGGAGCGTGACGGGCTGTTCTGCGCCCGCATCTTTGGCCCGATCAAGGACTACGAGTGCCTGTGCGGCAAGTACAAGCGCATGAAGTACAAGGGCGTCATCTGCGAAAAGTGCGGCGTGGAAGTCACCCTGTCGCGCGTTCGCCGCGAGCGCATGGGCCACATCGAGCTCGCAGCGCCCGTCGCCCACATCTGGTTCCTGAAGTCGCTGCCGAGCCGCATCGGCACGCTGCTCGACATGACGCTCAAGGATATCGAGCGCGTCCTGTATTTCGAGAACTACATCGTTACCGAGCCGGGCCTGACCGCACTCAAGGAGCACCAGCTCCTCGGCGAGGAAGAGTACCAGATCGCTGTCGACGAGTATGGCGAGGACAGCTTCACCGCCATGATCGGCGCTGAGGCCATTCACGACCTGCTCGCCTCGATGGATCTCGAGAAGATCGCCGGCGACCTGCGCTCCGAGCTTGCGACGACGACGTCGGAACTGAAGCAGAAGAAGTATCTCAAGCGCCTCAAGGTGGTTGAGAACTTCATGGAGTCGGGCAACCGCCCCGAGTGGATGATCATGAAGGTCGTGCCGGTGATCCCGCCGGACCTGCGTCCGCTGGTCCCACTGGACGGCGGTCGCTTTGCGACGTCCGACCTGAACGATCTCTATCGCCGCGTCATCAACCGCAACAACCGCCTGAAGCGCCTGATCGAGCTCCGTGCGCCGGGGATCATCATCCGCAACGAGAAGCGCATGCTGCAGGAGGCCGTCGACGCTCTGTTCGACAACGGCCGCCGTGGCCGCGTCATCACCGGCGCCAACAAGCGTCCGCTGAAGTCGCTGTCCGACATGCTCAAGGGCAAGCAGGGCCGCTTCCGTCAGAACCTCCTCGGCAAGCGCGTCGACTATTCCGGCCGTTCGGTCATCGTGACCGGTCCGGAGCTCAAGCTGCACCAGTGCGGCCTGCCGAAGAAGATGGCGCTCGAGCTGTTCAAGCCGTTCATCTACGCTCGTCTCGACGCCAAGGGTTACTCCTCGACCGTCAAGCAGGCCAAGAAGCTGGTCGAGAAGGAAAAGCCTGAGGTTTGGGATATCCTCGACGAGGTCATCCGCGAGCATCCGGTTCTGCTCAACCGCGCACCGACGCTGCACCGCCTGGGCATCCAGGCCTTCGAACCCACGCTGATCGAAGGCAAGGCGATCCAGCTGCACCCGCTCGTCTGCACGGCCTTCAACGCCGACTTCGACGGCGACCAGATGGCTGTCCACGTTCCGCTGTCGCTCGAGGCTCAGCTCGAAGCACGCGTGCTGATGATGTCGACCAACAACATCCTGCACCCGGCTTCCGGCGCGCCGATCATCGTGCCGTCGCAGGACATGGTTCTCGGTCTCTATTACCTCTCGATCGTCAACCAGAACGAGCCGGGCGAGGGCATGGTGTTTGCCGACATGGGCGAACTCCAGCACGCGCTTGAGACCAAGGCTGTCACGCTGCACGCCAAGATCAAGGGTCGCTTCCGCACGGTCGACGCCGAAGGCAATGTCGTGTCCAAGATCCACGACACGACCCCTGGCCGCATGATCATCGGCGAACTGCTGCCGAAGAACGTCAACGTGCCGTACGACACCGCGAACCAGGAGATGACCAAGAAGAACATCTCCAAGATGATCGACACCGTCTACCGCCACTGCGGTCAGAAAGAGACGGTCATCTTCTGCGATCGCATCATGGCTCTCGGCTTCGCTCATGCCTGCCGCGCCGGCATTTCGTTCGGCAAGGACGACATGCTGATCCCGGATACCAAGGAGAAGCTGGTCGCCGACACCGAGGCTTTGGCCAAGGAATACGAGCAGCAGTACAATGACGGCCTGATCACTCAGGGCGAGAAGTACAACAAGGTCGTCGACGCCTGGGCCAAGTGCTCGGAAAAGGTCGCCGACGAAATGATGGCCCGCATCAAGGCGGTGGAGTTCGAGGACAGCGGTCGTCAGAAGCCGATGAACTCGATCTACATGATGTCGCACTCCGGTGCGCGTGGTTCGCCCACTCAGATGCGCCAGCTCGCCGGCATGCGCGGCCTGATGGCCAAGCCGTCGGGTGAAATCATCGAGACGCCGATCATTTCCAACTTCAAGGAAGGTCTGACGGTTCTCGAGTACTTCAACTCGACCCACGGCGCCCGCAAGGGTCTCGCGGATACCGCTCTGAAGACGGCAAACTCCGGCTACCTGACCCGTCGTCTCGTCGACGTGGCGCAGGACTGCATCGTCAACTCGGTTGATTGCGGCACCGACAAGGGCCTCACCATGCAGCCGATCGTCGATGCCGGCCAGGTTGTCGCTTCGCTCGGCCTGCGCATTCTCGGCCGCACCGCGCTCGACGACATCAACCACCCGGTCACTGGCGATCTGCTGGTCAAGGGCGGCACGCTCATGGACGAGCGTGACATCGAGGTCATCGAGAAGGCTGGCGTCCAGTCGGTTCGCATCCGTTCGGCCCTGACCTGCGAAGTCAAGGTCGGTGTCTGCGCGGTCTGCTACGGTCGCGACCTGGCACGCGGTACCCCTGTCAACCAGGGCGAAGCTGTCGGCGTCATCGCCGCTCAGTCGATCGGCGAGCCGGGCACGCAGCTCACCATGCGTACCTTCCACATGGGCGGTACCGCGCAGGTGGTGGACAGCTCGTTCCTTGAAGCCTCGTATGAGGGCAAGGTCGAGATCCGCAACCGCAACGTGGTTCGCAACTCCGACGGCAACCTCGTCGTGATGGGCCGCAACATGGCGATCCTGATCCTCGACGAGACCGGCAAGGAGCGCGCCACCCACCGCGTCACTTATGGTTCGCGTATCTTCGTGGACGATGGCGACAAGGTGAAGCGCGGCCAGCGTATCGCCGAGTGGGATCCCTACACCCGTCCGATCCTCACCGAAATCGAAGGCCGTGTGGCGTTCGAGGATCTGGTCGACGGCATTTCCGTCCAGGAAACGGCCGACGAGTCGACCGGCATCACCAAGCGTGAGGTCATCGACTGGCGGTCGACCCCGCGCGGCAACGACCTGAAGCCGGCGATCGTGGTTCAGGACTCCAAGGGCAAGGTTGGCAAGCTGTCGAAGGGCGGCGATGCCCGCTTCCTGCTCTCGGTCGAGGCCATTCTCTCGGTCGAGCCGGGTGCACAGGTTCGCCCTGGCGACGTTCTGGCGCGTATCCCGATGGAAAGCGCGAAGACCAAGGACATCACCGGCGGTCTGCCGCGTGTTGCCGAGCTCTTCGAAGCCCGTCGTCCAAAGGATCACGCCATCATCGCCGAGATCGATGGTACGGTCCGCTTCGGTCGCGACTATAAGAACAAGCGCCGCATCATCATCGAGCCGCATGACTCGACGCTTGAACCGGTCGAATACCTGATCCCGAAGGGCAAGCCGTTCCATCTCCAGGACGGCGACGCCATCGAAAAGGGCGACTACATCCTCGACGGCAACCCGGCGCCGCACGACATCCTGGCCATCAAGGGCGTGGAAGCTCTCGCTTCCTACCTCGTCAATGAAATCCAGGAAGTCTACCGACTGCAGGGCGTGTCGATCAACGACAAGCACATCGAGGTCATTGTCCGGCAGATGCTGCAGAAGGTCGAGATCACCGCACAGGGCGACTCTATCTATATCCCGGGCGATCACGTCGATGTCATCGAGTTCGACGAGATCAACGAGCGCCTGATCGAGGAAGGCAAGAAGCCTGCCGAAGGTCAGCCGGTTCTGCTCGGTATCACCAAGGCATCGCTGCAGACGCCGTCCTTCATCTCGGCCGCTTCCTTCCAGGAAACGACCCGCGTGCTCACCGAAGCAGCTGTCGCCGGCAAGACCGACATGCTGCAGGGCCTGAAGGAAAACGTCATCGTCGGCCGCCTGATCCCGGCCGGCACGGGCGGCATGATGAGCCAGATCCGGCGCATCGCCACCTCGCGCGACGAGCTGATCCTCGACGAGCGCCGCAAGCTCTCGGGTGCGGAAGTGGCCGAGCCGATCCTGACCGACATGGTCAACGCCGCTCAGTAGGAGTGTCGTCGCAAGGAACTGGAAAAGGGGGCCTCGGCCCCCTTTTTTCATTTCGGTGACAACAGGGCTTCATGCCGCTGTCAAATGCCGCCGCTAATCATGCTGCTTCAACGCACATGCCAGGTGGCCGTCATCATGAAAACCGTCTTTTCCACCCTCGCTGCCCTGTTGGCGTCGGCTGCCTTGCCAGCCCAGGCCGAGGAGGCCACGCTATTCAAGGCATCGTTGCTCGGCCAGGTCGTGCTGCCGACCGGACTGAAGATCGCGGGCGCCGAGTTCGGCGGGATTTCCGGTCTCGACTACGACGCTGCGAGCGGGCTGTTCTACGCCATTTCTGACGACCGCTCTGAGCGCGCGCCGGCGCGGCTCTACACGCTGAAGCTTGCCATCGACGGCAAGGGCGTTCACGGCATCGACATCGTGTCGAGCGCGGAGCTACGCAACGCCGAAGGTGCTGCCTTCGCCAAGAAGGACGTCGACCCCGAGGCGATCCGCTTTGATGCGGCGGCCAACCGTATCTTCTGGTCGAGCGAGGGTGATGCCGCCGGCCGACCCGCAATCTATGAGGCAAAACCCGACGGCACCCATGTCAGGAGCTTTGCCATTCCCGAAGCCTATCTGCCCGATGCCGACAGGACACGGGGTGTTCGCGGCAACCTGGCTTTCGAAAGTCTTGCCATTTCGCCCGACGGCAAGACCCTTTGGGCGGGGACCGAGAACGCATTGGCACAGGACGGCGAGAAGGCGACGCTGGAAGCCGGCAGCCCGTCGCGCGTCATCGGCTTCGACATTGCCAGCGGTGCAGTCACGGCCGAGTATGTCTATGACAACGGGCCGATCTTCACCAAGGCGACCCAGGACCCGTTCTACAACGACAACGGTCTCTCCGAGTTCATGTTCTTCGGACCGGACCAACTGTTTGCGATCGAACGCTCTTTCGCGCTCGGCATCGGCAGCGAGATCAATTTCTACCTGGCGAGTTTCTCCGGCGCGACTGACGTGAAGGGGGCGGCCTCGATCAAGGGCGTCGCGGCAACCGCGATGCCCAAGCGCAAGGTTCTTAAGCTGGGTGAGGGTGACTTTGGTCTCGACATCGACAATATCGAGTCGGTGACATGGGGACCGGAGATCGACGGCCAGCGCACTTTGGTCATTGCCTCCGACAACAACTTCAACCCGGAGCAGTTCACCCAGTTCGTCGTGCTCAAACTGGATGCCGCGACGAACTGATCCGAGCGCTGCAGATCCTTCGGTGAAAGGGCCGCCGGCGCAATCTGGCGGCCTTTCCCAAGATCTCGCAGGGATGGCACCGGTCGACGAGCTGTCAGCCGCATCTGCGTCTGTTCTAACGTATTGGCGGCGTTTGACATCCCGAGGTTGCGAAAATAGCCTCCTCCTTGAAGTGCATCAGCCCTGAAAGGAGTGCCCGATGACCGATGTCCCCTCCAATGCGAAAGGACAGGCGGTCGAGCCGAGCCTCCATCGCGTCATGGGCCCGTGGCTTCTGTTGCTGTTCATCGTCGGTGACATATTGGGCACCGGCATCTATGCGCTGACCGGGCAGGTGGCCAAGCAGGTTGGCGGCGTGGTCTGGCTGCCGTTCCTGATTGCCTTCGTCGTCGCGGTCATCACTGCCTTCAGCTATCTCGAACTGGTCACAAAATACCCGAAGGCGGCCGGTGCCGCTCTCTACGCCCACAAGGCATTCGGCATCCATTTCATCACCTTCATCGTCGCTTTCGCCGTCATGTGCTCGGGCATCACCTCGGCGTCGACGGCCTCGCGCGCCTTCGCTGCCAACATGTCTGGGGCTTTCGATCTCGGCCTGTCCGGCACCTATGGCATCACGCTCATCGGTCTGGCATTCATGGCGATCGTCGCAGCCGTGAATTTCCGCGGCGTCGGCGAAAGTGTCAAAGCCAATGTCGTGCTGACCTGCGTCGAGTTCACCGGCCTGATGATCATCATCGTCATCGGCCTCTGGGCGATCGGCGCCGGTGAGGGCGACGTCTCCCGTATCACTCAGTTCCACTCGGCGCCCGACCGCAGCGCCTTCTGGTCGGTGATCGCGGCGACGACGCTCGCTTTCTTCGCCATGGTCGGCTTCGAGGACTCGGTCAACATGGCCGAGGAGTGCAAGGATCCGACGCGCATCTTCCCGAAGGTGCTGCTGACCGGTTTGCTGATCACCGGCGTGATCTACGTGCTCGTGTCGATCTCGGCGATCACGCTCGTGCCGCCGGAACAACTGGGCGAGGGCGAGACGCCGCTGCTCAAGGTCGTCCAGGCCGGCGCGCCGAACTTCCCGGTTGAGATCTTCGGCTTCATCACCATGTTTGCCGTCGCCAACAGCGCCTTGATCAACATGCTGATGGCGAGCCGTCTGGTCTATGGCATGAGCCGCGAACACGTCTTGCCGAAAGTGCTAGGCAAGGTTCACGCCTCGCGTCGCACGCCCTACATCGCGATCGGCTTCACCACCTTGCTCGCTTTCGCGCTGATCACATTCGTCGGCGAGGTGCCGGCGCTGGGCGGCACAACCGCACTGCTGCTGCTATGCGTCTTCACGGTGGTCAACATCGCGGTGCTGGTGCTGCGCAAGGACAGGGTTGGGCACGATCACTTCCGCACCCCGACGCTGTTGCCGATCCTGGGAGCCGTGGCTTGCGCTTTCTTCGCCGGCCCCTGGACTGGGCGCGACCCTGTTCAATACAAGATCGCCGGTATCCTGATCGGCATTGGTGTCGTGTTGTGGTTCGTCACCGTGCTGGTCAATCGCGCCACTGGCCAAAAGCCTGCCGAACCTGAGATGGCCGACATCGGCGGGGCAGGGCCAGTCAACTGACCTCTCTATATATACATGCGCTGACTCAGAACGGCTCGTTGAAGGTGACGATCGAGACTTCGCCTTCGAGGGCCCCCTGATAGGCGGAGATGTGCGGCTCGTCGTCAGGTTCGCCCTGCATGTCGCCGATCTGATCGAGTTCTGCTTCGGCGTAACCCTCCTTTGCCAGCGCGTCCAGCGCCGAGCGCACGGCGCTGTCGTCGTCGGGCGCCACCAGCATGATGTGGACGCCTTCGGGCTTGCCGCCCTTCTTGCGCCAGACCCGACCGGTGATGATCGTCACGGGCCGTTCGTCGTTGTCGTTCATGGTGATTCCCTGGATCTGGATTCGTTTGCGGGGGATTCGCCCCGGTTTCCCCGATTTTCGCACGAAGGCGGGGTGCAAGACAGGACAAACAGCCTTATAAACTGACTTACAGCCCATGTTGCAGCGCAATATAGTTGCCGCAAGCCCGCCAACCCGCCCGAAGCCCCGGTTTCGTTAAGGTTTTTGGGGGGGTGGGCTTGACGGTTCGCGGTCATGCGAGTAGATACCGCGTCGTCTGAGCCGATGTGAGGTTGGCTTTTCCGAAGCGACGTGCTTTGGAGTTCACCTCAAACAGGGTTCGTTTTTTACGAGCGAGAAGACATTTCCGGCGTGCATGAAGCGGATTCGCTTCCTCTGCCTTTGTTCGGGCAAGACCGCAGATCGCGGTTTGTGGCCCGAATTCGCGTATGGATTTCGCGCTTGAAGCCGCCCCGAACGGGCTTAAGACACGGAATTGAGAGACAAGAGGGTTTAATGCCTACCGTCAACCAGCTGATCCGCAAGCCGCGCATTGCGCCGGTGAAGCGCAACAAGGTTCCGGCCATGCAGGCCAACCCGCAGAAGCGTGGCGTCTGCACGCGCGTCTATACGACGACGCCGAAGAAGCCGAACTCCGCTCTGCGTAAGGTCGCGAAGATTCGCCTGACCAATGGCTTTGAAGTGATCGGCTACATCCCGGGCGAAGGCCATAACCTTCAGGAGCACTCCGTGGTCATGATCCGCGGCGGTCGCGTGAAGGACCTTCCGGGCGTTCGCTATCACATCATCCGCGGCGTGCTCGACACGCAGGGCGTGAAGAACCGCAAGCAGCGCCGTTCGAAGTACGGTGCTAAGCGTCCGAAGTAATTCGGCTTCTGCAATTAGGTGCTGCGCGAGGTTCTCCGCGTCATATAGCGCCAGTCAAGTTTGAGAGACAAAAGCTATGTCCCGTCGTCACAGTGCAGATAAGCGCGAAATCAACCCGGATCCCAAGTTCGGCGATCTCGTCGTCACCAAGTTCATGAACGCCGTCATGTATGATGGCAAGAAGTCGATCGCCGAAACGATCGTCTACGGTGCGCTTGACCAGGTTCAGGCCAAGACCAAGCAGGAGCCGGTCACTGTCTTCCATCAGGCGCTCGACAATGTCGCGCCGCACGTGGAAGTGCGTTCGCGTCGCGTCGGCGGCGCCACCTACCAGGTTCCGGTCGATGTGCGCCCCGAGCGCCGTCAGGCACTCGCCATTCGCTGGCTGATCACTGCTGCCCGCAACCGCAACGAGACCACCATGGTCGACCGCCTCTCGGGCGAGCTGATGGACGCGGCGAACAACCGCGGCACCGCCGTCAAGAAGCGTGAAGACACCCACAAGATGGCGGAAGCCAACCGCGCCTTCGCGCACTACCGCTGGTAATAGCGCGTCCGAACGACTGAGAGGCACCTCCCATGGCCCGCGAATACAAGATCGAAGACTACCGCAATTTCGGTATCATGGCGCATATCGACGCCGGCAAGACCACGACCACCGAGCGCATCCTTTATTACACGGGCAAGTCGCACAAGATCGGCGAAGTCCATGACGGCGCTGCCACCATGGACTGGATGGAGCAGGAGCAGGAGCGCGGCATCACCATCACGTCCGCTGCCACCACGACCTTCTGGAAGGGCCGTGACGGCCAGCAGCGCCGCTTCAACATCATCGACACCCCCGGCCACGTCGACTTCACCATCGAAGTCGAGCGTTCGCTGCGCGTTCTCGACGGCGCCATTGCGCTGCTCGATGCCAACGCCGGTGTCGAGCCGCAGACCGAAACCGTTTGGCGTCAGGCGGACAAGTACCACGTCCCGCGCATGATCTTCTGCAACAAGATGGACAAGATCGGCGCCGACTTCTATCGCTCGTACGAGATGATCAAGTCGCGCCTCGGTGCGACCGCCGTTGCCGTTCAGCTGCCGATCGGCGCCGAGTCGGAATTCAAGGGCGTCGTCGACCTGATCGAGATGAATGCGCTCGTCTGGCGCGACGAGAGCCTGGGCGCTGCCTGGGACGTCGTCGAGATCCCGGAAGACCTCAAGGCCAAGGCTGAAGAGTTCCGCGAGAAGATGATCGAGACCGCCGTCGAAATGGACGAGACGGCTCTCGAGAACTACCTCGAAGGCAAGATGCCGACCAACGACGAACTGCGCGCGCTGATCCGCAAGGGCACCATCGCCGTCAAGTTCTTCCCGATGTTCTGCGGTTCGGCCTTCAAGAACAAGGGCGTGCAGCCGCTGCTCGACGGCGTCGTCGACTTCCTGCCGTCCCCGCTCGACGTCCCGGCCATCAAGGGCATCGATGCCAAGACCGAAGCCGAGATCGAGCGTCACGCCGACGACAGCGAGCCGCTGTCGATGCTGGCCTTCAAGATCATGAACGATCCGTTCGTCGGTTCGCTTACCTTCTGCCGCATCTACTCGGGCAAGGTGGTCAAGGGCGCTTCGCTCGAAAACACCGTCAAGGGCAAGAAGGAGCGTCTCGGCCGTATGCTGCAGATGCATTCGAACTCACGTTCGGACATCGAAGAAGCATATGCCGGCGACATCGTCGCTCTGGCCGGCCTCAAGGAAACGACCACCGGCGACACGCTCTGCGATCCGCTGCACCAGGTCATCCTCGAGCGCATGGAATTCCCCGAGCCGGTCATCCAGATCGCGATCGAACCGAAGACCAAGGGCGACCAGGAAAAGATGGGCCTCGCGCTCAACCGCCTGGCTGCTGAAGATCCGTCGTTCCGCGTCAAGTCGGACGAAGAGTCGGGCCAGACCATCATCGCCGGCATGGGCGAGCTGCACCTCGACATCATCGTCGACCGCATGCGTCGCGAGTTCAAGGTCGAGGCGAATGTCGGCGCTCCGCAGGTTGCGTATCGTGAGACGATCACCCGCACCCACGAGCAGGACTACACCCACAAGAAGCAGTCGGGTGGTACCGGTCAGTTCGCTCGCGTCAAGCTGGTGTTCGAGCCGAACCCCGAGGGCGAAGACTTCGTCTTCGAATCGAAGATCGTCGGCGGTGCTGTTCCGAAGGAATACATCCCGGGCGTCGACAAGGGCCTCCGCAGCGTCCTGTCGTCGGGTCCGTTCGCTGGCTTCCCGATGATCGGCGTCAAGGCGACGCTCATCGACGGTGCCTACCACGATGTCGACTCGTCGGTTCTCGCCTTCGAAATCGCCGGCCGCGCCTGCCTTCGCGAAGCTGCTCCGAAGCTGGGCGTCCAGCTGCTCGAGCCGATCATGAAGGTCGAAGTCGTCACGCCGGAAGACTATGTCGGCAACGTCATCGGCGACTTGAACAGCCGTCGTGGCCAGATCCAGGGCCAGGAAAGCCGTGGTATCGCCGTCGTCGTCAACGCGATGGTGCCGCTGGCAAACATGTTCAAGTACGTGGACAGCTTGCGTTCGATGTCGCAGGGCCGCGCCCAGTACTCGATGCAGTTCGACCACTACGAGCCGGTTCCGACCGCGGTCGCTCAGGAAGTTCAAAAGAAATACGCGTAATTCCAAGGAATTGCAGCGTTTTATTAATTCAACGCCCTTACTGGGCTAGCAAGAATGGAGACCTCACATGGCAAAAGGTAAATTCGAGCGTAATAAGCCTCATGTGAACATCGGCACGATTGGTCACGTTGACCACGGCAAGACGTCGCTGACTGCTGCGATCACGAAGTATTTCGGCGAGTTCAAGGCCTACGACCA
>NZ_JACJHY010000059.1 GCF_014138625.1 Aminobacter ciceronei
CACCCGCTACGACAAGCGCGACGACAACTTCCTCGCTTCCGTCCAGCTTGCTTCAATCCGCATCTGGTTGCGTAGTTATGAGTCGGTCACCTAGCTCTATATCCGCAAGCGTAGCGAAGTCGAACCGGCGGTTCCGGCCGCGTTTGCCGACGCCACACTCGCTCGGCAGCGCGCCTTCGCGCGCAATGGAGTCTGGATCGCTGCGAAGCGCACGGGGGTATCGTATCGAGACACCGTAGCGCTCCCATCCGTCGACGGTAGACGTAATGATCGTCGCACTAGCGCCATCGAGATGACATTTTGGACGTGGCCGATCGGGCCATGTCGGCCAGGGGCAACTCGGTCAGGAATGATGTCGAGGTATTAGCCGCCAACCATCCTTTCGGCATAGGCGCTGGAAGTTCCCGGGACCGACAGCAGGACCGCTTCGGTCTGGCGGGTGACTTTTCAATGTCCGAGAGATCGGTGCGGTATACTTTGACGCCTCCTGGAGTAGACAGCATGTCGATGCGGGCGTGGATCGGCATGGTCCGTGCGTTTTAAACGCCAAAAAGTGCCTGTGTTCATTGAGTCCGAATCACGAATTGGTATCGCACCGAAATCGGGCGTCGCTGCCCAGCCCGCTGTTTTGTTTGTCTATGCCTGTGGCTAGCCACTCATGGCATGGGTTGTTGGGTGGACAGACCAGGAACGCGACATTCATGGCCCAGAATGTTCTAGCCTCAAGGGTCATACCGTATCCTTCGTGCCAATGCTGACGCTCGGCGTGCCCGACAGCGGCACCCACCGCCGTGATGCTCGGAGCGCTGCCCTGTCCGCAGCTCTTTGCCGAACGCCCCGAAATCGTCGGCGGCCTGAACGGATCGGTAGTGGAACCGTCCCTATCGAATTGCGGGAAGGGGCCCAACAGCTCAACCATAAAGGGGACGATGTCGACCCGGTATTTCCGACACTCAAGGATCAGGAGAAGGCGAGAGACATCATCACCAACGGGTGGGACGATATCGTTGGTGTCAAGGTGCAGTGCCTACTCCCTGAGGAGTACCTTGGCCCTATGTCCTTCAACAGTAGCATGGCTTGCGAAGCGCCGATTCCTCAGTAGTCAGCTTTGGATGGTCCACCTGCTACGTGGGCGGCAGGCAAGCGAGAAATTGGCTCCTGTGGCCATTGTCACTGCTGGGAGGTCTACGGTTGAAGCGACGGCAGTCGATTGGCAGTTGTATAACTCGAATTGGCCAACCATTTGACGTACGTGCTGGGTGAAAACCCCTTTCAAGGGGTTGCTGTGTGCAGGCGATCGCCTATGCGAATCACCTCCCGCACGAGAAGATCCAGATCCTCCTGCCGTGTACGGTGGTTGGCGATCGCGGCACGCAGGCAATGCTCGCCGTGGACGGTCGTGTCGGACACGACGGCGATGCCTTTTTCCTGTAGCTGTAGCATGATCTCGACGTTGATGTCCTTTCGCCGGGGCGCATCGGCATCGTGCGGCCGGTAGCGGAAGCACACGATGTTGACAATGGTCGGCGCGACCAGTTCCAGCTTCGGCTCGGCTTCGATCCTTTGTGCGAGATGGCGAGCCTGCGCGATAGCTTGGTCTATCAGCCGCCCGAATTTCGCGGCGCCATGTTCCTTCAGCGCCATCCATATCTTTAGGGCCCGGAAACCGCGCGAGGTCTGCAAGCCGTAGTCGGAAAGCCAGCCGCCCGCCGCCAAGCCGCGCGGCGCTGTTTCGAGATACTCGGCCGTCGTCGCGAAGGCGCCGCGGTGTGCGGCCGCATCGCGGACCAGCGCACATCCCGCTTCGAACGGAGCATGCAGCAGCTTGTGCGGGTCCAGAGCTATGGAATCGGCACGTTCGATGCCGCGGACCAGATACCGGTTTTCCGGCGCAATCGCGATGAGTGCGCCGACACAGCCGTCCACATGAAGCCAGAGCCCTTCGCGCGCTGCAAGGTCGGCGAGCGCAGGAAGGTCGTCGATCGCGCCCGTATTGACCGTGCCCGCATTCGCGATGATGCAGGCGGGACGGATGCCCCGCGCGCGATCCTCCGCGATCGCTGCTTCAAGCTCCGCTATGTCCAATCGGAGCGCTGCGTCGGTGCCGACGCGCATCAATGCACCGTTGCCGAGGCCGAGCGCCTCCACGGCCTTTCGGTGGCACGAATGTATCTGATCCGACCCGTAGAAGCGCAGCGGCTGCGGCATGGCCGCGACGCCATGCTCGCGAACGTCCACTCCGGCCTTGACGTTGCGCGCAACGGTCAGCCCGATCAGGTTCGCCATCGAGCCGCCGCTGACGAGCGTGCCGCTGGCCTCCGCCGGAAAGCCCAGCATCTCCTTGCACCAGTTGACGACCTGCCTATCGATGAGGGCTGCGGCATGGTTGCCGCCGCCGACGTTGGAGCCCTGGATCGCGGCCAGGAAATCGCCGAGCGCGCCGGTGAAATTGCTGGAGCCCATGTACCAAGCCCAGAACCGCGGGTGGATATTGCCCATAGGATAGGCCATCACGGCGTCGACGACCGTACGATAGACCTCGTCGAGCGGCGTAGCGCCGGTCGGCAGGGGGGTGCGGAAGATGTCCCGCACGTCCGCGGGCATGGCCTGCCAGACCGGCCGGTCGCGCACGTCGCGGAGATGGCCGATCGCATCGTCGACGACACGATGCAACAGGGTGGCGACCTCCGACCAGTCGGAAGGATCGAGTGTTTCTTCCTTCGGCATCCGGTCCATTGCCCGCGTCCCTTACGCCACAGCCTGGAACTGGGAGCCGGACGTGAAAGCGCCAGCTCTTCCTCGCTCATCTCGGCCTCGATACCGTCGAAGAGCAGTGTCATCATATGACATTCGCCCGTGTCGAGGTGTCAAGGTCGCGTTGCCAAGTTCAGCGGTCCATTCGGTTATTCTTGGCAGCTTGCGACGATGCAGGAAGAAGTCTCGTATGACGAGCTTGCACCTAGGCCTGCCGCTAAAGTGGCTGTGCATCGCGCCTGAGAAAACCGGCACGCGCCGGCTCAACAGCCGGCGCGTGCCGCAGATTGCCTAAGTTTTGCGATAGATCGGCCCACCTGAAATCTAAGGGGAATTTGTGTCGCAAAAATCCAATGCGAAAGTCGGAGATTTGCGACCGACTTTTGCGGCAATCAGGGCTTTCCGTATGCGGCGACCCTACCGCTTGCCTCGATCCTTGCCAGATCAAGGTTCCCAATCTTGCCAGCGTCGCGCATCGCATCCGGGGGGGATAGGAGTGGCCACACGACCGCCGATCAGGGAAAGGTCACAAGGTCACAGGGGGTTCCGTGTTTGCGAACCTCGCATTCCCTGCCGCCGCTTGATACGTTCCCTGTTCCAACGCCTAGGGAAATTCGGTGTAAGCCACTGAACTGTCGCGGCATTTTGCGGCGTCCGATCACGGAAGCAGGTGAAATCGGGCGAATTTCCCTGAATATTGGCTGCTATCAGGGAACCTGGATGCTGAGACCCTTTCGCGCGAGACTGCGCACACCACCAGCGGATTAGCAGTTTCAAATTTGATTGAAAAATCAACACGTTAGACGACCGCCACCTCCGTGTTGGCTTTCATTCAGACCAATCATTCAGACCAACACAACGGCGGCCCCGCCCTAATTTGAACGGGGCCCTTTCAGATCATCTTTCGGGCCTATCCTCAATCAACGCCCCGAGGGTCGCCGTGAGGGGTATCCAGTTTCCCAACGGCATCAGACGAGCGGCAGTGCGCAACTGCTGCTGTGACATCTCCTCACCCTCCCATGCGGATTTCATCGCGCCCCTTCCGAAGTTTCGGAGACCATCGATGTAGTCGAGCGCAGGGGACCCGAAGAAGGCGTCGGTGGCGGAGCCAGAGGCTCTAGCGTTACCGAACTGCGGCCCTATAGGGGTCCACATTGCAAGGCTATCGAGGAACATCGGGACCACCGAAGCGGTCGCCGTGCGGGCCCATCCGTTCTTGAGGAGGTTCACCGGGTCCATCGTCTCCTCCCAATACCTGTCCCATCCGTCTTGGGTGACTGCCGTACCGGCCTGACGCACCATGAAGGTGGCAGCGCCAGCGGCCAGTTCTCCGAGGAGGAGGACGAGCATCCGGGGATCGGTGAATGCGCCGTGGTTTAGAGACCAAAGCGTGGACTTGGCGAACGCGCCGAAGACGAAGGAGCGGAACTGCGTGAACAGTTGCGCCACGGGCCGGGACATCCACTTCGAGAGCCCTCCGAAGTCGTTCTGCTGGACGAGACGGTCAGTGTAGCGTCCGAGGAAGACCCGGTACTTGGTGACGGCATCCGCGTCCCACTTGCCGACGTTGACGCCGACGATCTTCCGGCCTTCGAACTCCGAGTGGTCGAGGAGGTTCTTGAACAGGAGATTGGCGTCCTGCTCTCCGAGGCCGATGGAGGCGAGCCGGTCGAGGTCCCGCTGCTTGATCTTGGAGAGATCGAAACTCCCGTCCTGCTGGCGGACCTTCCGGGCCATTCCCGCGATCTGCTGCGTGATGGCTTTCATCGCCCACCGCTGCTGGTAGTCGTGGATTTGACGCATGAACGAGACGTTGGTCGTGAGCCGTTGGCCCGCGTCCAGAACGTTGTCCACGAACTGCGTCACACGCCCACCTGGCTCTGCCCCGAGACGGTCGTCGGTGAGGCGGAGGTCGTAGCGGTTCCAGAGGTTGTCCAGACCGATGCCGGTCATGTCGGTGAGTTCGTTGAGGAGCTTGTCCTTGCTGGTTTTCCCCTCCATGACGGCTCGGGTCATCGATTGGATCGCCGGCATCTGCGAGACCGCAGACCGGAAGCCGGTCAGGGACACGATCTTCCACGTTTCCTGCACCTGATTGAGACCCATGTTCGACATCAGTCGGACGAACTGGAACGCCTTCGCGCGGCGTACCCACTGAGCGTAAGCCTTCTCGGAGCCGTAGACCGGCATCCCGTTGATACGCTTCCAGCCGAAGTCGATGTTCTCAAGCGCGTTGTTGAGTTCCGCGTCCTTCTCCCGCTTGGTCCCCGGCATGAGCCTGTAGCTCTCCGCGAGGGACTGCTTGAGCTTCGCCAGATCGGCCTCCGAACGGATGCCATCCGCGATCACGTCGCCGTTGGACGGGTTCATGATCTTGGTCTTTGCGAAGGCCACGCGGCCCGACATGGAGCGCGCGTAGCGGCGGTAGAGAAGCTCGGCGTCGTCCTCGAACAGGTCTCGGACCCGAAGCTGGTGGACGTTGCCCTGTCGATCCGCGACGGAGAACTTCTTGTTGTAGTCGAGGAGCGTCCGCTTCTTGAGGTAGCCCACGCCCTTGGAGTCGTCGGTGGTTTTTTTGGCGGCGTCCATCATCCCCGAGAGGAGGTCGAACACCTGACCCAACTCGTCGTCAGACAGGAGGCTCTTGTTGTCGAGGGCGTCGTAGAACGAGGACTTGAAGCCCTCCCGGTCGTTGAGGTGGATCGACTTGCTGATCACGTCCTCGATCCCGTAGCCCGCCTTGCGGAGGTTCGCCCAATAGCCTCGGGCCATACGCGCCGCGAGCTCGTCCGCTATGTCCGAGTGCTCACGGATAGCGCCCTTAATGAGCCCCTCCATAACCTCGTGGTGGAACATCGTGTCCACCTGAGCGATGCGCTCATGGTTCGCCACCAGAGGCAGGTAGTTGGCGTCGGCCTTACCGTTCCAGAGCCCGGCTTGGTTCATTTCGTCAGCGAAGGAGGCCATGCCCTTCTTGAGGGCGCTCGCCGCCTTGACGACATGCTGGTTCGTGTCCGGGGACGGATGGGGCTCCCAAACGTAGTCCGCGACGAGCCGGTTGAACTCGGCCTCGCGCTGCGCCTTGCCCGTCATGTTGAGGCGGGACAGCCCACCTTCCGCGATATAGGCGTTCTTGGCCGGGACGTACTCCAGATTGAAGTTGCCCTGCATCTGCCTGTGAAGCGCGGTGAAGCGGGAGTTCACGCTGTCGGGGACGACGCTGTGATCCTTGAAGCCCGCCGTCTCCTCAAAGAGGTTCTGCCCGATGAGGCGGGTGAGCGGGTTCTTGGCGGTCGTCATCTGGCCCGTCACGTCACCCTGTCGGAACCACCCGCCGAAGCCGGTAGCAACGTCCTCGTCCCTGATCTCGACGGAGAGGCTCCGTGCGTCGGGAATGAGGTTGTCTCGGGCCATCGGGTTTCGAGCCGCACCAGCGGAACCCGTAAGGTTCACCGGAGGGGCAGCGACACCGAGACGTAGCTCGGGCTTGTAGGCGTGAGCCACCTGCTCGAAGGCAAGATCGGCCTCGAAGGTGGTAGCACGGCTCCGCGTGAGGGCACCGCCGAAGGCCCCGAACAGGGCACCGACGCCAGCAGACATCAGGGGGTCCGCATGGGGGTCATCGAACAACCGCTGTGAGCCGTAGTCGATGGCAGCGTTGGAAGCTGCGCCCATTGCTGCACCCGCAGCGGCCCGACCGGCGACCGATAGGCCCCCATAGGCTGCACCAGCCATGCCGCCCGTGAGGAGCGAAGGAATGGCTACTACGGGGTCCGTAGCGCCCACCAAGAGGGATGCGCCCGTGGCCGACCAATCGCCAGCGGCAAGACGTTCTTGACGGACGACATCCTCCGAGGCCCACTTGAGGCGCTGTTGGAGGATATTCTCGGAGCCCGAGGACAGGATGAAGTCGTGGTAGGTGTCCGGGTACTGCTTCGCAAGCTCGACGCCGCGATCCTGCCCGATCTGATAACCGGGATCGATGGTGCCCTCGGAGGCCCACCGGAGCATCTGCCCGGTGATCGATTGCGACTGGAAGGCCGCACCCACCTCGTCGCCAAAGCTGTCGTAGGGCTGCGGATCGGGGTTGGCATTCCGCTCCACGATATTGACCGGGCGCTGTGTGCCGAGGGCCGCGTCCGGGTGCGTGGTGATGTCGGGGTTAACGTCGCCCTGGGTGTCCGGATAGTGGGTCCGCTCGGTGGGCGTATAGGAGCCCCCGAGAAGGGCCGCGGCCTTCCGCTTGTGACCTTCCATCTGGTGGTTCACCTTGTCGTCCGAGGTGCCCCAAGCGCCGCCGTTATTGGCGTCCGACTTGTGGCCCCCGTTGGGACTGCCGGTGTTGATGGTGGCGTACATCTGGTGGATGCTCATGCCCGGCTTGAAGCCGTTGGCAACGAGGAAGTCTGCCGAGGAGCGAACCGCGTCCTCGATAGGCATTCCACGGTAGTAGTTGAATTGTTTGCGCTGCGGCTCACCCATCTGGATCAGGCCGCGATGGGTGCCGTGTTGGGTCGTTGGACCCTTCTGCCAAGGGTCGAAGGTGCCGCCTGTCTCGTAGGACATGACCGTGGCGAAGTCTTGGGGGTCCGCCCCGATGCGTTCCGCTTCCGCCCTGATGGCGTCGGCCAGACGTGAACTCATTCTGTCTCCTATTGCGCTCTCGCGCTGTTCAATAAGAAAGACCCCCCTCAAGAGCGTTGAGCGCGTCTCGAAACGGGCCTTAAGGTCATTTTTTAGGGTGGTTGATGGTGGTCCTGACAGGGACAGCACCCCCGGCGAACTCACCTGCTCAACGAAAAAACAGCCCTGCCGGATGGGTGCCAGAAGGTGCTGAGGCAGGATGTGGACTAAGGGTTCTACCGGGAGGACTTCCGCTGTTCGTCCGTATTTATGGAACAGCCATTGAAACAGGGTCTCGGAGACCTGACGCCCAATCGCTGTCAGCGACGCTGCCGAGGCTGGTCGCATCTTCGCCGCCTCGATCGACCCGGTCGACGACCACATTGCCTCAGCAGACTATCGCCGTGGCCTGATCGCCGAACTCACGCACCGCGCCATCGAGGCGGCCTGCACCAGAGCGCTGGACAAATCATGATCGACATAACCCTGGAAGTGAACGGAAAAACCAAGACGCTGAGCGTCGAACCCAGACGCCTGCTTGCGGATGTCCTGCGCCAGGAATTCGGCCTGTCAGGCGTCCATATTGGCTGTGCCCACGGTGCCTGCGGCTGCTGCACAGTGCATCTCGACGGGACACCGCGGCTTTCGTGCCTCACCTTCGCCGCTCAGTGCGACGGCTCAGCGATCCGGACCGTCGAGAGCATTGGCGGGCCGACAGCGGAACACGCGCTTCAGCAGGCTTTCCGCAGCGAGCACGGCCTGCAATGTGGCTACTGTACCCCTGGGTTCATCATGACGCTGGTGCCTTTCGTCGAAGAGATGGTCGAGCAGAAGCGCCTGCCCGGCGATGAAGAGATCCGCGAAGCCATGAGCGGCAACATCTGCCGCTGCACCGGATATCACGGCATCGTCGCGGCCGTCCGCAAGGCGGTCAATCTGGGCCTTGGCGGAGGAATGTGAAATGATGGCTGATCGTCCCAAACATATCGGCGCCCGCGTCCAGCGCTTCGAGGATACACGCCTGCTGTCCGGCTCGGCGCGCTACGTCGACGACATCCGCTTGCCCGACATGCTCCACCTCTCATTCGTTCGCGCAGACACGGCACATGCCAACATCGTCGAGATAGATACCTCGGCGCTGGCCGATCTCGACTATGCGACCTGGGTGTTTACCGGCAAGGATACCGCCGGGCTGTCGATGAAGGCGCACCAGGACTATCCAGAAATGCAGTATTCCGAGCAGCCGCTGCTGGCTGAGGGCAAGGTGCGTTTCGTCGGCGAACCGGTCGCCGTGGTCCTGGCCGAGGATGCCTACAAGGCCGAGGATGCTGCCGAACTCGTCTTCGTCGATTACGAGACCCTGCCCGTCATAGGCACCATGGCACAGGCGCGAGACCCCTCGCTTCCACCGCTGTTCGACGGCTGGGCCAGCAACATCATCGTTCAACGCCAGATGAAGGGCGGCGATCTCGAAGCGGCAAGGGCCGCGGCCGCCCACATCATCAAGCGCACCTACAGCACCCAGCGCCAGGCTGGCGTGCCGATGGAATGCCGGGGCGTCGTCGCCAGCTACGACCATGCCGACCGCGTGCTCACAGTCTGGTCGTCAACCCAGATGCCGCACCTGGTACGCACCTACATCTCCGAGGAACTGGACCTGCCGGAATCCCGCATCCGTGTGGTCGCGCCCGATGTTGGTGGTGGCTTCGGGGTCAAGGGCCAGGTGTTCGGCGACGAGGTCCTGGTCGCCTGGCTCGCCATGAAGACCGGACGTCCGGTCAAATGGATCGAAGACCGCCGCGAACACCTGATTGCAAGCATCCATGCCCGCGACCATCAACACACACTTGAGGCATATGTCTCGGCCGATGGCCGGCTGCTCGGGCTCAAGGCGGATATCACGGTAGACAACGGCGCCTATTCGACCTTTCCGTTCACCTCTGCGGGCGAACCCGGCATGGTCGGCAAGGTCCTGCCTGGCCCCTATGACTTCCAGGCCTACGAGGCGACATTCCGTGCGGTCGCGACCAACAAATGCGCGATCGGCACCTATCGCGGCGTCGCACGCCCCTCGGCGGTGTTCTCCCAGGAGCGCCTGATGGACGACATCGCCAAGGAACTGGGCATGGACCCATTTGCCTTCCGGCTAAAAAACATGATCCGGCAGTTTCCGTACAAGAACGTGCTTGGCTTCAGCTACGACGAAGGCTCCTACGCGCAATCGCTCGAGCAGATGCAGGCGCTGCTGGCCGAGGACGTGACCGAAGCTGCGGCCTCGCGCGGTTCCAGCACCAAGCGCGTGGGCGTCGGCATCGCCTGCTTCATCGAGCAGACGGCGCATGGCACGCCCGATTTCACCAGGCGCCGCGTGCCGATCGAGACCGGCTATATCGCTGCCCGGGTCGAGATGTCGCCAGACGGCGAGGTCACGATCGACCTCGGACTGCAAAACCATGGTCAGGGTCTCGAAACGACGATGGCCCAGGTTGCCGCCGATGCGCTCGGGGTGAACCCGGAGAACATCTATGTCCGCCACGGCGACACGTTGACCACGCCCTATTCCGTAGGCACCTGGGGTAGCCGCGGTGGGGCTCTGGGTGGCGGTGCCGTGCATCTTGCCTCGCTCAAGCTCGCCGCCAAGCTGAAAGCCATCGCCGCCCACCTGCTTCAGGCCAAGCCGGATGAGATCGAACTGTCAAACGGCAATGCCTATGTCCGCGATGCCGAACAACGTTTCATTGCCATCCGCAAGCTCGCGCGGGCAGCGCTGCGCAACGTCGATCAGCTTCCCGAGGGCATGCAGCCGGGTCTTGAAGCCGAGCAACGCCAGGATGGCCCCAGGGACGGCACCTATTCGAATGCGGTGCATGCCGCCGTTGTCGAAATCGACATCGCGACCGGCAAGATGAAGTTGCGGCGGTTTGTCGTGGTCGAAGACTGCGGCACCATCCTCAACCCGCTGGTGGTGGACGGCCAGGTACGCGGCGGCGTTGTCCAGGGCATCGGCTCGGCCATGTTCGAGCATTTCATCTACGATGCCGAATGCCAGCCCCTGACCACCAGCTTTGCCGACTACCTGATGCCGCTGGCGCCTGAAATCCCCAACATCGAGGTTCATCATATCGAGACCCCTACCCCGTTGACACCGCTGGGTGCCAAAGGCCTGGGAGAAGGCGGAGCGATTGGCCCTGCGGCGGCCATCGCCAATGCGGTGGCCAATGCGCTGGACGTCGGCGTCTCTTCGACACCGCTGAACACCAATGCGATATGGAAGCTCTCGCAACATCTTCGCGGGGCGGCCTGAGGCCGCCGCCCTGCCAAAGTGGAGGCCAACAAAAAAAGGCCGGCGGAGCAATCCGCCGGCCTTTTCCGCTTCACTCAGCTTCGACCGCAGCCTCAGGCAGCTGCGGTGTTGAACTCAGCGATGAGCCCGTCCCACACCGGAACCATGGCCATCAGGCCGTCCCAGAAGGACTGTTGGCGCCGGCGTGAGAAATCCTCAAGCGATACGCCCTGCTGTTCCACCCAGGTGTAGTAGCCGAGATTGAAGATGCGCTCGCGATCAAGCCGCGTCAGCTCGATCATTGCATCGGTCCGCACGCCCGCCAAATGCTCGCCGAACACTTCCGCTGCCGACAGCGCATCGAACACGCCTCCGAACGAAGCATCCAGGACCTTGCCGAGCTGGGATTCGTACATCGCAGCACCATCGGTGGCGACCGTCAGGACGACGTCTTCGGGACCAAGATCCAGATATCTGGCCAGCTTGATTGCCGCCACGATGTTGGCGATCGATGACAGGCCAAGATGGGTGAAGCTGCCGATCGTCTCGTCCGACAGACCTTTGTGATTGCGCAGATACGCACGCCCTGCCGGATGGTTGAAAAGCAGGTTGAGGCTATCGGGAGAACGCTCGGATACCCCGATGACATAGTCCGTATTGAAGACATTGTGGATCAGCGGCACATGTTTGTCGCCGATGCCCTGGATGTTGTGCTCGCCATAGCCATTGTTGAGCAGCGTCGGGCACTCGGTGGCTTCCACGGCAGCGATCTGACAGCCCAGGCGTTCCTTGAGATGGTCACCTGCTGCAAGCGTACCGGAGGAGCCGGACGCGGCGACGAACGCCCGCGCCCTGAGCTTGCCGTTTGTATTGACGGCGTTGAAGACCCGCTCCAGCGCCAGTCCGGTCACCGCGCGGTGCGCGATGTAGTTCCCATATTCGCTGAACTGGTTGAGGATGACGTTGCGCGCATCCTTTGCCAGTTCGTGGCAGGCGTCGTAGATTTCCTTGAGGTTGCTTTCGCTGCCTGGCGTACGCAGGATGTCGCGCGGGTCGGCGGTCCATTTTTCCAACCAGCGGAACCGCTCGGGGCTCATTCCTTCCGGCAGCACGGCAACACTGCGCGCCCCAAGGATCGTCGATATCGCAACCCCGCCGCGGCAATAATTGCCTGTCGATGGCCACACCGCGCGCTGGTTGTCGAGATCGAATTGTCCGGTGACCAACCGAGGCACCAGACAGCCATATGCCGCCAGCACCTTGTGTGCCGCAATCATCGGAAAGCGATCGCCGACCGCAACGACGATCCTGGCGCGCACGCCCGTCAGTGCTTCAGGCAATATGATATGGCACGGTGTTTCAGTCTGTCCGCTCCGGTCAGGCCCATTGTGCCAGTGAACGCGAAAGAGGTTGAGCGGGTCGGCGGCATCCGGTTCGATACCGGCCAGTGCAGCGAGAGCCGTCGGATCGATGGTCTCCGGCCGCGCCAGTTCGGATAGTTTCGGCAGCTTGACGCCAGCTTGCCTGAAACGGGCAGCAGCCCGGCCGCGCACATCGGCGTCAACAACATCAGTTGCAAACAGATCGCTCATCGACGTCCCTCACAAGGCCGCAGCATGGGCGTGAAATGCCGGTGTCGCCGCCCCATGCAGAAGCGCTTCATAGAGCTCCGGATCTGTTGCACCTTCGGTGCCGATCAAAAGGATATGCGAGCCGGCGTCGAGACCGAGCGTGGCACGCATCGATGGGTCGCCAGCAGCGGCGATCAGTCCTGCAAGGCCTGCAACGCCGGATTCGCCAATGCGTAGCGCTGGGTCGTTGGCGACGGGACGGGCAAGCTTTCTCAACGCATCGACGGCCGCGCCATCACCGACATCGAGGTAATAGTCGGCACTCTTTTCGAGAATTTCCCAGGCTGTCAGCGACGGCTCATAACATTCGAGCATCGCCATCACGGTGGCGTCACCGGCTTCGATCGACATCCGCTTGCCGGCGGCGGCACTCATCTGCAGGCAGGCCGCCTTGTCGGGCTCGACGACGATGAGTTTCGGGCGCTGCGCCCCGTCCCGGTCCAGAAAATATCCGGCAACGACCGCTGCAAGACCACCGACGCCCCCCTGAATGAAGACGTGCGTGTAAGGCTGCCTTGCCTGGGCGGAGATCTCGCCCAGCATCAAGGTGTAACCCTGCATGACCATGCCGGGGATTTCGGTGTAGCCCTCCCAGGCAAAATCGGAGACCGTCGTCCAGCCTTCGCGGTTCGCCGTTTCGCTCGCTTCTGCGACGGACTGGTCATAATTGCCATCGGTCCGCCGGATCTCGGCTCCAAAGCCGGCAATGGCCTTTTCGCGCCCGACGGAAACCCCGCTGTGCAGGAAGATTACGCACCGGCAGCCGAACATCTGGGCGCCGGCCGCAACGGAGCGGCCATGGTTGCCATCGGTGGCGCAACACACGGTGAGGTCGGCTGCGACCTGCTTGACCGCTTCGGAGAGCAACTCGGCCGGTTCGACATCACGACCGAGAACCCGCGCTGCATGGTCACGAACCAGGCGGGCGACGGCATAGGCGCCGCCGAGCGCCTTGAAGCTGTACAGGCCATAGCGGTGGCCTTCGTCCTTGAGATCGACAGATGCGATGCCCAGGGTCGCAGCGAGACCAGGAAGGCTCTCCAGCGGTGTCGGCGCATAGATGGGAAAGGCGGGAAGAAATTCACGGACGATCGCGGGAGCGCCAACGCCAGCAATCGCAGCTTCCGTTGCGCTGAGGGGCATGTTCCGCTTGGCGGAGCGATTCTCGACTAACTTCATTGCGAACCTCATTTGCTCTGCCGGGCACATCTGGCGCCGGACCTTTGGGCAATGCTCTCCAGGAGCCAGCGCGCGCGTCTCCGCGCGCCGCAAGCGACGTCGTCGTCCAACCGGTTTGGCCGGGTCTATTCTAGATTTTCGGTCTCAAGTGCGAGCAGCACATCGGCAGCCGCGCCTGCCAGCAGATCGACGTGCTGGCGCATCAGGCTGTGTGCCAGTTCTTCGTCGCCCGCCACGATCGCATCGACGATACCCCGATGCTCGATGACGGACTTCGCCATCTTGCGCGGCGTCGTGATGTGACGCCGATAGACATTGAGCCGGTTGCGCAGCTTGCGGCTCTCGACCTGCAGGAAGACGTTGCGCGAACCGCGGAAGATCGTGTCATGGAAGAGGTTGTTGGCTTCATAGAAGCCATCGTGGTCTTCCTTTTCGGCTCTCGCTGCGCACTCGTCGTGCCATTTGCGCATTTCGGTGAGCTCGTCGCGCGTCATCCGGCGGGCGGAAAGACGGGCCGAAAGCCCCTCATACTCCGCCATGATCTGGAACATCTCGATCAGCTCGGCGGTGGTAAGCCGCTTGACCGTCGCACCCTGGTTCTTGCGGATGTCGACGAGGCCGCTTGAGGCGAGATGTCGAAGCGCTTCCCGCACCGGGGTGCGCGAAACCTCAAAGCGGCGTGCAAGCGACTGCTCGTCCAGCCGGTCGCCCGGCTTCAGCACGCTGTTGAGAATGTCATCTTCAAGAAGGCGGATCAGGTTGTCCGCAGACAGCCTGGTTTCCCTCTCGTCATCCATGACTTCGCTCACCGTTTACTCCCAGATCTGCCGCATCTGACGTTAGATGCATCCTTGGCGGACGCGATGCAAGCTTTCCGCCACCGATCCCGCTCAGGCTTACTGCTGAATTGTGATGACCAGGTATTCCGCCTGCTCATCCGCCTCATTGACCGTGTAGTGCGGGTCGCCCGGCTCGAACAGGACGGACTCGCCCGGCTTGAGCGTGAAACGTTCCTTGCCCGTGTCGAAGGTCATCTCGCCCTTCACCATGTAGAACGCCTGCGCCCAGTCGTCGTGATGATGAAGATCGCCGCCGCCACCCTTCGGAGCTTTCGAAAGCTGGATGCAGAAATTGTTGCCTTTGAAGGGCACGATGTCGAGCACATTGAGGCCACCAAAGTGATTGGGCGGGGTGATGCCCGTGGCCGCAGAGTTCTTCCATATGTTCATGCTGTCTCTCCAGATATCTTCGTGAACAACGGCTACGAGATGTAGGCCATGTAAGGGCTGATGACGCTGCGCACCGGCACCTGGATCAGCGCCGGCTTGCCGCTGGCAATGGCGTCGGCAAGGGCCTTCTGGATGGCATCGGCATCGCGGGCAAAATAGCCTCGCCCGCCCAGTCCCTCGGCAACCTTTGCCCAGTCGCGACGTGGCAGGTTCATCTCGTAGGTTTCACCGAAGCTCTGTTCCTGTGGCAGGGCGATCGCCCCCCACATCTCATCGTCGAGCACGACAATGATGAATGCCCGACCGTAGCGTTCGGCGGTATCGAGTTCCGAAATGTGGAATCCAACGCCACCATCGCCGACGAACACGATTACCGGCGCATCCGGATCGGCAAAGCACGCGCCCGCGCCATAGGGAACCTCGGCCCCAAGGGCTCCGGACTGGCCGGCGCGGAGATAACGGCCCACTGCCGGAACACGCAGCCGCGCATCCGCCCAGAAGTCGATATTGCCATGCGAGGTGACGAAGATCGCATTGTCGGGCGCAGCAGCACTTACCGCATCTATCGCAGCGACTGGGTGAATGCCTGTGGCATCGCCCTCGCCCAACTGGCTTTCGCGCTCGCTCTGCCAGGCCGTGACCAGGCCGTCGCTCCAGAGCCGATCGATCTGCAAAGGTGACATCTCGGCAACGACGTCGAGAAAGGCTGCAGGCGATGCGGCAATGGCGATATCGGCCTGCTTGTTGCGATGCAGCAGTTCCTGGTCGGAACAGACCTGAATGATGCGGGCGTCCTGGCCAACCGTGTCGCCGAATTCGAGATCGAATTCGAAATGATGGCCGAGCAGCAAAATGCAGTCCGCTTCCTTCATCGCCCTTCGCAGCGTTGCATTGCAAGGCGCGTAGGCAGGTCCCATCCACCTGGGGTGCCGCTCATCGACGATGCCGCGTGCAAGCCGCATCGTGGCGAATGCGAGGCCGTGCTTTTCGACCACTTCCGTGATCCGATCGGTGCGGTCCCAGAACAATTCATCGCCAAGGACAAGCAGCGGTCTCTTGGCCTGCGCCAGCAGGGTGCGCGCTGCGTCGGCATCACGTGCGGGCACGCCGGCAATGCCGGGCATCGGCGGACAGGCGCTCGCCACCTCGGTGCTCAGCGGAGTCGACAGAATGTCTGTCGGCACCTCGAGGAACACAGGACCGGGCCGACCGGCCCACATCTTGCGCCAGGCAATGTCGAGATATTCCTGCAGCCGGTTCGGATCGGTGCAGCGCGCAGCCCATTTGGTGACCCCCTTCATGATCGGCAGGACATCATAGGCCATTCCGGCGCCACGTTCGGCCGACTTGGTACCGGCCTGGGCTCCGACGATGATGACCGGCGTGCCGGCGAGCATGGCGACGAGCCCTGGCGTAACCGCATTGGTAACGCCGGGTCCGAGCGTGACGACCGCAGCACCGGCCTTGCCGGTGACCCGCGACTGGGCCTCGGCCATAAAGCAGGCTGCGGCCTCGTGGCGGGCATGGATGAGCGGAAGCCCCTGATGCGCACAGGCACGATAAACCGAATTGATCGGCCCGCCCGAAACGGAAAAGATGTTCTGCACGCCGACGGCCTTGAGCCAGGCGACGACGGCTGCACCGCCGTCCATGGTTGCGCTCTTGGCGGACTGGTTCTTAGTAAGCACGAGATTTTCCTCCGTCGAGGGCGATGGCCGTGCCGGTAATGAAACCGGCCCGCTCGGAGGCGAGCGTGGCGACAATCGCGCCGAAATCATTGGGGTCGCCGAACTTGCCGACCGGCACTTCTTCAAGCCACAGCGCTTCCGCCGCCTTACGGTCCAGACCGTCTCGATCCATGCTCGACTGGATCAGATACTCCATGCGGTCGGTGGCAAACGGCCCCGGACAGAGGCAGTTCACCATGATGCCTTCATGGGCGAACTCGATGGACAGCGACTTGGCCAGGCCGACCACAGCCAGGCGCACCGAGTCCGACAGAACCATGTTGGGCTGGACCACCTTCACGCCGACCGTCGTAATGAAGATGATGCGGCCCCAGCCGCCGGCCTGCATATGCGGCAGCACCGCGTGAGAGAGCTCGACAAGCGGCAGAAGGCTCTCGTTCAGCGCCTGCTCCCATCCATCGCGTGAAACGCTGAGGAATGGTCCGGCAGCAGGACCGCCGGTATTGCCGACAAAAATGTCGAGGCCACCGAAATTGGCCACCACCTCGTCGACCGCCGGCTTGAGCGTCGTACGGTCCGTCAGGTCCATCTTGACCGCAATTGCATCGGCTGCACCCGCATCAAGCAGTTCGCGCACAAGATCCTGCATCGCTTCGGTGTTGCGTCCCGCGACGGCAACCCACGCACCCTCGGCGGCCAGCGCCAGGGCAGAGGCTCTGCCAAGCCCGCGGGAAGCGGCTGTAACCAGCGCGCGCTTACCTTTCAAACCAAGCTCCATTTGGCCCCTCACTCCCGTCTGTCGATGAATTCTGGCTACCAGCGTGTAAACACGTTGTCAATTACTGTAGACAATCTTTTTTATTTTGCATACAACCATGATGGAAAAGTTGCCAATCCGGCAGCGAGCAGAATGCCCAACCCATGGAGATTCACGTGACTGACCGCGCCTACATTCCAATCGTCGTCGGCAATAAGGTTCTCAACGAAGGCTCCGACGGCGTCGGCCAGTCTTTCGACCCGGCAACGGGCGTGCTGGTCGCCGAGTTCGCACGTGCCGGAGCAGTTGAAGTCGACATGGCAGTCGCCGCGGCGCGCGAGGCGTTCGACAATGGACCCTGGCGGCGCATGCGTCCGTTCGAGCGTGGTCGCATCCTGCACCGCATCGGCGAGTTGATGCTGCAGCGGCGCGACGAGATCGCCCGCAAGGAAAGCATCGACAGCGGCAAGCCCCTGCGCGACTCCTATTGGGAGGTCGACTGCTCGGCCCGCTTCTTCGAATTCTATGGAGGTGCCGCCGACAAGCTGCATGGCAGCTCGATCCCGCTTGGGCCCGACTGGTCGGACTGGACGGTCAAGGAGGCGATCGGCGTCAGCCTCCACATCATTCCGTGGAACTACCCCTTCCAGCTCATCGCCCGCGGCGTTGCGCCGGCGCTTGCCGCCGGCTGTGCCGTCATCATCAAGCCGTCGGCCGACACGCCCGTCACGGCCTATGAATTCATGAAGATATGCCAGGAGGCCGGCCTGCCCGAGGGCCTGGTCAATCTGGTCAACGGCCGCGGTTCCGTTGCCGGCGACCTGCTCGCCCGCCACAAAGGGGTCGACCAGATTACCTTCACCGGCTCCGTGCCGACAGGCGAGCGCGTACTGGTCGCCGCCGCCTCGCACGCCATCCCCTGCAACATGGAGCTCGGCGGCAAGTCACCGCAGATCCTGTTTGCCGACGCCGATCTCGACAAGTCGCTGCCGATCGTCGCCGGCGGCTTCCTTACCCATTGCGGCCAAGTCTGCAACGCCGGAACCCGGCTGTTCGTCGAGCGCTCGATCCACGACCGCGTCGTCGACAAGCTGCATGCCCGCATCAGCGCGATGACGCTCGGCGCCGGCGTCGACGATCCGGACATGGGGCCGCTGATCAGCAGGGCACACAAGAACGATGTCGAGCGCTATTATGACATCGCCCGCAAGGACGGCGAACTGCTGCTCGGCGCCGACCTGCCGAAATCGGCTTCACTCGCCGAGGGCGCCTTCGTCAGGCCGGGCCTGGTTATAGGAGCCAACAACAGCACCCAGATCGCACGTGAGGAAATCTTCGGGCCGATCCTGACCGTCATTCCGTTCGACACCGCTGAAGAAGCCGTTGCCGGTGCCAATGACTCGCCCTTTGGTCTTGTCGCCGGCATCCACACCACCAACATCAACAAGGCCCTCGGCGTCGGCGAGAAGCTGCGTGTCGGCCAGGTGTGGATCAACGCCTTCGGCGTCGGCCTGGATGTCGAATTTCCCTTTGGCGGCTTCAAGCTGTCGGGCTTCGGCCGTGAAAAGGGTCTCGAGGCGCTTAGCGCCTACCAGCAGGTCAAGAACTTCGCGATCCATCATCCGCTTGCCTAACTGCCCCCCCCGACGGCCGGTGGGTCCATCAGCCGTCACAAACCTTCAGAAAGTGTGTCGGCGCTGGGCCATACCGTACGGGCTCCGCAGAGGCTGCTTTCTCAGTGGCGGCGGCAGAAGTGCTCGGTGCCCGGCCGCCGGCGAGCAGCGTCGGACAAGCCATACGAGACTTCCTCCTCGGTGCCAAAGTCAACCGTCACCGGCTACGGGAGGCAGCGCCGCCGCAGACTCATCAGCCCCCTGCACAGGTTTCGAAGTTCCCGAAATCCCTGTTCATATTGGTAAGGAAATACAACGTAAACTTCTGCATAACCTCAACAATTCGCCGTGGAAAATCGACGAGAACTTGGCGCTGGCCGCGAGATCATCGAGTGAGACTCGTTCGCAACGAACCGCACACCACAGCGGATTTTCCCGTAAGTTCGATCTCCTCGCCCCATGGTCCCGCTCCAGTCGTGCGGCGTGGTCATGCCTGCCATTGGGAGTGCGCATGTTGGCCATGAAAACATCTAATTGGCGCATGCGGCGCACAACGGCTAACCGTCAGCCTATGTGGCGATCATCCTGTGGCAGCGAACGGCATGCCAGGATCGTCGAGATGCTGATCAACACGCCGACGACCTCGACCGCTCCAGGACGGCACGTTCGGCTGCCGAGGGATAGCCCACGCAAATGGACAAGACCAAGACTGCGTGGACAAACCAACGATGGACGATGCTCGCCCTCGTCGTAATGATCGGCGTCAATCTACGACCCTTCATCACCGCACCAGCCACCCTGCTCCCGTCCATCGTCGAAGACACCGGCATGGGATATGCCGGCATCTCGTTGCTCACTTTGCTGCCGATGGCGCTCATGGGCATCGGTGCCTTTGTCGCGCCGGCCATTCAGGCCATGGTCGGAACACGGCAAGGGTTGCTGGCAGCACTCGCCTTGCTGATGGCGGGGTCCTTGCTGCGGTTCGTCGCCTTCAATGACGCTACGATGATCCTGACGGCCATTCTGTGCGGTGCGGGCGTCGCCTTCGTCCAGGCCGTGTTTCCCGGGATCATCAAAGCTCGCTTCCCTGCAAGCGTACCGACGGTCACCGGACTGTATTCGGCCATGATCATGGCCGGCGGCGCGGTTGGCGCGCGGCTGATGCCTGCGTTGGCAAATGCAGGATACAGCTGGCGGGCGGCTCTCGCCTGGCTGGCGGCGCCCGTTTTCGTGGCGTTGCTGGCCGCCTCCCGCGTCCTCGCCAATGCGAAAGCGACGGGACCTGCCAGGCCGATGACAAGGCTGCTTCTGCTGCGCCCGCGCACCTGGGCACTGATCGCGGCGTTCGGGCTGGTCAACAGCGGCTACTCGTCGATGGTGGCCTGGCTTGCACCCTACTACCAGGCCCAGGGCTGGACGAATTCGCAAAGCAGCAACCTGGTAGCCATCATGGCACTGTGCCAGGCGGTCTCGGCCTTCGGCCTGCCTTTCCTGGCCCGCGGCGCAAACGATCGGCGACCCTGGCTCTTGTTTACGGCCGCCGTCCAGATCATAGGCTTCCTGGGCCTGGCATGTCTTCCAGCACCCTGCGCCTGGTTATGGGTCGCACTCTGTGGCGTGGGCCTCGGCGGCAGCTTCGCGCTCGCCATGGTAACCGCCCTCGACCATCTGCCCCGCCCAGATCAGGCGGGCGCACTTGCCGCGGCCATGCAAGGGGGCGGGTTCCTGATCGCGGCGCTGGGACCTTACGCCATGGCACTGATGCATGGTTTTACTGGGAGTTTCGCGACCGGCTGGGTCATGCACGCCATGCTCGTAACCGCAAGCGCGCTCGTCTATTTCCGTTTCGATCCCAGCCGTTACGGCGAGGTCATGGAGCCGATCGAACCATATCGATCCAGTCCCTCTGCGGCTGCCTAGTTTGACAGCGCATTGCCTTCCGGTGACGCCCGGAAGCACGGTTCGGAGGATGGATCTGCAGCACGCTTTTGGCCGCTAGCCACAAGCACCACCAACAGCGCATTCAACAAAGAATGGGGTCGGGTAAGCGCTTATTCCGGCGCGACCGGCAAGGCACGTTTGTGCGCTGTCGCCAGATGCATCGCGAGGATCCGCTGGCGAGCAGGTTCGGCAATCGATTTGCCTTCCAGAAAGTCGTCGATGTTGTCGTATGTTACGCCATACACCTCTTCATCGGGCCGCAGCGGCGCATCGTTTTCGAGGTCTGCAGTAGGCACCTTTTCGATCAGTGTCTGCGGTGCGCCAAGATGCGCGGCGATCGCGCGAACGCGCCGCTTCGTGAGACCTTGAAGTGGCGTGATGTCGGCAGCCCCGTCGCCGAACTTGGTGAAGAACCCCATCAGCGCCTCTGCCGCATGGTCGGTTCCGATCACCAGGCCGCGCACGGCACCCGCCAGCGCATATTGCGCAATCATGCGCTGGCGAGCCTTGATGTTGCCCAGGTGAAAATCCAGCCGGGCCGGCTCGAAGAGGTCACCTGCATCACGACGGACGTCCGCCAACATGGCGTCCGCCGCCGGATTGATGTTGATCGTCACCGTGCGGTCCGGGCCGATCGCATCGAGCGCAGTCTGCGCATCGGCCTCATCGGCCTGGATGCCATAGGGCAGGCGAACGGCGATGAATTGCGCCTCATGACCGTGGTCGCGCAGGCGCCGGACGGCGGCTTGCGCCAGCATCGCAGCAGTCAGGGAGTCAACACCGCCGCTGATCCCAAGGACATAGGCGCGCATCGCGGATGCCCTTAGGTAGTCGGCCAGAAACGTGATGCGCCGCTCGGTCTCCGCACCGGCGTCGAAGACCGAAGCCACCCCAAGGGTCCGGATGATGTCAGCCTGTAGCTCAAGCACGATGCGCGCTCCCCGTTGTGGTCTGGCAGTACCAGCTTTTGGCGAAAGAAGGTCGCGCAGGTAATTCGCGAAGTACCGGCAGTGTCAATGCCCCTACATCGAGAAGGCATTGCCGACTTGCCGGACTTTCACGAGCCGAGGCCGCGCAGCCCTCTGGGGAAGCTGACGCGGCCTGTTCTGGTCATTTCGGAGTGCGAGGGGCTCAGACCAGCACGTCGCCGTCGCGGGCGACGATGCGTCCGCCCGAAATGACCAGCTTGCGCGGGGGGCAACGGATCAGCGCATCGGAGACGTTTTCGGCATCGACCAGCACGATATCGGCGCGCGAACCCGCGACCAGGTCATGCACGTCGCGTCCGACAAAATGCGCGCCGCCCTTGGTTGCCAGTTCCACGGCAGCAAGGAGTTTGTCGTCATGGCGCAGACCGCTCAACCGTGCGAACTGATGCGCGACGCGCAGCATGTCGCCATCGCCGAAGGGCGACCACAAATCGCGGGTGCCGTCGGTGCCTAGCTGTCGAAGCTATGAAGGTTGTTCATTCGAGGAGGGACTGAGAAGCTGGGGTTGCGAAGCCAACCAACCTTCAGTGGAGCTCCCCGAATG
>NZ_JACJHY010000060.1 GCF_014138625.1 Aminobacter ciceronei
CAGTTCTACTTCCGCACGACGGACGTGACCGGCATCGTGTCGCTGCCGGAAGGCACCGAGATGGTCATGCCCGGCGACAACATCACCGTCGACGTCGAGCTCATCGTGCCGATCGCCATGGAAGAGAAGCTCCGCTTCGCTATCCGTGAAGGTGGCCGCACCGTCGGCGCCGGCATCGTCGCTTCGATCAAAGAATAATCCGAATTAACGATCTGTCGCGGGCGGGAATACGCCCGCGCCGCGCCAGAACAAGGAAGTGACCATGAACGGACAGAATATCCGCATCCGCCTCAAGGCGTTTGACCACCGGGTTCTCGACGCTTCGACGCGTGAGATCGTGTCGACCGCGAAGCGCACCGGCGCCAATGTTCGCGGCCCGATCCCGCTGCCGACGCGGATCGAGAAGTTCACGGTGAACCGCTCGCCGCACGTCGACAAGAAGAGCCGCGAGCAGTTCGAAATGCGCACGCACAAGCGTCTGCTGGACATCGTCGACCCGACCCCGCAGACCGTCGATGCTCTGATGAAGCTCGACCTCGCGGCAGGTGTGGACGTCGAAATCAAGCTCTAAGAGCTAACATGAGCCGCGCGAGCAGATCCAAACGGCTCCTCTGAAGGAAAACGAACCGATGCGTTCAGGTGTAATTGCACAGAAGGTGGGAATGACCCGCGTCTATAATGACGCTGGCGAACACGTTCCCGTCACCGTTCTCCGCATGGAGAACTGCCAGGTCGTGGCGCAGCTGACCAAAGAGAAGAATGGCTACACTGCCGTTCAGCTCGGCGTTGGCCTGGCCAAGGTCAAGAATACGACGAAGGCGTTGCGCGGTCACTTCGCTGCCGCTTCCGTCGAGCCGAAGTCGAAGGTTGCCGAGTTCCGCGTCTCCGCAGACAACATGCTGGACGTTGGCGCCGAGATCACCGTCGAGCATTTCGTCGTTGGCCAGAAGGTCGACGTGACGGGCACGACGATCGGTAAAGGCTTCCAGGGCGTCATCAAGCGCCACCACTTCGGCGGCGGCCGTGCCACCCACGGCAACTCGCTGTCGCACCGCGTTCACGGTTCGACCGGTCAGCGCCAGGACCCGGGCAAGGTGTTCAAGGGCAAGAAGATGGCCGGCCACATGGGCGACGTTCGCGTCACCACCCAGAACGTGGAGGTCGTCTCGACCGACACCGATCGCGGTCTCATCCTGATCCGCGGCGCGGTTCCGGGTTCTAAGGGTGCATGGATCCTGGTTCGCGACGCCGCAAAGGTTGCGCTTCCTGAGAACGCGCCGAAGCCGGCTGCGATCCGCGCTGCCAGCAACAAGGCTCCGGCCAACGAGGGAGCGGAATAATGGACCTCAAGATTACAACCCTCGCAGGCAAGGATGCCGGCAAGGTTGAGCTCTCGGAAGAGATCTTCGGCCTCGACCCGCGCGAAGACGTTCTCCAGCGCGTCGTGCGCTGGCAGCTCGCCAAGAAGCAGCAGGGCACGCACAAGGCCAAGGGCCGCGCGGAAATCGCGCGCACCGGCGCTAAGATGTACAAGCAGAAGGGTACGGGCCGCGCTCGTCACCATTCGGCACGCGCTCCGCAGTTCCGCGGCGGCGGCAAGGCCCACGGCCCGGTCGTTCGCAGCCACGAGCATGACCTTCCCAAGAAGGTCCGCGCTCTCGGCCTGAAGCACGCCCTGTCGGCCAAGGCCAAGGCATCGAACCTGATCATCGTCGACGAGCTGACGCTCGCCGAGGGCAAGACCAAGGCGCTGATCGCGAACTTCGCGACGCTGGGCCTGACCAATGCCCTGGTGATCGGTGGTGCTGAGCTTGACCTCAACTTCAAGCGCGCAGCGACCAACATCCCGAACATCGATGTCCTGCCGATCCAGGGCATCAACGTTTACGACATTCTGCGCCGCGGCACGCTGGTCCTTTCGAAGGCCGCCGTCGAGGCTCTCGAGGAGCGCTTCAAATGACGGATCTCCGCCACTATGACGTGATCGTCTCGCCGGCGATCACTGAAAAGTCGACCATGGCTTCGGAAAACAACCAGGTCGTCTTCAATGTCGCCAAGAAGGCGAGCAAGCCCGAGATCAAGGCTGCCGTCGAAGCGCTGTTCGGCGTGAAGGTGACTGCTGTGAACACCCTGGTCCGCAAGGGCAAGGTGAAGCGCTTCCGCGGCACGATCGGCCGCCAGAGCGACGTCAAGAAGGCGGTAGTGACGCTGGCCGATGGCCAGTCGATCGACGTCGCGACGGGTCTCTGAGCTGGGCTGAGAGGACAGGACAATGGCACTTAAGAAATTCAAGCCAGTAACGCCGAGCACGCGCCAGCTGGTCATCGTCGACCGCTCGGGTCTGCACAAGGGCAAGCCCGTCAAGGGTCTGACCGAAGGCCTGACCAAGTCGGGCGGTCGCAACAACTACGGCCGCATCACGGCTCGCTTCATCGGCGGCGGTCACAAGCGTTCGTACCGTATCATCGACTTCAAGCGTCGCAAGTTCGACGTCGTCGGCACGGTCGAGCGTCTCGAGTACGATCCGAACCGCACCGCCTTCATCGCACTGATCAAGTACGACGATGGTGAGCTGAGCTACATCATTGCTCCGCAGCGTCTGCAGGCCGGCGACAAGATCATCGCTGGTGAGCAGGTCGACGTGAAGCCGGGCAATGCAATGCCGCTCGCTTCGATGCCGGTCGGCACGATCGTCCACAACATCGAGCTGAAGCCCGGCAAGGGCGGTCAGGTCGCTCGTTCGGCTGGTGCTTACGCCCAGCTCGTCGGCCGCGACCAGGGCATGGCGATCCTTCGCCTCAACTCGGGTGAACAGCGCGTCGTCAGCGGTCTCTGCATCGCCACCGTCGGCGCCGTGTCCAACCCGGACCACGGCAACATCAACGACGGCAAGGCCGGTCGTACGGTCTGGCGTGGCAAGCGTCCGCACAACCGCGGCGTGACCATGAACCCGGTCGACCATCCGCACGGCGGTGGTGAAGGCCGCACCTCGGGCGGACGCCATCCGGTGACCCCGTGGGGCAAGCCCACCAAGGGCAAGAAGACGCGGTCCAACAAGGCGACCGACAAGTTCATCCTGCGCTCGCGCCATCAGCGCAAGAGCTAAGAAGAGGTAACGCCAGTGACTCGTTCAGTCTGGAAAGGCCCGTTCATTGACGGCTATCTGCTCAAGAAGGCAGAGAAGGTTCGTGAAGGCGGTCGCAATGAGGTGATCAAGATGTGGAGCCGTCGCTCCACCGTCCTGCCGCAGTTCGTCGGCCTCACCTTCGGTGTCTACAACGGCCAGAAGCACGTCCCGGTCTCGGTGAACGAGGACATGGTCGGCCACAAGTTCGGTGAGTTCGCTCCCACCAGGACCTACTACGGTCACGGCGCGGACAAGAAGGCAAAGAGGAAGTAACATGGGCAAGGCCAAAGCTCCGCGCAGGCTTGCTGACAACGAGGCACGTGCGGTCCTCCGCACGATCCGGGTCAGCCCGCAGAAGCTCAACCTCGTTGCCGCGCTTATCCGCGGCAAGAAGGTAGCGACCGCGCTTTCGGATCTGGAATTTTCGCGCAAGCGCATCGCCGGAACGGTTAAGAAGACCCTCGAATCGGCTATCGCCAACGCGGAAAACAATCACGACCTCGATGTCGATGCACTGGTGGTGGCGGAAGCCTTTGTCGGTAAGTCGATCGTCATGAAGCGTTTCCACGCTCGTGGCCGTGGTCGCGCCAGCCGCATTGAGAAGCCGTTTTCGCACCTCACGATCGTCGTTCGTGAAGTCGAAGAGAAAGGGGAGGCCGCATAATGGGCCAGAAAATCAATCCAATTGGTCTCCGCCTCGGCATCAACCGCACCTGGGACTCGCGTTGGTACGCAAACACCGGTGAGTACGGCCAGCTGCTCCACGAAGACATCAAGATCCGCAAGTATCTTGAAGCCGAGTTGAAGCAGGCCGCGATCTCCAAGGTCGTGATCGAGCGTCCGCACAAGAAGTGCCGCGTGACCATTCACGCAGCACGTCCGGGCCTGATCATTGGCAAGAAGGGCGCCGACATCGAAAAGCTTCGCAAGAAGCTGATGGAGATGACGAAGTCCGAGACGCACCTCAACATCGTCGAGGTTCGCAAGCCGGAGACCGACGCTACGCTGGTCGCACAGTCGATCGCACAGCAGCTCGAGCGCCGCATTGCCTTCCGTCGCGCCATGAAGCGCGCGGTGCAGTCGGCCATGCGTCTCGGCGCAGAGGGCATCCGCATCAACTGCTCGGGCCGTCTCGGCGGCGCTGAAATCGCACGTATGGAGTGGTACCGCGAAGGTCGCGTTCCGCTGCACACGCTGCGCGCCGACGTCGACTACGGCACTGCCGAGGCAAAGACCGCCTACGGCATCTGCGGCGTCAAGGTGTGGGTGTTCAAGGGCGAGATCCTCGAGCACGATCCGATGGCTTCCGAGCGTCGCGCAACCGAAGGCGAGCATTCGCATGCTGGCGAGCGCCCTGAGCGCCGCCGTCGCGAAAACGCCTGATACGCATAGGAATTTGGAGTTAGAACGATGCTGCAGCCAAAGCGCACAAAGTTCCGTAAGCAGTTCAAGGGCCGCATCCACGGTACCGCGAAGGGTGGCACCAACCTGGATTTCGGCGGCTTCGGACTGAAGGCGCTTGAGCCGAACCGCGTCACCGCGCGTGAGATCGAGGCGGCTCGCCGCGCGATCACCCGCGAAATGAAACGTCAGGGCCGCGTCTGGATCCGTATCTTCCCGGACGTCCCCGTCACGTCGAAGCCGACCGAAGTCCGCATGGGTAAGGGCAAGGGCGCCGTCGACTACTGGGCATGCCGCATCAAGCCAGGTCGCGTGATGTTCGAGATCGATGGTGTCTCCGAGGAAGTGGCGCGTGAAGCGCTGCGTCTCGGCGCCGCCAAGCTCTCGGTCAGGACGCGCTTCGTTCAGCGCATCGCAGAATAAGGAAGGGCTGATCATGAAAGCCTCGGACATCAGGACGAAGACCCAGGACCAGCTCACTGACGAGCTCGCCAGCCTCAAGAAGGAGCAGTTCAACCTGCGCTTCCAGAAGGCGACCGGTCAGCTGGAAAAGACGGCGCGTGTGAAACAAGTTCGTAAGGACATCGCGCGTATCAAGACCATCGCCGCCGAGAAGTCGGCCGGCAAGAAGGCTTAAGGACGAAAACCATGCCAAAGCGCATCCTGCAGGGTACGGTCGTCAGCGACAAGAACGAGAAGACGGTCGTCGTCAAGGTCGAGCGTCGCTTCACGCACCCGGTGATGAAGAAGACCGTGCGTATGTCGAAGAACTACAAGGCGCACGACGAAAACAACGCCCACAAGGTGGGGGATCAGGTGTCTATCCAGGAATCGAAGCCGATTTCCAAGGATAAGCGCTGGGTCGTCATCACCCCGGACCAGGCGTAACAACGAATTTTGGACAAGCCGGGGAGGGCGGTAGCCCATCCCGTTAGAGAAGAAGAAGGCGGCCAGTCATGATTCAGATGCAAACAAACCTCGACGTCGCGGATAATTCCGGCGCCCGTCGTGTCATGTGCATCAAGGTGCTGGGCGGCTCGAAGCGGAAGTATGCTTCTGTTGGCGACATCATCGTGGTGTCGATCAAGGAAGCCATTCCGCGCGGCCGCGTTAAGAAGGGTGACGTGATGAAGGCGGTCGTGGTTCGCACGGCCAAGGACATTCGTCGTCCGGACGGCAGCGTGATCCGTTTCGACAAGAACGCGGCCGTTCTTGTCGATAACAAGAAAGAACCTATCGGCACGCGTATCTTCGGGCCGGTTCCGCGCGAACTCCGCGCCAAGAACCACATGAAGATCATCTCGCTCGCGCCCGAAGTGCTGTAAGGAGCCGGAACAATGCAGAAGATCCGTAAAGGCGACAAGGTTGTCGTTCTGGCCGGCAAGGACAAGGGCCGCACCGGCGAGGTGCTGTCTGTCCAGCCGAAGGAAGACAAGGCAGTTGTCCGCGGCGTGAACATGATCCGCCGCCACCAGAAGCAGTCCCAGACCCAAGAGGGCGGGATCATTACCAAGGAAGCGCCGATCCACCTGTCGAACCTCGCGCTCGTCGACCCCAAGGATGGCAAGCCGACCCGCGTCGGCTTCCAGGTCCAGAAGGACGGCACGAAGGTGCGTGTCGCCAAGCGCTCGGGAGAAGTCATCAATGGCTAAGGCAACCAACGAGCCGCGTCTGAAGAAGGTCTACAACGAGACCATCCGCCAGGCGATGCAGGAACAGTTCAAGTACGACAACGTCATGCAGATTCCGCGCATCGACAAGATCGTGCTCAACATGGGTGTTGGCGAAGCTACCGCGGATTCGAAGAAGCCGTCGGTTGCCGCTGAAGACCTGGCCATGATCGCCGGCCAGAAGCCGGTCATCACCCGCGCCCGCAAGTCGATCGCCGGCTTCAAGGTGCGTGAGCAGATGCCGATCGGCGCCAAGGTGACGCTCCGCCAGGAGCGCATGTACGAGTTTCTGGACCGCCTCGTGAACATCGCACTGCCGCGCGTTCGCGACTTTCGCGGTCTGAACCCGAAAAGCTTTGACGGCCGCGGAAATTACGCTATGGGCCTGAAGGAGCATATCGTGTTCCCCGAGATCAACTACGACAAGGTTGATCAGATGTGGGGTATGGACATCATCGTTTGCACGACCGCCAAGACGGACGAAGAAGCCCGGGCTCTGCTCAAGGCCTTCAACTTCCCCTTCCGGCAGTAACGGCAGCGAGAAAAGGAAAAATCTGAAATGGCAAAGACCAGCTCAGTCGAGAAGAACAATCGGCGCCGCAAGCTTGTGGACCAGTACGCTGCCAAGCGTAAGGCCCTCAAGGACGTCGTCATGGATCAGGCCAAGCCGATCGAGGAACGCTTCCGCGCGCAGCTCAAGCTCGCCGCGCTGCCGCGCAACTCGGCAAAGATCCGTATTCGTAATCGCTGCGAAGTGACCGGCCGCCCGCGCGCCTACTATCGCAAGCTTAAGATGTCGCGTATCGCGCTTCGCGACCTGGGCTCGATCGGGGCGATCCCCGGTCTGGTCAAGTCGAGCTGGTAAGGAGCATTTGACATGTCTTTGAGTGATCCTCTCGGCGATATGCTGACCCGCATCCGCAACGCCTATGGCCGCAAGAAGTCGACCGTGTCGACGCCTGCGTCCAGGCTGCGCGCCCGTGTTCTCGACGTGCTGAAGGCGGAAGGCTACATCCGCGACTACAGCCAGACCGACTTCGAAAACGGCAAGTCCGAGATCGAAATCGAGCTGAAGTACTTCGACGGCCAGCCGGTTATCCGCGAAATCGCCCGCGTCTCCAAGCCGGGCCGCCGCGTCTACGTCTCGTCCAAGTCGATTCCGCCTGTTGCCAATGGCCTCGGCATCTCGATCCTTTCGACCCCGAAGGGCGTGATGGCCGACCACGAAGCGCGCGAACAGAACGTCGGCGGGGAAATCCTCTGCCAGATCTTCTGATCTGCGTAGGCTGAAACAAGAAAGGCACGAGGACTATGTCTCGTATTGGCAAGAAACCCGTTCAGCTTCCGCAGGGCGTTACCGCTTCCGTCGACGGCCAGACCGTCACGGCCAAGGGGCCCAAGGGCGAGCTGAAGTTCGTGGTCAACAACGAAGTTCTGGTCACGATGGAAAACGGCGAAATCGCTGTTCAGCCGCGCGATCAGTCGAAGGACGCGCGCTCCAAGTGGGGCATGTCGCGGACGCAGATCGTCAACATCCTGACGGGTGTTAAGGACGGCTTCGAAAAGAAGCTCGAGATCACCGGCGTCGGTTACCGTGCAGCGCTCCAGGGCAAGAACCTGCAGCTGGCACTTGGCTTCTCGCATGACGTCGTCTATCAGACGCCGGAAGGCATCACCATCACGGTGCCGAAGCCGACCGAAATCGTGGTCAACGGCATCAACAAGCAGCAAGTCGGCCAGGTCGCTGCCGAGATCCGCGAATACCGCGGTCCCGAGCCTTACAAGGGCAAGGGCGTGCGCTATGCAGGCGAGAAGATCGTCCGCAAAGAAGGCAAGAAGAAGTAACAACAACGCCGCGGTGCGCGGTCGCGGGAAGCAATTGGGCTTACCGCAGATGGCCGCGCCCGTTTCAGAAGGCAAGGAACTGCTACTATGGCTTCGAAAGAAACCACCCTGCGCCGTTCGGCGCGTATCCGCCGCCAGATCAAGAAGGTCGCCAACGGCCGTCCGCGCCTGTCGGTTCACCGCACGTCGAAGAATATCTACGTCCAGGTAATCGACGACGCCAACGGCCGTACGCTCGCTGCCGCTTCGACCCTCGAGAAGGATCTCAAGGGCTCGCTGAAGACCGGCGCCGACACTGCTGCCGCGACCGCGGTTGGCAAGCTGATCGCCGAGCGTGCTTCGAAGGCTGGCGTCAAGGACGTCGTTTTCGATCGTGGCGCCTACATCTATCACGGCCGCGTCAAGGCACTTGCCGAAGCCGCACGTGAAGGTGGCCTCAACTTCTGATGCAGTCTACGGCGTAGCGCGTGGCGCTGTGCCGCATTTCTGAGCAGTTGCAATAAATCCGGCGACGCTATAGACGCCGGATTTGGTTTTTAACCCCCGTGCTTCCGGAAAAAAATAAGGATAGGAATATGGCACAAGAACGTAGGGAAGGTGGTCGCGACCGTAGCCGTGACCGCGAAGAGCGCGACAGCGAGTTCGTCGATAAGCTCGTCCACATCAACCGCGTTGCCAAGGTCGTCAAGGGCGGCCGGCGTTTCGGTTTTGCGGCACTCGTCGTCGTCGGAGACCAGAAGGGCCGTGTTGGCTTTGGTCACGGCAAGGCGCGCGAAGTGCCGGAAGCGATCCGCAAGGCAACCGAATCGGCAAAGCGCGACATGATCTTCGTGCCGCTCCGCTCGGGCCGTACGCTGCACCACGATGTTGAAGGCCGTTGGGGCGCTGGTCGCGTTCTGCTGCGCTCTGCCAAGCAGGGTACCGGCATCATCGCCGGCGGTCCGATGCGCGCTGTCTTCGAGACGCTCGGCATGCACGACGTCGTCGCCAAGTCGATGGGTTCGTCGAACCCGTACAACATGGTTCGTGCGACCTTCGATGCGCTGAAGAGCCAGATGCATCCGAAGGATGTGGCTGCACAGCGCGGCATCAAGTACTCGACGCTTCAGGCCCGCCGCGGCACCGCCGTAGCGGCTGAAGAATAGTCGCTCGAGCTGACCAGGGACAATGACCATGGCCAAGAAAGCAACCAAGACCATCACCGTCGAGCAGATCGGCAGCCCGATCCGTCGTCCGAAGGAACAGCGCGCAACGCTGGTCGGCCTCGGCCTCAACAAGATGCATCGCAAGCGCACGCTGGAGGATACTCCTTCGGTGCGTGGCATGATCGCAGCTGTCCAGCACCTCGTCCGCGTTGTGGACGAGGCGTAAGCCGAGCGCAGGAGATAGAAGATGAAACTCAACGATCTGCGTGACAACGCCGGCGCGACCCACTCCAAGAAGCGTCTTGGCCGTGGTATCGGCTCCGGCTCCGGCAAGACCGGCGGCCGCGGCGTGAAGGGCCAGAAGGCTCGTTCGGGCGTCGCGATCAACGGCTTCGAGGGTGGCCAGATGCCGCTCTACCGTCGCCTGCCGAAGCGCGGCTTCACCAACATCTTTGCAAAGAGCTTCGTCACCGTTTCGCTGGCCCGCATCCAGGCCGCGATCGATGCCAAGAAGCTCGACGCAAAGGAGACCGTGACCGGTGAGGCGCTCGTCAAGGCCGGCGTGATTCGCCGCGTCAAGGACGGCGTCCGCATCCTCGGCGACGGCGAACTCAAGGCCAAGGTGGCCTTTGATGTTGCCGGCGCTTCCAAGCCGGCGATCGAGAAGATCGAAAAGGCTGGAGGATCGGTGAAGCTGCCTGAAGTGGCAGCCGCCGAGTAAAAGGCTTTGCAAAGTAAGCGGCGGTAGAGATACCGCCGCTTGCATGTTTGCCTCCCGGAGCCTATCTCGTGGCTTCGGTGACACGCGCCGCGCCCATCGCGGCATTTCGGCGTGACCAAGCGGAGTACCCTGAATGGCATCGGCTGCTGAACAACTAGCATCCAATCTGAATTTCGCAGCCTTCGCCAAGGCCGAAGACCTCAAGAAGCGCATCTGGTTCACGCTTGGCGCGCTTTTGGTCTACCGCCTCGGTACCTACATTCCGCTTCCGGGAATCAACCCCGACGCATTCGCGCAGGCTTTCACCCAGCAGAGCCGCGGCGTGCTCGGCATCTTCAACATGTTTGCCGGTGGTGCTGTCGAGCGCATGGCGCTCTTTGCGCTCGGCATCATGCCCTACATCTCCGCCTCCATCATCATGCAGCTCATGACGTCGGTCGTGCCGTCGCTTGAAGCGCTGAAGAAGGAAGGCGAGCAGGGCCGCAAGATCATCAACCAGTACACCCGCTACGGCACCGTGCTGCTGGCGGTCGTCCAGGCTTATGGCATTTCCGCCGGCCTCGAGGGCGGCAACGGCATCGTTACCGATCCGGGCATGTTCTTCCGTGCCTCGACGGTCATCACGCTTGTCGGCGGCACAATGTTCCTGATGTGGCTCGGCGAGCAGATCACCGCGCGCGGCATCGGCAACGGCATTTCACTGATCATCTTCGCCGGCATCGTCGCAGGCCTTCCGAGCGCCATCAGCGGCACGCTGGAACTCGGCCGCACCGGTGCTCTGTCGACCGGCCTGATTCTCGCGATCATCGTTCTGGCGATCGTCGTCATTGCCCTGATCGTCTTCTTCGAGCGTGCCCAGCGTCGCCTTTTGATCCAGTATCCGAAGCGCCAGGTCGGCAATCGGATGTTCCAGGGCGATACGTCGCACCTGCCGCTGAAGCTGAACACCGCAGGCGTTATTCCTCCGATCTTCGCCTCGTCGCTGCTGCTGTTGCCGGCGACCGTCGCGGGCTTCTCGAACACCGCAACGCTGCCCGGCTGGGTGAGCACTGTCATGGCCGCTCTCGGCCATGGTCAGCCGCTCTACATGCTGCTCTACGCCGCGATGATCGTCTTTTTTGCCTTCTTCTACACGGCAATCGTCTTTAATCCGAAGGACACTGCCGACCAGCTGAAGAAGCATTCGGGCTTCATCCCCGGCTATCGCCCCGGCGAACGCACGGCGGAATATATCGACTACGTGCTGACCCGCGTCACCGTCATCGGCGCTGCCTACCTGGTCGTCATCTGCTTGATGCCCGAGTTCCTGATTTCTGCAACCGGCGTTCCGTTCTACCTTGGTGGTACTTCGCTTCTGATCGTGGTCAATGTAACCCTTGATACCGTGGCGCAGATTCAGGGTCACCTGATCGCCCACCAGTACGAGGGGCTGATCAAGAAGTCGAAGCTCCGTGGAGGTAAGAGGGGAAGATGAAGCTTATTTTGCTGGGACCGCCCGGGGCGGGGAAGGGCACTCAGGCGCAGAGGCTGGTTGAAAAGCACGGTATCCCGCAGCTTTCCACTGGTGACATGTTGCGGGCCGCAGTGAAGGCCGAGACGGAAGTTGGCAAGCGCGCAAAGGCTGTCATGGACGCCGGCGAGCTGGTTTCGGACGAGATCGTCAATGCCATCGTCGCCGAGCGAATCGACCAGGACGACTGCGCCAAGGGTTTCATCCTCGACGGTTACCCGCGCACGCTGGCGCAGGCCGATGCAGTCGCTGACATGCTGGCCGAACGCGGCCTGCATCTCGACGTGGTGATCGAGCTCGTCGTCGACGACAAGGCACTCGTTGGCCGGATTCTGAAGCGCGCCGAGGAAGCACAGGCTGCTGGCCAACCGGTTCGCAAGGACGACAATGCCAAGGTGTTCGAAGAACGCTTGCGCGAGTACTACAAGAAGACGGCGCCGTTGATCGGCTACTACTACGCCAACGACCTGCTCAAGCAGGTCGACGGAATGGCCGACATGGACGACGTTACCGCGCAGATTGAAGCCGTCATCGCAGCGGTCACGCACTAAAAACAGCCGTCGTGCTTGACTGACGGGCTGTACTGGCGTATGGCGGCCCGTCTTCCATTCAGGCATGACGGTGTTTGCCCGTTAGGGTGCATAGTCATATTGATACGGAAAACCCGCATGGGCCGGCCTCCACCGGACGCGGGGCAACTTGAAGCGCCGGCACAGTCCGGCCCAAATGGAGTGAGAAAATGGCTCGTATAGCCGGCGTTAATATCCCGACCAACAAGCGCGTTGTGATTGCGCTTCAGTACATTCACGGCATTGGCAAGAAGTTCGCCCAGGAGATCGTCGAGAAGGTCGGCATCCCGGCTGAGCGCCGCGTCAACCAGCTGACCGATGCTGAAGTCCTGTCGATCCGCGAGACCATCGATCGCGACTACCAGGTCGAAGGCGATCTGCGCCGCGAAGTTTCGATCAACATCAAGCGCCTGATGGACCTCGGCTGCTACCGCGGCCTGCGTCACCGCCGGTCGCTTCCGGTCCGCGGCCAGCGCACGCATACCAATGCGCGCACCCGCAAGGGCCCGGCCAAGGCAATTGCCGGTAAGAAGAAGTAATTTCGTTCCCGGCGGGTTTCGGCCCGCCGGTTTCGCCTTTTATGGGCGGGTGTTCGGCCTGACACCTTAAAAGCAGGCTGGTGTAGCCGCTGGTATTACGGCGGTGAAGAGATCAACTGAAAGGACTACCATGGCTAAGGAAGCCGCTCGCGTTCGTCGTCGCGAACGCAAGAACATCTCGTCGGGCGTCGCCCACGTGAATTCGACCTTCAACAACACCATGATCACCATCTCCGATGCGCAGGGCAACACGATTGCCTGGTCGTCGGCCGGTGCACAGGGTTTCAAGGGTTCGCGCAAGTCGACCCCGTTCGCTGCCCAGATGGCTGCCGAAGACTGCGCCAAGAAGGCCCAGGAACATGGCATGCGTATGCTCGAGGTCGAAGTCTGCGGTCCGGGTTCGGGTCGTGAATCGGCGCTGCGCGCGCTCCAGGCTGCGGGTTTCACCATCACGTCGATCCGCGACGTGACGCCGATCCCGCACAACGGCTGCCGCCCGCGCAAGAAGCGTCGCGTCTAATATTTCACCCCGTGCGAGCGCCTTGGGCGCTCGTTACGGTTTCCAGGTCGCCCGCCACGATTGGATGGTGGCGGGGCAACGGAAGGAAGCGAATATGATCCAGAAAAACTGGCAGGAACTGATCAAGCCAAACAAGATCGAGTTCTCGTCCAAGAAGAAGACGCTGACCACGCTCGTCGCCGAACCGCTTGAGCGTGGCTTCGGCCTGACGCTGGGCAACGCGCTCCGTCGCGTGCTGTTGTCGTCGCTTCGCGGCGCTGCCGTCACTGCCGTCCAGATCGACGGCGTGCTGCATGAGTTCTCGTCCATCGGCGGCGTTCGTGAGGACGTCACCGATATCGTGCTCAACATCAAGGAAATCGCCATCCGCATGGAAGGCGACGGCCCGAAGCGCATGGTCGTTCGCAAGCAGGGCCCCGGTGCCGTGCTCGCCGGCGACATCCAGACGGTCGGCGACGTCGAGATCCTGAACCCCGACCACGTCATCTGCACGCTCGACGAGGGTGCGGAGATCCGTATGGAGTTCACCGTCGACACCGGCAAGGGCTACGTCCCGGCTGAACGCAACCGCGCAGAAGATGCTCCGATCGGCCTCATCCCGGTCGACAGCCTCTACTCGCCGGTCAAGAAGGTTTCTTACAAGGTCGAGAACACCCGCGAGGGCCAGGTTCTGGACTACGACAAGCTGACCATGACCATTGAGACCGACGGTTCGATCACCGGTGAGGACGCGGTGGCTTTCGCTGCTCGCATCCTGCAGGACCAGCTCGCCCTGTTCGTCAACTTCGACGAGCCGCAGAAGGAAGTTGCAGCCGAGGCCGTTACCGAGCTTGCCTTCAATCCGGCGCTGCTCAAGAAGGTCGACGAACTGGAGCTTTCGGTCCGTTCGGCCAACTGTCTGAAGAACGACAACATCGTTTACATCGGCGACCTGATCCAGAAGACGGAAGCAGAAATGCTGCGTACTCCGAATTTCGGCCGCAAGTCGCTCAACGAGATCAAGGAAGTTCTGGCCGCGATGGGCCTGCACCTCGGTATGGAAGTGCAGGACTGGCCGCCGGAAAACATCGAAGACCTCGCCAAGCGATACGAAGACCAGTACTAAGACGACTTAGTCGAGCAAGGTTCCTAGGACCGGATATTCCGGTCCGACGGCCTTGCGGAAAACCATCAGAGGCCGTGGCCTCTTGAACAACTGAAGAAGGAAAAGAGCCATGCGCCACGGTTTCAAAGGCCGTCGCTTCGCCCGCAGCGTAAGCCACCGCAAGTCCATGTTCGCCAACCTCTCGGTCTCGCTGATCGAGCACGAGCAGATCGTGACCACGCTCGAAAAGGCGAAGGACCTGCGTCCGATCGTCGAGAAGCTGGTGACGCTCGGCAAGCGCGGCGACCTGCATGCCCGCCGCCAGGTGATCGCCCAGATCGGCAACGAAAACGTCGTGAAGCGTCTGTTCGACGTCGTCGCGCCGCGTTACGCCACCCGCAACGGCGGCTACCTGCGCATCATGAAGGCTGGCTTCCGCCGCGGTGACAACGCCGCCATGGCAGTCATCGAGTTCGTCGATCGCGACACCTCCGCCAAGGGCGCCGGCGACCGCGTTCGCCTCGAAGCCGAAGCTGCCAACGAAGCTGAAGCTGCATAAACAGCCCGCATCGTTGTTTTGAACCGAAGGGGCCCTCGCGGCCCCTTTTGTTTTGGGCGACCCGCCAGAAAAGGCTGCAGCGGTTGTTCTGCATCCCGCGCCAACTATGCGGAAATAAGCGCTTTCGCGCGCATACAGCCTTTCAATTTGCACAATCGTCGCGACAATGGCGCCGACTAGACGTTGGAGGATTCGCAATGCGTGCGAAACATTATTTGCTGCTTGCGCTGTGTGCCTGGATGGCCGTTGCAGGTGGTGTATCGGCCCAGGAGGCCACCAAGCCCGCCGAGGATCCCGGCCTGTCGGATGTGCTGACGGACCTTTTGAACGGCGGCAAGGATGGCACGGCCACGCCCGGCCCCGACCGTCGCGTGCCCTTCGGCCGCGAGGAGATGCAGCTTTCCTTCGCGCCGCTGGTCAAGGATACGTCTGCCGCAGTGGTCAACGTCTATGCTTCCAAGCAGGTGAAGGCACGCTCGCCCTTTGAGGGCGATCCATTCTTCGAGCAATTCTTCGGCCGTGGCGCGCCGCGCAATCGCTCCTCGCTCGGTTCCGGGGTACTGGTCGATGCGAGCGGCATCGTCGTCACCAACAATCACGTCGTCCAGGACGCCGACCAGGTGAAGGTCGCTCTGTCGGATGGCCGTGAATTCACCTCAAAAGTTCTGCTCAAGGACGACTCGCTCGACCTTGCCGTGCTGAAGATCGATTCCGACAAGCCGTTTCCGACGATCGCCATCGGCGATTCCGACGCGCTACAGGTTGGCGATCTCGTTCTTGCCATCGGCAATCCCTTCGGCGTTGGCCAGACCACGACCAGCGGCATCGTCTCGGCACTGGCCCGCACGCATATCGGCGTCTCCGACTCCGGCTTCTTCATCCAGACCGACGCCGCCATCAATCCGGGCAATTCCGGTGGCGCGCTGATCAATATGGGCGGCCAGTTGATCGGCATCAACACGGCGATCTTCAGCCGCACCGGCGGCTCGATCGGCATCGGCTTCGCCATTCCCTCCAATATGGTGCGCGCCTTCACCGAGGCGGCCAAGGGCGGCGCGGAGTTCTTCGAACGGCCGTTCATTGGTGCCTCGTTCGAGCCGGTGACGCCACAGATCGCAGAATCGCTCGGCATGGACCATCCTGCCGGCGCGCTGATTTCGTCCGTCGACGAAAACGGTCCGGCGGCACGCGCCGGCCTCAAGCCCGGCGATGTCGTTCTGTCGTTCAACGGAGCCGCCATCGAGCATATGGAAGCGCTCGACTATCGCCTGGCGACCCAGCCGATCGGCGGCAAGGCGACGCTGTCGGTTCTGACCAAGGGCGAGGAAAAGGCCGTTGAAGTGGCGCTTGAGCGCGCGCCGGAAGGCGCCAGCACGAACGAGGTGTTGCTGGGCGGCCGCAGCCCGTTTGCCGGCGCCAAGGTCGCCGTGCTGTCGCCGCGCCTGGCTCAGCGCCTGCGCGTTGCGACCGACACCAAAGGCGTCGTGATTGTCGGCGTTGACGGCGGCTCGGCGGCCGCCGGTTTCGGCTTCCAGGCCGGCGACATCGTGCGCGAGCTCAACGGTGAAACGATCGACACCGCAGAGAAGCTCAAGCTGCTTTCCGAAGAGGACACACGCTGGTGGCGCTTCACCGTCGAGCGCGACGGCCGCATCATGCGGCAGATGCTGCGCTACTGAGCGTTTGACCATGCTCGAACTGGACGTGGCACATAAATGGATCGGGGGGAGGGCCACCGCATGAGCTCTCTCTTCGACGAGGTCGTGCCGCGCCCGCTTGCCGAGACATTGCGTCCGCAAAGCCTCAGCGAGGTCATCGGTCAGGACCATATCCTCGGTCCTGACGGTCCGATCGGCCGCATGGTCAAGTCGAAAAAGGCATCGTCCTTCATCCTCTGGGGGCCGCCAGGCGTAGGCAAGACGACGATTGCCCGGCTGGTCGCCAAGGAAATCGGTCTCGATTTTGTTCAGCTCTCGGCGGTTCTCTCTGGTGTCGCCGACCTCAGGAAGGTCGTGGACGCTGCCAGGCAGCTGCGCAGCGGGGCAGGGCGCCAGACGGTGGTGTTCGTTGATGAGCTCCACCGCTTCAACAGAACCACCCAGGACGCGCTGCTGCCGCATGTCGAGGACGGCACCATCGTGCTGATCGGTGCGACGACGGAGAACCCGAGCTTCAGCCTTGTTGCGGCTCTGCTGTCGCGTGCCAAGGTCTACACGCTCAAGCGTTTCGAGAAGCCTGACCTTGCCATCCTGGCCGAGCGGGCCGAGGCGCATGCCGGCAGGAAGCTGCCGCTGGACGCTGACGCGCGTGATACACTTCTGACCATGGCGGATGGCGATGGGCGCTACCTGATCGGGCTCTGCGAGGAGCTGCTCGCGCTGCCTTCTGGCGTGGTGCTCGACGTCGGCGGCCTCGCCGAGACGGTGCAGAAGCGTGCTCCGGTCTACGACAAGGGGCAGGAAGAGCACTACAACATGCTCAGCTGCTTCCATAAAAGCCTGCGCGGTAGCGACGTGCAGGCGTCGCTCTACTGGGCAGCGCGCATGGTTGTCGGCGGCGAATCTCCGGCGACGATTTTCCGCCGCCTGGCTTGCGCCGCATCCGAAGACGTCGGCATGGCCGACCCGCAGGCGATGCCGCAGGTCATCGCTGCCTGGACGGCGTTCGAGCGGGTAGGGTGGCCGGAAGGGCGCCTGTTCATGGCCCAGGCGATCACCTATGTAGCAACGGCGCCCAAGTCGAACGCGTCCTATATGGGTTTCAACCAGGCGATTGCCATGGCCCAGCAGACCGGTTCTCTGGCGCCACCAAAGCACATCCTCAACGCCCCGACCAAGCTGATGAAGGAACTCGGCTACCACGAGGGCTACAAGTACGACCACGATTATCCCGACGCGTTTTCGGGCCAGGAATTCATGCCAGATGAGCTTGCCGGCGCCAACCGTCCGGAATTCTACGCGCCCAATGAACGCGGCTTTGAACGCGACATCAAAAAACGCCTCGAATTTTGGGCACGCAACAAGGCCAACCGCAGCCACTCCGACGACTAGTCGCCGGCGATGTCGTCCGTTGCACATTTGCCCGGACGCGAGCTCGGTCTATGACCAATTTCTGCCGTTTGCCAATCCGCACGCTTCGTTTCGCGCCTTGACATATGCAGAGTATCGATTGCAAAAAAATGCAATCATATATACGTAATTTATGAAAGCGAACCAATGCGGGCGCCGTCAAACGGACGCTAGGGCGATCCGGACATGCGCACATCCAAACCGAGGTCAATGCCGTGAATCCCGAAGCCAACAAGGCGATATCTGAACTGCTTGAACGGGCGGGGGAGGCTTCAGAATTTCTGAAGAAGCTCGCCAATCCCAATCGCCTGATGATCGTTTGTGCCCTCGTCGACGGCGAGCGTTCGGTGCGCGCCCTCGAAGATCGCCTCGACATCCGACAACCGGGCCTGTCGCAACAGCTCGCCGAGCTGCGCGACGCCGGAATGATTGCCGGCCGCAAGGAATCGAAGTCGGTCTTCTATCGTCTGGCCGACGAGCGCGTCGCGGAAATGGTTGCCTTGCTCTACCGCATGTTCTGTGCGCCGGCGACCGCGCCAATTTCGAACGAAAAGCAGGAACAATGACTGAATTTACCCCCATCGCGTCGACAATAGGCGGCATCCTGATCGGCCTGGCGGCCGTGCTGCTGATAGCCTGGGAAGGGCGCATAGCGGGCATCAGCGGCATCGCCAGCCGCCTTTTGCCGCCCTATGCCGACGGTGCTTTCCCGTCGCACCTCGGCTTCGTTCTCGGCGTGGTCGCCGCACCCCTGATCTATCTGATGGCATCCGGAAACGAGGTGCTCCAGACCGTTTCATCGAACCTGTCGCTGATGGCCATCGCCGGTCTGCTGGTCGGTTTTGGTTCGGTCTATGGCAGCGGCTGCACCAGTGGACACGGTGTCTGCGGGCTGTCGCGGCTGTCGATGCGGTCGCTGTTTGCCACCGTCACCTTCATGACCACGGCCTTCGTCACGGTTTTCATCGTCCGGCACGCGTCTTAGGAGACTGACCATGTCGTTTCTTGTCAATCTCGCGCTTGGCCTGCTGTTCGGCATAGGCCTCGTTGTTTCAGGCATGTCCGACCCGGCCAAGGTGTTGAATTTCCTTGACGTGACTGGCACCTGGGATCCGTCGCTGGCCTTCGTCATGGGTGGCGCCGTCATCACCGCATTCGTCGGCTATCGCCTTGTATTGAAACGCTCAAAGCCGTTGGCCGCTGCCGCGTTCCAGCTTCCGGCCAAGACGGAGATCGACTGGCCGCTTCTGTTGGGCTCGGCCATTTTCGGCATCGGCTGGGGACTTGGCGGCTTTTGCCCGGGGCCAGCACTGACGGCAACCACGCTCGGAGCTGCCGGCACATATGCCTTCCTGCCAATGATGTTTGTCGGCATGTGGCTGGCCAGGGCGTTTGCATCCAGGCGTGTCGCGGCACCGGCATGACCTGTTGCTGTGCCGCCGCGACCTTGCGGCGATCCAGTAACGACTAATATACGGGCAGGGTGGTCGTCAGCCCCGTTTGCGGAACGTGCTGAACTGGAATAGCTGCACGCTGTCCCATGGCGTCCTGTGTTCGTGGCGGCGCGTGTCGACGAGCTCGTAGCCGTCGCCCAGCAATGTGCCGATACTGCCGGCATCGTGCCTGACGATCGGCAGCCCGCTGCATTTCTCAGGACCGTCGGGTGCGAAAGTGCCGATGATCGCATGGCCGCCGGGCTTCAGCGCGCTGTCCAATACCGTGGCGTAGGTTTCCTGATCGCTGGCCTCGGTAAGGAAATGAAACGCGGCGCGGTCATGCCAGATGTCGTAGCCGCGGTCCGGCCGCCATGCGGTTACGTCGCTGCGGATCCAGGTCACGCGGCTTGCGTCCGGTCCAAGGCGCGCGCGGTCCGCATCAAGTGCTGCCTGCGAGATGTCCAGCACGGTGACATCGTCAAAGCCTCGTCCGAGCAACACGTCGACCAGATGCGAGACGCCGCCGCCGATGTCGATGACGGCTGATGCCGGTGAGGCGCCGACGAGCTCAAGCAGCGTCAGCGACTGCTCCGGCGACTGCTGATACCAGCTGACTGCGTCTTCGGCCTTGGTACCGTAGATGCCGTCCCAATGGGTTTTGCGTTGCCTGTCCGACGTCACGTCCTGTCTCCATGGCCATCATAGCAACAACAAGGCTAAAGCGCTTCCGCTGCCGCATACAGTCACTCGTTGTGATACGGATTGCTGCTCGACCTGCCAGCGGATTGGTTCGATGTAACCGACGATTTGCCGCGCGACGCACCGCCGACGCTTGCGCGCAACTCGGGCGTCGGAGCGCTCCAGTTTTCGATCGCCCGCTACCACAGCGGCAAACATCGTGCTGGCAACGTACACATTGCTATGCGGGTTGACGATCCGGAAATAGCGCAAGAGCTGGCCGAGGCAACGCGGATGATCGGATCAATCGACTTTTGATCGTGAAGTTCGCATTGTGAGTTCTGGGCGAAGTGCGACTTTGAGCCAAGGCAAGGTAGCTGGTTCATCGCCGGGCAGCCAGAAGCTTGTGCCTGAACACTTCCGCTGGCGTTCTGAAGCCAAGACATTTACGTGGTGTCGCGTTGAGATGAGCACCCGCTTGCTTGAGGTGGCGGTCATCGAAGGGCAGTGGGTCGGTGTCACGCGACAGCCATGTTTGATCCGCTCGATGATTGCGGCCTGGAGCTGCGGATGTCGAACAAGCTTGCGATATCGCAGAAGTAGCCGGTCAGATCGGGCATCTCCCGATCCTCGAACTTGTTCCGCGCGATCTCGCGGAAGATCGTCGAGCGATGGCGTCCGCGCTTCTCAGCGATCGCGTCGACACTTACTCCGGCTTGGCGCCAGCGCTCGATCTTACGGCGTTCATCCAAATCGATCTGGGAGTAGGTGCGTCTCATCTGCGGTTCCTTGCGTGCGATAACCCATTGGTATCGCAGCAAAGTCGCACTTCAAGGTAGAACCCACCCGGCTACAAATTTTGTCACAGCAATTTAAAGATGAGACAAAGCAGTCAACTTAGAAATGCGACACGATACTATCGTTTATTACTGCGGTTTCAAGCGAGCATATTTTC
>NZ_JACJHY010000061.1 GCF_014138625.1 Aminobacter ciceronei
GCCAAATACACCATCAATGCCGCGCGCACCTTCGGCATCGCGGAGCATGTCGGCTCGCTCGAAGACGGCAAGATGGCCGACATCGTCATCTGGCGGCCGGCCTTCTTCGGCATCAAGCCGGAGCTCGTCATCAAGGGCGGCTTCATTGCCTGGGGCGCGATGGGCGACAGCGCTGCTTCGCTGATGACCTGCGAGCCGCTGCTGCTGCGTCCGCAATGGGGTGCCTTCGGCCGGGCCAAGCAGGCACTGTCGGCATGCTTCGTCAATCCGCTCGCCATCGAGCGCGGACTGGCCGCGACGCTCGATTTGAAGAAGGCATTGCTGCCCTCACGCGGCAATCGCACCCTGTCGAAGAAGGACATGCTGCACAATGACGCCTGTCCCAACATCCGCGTCGATCCGCAGACCTTCGACGTCTTTGTCGATGGTGAGCTGGCGACATGCGAGCCGGCTTACGAGTTGCCGCTCGCCCAACGCTACATGCTGAGGTGACATCATGGACACCAGGACGACCTCAATGAATCCGCCTCCCTCGCGCGTCGGCGCCGCCCGCATCGGCATCGGCGGTCCCGTCGGCTCCGGCAAGACCGCGTTGATCGAACGGCTGATCCCGGCCTTTGCGGCGCGCGGCGTGTCGCTGGCGATCGTCACCAACGACCTTGTCACCGCCGAGGACGCCGAGCGCATCCGCCGCTCGGGCCTGATCGACCCGGCACGCGTCGCGGCTGTCGAGGCGGGCGCGTGCCCGCACACCGTCATTCGCGAGGATCCCACCCTCAACATCGCCGCCGCCGACGATCTCGAGGCGCTGTTCCCGGATGTCGAGCTGATCCTGATCGAAAGCGGCGGCGACAATCTCGCCTCGACCTTTTCGCTCGACCTCGTCGACTGGTGGATGTTCGTCATCGATGTTGCCGGCGGCGATGACATTCCGCGCAAGAACGGCCCCGGCGTGCTCAAATGCGATCTGCTGGTCGTCAACAAGACCGACCTTGCCCCTTATGTCGGCGTCGACCTCGCGGCGATGGCAGCACAGGCTGCCACCGCGCGCGCCGGCCGGCCGATGGCGCTCACAAACTGCCGCAGCAATGAAGGGGTCGACACGATCGCCGACCGCATCCTCTCGGACGTGTTGTTCAGATGATCAGCCACTGGCCACAACTGCGCTCCGAGCATGCCACGCCGCATCCGCGCCAGGCCGGGGCGCGCAACGGCCGCTTCGAGCTGTCGCTGTCCCGTCATGGCGCGCGTACGCATATCGGGCGCCAGTACGTCTCCTACCCGTTCCACATGACGCGGCCGTTTGCACTCGATGTCGCCATCCCGTCCCTGCTCACCGTCTACCAGCAGTCTTCCTCGGGCGGGCTCTACCGGGACGACAGGCTTTCGAGCCGCCTCGATGTTGGGACGGGCGCCGCCGGCCACGTCACCACCCAGGCGGCCACGGTCGTTCACGACTGTTACGGCCAGGTGGCTCGCCAGACGACCGAGATCGTGCTGCAGGAAGGGGCGTTCCTGGCGCTGACCCCCGATCCGCTGGTGCTGTTTCCCGGTGCCGCGTGTTCGAACATCACCCAGGCCCGGCTCGCGCCCGGTGCGGTGCTGTTGCTGTCCGACGCCTTCGCCCTGCACGACCCGCAGGCGCGCAACCGTCCGTTCGAGAAGTTGCAGGCGAAGGTCGAGATTCGGGACGCCGACGGACGGCTGCTCGTGCGCGACAATCTTGACATCGCCGGAGCGGACCTTGCCGGACCCGCTTCGCCCGTCGGCGCATGGAAAGTCGTGTCCAGTTTCATGCTCGTTGGCGCGCCTGACCGGCTGCCAACTGTCGATGAGCTCGCCGGTCTCGGTCGAGCGGAACGCCAGGTCGCCGGCATCACCGCGCTGCCCAATGGAGCAGGCTGGGGCGTGCGCTGCCTGGCGGCGGACGCGATCGCGGCGCGCGGCATCGCCAACGATCTCTTTGCGCTCGCAGTGGTTGCGGCCTTCGGCCAGCAACCTGCGCGGCGGCGCAAATGACGACCAATTCGCATCTGATCTGTGAATGATGAAAGGAACAGGATCATGAACAGCAAATCTCTCATTCGGACAGCGGCACTGGCCGCCTTCTTACTGGCGCCCGGTCTCGCCAGTGCCCACACCGGCATCGGCCATGTCGAAGGTTTCGCCCACGGCTTTGCCCATCCGCTCGGCGGGCTCGACCATGTGCTCGCCATGGTGATGGTTGGGCTCTTTGCCGCCCAGCTGGGCGGCCGGGCCCGCTGGCTCGTTCCGGCAAGCTTCGTGTCCGTGATGATCCTGGGTGGCGCACTTGGTCTTGCCGGCATTGCCGTGCCGTTCGTCGAACTCGGCATCGGCCTGTCGATCGTCGTTCTCGGTGGTGTCGTCGCCTTCAACCTGCGCGCCGGAGTGGCGGCGGCCATGGCGCTGGTCGGCTTCTTCGCGGTCTTCCATGGCTATGCCCACGGCGCCGAGATGCCCGAAAGTGCTAGCGGTCTGGCCTATGGCGCAGGCTTTGTGCTGGCGACGGCGATGCTGCACGCGGCCGGACTTGGCTTCGGCCTGGCTCTCGACGGCAAGGCCGGCGTACGTGGAGCGGTCGTGGTCCGTTCGCTTGGCGCGCTCGCCGCTTTCGCCGGTATAGGCGTGGTGACCGGCCTCGTCTGAGACAGGCAGTTTCAGCGGCCGCCCCCACAGGGCGGCGGCTGCAGGCTTAAAAGCAACGAGGTGCCAGGATGAGCAGTTCAGTTCTCACGCGTCCGGCTCGCGCCGCGGGCTTCCTTGCGCGCGGAGCTACGGCATTCGCCAGGACGGCCGCGCCGGCTGCGCTTCAGCAGGATCCGCACGCGGTCCGGGCACCCAGCGAGAACGAACTGCAGGCCGCGATCGGGCGCGAGGTACGGGCCTGCCGCAAGCGCCGCGGCATGACGGCAACCGAGCTTGCGGGGGCGGCAAACATCTCGGTCGGTATGATGTCGAAAATCGAAAACGGTGTCATCTCGGCGTCGCTGACCACGCTGCAGGCCCTGTCCCAGGCGCTTGGCGTCCCGATGACCGCGCTGCTCAGAAGCTTCGAGGACGAGCGCAGCGCGGTCTTCGTCCGGGCGGGCACAGGCGTCGAGGTGGAGCGGCGCGGCACCCGCGCCGGCCACCATTACAATCTGCTCGGCTACATCGGCTCGTCATCCAGCACTGTCTCCGTCGAGCCCTATCTCATCACCTTGACCAGCCACACCGACACCTTCCCGCTGTTCCAGCACGCGGGTATGGAATTCCTCTACCTGCTCGAGGGCGAGATCACCTATCGCCACGGCCCAACGCTCTATCACATGTCGCCCGGCGACAGCTTGTTCTTCGAAGCCGACACCCCACACGGTCCCGAACAACTGACAAAGCTGCCGATAAGGTTTCTGTCGATCATCTCTTACCCGCAGGGCGGAGAAGACTGACTTGCCACATGGCTGGTGTCGGTCCCCTTACCGGACCTGCGCCTGGACCACCGTCACCGCGATCATGTGAAAGGCGTCCTCTGCCGTGCAGCCGCGAGAGAGGTCGTTGGCCGGCTTGGCCAGGCCCTGGAGGATCGGGCCGATGGCGTCGGCGCCGCCGATGCGCTGGGCGATCTTGTAGCCGATGTTGGCGGCGTCGAGATTGGGGAAGACGAAGACATTGGCTTCGCCATGCAGCGCCGAATTGGGCGCCTTGGAGGCGCTGACGGCTTCGACGAAGGCAGTGTCGAACTGCAGCTCGCCGTCGATGACAAGGTCGGGATCGGCGGCGTGTGCCAGCCGGGTTGCCTCGACCACCTTGGAGACGCGCTCGTGGGCAGCACTGCCATTGGTCGAGAACGACAGCATCGCCACCTTGGCCGGTGCGCCGGCGAGCGCCTGGTAGGAGCGGGCGGACATGCGGGCGATGTCGGCGAGGCCGGCGGCATCGGGATCGACCACCAGGCCGCAGTCGGCGAAGACGAAGGCGCCCTTCTTGGCGTGATGGGGTTGGCACAGCATCATCAGGAAGAAGCTCGACACCAGCCCGACGCCCGGCGCCTTGCCAATCGTCTGCAACGCCGCCCGCACGGTATCGGCAGTGGTGGCGACAGCGCCGCCCACTGTGCCGTCGGCCTCGCCTTCGCGCACCATCATGGCGGCAAAGACAAGGGGGGAGCGCAGCGCCTCGACAGCCGAGGCTTCGTCGACACCCTTGGTCTTGCGGAGCTCGAAATAGGCATTGGCGAGGCGCGACGCCAGCGCGGAGGAAACAGGGTCTTCGATACGGAGATCGAGCTGGCTCGCGCCGGCGTCCGCAAGTGCCTGTTCGATGATGCCGCGGTTGCCGACCAGAGTGATCTCGGCGACGCCCTCGTGGCTGGCCCGGATCGCAGCTTCGACGATACGCGGGTCCTCGCCTTCGGGGAGAACGATGCGCCTGGGGGCCTGTTTCGCCGTGGCGAGGATGCGTTCCAGCGGTTTCATCAGGCGTGCCCCAGATAATAGATGCCAGCGAGGATGAAGAGGCCGATGAAGATGGTCTCGGCGACGATAAGGGCGACCGCGTCGCCGCCGACGTCGAGCACACGGCGTAATGAGGTCTTCATGCCGACGGCGACGATACCGGCGAGCAGGGCCCAGCGCGACGTCTCCATGCCGACCTTCGACACCGCCTCCGGAATGAGGCCGAAGGAGTTGATGGCGGCGAGAATGAGGAAGGCGATGACGAAACCGGGCAGCAGCGGCGGGCGCTTGCCGCTCTCGCCGACCGAGCCGACATTGCGGGTGGCGAGCGAAAAGATCAGCACGACCGGTGCCAGCATGGTGACGCGGATGAGCTTGACCAGCGTCGCCGTCTCACCCGCCTCTGGCGAGACCGAAAAACCGGCGCCGACGACCTGAGCGACGTCGTGGATGGTGCCGCCGAAGAAGATGCCGGTGGCGCGCGCGTCGAGGCCGATGGCCTGGGCGATCATCGGGTAGAAGATCATGGCGAGTGTCGACAGCACCGTCACCGACAGCACGGTGAAGATCAGGTTGCGCTCGGAGAACTCGTTCTTGGGTAATACTGCGGCGATTGCCATGGCGGCCGAGGCGCCGCAGATGGCGACCGAGCCGGAGGTAATGAGGGCAAGGCGCCAGCCGCGGCCGAGAAGTTTGGCGGCGGCGAGGCCGAACAGGATGGTCGCGGCGATGGCGGCAACCAGAAGCAGGATGGTGCTGGCGCCAAGCCCGATCAGCAAATCGACGCTGATGCGCATGCCGAGCAGGGCGACACCGATTCGCAACACTTTCTTGGCGCAGAAGTCGATGCCGGCGACGCAGCGGCCTTCCTCGGACAGGAAGTGGAAAGCGATGCCGAGCAGCAGTGCCATCAGCATCGCCGGTGCACCGTAGTGATCGGAGAGGAACTGTGCCGCGATCGCCACCGCAGCGGTGACGGCAAGGCCGGGCCAGTAGACCTGCACCACCGAAGGCAGGCCATTGAAACGTTGTGTCGCAGCGGCGGTGTTCATTCAATCATTCCCGGTCAAGAAGGTGTTGGCAGACCGCCCGCCCGGCGAACCGGGCGGACGCTTTTGCAGCGAGGTCAGGCGCGCTTCTGGGGGCGCATGTCGGCGCGGTCGATGCCAGCCACCGGCACCGGCTTCTTCATCGCGTCGCGGCGGAAGGGCTCGCCGAGTTCCTGGTTAAGCACGACCTCGACGAAGGTGGTGATGCCCTTGGCCTGGTCGTCGATGGCCTTGGCCAGCGCCTCGGTCAGCTTGGCCGTGGTGTCGACGACGACACCCTTCAGGCCGCAGCCCTCCGCCACCTTCGCGTAGCTGAGGTTGGGGTTGAGTTCGGTGCCGACGAAGTTGTTGGAATACCACAGCGTGGTGTTCCGCTTCTCTGCACCCCACTGGTAGTTGCGGAAGATCACCATGGTGATCGCCGGCCAGCCTTCACGGCCGATCGCACCCATCTCGTTCATCGAGATGCCGAAAGCGCCATCTCCGGCGAAGCCGACCACCGGCACGTCGGGGCAGCCGATCTTGGCGCCGACGATCGACGGGAAGCCATAGCCGCAAGGGCCGAACATGCCCGGTGCGAGATATTTCCGGCCCTGTTCGAAGCTCGGATAGGCGTTGCCGATGGCGCAGTTGTTGCCGATGTCGGTGGAGATGATCGCTTCCTTGGGCAGGGTCGCCTGGATCGCACGCCAGGCCTGGCGTGGCGACATGCGGTCGGCCTCGCGCAGGCGGGCGGTGGCGTTCCATTCGGTGCCGACGTCGTCCTCTTCGTGGTCCATCGACGACAGCTGCTGCAGCCAGGCCGAGCGGTTCTGGTGGATCGCCGCCTTGCGCTGCTCGCGGCCTTCATTGCCGGCCGAGGGCGTCAGTTGCTCGAGGATCTGGCGGGCGACCTGCTTGGCGTCGCCGCAGATGCCGACGGAAACCTTCTTGGTCAGACCGATGCGATCGGCATTGATGTCGACCTGGATGATCGCGGCATTCTTCGGCCAGTAGTCGATGCCGTAGCCGGGCAAGGTCGAGAACGGGTTGAGGCGGGTGCCGAGCGCCAACACCACGTCTGCCTTGGCGATCAGCTCCATCGCTGCCTTCGAGCCGTTGTAGCCGAGCGGTCCTGCGGCGAGACGGTGGCTGCCGGGGAAGGCGTCATTGTGCTGGTAACCGCAGCAGACCGGCGCGTCGAGACGCTCGGCCAGCGCCATGGATTCGTTGATGGCGTTGCCGATGACGACGCCGGCTCCGTTCAGGATGACCGGGAACTTTGCTTCCGACAGCAGGCGCGCTGCTTCCGTGATCGCCTGCGGGCCACCGGCGGGGCGCTCGAAACGCACGATAGAGGGCAGGTCGACGTCGATGACATGGGTCCAGAAGTCGCGGGGGATGTTGATCTGCGCTGGGGCGCAACCGCGCCAGGCCTTCTCGATGACGCGGTTCAGCACCTCGGGAATACGTGAGGGATCCCGCACCTCTTCCTGGTAGCAGACCATCTCCTCGAACATCGCCATCTGGTCGACTTCCTGGAAGCCGCCCTGGCCGATGGTCTTGTTGGCTGCCTGCGGCGTGACCATGAGCAGCGGCGTGTGGTTCCAGTAGGCCGTTTTCATCGCGGTGATGAAGCCCGTCACACCCGGGCCGTTCTGGCCGATGGCCATGGACATGGTGCCGGTGGCGCGGCTGAAGCCGTCGGCCATCATGCCGGCATTGGTCTCATGCGCGCAGTCCCAGAACTTGATGCCGGCCTTGGGGAACAGGTCCGACACCGGCATCATGGCCGAGCCGATGATGCCGAAGGCATGCTCGATGCCGTGCATCTGCAAGACTTTGACGAAAGCTTCTTCGGTGGTCATTTTCATTTTCTGGGTTCCTTTCGATGGGGGCAGGTCTGGTCTTGGGAGTCGGGTCCGATTTTTGGGCCGATGCGCTAGAGGATTTCGTCCTTGAGGTAATACCAGCGGTACATTCCCCACTGGCCGAGGCGCCGAAACGGTGTCAGCAACCCGTGGCTGGGCAACGGGGAGGTGAAGATCGGCAGGTCGAGTTCGCCGCCCTTGCCGGCGACCATCTGGGCCATGCGGCGGCCGGCCTGGGCCGAGTACATGACGCCGTTGCCGCCATAGCCCATGGCGTAGAACAGCTGTTGCTTAGGATCGGGCCGGAAGATGCGGGGCATCATGTCGTGGCTGACGTCGACCCAGCCCCACCAGGAGTAGTCTACATCGATGCCGCGCAGGATCGGAAACTTGCGGTAGAGCCCTTCGAGCAAACGGTCGAGGTGACTTGCATTGACTGCGTCCCGCCCCGTAATGGCGCTGCGGCTGCCGATCTGCACACGCCCGTCGGGCAGCATCCGGTAGTAGTGGCGCAGCGTGCGTGTGTCGGTGAGCGGGATGCGGGTCTGGAAGTTCAGCGTCTCGCGCTCGCTGTCCGTCAGCGGCCGCGTCACGATCGAGTTGGACAGGATCGGCATCAGCCGGTGGCGCGTCAGCTCGTGCAGGCCGGGCGAGGTGTAGCCGGCGGTGGCGATGCAGACTGCGCGCGCCCTGACGATGCCGCCCGGCGTGCGCAGGTGATGTATGCCGCCCTTGATTTCGCTGCCGAGGACTGGGCTTGAGGTGTGCACTTTCGCACCCAGCTTGCGGGCGAGCCTGAGATAGCCGAAGGCGAGCTTGGCGGCATGAATGCCCATGCCGTCGGGCTCGTACATCGCGCCCTTGGCTTCGGCGTCGCGAACGAAATCGCTGTGGACCTCGTCGCGGCCGACCATGCGGGCGCGGTAGCCGAAGATGTCGTTGAGCAGGCGCGTTTCCTTTTCCAGCGCCGGCAGAACCTTGTCGCGATGGGCGATGTAGAGATGGCCGCCATCCTGAGGATCGCAGTCGATCTCGGGCTGGCTGATCAGGTCGCGAAACAGGTCGAAGGCTTCCGCTATCTCGACATGCATTTTTCTGGCGACGTCGACGCCCCAGCGCTCGATCCACTGCGAACGCTTGAGCCGGCCGGCCGAAATCTGCGCCTGGCCGCCATTGCGGGTCGAGCAGCCCCAGGCGACGCCATTTGCTTCCAGCACCGTCGCCTTGATGCCGTGCTCCTTGGCCAGATGAATGGCACAGGACAGGCCGGTATAGCCCGAGCCGATGATGGCGACATCGACGTCGATGTCCTGCGTGACGGGGCCGTCGTCTTCCGGCTGCGGGCCGGCGGTGGCGATCCAGTAGGTCGGCGCGTAGTCCTTGCCGGCGCCCGGGTTTTGTGCATGGACCGGGTCATAGGCCGGATCGAACGGCAGACGTTGTGCCGCGGACCTCAAGAGTTGATGTTCCATTGACGTGGTCCTCCCGAGACCGCTCAGGCACCAGCCGCAATCAGCGGCCGGTTCTTGCGGAAGGCCTGCTTGCGGACGATCTTGCCGTCATCGAGCGTGAACAGATCGCAGCCCTCTGCTTCGACGCGGCTGCCGTCGACGTTGGTGCCGGTGAACGTCCATTCCGAGACGGCGCGGTCGCCATGGACGAAGTGGCCATGATGGGCCCAGTGCGCGTCCGGCATCGCTTTCCAGACGCCGCTGAAAGCAGCGGCGATCGCCTCGGTACCTTCGAAGCGGGTGCCGTAGGCCTCTGGGCCGGCGACGCCGTTGAAGACGCAGTTGCCGGCGAAGAACTCCATGACGCCGTCGATGTCGTGGCGGTTGAAAGCGTCGAAGAGGCGAGCCAGGCCGTCGGCGGTGAGTGACATGTCGTGGTCCTCGTATCTGTACGGCAGAGCCTTTGGGCATGGCTTCGCCGTGGCCGGACAAGCCGGCGGATTGGTCTGTCTGTTGGTAAGATCAGGTTTGGCGTCAGCCTGGTGGCGACGTCGCCGGGTGTGCAAGTTTTGGCATCAGATCTTGCCCTTCCAGGGGATCATCGCCTTTTCCAGGTAGCGCAGCATGAGGTCGAAGGCGAAGGCGAAGATGCCGATGACGATGATGCCCATGATGACCGTATCGCTGGCGAGATACTCGGCGGCGTTCAGCACCATGAAGCCGAGACCGCGGTGGGCGGCGACCATTTCGGCGGCGACGAGCGTGGTCCAGCCGACGCCGATGCCGATGCGCATGCCGGTGAAGATCTCGGGCAGGGCGGCCTTCAGGATCACCTGGGAGATGACCTGGGCGCGGGTGGCGCCCATGGCATAGGCGGCATGGATCTGTTCGGTCGACACCGAGCGGACGCCGGCACGGGCGGCGATCGCCATGGGCGCGAAGATGGCGAGATAGATCAGGAACACCTTCGGGAATTCACCGATGCCGAGCCAGATGATGATCAAGGGCAGATAGGCGAGCGGCGGCAGTGGCCGGTAGAACTCGATGATCGGGTCGAACAGGCCGCGCACCGTGCGGTTGACGCCCATCAGGATGCCGACCGGAACGGCTGTGACCAGCGCCAGGAAGAAGGCGCCGAGCACACGGCCAAGGCTGGCCAGCGTGTGCTGGATGAGCGTCGAGTTGGAAACGCCATCGGTCATGGCGACGACGAACTTGTCCCACACGGCAAGCGGCGAGGGCAGGAACAGCGGCTGGACCCAGCCCATCTCGGTGATCAGCAGCCAGAGACCGAACAGCACAAGCGCCGTGATCAGGCTGATATGGCCGCTCATGCCGTCGCCCGGCGCGCCATAGATCTTGCCCGGGCGTACGGACTTGGCCCGTGAGAGGCGCTCAAGCATGGAGGTGTTCCGGATTGCCGGACTGGCGCTCGTCGCCGTAGATGATGCCGAGGATCTGCTCGCGCATGTCGATGAAATCGCGGCTGGATTTGATTGCACGTGCGTTGCCCTCCTCAAGGAAGCGCCGATTGAAATCGAGCTCATAGGTGTGGGTGATGCGGCCCGGGCGCGGCGACATGACGATCAGCCGGGAGCCGAGGAAAAGTGCTTCTTCGACGCTGTGCGTGATGAAGAAGAACATCTTGTTGGTCAGCTGCCAGACCTTGAGCAGCAGCTCCTGGATGGTCTCGCGGGTGAGCGCGTCGAGCGCCGCCATCGGCTCGTCCATCAGAAGCATCGCCGGGTCGCAGGTCAGCGCACGGGCGATGCCGACGCGCTGCTGCATGCCGCCGGACAGGTGGTAGATCATGTGGCGGTGAAAATCCTGCAGGCCGACAAGGGCGAGATTCTTGGTCGCCAGCTCGCGCCGGGTCGCCTTGTCTATGCCACGCAGCTTGAGCCCGAATTCGGTGTTGTCGATGACATTCAACCAGGGCAGCAGCGCGTGCTTCTGGAAGACGACGCCACGGTCGGCGCCTGGGCCGACGACTTGACGTCCGCCAAGTGTGATATCACCGTCGGTTGGTGTCATGAAGCCGGCCATCAGGTTGAGCAGTGTGGTCTTGCCGCAGCCCGAGGCACCGAGGGCGACGACGAAATCGCCGCTCTTGACCTCGAGGTTCACGCCCTTGAGCGCAATCACCGCCTGGTCGGAGTAGAGGCCTGGATAGGTCAGGCTGACATTGCTGACGTTGAGGGTTTCCATCGCGTCGAGCCTTTCGAAGAAAATGCAATCGAGTGGTGGAGAAAGTGCCGCCGACCGGCATCCGACCGGCGGCACGTCCAATGTTACTTGGATGCGTCCTTGGCGTAGCTACTGTTGACGAAGGGCGCGTAGTCGTCGAGCGCCTTGTCGATCTGCTTCTGGGCAACGAGGAACTTGGCGCTTTCATTCAATGCCTTGATGGCGCCTCCGCCGAGCCATGTTTCGGATGCCTGTTCGTCGGCATTGGGGAACGACAGCAGGTTGAGCGCTTCGACCGCACCTGCGCCGTCACCGCCGATCAGCTTGACGATGCCCTGCACCTGAGGCGAGTCCGCCGTCCAGCTTGCCTTGTTCTTGTTGTAGTCGGCGTAGGATTCAGACAGCACCTTGGTGAAGGCGGCCATGAACTTCGGGTTCTCGGCGGCCCACTTCTTGTCGGCGACAAGGCCGTCGAAGGTCGGTACGCTGGCAGCACCGATGGTCTCTGAATCGGCGATGGTCTTGCCGTTCTTGAGCAATTCGGTCAGTGCCGGCGGCCAGACATAGGCGGCGTCGATGTCGCCACGCTGCCAGGCGGCGATGATCTGCGGCGGCTTCATGTTGAGGATGTTGACCTCGCGCGGATCGATCTTCCACACCTGCTCGAGGCCGACAAGAAGATGGAAGTGCGAGGTCGACACGAACGGTACGCCGACATTCTTGCCCTTCAGATCCTCGGGCTTTTCGATGCCCGAGCCGTTGCGGACGGCGAGCGCCTCCGACTTGCCGATATTGTCGAGGATCCAGAACAGTTCGAGATTGACGCCGCGCGTGGCGGCGGCGGTGGTGCCGGTCGAGCCGATCACGCCGATCGGCACGCTGCCGGAGGCGAGAGCCGTCGAGATGTCGCCGCCCGAGCTGAACTGGCGCCAGTCGACGGTGTAGCCCGCTTCCTTGGCGGCGGCGTCGAAACGTCCGTCGGCGATGGCCGTGACGAACGGCCCGACGATCTGCTGATAGCCGACGACGACCGTCGTTTCGGCATAAGCGAGACAGGAGGTGAAGACGCCGGCCGCTATGGTTGCGGCGCCGGCCAAATGCTTGAAATGCTTAAAGTGTATCATCGTTACCCTCTTGTTTTGTTAGCCACCGGTTATTCCGGGAACTTGCCGGCTTTGATGCCGGTCTTGGTTCTGGACATAGGGTTAAATGGAACCTTTGAATTGCCTTATATCCAGATTGGAAGTTGAATGACTCCAGATTGAACCTGCGTGGGACCATGGCACAGGCGACAGTTTCGGAGACGATCTTCTTTCTCGACCGAGCGAGCCGCATCGGCCTGCAGGCGCAGATCCGCGAGACCGTGGTCTCGGCGGTGCTGTCTGGCCGGCTGCAGCCTGGCGCTCAGCTGCCCTCGACCCGCAAGCTTGCTGAATATCTGAACATTTCGCGCATCACGGTGACGCTTGCCTATCAGGAACTGGCGTCTCAGGGTTATGTCGAAACCGCCAGCCGAAGCTCCTATCGTGTTGCCGGCAACCCGCCGACGACCGTGCTCGAAGCGGCGGTGTCCGGCGTCGGCGCAGACGAAATCGACTGGTCGATGAAACTGCGGTCGAGTTTCATCGTTGCCAAGCAGATGCGCAAGCCGCTCGACTGGCGCCGCTATCCTTATCCGTTCCTCTACGGCCAGATGGACCCGTCGCTGTTCGATCTCGGCGCCTGGCGCGACTGTGCCCGGCGTGCGCTGGCGCGCGAGGATTTTGAACTGATGGCCGGCGACTTTGCCGCTGCCGACGACGTGCAGCTTGTCAACTACATCTGCTCCAGGACGTTGCCCAGTCGCGGCATTCGCGCCACGCCTGATGAAATCCTCGTCACGGTGGGAGCGCAGAATGCACTGTGGATCGTCACCCAGCTGCTGCTGCGGCAGGGCGCGCACGCCGTGTGCGAGAACCCCTGCCACCCTGACATGAGCGCATCGCTCAAGCTGAGCGGTGCAGACGTGACGGCCATCGACGTGGACAAGGAAGGCCTGCCGCCCGAGGTCCTGCCTGCCAAGGTCGACGCGGTCTTCGTCACGCCGAGCCACCATTCGCCGACCGGCGCCACCATGCCCGTCGAGCGCCGCGCAGCACTCCTGGCAGCTGCCGCCGGCAGGGACTTCATCATCGTCGAGGACGACTATGAGTTCGAGATGAGCTTTCTCGCGCCGCCGTCTCCGGCGCTGAAGTCCTTCGATCGCAGCGGTCGGGTGTTCTACATCGGCAGCTTTTCCAAATCGCTTTTTCCGGGCCTGCGGCTGGGCTATCTCGTGGCGCCGGCGCCGGTCATCCGTGAGGCGCGAGCGTTGCGTGCCCTGATGCTGCGTCATCCACCCGGCCATCTCCAGCGCACTGCAGCCTACTTCCTCGCGCTCGGCCACCACGATGCGGTGCTGCACCGCATGCGTGGCGAATACCACAAGCGCCACATCGTCATGGCCGAAGCGCTGAAGCGCGAAGGCTTCACCATCGCCGGATCGTCAGCCTTTGGCGGCACCTCGTTCTGGGTCGAGGGGCCCGATGGGCTGGATGCGGACCTTTTGATGAACGAACTCAAGCAGGACGGCGTGCTGATTGAATCCGGCTCGCCGTTCTTTCCCGATGCGGACGGGCCGTGCCGCTTCTTCCGCATGGGGTATTCGTCGATCCCGCGCGACAATATCGCCGAGGGTGTTGTCCGTGTGCGGGCAAGGATGAATCGGCTGCTGGCACAGGCTTAGATCGGGACCTGCCGCTCTATTCGACCACTTCGTAGACGTGGCGCTCAAAGCGCTCGAGCAGCGTGTGCATCCGCTTGCGTGCGGCTTCGAAGTCGGGCGATGCTGCGCGTGCAGCCCGGTCGGCGTCATAAGCTTCCCTTGAGGCGAAGCTGCATTCCCAGCGTATGTCAGGTCCGTTTCCTTCCGTCCGCACAAGGATGCGCCCGGGATCCAGGCCGAGTTGGCGCCTGATCTCTGTCGCCTTGCGGCGCTGCTTCAGAACCTCATCCGCCTGATCCTCTTTGGCGAAATAATTGGTCGCTTCGACAATCATCTTTTCCTCCGCTGCCTTCCTACCATGCATCACGGCCGTTTCGGTCGGCCATGAAAAATCGATCCCGGGATCGCTTGACATCCAAAAATATGATCATAAAGTGTGATCACACTAGATGATCGCATCGTACAGAGATGCCTCCGCGGTGACAAGGAAAAGGTAGAGACCGGTGCCCACGATCAAGTCCATCGAAACGCTCATTGTTCAACTGCCGACGCGGCGCGAGCACAAATGGGCCGGCCTGACCGAGGTCATCGGTCGCTATGTCATGGTCAAGATGACCGACAGCGACGGCCGGGTCGGCTGGGGCGAGGCGCCGGCGCTGAAGGACTGGGGCGGTGAGTTCGGCCGCTACTTCGGCGAGTCCGCCATGATCACCCGCAGCGTCATCGAGACCTACCTGGCGCCTGCCGTCATCGGTCTCGAACTCGGCAATTTTGCCGAGCTTCATGCCCGCATGGATGCCATCATCCGCGGCTATCCCTATTCCAAGGCGGCCGTCGAGTTCGCGGCCTATGACCTCGCCGGCCGCTGGCTGAACGTTCCCGTTCATACGTTGCTCGGCGGCAAGGCGCGCGACAAGGTCGCCATCACCCATTCGATCGGCCTGATCTCGATCGAAGAGGCCAAGGTCGAGGCAGCCAAGCTTGCTGCCGAAGGCATCAAGACGATCAAGGTCAAGATCGGCGTCGACCCGGCGCGCGACGTCAAGATGGTCGCGGCAGTCCGCGAGGCTGCAGGCGAGGCGATGGAAATCTGCGTCGACGCCAATGAGGGCTACAAGACGCCTGGCGAGGCGGTGCAGACCGTGCGCCAGATGGAAAAGTACCGGCTCAAATATGTCGAGCAGCCGGTGATGGGCATCGAGCGCATCGCCGAAGTTGGCCGCCGCATCGACGCGCCCGTCATGGCCGACGAGTCGGCATGGAACGCCCATGACGCCATCCAGATCATCCAGAATGGCGGTATCCAGATCGTCTCGATCTACACCACCAAGGCCGGTGGCTTGTACAAGGCGATGGAAGTCGGCGCGGTCTGCCGCGCCGCCGGCATCATCTGCAACGTCAACGGCTCGATCGAAACAGGCATCGGCAACCTCGCCAACGTCCAGGTCGCGGCTGCATCGCCGGCAGCGACGTTGTCCTGCGTCATCCCGATCTCGACACCGGCCGAGGCGCAGCATGGTCAGGTCGGCGGCATCTATTACAAGGACGACCTTTTGGTCGAGCCGATGCAGGTCGTCGACGGTGCGGTCGTCGTGCCGTCGGGGCCGGGCATGGGCATCGATGTCGACCTCGCCAAGGTCGAAAAATACCGCGTGCGCGACTGAGCGCCGGTCAAGAAACTCAAGGAGAGGAACCAAATCATGCGGGCAGAAATCGTAGCCAAGCAGGTGAGGGCAATGGCCGAGCATGGGCTCGACGCCATCATCTGCTCGTCGCCCGAGAACTTCGCCTATACCACAGGCTTCGTCGTGCCGTCGCAGCCGCTGATCCGCCACCGCCATGCGATGACCATCGTCACAGCGGACGGCCGCACCGCGATCTTCGGCGTCGACATGGAAGCATCAACGATCAAGCGCCGCTTGCCTGACATGCCGGCCCGTATCTGGGCCGAATTCTCCGACGATCCGATGCTGGTGCTGGCAGACCAGCTCGCCGGCCTCGGCCTTGGCAAGGCGCGCATCGGCCTTGAGATGGACTATCTGCCGGCCGGCGATTTCGCCCGGCTGATCGCGGCGATGCCCGGCGCGCGGTTCGAGCATGCCGAGCCGATCCTGGCGCGGCTGCGCCAGATCAAGACGGCTGAAGAGGTCGCATTGCTTAGCAAGCTCTCTCGGATCGCCGACCAGGCGATCACCGACACGCTGGCGGTGGTCGATGCCGGCGACTCCGAGATGGACATTGCCGGTCATTTGACCCGCAACGTCTATTCGCTTGGCGCCGAACACTTCAAGCTGCTGATCGTCGCTACCGGCGAGCGGTCGGTGCTGCCCAATGTCGGCCCGTCCGACCGCATCCTCAAGCGTGGCGATGTCTGCCGCGTCGAGATCTTCTCGGTCATCAACGGCTACCAGGCCGGCGTCTGCCGCACGGCCATCGTCGGCGAGGCGCCGCCCATGGCCGACAAGATCTGGGCTCACCTGGTCGAGTGCAAGTATGAGATCATGGAGAAGGTGAAGCCCGGTGCGAGCTGTCGCGAGATCTACGACGCCTTCATCGCCAAGCTCGCCAAGCTCAACCTGCCGCCGATCTCGTTCGTTGGCCACGGCATTGGCCTGCACCTGCACGAAGACCCCTATCTCGGCCTGACGCCGGTGCTCGGCAAGCCGGGCAGCGACGCGCCGCTGGAAGAGAACATGGTGCTTGGTTTCGAGCCGCTCTGCTACGACACCGGCTATGGCTACGGCATGCAGAACAAGGACATGCTTCTGGTGACGTCGAAGGGATCGGAGCTGTTGTCCGATTACGCCGACACCGACAAGCTGATCCTTTGCGGCACCGCCAAGCAGGGCGGCAAGGTCAAGGCGGTGGCCTAAGGGCTACCGCTTGCGAAATGGCGGCCGGGGTGGTTGTTGGCCCGGTCGTCGCGTTCCGCTCGGAAGAGTGTGCGAATGCTCGGATATCGCCCGCTGTCACGGACCGGCGACGCGATCGGGAGGGTCCGTGGGTAAAGCATTGGGTGGAGCCGCATGCGTACGCTGATCGAAAATCTGAACTTCGCTTTCACCGTCGACAAGAACGACACGGTGCTGCGCAATGCGAGCGTGGTGGTCGAGAACGACCGCATCGCCGACATCGGAGCGGCCGACGATGTGGCATCGCGCCACAAGGGCAAGAGCTTCGACAAGGTCATCGACGGCACCATGCTGGGGATCTGCCCGGGCTTCGTCGACAGCCACGTGCATTTGTCCGAGACCCTTTCCCGCGCGGTCTTCCCCGATAATCTCAACACCCGCGCCTGGGTGTTCCACTGGGCCAAGCCGTTCTACGCTCACATAACGGAGGAAGACGAATATTGGGGCGCGCTGCTCGGCATCACCGAGATGCTGCGCTGCGGCACCACCTGCTTCCTCGACATGGGCTCGCAATACGATCCCGGCATCGTCATCCGCGCCATGGACAAGACCGGCATCCGCGGCATCACCGGCCGCCACGCCGCCGATAATCGCCCGTCGGAGCTGCCGCGCGGCTGGACCGAGGAAATGGCCGAGCATCACTTCTTCCCCGACGCGCAGACGGCGCTGAAGGTGCTCGAGGAAAACGTGCTGCGCTACAACAACACGCTCGACGGTCGTGCCCGCTGCTGGGTCAACATCGAGGGCAAGGAGCCCTGCAGCCTCGAACTGCATGTCGGTGCCGTGGCGCTGGCCGAGAAGCTGGGCGTCGGCACCACCTACCACCTGGCGACTTCGATCGAGGAGGCCAAGGTCTGCGAGAGCAAGTATGGCTGCTGGCCGATCACCCGCGTCGACAATGCCGGCGGCATCCGCAAGAACCTGGTCATCGCTCACGGCGCAGCCGTGTCGGATGAGGAGGTCAAGCTTCTGGCCGAGCGCGGCGCCAGCGTTGCCTTCTGCCCGTGCTCGTCGTTCAAGCTCGGCAAGGGCGCCACGTCGATCGGCAAGTACCCCGAGATGGTCAGGGCCGGCGTCAAGGTCGGCCTCGGCACCGACGGTGTCTCGGCCGCCGGTAACATGAACCTGATGCGGCAGATGCTCGTCGTTGCCGGCATGTTCAAGGATGCGCGGCTGAAGCCCGACATCTTCACTGCCCGCGATGCGCTGCGCGCCGCCACCATCGAGGGCGCGCGCGCCCTGATGTGGGACGACGAGATCGGCTCGCTGGAGATCGGCAAGAAGGCCGATTTCATTCTGTTCGATCTCGACCATGTCGAGTGGACGCCGTTCTACGATCCGCTGCAGGCGCTGGTGTTCTCGGCCTCGACGGCCTCGATCACTCAGACCTGGGTCGACGGCAAGGCGGTCTATGTCGACGGCAAGGTGCAGGGTGTCGACGAAGCGGGCATCCGCCGCAAGGCGCGCGAGCTGGCGGCTGCCGCCGTGGTGCGCGCTGGCCTGCACGAGGAAGACGTCGAGACGACCACGACACTGTACGACGAAGGCAACTGAGGGCTGGAGCTTGCCGCGTCTCGCGTTGCGGAAGGGTGCGGCACCAGCTATGAAGGCATACGTTCAAGAGGCTGCATGGGAGAGATCGGCCGCTGCGAGATGACACCGGCCGACGCCGACGGAGCAACCCCCCAGGAAACTCTCAGGCAAAAGTGACCATGCAGTTGAACGATCTGGAGAGAGGCGCCTCGAGCGTCCACCGAAGGGGAAAGCCGCACCGGCAAGGCTGACGCGGTTAAGCTCTCAGGTACAGCGACAGATTGGGGAAAACAGCGGGCTTCGGCCCGCACCCAACTTTGTTCGCGGAGAGTGAAATGCCCCATATTGCCGTTATCGGCGCCGGTATCACCGGCGTCACCACTGCCTATGCCCTTCTGGAGCGCGGCTACACCGTCACTGTCGTCGACCGCCAGCGTTATGCCGCGATGGAGACGTCGTTCGCCAATGGCGGCCAGCTGTCGGCCAGCAACGCCGAAGTCTGGAACCACTGGTCGACCTTGCTCAAGGGCATCAAGTGGATGCTGCGCAGTGATGCGCCGCTGCTGATGAATCCTCGGCCTACCTGGCACAAATATGCCTGGTTGGCTGAGTTCGTCTCAAATATCGCAAATTACCGCGACAATACGGTGGAGACGACGCGGCTGGCGATTGCCGCGCGCAAGCACCTGTTTGCGATTGCCGAGCGCGAGAACATCGACTTCGACCATGTCCGTCGCGGCATCCTGCATTTCTACTGGGACAGACCGAGCTTCCAGCACGCGCTGAAGGTCAATGCGATGCTGGTCGAGGGCGGTCTCGACCGCCGGCCGGTGACGGCGGAGGAGGTGAAGTCGATCGAGCCGACGTTAAATGGCGATTTTCATGGCGGCTTCTACACGCCGTCGGACTCGACCGGCGACATCCACAAGTTCACCTTCGGCCTCGCCAAGGCCTGCGAACGGCGCGGTGCGCGCTTTGTCTTCGACGCCAATGTCGAGCGTATCGCCCGGGATGGCGTGTTTTGCATCGGCTATACGACGTCAGGTGCCGACGGCCAGCCCGACTACAGGGTCGTCGAGGCCGACGGCATCGTCATCTGCGCCGGTTCCGCCAGTCGCCATTTCGCAGCGATGCTCGGCGACCGGGTCAATGTCTACCCGGTCAAGGGCTATTCCATAACCGTGCATCTCGACGACGAGCGCAGCCAGGTTGCCGCGCCCTGGGTCAGCCTGCTCGACGACCGCGCCAAGATCGTCACCAGCCGCCTTGGCGCCGGGCGCTTCCGGGTTGCCGGCACCGCCGAGTTCAACGGCATGAACAGAGACATTCGCGATGACCGCGTCAGACCGCTGGTCGACTGGACACGCATGCTGTTCCCGGATGTCGACACCAACAGGGTCGTGCCCTGGGCAGGTCTCAGGCCGATGATGCCCAACATGATGCCAAAGGTCGGCAAGGGCCGCCAGTCCGGCGTGTTCTACAATACCGGCCATGGTCATCTCGGCTGGACGCTGTCGGCCGCTACAGCCCAGATGGTCGCGGAGACCGTTTCGGGCGAGTTCCGCACCGACGCTGCACTTGCAGCCTGACCCGGGAGTTATGACGATGAACATGATGAACCGGATAAACGACAGCGTCTCCCTTCATGGCCTTTCTGTTGCGCGCGAGCTCCACGACTTCGTGGTCGCGGAGGCTCTGCCAGGGACGGGTGTCGATGCGGAGGCGTTCTGGGAGGGTTTTGCCGCGATCGTGCATGATCTGGCGCCGAAGAACCGGGCGCTTTTGGAGAAGCGCGACGACTTCCAGCTCAAGCTCGACGCCTGGTACCGCAAGCATGGCGCCCCTCACGACATGGCGGCCTACAAGGCGTTCCTGAGCGAGATCGGTTATCTTGTGCCGGAAGGTCCGGCCTTTGCCGTTACCACCGACAATGTCGATCCCGAGATCGCCACCGTCGCCGGGCCGCAGCTGGTCGTGCCGGTGATGAATGCGCGTTATGCGCTGAACGCCGCCAATGCGCGCTGGGGTTCGCTCTATGACGCGCTCTACGGCACCGACGCGATTTCCGACGCCGACGGTGCCGAGAAGACCAAGGGCTACAACCCCAAGCGTGGCCAAAAGGTCATCGCCTGGGCCAAGGCGTTCCTGGATCAGTCAGCACCGCTGGCTCAGGGCAGCTGGAGCGACGTGACCGGGCT
>NZ_JACJHY010000062.1 GCF_014138625.1 Aminobacter ciceronei
GGAACGCCCACGCTCGTAGGCGCAACCGGCACCACACATCACCTTCGACAACGCAAAAGCCCCGCAATCGCGGGGCTTTCTGTTGGTAGCGGCGGCCGATTTGGCCTATTCAGGTTCAGGGATGGCTCTGGGGAGGGGCGTCGTGGACATATTTGCCTGGTCGCCGCTGATCATGACGCTGCCCTTCATCCTTGTCGGGGGCATAGCCTTCTTCCTTGGTGCGGCGTTCCTGGCGGTTTTCGCCCGGCAGGCGGCGGACAACCCGCTGACCATGCCGGTCGCTGCCTTTGTCGGCACCATCACCACGGCCTGGGCGCTGTCGCTGGGCTTCACCGCCGCCGATGTCTGGTCGGTTAATTCCCGTGCCAGCCAGGTGGCCAGCGCGGAGCGATCCTCGATGATGCGGCTGGCCGGCATGGCAAAGCCCGAAGCGCTGGCCTCGGCCGAGCTCATGGCAGGCCTCAAGGCCTACAAGGATGCTGTCGTTCAGATGGAATGGCAGAATGCGAACCGATCGCCCGAGCCTGTTGTCGAGCAGGCCCTGCAGGGCATCCGCCTTGCCATGATCGACCTGGCGAAGGCGGGTCATCCCGATCCGATCATCAGCCAGATGGTGCAGGATCTCGACGAGTTGCAGGATGCCCGAAATTCACGTCTCGCCATCGGCACGAGCTCGGTCAACCAGCTCAAATGGTATCTGGTGCTGTTCCTGACGATGTTGTCGGCGATCGTCGTCGGCGCTGTCCACGCCGACAGGCCGCATGCCGGCAGGAAGGCGATCCTGATCTTTGCCGTCACCGCTGGCGTCAGCCTGTGGATCCTCGCGCTGCACGCCAACCCCTATGTCGGCGTTGCGCAGGTGACGTTGGGCGAGGTCCGGCTGTAGCGCAATTCCAGGGAAAACCGTATGGCGGTTTTCCGTCCTGGATTGCGCAAAGACGACAACTTGATCGGCCGGGCGTCAGCGCTTGCCGCGCACCGGCTCGGACGTCAGGCTGGCATAAGCAAGGGCCACGGCGAAGAAGCCGAAGGCGGAAAGCACGGCGGCAACGACGATGATGGTTTCGGTCGGCATGTCATTTCTCCTGTCTGGACATGTCCTGATTTGAACCGATAGCCGGGACGCCGCCTTGATCTGGATCAACGGACCGAACCGGCCGCTTGCGGCCGGGGCGATTGCGGCCGGGGCGATTGCAGGAAAAGTGTGCGGCGGACTTTGTCTGGATGCGCGTCAGAACGCTAAGCGACGTGGATCGCCTCCGTCCGCTGCGCTCCTGATCTGTGGGTCTCCAGCCACGCCTCCGCCTGAGTGCTCGGCATCGGGAAGGCGATGCCATAGCCCTGTACGGCAGGGCAGCCGAGGTCGTGGAGCCAGGACAGCTCGACGTCGGTCTCCGCACCCTCGGCGACGATCGAGATGCCCAGGCCACGCGCCAGCTCGATGATCGCCTTGACGATCTTGGTGTTGGCCGGGTTCTTGTCGATGTCGCGGACGAAACGGCGGTCGATCTTCAGCCTGTCGACCTCGTTGGCGCTGATATGGGCGAGCGAAGCGTAGCCGGTGCCGAAGTCGTCCAACTCCAGCCGAATGCCGGCCTTGCGCAGGCGCTTCAGCGTCAGCCCGATGCCGGTGTTCTCGTCGTCGAGCATCACCGTTTCGACGATTTCGAGCGCCACCAGCCGTGTCGGCAGCCCTTCCTGCTTGAGCAGGTCGAGCAGGTGGCCGGCGAAATCCGCCTCGCGCAGCTCCTGCGCCGAAACATTGAGCGACAGCCGGCCGAAGTCGATGCCGGCGCGATGCCATTCGGCACCGGTCGCAATCGCCTTGGCAAAGACGATGCGGCCGAGTGCCGGCATCAGCCCGGCCTTTTCCGCCACTGGCAGAAACTCGCCTGGAGACACGTTCCTGCCCGCCATTTCCCACCGCACCAGCGCCTCGACACCGATGACCTTGCCGCCCTGCAGCGAAACCTGGGGCTGGTAGTGAACGGTGAAGGCCTGGCTTGCGATGGCCTCGCGCAGCTCGCGTTCGAGATTGGCCTTCTCCTCGAACTTGTCGCGCAGGGTCGTTGCGAAAAGCTGGTAGCCGCCACGCCCCTCGGCCTTGGCGAGATAGAGCGCCAGGTCCGCATTGACGATCAGGTCGCCGACCGTGCCATTGCCACCTTGGTACAGCGCGATGCCGGCGCTGGCGCTCGGCTTCAGTGATGTCCCGGCGAATTCCAGCGGCTGCTTGAGCCCGGCGACGATGCGCTCCGCCACGTCGACGGCGTCCGCTTGGGAGCCGACGTCGTTGAGGATGACGGTGAACTCGTCGCCGCCGAGGCGCACGCACACATCCGAATCGCGCACGGCGGTGACAAGACGCATCGCCGTCTCGATCAGCACGGCATCGCCCGCGGCATGGCCCATCGTGTCGTTGATGGTCTTGAAGTGGTCGAGGTCGAGATGGATGACAGCCATCATCTCGCCCTTGCGCTTGGCGGTGGCAAGCGCCGTTTCCATGTAGTCGTTGAGGAAGGCCCTATTGTAGAGGCCGGTCAGCGCATCGTGGTTGGCGGCGAAGTTCATCTGGTCGCGCGCCTTGAGCAACTCGCTGGTGCAGGACACCACCCGGCGCACCAGCGGCCGGAAGATCAGGATGGCCTCGGCCAGGAGCAGAAGCAAAGTGAGCAGGAAGACGGTCAGGTGGATCTTCTCGACGGCAGCACCCTTTTCGGCCGCCTCGGATGAAAACAGCCGGGTCAGCGTCTCGTATTCGCGGCGGACCTTTTCGGCGACATAGAGCCTGAGCGCGCTGAAATGGGCCACGGCGTCGTCAGGCATCGGTGCCGAGACCGAGGTGGGAAGCATGTCGAGGAACGAGTTGACGGTGTGGGCGAGGATCCGCGTCGAGGCGTCGATCTGGCCGGGGGCCTCGTCGAACAGCTTGGTCGCCTCTTCGGACAGTGCCAGCCGGTACAGCGGCGACTGCGGGTCGGGCGAGCCGTCGCGCAGCAGCTTCTCGTTGGCGAGGAAGGCGGCCAGGGTCGCTGTCAGGTTCTGGCGCGCCTGTGTGCGTAGCCACTGCGCTTCGGCGGTGTAGGCCTCGGTCGCGGTCAGGAGGATGCGCTGAGACAGCAATTGCTGCCGCGATCCGAGCTCGATCAGCGCTGTCTTCTGGATGTTGGCCGAAATGACCGAGCTGAGCAGGAAGAAGCTGGCGGTAGACAGCGAGCCGATCAGAATCAGCGCCGCGACATATGACGCCTTGGTCTTGTGCATCAGTCCATGCGCGAGTTTCCGGTGCTCCGAGCCGGGCCCTACCCGGTCGTCTTGCGACGTCTCCATCCCACTTCCTCCTCAAGAAGTTCCCCCGGGAGGTGAAATTGCAGATGAATGGTGAATCCGATGTAAATCGGAGTGGTTGAAGATGTAATTCGCCGAAATATTGGTAGATTCCCGCATTTTTCTCCGTGAGGCGCGAAGTAAACGGCGGGAATGTACAAGGTGGAACGATTGTTCTTCGGAAAAGCTGATCGGTGCCGGTGGGGTGTGCGGCGGGCGAAGGTCAACGCAGGTCGCCGCTTGCAGCTGATTGCCGAGTTCTTGCGTCGGGCCTTGTCACGTTCTTGCGGCAAGGGTTGAGCCATATGCGCTCGCGCGTCGCTGGCAAAACCGTCTGCAATTTTGAGAGAAGGAGGAAGTGGTGCCCAGACGCGGAATGGGCATTGAGCAGAAAAAACCTAGCAAAATCAATCGCAAGGCCAACCCTTTCGTACCGATTGTGTATCACCGGTGTGTAGCAAAGTCGAGGCTTCGACTTAGGGTTCTGTCCAACGGGCATTGCTGTCCGTGCTGCAGAAGCAGACTGCATTTGGTCAAACACGAAAAAATCTAGACTCTCTACTTGAAGCTTTAGAAGACGATTGCCAATTAGAGGACAGCGCCGGGCCATACGGTAGGTCCCGGGTCATGTTCGACATGAGAATGGCGGTTTTGCTCGCCATTGAGACAGCGACCTTGTTCTGAATTCGCCGAGCAGCGGGAACGAGGTCAACGGCAGGATGACCATCCCGCCTCCGGATGCTCGAACGGCCGTCTCGCCATAAGTCCGATCTCAACTCGAGTCGGATTGCGGCGGACGGCATTTCTCATGCCTATGCGCGCGATCCGGCTCCAATTGCTGGAGTCAAAAGTTGCGCATTCCAATCACCCCATCGACTGAGCTTGGTCCGCGTGTCACAGCGCGGATCGTCCCCTTTGGCACTCTTCGCAAAGAGGAAGAGTAATATGATACCCGTTAACAAAAAGAGCCCTAACGTTGGCCTTCGTAAGGTCGCACCTAAGCAAAAGCAGGCGGGCTATTCGGCTCACCCACAGGCTTTGCAAACGCGGAAGTCCACGCTTAGCGGGCAGACAGCAATTCCGCAAAAGCAGTCTGCGACTAACGAATTGATGGCCGTCCGACAGGCGTTCAACAGCATGGAAGGCCAGCACCGAAAACGCCTGCATGAAGAACTTGCCAACGTCTACGCGACCGCGTTGCGTCTTTGCGCCGATACAGATGAGTGGTTTGCCTTTTGCAGGGCCGCTGAGTGGGCGGACTTTTCCGGGCGTCCAAAGGACGCCGACCAGTCGGATGCTCTCCGTTTCGCCGTTCGTTTCGCCGTCGGTTTTCCATTGGGGAAGGATGAAAGACTCGTAGCGACACGGCGTGTCAGTAAGCTGGCTGGCGCGCTCCAAGTCTTATTGGAAGATAAGGTTCCAGCCGCCAAAGTGGTAGACGAACTGGAAAAGCGGGGCGGCATTGAAGAGTTGAATCGAGAAAGGGCGCGCCGCAACCGGGCGCCGGAAGCTCCAATAGTGTGGACGGTGCAGTGTCCGGATGAAGTCTCTGCTAAATTGCTTTCAACGCTGAAAGTGGGTGAGCGCCAAAAGGTCAGTCTCATCGTCAAAAACATAGACGGACTGTTGGTCGAGGCAAAACTACTCAAGCTGATCAGGAAAGTACAAAAGCCTACCGTGTAATACAATTTTCGGGTGAAGTGTACACGGTAGCGAAGTGCGCTTCACCCGGCATTGCGCATGAAGAGTGTGCTGTGAACTGGCATACCTCGCCAGATAATCTGATGCGCCAGCCACAGCGACCGCCAACTGGCTAAGACTCGCTCGCACCTGTGTTGAGATGGCTACTTTGGCAGGGTGTCGCTTAAAGCGACACCTAGCTGACCGCCGAGCCGACCGCTTTTCTCCATTCGTTGCCCCGATATGCCGGGCTAAAGAGGACCCAATGGCACTTCCCACATTCGCAAGCTTCAGAGAAGAGCATAAAAGTATTGAACGGCAGTTGCGCGAGTACGCCCTGACCAAATGGGGTCGCCGGTTAGTCGATGAAATCACAGTCGAAGGCTGGAAGCGGGGCGGTGCCCAAGAGCTTCGAGCGTCCAACAACCGGGCTCGGATTGAATTTTTGCGGGCCACGTTGAAAACGTTCGCGGCCTCCGAGGCGGTATCGGCGGGCAGCGAGTTCTTTTTCGTTACGCTGTCGCCAAAGGAGTTCGCGGTACCGTTCGAAGAAGCTGCCGGTTTCGACCAAGAGACGATTAAAAGCTGGGCTGGGGGACTGTTGGAAGGGTTCCACTACATCGGCATCGTGGAGGCGGCATATTACAGCAACTACAGCATTGTTCCCGGAACTCGAAGTACGACGGTGTCTTGGCACGTACATGCTGTCGCATGGGGATGCGACAAGAGGTCGGTGGAGGCTGTCGTGGACGCTGTCAATCGAGATTATAAGGCCCTAATTCCCGGTAAAAGACCCGCAGATAAACGAACCCTTGATGCTGAAGGTATCGTACCCGATATCATCTACATGCTTAAGGGCCAGTTGAGGGATTACCGCGTTTACCTACTCAAGCGCGAAGAAATGAACGAAGAGACCGGCGAATTTACAACGGTATTGACTGATGATTTTGAACAGAAAAAGCGGCCTCTTCGGAAGGGTGATGCAGTCAAGATGCTCAAGGTGATGGGGACCCGAACAATCCCGATGCTGTGCCTCTCTGGCGGCGAGGGGGCTGCGATCTGGGCGGACGCGCAGGCGGAGGCGCGGCAGATTATCATGAAGCAGAACGAGATCACTGAGCGCCTGATAGCTTAGCTCCTTCGCTGCTTGTAGAAGCCGCGGATGGCGAACCTTCCCCTTTAGGGGGCAGCGTATAGGTGAGCACGAATTCACCGCCGAGGGCGAGCGTGGCCGGAACCTCGGGTTCGGCAGGGGGGAACACACCTACGGATACCTTGTTGCTGCTGATCGAGGCAGCCAAGGAGTATTTCCGCCTATCCTTCATTGCGGGATTAAGAAATTGCCTTTCGCGGTGCCCTCTTGGTTGCTTGTTTCGCCGCCTGCATGGCTGCAGGCTTGCGACCAAGGCCGAGTTCCTTCGCCAGCGCTGAGCGCCTTGCGGAATAGTTGGAGGCTACCATGGGATAGTCAGAGGGCAGTGACCACTTCATGCGATATTCGTCAGGGGTCAGGCCCAAGCGAGTAAGGTGCCGCTTAAGCGTTCGGTACTGCTGGCCGTCTTCCAAGCTGATGATGTAGTCGGGAGTGACCGTTTTCTTGATTGGCACCCGAGGCGTTAACAATTGCTTCTCCGGAACGACATCAGCGCCCAGTTTGTGGATGCTGGCATAGACTTCTGCGATCAAAGCAGGGAGTTCTCCTGCAGGAACCGGGTTGTTCGAAACGTAAGCCGCCACCAGATCGGCCGTAAGTTCGACAAGCTGGTTGGTCGGCTTCGTCAATACATCAGTCACAAGATCTCTCCGTCTAAAAACAACCTGAAATTCGCGTAGCTGAGTTCTCTCGGCGGCGGAACCCATTGAGTGAAAAATGTTCGGTTCGAACGACGGCCGTCTTTTGCTTGCAGGAAAATCGCATCGGAACTCCTCCTACCGCGCCGTCTGACAGGCACAGACTACACGTTCTTGGTCATCTCAGAGAAGACTGCTACAGGCTTTACGGCTTTGCTATCGCCAGATTTGGCGATTGACGTCCCGTAGTCACCAGCGGGTGTGATGCTATGTAGTTGCTTGCCTGAGGAGGCCAGACCGGCGACCACTTTTCGGTGGGACCGAAGGTGCGTGTCACCGCTGCGTTGACCGGCTCAGCATCAACTGAGGGTCCGCATCTTCCATGGCAGAGTGTCGGCCTCAGTGCGGGCTGGACTGGGCCGCATTAGCCCATAGCTGACCCTTGGGCTTCAGAACGTCATATTCCGGCCCTTGTCACGGAACTATGGGGAACCGGCTGTCGGCCCTGTCCGGATGAGCATTGCTCGGCATGTGGGCTCTGATATACCGCCCCCGAAAGTGGCCCCGGAGTGAGATGTGATGGACGAGACGGACGCCGTAGTGGTTGATAACCGGAGCGATTTCGCGCTGTGGGCAATTGAGCGCGCCAAAACTATTGTCGGCGAGCAGGGCACGGCCCTCGCACTGGCTGCGCGTGACGGGGATGAAGAGGCGTTGAGGGCGACAGGCAATGCGCTCGGCACCGCAATTACCGCTGCACTCTTGGAGGTCTTTGACGGGCTGCTACCAGCCGATGATCGAGGTTAAGCGAGGCGGCTCGTAGTGGCATGCCTCTACGTGGGCAGCTTGGCAGTGCTCGTGGAGGCCGGTTGCTCGCGAGGTTCGCCAATTGTCAGAGCCGATTGACCTTTTAGCGACCCACTTCTAGCCTCCGAGTAAACTGGAGGGGCGACGATGGCATTCGACGACGGGCTGGCGAAAACAACGCCGGAGAACACTGCAGCCGCGGTCCTTGTGGCCATTGTGACGGTCTTGCCAGCGGCAATTCCCGCAGCCGTTGCTGTTTTGCTCTATACGTTCGTGTTTAATCTGTTCACAGGTGGCTCATCGTGGATACCGTATCTCCATGAGATCGGCCTGATGTGGTTCCCAGAAATTCTAAGGGGAATAGTGATCGGCAGCATTGCCATGTGGACCAGTCGATATTTCTTTCCACGTAGTAGCGTCGAGGCTGTAAGGCTCGCGACCCTAGCGTTTTGGGGCGCGCTTCTTATCGCGTTGCTGTTGTTCAGCGTAACATTTCGCGGTTTGACTCTCGATATTGTTGGCGTTTTGGCTCTACTCGTCGGCTTAGCTGTCGGGTTGTGGACGAATGACAGATAACGCACGGGGCGAGGTAAGGGGCGGCTGTATGATGTGTTCCCCATTCTGATTGAAATATCCATGTAAGCAGACGTCGCATTGTGGCTTTGAGCCTTCCATATTGGTTCTCAAGCGATTGATCCAAAAGCCCCCCTTGAGCACGTCCAATTCAGCCCATCACCCGTTGCACCCGAGCTGCGCAAAGATTTGACTTGACTAGAGGAAAATTTTCCTATATATTGGGGGTGCTTCGGATGGCGAGTTGGCCATGCTTAAGCGCAGTCGGCGGGCAGGGGTATGCACACAATCGCAGTTTTGAGGCAGCAGCAGTCGCTGCTGATCGAGCGCCACCGGCGATACGACCTACACAATCTGAATGTTCACCAAGGGCCCCACTCGGGGCCCTTCTCTTTTTCAGGGATGCTTCATGACCCAACTTACGCTCGCACCACTGTCGCCCGCCGTTGCGCCTGCCTTGATCCTGCTCGGGCGTGACGACGCCGGAAAGGCCCATGCCAGCTGGTTCGACGGCGAGGACGCCGCCCCAGCCAAGGACGCCGCGAGGCTGATGGGCATGGCTGCACTGCCGGTGGAGGACGACGAGCTACGCGACCTCGCCGTCCGGCTGCCCAAGGGCAAGCTGTTCACGAGCGGTCGAGCCTTCGTTCCGTTCGTGAAGGGCGAGACCTTCGAGCGACTACTGAACCATCTGCCCGAGCCCTTGAAAGCACGACCGGTGATGATCCCACGGCCCGCCAAGGCCACCGAGAAAGGAACCGGCGATAACGCGTCGTCCGATGCCGCCAAGCCGATGCCGGAGCGGCCAACGGCGACCCGACCGGAGGACTGGTCAAAGATCGCGGTCGGGTCGCTGGTGCTGGCCCGCGAAGGCAAGGATGACGGGTTCTTCGAGGCCCGCGTCGTCGAGGTGATCGGCGAGGGGGTCTACCGGCTGAGCTGGCGCGATTGGCTGGACTATCCGCCCTTCACCCGCAAGGCCGAGCAGATCGCGCTCCTGCACCCCAAGGCATCGGCCTGATGGAGGCGGCGATGCGCCAGACTGGACGTGATGCAAACCCGGCTGCCGAAGCGGCCGGGTCTTTTGTTCGGGCGGCAAGGGTTCGCGCGCTCAACGATGCCTTCCGCACAAGTTTCGTCGGGGGCACGGTCATGATGACGGCGGGAGTGTCCGCTCTGCCGGAGATAGAGCGGCGTGCGCTACTGCGTTCGATACGGACCTTCGAAGCGTTCGACAGCAACAATGATCCACATGGTGAGCATGACTTCGGCGCTATCGATCAGGACGGTGCCCGCTACTTCTGGAAGATCGAATACTACGACATTGACCTCTCCGCCGGATCGCCTGACCCGACCGACCCGCAACAGACGCGGCGAGTGCTGACCGTAATGTGCGCGGAGGAGTACTGAGATGGCAGCAGGCGCAACAGCGGATCGGCGTGAACTCCTGCAGGCGGCGTCGGCACTGGCCCTGTGGCTCGCGATGCCGCTGGTTGCCTTGCGCCGGGCGATGGCCGAGGACAGAACGGACGCCGCGGTAGACTCGACTCCCCAAGTTGGCTCACTGGCCTTGGTGGACACCACGGAGCCGGTGTCTTCGGACCTGATGCAGGTCATGTGCGCACACTGCGCGGCGTACTCGGAGCTTGGGCGCGTCAGCAAGAGAACCGACGCTGTCGTGCTCGGTCATGCTCCGGCACTCACTGACCTCGAGCGGCTGGGCGAGGTCAGCCAGACCGAGCGAGACCTCTTCCTTCGACTGTGCCGGTATCCCGCCAGCAATGATGCCGAGCGACAGGAGAAGGCCGTGTACTTGCTTGCCTTCTGCGATGGCGACGAATTCGAGCGCGAGCATGTCGAGGCTCTGCTGGTGTCGATGGGAGCAGGCGACAGCCAGCTAACGCCTCCGTGGGCTCAGTCGTCGTGACCGTCCGGCAGGACTAGCTCGACGTGGCTGACGCCGAAGGCTTTCGCGATGGCGTATAGGGTCTCGATTGTCGGGTTGCGTTTACCCGTCTCGATGCCACTGATGTACTGCTGAGTCAGGTCGGCGCGCTCGGCCACCTGCTCCTGCGACAGGCCGGACTCCTTACGCAACCGCGCAAAATTTCTCCCGACCAGTTTGCGCATGTTCATGCACCAACCAATCGGAGATTTTGAGCGTTGAGATTATCAACTATAATATGTATTCACTGGTTTACGGGCAAACAATTGCAATGGGGCAGGGGATGGCGCCTATGATGAAGAGAAGAGTTCGCGGCGCGGCCGTGGGTTTGCTGGCCAGCATGGCTGGCTGGTCCTCGGCTTGGAGCGAGGAGTTCGACGCGGTTCAGAGCCGCTTGTCGCCGACCAACACCATGACCTGCCATGTCCGTTGGTCCGACATGGCGGTCGATCCTCTCGAGTCCGGTGAGGACCTTTTCGCGTTTACGTTGACCTACATCGATGATGTTCTCTGGTTTGGCGGCAAGAAGGTTCAGGGCGTGGTCAAGCCTGACCCGGCCAATCGGTGGATTGGCGTATCAGTCGATCACCTTCTCGAAATGCATGGCGGTAGCGAACTTGTCGAGAAAGTTAAGTCGCACGGCGGAAACCCATACGGCCAACGGATTGGCCTCGCGTTCAAAGATGCACAGCTCTACTTGATGCCAGTACGCAAGACGGTCCTCAACGGTCAGCCGAAGGTCGTTGACTGTGAGCGTCATGCTGCTCCTGCTCCAACCTCAGACCAGTTCAGTCAGGCGCTCGACGCAATGGGGCAGTCCGGCCCACCTTTGATGACGTACACGTGCCGCCTATCGGGTAATCAGGTGCTGGGGGTGCCGGTGATCATCGGTCAGGAGCAGTTTCGCACTGTCTCCATCAGCATCGCCGAAGATGCAGCGGGCTCTGTGAACGGTACTGTGCTTGAGCCCGTGCACATCCAGCATGCCGCGAACGGCGACGTCGCCAGCGTCGTCTACGATGCTCGTCAATTCCAACAGGCTATGGCCGGTAGCGCGACCGCGCAGTCCATGGGCATGGACCAGCAATCGTTTGATCGAATAAAGGAGCTGATGGGTGGTGCCGTTGACCAGTCCATGGGTGACCGCCGCCGCTTCGTGTCGATCCCGCTGGATCAAGACACAATCACCTTTTTCGACCTCGACGCCAGTGACCAGCCGACAAGCCAGACGGTGGGCAACTGCGCCAGAGGCATGTGAGCGGCCAGCCAGCACAGAATAGCGAAGCGGCGAGGGATGAATGACGGACTGGTACTCTGCCGACAAAGGCCAGCAGCGAGGACCCATCCCTGAGAGCGACCTGATGCTGATGTTCGCCAATCGGCTGCTGCCGCTCGAAACGCGGGTATGGACGGCGACCTTCGGCAACGAATGGCGGCTTGCCTCGCAAACGCCGCTGGTGAGGCTGTCAGGCAGCATGCCGCCGCCGCTGGCCGCGACGCCTGCTTCAGCCGTACTGCGCTGCCTGTCGGCGCGCAGCAGGTCGCGACGGGCTACACGCCGCCCTACGGGTGCAGTTGCGCGGATCATCAGTCTCAAGGGATTAAGTCGGGCGCGCGCTACTCCCCTGCGTTCGTTGCATTGAAACTCTAGTAGGCTGTTAAAGGGCGGAGCAGGAACGCGGCCTCGTCGCGCAGCCCCTAGAATCCATGCCGTGACCTTCAAATTGCGTCTCCGGTCCGGGCCCGCAGCTCAATTGGACCAAGCACGCGACCCAACGAAAAAGGCCACCGGTCGATGGACGGCAATTCTGAAACTAAGTTCAGTTGAACGTCGGTACGATCCACGGGTTGATGTCGATACCGACCCGCGGCTTTTTCGCGCCGATGGAGTTGGTGGTTGCCGGGCCGCGATCGTCCCTGGTCGAGCCCGTTGAACCGCAGTCGACCTTTTCCCCGGATACGGTTTGGCTGCACATTGTCGGTTTGTGCGTTGTCTTGGTGGTGTCGTTTGCCATCGCAAAATCACTCGTCGCAGCGAGCGCCGCGAGCGCCAGAATAGTCCGTCGCATTGTCATCTCCTTGCGCTTAAACAGAACAGGGGGGCGCTGCCCCCCTGCGTGCGTTGCGTTGGATATCTAAACCTCTCAGGAGTTGGCTAACTCCGGGGGCAGATCACAGCTAAGTTCAGCTCCAGAACTGATCACAATTCGTGACGGCAGTATTAAGCTGCTTCTTGTCATTAGCGCTGCCGGTGTTGGAACCCGTCTGGCCATTTGCATTCTGTTTGGCAATGTTGTCGACGCAATTTGCGATTGCCTTCGCTTGGCCTTGGTCGTTATTAGGATTGGTATCATCTGCATTGAAGGCCAGCGCAAAAGTGCTGCCCATGGAAAGTGCGAGGGCAGTTGCGAGAAGTGTATTTGTCAGCTTCTTCATCATTTCCTCCATCTCACTTTACAGCCAATAGGTCTCCGGCCGATTCCGAATTCACATTCGCAATCGCGCTGATACAAGTCACCGGAAACGACGCAGAATTAACGCCCACTAAACGGCATTTTCAAGAGTTTTCAAGAATCCGTGACGCATCGAATCGATTGATTCTTTGTTATCTAGATCGTTAGATTGATCTAAAAGACAGTGACATCCCCCAATTGGGTCATTTTATTGCCGCTGATATAGCTCCATTTACTTTCACGTATTCGGAGTTGACGTCTTGAAGACGGTGGCCGTCTCCTGAATTTCTCTACCTTCCGCAACCGCTCGTTATGGAAACGCGCCTCGCATTGGAATAGTGTGCTCGGATGGGCGACACCTCAAATGGAAGTCGACATGTAGCAGCTTGACGCAAAATGGCGGTACCGCGCTGTTTTGTCCGGCAAATGTGAGCTCAAATGAGAAAGCTGGTCGGATCCGTCGCCGTCGTGCTTCTGGGTGTCGGGGCCGTGTATGGCATGGGAAGCAATGTCGGATGGCCTCCTTGGCGGGAGGCCGCAGCCGCGACGCGCTACATGACGGCACCCGTCGAACGAGGCGACGTGGTGCAAACCGTGTCCACGACCGGAACACTGAATGCCTTCGTCACGGTGGAGGTGGGGACGCAGCTTTCCGGGCAAGTTGCGCGCCTTTTCGTCGATTTCAATACCAACGTAAAAGCTGGACAAGCGCTGGCGCAACTCGATCGCAAGAGTTTTGAGGCACGCCTCGCAGAATCCAAAGCCTCAACTGCTGTCGCTGAGGCCGCCGTAAAAATCCAACGCTCCAGATTGGAACGCGCCCGGATCGACCTTCGCAACGCTGAGGCACAGCGGGCAGTTCTCATGGCCCGACTGGACAATGCCCGAGCGCAATCCGAGGTCACCGCCAACACATTCGAACGGTCCACTTCGCTTCAGAAAATGGGCAACACATCCAAAAGTCAGACCGAACTGGCACGTGCGGCACGGGATTCAGCAGCTGCTGAAATGCGGGAGGCGGAGGAAATTGTAGCCGCGCACGAACTGGTTGTGGCCGGAGCGGCGGTTGATTTGGAACGGTCGCAAGCCGAACTCGATAGCGCACTTGAAACCGTGCGTCAGAGGGAGGCTATCGAGCACTCGATGGAGATTGACCTTGAGCGCACGACAATTCGTTCCCCTATCGACGGTACCGTCGTCGGTCGGAATGTCAGTGAGGGTCAGACGGTGGCGGCAAGCCTCGAAGCTCCCGTCTTGTTCACCATTGCTGGCGACCTTCAGCGCATGGACATCTATGCACGCGTGGACGAGTCGGACATCGGCAAGATACGTGTTGGCCAAGCGGCTCAGTTTTCTGTCGATGCCTATCCGGATCGGCGTTTTTCCGCGATGGTACGTGACATTCGCAAGGCTCCGCAGGTCACGCAAAACGTTGTTACTTATACTGTCGTTCTTGGGACCACCAATCCTGGAGCACTTTTGCTTCCGGGGATGACCGCAACCGTACATGTCGTCACATCGCAAGCCAGGGATGTCCTCCGCATACCGATGACCGCTTTGCGCTTTGCGCCAAGTGTGGCTGATGGGTCAAAGGAGCTCTCCCCCGGCAACGGCAACAATGGGGTGCAGACTACTGTGTGGACGCTTGACGGGACCCGGATTGCTGTCCCGGTAAGCGTCGTACTTGGTGACGATGATGGGAGCTATGCCGCTTTGGTCGTCGGAGACCTGAAGGAAGGGGACCAAATCGTCGTAGGCGAAGCGGAAGAGGCAGCGCGAGACCGATTGTTCGGCTTCAGGCTTGGGTTCTGAGCATGCTCCTCAAAGCCATTTCCCTCTCGCGGAGCTACGGCCATGATAGCACCACTACCGTCGCCCTGCGCGACGCGTCATTCGATCTGATGGATGGTGAGTTTGTGGCGATCATGGGACCTTCGGGCTCCGGTAAATCGACGCTCATGAATATCATCGGTTTACTTGACCGACCAACATCCGGCAGCCTGATTTTTGCGGGCGAGCATACTGCGAACCTGTCGCCCGATCACGCAGCGCGGTTGCGGAATTGTCGGATCGGCTTCGTGTTCCAGTCATATAATTTGCTGGGCCGCAACACGGCTTTGGAGAATGTAGAACTGCCGCTCGTTTATGCGGGCGTGCGTAGACGCGAGCGTGAGCTGCGTGCGGCGGAAGCATTGGACAAGGTGGGGCTTTCTGACAAAGCACAACGATGGCCGCTGCAACTCTCAGGTGGCGAGCAGCAGCGCATCGCAATCGCCCGGGCGCTCGTAACAGACCCCGCGCTAATCCTTGCAGACGAGCCCACAGGAGCGCTTGATAGCCGGACGGGCAACGAAATCATGGCGCTTCTCCAGCATCTCAATGAGCAGGGACGTACCATCATCATGGTGACGCATGACGAGATCGTCGGAAGTCATGCGTCGCGCATCATAAGGCTGCAAGACGGCACGATCATTGGCGACCAGGACGTACCTGATCGCGTGCTGACCGGGTCGACTGGGCGCAAATTACGTGGATGGGGCGTGACCGGCTTCGGTTAGTTCCTCAAGTAGTGATTGGAGAGCGTTCGAGTTCGTGCACGGGTAGGTAGCAAGGCAGACGATGGCTGTCCCCCGCTTTTGGGGATCATGTACAGTTGCTCATTCAAGCTCACTTGACCGGGAGAAGCTCGATCAGGTCTGGCGTCCCCTATTCGCAGGAGCAGTGACGTGAACTGGTGGGAGGGGTTTCGCATCGCGCGCAGGGCGCTTTGGGTGAACAGGCTGCGCAGCTTTCTCACCATGCTCGGCATCGTTGTCGGGGTCGCCTCGGTCATCGCGATGGTCGCGCTGGGATCGGGCGCAAAAGCACAAGTCGAAGAACAGATCCGATCATTCGGGGCGAATGTCTTGGTGATCGAGCCGATTGCAGGTCAAAGCGGCGGCGGTGCCCGCTTGGGCACTCTGACCGAGTCCGACGCCCGAGGCATTGCCGGGCTCCCTCCCGTGCGGGCAGCCGCGCCTTCGGTTCGCGGCCGCGCTCAGATAGTACGTGGCAATAGAAATTGGAGCACAACCGTCAATGGAACGACCGTAGACTATTTTGTGGTCCGTGATTGGCCACTTTCGGCTGGACGACAATTCTCCAGCAAAGAAGAAAGTAGTGCTGACAAGGTCGTGTTAATCGGACACACGGTCGCCCAAGAGCTGTTTCAGGGAGGCAATCCAATTGGAGCCGAAGTCCGGATTCTGAATGCACCTTTTCAGGTCATCGGTGTTCTAGCGGCCAAAGGCCAGTCCGGTGCGGGGACAAACCAAGACGACGTCGTATTTGTTCCGATTTCCACCGCAAAGAGGCGGCTCTTCGGGGGCGGCGACGATGGCGACCGCCAGTCTGTTGCCTACATTCTTGCCAAGATAGTAAGTGAAGAAAAAGTCGGACCGGCGGTTGCTCAAATCCAAGCACTGCTGCGCCAGCACCACCGCCTAGGGTCGGATCGCGACAGTGATTTCATTATTATCAATCCGTCAGAGGCTATGGCACTGCGCAACGCCACGACAACGACATTTGCCTGGCTGCTGGCTTCGATCGCATCGGTGTCCCTGCTCGTTGGCGGCATTAGCATCATGAACATCATGCTGGTCTCGGTCACCGAACGCACTCGCGAGGTCGGAATCCGGCTTGCCATAGGCGCGCGACGCAAGGACATACGAACCCAGTTCCTGATGGAAGCCATTACGCTCTGCCTGCTTGGAGGGTTGATAGGCCTCGTTCTAGGCGCCGGGATCGCCATCGCAGCAGGCCGACTCGCCGGATGGCCCATTTTCATTGGGCTCAACGCGCCGGTGCTCGCCATCGCTTTCTCCGCCTCGGTCGGTTTGCTTTTCGGATGGTATCCGGCATCCAGAGCAGCTCGGCTAGAGCCGATGGAAGCACTCCGCCATGAATAACTCCGCCATGAAAAATTGAGTGAACTGCCGTCTTGCCCAGGGGGGGCATTGGGACCTTATCCAGCCGGAGAGGCACGCAGAACCCGATAGACCTGCATTCGCGAGCAGCCGACGGCTTTGGCAATCGCTGTCGCCCCGACGCCCTCAGCATGCATCTCACAGATCGTGGCGCGGTCGATCCGAGGCTTACTGCCTTGGTAGACTCCAGCGGCCTTTGCCTTCTCGATGCCTTCTCGCTGCCGCTCCTTGATGAATCGTCGCTCCATTTGTGCAACCATGCCGAGCACGGTCAGGACGAGTTGGCCCATCTCGCCTCGGGTCGAAACGTGAGGGTCGAGCACGGTGAGCACCGCCCCTTTCTGTTCGCATTCGTGAATGAGGTTGAGTACGTCTCGCGTCGAGCGGCCGAGCCGATCAAGACGAGTGACGACCAACTCATCGCCGGGGCGCAGGAAGTCCAGTACGGTGGCCAACTCGTTGCGCCCGTCGCGACTGGCGCCGGACACCTTCTCTGACCGAACGACCTCGCAGCCTTCAGCCTTCAGTTTATTGATCTGTGTTTCAAGGTCTTGATCGGTGGTGCTGACGCGGGCGTAGCCAATGCGAGCCATGCTGTAACCTCAAGGTTTTGAAGCATCACGCTACCCTGTCACAAATAGTCGATGTCAACCCAGATGTTACGCCTACTCAGTGACCCGCTGTTACGTCACGCAAGGGTATACCCTGTTGTGACTGACATTGAACTATTGCCCGCCATTCAACTGTTCTTCTCGCACTTGCGACTCAAATCAAGTTGTCCGAAGGTGAACCGGGCTGCAGGCATTTTGGGGGGATAAATGGTCAACTACGTAACACGTTCTGAAATACTGAACATAGGACGGGAAAGATTATCAGAAAACTTACAAAGAGTTAGAAAGGCAGAAACAAGAAGCCCCCAAAACGCAACGTTTCTGTCTCATTCATCAAAAGATGATGACGTTATGCCGGGTGTCGTCCTAATTCTCGAAAACCATGGAGCCACAGTATATCTGGACAAATTTGACCCAACTCTGTCCGAGAAGTCCCCAAAGGAAATTGCCACAGCATTGCGGGCCAGAATATCTTCGTCGAAGAAATTTATGGTTTTTGCCAGTGACCACATAAAGGAAAGCAAGTGGGTCCCTTGGGAGCTTGGCTTAGCAGACGGATGTAAAAGGTCCGGAAATGTCGCCATTTTTCCAGCGCCGGAGAAGGCCTTCGAATACCGCTGGACCGAGCAAGAGTATCTCGGAATCTACGACCGTGTAGTGTGGGGAACCTTCAAAGGGAACGACAAGCCAGAATGGATGGTCTGGAACCATGTCTCTAACGAGGCGATGCCCCTGAGAGAATGGATTGAGGGCTAGCTCCGTCTAAGTGCATCACCCCAGAAACTCCAAACGTGCTCGCAACTGGCCCGCAAGGTGAGTCCGACCTTCGTCGTTGTTCAGATATGCTATGTGTCGAAGGTGACGGAGGTCGAATGGGATATCGTCAGCAGACTGGACTATAAGGATCACTTCGCGGCCAAGTGTGTGGGCGATGCCAGCTTCGTAGAAAACGTTTGGGTTGCGGCCACTACAATCACAAACGACGATCCTGGATCGATCTATAAGGGAGACAACATCCTGCATTACGGCCGGATTTTCCCAAATGTCGTCTGCGCGTCGACACCTCAGTCCGAATTCTCCAGCAACCCTCTGGATAGTTTCATAGACTGGGGTGAAATTGGGGTGAAAAGGCATCATTGCCGACATCAAAGTCGGCTCGACAAATTCCGGCTCGGCTATCTGAAAGACCGTTGGGCGGTTCCGTCGCGGTTGGAGGTTTCGCAGCAACACCCTGAACAGATCGGCTTCTTTGATTGCCCAATGAGTGCGACGAAATTCAAATTCCCCAATTCCCAACTGTGCTGCAAAGGTCTCCAGATGATCGTTCGTTAAGGGCGGCACGCCATTGTCAAATGCGTACTCTAGGTCACATACCCATAAACGGGATTCCCATTTGGCATCGGTTGTGATTCCCTTCCTGCAATCAGCGGGAGGTGATCATGGCGCGTTTCGAT
>NZ_JACJHY010000063.1 GCF_014138625.1 Aminobacter ciceronei
CTGAAACTGAAAGGGCTGGCCCCTGTGCAATACAGGACCCAGCCCTTAAATCTACCAGCTCAATGAACCGTCCAACTTTACGGGGTCAGTTCACTGAGGCCGGGCTTTTGATTGATGACGCTTGAAGGCGTGGGGTCTTAGCTGACCTTGACCTTGGAAGCGGCCTGTTCCTCGGCGATCTTCTGCTGGAACATCTGGGCGAAATCGATCGGGTCGAGCATCAGCGGCGGGAAGCCGCCGTTGCGGGTCGCTTCGGCGATGATCTGACGAGCGAACGGGAACAGCAGGCGCGGGCACTCGATGAAGAGCAGCGGCAGCATGTGCTCCTGCGGAAAGCCGTCGATGCGGAACACGCCGCCATAGACCAACTCGACGTTGAACAGCACGTCCTTGTCGAAGGCAGCCTTCGCACTCAACGTCAGGTTGACGTCGAACTGCTTGTCCGTCATCGGGTTGGCGTTGACGTTGACGTTGATGTTGATGCCGGGAGCCTTGTCGCGGCCGCGCAGCGAATTCGGAGCGCCGGGGCTTTCAAAGGAAAGATCCTTCACATACTGCGCCAGCACATTGAGTGTGGGCTGCTGTGCATTACCGTTGCCGTTGGCGCCTTCCGGCGCTTCATTCGTGGCCATTAGCCCATGTCCTCTTGGCTTGGCCGCGATGCGGCCCGGATTGGAATCCGCGGTTCGCTAGCATGCTCGGCATGCCAAGACAAGGTTTTGCCGGCGTCGGAAGCTCGCCGACTACTCGTCGCGGATGGAGCGCCACGGCGAATTCGGGTCCGGCTGGCGTGTGAAGTCGTCCTCGTCGAGGTCGATGGTCTTGCCTCCTGCCGGGCCGCCGCGGCGCGCAAAGCCGCCGAAATCGGTGCTGAAACGCACCCGCTTGCTCAGAAAGCGCCAAGCCAGCGCCCGCACCGGCGGCAGGAACAGCAGGATGCCGATGATGTCGCTGATGAAGCCTGGGATCAAAAGCAGGATGCCGGCCAGAACGATCATCGCGCCATTGGCCAGTTCCTTGGACGGATCGCGGCCGGCGTCCATCTCCTTGCGGATCCGGGTCATGACGCCGAAACCCTGGACGCGCAGCAGGATCGAGCCGACGATGCCGCTGAGCAGGATCAGGCCGATGGTCGCAAGCACGCCGATTTCGCTGCCGACCACCACAAAGCCGGCAATCTCGAGCAAAGGCAGGGCAAGGAGCAGGAGGGGCAGCATGAAGAGCGTCGATCCGTCCGGTTTGAGTTGACGTGACAGCCAGATGCGGTCACAGGCATAGTGCATACATCTTTAGATAGGGTGCTGCGCCTTTAATTTGAATGATCGGCGCATGCGTTCTATATGCAAGGGCTACGGGCGCGGCACAGATGCGGCGCCGGCGAATGGCACATAAGCTGGCTTCGGCCGCGAACAAGGGACGGATCGGCGGAAGATATGGAATTCTTCGATTTCGGCACGATTTTCTTTCTGATCGCAGCGGTGGTGATCTTTTTCCAGCTGCGCAACGTGCTTGGACGCCGTACGGGCAATGAACGTCCGCCCTTCGATCCCTACACCGCGGCCCGCAGCAAGCCGCAGGACGCCAATGGCAAGCCGGAGAACGTCGTGTCGCTGCCACAGCGCAAGCGCGCTCCGGGCGAGGCAGCCGACGAGGCCTATGTCGCCATCGACGCGTTTGCCAAGCCGGGCACCGAGCTGAACAAGGGCCTGCGTGCCATCAAGGACGCCGACGCCTCCTTCGAACCCAAGGGCTTCGTCGACGGCGCCAAGATGGCTTACGAGATGATCGTCATGGCCTATGCCGATGGCGACCGCAAAACGCTCAAGAATCTTCTGTCGCGTGAAGTCTTCGACGGCTTCGTCGCCGCCATCGCCGACCGCGAGGGCCGTTCGGAGAAGATCCAGTCCTCCTTCGTCGGCATCGACAAGGCCGACATCGTGTCGGCTGAAATGAAGGGTGGTGAGGCTCATGTCACGCTGCGCATCGTCTCGGAGTTGATTTCGGCGACCCGCGACAAGGCCGGCGAGGTCATCGACGGCGATCCGGAGACAGTGGCCGAGGTCAAGGACGTCTGGACCTTTGCCCGCGACACCCGCTCGCGTGACCCGAACTGGAAGCTCGTCGCGACCGAGGAAGAAGACTGATCGCGCGCGGCGGGCGAAGCCCGTGCTGCTCTCGCCCGCATTCACCCAGGTCGGCTTTGGCGACCTGCCCGCCTGGTATGATGATGACCAGCTGGCCGCCTTCGAGGCTTTTCGCCGTTCTGCCTTCCACGTCCTGACCAAAGCCTACCGCAGCGGCGCCCTCGGCGTCGCCTCCGACGCTTTTGGCCCCGCTTACGCGGAGGCCCGCGAAAGACCGGCCGTCAATCGCGCTGACGCCCGCGCTTTCTTCGAGCGCCACTTCCAGCCTGCCCTCGTCGCACCCGAAGGTCGCGACCATGGCCTCGTCACCGGCTTTTACGAACCAGACGTCGAGGCGTCTCCTGTTCGCACCGACACGTTTGCCGTGCCGCTTTTGTCGCGCCCGGCTGATCTTGTCGATGTCGAGGACACCAATCGCCCCGTCGGCATGGACCCTTATCTTGCTTTCGCCAGGCAGACCCCGGACGGGCTGATCGAGTATTTCGACCGCCCAACGATCGAACAGGGTGCGCTCGCCGGCCAGGGCCTGGAGATCGCCTGGGTCGCCGATCCGGTCGATGCGTTCTTTATCCACGTCCAGGGTGCCGCCCGGCTGAACATGCCCGATGGGTCGCTGCGTCGTGTGACCTATGCCGCGAAATCCGGCCAGCGGTTCACCGGTCCGGGCGGAATTCTCGCCAGGATCGGCGAAATACCGCTTGAGAAGGTGACGATGCAGTCGATCCGGGCCTGGTTCAAGGCCAATCCTGACCGCGTCGACGAGATCCTTTGGCAGAACCGGTCCTACATCTTCTTCCGGCACGCCGAAGTCGAGAACGCCGCACTTGGCCCGGTCGCCGCGGCGAAAGTCCCCTTGACGCCTGGCCGGTCAGTCGCCGTCGACCGTCTGCTGCACACCTTCGGCACGCCGTTTTACATCGCCGCTCCCGGCCTGACTGCCTTCGGTGGCAAGCCATTTGCCCGACTGATGATTGCCCAGGATACCGGCTCGGCCATCACCGGCCCGGCGCGCGGTGACCTGTTTGCCGGTTCCGGCTTCGACGCGGGCGAGATCGCCGGCGTGGTCCGCAACGACGCCGATTTCTTTGCGCTTCTGCCGAAATCCCTGCTCGCCGTGGGCCAGCGATGAGCACGCGTCGGGATCGTAAGCTCAGCGACGAGGAGCGTGTGCTGTGGAACGTCATCGCCCGCACCGCCTCGCCGCTCAAGGGCAAAAGAGCGGTTGAAATCCCCGAGGTTGCCAAGGTCGAGGCGCCGAAGGCCGAGCCCATGCCGGTAAAAATCGCCGCCGAGCAGTCTGCGCCGGCGCCAGCGAAGGCGCCGAAACGGCAGTATGTCGCCCATTCGCTCGACGTTCCGACACGCGACAAGCTTTCCAAGGGCCGCCTGCCGATCGAGGGCCGGGTCGACCTCCACGGCATGACCCAGGACGAGGCCTATTCGCTGCTCTATGCCTTCCTGAGCCGGGCGCATGCCGGCGGCCTGCGCTATGTTCTGGTCATCACCGGCAAGGGCAATTCGAAGGGCGGCGACGGCGTGCTGAAGCGCATGGTACCGGCCTGGCTCGACACCGCGCCGTTCCGAATGCTGATTTCGAGCCAGGACCATGCCGAGCGCCACCATGGCGGCTCCGGCGCGCTCTACATCAGGATCAGGCGGAGGCTCGGTGCATGACGCCGCTCGGCGAACGCATCCGCGAACTCCGGCGCGAACGCGGCGTCAGCCAGAAGGACATGGCCGCCAGCATCGGCGTCAGCGCCGCCTATCTCTCGGCGCTCGAGCACGGCCATCGTGGTGTGCCGACCTGGGCGATGATCCAGAAGATCATCGGCTACTTCAACGTCATCTGGGATGATGCCGAGGAATTGCAGAAGCTGGCAGAGGGCTCGCATCCACGGGTGGTAGTCGACACGGCGGGATTGTCACCGGCAGCAACCGAGCTTGCCAACCTGATGGCCGAAGCGATCGACGAACTGAATGATGTCGAACTGGCGGCACTGAATGCGCAGGTCCGCGAGGCGATCGCGCGCAAGAAACGCAGATAGTTTTTCCTAGAACAGCGCCTGCAGCTCGCTGAGGCGGTCGTTGACCAGCCAGCCGTAATAGTTTTCTTCGGGCAGCTTCGCCGGTTCGCCTGCGGCCTGGCGTCGCTCATTTTCGGCTTTCAGCGCGTAGGCGCGGGCCTCAGGACTGCCGACATTGTAGAGCGTCGCCGTCAGCCCCGGATTCTGCGAAATGTCGAAGCCGGCGATGTTCCTGTAGGCGTCGATCGACGTCTTCAGCGTCGCGGCGACGTAAGGCAGCGTCAAGTCGGGATCCATGATCGTCTTGTAGACGGCATTCGGATCTTTCTCGTCGAGCCTGGGCAGGCCGGATACAGTGTGGACCTCGTCGCTCATCTGCAGTGCGGTCAGCGGGTTGAGCTGGCCGATGCCGAAAGTCTGGCCGGCATAGAAGGGCTGGAAGAATGTGGCGCTGAAGCGGTCATTGGGGAAGCTGGTGCCGCCGACCGTCTTGCCGCGGAAATGCTGGTTCCAGACGCGCTCGCGGCATTCCCACAATTCGTAGCTGCCGGACTTGCCGGCGCAGTCGGCGAATTCCGGCCGTTTGATGAAGTCGGAGATGTCCTCGCCTTCATAGGCGAAGCGCAGCTTGCTGGAGAGATAGGAGACCGCCTTGACGTAATAGGTCTGCAGCCGGTCATAGGCGTCGACATTGTAGGTATGCTCGCCGACGATGGCGCCGACGATATGCATCGGGTCGATGCCGTAAGCCCGCGCCACGGTCTTGATCTTGCCGCGCAAATCGGCGTCGTTCTGCAGCAGCGCATAGACCTTGCGGTATTTGGCGTCGAAGGTGGTCTTGCCGGCCTTGGTGCGCTTGGACGAGGCACCCGGCACATCGGGCTGTTCGGCATGCACGTTGCCGGCCGCGACGACGGTCGCCGCTGATGCTTGCGGAACGGCGAAGGCCGCCGCCAGGAGAAATGCCGAGAAGAATACGCGCTTCATGTGCTGCTGTTTGCCCAAGCTTTGTCAGGGCAAACTAGGAAATGCCCTCGGCTTAGTCGAGAATATTGTCTCCGGTGTCAGGCGAAAGCTGGCCGGCTGGAACCATTCGGCCACATCTACCGCAGCTGCCGCAAGGAATGGCCGGCCCGTTTGGCGCGCCGGCCGAACCAGGCCTAGAGGATGAAGCGCGACAGGTCGGTGTTCCTCGAGAGGTCGCCGACATGCTTCTGCACATAGGCGCCGTCGATCTTCACTGTCGTGCCGTTACGATCCGGCGCGTCGTAGGAGATCTCGTCGAGCACGCGCTCCATCACCGTCTGCAGGCGCCGGGCGCCGATGTTCTCGACGCTGGCGTTGAGATCGACGGCGATGCCGGCGAGCGCATCGATGGCGTCGTCGGTGAACTCGAGGTTGACGCCTTCGGTCTGCATCAAGGCGATATACTGCTTGATCAGGCTGGCTTCCGTCTCCGTCAGGATGCGGCGGAAGTCGTCCTTCTCCAGCGCACGGAGCTCGACGCGGATCGGCAGGCGGCCTTGCAGTTCCGGCAGAAGGTCCGACGGCTTGGAGACGTGGAAGGCACCCGAAGCGATGAACAGGATGTGGTCGGTCTTCACCTGGCCGTACTTGGTCGCAACCGTCGTGCCTTCGACGAGCGGCAGCAGATCCCGCTGCACGCCTTCACGTGACGGACCGCCATGGACGTCACCGCGTGCGATCTTGTCGATTTCGTCGAGGAACACGATACCTTCGTTCTCGGTCACTTCGAGCGCCCGGCGAACCACCTCGTCCTGGTCGAGCAGCTTGTCGGACTCGTCGCCGATCAGAAGCGCGTAGGATTCCTTGACGGTGATCTTGCGCGACTTGGTGCGCTGGCCGCCCATCGCCTTCTGCAGCATGTCATTGATGTTGAGCACTCCGACATTGCCGCCGGGCATGCCGGGGATGTCGAAGCTCGGCATGCCGCCGGTGCCGGTGTCGGCGACCTGGACCTCGATCTCCTTGTCGTCGAGTTCGCCGTCGCGCAGCTTCTTGCGGAACGAGTCGCGGGTGGCGGGGCTCGCCGTCTTGCCGACGAGGGCCTCGAGCACGCGTTCCTCGGCGTTGACGTGGGCGCGCGCCTTGACGTCTTCACGCATCTTTTCGCGCACCAGGCCGATGGCGATTTCGACCAGGTCGCGGATGATCTGCTCGACGTCGCGGCCGACATAGCCGACCTCGGTGAACTTGGTCGCCTCGACCTTGACGAAGGGCGCACCTGCCAGCTTGGCCAGACGGCGCGAGATCTCGGTCTTGCCGACGCCGGTAGGTCCGATCATCAGGATGTTCTTGGGCATGACCTCTTCGCGCATCTGGCCTTCCAGCTGCTGGCGGCGCCACCGGTTGCGCAGGGCAATCGCCACGGCGCGCTTGGCGTCCTTCTGGCCGATGATGAAGCGGTCGAGTTCGGAAACGATCTCACGGGGGGAGAATGTGGACATGTGGATACTCTCGGATACTCAGTTGGGGCTTATGTATGGGCTGGAAGCCGGTGCGCAAGGGCGCCGGGCAGCAGTGACAGAATGGCCCGCCGCAACGCATGCCAGCCGGCGCTGAGCAGCAGCACCAGCGCGCCGAGCACCAGCATCGTCAACGGCACGACGCTGTCCGACAGCCCTGCCTTCACGACCAGCGCGCCGAAGGCAAAGCCGGCATAAGACAGGCCGGAAACAAGGATGGCGCGCCTGTCGACGACGAGCGCGACCAACGCCAGTCCGACGAAGATCGCAAGGATGCTCCAGGCCGAGACGACGTCGGAACCGCCGTCTCCAACCAGGCCGCTGATCAGCGGGTGTACGATCAGCGGTGCGGCCAGCATGTGCAGCCAGAACGCTATGTCGGTACGACGTGTCTGGCGCTGCGGGTCGCTCAGGTCGAAGCGCATAGCGAGCGTGAACACAGCGAGCCCGCAAGCCAGCAGCAACGGCTTGGCCGCTTGTTCGGCGAAATCGGGAACGATCATGAAAAGAACCCCGACGGCCGAGGCGACAAGGGAGGCTACGCCGGCTGCGATCGTCACCGGCACCCGGAAACGCCGGTAGTGCAATGCGGTTGCCACAGCGGTCACAAGCCCGGCGATGACGATCGGCAGGCCGCCATGGTTGCCGAGCCCCAGTCCGAAGCCGAGGCTCGGGTTGAAGGCTTCGGCGACTGTGAAAAACACCGCCCCGGCATAGACAAGAAGCAACACGATGCTGGGCAGCGCCATGCGCTGCCGGCGGGTGAAGTATTCGGCCAGAAGCCAGCTCGCCACGGCGATGACGGCGAACATGCCGGCATTGCCAACTGCGTTGCCGGAGAAGTAGCCGAGGGCGCCGAGGAAAAGTCCGAGGCCAATGGTCACGAAGATGTCGGAGAAGCCGCTGATGAAGCGGAACTTCTCGTCATCATGCGGTTCCGCCTCCCTCACCTGTGCCCTAGCCTGTTCCAGCTCGCGCAGGCCTTGCGCCTGTTCGGCCGTCACCAATCCGCTGTCGACCGCTGTTCGCAGTACACCTGGCGATATGGCGAGCATTTCCTGCGCACTGCTCATGCGTCGAAATCCTCTTGGTCGGCATCGCGCGCCATCAACAGCGCCGGCCCATATTCAGAGGTCCGCGTGTCGAACGCCACAAAGCCGGCCTTCTCATAGGCCCGGATCGCCCGCTTGTTGTCGGGGTGCGGGTCGATGATCACGCGTGGCACGCCTTCCTCGAACAGTTCCTCGACGAACTGGGCGAGGATCGCCGAACCATGGCCCTTGCCGACCAGTCCCGGCACGCCGATCGTCAGGTCGACGCCGAGCGTGCCAAAGGGCTGGTCCTGGTAAGGATGGTCGTCCTCCATGTGCGGATCGTAGCTCTGGAGGTAGCCGATCGGCTTGCCGTCCAGCTCAATGATCAGCGGTTCGACCGAGATGCTGTCGATGTGCTCCTTGATCAGAGCGATCTCGGTCTCGGGATCGTCCCACCACTCGGCGACATGCGGCTCGGCGAGCCACTCGGCGAGGATATCAAGGTCATCCAGCTCGACGGATCGGAATGTGTAGGACGTCATACAAACCCCTTACTTCAATGCATTCGTCTGATGGAGAAGCATCCAGGCAATAAAACTTGCTTGCACTGCCTGCAGGACTACAAGCGCGACAAGCCCGTATTTCAAACGCCGCTCGCGCCTGCGACGCTTCCTGCCGTCGGCAAAATCCATGTCGTCCTGAAGGAATTTTGCGGTGTCCGGCCCCATCCACGAGGCGATGTTGGCTTCGGCCGTGGCCAGGCGTGCCCGCCAATCACGCACCAGCGCGACATGCTCGACGGGCGTCAGCCGCTCTGTCCAGAGCTCGTCGAGTGGGGCGAGCACCGGGTCGCGCGGCGAAACGGGAGCGGGTACCCAGGGCTTCGAGGGCGTGTAGTGCACGATCCTGATCGCCTGGTCCTGGGCCTGCGCGCGCACGAGCGCATGAGCTCGCAGGAAGTTGAGCCCCTGCGGCAGCTGCCGCCAGTTGGGAAAGAAGGCGTTGAGGATGCCTTGGTCGCCGTCCCCCACCGAAAGCTCCGGCAGCCGTTGAAAGAGCCCGCGACTGATTTCGGCGGATGGCGTGAAGGCGAAGACACCCGCGTTGAAGGCGGGTGTCTTGTAGTTGATGAAGAGATCGGGCACCGCTGCGAAGCCCTCACCGTCGAAGAGATCGTCGATGGGCTGAAGCACGAGGCAGTCTGCGTCGATGAAGGCGACGCGCGCAGGCCGGGTCAGCGAAAAGACCCATAGCTTGCTGAGCGTCACCGCGAGATGCTGCGCATCGGCAGGGAAGGCGTGGCCGAGGCGCACCAATGGGGGCACCTCAAGGAATGCCACGTCGTCGGCCTCGACATCGGGTACGAAATCACCCTGCGTAAGGACAAGAATGGGGACGTCGCTGACCGTCCGCAGCGAGCGAACAAGCGCGGACAGGCCCATTGCGAAGTCCGGCGTAGCCAGCGTCACGAACAGCCTGTCGTAGCCGCGGCTGGCGAGCCACCCGGCGACGACCGCATCGATCGCTTGCCCAACCCGCTCGCATGCCGAGAAGTTACGGTCGTCGACCGGCGCAAGATCGAACCGGTCAGGTAGTCGCAGTGCCCTGCGCTGCGGAGGCAGGGTCGCGCCCGCGGAGCAGGTTGCGGCGCCCGTGCTCATGCCGCGTCGAGCGTCTCAACCACGAAACTATGGTTGGTGTAGACGCAGATGTCGGCGGCGATCTGCATCGCCTTGCGGGCGATCTCCTCGGCGTCCTTGTCGGTGTCCATCAGCGCACGCGCCGCGGCGAGCGCGTAATTGCCGCCCGAGCCGATGGCCATCACGCCGAATTCCGGTTCCAGCACGTCGCCGGTACCGGTCAGCGCCAGCGACACGTTCTTGTCGGCCACCAGCATCATCGCTTCGAGGCGGCGCAGATAGCGGTCGGTGCGCCAGTCCTTGGCCAGTTCCACGCAGGCGCGGGTCAGTTGGTCAGGATATTGCTCGAGCTTGGCTTCAAGCCTTTCGAGAAGCGTAAAGGCATCGGCGGTGGCGCCGGCAAATCCGGCGATCACATTGCCCTTGCCGAGACGGCGGACCTTGCGGGCGTTGCCCTTCATGATGGTCTGGCCGAGGCTGACCTGGCCGTCGCCGGCGATGACAACCTTGTTGCCCTTGCGCACGGTCACGATCGTCGTGGCGTGCATGCTCTGTTCATTGGACATATGTTGCTCCGATGGCGCGCGGCCCCTGTTTGGCGGCTTGCGCGTTACGAGTGGAAGTTGGCGTCTTATGTATGACGCGGCGCAAGGATTGCAAATCGTCACGCCGCATCACGAAATGCCCTTTCGCGGCGATTGGCAACTGGCCGAACATGCTGTTATTAGCATCTCGTTTTTGAGGACAAGGATCCGCCAATGGCCCCCCGTTCCGCCGAAGTCAGCCGCAAGACCAAGGAAACCGAGATTTCGGTTTCGGTCCATGTCGACGGCACCGGCCGTTCGGAGATGGCAACCGGCGTCGGCTTCTTCGACCATATGCTCGACCAGCTCTCCAGGCATTCGCTTATCGACATGAAGGTCTCAGCCAAGGGCGACCTGCATATCGACGATCACCACACCGTCGAGGATTGTGGCATCGCCATCGGTCAGGCGCTGTCCAAGGCGCTCGGCGACCGCCGCGGCATCATGCGCTATGCCTCGATCGACCTTGCCATGGACGAGACGCTGACGCGCGCCGCCATCGACGTGTCGGGCCGCCCGTTCCTGGTCTGGAACGTCAATTTCTCGGCGCCCAAGATCGGAACCTTCGACACCGAGCTGGTGCGCGAATTCTTCCAGGCGCTGGCTCAGAACGCCGGCATCACCCTGCACGTCACCAACCATTACGGCGCCAACAACCATCACATCGCCGAAACCTGCTTCAAGGCCGTGGCGCGCGCGCTGCGCATGGCCCTTGAAAGCGATCCGCGCCAGCCTGACGCAGTACCCTCGACCAAGGGCAGCCTGAAGGGATAGCCATGGCCATCCATGTCGTCATGGAGCCGCCTGCCTCGGCAGGAAAAACCGCTTCGGAAGGCGCCGTCTTCGTCCGTGACGGCTTCTATTTCTTCGGATTCATCGCCCCGCTGTTGTGGATGCTGTGGCATCGGCTCTGGGTGCTGGCGGCGCTGACCTTCGCGGTCACGCTTGCACTGGGTGCCGTCGGCGAATGGACCGAGCTGATCGCGGCCGTGCCGCTGCTGTCGCTGCTCATCTCGCTCTATGTCGGCCTCGAAGGCGGTGCGCTCAGGGTCGCCGCCCTTCGCCGCGCCGGTTGGCATCAGTGGGGCGTGATCGAGGCCGACACCATCGAGGACGCCGAGATACGCTACCTCTATGCGGCCGACGACGACGCTGATGAAACCCAGCCGACGCCCGTTACCATCGCCCCCGCCGCGTCGCCGCGCCCACAGCCATCGGGTGCGGCGCTCGGCCTCCTGCACTATCCCGGAAGACACTGACATGCGCGTCGCCATCATCGACTACGGTTCGGGCAATCTCCGCTCGGCAACCAAGGCCTTCGAACGCGCCGCCCGCGAGGCCGGCATTACGGCTGAGATCGAACTGACCGCCGATGCCGATCGCGTGCGTTCGGCCGACCGCATCGTGCTTCCCGGCGTCGGCGCCTATGCCGATTGTGCCCGGGGCCTGCGCGCCGTCGACGGCATGTGGGAAGCGGTCGAGGAGGTCGCCATCCGCAAGGCGCATCCCTTCCTCGGCATCTGCGTCGGCATGCAGCTGATGTCGGAGCGCGGGCTCGAAAAGACCGTCACCGAGGGCTTCGGCTGGATATCAGGCGACGTGAAGGAGATCACGCCGACTGACCCGACGCTGAAGATTCCGCAGATCGGCTGGAACACGATTCACGTGAAACACGACCACCCGGTGTTCAAGGACATCGCCACCGGGCCGCAAGGGCTGCACGCCTATTTCGTGCACTCCTACCATCTCGACGCCAGCAAGGAGAAAGAAGTGCTGGCCACCGCCGATTATGGCGGCCGGGTTACCGCGGCGGTTGCGCGCGACAATCTTGTCGGCACCCAGTTTCATCCCGAAAAAAGCCAGGCGCTTGGCCTCGGCCTGATTGCCAATTTCTTGAGGTGGAAGCCATGACGACCAAGAAGGCCTACTGGATGGCGATGATCGAGATCACCGACCCCGAGGCCTATCCGGCCTACATCGCCGCAAACCTTGCGGCGATCGCCCCCTATGGCGCCAAGCTTCTGGTGCGCGGCGGCCAGTACGACCAGCCCGAAGGCCCGACCGGCAACCGCCATGTCCTGGTCGAGTTCGAATCCTACGAGCAGGCGATCGCCTGCTACCACTCACCCGCATACCAGGAGGTGGTGAAGCTTCGCCACGCCGCCTCCGTCGGCAAGTTCGTCATCGTCGAAGGCGTCTGAGCATGATCCTTTTCCCTGCCATCGACCTCAAGGATGGCCAGTGCGTGCGCCTCAAGCTCGGCGACATGGACCAGGCCACCGTCTACAACGACGATCCCGGCGCCCAGGCAAAAGCCTTCGAGGACCAGGGTTTCGAGTGGCTGCACGTCGTCGACCTCAACGGCGCCTTCGCCGGTGAGAGCGTCAACGGTTCGGCCGTCGAGGCGATCCTCAAGGCCACGAAGAACCCGGTGCAGCTCGGTGGCGGCATCCGTTCGCTCGCCCATATCGAGAGGTGGTTGGACAAGGGCCTCGCCCGTGTCATCCTCGGCACCGTTGCCGTGCGCGACCCCGAGCTGGTCAAGGAAGCCTGCAAAAAGTTCCCCGGCAAGGTTGCCGTCGGCATCGACGCCAAGGGCGGCAAGGTTGCCGTCGAGGGCTGGGCCGAAGCTTCAAGCCTCGGTGTCGTCGAGCTGGCGAAGAAGTTCGAGGGCGCCGGCGTCGCCGCCATCATCTACACCGACATCGACCGTGACGGCGTTTTGGCCGGCATCAACTGGGATTCGACCATCGACCTCGCCGAGGCGGTCTCGATCCCGGTCATCGCCTCGGGCGGTCTCGCCTCGCTGGCCGATATCGTCCGCATGACCATGCCCGACGCGAAAAAGCTCGAAGGTGCCATCTCCGGCCGCGCGCTGTATGACGGCCGAATCGACCCGGCCCAGGCGCTGGCCATTCTGCGCGGCACGCTCAAGCCCGAGCCGGGCCTTTTCGAGGAACGGAAATGACCCTTAAAGCTCGCGTTATTCCGTGTCTGGACGTGAAAGACGGCCGCGTCGTCAAGGGCGTCAACTTCGTCGACCTGATCGATGCCGGTGATCCGGTCGAGGCTGCCAAGGCCTATGACGCCGCCGGCGCCGACGAACTCTGTTTCCTCGATATTACCGCCTCATCCGACAACCGCGAGACCATCTTCGACGTCATCGCCCGCACTGCCGAGCAGTGCTTCATGCCGCTGACCGTCGGCGGCGGCGTGCGCCAGGTTGCCGACATCCGCAAGCTGCTGCTCGCCGGCGCCGACAAGGTGTCGATCAACACGGCGGCTGTGAAGAACCCGTCCTTTGTCGCCGAGGCCGCCGACAAGTTCGGCAACCAGTGCATTGTCGTCGCCATCGACGCCAAGAAGGTGTCCGAGGCTGACGAAGCCGACCGTTGGGAGATCTTCACCCATGGCGGCCGCGAGCGTACCGGCATCGACGCCGTCGAGTTTGCCCGCAAGGTCGTGGATCTTGGCGCCGGTGAGATCCTGCTCACCTCGATGGACCGCGACGGCACCAAGATCGGTTATGACATTGCGCTGACCCGCGCGGTGGCGGATGCGGTGCGTGCGCCGGTCATCGCCTCGGGCGGCGTCGGCAACCTTGACCACATGGTCGCGGGCATCCGCGATGGCCACGCCACGGCGGTGCTGGCCGCTTCGATCTTCCATTTCGGCACCTACACCATTGCCGAGGCCAAGGCGCACATGGCAAAAGCGGGCTTGCCGATGCGGCTGGACCCCATTGGCTGACTGGCATGATCCCGAAAAGTGGGGACTGGTTTTCGGAAAAGATCATGCGACAACAAAATGATAGAACATGTTCCGGCTCGGCTCTTCGGAATGGAACATGTTCTGGACTGCCGAGGCCACAATGACCGGATTTTCCCTTTCCGACCTGGAAGAGATCGTCGCCGAGCGTGCCCGCTCGGGCGATGCCAGTTCCTGGACCGCCAAGCTCTACCAGTCGGGCATGGAGCGAGCGGCCAAGAAGCTGGGCGAGGAGGCGGTTGAAACAGTCATCGCCGCGGTCAAGGGCGACGCCGCCGGGCTCGTTTCGGAAAGTGCCGATCTCCTTTATCATTGGCTCGTCGTGCTGGCCGTCGCCGGCATTCCGATGGCTGAGGTGATGGCCGAACTGGAGCGGCGCACCTCGCAGTCCGGAATTGCCGAAAAGGCCTCGCGCAAGAACGAAGGCTGACCTTGGTCGGCCGCCGCAGGGAACAGTCGATGGATCAACTCGCACCGACGGACAAATACTCCCCCTACTGGTTCTTCTCCGCCGAGCATTGGGCGGGTTTCGGCGTCGACATGTCGATGACACTGACCGCCGACGAGGTCAGGCGGCTGAGCTCCATGTACGAGCCGATCGACCTCGACGAGGTCAGGCGCATCTATCTGTCACTGTCGCGCCTGCTCTCGGCCCATGTCGAGACCAGCCAGCAGCTCTTCCGCCAACGCCAGCGCTTCTTCAACTCGGAGAAGAAGGGCACCAAGACGCCCTTCATCATCGGCATGGCCGGCTCGGTCGCCGTCGGCAAGTCGACGACGGCACGTATCCTGAAAGAGCTGCTCACCCGTTGGCCGTCGAGTCCGAAGGTCGACCTGGTGACGACGGACGGCTTCCTTCATCCCAACGAGGTGCTGCGCCGCGACAATCTGATGGAGCGCAAGGGTTTTCCCGACAGTTACGATGTCGGCGCTCTGTTGCGTTTCCTCTCGGCCATCAAGTCGGGGCAGCCCAATGTCCGCGCGCCGGTCTATTCGCACCTGACCTATGACGTCATGCCCGGTGAGTTCGTCACCGTCGATCGGCCCGACATCCTGATCTTCGAGGGCATCAACGTGCTGCAGCCGCGCGAACTGCCCAAGGATGGCAAGTTCGTGCCCTTCGTCTCCGATTTCTTCGATTTCTCTATCTATATCGACGCCGACGAACAGATCATCCACGAGTGGTACATCGAACGCTTCATGCGCCTGCGCGAGACGGCTTTCCGCAATCCGCAGTCCTTCTTCCATCGTTATTCGCAGCTGTCGGAAGATGCCGCACGTGCCATCGCCGAAGGGCTCTGGGCCAACATCAACCTGAAGAACCTGCGCGAAAACATCCTGCCGACGCGTCCGCGCGCCGACCTGATCCTCAAGAAGGGTGCCGGCCATCTGGTTGAGGAAGTGGCGATCCGCAAGCTCTGAGAGTTCGGCCGCTTACGCCGCAGCCGGCTTGGTCACGCGTCTTAGCGTCAGGTTGATACGGCCACCCTGCTTCAGCAGGGCCGAGGTCATCGGATAGATGCGGTCGACGCCGTGGAAGGCCAACCGCCCCTCCCCGCCCAGCACCACCACGTCACCGCTCTCGAGCCGGAACGACACCGTTCGGTCGTCGCGCCTGACACCGCCGACGCGGAACAGGCAAGCGTCACCCAAAGATACAGAGACGACAGGCGCTTCGAATTCGCGCTCGTCACGATCCTGGTGCAGCCCCATCTTGGCCGCGTCGGTGTAGAAATTGACGAGGCAGGCTTCCGGCGGATGCGGGTAGCCCGAAACCTCGCGCCACAGCGCAAGCAAGGCCTCGGGGATCGGCGGCCATGCTTCGCCCGTCACCGGGTGTTCCGGCTGGTAGCGATAGCCGCGCTCCTTGTCGGTGACCCAGCCGAGCGAACCACAATTGGTCATGCGCACGCTCATTTCCTTGCCGGTCCTGGGCATGGCGGGCGTGTAGAGCGGTGCGGCCTTCACCACCTCACGGATGCTTTCGACCAGTCCTTCCTGCACCTCGCGGGTGAGAAAGCCTGGCATGTGGCGGACGCCTTTGGGCAATACGAGCACGTCTAAGCTGCCTTGTTCGATCTGGCCGTCCAGGATGCCAGCTGAAACGCAAAACGGCGACCCGAAAGCCGCCGTTCGCATGAACCGAGTGTCTTCGGCTCAGGCCGTCGCGATATCGGGGATACGCAGTACCTGGCCGGGATAGATCTTGTCGGGGTGCGTCAGCATCGGCTTGTTGGCCTCGAAGATGACGGTGTATTTCGACGCCTTGCCCTTGCCGTACTGGGCTTCGGCGATCTTCGACAGGTTGTCGCCCTTCTTGACGGTGTAGAACACCGGCGCCTTGGCAGGCGTGGATGCCTTGACCAGCTCCGTCATGTCGACAGTGCCGTCGAGCTTGAGGCCGGAGTCGGGCGCAACGACCTTGAGCTCGTCTGCCTGCACCTTGGAAACGCCAAGCGTGTTGCCGACGGCGATGACCGCTTTTTCGAAGATCGACTGGTCCTTGACCACGCCGGTCAGCACGGCGGTGTCGCCCTTGACCACGACCTGCACGTTGTCGGTGCCGAGCTTGTGCGAATCGAGCTCTTTCTTCAGCGTATCGGCGCTCGGCGCCTCGTCATCCCCGAAACCAAGCTTCTTGCCGACATTCTTGACGAAATCGAACATGCCCATTCGTGGTCTCCCTTGCTGTGGCAGTCGCCGAAACTTGGCATCTGCGGGAGCAAATTGGAAGCGGCAACCGAAGGCTGTGTCCCAGGGCAATCCCGAGGACGTGCGAAACGCCCTGCCGTCGGCCGTCGGGCTAAAGAGGCCTAGTCGCCGTCGACCCGCCCGCGCAACTTCTTGACTGTCGAGCGGCCGGACTTGGTCTTCAGCCTGCGCTCGACCGAACCCTTTGTCGGCTTGGTCTTCTTGCGCGGCGGCGGTGGCGGCTCGGCCGCCTTGGCGACAAGCGCCGTCAGCCTGGCGCGCGCATCGGCGCGGTTCTGTTCCTGCGTCCGATAGCGCCCGGCTTCGATGACGATGACGCCGTCCTTGGTCGCCTTCTGCCCGGCGAGCTTGATGATCCGTTCGCGCACGCGCTCGGGCAGCCCCGGTGCGTTGGCGGCGTCGAAGCGCAGCTGCACGGCTGTCGCCACCTTATTGACGTTCTGGCCACCCGGCCCCGAGGAGCGGATGAAGTTCTCCTCGAGGTCGTCGGGATGGATGACCACGTCATTGGCGATGAAAATCTTGGCGTCGGCGCTCATGCGTGAAGTCATGCCGTGCCTTTGCGCAAAAGAAAAGGCCCGGCACTTTGAACTGACCCCCGAAAGTTGGACACAACCTTCGGGGGTTTTGCATGTCCAAACACAGTGCGCGTTTCAAGCGCTCGGTTGTCGATAGCTATTTG
>NZ_JACJHY010000064.1 GCF_014138625.1 Aminobacter ciceronei
CATTCGGGGAGCTCCACTGAAGGTTGGTTGGCTTCGCAACCCCAGCTTCTCAGTCCCTCCTCGAATGAACAACCTTCATAGCTTCGACACCTAGGGATCTATGGCGAACACGTCGCTCGAGACCCGCAAGCGGGTTTCGAGCGACGCGTCGAGAATGCCGATTTGCCTCAGGCGTAACGCGACAGGATTTCGCTGAGGTTGCGCTTGGTGCGCTTGGTCTGGCCGATATTGGCCTGCTCGAACACCTGCTGCAGATGCTCGATGATCGCGTCGGCGCTGGCCTTGGGATCGCGGGCCTTTAGCGCCTGCAGAATCGCCACATGTTCGTCGACGCTGCAGTCGGTTTCCTGATGTGTGCTGTGCTGGGCGAGGATCAGCGACGTCCGCGAGATCAGCGATTTGAGGAAACCGGCGAGCACCTCGTTGCCGGCCATCTGTGCGGCGAGCAGATGAAACTCGCCGGAGGCGACGATCGCCGCCGTATGGTCGCCGGCGTGGCGGATGCTGTGTTCCTTTTCCAGATGCTGTTCCAGCATTGCGATCTGCTTGTCGGTGACGACGGTCGCCAGCTTGGAAAAGATCTCGCGTTCGATGGCATTGCGCGCCTCGAACACCTGGCGTGCCTCGTCGGGTGTCGTGCTGGCAACGAAGGCGCCGCGATTCTGCCGGAACTCGACCAGTGATTCGGTGTGCAGGCGGTTGAGCGCGGCGCGCACGATGGTGCGGCTGACAGAAAACAGCGCGCCGATCGCTTCTTCGCTGAGCTTTGTGCCGGGTGTCAGTTCACGCGCCAGAATGGCCTTGAACAGAGCTTGATAGATCGCATCGATCTTCGATCCGGCTTTCTCGTCGAGATCAGTATTCGCAGCTTTCGCCATTCCCTCACCAGCCAGAGTTGTACAGGCAGCGCGCAACAATGCTACGTCTCAGATGCATCGGCGCACGGCGGAAGACAAGAGGAATGCAAGCCTTGCTTCGTTATTCGTTTTATATTAGCCGGTGTCGTACGACGCAGCGGGCGTGCCATTGCCGCCGAATTCCCTCCGCTGCAAGCCAGCGCAGGCGCCTTGTTTACATTGCGGCCACTCTAGCACATGTTTTCTAATACAATAGCGAAAACTATTGCGCGCAATCGTAAGGACTTTTGAATACGATTTGAAAATGAGCTGATTTTCGTCTGATCGGCAGTCGCTCAGCTCCCGCCGCTCCGACGCTGCAGTTGGGGTGCTGGCTGGCCCAGTGCCTGCTTCAGGAAGGGCGACAGGCCGAAGGTTTCGGTCGCAGGCGCGGGTGCATCCGCCGCAGCCGGCTGTGGGTCTGCCGCCAGGCGTAGCGCCTTGCCGATGGCGATGCGGTGGGGGTCGACAACCGGCACTTCCGCAGCCGCGATGACCTCGGCCAAAACAGGGATCAGCCCGGCGCCGCCCAAGACGACACGTTCAGCCCCGAGTGCCTTGGCTTCCATCGCCAGGAAGCTGGCGATGGATCGTGCATCGTCGGCCACAGACTCGATGGACCGGATACCGGCTATCTTGTCGCCGAGGCCGAGTTTCAGCACCAGTTCGCCGAGCATTTCACACCAGACCATGCCGTTGGTCGAAACGAGCGAGGTTCCCGGCATAGCCGCTGCGGCCAGCAGGCCGGCTTCGGCAAATCCGATCACCGGCAGCCTGGTCATCTCGGCGAGCGCCTCGCGGCCGGGGTCGCCAAAGCAGGCGAGTACGATTGCGTCGGGCCTCGCACCCTCACCAATGGCCTTGGCGGCTGCGTCAAGCACGGCGTGCGCGGCGATCGAAACCGCGACACGGGTCGAGATGTAGCTGAAGCCGAAACTGGCGGTGACGGTCTGCACCTCTGCGGCGCCCGCCACCTCTTCGCGCACGAGTGCGTCGATGACCTGGCTGACGCCGGTCGAGGTGTTGGGGTTGATGACGAGCAGGCGAGGCTGGCGGCGCATCGAATTCCTTTGATATCACGGTCTTTGCTTCCGCCCCTCGCGCAACAGCACGATGGTTTGAGAGTCGGGACGCGGACGCCTTTTGCGAAGCATCCTCAGCTCGGTCTGATACCATTGTATCAGATAAGATGTAAAGTTTGTATCCAAAAATTGGATGCAGTTCTGCCCAGAAGACGAGCAATCTGCCCGCGAAACCGGCATCTTGTCGGATGAAAAATGACAGATCGATACCGGGTTGGATCCATCATCGCGGCTGCACCGAGGAACGCATTTTTCACGAGGCGGGCGCAGAGGTCTTCCGGATGGCATCTTAAGTAACCGTTTTTATTCAATTTTATTTGCGAAGGCTGAAGCTGTTGCCGTGTGCACACATCACGCAACATTTATGTATCCACTGGGGAAAAAATCGGATACAAAAGTGATGGGAGCGCCTTTGCGAAAAGGCAGAGTTAACTCAGCATATGGGAGCGACAATCATGCATGCTTTCTTCTCGGCCTTCTCCGCGCTGTCAGGCAGCCGGCGACAGTTTCTGGCGACAGTCGGGGGCGCGGCCCTTGCCGTGGCGATCGGTTTCGGCGGCTCGGCGGCCATTGCCGCGGATCGCGAGCACACGATCATTGTCGGCCTCGGTGGCCAGATCAACACGCTCGACCCATTGCGCGCCGACTACAACCAGACCAACACCATCATCAGCGCCGTCTACGATACGCTGGTGACTTACGACGACACCAAGCTCGTCGGCTCGCTGGCGACAGAATACGCCTATGCCGATGACGCCAAGTCGATCACGTTTACGCTGCGTCCCGATGTGAAGTTCCATGACGGCACGGCGCTGACTGCCAAGGACGTCGCCTACACGCTCGAAAGGTTGAAGCGCCTCGGCACCGGCGTCGCCTCGCTGATCGATGGCTATGATTCGACCACCATCACCGACGACACCCATCTGACCATCAACCTGTCCAAGCCGAACACGCTGTTCCTGCCGTCGCTTAGCAAGGTCTACATCCTGAATTCGGCACTGGTTGAAGCCAACAAGGGCGCCGATGACGGCCAGGGTTGGCTCCAGGCGCATGATGCCGGCTCCGGCGCCTACGTGCTGGGCGACCAGTCGCAGGCCGTGGTGATCGACCTGTTCCCCGGCTACTGGGCAGTCGAAGCCGGCCGCCCCGAATCCATCGTCTTCCGCCGCATCGACGAAAGCTCGACGCGCCGCGACGAACTCCGCGCCGGCAACATCGACGTCGCCTTCGGCTTTGCCGACCGCGATGCCGCCGCCATGGCCACCGACCCGGCGCTGAAGGTTGTGCCGATCAACACCAGCTACCAGACGGAAGTGTTGTTCAACACCAAGGTCGGTCCGACCGCCGATCCCAAGGTACGCAAGGCGCTGCGCATGGTCTACGACTATGCCGGCGGTCTGCGTGGCATCCGTGGCGGCAACGGTAAGATCGCCAATGGGCCGCTGCCGGCCCGCCTCGACTGCCGTCCTGAACTGCCAGAGGTGAAGCGCGATCTCGACGCCGCCAAGGCGATGCTCGCCGAAGCAGGCGCGGCCAATCTTAAGCTCAAGATGAACTTCCAGCCGGTGTTCGAGCTGCAGAAGCAGGAAGCGACGCTGTTCCAATCCAACCTGCGCGAGATCGGCGTCGAGCTCGAACTCGAGCCGATCGCCTTCCCGAACTATCTCGCCAGCCTGAAGGATCCGAATTCGATCCCGCAGATGATGCTGCTCGAGGACTTCGCCCAGTTCCCGGAAGCCGGCATCATGCTGGTCAAGGGCTACAAGTCGGATGCGATCGGCACCAACCGTACCGGCTATGCCAATCCCGAGGTCGACAAGCTGCTCGACACGGCCCTTGCCACCGCCGACGAAGCCAAGCGTTGCGACATCTACAAGCAGGTCCAGACCATTCTCGACAATGACTCCGTGATGGTCGACATGTATGGTGTCTACAAGCCAGCCGCCTACCGTGTCGGCACGCTTGCAGACCTCAAGGCCAGCATGCTCGCCACGCCCGCCGAGCCGGCGGACTTCCGGCTCGCCAAGCCGTAAGCGAGGTCTGAGATGCTCGCGTTCCGCGCCTATTCCTGGTTCCTCGGCCGACGTCTGGGCCTGACACTGTTGACCCTTTGGGGATTGGCCTCGCTGGTCTTCCTGATGATCAAGCTGATGCCCGGCGACGAGGCCCAGATGGCCGCCGGCGCGGACGCCTCCGCCGCCCAGATCGAGGCGGTGCGTGAAAGGCTGGGGCTCGATGCCCCGGTCATCATGCAATATCTGAGCTTCCTGGGTCGCCTCCTGCGCGGCGACCTGGGTACGTCGATCGTTACCCTACAGCCTGTTCTGGCCGATCTCGAAAAGGTGCTGCCGAGCACGCTGGAGCTCGTCTTCGTTGCCATGCTGCTCAATCTGGCGGTCGCCATCCCGGCCGGCATCATTGCCGCCTACCGCCAGGGTGGCGTCTTCGACACGACCAGCCGCGTCACCGCCGTCATGCTCGGCGGCATGCCCGCCTTCTGGCTCGCGCTGGTGCTGCAATATGTGCTGGGCAGCGTCTGGCGCGTGGTGCCGATCTCGGGCCAGCAGGGCTATGGCATGAACTCGCCTGTCGTCACTGGTGCGCCGACCGTCGATGCCCTGATCGCCGGGAATTTTGCCGGCTTCTTCGATACGCTGCACCACATCATCCTGCCGGCGGCCGTGCTGGCGGCGCTGTTCGCTACCCAGATTTTCCGCACGTTGCGGGCCGCCTTGCTCGGTGTACTACGCTCGGACTTCATCATGGCCGTGCGCGCCAAGGGCGCCACCGCCCGCCATATGTTGGTGCGCCACGCCTTGCCCAACAGCCTCAACCCGGTGCTGACCCTTTCGGGCACCCAGGCCGGCGCGATGATCGGCTCGGCAGTGCTGGTCGAGACCGTCTTCGCTCGCCAGGGCATCGGGGCCTACATGTTCAATGCCGTCGCCCAGAAGGACGCCTTCGCCGTGCTGGGGTCGGTGATGTTCATCGGCACCGTCGTCTGCCTCGTCAACCTGATCGTCGACATCCTCCAGCTTCTTGTCGACCCGCGCATTCGCGCCGCACAACTGGGGAGCCAGGGCCAATGACCGCCATCGCCCAGCCGGCAACTACCCGCCGCAAGGAAGGCTTCAGTGCCTTCGAGATCTTCGTCTTCACGCTTGTCATCGCGCTGCTGGTGATCGCCGTCTTCGGTCCGTTCCTGGCGCCGGACAGCATCTACAATTCCGACATCGCCAACTCACTGATGCCGCCGAGTGCGGCCAACTGGTTCGGCACCGACGACCAGGGCCGCGACGTGTTCTGGCGCCTCATCGTCGGTGCCCAGACGACCCTGCTCTCGGCCTTCCTGGTGGTAACGCTCTATTCGCTGATCGGCGTCACGCTTGCCACAGTCGCTGCCGCCGGTCCGCGCTGGCTCGACGAGGGCCTGATGCGCATCACCGACATCGGCCTGGCACTGCCCGGCATGATCGTGGCGCTCGGCTTCGCCGCCGCCATGGGCGCCAGCCTGCGCTCGGCGATCATCGCCATGGCCATAACGGGCTGGCCGATCACCGCCCGCATGCTGCGCGGCATCATGCGCCAGACCATGGAGCAGCCCTTCGTCGCCGGCGCCCAGGTGCTGGGCGTGTCGAAGTGGCGGCTGATGACCAAGCATGTGCTGCCCAATTCGCTCGACGTCTTGATCGTCAAATGGGCCGGCGACATCGGCACGACGGTGCTGGTGCTGGCGAGCCTGTCCTTCATCGGCGTCGGCGCCCAGCCGCCGAGCGCCGAATGGGGCGCCACCATCGCCGCCGCCCGCGGCTATGTCTCGACCGCCTGGTGGACCGTCGTCGCTCCCGGTGCGGCGGTTGCCATTACCTCGATCGCCTTCGGCCTGCTCGGCGACATCATCCAGGTCCGTCGCGATCCGTCCTTGAGGGGCAACTGAGATGAGGACCGTGCACCCCATGCCCGACCAGTCCACTGTTACCCCGCTTCGTCCGCCTCTCGTCACCGTCGACAAGCTGACAGTCGACATGCCGCTTGGCCGCAGCGGCGCGAGCGTCCGCATCGTCGATGGCGTCGATTTCAGCATCGGTGTCGGCGAGCGCGTCGCCTTGGTCGGCGAGTCCGGCTCGGGCAAGTCGCTGACGGCACGCGCGTTGATGCGGCTCGACCGCCTCGCCAGGCTGTCCGGCCGGGTCGACTTCGACGGCACCGACCTGCTCAAACTGTCGGACCGTGACATGGGCAGGCTGCGCGGCAGCTCCATTGCCATGGTCTTTCAGGATCCGATGAGCTTCCTCGATCCGCTGATGACCATCGGCGACCAGGTCGCCGAGACGCTGCGCATCCGAGGCATCGGCAAGGCCGAGGCGCGCAAGCGGGCGCTCGCCGTGCTCGATGAGCTCGGCGTCGACCGCGCCGCCCAACGCCTCGATGCCTATCCGCACGAGTTCTCCGGCGGCATGCGCCAGCGCGTCGTGCTGGCGATGGCGCTGGTCGGCGAGCCGCGCCTGCTGATCGCCGACGAACCGACGACGGCGCTCGACGTGCGCGTGCAGGACCAGGTGCTCGACCTGCTCGACGACGTGTCGACGCGCCGTGGTCTGGCAGTGCTGTTCATCACCCATGACCTCGGAGTCGTCGCCGGTTTCGCCGAACGGGTGATGGTCATGTATTCGGGCCGCATCGTCGAGGATGGCGAAGTTGCGAGCGTATTCGCCAAGCCGAGCCATCCCTACACACAAGGGCTGATCAAGGCGGTGCCGCGCATCGACCAGGATCTCAACACGCTCTACGCCATCCCAGGTGCGCCGCCGCCACCACTGGCGCGGCCGGGCGGTTGCCCATTCCATCCGCGCTGCGATCAGCGCTTCGAACGCTGCGACAAGGACCTGCCCATGCTATTGCCGGTCGGTCTGTCGCGCGTCGCCTGCCACCTGCATGACGGCCACCAGCATGACAGAAAGGGCGCCTGACCATGCTCATGTCCATCGACAGCATCAGCAAGTCATACAATGCCTTCCCCAACCCGCCGGCCAAGGTGCTGCACGACGTCACGCTCAACATCGACGCCGGCGAGGCCATCGGCCTCGTTGGTGAATCGGGATCCGGCAAGTCGACGATCGCCAAATGCATGCTGGCGCTGATCAAGCCGGAAGACGGTGCGATCACATATGACGGCATCGACGTCATCCATGCCAAGGGCGAAGAGCTCAGGCGTTTCCGCCGCGAAGTGCAGATGGTGTTCCAGGACCCCTATGGCAGCCTCAACCCGCGCATGACGGTCGAGGAGCTGATCGGCGAGGGACTTTTGATCCACAAGCTCGAGCCGACGGCGGCTGCACGCCGCAAGCGGGTCGCCGAGATCATGGACATGGTCGGCCTCAACCCCAACGACATGGACCGCTACACGCGCTCCTTCTCCGGTGGCCAGCGCCAACGCATCGCCATTGCGCGCGCGCTTGTCATCCGCCCGCGCATCCTCGTCTGCGACGAGCCGGTGGCGGCCCTCGACGTGTCGGTGCAGGCGCAGGTCATCAACCTGCTGCAGGACATGCAGAAGAAGCTGAACCTCGCCATCGTCTTCGTTGCGCACGACTTGGCGGTTGTCCGCCATCTCTGCGAAAAGATCGTCGTGCTGCACAAGGGCAAGGTCGTCGAGCAGGGTTCGCGCGACGAAATCTTCGGCAACCCCCGCATGCCGTACACCCAGTCGCTGCTGGCGGCGGTGCCGGTACCCGATCCCGTCGCCGGCCGCGCCCGCCGTGCAGCGCGCCGCCTCGAAACCGCAAACTGACATTACCAAGGAGACTGCCGATGCGTATCGGTGTCGATGGCCGCAAGATTCCCGAAGCCACCAAGCGCGGACCTGTGGCCAGCTTCGATCATGCCAAGGAGCTGGGCATGGAGGGCCTGTTCTTCCGCACCGTGCTCGACATGAGCCCGACGCTGGATGCCGGCTATCTCGGCGAGATCAAACAGCGCGCCGACGAACTCGGCATGTATCTCGAAACCGGCCTCGGCAAGGTCAATCCTTATGCCACCCCCGAGGCGCCCGAACTGCGCCTCATCGGCGACGGCGACATCGTGCTCGGCTTCCGCCGCATGATGGAGGCCTGTGCCGCCATCGACTGCCGCGAACTCTGGGTGGCGACCGCCAACTACAAGCCGGCCTATACCGGCCGCTTCGCCTACGACCGTTTCCGCACCGACGTGACCTGGCAAGAGCAGCTCGACGCCACCGCGCGCTTCCTCAAGAAGCTCGCGCCGATCTCTCGCGACCTCGGCATCCATCTGAACCTCGAGACGCATGAAGAGATCACCTCCTTCGAACTGGTGCGGCTGGTCGAGGAAGTCGGGCCGGATACGACGGGCATCGTCTTCGACACGGCCAACGTGCTGCAGCGCGCCGAGCACCCGGTCTGGGCGGCCAGGCGCGTGGCGCCTTATGTACGCCAGTCCCACATCAAGGACGCGCTGATTGCCTATGATGGCGAGGTGCTCGATTTCCAGATGCGCCCTTGCGGCGGCGGCGTCGTCGATTTCCGCGCCATCATGCCGATCCTGGCCGCCGCCAATCCCGGTCTCAACCTGTCGATCGAAAACTACGAATCTTTCTCGGACCGGCCGCGCAACCCGCCCAAGATGATCATCGAGATCGCCGATCCCAAATGGCTCGAAGGCCACCCCGACCTCAGTGTCGAGGAGTATGCCGACTATATGAAGATGGTGCAGGACTACGCTGCCCGCATCGCCAGCGGCGAGGTCCTGAACCGCGAAAGCTTCGCTGCCTGGGCTGTGAAGAACTACCACTATGCCGAGACGGTCGACTACATCAAGACAAGTGCCGCCCATGTCAGGGGCATCTGCGAAGAACTTGGTTTGCCACTGAAAAAGGCGGCATAAGTCGGCTTGGCGACTGCGAACAGCAAACCCGCGGAAGGCAGCTTCCGCGGGTTTTTGTTTGCCGCACCAGTTTTCCCCTCTCCGGCCCTTAGGGCCACCTCTCCCCAAAGGGGTGAGGAAATCCGCTGCCGCGATGACGGCGCTTATCTTGGGCTCCTCGCCCCTTTGGGGAGATGCCGAGCGAAGCGAGGCGGAGAGGGGGCCTGTGTGAAAGCCAGGAACCTGACAAAAAAAGGCCGCGCTGTGAGCGCGGCCTCTTGGTCAACCGCGGTCGCCAAAACCTACCACTCGAGCACGATCTTCCCCGCTTCGCCATTGGCGGCGTTATGGAAGGCGGCCTGGTAGTCGTCGGCCTTCATGCGGCTGGTGATCACCTTGCGGATGTCGAGGCCGCTTTCCAGCATCGCCAGCATCTTGTGCCAGGTCTCGAACATCTCGCGGCCATAGATGCCCTTCAGCGTGATCATCTTGAAGACGATCTTGGAAAGATCGATCGGGAACGGCTTTGCCGGCACGCCGAGCAGCGCGATACGGCCGCCCATCAGCGTGTGTTCGATCAGCTGGTCGAAGGCGGCGGGCGAGCCGCTCATCTCGAAGCCGACGTCGAAGCCTTCGCGCATGCGTAGCCGCGCCATGGCGTCGCGCAGGTCTTCCTCGGCGACGTTGACGGGCGTGACGTCGGCGACCTGGGTGGCGAGTTCGAGGCGCTTGGGGTTGACGTCGGTGATGACGACATGGCGCGCGCCGCAATGCCGCGCCACCGCAGCACCCATGATGCCGATCGGGCCGGCGCCGGTGATCAGCACGTCCTCGCCGGCAACGTCGAAGGACAGCGCCGTATGTACGGCGTTGCCGAGCGGGTCGAGGATGGCGCCGAGCTCGTCGTCGATGGTGTCGGGCAGCGGCACCACGTTGAAGGCGGGGATGCGGACATATTCGGCGAAGGCGCCGGGCAGGTTGACGCCGATGCCTTGGGTCTCCGGATCGAGATGGTAGCGGCCGGCGCGGCTGGCGCGGCTGCGCATACCGATGACATGGCCCTCGCCCGACACGCGCTGACCGACCTTGAAGCCGCGCACATGCGAACCCAGCTCGACGATCTCGCCGGCATATTCGTGGCCGGTTATCATCGATACCGGCACGGTCTTGGCCGCCCATTCGTCCCACTTGTAGATGTGGATGTCGGTGCCGCAGATGCCTGTCTTGTTGACCTTGATCAGCACGTCGTCGGGGCCGACCTCCGGTACGGGCCGGTCTTCCATCCAGATGCCGGGTTCAGCCTTGGCCTTGACCAGTGCGCGCATGGGAAAACTCCTGAAACTCAGATGATGCCGAGCGACTTGCCGGTGTCGGCAAAGGCGTCGATGGCGAAGGTGATGTCCTGCTCGTCGAGCGCTGCCGACATCTGGGTGCGGATGCGCGCCTTGCCCTGAGGCACCACGGGATAAAAGAAGCCGGCGACATAGACGCCGCGCTCGTCGAGCGCCTTGGCCATTCGCTGCGCCAGCACCGCATCACCCAGCATGACCGGGATGATCGGCGTCTCGCCGGGAAGCAGCGTGAAGCCGGCCTCGATCAGGCCATCGCGGAAGCGTGTGGTGTGGCGGCCGAGTTTTGCACGCAGATCGTCGGCGCCACGCGCGATCTCGATCGCCTTCAGCGAGCCGGCGGCAATGGCTGGCGCCAGGCTGTTGGAGAAGAGGTAAGGACGGGCGCGCTGGCGCAGCAGGTCGATGATCGGCTGCGACGCCGCGATGAAGCCGCCCATCGCGCCGCCCAGCGTCTTGCCCAGCGTTCCGGTGACGATGTCGACGCGGTTGCCGGCGCCCGTCAGCGCCGGCGTGCCGCGGCCTTCTTCGCCGATATGGCCGGTGGCATGACAATCGTCGACGGCGACGATGGCGCCATAGCGCTCGGCGAGATCGCAGATCTGCTTGAGCTTGGCGACGTGGCCGTCCATCGAGAACACGCCGTCGGTGACGACCAGCTTGAAGCGCGCGCCGTTAACTGCGGCCTGCTTGAGTTGGGTCTCCAGGTCGTCCATGTCGCCCTGGGCGTAGCGGAACCGCTTGGCCTTGGAGAGCCTGACGCCGTCGATGATCGAGGCATGGTTCAGACTGTCGGAGATGATGGCGTCCTCGGCGCCGAGCAACGGCTCGAACAGCGCTCCATTGGCGTCGAAGCAGGCAGCGAACAGGATCGCATCGTCCTTGCCGAGATAGTCTGATATGGCGTGCTCGAGCTCGCGGTGCAGCGTCTGGGTGCCGCAGATGAAGCGCACCGAGGCCATGCCGAAGCCAAACTCGTCGAGAGCAGTTGCCGCCGCCCTGCGGATATCGGCATTGTCGGCGAGGCCGAGATAGTTGTTGGCGCAGAGATTGACCATCTGGCGTTCGCCATCCGGACCCTTCACCTTGATACGGCCGGCCTGCATGCCGGAGATATGGCGCTCACGCTTGTGGAGGCCGTCGGCCTTGATGCCCTGGAGAACGTTCGAGATGTGGGAAAGGAAATCCTGGTTCAACGGTCTCTCCATCCATTAAGATGGAAATTCCGATATAATGGATATGATGGCAAGTCTAGTGGAATCCTGTTGGGCCAGCGAACCAGACGCAAATGCCTCGCAGGACGGCCAAGCCGGTGCTATCAGTGGGCCGCTTTTGGGGGAGGCGACATGGAAGTGAACGACGCGCCGAAGATCGGCCCGGTAATCCAGAAGGAACGCAAGGAGCGCCACCTGACGCTCGACCGGCTTGCGGCGATTTCGGGCGTTTCGCGCTCAATGCTGTCGCAGATCGAGCGCGGCGAGGCCAATCCGACTTTCGCCGTTCTGTGGTCGCTGACCCAGGCCCTCGGCATCGATTTTTCCCAGCTCATCGCGGGCGGCATCACCCACCAGCGTAAGGCAGAGGCCATCGAACTGGTGACGCTGGCGCTGACACCTGAAATCAAGAGCCCTGACGGGGCTTGGCGGCTGCGTATCCTGAGTTCGCCGGCCCTGGCCGGCCGTATCGAATGGTACGAGGTCGAGATCGCGCCTGGCTGCAAGCTGCAAAGCGCGCCGCATGCGCCCGGCACCTTCGAGCATCTGACTGCCAACACTGACGGCCTATCGGTGGAAACCGAGCTGGGACGGCAGGCGCTGAAGACAGGCGAGACGGCACGCTATCGCGCCGACGTATCCCACGAAATTGCCAATAGCGGCTCGGAAACCGCCCGAGCGCTGATGGTGGTTCTGTACGACCAGGACAACTAATCCCATCAGGCACGGACTGGCGCGGATTTTCTGCTCTTGACGGGGCAGCAAGCCTGCCGCTTCCTCCCAGCCAAGCGGCACCGTTCGTCGACGCGCCGCGACCGCGAAAAGGGAGAGCGTCATGTCCGGCAGGTGGGATTTCTGGGTCGACCGTGGCGGCACCTTCACCGACGTCATCGGTCGCGACCCTGATGGTCGCCTCCACCCCCGCAAGTTGCTGTCGGAAAATCCCGAGGCCTATCGCGATGCTGCCATCCAGGGTATCCGCGACCTGCTCGGCCTGGCGCCGGGAGCGGCCATTCCGCCCGGCAGCATCGGTGACATCAGGATGGGCACGACAGTTGCCACCAATGCGCTGCTCGAACGCAAGGGCGACCGCGTCCTTCTTCTCATCACCAAGGGTTTCCGCGATGCCCTGCGCATCGCCTACCAGGCCCGGCCGGACATCTTCGCCAAGGAAATCATCCTGCCCGAGCAACTCTATGAACGTGTCGTCGAGGTCGACGAGCGGGTGCGGGTCGACGGCACCGTCGAGCGCCTTCTCGATATCGCGGAGATCAAGCCGCAGCTGCTGCAAGCCAGGGCCGACGGCATCGATGCCGTCGCCATCGTCTTCATGCATGCCTGGAAGTTCCCCGAACACGAACGCGCCGTCGCCGCCGTTTGCCGCAAATGTGGGTTCTCCCAGGTGTCGGTCAGCCACGAGGTTTCGCCACTGATCAAGTTGGTCGGGCGTGGGGATACGACTGTCGTTGATGCCTACCTTTCGCCGATCCTGTCGCGCTATGTCCGGCAGGTGGCAGGGGAATTGGGCGTTTTGCCGTCCCCCTTGTGGGCAGGGTCGGACGGCGAAGACGGACGGGGCGGGGGTGACAGTGCGACGGGGGCTACCTCCGCCCCGGTGCTGCGCCCCGACCCTGCCCACAAGGGGGAGGGCAAAAACCCTCGCCTCATGTTCATGATGTCCTCTGGCGGCCTCACCGCCGCCGAACTGTTCCAGGGCAAGGATGCGCTTTTGTCAGGCCCCGCCGGCGGCGTCGTCGGCATGGTCGAGACGGCCAAGCTTGCCGGCTTCGACAAGGTCATCGGTTTCGACATGGGCGGCACCTCGACCGACGTCGCCCATTATGACGGCGAATACGAGCGCAGCTTCGACACCGAGGTCGCCGGCGTGCGTGTCCGCGCCCCGATGATGCGCATCCACACAGTTGCCGCCGGCGGCGGCTCGGTGTTGCATTTCGAGGCTGGCCGCTTCCGCGCCGGGCCGGATTCCGCCGGGGCCAATCCCGGTCCCGCCTGCTACCGCCGTGGCGGCCCGCTCGCCGTCACCGACGCCAATGTCATGCTCGGCAAGCTGCAGCCTGATTTTTTCCCGGCTATTTTCGGCCCTGCGCAAGACCAGCCGCTCGACGCTCGCGTCGTACGCAAGAAGTTTGCGGCGCTCGCCGAAGAGATCGGCGATGGCCGCAGCCCCGAGGCGGTCGCCGAGGGTTTCGTCACCATCGCCGTCGAGAACATGGCCAACGCCATCAAGAAGATCTCGGTCCAGCGCGGCTACGATGTCACGGAGTATCTGCTCAACTGCTTCGGCGGCGCCGGCGGCCAACATGCCTGCCTGGTGGCCGACGCACTCGGCATGGAGGCGGTGCTGATCCACCCCTTCTCCGGCCTGCTGTCGGCTTATGGCATCGGCCTGTCGTCTGTCTTCGCCTCGCGGCAGCAGGCGCTGCTCAAGCCGCTGGCCGAGGAATCGCGCGCCGAGATCGAGGCCTTGATCGGCAATCTGCGCGCCGAGGTGCTGACTGAGCTCGCCGGTCAGGCCATCGCCGAAGACGATGTCGCCCTGCGGCCTGTCCTGCATATCCGCTACGACGGCACCGACACCGCCCTGCCGGTCGGCTTCGAGCACGGCTCGATCGCCGTGGCCAAGGCTGCCTTCGAGGCTGCCCACAAGGCGCAGTTTGGCTTCATATATAAAGACAAGCCGACCGTGGTCGAAGCGGTGGTGTTGGAGGGTCGCGACGGCAGCGCCCGCGGGCTCTCGGAACAGGAGACCCCGCTTGAAGAAAAGCCGGCCACCACCGCCGAGACGAGAAAGATATTCACCGAAGGCGCCTGGCATGAGGCCGGTGCCTTCCGCCGGGCTGGCATGAGGCCCGGCCACAAGGTCCCAGGTCCTGCCCTTATCATAGAGAGCCACCAGACAATCGTTGTCGAACCCGGCTGGACCGCGGAGATCAGCGCCCGCAACCACGTCGTCATGCGGCGCGTCGAGAAAAAGCAGCGTCGCGCCGCCATCGGCACCGCCGCAGATCCCGTCATGCTCGAGGTGTTCAACAACCTGTTCATGTCGATCGCCGAGCAGATGGGCGTGACGCTGCAGAACACTGCCTATTCGGTCAACATCAAGGAGCGGCTCGACTTCTCCTGTGCCGTCTTCGACCGCACGGGGGCGCTGGTCGCCAACGCACCCCACATGCCGGTGCATCTCGGCTCGATGGATCGCTCGGTCGAAACCATCAACCGTCTCAACGAGGGCGACATCCATCCCGGCGACGTCTTCGCGCTGAACGCTCCTTACAATGGCGGCACCCATCTGCCAGACATTACGGTGGTCACGCCGGTGTTCGACGAGGAAGGGCTCTCCCCCGCAAGGGGGGAGAGCAGCCAGTCACGAAAGATCCTCTTTTGGGTCGCCGCGCGTGGCCATCACGCCGATGTCGGCGGCACTGCACCCGGCTCGATGACCCCGTTGGCAACGACTGTCGACGAAGAAGGCGTGCTGTTCGACAATTTCCGTCTCGTCGAGCGCGGCACGTTCCGCGAAAATGAACTCCACCGTCTGCTGACCGACCACGCCTATCCCGCCCGCAACCCGCAGCAGAACATTGCCGACCTCAAGGCCCAGATCGCCGCCAATGAAAAGGGCGTGGCCGAACTCAGGAAGATGGTCGGTCATTTCGGCCTCGACGTCGTTGAAGCCTATATGGGCCATGTCCAGGACAACGCCGCCGAAAGCGTGCGCCGCGTGCTCGACCGCCTGCCTGACCATGCTGAGTACGAATACCCGACCGACACCGGCCAGGTCATCAAGGTCAGGATCTCCATCGACCGGGCCGAGCGCAAGGCGACTGTCGACTTCACCGGCACCTCGCCTGTGATGAAGAACAACTTCAATGCGCCCGAGCCGGTGGCCCGCGCCGCCGTGCTTTATGCCTTCCGCGTCATGGTCGAGGACAACATCCCGATGAATGCCGGCTGTCTCCGGCCGATCGACATTATCATCCCCGACGGTTCGATGCTGCGCCCGTCCTATCCGGCCGCCGTCGTCGCCGGCAATGTCGAGACCTCGCAGCACGTCACCAACGCGATCTTCGGCGCCATGGGCGCGCTCGCCAATGCGCAAGGCACGATGAACAATCTCACCTTCGGCAACGCCACCTACCAATATTATGAGACGATCTGCTCCGGTTCGCCCGCCGGCCGCATGAACGACGGGCGTGGCTTTGCCGGCACGTCGGGTGTCCACACCCACATGACCAATTCGCGCCTGACCGACCCCGAGATCCTCGAGCTGCGTTTCCCTGTCTTGCTCGAGGACTTCCGTATTCGCGAGGGCTCGGGCGGCAAGGGTCGCTGGCCAGGTGGCGACGGCACCAAGCGCACGATCCGCTTCCTCGAGAAAATGGAGTGCTCGATTCTCTCTTCGCACCGCTCGCGTCCGCCGCTCGGGCTGGACGGCGGCGGCGAAGGCCAGAAAGGAGCGACCAAGGTCCGTCGCAACGACGGCACGATCGACATGCTCAAGGCCTGCGACCAGACCGTGCTCGAACCGGGCGAAGCGGTGATTGTCGTCACGCCGACGCCTGGCGGATTTGGCGCTGAATGAGACGCCTTGCGGCTTGTTGGGCGGTTAATGAGGGGTTCGCGGTGTGAATCGGCTCTGAATCATCTTTCGAGCGAGCGTTGTGCGGTTTGTTTTGGCCTGGCGGTGGTTTTTCCGGGGCGATGGAATCGAGATTCGTTTGCCGGTTTCGCGTTGTGATGTGAATCAAGTTATTGATTTCGCGCGTTGATTGCGGCTTTTGCGGTGGCCTGACGAGGGTGTTTGTTGATTTCAGCTTGTGCTTACGCAGGGTTCTTGGGGTGTCTGTGTTGTTTGTCGCAAAAAATTCGCAAAAGTTGGAAAAGGTCGTTGACAGTCTGAGAGGGTGGCGACTATATACGCCTCAACAACGAGGGCGGCGCGCCG
>NZ_JACJHY010000065.1 GCF_014138625.1 Aminobacter ciceronei
CCTGTCCCCGAAACCAACAATAAAAGCCCGCCAAGGTGAAAACCACGGCGGGCTTTTTGCTGTCTCGAACCACGTGACAGCCCGAGCTTGAAGCGCATCAGGGGCACGCAACAGCCAAAGCCGACTATCTGACTATCCAGATCACTTGAAACATCGAGTCGAGGCTGTGCATATCTTCCTGCTGGGTGGGGAGAAATGGCAGTGGCCAGTCGACAGACGCAGAATGCGAGTATCCTTCGTCGCGTTGCAGCCATCGCAATCGATGCACTCGGCATCCTTTTCGTCACTCAACTGATCCTCGCGTCATTGTATCTTTCAACCAACGGTCAGGTGCAGGGCCAAACCTGGTTCTTCGTCAATCTATGTGGGCCAGCGAATGCGGGCGTATTGCCACCATTGGAGGCTGGCGCCTTCTTCATTGATGACTGCAGCGAAACTGTTCTTGGCCTGCCAACGGCACGGCTATTGGGGGCGCGAAACAACGACGAAACGCGGGCTCCGGAATATTACTACCTCAACAGACAGGGGGGCTGGTCGAAGGGAAGATCATTGTCCTTGACTGGCTCGCATTCGCGCTTCTCCTCGTCTACCGGTTGATCGCCGAAGCGAGGGGCGGCGCGACTTTCGGCAAACGGCTGGCTGGCTGCGCGTAACGAGCGTCAATGACACCAAACAACGACGCCTTCCGGTAGCTCGTGCAGTCATTCGGACGGCTGTTCTGGCGCCAGCTTTGGCATTGTTACTATACTCGTCATTTTCATTCGGACTTACTCTCGAACCAGGCGACGGGGCTCCGGCTATCTGGACAAGCAGCCGTCTCGGCGCTGGGGCGATCGTGCCCATGGTTTGGCTGGGCATTTTGTGTGCGTCTGTTCTCGCGAGCCGTGTCGCACTTCACGACCGGATCGCTGGCACAATTGTATTGAAGGCGACGTGACAGGAACGGCGAACCAAACTCATCTCGAGGGTCCAGAGACCACTGCTTGAGATCGGAACGATCTTCGTCGCGGTTTCCTCCAAGCCCTCGACCGGACGCTTACCCACAAGCAAAGCGCGATAAAAGCCAAAGCCTGGCCCCAGAACCATTGATAACGACACTCCCGTGAGCCTTGCTCCGGGAGTGTTTTGGGTTGCAGGGCCAACAGCCTGTCGCTCGGTCCAGTTCAGGATCGTGTGCCCAGTTCCCCATACCGCCGCGCAGCTCTATCTCGCCCGCTTTATGCCAGGTGCCAGAATGAAGTGGACGGCCGTCGGAACGAATTTCGCAGGCCTCCTCGATCGTGTAGTGCCGGATGGCTGAGACGTCCTGCTCCAGATCCCGCGCACTACCGTCCACGGGATTGCAGAGCGCGGCCATAGTTTCGATCAACTGGGAAATATCGCTTTGCTTGGTTGACATGCCGGAACAATAAGGTCTGACTGCCCAGCACACTGTCTACACTTTTTGCGATGGCGGCTGCGCCTGTCAGGCGACGCTGCTGAAGCGATCTATATTGAAACTGAAGCGACATATATTGAAGGATATTAGGCTGTGAAGATACATGCTGGCCTTTTGATGACCTCTGCGTTGATTGCGATGAGCGTGGGGACGGCGCGGGCGGAAAACGTGACTACCGAGACCGCCCCAGCCGGCACGGCGATGCTGACGCGACGGACTGGAGCGGGATCTACGCCGGCCTGCATGTCGGTTTCGCCGATGGCGCCGCGACGCAAGGGGAACAATGGGTTCCTGGTTTTGAGGCAGGCTTCGAGCTTGACGGCTTGCTCGCCGGCGGCCAGGTCGGCGCTCTGGCGCAGTTCGGTAACTTTGTGCTCGGTGTGCAGGGCGATGTCTCCGGGGGTGGCCTGAGCGGTAACTACGACTTCGGCTTCGGGCCATTTCCCAACATCTCCATGGAGGTCAACTGGCTGGCCAGCCTGACCGCCCGTGGCGGTGTCGCCTTCGACAGCGTGTTGCTCTACGGCCTGGCCGGTCTGGCCGTGGCGGATACTGCAATAAAGTACCCGGGAGGATCCGCCGACCCCACATACACCGGGTACACGGCTGGCGCCGGCGTCGCTTTGAAACTCAATGCCAATTGGTCGGTTTTCGGTGAGTACGCCTATTACGGGCTTGGCGAGCAGGAGTTCGATGGGGATACCTACGACCTCAGCCTTTCAAGCGGCAAGGTCGGCTTGAACTACAAGTTCTGATCTGTCCTGACGGGATTGGCTGCGCCGGCGAGAAGCACACTTCCGCCGGCGCTGCGGGCCGCCACGCCAGTTCCTCCTGCATGGCGATGGGCTACGGGCCAGTCGGCTGTCGATCGTCCAGGCGGTGCGACGGGCCGAAGGCCGGTGGTCAGCCTGCCAGCCCCAGCTTCTGTTTCCGCCGCGTTGCCCATGCCGTGATCAGCTGGTCGGCGGTCAGGCCCATGAAGGCGACGCAGAGGCCCAGGACGAGGCCTTTGCCGGCATCGTTGAAGGTCAGCGCCCGGAAGATTTCCTGGCCGATGTCCTTGGTGCCGATGAAGGCGGCGATGATGACCATGAACAGGGCGAACATGATCGTCTGGTTGATGCCGAGCATGATCTCGGGGAAGGCCAGCGGCATGCGGATGTTCCACAGAAGCTGCCTTTGCGTGCAGCCCGATGTGATGCCCGCCTCTACGATTTCTTGTGGCACGTTGCGCAGGCCGAAGATGGTGTAACGGACGATCGGGATCATCGCATAGATGATGATCGCCGAGATCGCGGCGACGTCGCCGACCTTGAACAGCATGATCACGGGGATCAGATAGATGAAGGACGGAAAGGTCTGGAAGGTGTCGCACAGGAGCTTGGCGATGCCGGTGCGGCGTTCGCTGCGCGAAGCCCAGATGCCGATCGGCAGGCCGATCATGATGCACAGCAGCACCGCGACGGTCACCATATAGGCGGTGATCAGCGAGCGCTCCCAATAGCCGGCGAAGGCGATGAACAGCACGAAGCCGGAGACGATCGCAGCGAGCCTGAAGCCGCCGAGTGACCAGCCCGCCGCGGCGACAAGAGCCACCATCGCCGTCCAGGGGATCGACTGGAACAGGTCGCGGATCGGGATCAGCACGTAGAGCAGCATGGCGTTGCGGAGGTATTGCAACGGGTCGTAGAGAGTGACGGTGATCCAGTCGACGAGGGCATCCCAGAAGGGGGCGGTGCTGAGGGCGAGCTCCGAAGGCCAGGCCTGGGCGTAAGGCGTGATCGCGGCGAGCAACAGCGACGCGGCAATGACGGCCAGCGATGCGGCGAGGAACGGAAAGCGCTGCAGCAGGCTGGCGTCGGGCGCGAGATGCGAGGGCTCCTTGTGGGCAGCAGCGCGGCTCAACTGGTCGAGCGTGATCGCCATCAGGACGATCGCGACGCCGCTTTCCAGCGCCTGGCCGATCTTCAGCGCCTGGAGCCGGAACAACAGGTCATGGCCAAGGCCGCGGGCGCCGACGAAGGAGGCGATGACCACCATCGCCAGGCACTGCATGATGACCTGATTGACGCCGACGAGCAGCGGCTGGCGCGCCGACGGAATCTCGACCATCCACAGGGTCTGGAAGCGGGTGCAGCCGGCCATCTTGCCGGCCTCGCGCACCTCTTCGGCAACGCCCTTCAGGCCGAGGATGGTAAGACGGGCCATCGGCGGAATGGCGAAGATGACGGTGGCGATCGCGCCGGCCTTGTGGCCGACGCCGATGAAGATGGCGATCGGGATCAGGTAGGAAAAATGCGGCAACGACTGCAGTACGTTGAGCAGCGGCACGACGAGCGCTTCGAACCACTGTTTCTTCACTGCGAGAATGCCGATGCCGAAACCGATGAGACCGGCAATGGGTGCGGCGACGAGGACCACCGACAAGGTGATCATCGACAATTCCCATTTGCCGAAGATCGCCATGTAGGCGACGCAGCCTGCCGCCAGCGCGCCAAGGCGCCAGTCACGGAGATACCAGCCGAGCACGCCTGACAGGCCGGCGGTCATGACCCAGGGCATGGCGGCGATGCCGATATCGGGGAAGCCGGAGACCAACAGTCCCTCGACGAAGGCCAGCGGCCAGGTGATCAACTCGGCAGCACCGCGCGTCAGGTCGCGGAACGAGAACAGCCCGAAGATCGCGTCGTCGCGCAAATGGTCGAAGACCATGTTCGCCCAGTCGACGAACGGAATAGTCCAGCCCTTGGGCACCTGCACCGCCCAGTCGGGCAAAAGCGAGGCGGCAAGCAGCAGGACGAGGAAAGGCAGAACGACAAGCAGCGGCCTGGTCATTGCGGCCAGCGGCTTCTGCGGTTCCATCGCCTCCTGGCGGGTCAGTGTCGCGGCACTCATGCACACTGCTCCTTGCCGTAGAGAGCATCGATCAGACCGTCGCGGGTCAGCGTACCGACGAGCGCGCCAGCGTCGTCGATGACGTCGACGGGACGCTCCGAGGTCAGCACCTGGCGGGCGACGCTGGCGATCAGGGCCTGTGCCTGGACCGCAGCGGCGTCCGGCTTTCGAGAGGATGCGGGCGCCATGACGGCGCGAACCGACAGCAGGCGATCATGCGAGACGTTGCGGGTGAACTCGGCGACGTAAGGGGTGGCCGGGCAGGTCACCAGCTCCTCGGCGGTGCCGAGCTGCTCGACGACGCCGTCCTTCATGATGGCGATGCGGTCGGCGACGCGGATCGCCTCGTCGAAATCGTGGGTGATGAAGACGATTGTCTTGTTGAGCACCTTCTGCAGGCGCAGGAATTCGTCCTGCATCTCGCGGCGGATAAGCGGATCGAGTGCCGAGAACGGCTCGTCGAGAAACCAGACGTCGGGGCCGACGGCGAGCGAGCGGGCGATGCCGACGCGCTGCTGCTGGCCGCCGGAGAGTTCACGCGGATAATAGCCCTCGCGGCCCTTCAGCCCGACGAGTTCGATCACCTCGCGGGCGCGTCTCTCACGCTTCTGGCGATCGGTGCCGCGAACCTGGAGCGGGAAGGCAACGTTGTCGAGCACGGTGCGGTGGGGCAGCAGGGCAAAGTGCTGGAACACCATGCCCATCTTGTGGCGCCTGAGATCGATCAGCTCGTGCTCCGTGGCGGCCAGAATGTCGCGGCCCTCGAACATGACCTCGCCCGAGGTCGGCTCGATCAGCCGCGCCAGGCAACGCAGCAAGGTCGACTTGCCCGAGCCGGAGAGGCCCATGACGACGAGGATTTCGCCCGGCATCACATCGAAGGAGACGTTGCGGACGGCGGGGACGTAGCCTTCGGCCCTGATGGTCTCGATGGAAGGATTGTTGTGGTTGCGGCGCAGGAAGCCGGCGGGATCGGAGCCGTAGAGCTTCCAAAGGTTGCGGCATGCGATTTTTGCTTCGGACATGTCTGCCTCTCGCCAAAGGGGGCCGATGGGGTATGCGCGGCGAGGTGGCGCCCGCATTTACGCGGGCGTCACGACGCCATGATGGGACGGATGGATGCGGAGGGTTAGCTGGCGGAACCCATCCAGGCCTTCCAGCGCGCCTCATTGTCGGCCAGCCATTTGTCGGCGGCCGCCTCGGGCTCCATGTTGTCGATGTCGGCGAGCTTCGCCTGCACGGCGATGTCCATGTTGGAGAAGTTGATCTTCTGCAGGATGGCGTAGGCCTTGGGCCACTTGGTCGGGAATTCCTTCCAGGCAGCGATCTTCAGATAACCGTCCTTCGGGTTGCCGCAGTCGTAGCTGAGCTGCTTGTTGGAGCCCCAGGCCGGGTCGTCCTTACACTTGGGATCAAAAGCCGGGAACTCGACGAACTTGCCGTCATAAAGCGCCTCGACGAAGTTGGGCGTCCAGTTGAAGAGCACGATCGGCTCCTTGCGCTTGACGGCGGATTCGAGTTCGGCCCACAGGGCGGCGGACGAGCCGGCATTGACGACCTCGAAGTTCATACCGAGGGCCTCGACGCGTTCTGCGTCATGCTTGAGCCAGTCGACAGGACCGCCGAGGAAGCGGCCCTTCGGCGCGGTTTCGGCGGTGGCAAACTTGTCGGCGCAGGCGTTCAGCGCTTCCCAGGCGGGTAGGCCGGGGCAGACCTCCTCGACATAGGTCGGATACCACCACTCCTCGCGTGTCTTGGCGTCGTGGGTGGCGGCATCGACGACGCAGCCTTCCTTGACCACCTTCTGGAAGGCAACGCCGAAGGCGCCTTCCCAGACCTCATGCACGAGGCTGACGTCACCTTCGCAAAGAGCGGTGTAGACGACCTGGCTGTCGGCGGAGACGTATTCGACCTTGGCGCCGCCCTTCTCGAGCAGCTTGCCGACGATGTGGGCACCGACGATCTGGCTCGACCAGTTGTGGGTTGGGATCTTGATAGGGTCGGTGGAATCCTGGGCAAACGCCGTGCCGGCCGCAAAAGCCATGATCGTGGCCATGGTTGCGGATTTGGTAAAATGGGTCATTGAACCTCCCGTTCCTGTGTGTTGCGATTGTTCCCATGGAAGGCGGGATGCCGGCCTCTGTGTGCCTGTTGGATTTCCGCGCCATCCCCGCAAAGATAGCGACGAGAAGTGAACCGGTGTCGGCTGGGGTGTAAAAGTCGTGAGTCGACTTGTGAAATGATGTTAATAGGCAACCTGTCGCGCGGTGAAAGTCGCGCGTTGTTTCCCGAGGACAGGCCATCAGGTCGGCGAGGCGGCAGGCGCGCCATCATCTTCGCGCTTTTGTCGTCGAGATTGTCGGACAGTGCTTGGCTTGCAATCGCCCGCTTCGATAGAAGAAGCTGGTGTCGGCCATCAGCCGGCATGTCTCCTTGGTGATCGCGCTATGAACCCCAGCATTCTCGTTGTCGATGACGACCCGGACATCCGCAACGTGATCGGCATTGCACTGGAAAGGGCGGGAATGCATGTCCAGCAGGCGGCCAACGGACGCCTGGCGCTGGAGCAGTTGCGGCGACACAATGCCGACCTGGTGGTGCTCGACATCGGCATGCCTGTCATGGACGGCATCGAATGCTGCAAGGCGATCCGTGCCAGCTCGCATGTCCCGATCGTCTTCCTGACGGCGCATGACGACGAAGTCGACCGGATCGTGGGGTTCGAGCTGGGGGCGGACGATTATGTCAGCAAGCCGTTCTCGCCGCGCGAACTGCTGCTGCGGATCAAGGCCATACTGGCACGCGGCAAGCAGGCAGGCAGTATCACGCGGCACGGCGACCTCAGTCTCGACAGCGAACGCCACATCTGCTCGCTTGCCGGAAAAGATCTGCCGCTGACGGCAACGGAATTTTCGGTGCTGGAGATCCTGTCGGTCCGGCCCGGGATCGTCGTCGGCCGGGGGGCGATGATCGACAAGGCCTATGGCGGGAACAACACCTTGTCCGGACGCACGGTGGACAGCCATGTCCGCAACATCCGCGCCAAGGCGGCGGCACTTGGTTACTCCGACATAATCGAAACGGTGCGAGGGGTGGGCCTACGGCTTGGCAATTGTGTCGCCGGACCAGGCACCGCGTGAGCCGGATCGTCCGGAAATGGCGGCCATCCATGCCGCTGGTTGTGGCGATCGTCTGCGTTAGCCTGCTGGCGGTGCCGGTCGTGACGACGCTGGCGTTGCAGATCGGAACAAACCGGCTGGTCAACGAGACGGAGGCCTCGCTGATCAAGCAAGCGGCGATCTATGCCGGCGCCTATGCCGTCGCGTTCGAGGCCGAGCCGCCCGAAGCAGGTGGCGCTATACCTGGCTACTATCTGCCGCCGCCCAAGCGCATTTTCTGGAGTGCTGCGTCACGAACCTTTCGACCGCTCCTGAACCTGCGCCAGGATGTGGTCGAGCCCGTCCGCCCCGATCCGGTGCCGACCGCGGGGCGACTCGATCCGCGTTATCTCAGGATTGCGCCGGGGCTGGGTGCCTTGGCCGACAATGCCAGCCGCACGACACTTTCGACTGTCGTTTTCCTGGATCATCAGGGCATAGACATGCTCGCTGGCGAGTCAGCGAGTTTTGCCGCCGTGCCAGAGGTCCAGCAGGCGCTGCAAGGCGATGTCGGGGCCGCACTGCGCTGGCGGGGTGACGCGGGTACGCGGTTGCGCCTCGCAGTGCTTGGCGGCGGGACAGGGTTCAGGGTGCTGGTTGCCTATCCCGTCATCAGCCACAACCGGGTTATCGGCGCGGTCTATATGTCCAGGACCGCTCCCGGGCTGACGGAATATCTTGCCGGCGAGCGCAGCGCCGTCATCGTCCTGGCCGTCGTGACGCTGTTGAGCGCCGCAGTCGTGGGAACGTTGCTTGTGCGGACGATGCTACGGCCGATCCGCGCCCTGCGCGACCAGTCGAGAATGGTCGCCAATGGCAGCCATTCCGAGCTAGCCCCGCTCGGCCACTATGGCATGCGGGAGATCGCAGACTTGGGTGAGGCGGTCATCACCATGGCCGGCACGCTGTCGCAGTGCAGCAAGGAAATCGGCATCTACACCAACCACGTCACCCACGAGCTCAAATCGCCGGTTACCTCGATCATGGGAGCTGCCGAGCTTCTCGAGGATGGCGACCTGTCCGATGCTGCGCAGCAAAGTCTCATAGGCACCATCAGGGCCCAGGGAGAGCGGATGGATTTGCTGCTCCACCAGCTTCGCGACATGACAAGGTCACGCGAAGCTATGCGCGGTGAACCTGGCCAGTTGCGAGATATGCTGCCCGAGATTTCCGGGCTTGATATCAGCCTGGCTCCTCCGGATGCCATCCTGCCCCTCTCCGTTGCGCATGGACAAACGGTACTGGCGCACATGGCGGGGAATGCCCGCCATCATGGGGCGACCAGGCTCGACCTCGATTGGGATGGACGGACGCTCCGGCTTTCAGACAATGGTGAGGGATTTGCCGACATCGACCTCGGCCGCATGGTCGAACCGTTTTTCACCACGCGTCGCGAGGAGGGCGGAACGGGGCTTGGACTGGCCATCGTGGTGGCCATTCTCGAGCTTTATGGTGCGCGGCTGACGCCGATTGCCGCTTCGGACGGTGCGGTTTTCGAGATCGAGTTCGGCTAGCTTCCATCGGAGCGCATTGCGTTCGAGCTGGCCTGCACGGAATCTGCACACGAGTTGCACCACTTCGACGGCGAATGCGGGTCATCCGCAAACTAGACGTCTAAGGGTCACGGGCCTGCTGGCCCCGATCCACTCAAGGGTAGACCTATGAAGTTGAAACGTCTTCTTGGCGCCGTCGTAACGCTTTGTGCCGCGATCGCCGCCACATCCTCGATGGCATGGGACAATCCCGCCAATCGATACGCCAACGCCTACAAGCAATACACTGATGCAACATGTCCGCTGCCGGCGGACAAGATCGAGCATTTCGTCTATTTCAGCCGGGATCGCGACGCGATCCGCGACCATGCCTTCCTGACCAGCGAGCGTTTCGCAGGCGCGCAGATCATGTATGTGTGGCGCCAGCTTGAGCCGACTGAAGGACACTACGACTTCTCATCGATCCAGTCCGACATCGACTACCTGGCCAAGCATGGCAAGCGGCTTTTCATCCAGTTGCAGGATGCATCCTTCTCACCCGAATACAAGCCGGTGCCCGACTATCTGCTGAAAGGTGACTATGACGGCGGCGTCACCGCCCAACATACCGACGACGGAGTTGTCGAAGGTTGGGTTGCCAAGCGCTGGAACGCCAAAGTCCAGGCGCGCTTCGCGGCATTGCTTGCGGCACTCGGCAAGCAGTTCGACGGCGTTGTCGAGGGCGTCAACCTGCAGGAAACGGCCATCGGTGTTTCCAAGGAGACGGATGCGTCCTTTACCCCGGACAAATATGTGGCGGTGCTCAAGACCAACATGCAAGCCATGAAGGCCGCATTCCCCAAGTCAACCACCATGCTCTACGCGAACTTCATGCCCGGCGAATGGCTGCCTTGGGAGGACAAGGGATATCTGCGCGGAATCTATGAGTTTGGCGACAAGATCGGCGTCGGCATGGGGGCTCCCGATCTCATGTACAAGAAAAAGGGCCAGCTCAACCATGCCCTGGCCATGATGCACGAAGGCAAGTTCAGCGTTCCGCTCGGCATTGCGGTCCAGGACGGCAACTATGTCGGCGAGACAGGCTCGACGAACATCGTGACGAAGCGCACGAACCTGGTGCCGAGCCTTCATGCCTTTGCGCAGGATTTCCTGAAGGTTAGCTACATGTTCTGGGTCAACCAGGAGCCGTATTTCAAGGAAGATGTCCTGCCTTGCTTCTCGGCTAGGAAAGGCTGACGTGACAGATCCCAGGCAATAATGCAGGGGCCGGCGACGCCATGACAAGTGCGCCGGCTCCTTCCGTCGTTGCCCGGGCCGCCCGACTTGTGAAATGATGTCAACAAAAGTCGGGAGGATAGAATGGCATGCGGGCTCAGCATCACATAGTGATCGTCGAGGATGACCCGGTCACACGGGCGAAGCTTGCGGGCTATTTCCTGGCCGAAGGTTACAAGGTCAGCGAGGCCGGCGACGGCGATCAGATGCGTGCCATCATGTCCAGGCATCCGGCCGATCTCTTGATGATCGACATCAATCTGCCGGGTGAGGATGGGCTCAAGCTGACGCGTGAGCAACGCGAGCGGTCCGACGTCGGCATCATCCTGGTCACCGGGCGCACCGACACTGTCGACCGCATCGTCGGGCTCGAGATCGGCGCCGACGACTATGTCACCAAGCCGGTCGAGCATCGCGAGCTGCTCGCCCGGGTCAAGGGCTTGCTGCGCCGCGTCGGCAAGGGCCGGATACCGCAACCGGCTACGGCCACGCGGCATTTCTATGGCTGGACGCTGGAGGTTGCTCGCCGCACGCTGCAGGCAGCCGACGGCACCTTCGTCGAGTTGACCGGAGCCGAGTTCAAGCTGCTGTCGGTGCTGACAGCCAATCCCGGCCAGGTGCTGTCGCGGGAGCGGCTGCTGCACGAGATATCAAGGCGCGAATGGGATGCCAGCGATCGCACCGTCGACGTGCTGGTCAGGCGTCTCAGGCAGAAGCTGAACGACAATCCGCGCACGCCGCGCATCATCGTCACCGCTCATGGCGAAGGTTACTTCTTCGCGCCGGACGCCGTCCAGCCCGGGCGTGTCGCTGCGGCTCTTTAGGCGATAGCTCTAGGCCGGCAGGGCGGGGTCGGCGCTGCCTTCGAGCATCTGTTCCCATTGCCGCGATCCGTCGGCGAAGGCCGTTTCGCAAGAGCCGACGATCTGCCTGAGCTCAGCTGCCGGCCTTTGCGCCGCAGCCGTCTCAAGAGCTTCAGCCGCCTGCAAGAGACGTGGAAAACCGAGCGAGCCGGCCGTGCTTCGGGTGGCGTGGGCAAGGTCGCGCAATGCTTCGCGGTCATCCGCCTTGACCGCGTCGCGCATCGCTTTGAAGCGCCGGGGCAGGCTGTCATGGGCGATGCGATGCAGCCGCCGCACCGTCTCGGAACCCAATGCGTCGACGTCGGCTTTGAAGGCAGCGATATCGAGCGCGACCACGTCCTGTGGCTGTTGCGGCACGGACTGGCCGCCGAGCGAGGCGACGGCGTCGAGCAATTGCTCGTGGACGATCGGCTTGGCAACGAAGGCATCTACACCGGCGTCGAGATAGCGCTCGACATCGGCCTTGAACACATGCGCCGACATCGCCACGACAGGCAGGTCGGGCGTCCCAAGCTTCTCGCGTAAGCGCTTCATCGTCTCGATGCCGTCGATGCCGGGAAGACTGACGTCCATGACGACGAGGTCGGGTCTGAACTCGCCGATTGCCTCGAGCGCGAGATAGCCGGAGCTGACCGCCGTGATCCGGTGACCGGCATTGGCCAGCACCGTGGTCGAGACCAACCGCGTGGCGTCGTCGTCCTCGACCACCAGGATGTTGCAGGCCGCGGGCTTGGTCTTGCGGCCGCGTTGGCGTTTCTGGGCCGAAAGCGCTGCTGCCTTGGCCTTGCGCAGCGTCATGTCGAGCATGAAGGTGCTGCCCTTTCCGGGCTCCGAGGCGACGCTGAGTTCAGCGCCGATCAGGCTGGCGAACTCGCGGCTGATGGCAAGGCCGAGCCCGGTGCCGCCGAAGCGGCGGGTGATCGAGGCGTCCATCTGGGTGAAGGGCTGGAAAACGTCCTGCTGCCGCTCGGGCGCGATGCCGATGCCGGTGTCCGCTACGGCAAGGCGCAACGTCTGCATGTCCTTGCGGTTGGCGACGACCTTGACGTCGACGGTGACCTGGCCGTGCTCAGTGAACTTGATGGCGTTGCTGACCAGGTTGAACAGGATCTGGCGAATCTTGCCGGCGTCGCTGCTGAAGGCGGGCGAAAGCTTGTTGTCGAGCACCAGCGTGAGGTCGAGCCCCTTTTCGGCGGCCATCGGGCGCATGAAGGCGGCAACACCGCTGACCAGCTTGCCGAGGTCGAAATCGACCTTGTCGACGTCGACATTGCCCGTTTCGACCTTGGAGTAGTCGAGGATGGCGTTGAGGATGCCGAGCAGGGCTTCACCGGAGCTGGCCGCGATCGACAGATGCTCGCGCTGCTTCGGCCCCAGCTTGCTGTCGGCGAGCAGGCGCATCATGCCCAGCATACCGGTCATCGGCGTGCGGATCTCGTGGCTCATCGTCGCCAGAAAGGCCGACTTGGCGCTGCTCGCCTGCTCGGCCCGGGCGCGCGCCTCGTCATGGTCGATCGCCTCCTGGCGCAGGCGCGTGTTGACCAGCCTGATCTGCTCGGTCTGTTCCTCGACAAGCTGCTGCAGCTCCTCGCGGTGGCGTCGGAGCTCGTCGGTGATGCGGGCGCGTTCCTGCTCCAACTCGAGCCGGCGTCGCGACTCGTCGCGGAACTGATTGACGGCCACCGCCATGGTGCGCAGCTCGTCGTCGCCGCTGTCGGTGACGGTGACGTCGAGATCACCCGTCGTCAGCCGCTGCATCGCACGCGACAGGCCGCTCAAGCGGCGGACGAGGTTGCGCTCGACATAGAACCAGACGATGGCGCCCGAGGCGATGATGGCGCCGAGCAGGGTGACGACAAGCACGATGACGCCGATGCGCACAGCATTGTCGGCGCGCTCGGCTGTCGTGCGGGCGAACTCGTCGGAGCGGTCGAGAATGTTGCGGGCGATCTGGTTCTGCGTCACGGCGAGATCGCGGTTGGCTTCGGCCATGGCGTTCAGGCTGCCGGCTAGGTCGATGACCCGCTGGCGGCGGCCGAAGATCGAGCCCGACACGGGCACGTCGCCGGCGGCGGCCTCGATGGCGCCAAAGAACTCGATGCCCTGCTTGCGCCGAACGGGATCGTCGATGCTAAGGATGCGGCGCCTGATGACCTTCACATGGTCCTGGAAGATGCCGCTGATCTCGCTGATCTCGGCCTTTGTCTCCGCGCGGCTCAGCCGGTTGATCAGCAGGCTGATCTGGGCGCTGCGGTGGCGCAGCTCGTACATGCGCTCCATCAGGTAGATGTCGTGCTCGATCAGCCGGTCGAGCGCGATGTAGGCATCTTCCCGGCGCCCGGGATCGCCGATCAGGCCATAGAGGCCGGCGGTCACCGCCGAAGCGCCGGCCGAGGCGTTGGAGATCAAAGTTTCCGAAAGCAGCAGCACCGACTGCGCCGCCGAGGTCGCCGCCTCGGCGCTGTCGCGATAGGCCTTGTCCTCGTCGAGACGCTGGCGCACCAGCTCGTTGTTCTGTTTGAGGTTGGCCAGCATCTTCTCGACCGAGCCGGCAAAAGCCTCGACGAGCTCGGGGTCGATCGATAGACGCCGGACCTCGGCGAGCGACTTGACGATCTCCTGCGACAGCGTTGCGAGCTTGGCCTGTTCGGCGAGCAGTTCGTCGCGCGAGGTGACGGCGGCAAGGGCAGGAGCGGTGGCGATCAGCTTGGCGCTGAGCTCGGCGGTGCGCTGGGTCGCCGCCACTGCGGGCAAGGCCTGGGCGTTCACCACGGCCTGGGCATCGGCAATGTTGCGCAGGATCAGCCAGCTGACGATGCCGGATGTCAGGGACAGTGCGGTGATGCACAGGAAGGCGAGAAACAGCCTCCCGCCGATGCCGAACCTATGAAGCATAGCTCATATAACCATGGTTTGCGCTGCCAGCGGAAGCTGCAGCTTTTGAGTGGGCATGATCCTTTTCGAAAATCGATTTCGATTTTCCGGGTCATGCACTAGCGTAAGACGATGCGTGCCCCCGCCCCAAGCCATTGCCTGAACCTGATCGCCACGGCTTTTGTCGCCTGCAGTATCGCCCAGTCCGCCGGGGCCGCTGAAACGACGTGGAAGCTGAACGCCTGGGAGCCGCCATTCGACTATTCCAGGCAGCCGGCGACGATCGATTACCAGCCGGTCGTCAAAGCGGCGAAGCCGTGGCGCATCTGTGCGTCCTATCCGCATCTCAAGGATTCCTACTGGGTCAGCGTCAATTACGGCATGGTCGAGCAGGCGCGTTCGGCAGGCGTCAAACTGACCGTCGTCGAGGCCGGCGGCTATCCCAATCTCGAGCGCCAGATCGAGCAGATCCGCACCTGCAGCGCCACCGCCGACGCGCTCATCGTCGGCACTGTGTCCTATGAGGGGCTGACACCGACGATCAAGGATATCGCCAGGCGCATCCCTGTCATCGCTGCGGTCAACGACATCGACGACGCCGGCATCTCGGCGAAATCGGGGGTCTCCTGGGAGGAGATGGGGCAGTCCATCGGTGCCTATCTGGCGCGGCTGCATCCGGCCGGCACCATGCCGGTCAGCGTCGCCTGGTTTCCCGGGCCAAAGGGTGCAGGCTGGGTGAAATTCGTCGAAGCCGGCTTCCAGCGCGCGCTGAAGCAGAGTTCGGCCGAGATTGCTGCGGTCAAATGGGGCGACACCGGCGTCGAGATCCAGCTCCTGCTGATCGAGGAGATGCTCGAAGCCCAGCCCGATATCGACTACATCGTCGGCAGCGCGCCCACGGCGGATGCTGCGGTCAGCATCCTCAGGGCGCAGGGCAGGGCCAACCACGTCCAGGTTCTGGCCGACTATTTCACCCATGGTACCTTCCGCGAAATCAACCGGGGCAAGGTGGTGGCGGCGCCGACCGACTCACCGCCGCTGCAGGGTCGGATCGCCATCGACCAGGCGATCCGGGCGATCGAGGGCACGCTGCACTACCGCCATGTCGGCCCGCCGGTCGAGGTGATCGACAGGAACAATATCCAGGCGCTCGACCTGGAACGCAGCCTGGCCCCTGCCTGGTTCAAGCCGACGTTCGACGTGCAGTAGCCGATAACAATTTTTCACATTTGCTGTGCTGATTTTCACATGCCGCGGCGGACCGGTTCACAGTCGGATGCTAATCTGGCAGGTGGCTGCGGCGTGCTGCGAGGAGGGCGGTGATGGTTGCGACAAATGTGGTCTACCCCGAAATTGTGGCCGGCCCACCGCGTCCGAGCCTGGTTGTGCAGCCTGGCCTGTTGCTGCCCGGCATGGAGCGCTATCACGTGCCTGGTGGCGGTGCGGTGCTGATCGACATCGAAGCCGGCGATCATGTGACGGTGCGCAATCTCGAGGGCGGGCAGGCATGTGAACTGGTGGCGTTTGATGCTGCCGGACGTGCCGATCCGGGTATCCTGTCGACACGCTCGAACAGCGATGCGTCGGGGCTGAAGGCGCTGCTCGTCGATGGCGACGAGAGCTTGCAGAAGTTTCGGCTTGGCCTCGCCCGCCGCAAGCTCGAGCTTGGCCGGGTCGAGGCGGTGCGCTTCTTCGATGGTGCGACCGCTGCCGGGGTCGAGGAGCGTTTTGTCGTCTCGCGGCCGGGCTCGCTGGTGATTGCCGCACCCGGGGCGCCGATGTCGGTCGACAGCCAGGACACGACGACGCCTCTGGTGGTGATGGTCAAGCGGGCCAAGGTCCGTGCCGTGTCAGGCGGCTTCGAGCTGCCCGATCCGCTCGCCGATCCGGTGCTCGATGTCAGGGTCAAGTCGAAGACGGCGGAGAGCTATTTCGTCAAGGCCGGCGACTACATCCAGATCATCGACGTCGATGGCCGCCAATGCACCGACTTCCAGTGCTTTTCCGCCCGCAAGCTCGACAAGGGCAGGGACCTCGCCCTCGACGTCACCGCCACCCGCTCGCTGATGGGCCACGCCTATCCGATGCCCGGCCTGCATGCCAAATATTTCGATCAGGATTTCGAGCCGCTTGTCGAGGTCGTGCAGGACACCTGCGGCCGGCATGATGCCTTTGCGCTCGCCTGCTATGCCAAATATTACGACGACAT
>NZ_JACJHY010000066.1 GCF_014138625.1 Aminobacter ciceronei
GTGCCGTTGATCGTGCCGCTTGCCGGCGGTTCACGTTGCTGCGCGGAAAACTGCGGGCGTCACGCCACGCCGTTCCCGGAAGGCGCGGATGAAATGTGATGAATCGCAAAAGCCCGTGGATGTCGCAATCTCTGTCACCGAGTGGTCGGTGTGGCGCAGCAGGAACTCCGCATATTCAAGTCGCATGATCTTGTAGGCCAGGGTTGGTGCCATGCCCACGGCATGCTGGAAGTGGCGTTCGACCTGGCGCCGGTTGGCGCCGAGCCGGCGCGCGACGTCTGCCGCCGACAGCGGGGCATCGATATTTTGCTGCATCAGCAGCAGTGCCTTCTTCACCAGTCCGTCGTCGGTCGCCAGATCGAGTGGAATGCCCGGCTGGGGCTTTTCGGCGCGCAGCGCGTCGTCGATGATCATAATGTGCAGGCTCTTGCGAGCCTGGGCGCGGCCGACATGCTTTTCCACCAGATGCGCCGCCAAATGCGCCGAGCTCGCCCCGCCCGAGCAGGTCAGCCGGTCGCGGTCGACGATAAAGATCTGATCGGAAACGGGCCTGAGCCCGTCGAACTGTTCCAGGAAGTCGGCGTGATGGAACCAGCTGACGCAGCAGCGGTAGCCGTCCATCAACCCGGCGCGGTGCAGGATGAAAGCGCCGGTGCAGACACCGACGAGCGGCACCTTCGATGCCGCAGCCTTCTGCAGATAGCGCGTATATTCCGGGCTGAGATTGGGGATCTCGTCGATCAACCCGCCGACGACGACGATGTAGTCATACTTGTTCGGATCGCCGAGGCGCTCGTTGGGCTGCACCATCACGCCACAGCTCGATGACATTGGGCTCATCGTGTCCGATAGCACCGTCCACTCGCACAGGATCTGCCGGCTGCGGTCGCCCTCGTCGGCGGCGAGGCGCAGCACGTCGACGAAATTAGCAAAAGCGCACAGCGTGAAGCGGCGGGCCAAGATGAAGCCGACCGACAGGCGCGCCGCTGCGTTCCGCTTCTGCGGCTGGTTGGATCTGACGCTGCGTTCCATGGGGCTCCCGTATGCATGCTGTCGCACGTGTAACATTACGCTGACGCAACTGTTCTGTCCAATCTTGCGCCGTTCAGCGATAGTGCGGCCATGTTGAACTCCGGGGGTGCGTTATGACCCGCTTTTCGTTTTCGTCACTTCTGTCCAATGCCTTGACCGGCAACAAGAACTGGGAGCTGCAGTGGCCCGATGCCCAGCCCAAGGCCGAGTATGACGTTGTCATCGTCGGCGCCGGCGGCCACGGCCTGGGCGCTGCCTACTATCTTGCCAAGGAACACGGCATTACCAATGTCGCCATCATCGAGAAGGGCTGGCTTGGCGGTGGCAACACCGGCCGCAACACCACGATCATCCGCTCCAATTATCTCTATGACGAAAGCGCGATGCTTTATGAGCACGCGATGAAGCTCTGGGAAGGGTTGAGCCAGGAGCTCAACTACAACGTCATGTTCTCGCAGCGCGGCGTGATGATGCTGGCGCATTCGGTGCATGACACCCAAAGCTTCAAGCGCCACATCTATTCGAACCGGCTCAATGGCATCGACAATGAGTGGCTGACTCCCGAGCAGGCAAAAGAATATTGCCCGCCGATCAACATCGCAAAGGACGCCCGCTATCCGGTGGTTGGGGCAGCCTTGCAGCGCCGCGGCGGCGTCGCCCGCCATGACGCTGTTGCGTGGGGTTATGCCCGTGGTGCCGCGGCGCGCGGCGTCGATATCATCCAAAACTGCCCGGTGACTGCTATCCGCCGCGACGCTTCCGGCAAGGTCATTGGCGTTGACACTCCGCGAGGCTTCATCAAGGCCAAGAGGGTTGCGGTTTCCGCCGCCGGTGGCACCTCGGTTGTCATGGATACCGCCGGTGTGCGGCTGCCGCTCGAAAGCTTCCCGCTGCAGGCGCTGGTTTCCGAGCCGGTCAAGCCGATCTTCCCTTGCGTGGTCATGTCGAATTCGGTCCACGCCTACATCAGCCAGTCTGACAAGGGTGAACTGGTCATCGGCTCCGGCACCGACCAGTACGTCTCTTACAGCCAGCGCGGCGGCCTGCCGCTCATCGAGCATACGGTGGCGGCGATCTGCGAGGTGTTTCCGATCTTCACCCGCATGCGCATGCTGCGCAAATGGGCCGGCATCGTCGACGTCACGCCAGACCGCTCGCCTATCATCGGTAAGACGCCGGTTCCCGGGCTGTACGTCAATTGCGGCTGGGGTACTGGCGGGTTCAAGGCAACCCCTGGCTCGGCCCATGTCTTCGCCCACACCATTGCCCGCGACGAGCCGCATCCGGTCAATGCGCCGTTCACGCTCGAACGCTTCACCACCGGCCGGCTGATCGATGAAGCCGCAGCCGCAGCCGTCGCGCACTGAGGAGATACAAGATGCTGCTCATCCGCTGCCCCTATTGCGAGGCCGAGCGCCCGGAACTCGAATTCACCTATGCCGGCGAGGCGCATATCGCGCGTCCCGCCGATCCGTCGAAGCTGAATGACGATGAATGGAAGACGCATCTTTTCATTCGCAGCAATCCGCGCGGCACCCACTTCGAACGCTGGCGACACCAGCATGGGTGCGGGCGTTTCTTCAATGCCGTTCGCGACACCGTCAGTGACAAGTTCGCAATGACCTACAAGGCCGGGCTGCCACGCCCGACAGAGACCGAACTCGAGAAAGCACGGTCATGACCAGCTACCGCATCCCAGAAAAAGGCCGCGTTAACCAGGGCAAGCCGGTGCGCTTCACCTTCAACGGCGCAAGCTATGTCGGTTTCGAGGGCGACACGCTCGCCTCGGCGCTACTTGCCAACGGCGTCCATCTCATTGGCCGTTCATTCAAGTACCATCGCCCGCGCGGCTTCTTGTCGGCCGGCTCGGAAGAACCCAATGCGCTGGTCGGCACCGACCGGGGGCCGGGTCGCTTCGAACCCAACACGCGCGCAACCGTGCTGGAGGTGTTCGACGGGCTGAACACCACTAGCCAGAACCACTGGCCGTCGCTGAAGCGCGACATCGGCGCTGTCAACGACGCGCTCTACATGCTGTTTTCCGCCGGCTTCTACTACAAGACCTTCATGTGGCCGAAGTCGTTCTGGAACAAGGTCTACGAGCCGATCATCCGGGGCGCCGCCGGTCTCGGCAAGTCGCCGACCACGCCCGACCCCGACACCTATGCCAGCCGCTTCGCCCATTGCGATGTGCTGGTGGTCGGTTCCGGTCCGGCCGGTCTTGCCGCAGCGCTCGACGCCGGCAAGAGCGGCGCCAAGGTGATCCTGGTCGACGAGCAGGCCGAGCTTGGCGGTTCGCTGCTGTCTGAAACGGACGCGGGCATCAACGGCCAGAGCGGCTGGCAGTGGCTCGAAGAGGCACGCAGCGCGCTGGCTGCGATGAACAATGTCACGGTGCTGACGCGCACCACGGCCATCGGCTACTATCACCAGAACCTTGTCGGCCTTTGCCAGCGTCTGACGGACCACCTTCCCAACCCGCCGGCGGATGCCCCGCGCGAGCGGCTGTGGAAGGTTCGCGCCCACCAGGTCGTTCTGGCCCAGGGCTCGATCGAAAAGCCGCTGGTGTTCGAAGGCAACGATCGCCCGGGGGTCATGCTTGCGGGCTCGGCGCGCAGCTATCTCAACCGCTACGGCGTTAAGGTCGGCAACCGTCCCGTGATCGTCACCTCGCACGATTCAGCCTGGCTCGCCGCGTTCGACCTGGCTGAGGCAGGCGTCAAGGTGGCAGCCATCATCGACATCAGGCCCAATGTGTCAGGCCATCTGATGGAAAGCGCCGCGGCCCTCGGGGTCGAGGTGCTGTCCGGCTGGACCGTCACCGGCACCAGCGGCCGGCTGCGCGTCGCCTCCGTGCGCGCCAATCCGGTGAGCCGCAGCGGCGTGGTTGGCTCGGCGCGGACAATCGCCTGCGACGCGCTGCTGATGAGCGGTGGCTGGACGCCGAGTATCCACCTGTTCTCGCACACCAAGGGCAAGCTCGACTGGAATGAGGAAGGCCAGATGTTCCTCCCGGGTGAGGCCACCGAAGAAAGCCGCTGCGCCGGCGCCGGCAATGGCGTGTTCAGCCTTGCGGCAGCACTTGCCGAGGGTGCCGCAGCCGGTGCGGCAGCCGCTTTGGACGCCGGGTTCGCGGCGAAAGCCGCGTCCTACAGGGTCGATGGCGAACTGGTGCTGACGGGCGCCAATAACCGCGAGCTGCCGACCGACAGGAACACTTCGAAGGCCAAGGCCTTCGTCGATTTCCAGAACGACGTCACCGCCAAGGACATCCGGCTTGCGGTGCGTGAAGGCTTCAAGTCGATCGAGCACATCAAGCGCTACACCACCACCGGCATGGCAACCGACCAGGGCAAGACCTCGAACATCAACGGCCTCGCCATTGCCTCTGACGCGGTCAAGCGGCCAGCGCCGGCGGTCGGCCTCACCACCTTCCGCCCGCCCTATACGCCGACCACCTTCGGCGCCTTCGCTGGCTACAATCGCGGCGAACTGTTCGAAGTGACGCGCAAGACGCCGATCGATGGCTGGGCCGAGCAGAACGGCGCGGAGTTCGAACCGGTGTCGCTGTGGCGCCGGGCCTGGTACTTCCCGAAAAAGGGCGAGACCATGCATGCCGCCGTGGCCCGCGAATGCAAGTCTGTTCGCGAATCCCTCGGCATGTTCGATGCCTCGACACTTGGTAAGATTGAGATCGTCGGGCCGGACGCCGCCGAATTCATGAACCGCATGTACACCAACTCCTGGACGAAGCTCGCGCCCGGTCGCCTGCGCTACGGCCTGATGCTTGGCGAGGATGGCTTCATCCGTGACGACGGCGTCATCGGCCGCCTGACCACCGATCGTTTCCATGTCACCACCACCACCGGGGGTGCGGCGCGCGTGCTGGGCATGATGGAGGATTATCTCCAGACCGAGTGGCCCGACCTCAAGGTATGGCTGACTTCGACTACCGAACAGTGGGCGGTGATCGCACTCAACGGGCCGAACGCACGCAAGCTGATCGAGCCTTTGGTCGAAGGCATCGACCTGTCGGACGAGGCATTCCCGCATATGTCGGTTGCCGAAGGCAAGATCTGCGGCGTGCCAACTCGCCTGTTCCGGGTCAGCTTCACCGGGGAACTTGGATATGAGATCAATGTGCCGGCGCGCTACGGCCGGGCGGTCTGGGAAGAGCTTTATCGGGCCGGCCAGCAACATGGCATCACGCCTTACGGCACCGAAACCATGCACGTTCTGCGCGCCGAGAAGGGCTATATTATCGTCGGACAGGACACCGACGGCACCGTGACGCCTGATGACGCCGGTCTCGGCTGGGCGATCGGCAAGGCCAAGCCCGACTTCGTCGGCAAGCGTTCGCTGACTCGGCCCGACATGCAGAAGGCTGACCGCAAGCAGCTCGTCGGCCTGCTCACCACCGATCCGAACACGGTGCTGGAGGAGGGCGCGCAGATCGTCCTCGATCCGAGCCAGACTTTGCCGATGAAGATGGTCGGCCACGTCACTTCGTCCTACTGGAGTGCTGCGCTAGGACGCTCGATTGCCATGGCGGTGATCGAAGGTGGCAAGGCCCGAGAAGGCGAGACCATCCACGTGCCGACGCCGGGGCGGACCCATACGGCCAAGGTTGTCGGAACGGTATTTTTCGACCCCGAAAACAAGCGCCTGAGCGCTTAGGAGGACGGTCATGCTGCATGAACATCATCCGCTGATCGGCCGCGAGATTGCCGTTCGCAAGGTGACGCCGCTAAACATCCGCGCCGTCGCCGACGGAGCCCGCTTCGTCCTGAGGATAGATCCGGCACAAGCGGCGCAAGCTGCAAAGGCATTCGGTTCGCCATTGCCGGGCAAGATCGGCGACGTCACCGTTTCCAAAGGCAGGCTGGCCGTCCGCCTTGGGCCAGACGAGTGGCACCTGGTTGTCCCGCTGACGGAACAGGAGGCAATCGAAACGGCGTTTGCCAAGCTCTATGCGACGGTGCCGCATAGCCTTGTCGATGTCAGCCATCGCGAGATCGGCATCGCGGTCGAGGGTGTCGCGGCCATGTTGGCATTGCGCTCCGCCATCGCGTTCGACATCGGGGGGATGCCGGTCGGCACGGGCTGCAGGACCATCTTCGACAAGGCGCAGATCATCCTTGTCCGCGAAGCAGAAGACCGGTTCCGCATCGAGGTCTGGCGTTCATTCGCCGACCACGTCTGGGGTATCCTCGACGCCGCCAGCCGCGAAATCGCACTCGGTATCTGACGTCGTCCTCAGGGAGGAAGCCATGTCGAATAACCAACCCCTTCGCATCGCTCGGCGACGCGGCATTAGTTGGTGCTAGGAGCAAAAATGCGCAACGCTTGATATGAACGCAAAAGGCCGGGCCTACTGTGCGGACAGTTGTCAATATTTCTGAACGGGATCGACCGCCAATCGGATTTGCCCTTGAGAGATTGCGAATTGGTGGACGAAGCAGACGATGGGTGCTAATTCGCCATAGACGGGGTGATCGCCGTTCAGCTCAGCGGGACGACCCGATGTGTCTGGCTTCTCCGGGGACGACCCCTAGAGGGTCGGTTATGACACCGGACTATGTGCCCGCCTTCGACAGCCTTCGCGACTTGTTTCCACGTGTGACTTGTATCCGATCGGTAATCGCGTGGGTGGTTGTCGCCGCGTTTCAGACGTGGGGGGCAACATGGACAGCTGCTCCTCTCTCCCCAACCGTTGGCGTCATTTGTTTCGTTGTTCTGTTCGCGACCGTCCTGACGGCGTCCTTTAGCGTAGTGCGCCAAGCTGACCATCTTCCTACTGTTCTTGTCATCGGCTTGATGACGGGCAATACAGTGATCTTGGGAATCGGTGCAGCCGAAACGACGCTGTTGATGCTGACGGTCGTGCTGACCTTTCTAGGGCACAGGACGTCGCCGATCCACGCTATGATGCATCTGATGCTGTTCGGCGTGTTTAGCGTCTTGTTGCTCAGCAGTTAAACGTAATGCAACCGCTTTCACTAATTGAATCTTGGGCCGCGTTGGAGTGTCTGGCACCATCGACCTATCGGCGCCGAGAAGCTTTGGCGTCAGGAAACCCACAGTGGGTTGCGCGGCTAAACGACAGTCGCGTTCCCTGGGAGCAGCCAGAGCACGGGAAGCCTGATCATGACCTCTATTATCAGGTCGTAATCGGGTCAATTCCGATGGCTTTAGCCTATTCTCGTCTTGCCGAAAAATACCGTGCGGAGATTCCACGCTATCATTCTCATGACCGATCTCCTCTCGCGTCCGTCCTTGTGGATAGGAATGGTCTGATCACAGGCCGTCATGGAGTGGCAGTTTCGAGCTTCGCTTGGGGGCTGCCAAAAGCGCTCAAGGGGAACTTGCGCGAACTAACGGCATTGCCCTGCGCAAAGCAGGCTATTTTGGGGCAATTATACGAGGAGTTGCATGATACAAGCGCTAAGGCACTGACCTACGCTGCGATCAAATCAGCCTATTTGCTTCTCTTGGATCAGATTGGTCTATCTGAGGAATTCGCCGAACCGCCCAGCTTCGCCTTGCGGGTTTTCCATCGTCGGGACTTGGGACGCCCGCCATCACCACTTCAAATTGACTCGGATTTTCTATCTGATCTGAGTGCTGTCCGCCAGCTCGTGAGATGCGGCAAAGTCCCTGCTGCTCTTAGTCGATATCTGAGGATTTCGTCTGTCGAACATGATGGGTCGCACTGTCAGGGTTGTACCAAGGTGACGGAGCAGGCTCCCGACGGCCAACGGCCAGAACGAAACTGGGCCAAGTCCCACCCCACTCTCAACTTTACAAGCGGCGACAGCTTGTTTGCAATCAACGCAACCCAATTCGCAGACAAACTGCACTTGATTTTCGACCTGGTTGCAACGTGCATTATGGAGCGCGCCCGTCGGATGCTCGCCTTCGAGAAGGCGGAACATGCGTTCACCGCCGTACAACCTGGCGGCGCCCACGCTCCAAAGCTCTATCGCCTCCACCCAAGCTTGAAAGGACAAGAGATTGTAATCGCGTCCACTAGCAACCAACCTATCAAGGACATTTGTGAAGCTATTGTCGCGGCCGACCGAAACGAGAGCGATTGGTCATATTTCCGATCCATAAGCGATCACGTTTACAACCCTCGGCTGGAACAGCACACGGCGGCCGTTAACAGCGCAGAGTTAAAAACGAAAGGGCTTCTCGCTGCCGTGCTTGGCAACGCAAAAAATCGCTCAGATTTCATCAGACCGTTCTGGCGGAATCCGGATACCAGCTTCCGAACATATCTAAGATTTCTCGACGGCCGCAGCATTCGCCGCAAATCCTATTCTGTGATTGCTCAGGAGAGACCTCCTTTGCACAAACAGGCACAGGACACTTGGTCGGAGTTGCGGGGGCGTTTGGCGATCTCAAACCCGTCCCTCTCCGGGCCAGGTGAGTTCGCCATGGCTTTGGAGATCCACAAGGCCTTTGTCGACGTTTCCGGACATTATCTCTTGCACAATTTGTCTGCGTTGATGGAGATCATTGAGTCGGGATCCGTGCGAAACGACGTTGAACGAGAACAGATAGCCGACCTTTGGTCGTCGCTCTTCCTAATTGTCCCGATTGTCTCAACCAGTCTCAGTTCCGTCGATCGTTTGTTTCGGTATGTTCCATCAGGAAGCTTCGGATGGTCGGTCATTGATGAGGCAAACCGCGCCTTACCGCAGACCGTGGCGGGGCTACTGGGACGGACTCGGAAGGCAATCATCTTTGGCAATGAAGGCCGAAGGAATGATAGCGTTCCTAGCGATTCGCTGGCCGCAAGTGTATTTGAGCATTTTGGAATATCTTCTGGCGATTGCAGCAAGCAACTTCAGTCTTGTTGGACGTTTGCCAGAGACATAATCGGCTGATACCAAGAAAGCCTACTCATGTTCAATAGTTCTCGCAGTTTCAAAAAGTCTAGAAACGAATCAAAGTTCGCACGAGATGTAGATTGGAATCTTTTTAAGGTATTTGAGGAGATCGTGAAGGCGCAAGGGGTTACAAACGCGGCGCTTACTCTGAACCGCCAGCAACCTGCAATTAGCTTAGCGCTGCGTCGCCTTGAGGTCGAACTCGGCGTCAAACTTTGCCACCGCGGTCCTCGCGGCTTCAAGATGACAGATGAAGGACAACTGCTTGCTGGCACGTGCGCCCAGATGTCAGAGATTGTCCGATCGGTTCCGTCGCAAATGGCTGGAACAAAGACAGATATCCGCGGGCGCGTGCGCGTCCATCTGATCAGCAATCTCGTCAATGACGTACTCGACCAAGCAATTTTCTCTTTCAATCAAAAATACCCGGCGGTCGAAATTATCATAGACGTTGCTCCCTGGGCCGATGTGGTGAAGTCCTTGCTGCAAGATGAGATTGACATCGGGCTCGCCCCTTCGCGATCACCACGCGCCGAGATCAGGTATCAGTATCTGTTCAGCGAGGTTCACCGGCCCTACTGCGGCAGAAATCACCATTTTTACGAAAGTCGAATCGACGACGCAGCTTTGTTGGCGGATGAGAAGTTCATTCTTACAGGGGCCGACGAACCTGTCGAACTGACCGATTTTCGGCTCCGTTATGGACTTGGGCGCTTATCGGCTGGAATGTCGGAACATCTAGAGGAAGCAAAGCGTATGACGGTCTTAGGAGTTGGACTTTGTTTTCTTCCCGACGGCTTTGCCCGACCTGACGTTGAGGCGGGCCGTCTGTGGCCACTGCTTTCGCAGGGTGATGTTCCTCAGATGGATATTTTTGTGATGACGAACGCTGTAGCGCCGGCACGTCTCGCTCGCCAACTGTTGGTCGATGAACTTGTTCAGCATGCAATGCGCGTGGCCGCCGAGCATTAAACGGATCAATGCTTATGATTGGATATTCGGGGGTTTATGGTCCGCAATAATCTCTCAAATAGTAGGTGGATAAACAGCTACACCACAAGCAAAGGCCAACCACGAGCGGCGCAATTCATCTCCGTGAAACAGAAGCGATCTGCCTTACGCATTTGCGGCCGCAGCGTTTGAAGATCACTTAGAACGTGGCCATCGTGGTGTAGACGGATTGCTGAAAGGGCCGGCGTAGGAGAATTTCGTGCGTTCTAAGCCGAAGCACACCTCTCGGTCAGTCGCTTGGGATATGGGAGACTATCACATGATTGGAAAAAAGACCGCCGAAGTGCGCGCATTTTGGGAGAGACAGCGAACGGCGCTGGGTATCGATACGGAGCTGTACCATGCGAGCACGTTCGCCGATGTGAGATTTGCTACGTATCACGATGAACTTCTAGGTTTGGTTGCAGCGGGCAAGAAGCGAGCGACGGCTCATATGCAGCTTGATTTCGAGCGCAACAACATTCGCCAGCGCGGCGTTGGCGACTATTGGGTGGTCCTCAATTCCGCGTTTGAACCGCGCTTCCTGATTCGTATTACTGATGTCGATGTACGGCCCTTCAACCAAGTCGAGCAGTCTTTCGCCGAACGGGAAGGCGAGGGCGACAAAAGTCTGGCCTATTGGGCGCGTGTTCACCGCGAGTACTTCGAACAGCAGTGCGCTGAATGGGGTGTTCTCTGGAGTGAAAGCCGACCCACGGTGTGTGAAGGATTTGAGGTTCTCGCTACCGCTTAAGAAAATTGGTGCCGTGAAGGCGAGACTGAAACGGATCCGTGCCGGAGGGTGACGACACAATATAGACGCCCGTTGCAGCGCCTCCTGCAGCGGGTCCGCCACTCGATTGCGACAAAGCCTTCTCTTTTCGGCGCAATGGCCGTTGGCGAAGAACCTGAAATGGCGGATGCGGTGGAAAGCCAGCCGGCAGTAGGAAAGCGCCTTAGGAACTCGAGCGCGACAATTGCGCCATTAGACATTGCCGTTGATGGTCCTGATCAAATGGGAAATGGCAGTGGCGTCGCAATCGGTATAGCTTCCGAGATAGCCTAGTGTACCTGCTGTGGTCTGCCGAATGGCGACTTGACTGAGGCGACCCATTAGAGGAAGCGGACCTCGGGAAATTTCCGCTTGACCGCGGCGGGCGCCGTTAAGTGGCAAGATCGCTAAAAGCTCACCCCTGTCCGCGTCACATAAAAATAGGCAACTATCGGTTCTTTCCTAACATAAGAGTCCGGCTCTGGATTCGCTTTTGCGCATGCGAGTCTTGGGCATGGCACAGGAATATCCTTCACCGTTTCGCCGATCGTGCCCGTCTGAGGGCGCCCATAAGGGATGGCAATGCGCCACAAAAGCCTGCCTAGCTAGCGTGTCGAGATCGTGCTGTTGAGCGCCGCTGGTGTCGGCATGGTCAATATCATGCGGCGGCACCGGCAAGTCCAAGACTTGCGTGTGGCCCTGGCAGGAGCGCTTCGCCGCGAAAGGCCGGGAGGGTTGCTGCGCGACAGGATGCGGCCGTCCCGCATTCCGCCGCTCGGGCCGGACATGCAAGAGCGGGTGGTGGCGCTGACGCTCGCCGATATGCCACGCGAGACGAGGCATTGGACGGCGGACGCCATGGCCAAAGCCGCTGGCATCAGCGCCAGCGCGTTCCGGCACATTTGGATGGCGCATGAGCTGCAGCCACACCGCTGGCGGCAGTGTTCGAGCTGTTCAACGATCCGAAGTTCGTCGATTAGCTGCGCGAAGTCGTCGACGTCTATGTCGACCGCCGGCTCACGCCATCGTGCCGTCCGCCGACGAGAGGAGCCAGATACAGGCGCTCGACCGCACCCAGTTCGGCCTGCCTATGAAGAATGGGAGGCTCGCAACCATGACCCACGACTACAAGGTAAGCGGTGTTTCCGGACAAGGCGGCGCGGTCGCTCTCGGACCGTTGCCGGATGATCCTGCTCTGTGCAGAGGGTCTTCAAAGCAAGGAAGTCGCTGAGCGGCTCGGCGTGCATGAACACACGGTGGGGAAGTGGCGCCGGCGTTTTGTGAAAGACCGGATCGAGGGGCTCACAGATGAATACCGCCCCGGCCGTCCGCGCACGGTGATGGACGCACAAGTGGCCGAGGTGATCGAGCGCACGCTGAACAACACGCCCAAGGATGCGACCCACTGGTCGATCCGCGGCATGGCCGCCGAGACGGGGCTTTCGCACACTACCATCCGCCGGATCTGGAATGCGTTCGGCCTGCAACCGCACCGGAGCGAGACGTTCAAGCTGTCCACCGATCCGCTGTTTGTAGACAAGGTGCAGGATATCGTTGGGTTGTACATGGCCCCGCCAAACCGGGCTATCGTCTTGTGTGTAGATGAGAAATCGCAAATCCAGGCGCTGGACAGGGAACAACCGGTGCTGCCGATGGTGCCGGGTGTCGCCGAGCCGAGAACCCACACCTATATTCGCCACGGCACGACGTCGCTCTTCGCCGCGCTCGACGTCGCCACAGGAGCGGTCATCGGCAAATGCTACAAGCGCCATCGCGCGACCGAGTTTCTGGATTTCCTCAAAGAGATCGACCGGCGCGTGTCGGCAGGCCTGGACGTGCACATCGTCATGGACAACTATGCCACCCACAAGACGCCGAAGATCAAGGCGTGGCTAGCGCGGCGCCCGCATTGGCATGTCCACGTCACGCCAACCTCGGCCAGTTGGATCAATCAAATCGAGCGCTGGTTCGCCGAACTCACCCGGAAGCAGTTGCAACGCGGGGTGCACAGATCCACGACGGAACTGGAGGCCGACATTAACCGCTTCATCGAGGCCCACAACGAAAAACCCAAACCCTACAAATGGGTCAAATCCGCAGACGAAATCCTCGCCTCCGTCAAGAGGTTCTGCCAGCGAACACAGAAAACCCTATGCGGCGAACTTTAGATTCAGGTGACTAGATTCTCGGCCGCGCACCAAATGCCGCGTCAGCGACTCAGCTCCCCTGCGCATCTTCTCACTTAGGGATCACATCAGGAAAGCAACCATTCGTTAGGAGGTGCGCTGTAGCGGTTTAGCTCAATATTCTCGCCGCAGCAGTGTTTATGTATCTTCTTGAAGTATGGCTCGAAGCGCCGGTTGAGCTCTTCGACACCCTTGTGATGTTCGCTGAAGGCATCGTATCGCTCACGCAGTTCGCGCACCAGTGCGCCTTCGTTAACCTTGGTTAGTTCACCGTCGTCAACGACTATTTCGCCATTCACAAAGACCTTCTCCACGGACGAACCGTTCTCACAATAAACGAGGTGGTTCAAGAGATCATTCTGCGGAGTAAAGTTGATCGTCTCGAGGTCAAATAACACGAGGTCGGCGCGCTTTCCGGTTTCTATCGAGCCAATTTCATTTTGAAGTTGAACGCTCCGCGCGCCCCCCATGGTAGCGGCATAGATGATTTCTGAAGCCGTGGGCCACAGACCATATTCTGGGGTGGTAACCTTGTGTAGCAGTCCCGCGACCTGCATAACATCGAGCATGCGGCTCGTATCGTTGCTCGAAATCCCGTCTGAGCCCAGCGCTACATTTACGCCCGCGTCGAGCAATTTCCGGAATGGTGCAATACCGGCGCCAAGCTTCTGATTCGAAATTGGATTGTGCGCGACCGACGACCCACGCTCGGCCATGCAGGCAATATCGCGATCAGTCACCCAGATCGAGTGAGCAAGCGTCGAAATATTCGTCAGCACACCGAGGTCGTCAAGATACTGCACGAGGGTCCGACCGTAGAATTCCCTGCCTGCTACCGCCTGTACCTTAGTCTCCAAAACGTGGATATGATAGGCGCTCTTGATCTCACGCGCGAAATCATGCACTGCCTTCAGCATCTCTTCTGTGCAACGCTGTGGCCCCGAGGGCGCAACCAGATAGCGTAAACGGTCGGAGCGATCTTGATGCTTCTTCACTACTTCCCCCGCGAAGTCGAGATAGTTCTTCACAGTCGGGACCTTGATTCTGGAGACATCTGCGATCAGGTCGCGCGGCAGATATTCGCGCGTGAAGGGTATCGTGTCGACGAACGGTCGATTGATTACGTGGCCCGATACGTTGGCGCGTATACCGATATCGTGGTAGGCATCGAACACCGCATCGATGGCGTCCATACCCTGCACTGGGAGTTCGATAATATCATCGACGAGGCAGGTTACGCCGTTCTTGAGCGATTCCATCGCCACGATCATTGAACGCAGGTAAATCAGCCGTGGATCGAGTGCCTTGGTTCCCACGAGCGGGTAGGAATAGAGCATCCAGATCTCGAGTGGCATGTTGTCATACCGGCCCTTGAACATTGCCTCCCAAGAATGGACGTGGGCGTTGACGAGGCCCGGAATGACAAGTCGATTCCGACCGTCGATTCTACGAGCGCCATCCGGCGTCACAAGCGGCTCTCCGACATGTGCGATGCGGGAACCCTCGATGAGAATGTCACCCTTGAACGGACGGGTACCGTGCGCTGCGTCGACCGCAATTATGTTGGCTTCGGATATATGTATGGTCATCTTAATCCTCGCGTTCGCGTTTCAAGAGCGTGAACTCGTCGGCGGAAGACAAAAAGCAATTTACCGACTATATGGGTGCGTCTTTCCGCGCTATATTTAATCTACGCTGCTAGAGAATTATCGCAATACACCTGCAATGCATCCATACTTAAGCTTGCAATCACATTCATACTAAAATAATTATGATAATTAAGATTTATTATGCAGATTATTTGACATTTTTGCTTCTTGGCTTCTTAGCATTAGATAATAACACGCTGATAAATTACCAATGTATAACCG
>NZ_JACJHY010000067.1 GCF_014138625.1 Aminobacter ciceronei
CCTCGAAGCCAAGACCCACAAGGCGTTTCACCGTATCCGGTGAAGCACCCACACGGCTCTCAATCGCATCCAACTCTCTGGGTATGAATATCGTCCCGGACATCCGAGGTCTCCGCGCAAATGTTCGCCCGCCGGGAAGCCTCCCGGCGGCGTTGATGCCGTTACTGCCGTATATGCCGATTTTGCGGATCGGCCGAACCGACTAGAGAGCCGCGCGTCCATAAGGAGGCGCCAAGGATGCAGCAGAGCTTAGGCGCCGTGCTGATCCTATCCGAAAATCACTTCCGATTTTCGGACTGCTGGTCTAGTGGGCGACGAGAATGCCCTTGGCCTCGAAGATCGCTCGGATCTGCCGGACATAGGCGTGGTAGTCCTTGTCCTCGTGAGTCTTGCTCCACTGGCGCGGCCTGGGCAGGTCGATCTTGAGGTCGAGGTCGACGCGGCCCGGGCGGGGCGACATCACCAGGACGCGGTCGGCGAGGAACACGGCCTCGTCGATGCCGTGAGTGATGAACAGCACCGTATTGCGCAGGCGCAGCCACATCGACTGCAGGTCCATGATCATCTGTTCACGGGTCAGTGCGTCGAGCGCGCCGAAGGGCTCGTCCATCAGAAGCAGACCCGGCTCCTGGATTAGCGCCCGGCAGATCGCCACGCGCTGGCGCATGCCGCCGGAAAGTTCCGAAGGGTACTTGTTGCCGAAGCCGGCCAGGCCGACCTGGGCCAGCAGTTCCTCGGCGCGCGCGCGGTACTTGGCGACGTCGAGCTTCTTGATCTCGATCGGCAACAGGATGTTGTCGAGCACCGTGCGCCAGTAGAGCAGCAGATCCGACTGGAAGACCACGCCGGTCTTCGGATGCGGCCGGCTGACGCCGTCGCCGTCAATGGCGATGCTGCCCGTCGAGGCAGGCGTCAGGCCGGCGAGAAGCGACAGCAGCGTGCTCTTGCCACAACCGCTGGGACCGACGACGGCAACGAAGCTGCCGGGTTCGATCTTGAGATCGATCTTGTCGAGGGCAAGGACGTCATCGTCCTCGCGTGTCTTGTAGATTTTGGAAAGCCGCGAAATGTCGACCGCCGCGCCCATCTGGGTAGTGGCACTCATGGGATTGCCTCACTGAAGCTGTTGTCGTTGTTCGGCCGCACAGGCGGCCGAACTGATTACTTGCGGCCTGGCTATTTGGCAGCGTCGCGCTTGTAGGTGACGCGGGCTTCGATCGTGTCGATGATGAAGTAGAGCATCACGCCGAGGCCGGAGATCGTCACCACTGTCGCGAAGTTGAGCGTCGTGTCGAACAGCGAGTTGGCTTGCAGCTGCAGATAGCCGAGGCCACGTTCGGCAGCGACATATTCGCCGATGACTGCACCGATGACCGCCAGCGACACCGCAACCTTGAAGCCGCCGAAGATGTTGGGCAGAGCTGCCGGCAGACGGACCTTGAAGAAGGTCTGCCATTCGCTGGCGCCCATCGAGCGGACCAGGTTGACCAGGTTCTTGTCGAGCGACTGCAGGCCGACGACCGTCGAGATGACGATCGGGAAGAACGAGATCAGGAAGGCCAGCGTGATTTTGGGTGCCCAGCCATAGCCGAGATAAAGCACAAGCAGCGGCGCCAGCGCCACCTTGGGCACCGTCTGCAATGCGACCAGGATCGGGTAGATCGCACGCTCGAAGGCCCTGGAATAAAAGATCGCCAGCGCCAGCGGGATGCCGATCATGACGCCCATGGCAAAGCCTGCGACGACTTCGAACAGCGTGACATAGGCGTGGGTGGCGAGCAGAGGGATCTCGTTGACGATCCGTGTGGCGATTGCCAGCGGCGTCGGCAGAACGAACTCCGAAAGCCCGGAAAGCGGGACCAGCACCTGCCAGGCGCCAAGCAGCACAACCGCCAGGATCAGCGCCGAATAGCGCTCCAGCCATGGCCCACGTGATTTTTTCCTGCTCATGCCCTTGCCTTGCTTCTTCTGCGCCTGCGCGGCGCCGATTACATCCGTGCTCGCCACCGTAGCCTCACTGCGTCAGAAGTTCATTGGTATAAAAGGACGACATCGGCTTGGCGTCGCCGATTTCCTCGACGCTGCCGATCAGCTTGATGGCATCGGCAATCGCCTTCTCGTCGATGTGGCCGATCGGCGTGCCGGCAGGCGAATGGATCGATGCCGCGGTCGCTTCGATCTGCTGCTGCACCACCTTGTCGGACGGACCCGCCTGCCAGACGGCCTTGAGCGCGGCGGTGGCGGCGGCCGGATCGGCCTTCGTCATCTCGATCGCCTTGGCGTTGGCAGCGAGGAAGCTCCTGAGCGCCGGGCCCTTCTTGGCGATGCCGTCATCGCTGGCGACAACCGCCATGCCCGGTACGGCCAGGCCGAACTCGGTCAGATCGAGGGTCGGAAACTTGGTTCCGGTCTTGTCCTCGAGCACCGGCAGGTCGTTGGTCTTGTACACGCTGACGACGTCGACCTGCTTCTGCAGGAACTGCGGCACGCGCGACTGCGAGTCCATCTGGACCTTCGAGACCTTGCTGCAGTCGATCTTGTTGATCTCGCAGAAGGCGCCGAGATAGGAAGTGCCGGTCTCGCCGACGGCGTGGGCAATGGTCTTGCCTTCGAGATCCTTCGGGGTCGTCACCGCCTTGTCGGGATGCGAGATCAGCGCGATCGGCGATTCAGGCTGGTAGAGCGCGATGATCTTGACCGGCATGCCCTTCTGGATCGCCGAGATGGCGAAGATGCCGGGCAGGATAACGGCGTCTTCCTGGCCCTGGATCAGCGAACCGAGTGCGGCCTGCGAGCCGGCGCCTTCGCCGAGCTTCAGCGTCACCCCGGCATCCTTGTAGAGGCCCTTCTGCTCGCCGAGATAGAAGAAGCCATATTCGCCCTTCAGCTTCCAGCTGAAGCGGACGTTGACGTCTTCTGCCATGGCGCTGTGGCTGGCAAGAACGGTGGCGACAGCAGCCGTGGCGATGAGCGCCGTGCCGCGAATGAGACCTGTGGCGTACAACATTTCTCTCCTCCCTAACGAGCACCTTGCGGGCGCCCCTATGGCCCGAAGGCCTGCCTCTCTCCCCGGAACGAGGCGCGACAGCTTTCGCTCTCAATCCTCATTCTTGATCTCATAGTGTGATCACATTTCATGATTGTCAAGCGATGAATCGGGTGAAGCGGCGCACGAATTCGCGTGTTCGATCAATGTCTCGGCGTGAACCTCCTGCTTTGCGGCAAGCATCGGAAATTGCTGGCGGATTCACCACGCGTCGAGACGACGCAACCCCGCCCATTGCCGGGCGAGCGCGATCACAGTTCAATGAACATCCTGGAATTGCCTGGGAAATGCGAAACGAGCGCAGTCAGTTCGCAGCGGCGAAGGTGCTCGGCAATGAGCGTTCAATCGCGCTTCGGCTCAGGTTGCGCGCGATGAACACCAGCCAGCCGCGCGCCGTATCCTGCGGCCAGCGCGGCAAATATTCGGGCGGGTAGACGACGTGCTGGACACCGTGGATGACCACCGGCCGGGGATCGCCCTTGACCGCCAGCAACCCTTTGACCCGCAGGATCGATTGACCGCGGCCGGCCAGCAGCAGCTCGAGCCAGTCGACAAAGGCCGCCCAGTCGACCTCCCTGTCGATCTCGACGGCAAAGGTCTCGATGCCATCGCTGTGCTGCCCCGCCATCGGCGTTTCGGCCATCTCGAAGTGGCGCGGTTCCCAGTCCTCGTCGTAACGGAAGATATCGCCGGCGCCGGGCATGGAACTGCGACTGGAAACAAGCTGGCGAACCTGAGGGTTCAACTTGCCGACCTCCTGGCCAAGCGCATCCAGTCGCCATGGTTCGACAAGGTCTGACTTGGTGATCACCACGCAGTCGGCGAGCGCAACCTGCTGGACGGCCTCGGCAAAACTGCCGATGCTGTTGGCGCCGCTGACGCCGTCGACGGTGGCAACGATACTGCCCGCCCGGTAGCCGCGGCGGAGCTTGATATCGCTCATGACCGCCTGCATGATCGGCGCGGGATCGGCGAGGCCCGTGGTCTCCACCACGACCCGGCGGAACGGCGCCACCTCGCCACGACGGACCATCGCCAGAAGGTCCGCCAGAGTGGATACGAGATCATCGCGCACGGCGCAGCACAGGCAGCCCGAAGACAACAGCACGGCGTCTTCGGAAACCTCGCGCACCAGCAGATGGTCGAGCCCGACTTCGCCGAACTCGTTGATGATCACGGCCGTATCGGCAAGCTCAGGCTCACCCAGAAGATGCCTGAGGAAGGTCGTCTTGCCGCTGCCCAGGAACCCGGTCAGCACATGAACCGGGATTCTGTCGTCAGTCGTCGCAGCGGCAGGCAACATGGTCAGTTGACCTCGAATATGGCATCCACTTCGACCGGCACATTGCGCGGCAGCGAGTAGCAGCCGACGGCGGCACGGGCATGACGGCCAGCCTCGCCGAACACCTCGACCATCAGGTCGGAGGCACCGTTGATGACCTTGGGATGATCCTTGAAGTCGGGCTCGGCATTGACGAAGCCGCCGAGACGGATGACCCCCACGACGCGGTCGAGATCGCCGTCAAGCGCCTGCTTGAGCTGTGCCAGGATGTTGACTGCGCAGAGCCGCGCGGCTGCCTGGCCCTCCTCGACGGTGAAATCGGAGCCGAGCTTGCCGGTGAACTTGTCCTTGCCGCCTTCGGCGGGAACCTGGCCTGAGACATAGACCTGGTTGCCCAGGCGGCGGGCCGGCACGTAGTTGGCGGCTGGTGCAACGGTCGCCGGCAGGCTGATGCCCAGGCGAGCAAGGTTCTGTTCAACTTTTCCCACCATGGCGGGATCCTCCCAGATCGTGATGTCAGTAATCGAATTGCAGATCCGCCCCTTGCGCGAAGGGCAGCTCGATGCCTTGCGAACCGGCAACGCTGAGCAGCGCCTTGCAGGTGGTACGGATGTCGTGAACGATGCCCTTCTTGGCAGCGGCGGCATTGCCGTCCTTCAGCGCCGCAAGGATGTCCTCATGGTCCGACGCATTCCATGGCATCGAGGGGATCAGCAAGGACATGTACATTGTCGGGCCGAACTGCAGCCACAGCGACTCGATCAGCGGCATCAGCACATCGGACGCGGCCGCCTCATAGAGCGTGAAATGGAATTTCTGGTTGAAGGAAAGGCAGTTGAGAATGTCACGCTTTTCGATCGCCACCAGGAGCTGCTTGTTGATCGCAGCGAGTTCGCTGATCAGCGCCGGCGACGCCCTCTTGGCGGCAAGCTCGGCCGCCATTCCCTCCAGCATCTCGCGCACGGCAAACAGGTCGCTCAGCTTCTCCGGGCTCAGCCTGGGCACGCGCACCGAACCGCCCTTGGTTTCCTCGAGCGCATTGGCTGCAACCAGGCGGCTCAGCACTTCGCGCACCGGCATGGGACTGGTGCCGAAGCCGGCGGCGAGCTTGCGCAGGCTCATCACCTGGCCGGGCAGGAAGGCGCCGACCATCAGGCCGCGGCGCATGTAGCGCAACACATGCCCATGGACGTGGCCGCGCTCCTTCTTGGCCGTTTCGGTGCCGCCGTTGCTGGCGTCCTCAGTCTTGTCTATCCGCATTCTGTTTCTCCGCCGCTCGCAAGGTTCCTCAAGAATTGCGCTGTACGAGGAACGGCGTCAGGCGGCGAGCTTGCCGCAGACAGTCGCCGGCCGGGGGCAGAAGTTGACAGGCCGCAATCTGTGATCTCATATTGTGATCAATAAATGATCTTTACCGAAACGGCAACCTTTAACTGCCCGACTGGTTCGCCAACAAACATCGCGAGCGCCTGAAACACCCAGGCATCGCATCAGCCCCAGGAAGGGCCGTCCATGACTGCACAGCTTGTATTGCGCGAACAGCTCGCCGACGGCGCAAGAATGAGCCGGTACGCGCTGCGCAACGTGCGTCTCAACAGTGCGGTGACAAACTGGAGTGCCATGGATGCCGCAGGGTTCTTTCTTGCTGACCTGACTGTAGAGCACGGCAGGATATTGGCAACAACTCCCGCGCGCAGTGAACCCACTGAAACAAGTGACAACGGCCTGTTTTCCATAGACGCAGGCGGTCGCGTCGCCCTGCCCACCTTCGTCGACTGCCATACCCATCTCGACAAGGGCCATATCCTGCCGCGCACGCCGGCGGCGAACGGGACATTCGACGGCGCACTGGCGGCAACACGCGCCGACCGGACCGCCAACTGGTCCGCGGGGGATGTTTTCAAGCGCATGGACTTTGCCTTGCGCTCGGCTTTCCACCACGGCACTTCGGCGATACGCACCCACATCGACTCGCAGCCGCCGCAAGACGCCATTTCCTGGCCGGTGTTCACGGAACTCCGGCAACATTGGCACGGTCGCATCGACCTGCAGGCCTCCTGCCTGTTTCCCATCGACATGGCCCGCGACGGTGCCTTCCTCGACGGCATGGCCAGGCGGGTGGCTGCCGGCGGCGGCACGCTCGGGGCGGTTGCCTATCCTGCTCCCGACATCGACCACCTGCTCGACCGCATGTTTGCTGCCGCGGCCAGGACTGGCCTGGATCTCGACTTCCACGCCGACGAGACCTCCGACCCAACAGCCAACGCGCTTCGGCGCATCGCCGAGGCCAAGCTCCGCGCATCCTTTGCCGGCAAGGTGCTGGTCGGACATTGCTGTTCGCTGGCGGTGCAGGATCAGGCAATCGTCGATGCTACGCTGGACACGGTCGCGACCGCAAGCCTTGCCGTCGTGGCGCTGCCGACCTGCAACCTCTATCTGCAGGACCGCCGCAACGGCGCGACCCCGAGATGGCGCGGCGTGACCTTGCTGCATGAGATGAAAAAGCGTGGCATCCCTGTGGCGCTCGCCTCCGACAACACGCGCGACCCGTTCCATTCCTACGGCGATCTCGACATGCTCGACACGTTCCGCCTGGGCACGCGCGTGCTGCATCTCGACCACCCGAGCGGCGACTGGATCAGGGCCGTGACCACGACCCCGGCCGAGGTCATGGATCTCGGAGCCAAGGGCGGCATCGCCAATGGGCAACCCGCTGATTTCATTCTCTATGAAGGCCGCAGCTGGTCGGAGGTGCTTTCGCGCGCGGAGAACAACCGCATCGTCATCCGCAATGGAACACCGATTTCGACCTTACTGCCTTCCTACGCCGAACTCGACGGGCTTGAAGGCCTGGCGCTCGGCTGAGTAGGGACGACGTCAGCGACCAAGAAAAAGGCCGCCGAAATCCGGCGGCCTTTTTACATCACTATACACGAGCGGATCAGGCAGTGGCGCCGACCTGGTAGAGCTCGACCTTGGTGCCGTCGGGGTCGGCGATGTAGATGGTCAGGCCATAGGGTCCATCATGCAGGTCGGTGTAGTACTTCACCCCGGCCTTCTTCAGCCTGGCATCCATGGCGCGCACATCGTTGACCTCGAAGGCGATGTGATCGAGCTGGCGGTGGTCCGAAGCCTTGCCGTGGATCAGCGCAATGCCCTGGTGGAAGGCGGTGAACGGACGGCCGTCGGCCAGCGGCTTGGCCGGACGGATCGTGAAGCCGAGCTGGTTGGTGTAGAAGGCGACCGAGGTGTCGATGTCGTTGACCATGATCAGCTGGTGGCCATAGTTGGTGACACGCGGCTTGACCTGCTCGCCGATCCAGTCGAGGACCTCGGACGAGTGGGCGATCTCGCAGAAATACTGCTTCCACACCTGCTTGGCGGTCGCTTCCCATTCGGCATTGACGCCCGACACGCAGTCATCGACGGCAATCACGTCGAGGTCACGCAGATAGGCCTCGCGGATCGAGGTCTCGACGCAGGCGTTGGTGGTCGCACCGGTGACAAACAGGTGCTGGGTGCCGAGCATCTTCAGCATCATTTCGAGGCGCGTCTCGTAGAAGGCGCCGAAGCGGTGCTTGCGGATGACGAAGGCCGGATCGAAATCGGCCAGCGGCTTCAACTCGTCGATGATCTGCTCATCCCAGCTGCCGGCCAGCGCCGACACCTGCTTGCGGCGCGCTGTATGGCCAAGCAGCTTCTTCTTGGCGCGGTTCTGGTCGACCGCGAAGTGCTCCTGCATCGTCCAGATGACCGGGATGCCGGTGTCCTGGCAGCGCTTGATCAACTTCGCTAGCGGCGGCACGATCGCCGACAGGCGCTTGGTGTCGACGCCGGAAACACCAAGCGTGCCCTTCTCGTGGATGAAGGCGTTTTGCAGGTCGATGACCAGCAGCGCCGACTTGCGATAATCGAGAACGTCGAGACCCATCACTTGTGCTCCACCATGTCGATGCCGAGCACGCCGCCGCGACCCCAGCTGTCCTTGGGCGTCTCATGGATCACCACATGCAGGTGATCCGGCTTGCAGGCGGCTTCCTCGACCATGGCCTTGGTAATGGCTTTCACGAGGTTGCGCTTCTGCTCGACAGTGCGCCCCTCCCACATCTCTACGACGACGAACGGCATTGTTATTTCTCCTCTCTTTCGCTGGGCATGGCGCCGGAGGCCCAGACAGGCACGGCGGGCGCAAAGCCCGAAACCAGATCGTTGTTGGCCCGGTCGGTGCCCGAGAGCAGCCACAGCGGGCGGTTGGAATAGTTGACCAGCACCTGCTCTTCCATGCAGGCGCGGTTGGCCGCATGGTTTGGATCGCGCTCGAAGCGGCTCGTCGCAGGCATTAGCCTGACGACATAGAGCGGCTCCGAAGCATCAAAGCTCGCGAGCACGTCGGAACCTATTTCCTCCAGCCCGACTGCCCTGACCTCCGGGGTTTTCCTGCCGACGGCCACCAGCACCACGGCGCCAGCCAGCGGCGTCACCGGCCAGTAGCGACCTTCGCGACCCTCGCCGACAAACTCGCCGTAACGGCCTGCCTCGGGAAAAAACTCGCTGTCCCAGAGGATGACATCAGGCCCGATGACCGTCTTCGCGGCATCGATCACGAGAGCGCTCTCGCACAGGTCGAGAAAGCTCCACGGATCAGTCAGGCCGATGCAATGGCCCCATGGATTGTGGATCCCCGACAGCCTCTCCTGGCGGATCGTCGACTTGCGGGCGACGATCCTGTCGACCGCCTCACGCACCGGCAGACGCGCCGGTGTCAGCGAAATGCGACCGGCCAGGTCGAGATGATCGGAGACCCCTTGGGTCATGACGGCACCGTCACGCAGCGGCCGCGACCATAGTGGCTGTCGGCAACCACGCCATTTTCGTAGACCACGTCGCCGCGGGCGATCGTCATCACCGGCCAGCCCTTGAGCTTCCAGCCCTCATAGATGCAGGTGCCCTTGCCGGTGTGCTCGACAGTACGCTCCTCGTCGAGATCAACCAGCACGAGGTCGGCATCGAAGCCGACGTCGATATGGCCCTTGCGCGGCCACAGGCCGAAACGCCGCGCCGGATTGAACGAGTTGAGCTCGACCAGGCGGCTGAGCGGCAGCCCACGCTGGTGCACGCCGAAATGCAGCATCAGCGACAGCTCCCACGGGAAGCTGACGACGCCGGGGAATTCCGTCCACAAGTCCTCGAGCTTCTTGGGCAGGAACGGCACGTGGTCGGTGCCGAGGCTGTAGACCGAGCCGTTGAGCATGCCGGCCCACAGGCCTTCGAGCTCGTTGCGGTCGCGCAGCGGCGGTGAGATCTTGGCGCGCATGTCCAGATCCTCGTCATAGCAGGTGCGCGTCAGATAGTGCGGGCAGGTCTCGACGGTGACATGCACGCCGCGCGCCTGCGCTTCGGCAGCCAGCACCGGGCCCATGCCGACCGAGGTATGCACCAGATGCAGCGAGCAGCCGGTCTTTTCGGCGAGGAAGATCATGCGTCTGATCGTCTCGACCTCGCAGAAGGCCGGGCGCGATTCCGTGTAGGCGCCGAGGTCCTGACGGCCGGTCGCGGCGATCTCCTTTTTGATCCACGAGGCGATCTGGGTGTTCTCGCAATGGACGTTGATGACGCCGCCGGGGATCTTCGACAAGATGCGCATTGCGGCATAGACCCAGCCGTCCGTCGCCGGCACGATGCCGATCGGATTGTCGGGCTCATAGCCGAAATAGCACTTGAACGACTTCACGCCGGTCTTGGCGACGATCTCAGGGATCTCGGCAATGTGCTCCTCGCGCTGGATGCCGAAGTGAAAGCCGAAATCGATGACCGAGTTCTCCTCGCCCAGCGCCTTCCGCTCCTCGTAGAACGGCAGGTAGGATTCCTTGAGGTTGCGGATGTAGAGCAGCGCCGTGGTGACGCCGCCTGAAGCCGCGGCCGCCGTCTCGGTGCGCATATCCTCTGGATAGGGGAACTTCACGCCCAGATGGCAGTGCGGATCGATCAGGCCGGGCATCAGCACCTTGCCCTCGGCGTCGATGGTGCGGGTCGCGTCCGGCAGCACCTCGTCGGCGCCGGTCAGCACGATCTTGCCGTCCTTGACCGCGACGCCGCCGTGAAATTCGCCGTCGTGGCGAACCACCCGCGCGTTCTTGATGACCAGATCCGCCTTCATCACTTCTGCTCCAGTATGCCTTCGACGCGTCTCGAGATGCCGCTCCACTGACTGCGGCCGACGGTGATCGGCGCGCGCGCGCCCATGCCACGGGCCCAGATCGCCTTCAGCCCGAGTTCGGCTGCAGCCTCCCTGTCGATGGTGCCGGGCGGGGCCGCGACGTCGACCAGCAGCGCATGCTTGGGCAGCAGCTTGAGCTGGTCGCGATCAAGCAGCCGCTTCGGCACGCTGCCGATGACGATGTCCATCCTGGGCAGGAACTCGGGCAACTGTTCGAGCGTCAGCGATTCCGCGCCCGCCGCATAGGCCGCCGCACGCTGAACCGGGTTGCGCGCCGCGACATGGACGTGGGCGCCGAGCGCTACCAGCGTGTTGGTCAAAAGCGAGCCGATGGTGCCCTGCCCAACCAGGCAGATATTTGACTTGTGGATGGTAATCTCAGTGTTCTCGATGATCACCTTAAGCACGCCCTCGACGATCGCCGGGCCGCGCAGCAGCATCAGGTCGACGTCCCATTCATACTCGTGCAGGGTAATGCCAAGCGCTTCGCAATGCCCCTTCAGATTGCCATCGGCCCAGCCGAGGATGATGTGGCCAGGCTTGTTCATACCGGCCAGCATGTCGCGAGTCGGGATGATCTTGTCAGGACACTTCGGCGCAAACAGGGCACCCTCCGCGGTGATGCCGGGAATCGGGAACAGGGCGATGTCGGCCCCCTTCAGCGCATCCGCTGCATCCCTGGCATGGTAGACCCCCTCGATACCTTCCCCCGGCCAGGGAAAGCCAAAGGCCCGGACGGTGGCGCCGGCGCGCACGGCGCAGCGGGCGATTTCCTGTTCCCGGGCGTCACCAGCGACGACGGCGATGACAGTATTGTTCCAGCTCATTTCGCCCTGACCTTCTGAATGACCTGATCCCTGGACATGCCGGCAATGCCCATCGCCTCGGCGGTGCGGCCGCCCTTGCGATAGTCGGTGCCGACAGCGATCTGCGCCAGGCTGTAGAGAGAATGCGCCACGGGCGTGTCGACGCCGGCAATGCGGGCAAATTCGAGGAACGGCAGCAGTCCGTGGCCGAAATCCTCCTTGTAGTAGCGGTATTCCAGCGAGTCCGGGCCCTTGATGCGTTTGTTGGCCTCGCCGCCCGCAATCGCGGCGCGGAAATCGCTGGTGTCGGTTACGTCGGCCTCGACCGTGCCGAGCAGCTTCATCTCTTCGACCAGATTGGGTAGATCATGCCCGAAGGCTTTGGCGACCGCCAGACGCTCGTCGTCGAGCTGCTTCATGACGCGGGCAACGCCAGGTGTCATGGCGTCGACATAGAAGGTGAAGTTGCCACCGGTCGCCTCGACCCAGGCCGCCGCAAGCACGGCACCCGGCGGGTGCAGGATCATGTTGACGTTGGACAGGTCCGAGGCGATCACGTCGGCGACCGGCGTCAGGCCGGGATAAAGCTTGCCGGCGATCTCCAGCACTTCGGAACCACCCTTCAGTGCCGCCGTCTTGAGCTGCTTGGCGCGGCCCGACACGGTGACGCCGTCGGGGCGGTACTTGCGCGCGACATAGGTCAGCGTCGAGAACTCGACCACGGGGGGAGCTGCACGGCCGGTGCGCGAAAACGTCTCGGCGAATTCCAGCGCACCGCCGGTGTGGCCAGGGTTGAGCACGACCGGCCTGGTCGACGACCAGCCGGCAGCGGCCAGCGCCGATGCGATCGCCGAGTGCGAGAAGGTCGGCAGGACGACGACGGCGACATCGACGCCATCGATCGCTGCCTTGAGATCGGTGGTAATCAGCGCCGGCTTCGCCACGCCCTCGCCGAGCTTGCCTTCATAAGCGACGCCGCCTAGCTTGATATGCGGCTCCAGCGTCTCCGCCGACCGCGCCCAGAAATGCACATCGTGCCCCGCCTGGACCAACTCTGCGACCGAGGCTGCACCGCCCGCACCCGCTCCTAATACTGCAACTTTCATTCTCTCCTCCGGGGGCCGAGCTACGGCTTGCCGGCCGCACGACCTCATGCTCGGAACGGGTACTCCTCCCCGCCCCTCGCGCCAATCGATAACCACCAACTAGTTTGATCACACTTTATGATCACACTGAGAATTGTCAAGCGGAAGAATGTGCTTCCCGCTGTTCAAGCTGCCTGATGCCTGAGCCCCGCCGCCTCGATACCTGCGATTGCCGCGAGTTCGTCATTGTCTGACGTATCGCCCGTGATGCCGACCGCGCCGATGAGTTTGCCCGTCTGGTCGCGGATCAGCACACCGCCGGGCACCGGCACGATGCGGCCGCCGGAGACGGCGTTGAGGCCTTCCATGAAGTGCGGCCGCTCCTTCGCCGTCTGGTCGAGCCAGCGCGAACCCATGCCGACAGCGAGCGCGCCATAGGCCTTGCCGGAAGCGATCTCGTAGCGCAGCATCGAGGCGCCGTCCTGCTTCTGGAATGCCTTGAGATGGCCGCCGGCATCAAGCACGGCGACCGTCAAAGGTTTCATCCTGGCGTCCGCGCCCTTGGCGAGGGCGGCCATGATGATGGTGTTGGCGGCAGCGAGTGTCAGGTCGGTCATGTCTTTCTCCTTTGGGATTCGTGGGGGTGTGCAGGGCCGCTGGCTGATAGCTCAAGCGATCACCTGAGTCGGGGCGCTTGCGCGCGCCCGCTGGCCTCGCGGCCATCTCCCCTCAGGGGGGGGCAAGCCGCTATGGGCGCCGCAGCCAATTGCCGAGGTAGGGGTGTTGCGCCTTCGACCGGGCAGAATGGGCACTGCCGACGACGAGGCTGATCTCCCCGTCGAACGCAGCAGCCGGCCCTGAGCTCCGCTGAACTTAGTGGGACCTTGCCCTCATCTTCGCCTTGAGCTCGAGCCTGCGCTTGTGGAGGACCGGCTCGGTGTAGCCATTGGGCTGGGCGCGGCCTTCGAAGACGAGGTCGCAGGCGGCGCGGAAGGCGGTCGACTGGTCGAACTCGGGCGCCATCGGCTTGTAGAGCGGATCGCCGACATTCTGCCGGTCGACGATCGCCGCCATGCGCTGCAGGGAATCCATCACCTGGATGTGCGAGCAGACGTCGTGGCGCAGCCAGTTGGCGATGTGCTGGGACGAGATGCGCAAGGTGGCGCGGTCTTCCATCAG
>NZ_JACJHY010000068.1 GCF_014138625.1 Aminobacter ciceronei
TCATTCGGGGAGCTCCACTGAAGGTTGGTTGGCTTCGCAACCCCAGCTTCTCAGTCCCTCCTCGAATGAACAACCTTCATAGCTTCGACAGCTAGCCGTCGAGGCGGCTGATGATGCGCGTGCGCGAGAACTGCCAATGCACCTCGGAGATTTCCGAAGCCTTGAACGACAGCACGATCTGGCGCGAGCGGCGGGGACCGCCGAGACCGGCGAAGTAGATCGATTCCTCGACCTCGGACCCAACATCAGGCGAGGTGAAGACCCAGGTGTCGATGTCAGGCCCCGTCAACACCAGTCGCTCCTTCTGGTCACGGAACAGTTGGACGTCGGGATGGACGTGGAAGCGGATGGTGACGAGATCGCGGCCATCATTCTTGATCGGCGTCTTGCCTGCACGAAGGATGCGGTCGCAGCCCGACAGGATGCTGCCGCCGGCCGACAGGCTCAGCTCGCGCTCGTGATGGAGGCCGAAGCGCTGGGCGTAGCCGTCATGGCGGGCGACGAAGCCATGGATGCCGGGTTTGTCCAAGCGCTGGGTCGGCACCGATTTCGGTCCGCCAAAAAGCGGGCTGCCGAGCACGCCGCTGACGCGTTGCGAATGGGCGAAGCTGGCCGACGAGGTGTCGTTGATGGTGACGGTGGAGTGAGCCGCGGTGGCCCGCGCCAGCGGCCTGAGATCGGCTGCGCCATAGGTGTCGATGCCGGCGTTGACGATGTAGTGCTGGCGGCCCGACGACATCTCGAAGGCAAGGCAACCGGCATGGGCCTGGTTCGACACGTCGATCGGCGGTGCCGTGCCGGTGTCGGCAATCACCGTCGTGCCGCCCATGGCGAGGCGCTCGTAGCCGGAATGGGTGGCGTGCAGCGGCGGCGAGCCGGCGGTGTCGTCATGGCGCAGGATCGCCACGATGCGGTCATGGATGGTGGCGCCCATGCCGTTGAAGCGGGCGAGGCTGCCGTCCTGGTGGCGGAAGAAGCGCAGTGCCGGCAGCATGCGCTCGACGGCATTGATCAGCGCCAGCGGCGGCTGCTCGGCCTGGTTGGCGTAGGTGTGGCGCAGCGGCAAAAGGTCGGCGAGAATTTCGAGAACCGCCATCGGATTGCGCGAGATGTGCCCGCCGTCGGGCAGGATCTGGCGGTCGAGCTCCTCGGCGAGGTTGCGCGTGGCCGAGCGCAGCGCCGAGACAGGCGCCGGCAGCGACAATGCGGCGAAGGCGAGCGCAACACGGGCGCGGAGCCTGTCCTTGCCGTCGGGCATCTCGGGTGACATCGACCGGAGATAACGGATCTGCATTGCCAGCGAACGCAGGAAAGACCGGTAGAAGGCGAACTCGGCGCCCTGCAGCACGACCGAGGAGTGCTGCAGCCAGGCGATGACGCGCTTGGCGGTGGTTGCCGGTTCCCAGGCGATGCCGGAAATCCGGCTGCCATGCAGCGCGATCCAGTCTGACACCAGGGCGCGGGCGTTGGCGGCCGCCAGCTCGGTGCCGGCGGCGCGCATGTGGCGCAGCCAGCGGAAGCCATGCAGGCTGCGCTGCCAGCCGCGATTGGGCACGTCGATCAGGAAGGGCGACTGGCCGCCGGTCTCGACAAGATGGCCCGACAGCGGAAAGCGGCCATAGTAGATTTCGAGCGCGATCTGGGGATCGGCCAGGCGCAGATCCGGCGGCGCGATAAGCACGCGTTCGGGCGTGCGCCCGGAGTAGCGCCAGCTGTAGGCCGGCCCGGCGCGCAGGCGCCGGCGCGTCTTACGCCAGAACTCCTTGGCAACGAGAGCCCAAAGACGCGTCGTGTTGTCCGCCGCGATCGACAATACCCCTCCTGACGCAACCCCACGTCGTCACACAAATTAGGTTGTTTCAATGGCGGGCGCGAGGGTGAATTTTTCGTAAACGCCGTGTTGATCAGGCGATGCGTCGGAACCTTGCTGCAAAGAAGCCATCCAGGCCGGAGATGGCGGGATTGCCGATGTCGAGGCCAGCGGGCGTGGTGCGCAACAAGCCGGTGGCGGTGACGAAATCGTCGATGCCTGCGACCTCGCCTGTCCGAATCGGGTCAAGTTCGACCTTGGCCTTGTGATCGGCGAGGAAGCCGGCAACGAGCGCTTCGCCTTCCTCGGGATCAAGCGAGCAGTTGGAAAAGACAATTCTGCCGCCAGGTCTCACCAGCTTGACGGCGCGGTCGAGCAAAGCGCGCTGGACGCCGGCGAGCTTGGTGATGTCGGCAGGCGACTTGGTCCACAACACGTCGGGATGGCGGCGCACCGTGCCGGTGGACGAGCAGGGCGCGTCGAGCAGGACGGCATCGAACAGCTCGGCCGGCTCGTAAGTGAGAATGTCGGCATTGACCTTGTCGGCGTCGAGGCCAAGGCGCTCGAGATTGCCGGCAAGACGGGCGAGGCGGTTCTTCGAGGCTTCGACCGCTGTGACCCTGGCGCCGGTGAGCACGAGCTGTGCCGTCTTGCCGCCGGGGGCAGCGCAGAGGTCGGCGACGCGCTGGCCGGTGACGTCGCCGAACAACTTTGCCGGCAATGCGGCAGCGGCGTCCTGGACCCACCAGGCGCCTTCGGCGAAGCCCGGGAGTTCGGCGACGGGGCCGGAGAGGCGTTCGATACGGATCGTTCCGGTGGGCAGTACGGTGCCGCCCAGTTGCTCCGCCCACTTGGCCGGATCCGCCTTGGCGGTGAAATCGACCGGCGCCTCGATGCGATGCGCGGCGAGGATCAGCTTTGCCTGTTCGAGGCCGTAGGCCGCCGTCAAGCGCTCGACGAACCAGTCCGGCGCGTCACTTGTCGTTGCCAGTATTTCGGGCAGTTCGGCGTCCTTGGCACGCGCAAGGGTGCGCAGCACGCCATTGACCAGGCCGGAGAAGCGCACGGTGCGCGGGTCGGCCTTGGCGTGGGTGACGGCGAGGTCGACGGCGGCGCTGTCGGGTATGTCGAGGAACAGGATCTGGGCTGCCGCGACATGAAGGATGTGGGTGAGAACAGTCGCGTTGGCCGGCAACGGCTTTTCCAGCCGGCGCGCCAGCAATTTGGCGATGGTGACTCGATGACGAAGCGCGGTGGCCAGGATGGCGCGGACCAACCCGCGGTCACGCATGTCGAGCGCGCGGAACTGCGGGTGGCCGTGTTCGTGATCGGTCAGGCCGTCGAGTGGGGTCCCGGCGTCGATCGTCGCGGCAAGCAGGCGGGCGGCCGCCATGCGCGCAGCGATGCCGGGGACATCGGGAACGGTGGACGGGCGACTGCCCTTGGCATTGCCTGAGCGTGCGCGGTTTCGCTTGTCGTCGCGCTGACCGCCGCTCACGACCTCGGGCCTTTCGGCCCGGTCGGATTGCGGCCCCAGGGGCCGGACGGACGTGGCTGTTCGGGCGCCGCCTGCTCGGCAGGGCGACCGCCCCACGGACCCTGCGAGCCGGAAGGTGCCGAGGACTGCGCCGTCGGCTGGGGTGCCGTACGCTGGGCTGGACGACCGACACCCTCGTTCGCCATCGCCTGCAGGGCGGCGATGCGGTTTTCTGTATTGGGGTGGGTCGAGAAAAGATTGTCCATGCGCTCGCCGGATAGAGGATTGATAATGAAGAGGGGAGCCATCGCAGGATTGCGCTCGGCTTCGGGGTTGTGGATGCGTTCGACGTTGCGGGCGATCTTGTCAAGGGCCGAGGCGAGCCAGAGCGGATTGCCGCAGATCTCGGCGCCGCGCCTGTCGGCCGAATATTCGCGGGTCCGGCTGATCGCCATCTGCACCAGCATGGCGGCAAACGGCGCCACGATCATCGCCACCAGAACGCCGACGAAGCCGAGCGGATTGTTGTTGTCGCGGTTGCCACCGAAGAAGAAGGCGAAGTTGCCGAGCATCGAGATCGCGCCGGCAAGGGTCGCGGTAACGGTCATGATCAGCGTGTCGCGGTTTTCGATATGGGCGAGCTCGTGCGCCATCACGGCGGCGACTTCCTCATGGCTGAGGCGCTGCAACAGGCCGGTGGAAGCGGCGACGGCGGCATTTTCGGGATTCCGGCCGGTGGCAAAGGCGTTGGGCTGCGGGCTGTCGATCAGATAGACCCTGGGCATCGGCAGGCCGGCATTGGCGGCAAGGCCACGCACGATGGCGTAATATTCAGGTGCGTTGCGCTCGTCGACCTCGATGGCATTGTTCATGCGCAGGACCAACTTGTCGGAATTCCAGTAGCTGAACAGGTTCATGCCTGCAGCGATCAGGAAGGCGATGGTCATGCCGCCGGAGCCGCCGATCAGATAGCCGACGCCCATGAACAGCGCCGTCATGGTCGCCAGAAGCATCGCCGTCCGCATCATGTTCATCGTTCACTCCGTCCTTTTCCGCGCGCGCCAGGGTCGATCACGGCCGTGCGCTTCGCTATATGATGGGAGAGACGAGGGTGCGTTTCAATCATTTCCGAGGAATCCCATGGACGACGCCAAGCTGCAGACCGATCTGGAAACGCCTGCGCCAAGGCAGCTTTCGCCGGCGGCCAAGCGTGCGCTCGCCGAAGCGGAAGCGCGCCGCGAGGCCTACAAGGCCGAAGAAGCCAAGCTGCCGCGCGAGATCGGCGGCCGTGGAGGCAAGGAGCCCGGGCGCTATGGCGACTGGGAAATCAAGGGCCTGACCAGCGACTTCTGACGCGGTCGGGTCGGGTCTTCCTTGCACGACTGCGATGGAACCGAAATCGCGAGCCGGTCGTTCTCCAAGGGACCGTGCAAGGAGCTGCCATGACCAGGATGATTTCGGGACTCGCACTTGTTGTGCTGCTGGGTGCCGTGCCCGCGCAAGCGCAGACCAAGGAACCGGCGGTGCCGCCGCAGAATTCGCTCAAGCTGTCCGAGATCATCGCCAAGATCGAGCAGCGCGACCAGTTCCACTACATCTCCGAGATCGATTGGGAGAGCGAAGGCTATTACGACGTGACCTACTACACCTCCGACAAGGCCAAGGTGGAGATCAAGGTCGATCCTGTCAGCGGCGAGCCGAGGTTGTAGTTTCGCAACGCCTGCGCTCGGGCGTATTGCTCAATCGACGACATAGGAATAAATACCTTGAATGGATTCGAATCCGCTCAAGGTTATTTCGGTGCTGGTTTGTGTCGGCCTTGCCTCTCCCGTAGAAGCCAAACGGCGGGACAATTTCGCCGGGCCGGTCAGCGCGCGCGTCGTCGAGGTGATCGACGGCGACACGCTCCTGGCCGAGGCCGAGATCTGGCCCGGGCAGACGCTGCGGGTGAACATCCGCATTCGTGGCATCGACGCACCGGAGATGAAAAGCCGGTGCGTGGATGAACGAACCGCGGCACTGGCGGCACGAGCAGCCCTTGCCCGGCTTGTCGCTGAGGGTCCGATAAGTCTCTCCAATATCGGTGGCGCCAAATATTACGGCCGTGTGCTTGCCGACGTCAGCACCGGAGACGGTGAGGGGGTCGCCAAGGCAATGCTCGAAGACGGCTGGTGCGCGCTTATGGCGGCGGCAAGCGGGACAGCTGGTGTAGGTGACCCGATCTGGCACAGGCTCTGTGTGCCGAAGTGAGGCGGCGCCAGCGGTGCTGCCGTCACCATGGTGAATGAGCGGTAAACAAGCCCGCCAGTTTGCAAGCGGGTTAACCCCACATTCACCATGTGGATCACTGATCTCAATGAAAATCAATGACTTGATGCGGTGATGCCGCCGTGCCCGGCTGAATGGGCGGCTGCGGCCGATTTCCTGCTTTGCCCTTGCCAGAGGCACACAGGCGGCGGGGCAGGACATGCGGAAATTTCAGGCACTGGCACGGGCGGCAAGGCGTTTCACCGGAGACAGCAGCGGCAACTTTGCCATTCTTGGCGGCGTCACCATTTCCATTCTCGCCATGGCAGCCGGCTACGGCATCAACACCGCGCAGTTGTTCAACGTGAAGTCGGGTCTGTCGCAGGCGGTTGATGCCGCGGTGACGTCGACCGCCCGCGATCTGACGACCGGCAAGATCAAGCTCGAGGATGCGGACGCCACAGTCCGGGCCTTTCTCGAGGCCAATGCTGGCCGTCTGCTGGCGCCGGGCGAAAAGGTCGTGTTGAACAAGGTGACAGTCGACAAGCTCGCCGGCACGGTGGAGGCGTCGGCCTACATCGACGTCAATGTGTTCTTCCCGTTGTTCGGCACGTCCAACCGTCAGCGTGTCGCGGCGTCGACGGCGTCACTCTATTCCGACAAGCGCATCGAAGTGGCGATGATGCTCGATGTCACCAAGTCGATGGACGGTCAGAAGATCAAGGATCTGAAGACGGCGGCAAAGAATGCGGTCGACAGCTTCCTGAAGGGGGAGAAGACGCCGTCAGGCGACCCGCGCGTGCGCATGTCGCTGGTCCCCTACGCAAACTCCGTCAACACAGGCGATCTGGCGTCAAGCTCTGTCTTCGTGGAGCGTAGTAAGGCGGACCGCAAACAAGCGCCTGCCAATACCGACGCGAAGGCGGTTTCGAGCTCGACGCGTCCCGACAACTGCGCCACCGAGCGCAAGGGGTTTTACCAGTACACCGATGCGGGGCCTGACTTGGCGATGGTCAATCGCGATTTTCTGATCGACGCCTATTCCGAAAACTACGACACCCCCGCCTGCCCTGGCGCGAAGGTGGTGCCGCTCACCGATGACGGCAAGAAGCTCAAGACCGAGATCGAGGCTTTCGTTGCCAATGGCGGCACCGCCGGGCATATCGGCATTCAGTGGGCCTGGTACACCTTGTCCGAGAACTGGGCCGGTGTCTTTCAGAAGTCGGAGCGGCCGGAGAAGGCCGATCCCGAGAAGGTCGCAAAGTTCGCCATCCTGATGACCGACGGCGAATTCAACCTGTCGTACGCGGATGCCTCCAAATGGCAGGATGCCTACAATGCGAGTGGCAAGACCGCCACCCGCACCGCAGCCAAGACGCTATGCGAAGAGATGCGCAAGAAGGGCATCGAGATTTTCACCATCGGCTTCAAGCTCGACACCGCGGCTGCGAAGAAGACCATGAAAGACTGTGCTTCGCCAGACGGTGTGGTGAAGCGTTATTTCGAGACCTCGAACGGCAAGGAACTCGATACCGCTTTTCAGACAATCGCTCAGAACATCGAGCGGCTGGTGCTGACCAAATAGCAGGACGGTATGCGCCGAAAGGAAAAAGGCCGCCCTTCTTGCGAAGAGGCGGCCTTTCCGTGTTTCCGTCCATGGCGCGGCTCAGGCTGTTACCAGCCGCGCATCTCGCGCCTTAACGGGAAGACTGCTTCCCGAAAGGGCAATCCGCTGAGGCCACGTTCTGGAAAACGAAATCACTCGACATCGGATCACCTCCTTTCAGTTCGTTGAACACTCGAAGAAGGTGGGGTCTTTCCATCGATTTGGCAAGTGCGACCATGGCACTAGACCATTGGTACGACATCATGCTGCGAGACTGTGCTTTTCCTGGAACACCTCGCGTGCGGCGAACAGGCCGTTGAGGGCCGCCGGAAAGCCGGCATAGACCGCCATCTGCATGATGGTCTCGACGATCTCGTCGCGGCTCAAACCGACATTCAGTCCCGCCTGGATATGCACCTTGAGCTGCGGCGCAGCATTGCCGAGCGCGGTCAGGGCGGCGATCGTTGCGATCTCGCGCGACCTCAAGTCGAGGCCGGGGCGTGAATAGATGTCGCCGAACGGAAACTCGATGATGTAGCGGGCGAAATCGGGGGCAATGTCGGCGAGAGAATCGACGACCTTCCGGCCGCTTTCGCCGTCGATGTCAGAGAGTGCGCGCGTGCCGCGCTCGAAGCGGCTTTCGTTGTTGTTGTCCATTGGTCTCGATCCTTTGTTCTGCATCGGCGTAGCCCGATATCTTGGCGTCGAGAACGAGGAGGTTGGCCTGAAGATCGGCGACATTGGCCAGGACCTTGTCGCGGTGCCTTTCCAGCAGGAGGCGACGCTCGGCTTCGCTAGCCTCACCCTGCTGGCGAAGCCGGGCATAACGCAGCATCTCGCGGATCGGCATGCCGGTGGACTTGAGCCGGCCGAGGAACTCGATCCAGGTGAGGATCGAGGCGTCATAGTCGCGTTGCCCCGAGGCGTCCTTGTCGGCCACGGGCAACAGCCCGATCTGCTCGTAGTAGCGGATCGTGTAAGCGGTCAAACCGCTGCGCCTGGCAAGCTCACCGATCTTCATCATCAACCTTGTCTCGTTACGACGCTCGCGATGCTAGGTGTTCGAGCGCACTCTAAGTCAAGGCCTGTCCTTCATGCCTGCCGGGCGCGGGCGCTTTGCCTGCTCAGTCGGCGCGTCCGGCGCGCGTGTCGAGCCCGCGACCCGGCCGCCAGACAGCGTCAGGCTTGGTCCACAGCACCGGGTCGACGATCAGCTTGGCGAGTTCGCGCGCCTGCAGATCAAGGAAGCGCTCGCCCTTCTCGGCCGTGCCCTTGGCCGGAACGCCCCATGTGCCGGTATTGGGCGCGCGCTCGGAGAACGAGTAGAAGCGATGGGCACCATGCGGCGCCTCGTTCTTGCCGGCCTCGTTGGTGAAGGCCAACTCGAATTTGTCCGGTTTCACCGTGTCGGGCGAGATCGCCAGCATCACTGACGCCTCGCCTTCGCAGGCATGCTTGGGACCGTTGTCGGTCTCGAACAATGCTGCCGTCTCCGCCGGCGCCAGCATCCAGGGCGTGGTGTAGACGATCGGCATAGCGAACTCGACGGCAAGCTCGCGTGTCGACATCGCCAGCGGGTCGATGTTGCCGCCATGGCCGTTGACGATCAGCAACCGGGTAAAGCCGATAGCCTTCAGCGACCGGACGATCGATTTCAGCACATGGAAATAGGCGGTGTAGTCGAGGCTGATCGTGCCGCCGAACGGTAGATGGTGTTCGCTCATGCCAAGCCAGAGGCCGGGCAGCACGGCGAGAGGCACCTCATCGGCGACCAGGCGCGCGCCGCGCCGGGCGGCGGCCTCGGCGCTGGCCGTGTCGGTAATGACAGGCAGATGCGGGCCATGCTGCTCCAGTGAGCCGACCGGCAGGATCGCCATGGCGTTGCCGCGCGCGGCGATCTCGCGCAGGTCCGGCGCGGTCATGCGCGCCCACTCAACTTCTCGTGCCATCTGGCAGCTCCTCTCAGGAATTTTCGTATAGGAAAATTCTTTTTCTGATGCGAGGAGTTGTCAATAGGTGACTGCGAGCAGTCATTGGACCAGCGGTCCGTGCATCGCCGAAGCAAAACCCCCGCATCGGTGATGCGGGGGTTGGAGGTTCATCAGGCCCGCTTGTTCTGGCGGTTGGCGACGAGGTCGTCGACGACGGCCGGATCGGCCAGCGTCGAGGTGTCGCCGAGCGCGCCGAAATCGTCCTCGGCGATCTTGCGCAGGATGCGGCGCATGATCTTGCCCGAGCGGGTCTTGGGCAGGCCCGGCGCAAACTGGATCTTGTCGGGCGAAGCGATGGCACCGATCTCCTTGCGGACATGGGCGACGAGCTCCTTGCGCAGGTCCTCGGTCGCCTCGATGCCCGACATCAGCGTGACATAGCTGTAGATGCCCTGGCCCTTGATGTCGTGCGGGTAACCGACGACGGCGGCTTCCGAAACCTTGTCGTGGCTGACCAGTGCCGACTCGACCTCTGCGGTGCCCATGCGGTGACCCGAGACGTTGATGACGTCGTCGACTCGGCCGGTGATCCAGTAGTAGCCGTCGGCGTCACGGCGGCAGCCGTCACCGGTGAAATACTTGCCCTTGTAGGTGGCGAAATAGGTCTGGATGAAGCGTTCGTGGTCGCCATAGACGGTGCGCATCTGACCCGGCCAGGAATCGGTGATGCAGAGATTGCCGTCGGCGGCACCCTCGAGCACATTGCCTTCGTTGTCGACGAGCTCCGGCTTGACGCCGAAGAACGGCCGCGTCGCCGAGCCCGGCTTGAGGTCGGTTGCACCAGGCAGCGGCGTGATCAGGATGCCGCCGGTCTCGGTCTGCCACCAGGTGTCGACGATCGGCACCTTCTTGTCGCCGACGACGTTGTAATACCACTCCCAGGCTTCCGGATTGATCGGCTCGCCGACCGAACCCAGAACGCGCAGGCTCTTGCGCGAAGCCTTCTTCACATGCTCGTCGCCGGCGCCCATCAAAGCGCGGATGGCGGTGGGGGCGGTGTAGAAGATGTTGACCTTGTGCTTGTCGACGACGTCCCAGAAGCGTGAGGCGCTGGGGTAATTGGGCACACCCTCGAACATCAGCGTGGTGGCGCCGTTGGCGAGCGGGCCATAGACGATGTAGCTGTGGCCGGTGACCCAGCCGACATCGGCCGTGCACCAGTAGATATCGCCGTCATGGTAGTCGAAGACATATTGGTGGGTCATCGAGGCGTAGACGAGATAGCCGCCGGTGGTGTGCAGCACGCCCTTGGGCTTGCCGGTCGAACCCGAGGTGTAGAGGATGAACAACGGATCCTCGGCCTTCATCTTCTCGGGCTTGCATTCGGCTTTCACCGAGCGGACCTCGTCGTGGTACCAGTGGTCGCGGCCGGGCGCCCAGCCGACCTTGCCGCCGGTGCGGCGCACCACCAGCACGTCCTTGACCATGACATGATGCTTGGCGGCAATGTCGATTGCCTTGTCGGTGTTTTCCTTGAGCGGGATCGCCTTGCCGCCACGCAGGCCCTCATCAGCGGTGATGACGAAGGTCGATTCGCAGTCGACGATGCGTCCGGCCAGCGCATCGGGCGAGAAGCCGCCGAAGACGATCGAATGGATGGCGCCGATGCGGGTGCAGGCCAGCATCGCATAGGCAGCCTCGGGGATCATCGGCATGTAGATGGTGACGCGGTCGCCCTTCTTGACGCCGTGCTTCTTCATCACGTTGGCGAGGCGGCAGACATGCTCGTAGAGCTCGTTGTAGGTGATCTTCTTGTCGTCGTAAGGGTTGTCGCCTTCCCAGATGATGGCGGTCTGGTTGCCGCGCTTCTTCAGGTGGCGGTCGATGCAATTGTAGGAGACGTTGGTCAGGCCGTCCTCGAACCACTTGATCGACACCTTGCCGTCGAAGGAGGTGTTCTTGACCTTGGTGTAGGGCTTGAACCAGTCGATGCGCTTGCCGTGCTTGCCCCAGAACTTGTCGGGGTTCTTGACGCTCTCGCCATACCATTTCAGGTAGGTATCGTTGTCGATCAGCGCATTCTTCTTCCACGCCGGCTGAACGCGGTGGACACGGACTTCGGACATTTCTCTCCCTTCCTCCCGGAAACGATCCGACGGCTCCTTGCGGCCGGCGGACGGCGGCGTTGGAGCCGCGTTGGCGCGCATTATTAGCAATTCGCGCCGCCTCACAATATTAGACCTTGGATTTGGCTGTGGTCTTTCCGTAGCGGCAAATCGCCGCCGCTATATAGCTATCAGCAATGGCTGAGGTCGAGTGCTAAAGTGCTGATTTCTTGGAACTATCATATGCGCATTCCGTTGTTTTAGCAGACGGTTAACCATCGCGGCGCAGACTTTGGCCGTGGAGGAGCTGTTCGATACGGAAGGCCAGCATGCGCGACGCTTCTGAACTGGAACTGATGCTCAAGGGCTACGGCCTGACCACGGCCGAAATCCTCTATCACCTGCCCGACCACCCACATGTGCTGCAGACATTCATCTGGCAGGACTACGACCTGGCGCCGAAATTTCCCGTCCTGTTCGGCTTCATCGAGTTCTGGCGGACAAAGCTGGAAGGCCCGCTGCACTCGGTGCACTACACCCACCGCAAGCTGATCGCGCCCAACGAATGGCGCAAGGTCGACGGCGAGTTCGTGCTGCTGCACTGAGCCTTCCCGTCGGTTCGCCTATCTCATTGATCGACAGCGATTTTTCACGCGATGACGGTCGCCTGCGCAAGGTTCTGGCACAAATCAATTGCGGCTTTTGCGGCGCTGGGCCGATTGCAGGACGCTCCCCGGGCCGCTATCCCGCCCTCCAGAGTTCCCGTCGAATCCTTGAGATCGGCGGGTATAAGGGAGAACCACGATGAACATGAAGATCCTTGCGGGCGTCTCGCTCGCCGCGCTGATGGCCTTCGGCTCCGCCGCGCATGCCGACATCACCATCGGCCTCGTCGCCCCGCTGACCGGTCCGGTCGCCGCCTATGGCGACCAGGTCAAGAACGGCGCCCAGGCTGCCGTCGATGTCATCAATGAAAAGGGTGGCATCCTCGGCGAGAAGATCGTGCTGAAGCTTGCCGACGATGCCGGCGATCCAAAGCAGGGCGTCTCGGCTGCCAACCTGCTGGTTGGCGAAGGCGTGAAATATGTCGTTGGCCCGGTGACTTCGGGCGTTGCGATCCCGGCTTCGGACGTCTTTGCCGAAAACGGCATCCTGATGGTGACGCCGACGGCAACCGCGCCGGACCTGACCGCACGCGGCCTGACCAATGTGCTGCGCACCTGCGGCCGTGACGACCAGCAGGCCGAAGTTGCCGCTGCCTACGTGCTCAAGAACATGAAGGACAAGCGCGTCGCCGTGATCGACGACAAGGGCACCTACGGCAAGGGCCTGGCCGAAGCCTTCAAGAAGGCGATCAATGCCGGCGGTCTCACCGAAGTGCAGCAGAACTCGCTCAACCCGGGCGAAAAGGACCTGTCGGCACTGATCACCCGTCTCAAGGCCGACAATGCCGAAGTCATCTACTTCGGCGGCTATCACCCCGAGGGTGGCCTTCTGGCGCGCCAGCTGAAGGACGGTGGCGTCAACGCCGTCATCATCGGCGGCGAAGGCCTGTCGAACACCGAGTTCTGGGCGATCGGCAACGAAGCCGCTGCCGGCACGCTGTTCACCAATGCGACCGACGCACTGAAGAACCCGGCCTCGGCCGAGGCGGTCAAGGTTCTGACCGACAAGGGCATTCCCGCCGAGGCGTTCACCCTCAACGCCTATGCTGCCGTCGAGGTGCTGAAGGCCGGCATCGAAAAGGCCGGCAAGGCCGACGACGCCGCAGCTGTTGCCGCCGCGCTCAAGTCGGGCGAGCCGATCTCCACCGCCATCGGCAACCTGACTTATGGCGAAACCGGCGACCTGACTTCGCCGAGCTTCTCGCTGTTCAAGTGGGAAGGCGGCAAGATCGTCGCCGCGGAGTAACTTCCGGGCTAGGCAGAAACGAAAAGGCCGGGATGCAGATCCCGGCCTCAGACTGCTGACAAACCCCGTCGAATTTCGGCGGGGTTTTGTTTTGTGGGTTGATTGAGCTTTTTTGGATTGATGTCGGGGGGGCAGATGCCAAGGCCGTTGCGAGCCGGCTTTGGCCTCATGCGAGGCTTGGTTCTGGCTTTGGCCAGAGGCTGATTGCGATCTTTTTCATG
>NZ_JACJHY010000069.1 GCF_014138625.1 Aminobacter ciceronei
AGCCAACTACAACCTGGCACGCCCACACTCGGCCCTTGGAGGCATCAGCCCGTTCCAAAGACTGAACAACCTTCTTGGAAACGACACCTAGGCCTTGGCTTTGGTTTCGCTCCTGTCGATATAGTAGCTGGAATAGCGTTCCAGGAACTGCTCGGAGCCGCCATAGGCGCCGTAGCGCGGCAGTTTCTTCAAGTCGACCTTGTTGAGCACCAGGCCGAGCACCTTGCTGGCGATCTGCGGCTCGGCGCCGAGCCCGGAGCGGACCAGCGGACGCGGGGTAGCACCCCATTCCGCCACCAGCACGAAACCGTCGGCCAGCGGCGCGAACGCCTTGGCGTCGACGACCGGCCCGAGTGGCGGCAGGTCGACTATGATGTAGTCAAACGTCGCCTTGGCGTCGTCGATGAAACGCCGCATGCCGGCCGACGACAGCAGTTCGCTGGTATGCGAAAAGCGGCCGCGCACCACCGCAGGCACGATCGCCATATTGCTCTGGCGGTCGACCTTCACCACCGATTGCCAGCCCTGGTCGTTGACCACGGCTTCCACCAGCCCTTGCTCGGCATTGATGCCAAGGCTGCGGCTGAGGCCCGGATTGCGCAGGTCGGCGTCGATCAACAGCGTCCTTGCACCATTGCTGGCGATCAGGCCGGCCAGATTGGCGGCAACCGTCGACTTGCCCTCGCCCGGCAGCATCGAGATGACACCGATCACCTTGCTGCCGATGTCCTGCAGCACGACGTCGCCGGCGATCTTGGTACTGCGCAGCGTTTCCGCGAACATCGACGCCGGCTGGTCGACCGCGATGCGCATCCTGGCCCGGCGTTTCATAAGCTCCGCCGCGCGCGACGGCGGCGGCGTGCCCATATTGCCCGTCTTCCCGGCGTCCTTCCTGTCCTCGTTCGAGGCGATGAGTGGCAGGTAGCCGAGGAACTTGACGCCCAGCCTTTCGCGCACGTCCTCCGCGGTGCGGAAGAAGCGCTCGTTGAATTCGTTGAGTGCGCCGAAGGCAGCACCGAGGACGACGCCGAGCACCAGCGCCAGGCCAAACACCATCGAGGTCCGCGGGCTCGACGGGCCGCGCGGCATCGTTGCTTCCGAAATCACCCGGACCTTGGCGATCGGGAAGGAGCGCTGCTGCGACGCCTCCTCGTAGCGCGACAGGAAGGTCTGGTAGAGCGTGCTGAGTGCCGTCGCCTGTTGCTGCAGTTCGCGCAGCCGCACCTGCGCCTGGTTGGCGCTCGAGTTCTGGCCAGTCGCCTCCGACACGGAGTTGCGGAGCGCGGTCTCGCGCGACTGCGCCACCTCGAATTCGTTGCGATAGGTTTCGGAAAGCTGGCTCAGCTCACGGAAAATCTGGTTGGCGAGGTCGCTCTGTTCCTTGCGCAGCGCCACCGCCTGAGGGTGGTTGGGACCGAAGCCGGCCGAAATCTCCTGCTCGCGCTTCGATACGCCGGAATGGCGCTTCTTGAGCTCCGAGATCAGCGGATTGCCTGCCTCGGCCGCCGACAGGGTTGAGTTGCCGACCGCCGCTTCCGGCCCGCTCTCGACGATGGTGCGGTATTGTTCGTAGCGCGCCCGCGCCTTGGCGGTATCGGCCTGTGCGAGGATCAGCTGGGCGTTGAGATCGGAAAGCTGCTGCTCGGCGATGGTTTCGCCGCGCGCCGCCGCAAGGCCGTTCTCGGCGCGGAATTTTTCCACCTCGAGCGCAGCCTTCTGCGAACTCGTGCGCAGTTCCTCCAGCCGGCCTTGCAGCCAGACGGCCGCCTTTTCGGTGGCGTCGAAGCTGGCATCCAATTGGTCGGCGACGAAGGCATCGGCATAGGCTTTGGTGATCGCAGCCGCCAGTTGCGGATCATGCGCGCGGTAGGCCATGGAAATGACATAGCTGCGGCCGGAGCGCTCGGCCATGATGTTGTTCTGCAGCATCGCCACCGCCTGCTCCTTGCGGGCGGCGTCGGCCATCGCCTTGCGTTGCGCATCGGTAAGTTCGGCGCCGCCGGCGATCTCGGGCGCGGAACGGAAAACCTGCAGGAAGCCGCGAGCGTAGCCGACAAGCGTCGACAGCAGCGATTGCGGCGGCTGCATGAAGCTGGCGTTCTGGTCGAGCTTCTGCTTCTCGACCACCACGGCAGCCAGCCGCGCCGACTTGATGATCTCGATCTGGGACAGGATCGCCGCATCGGTCTGCATGTTGACAGGCGTCGCCGACACCTCGTCGACCATCTTGTTCATGCCCTCGTCGATCAGCACGCGGGTCGACGCCGTGAAGGTCGGTGGCGTCGTCTGCAGATAGACAAGCCCGAGCAGCAGGCCGATGACGGCGCCGACGCCGACCACCTTGGCCTGGCGCTTGGCCATCGCCAGCAGGCGTTCGAGGTCGATGAAGTCGCTCCCCTCGCGCGCGTCCTCGCGAGACGCGGCAAGGCGGTTGCCGAAGGGAAAGCTGGCGTAGTTCATCTGCGTTCCAGTTCTTGCCTGAGCAGCGGCCGCTGCTCGCTGGGTTCTGGCGAAGCCGACTTCAGCTACGCAATCTACCGCGCCCGACGGGCACGGCTCTTTTCGAACACCGTCGTGGCGGCCATTCCAGCCGCCGCGACGGACCGATCATGTCAGGCCGCGACGACGTGATCCTGCTCGGCGACCATCTCGCGGATGGCATCGAGCACGGAATCGCGGATGTCGGCCCGCTTCAGGGCAAAGGCGACATTGGCCTGGATGAACCCTTCCTTGGAGCCGCAGTCGAACATCCGGCCATTGAATGGCCGGGCGAAGAAGGCCTGGCTCGCGGCAAGGCGCACCATTGCGTCGGTCAGCTGGATCTCGCCGCCGGCGCCACGCTTCTGCGTGCCCAAAAGGTTGAAGATTTCCGGTTGCAGGATGTAGCGGCCGTTGATGTAGAAATTCGACGGCGCCTGGGCCGGTGCCGGCTTTTCGACCATCGCCGTCACCTCGAAGCCCGAACCGACATCGGGGCCTTTGCCGACGATGCCATACTTGTTCGTTTCACTCGGATCGCACTGCTCGACGGCAATGACGTTGCCGCCTGACACGGCATGCAAGTCCATGATCTCGGCCAGGCAGCCGCGCTTGCCGAAGGACACCATGTCGGGCAGCAACAGCGCGAAGGGCTCGTCGCCGATGATGTCGCGGGCGCACCAGACGGCGTGACCGAGGCCGTGCGGCGCCTGCTGGCGGGTGAAGCTGGTGGCGCCGGGCACAGGCAGCAGGCTCTCCAGCGACCTGATCTGATCGACCTTTCCGGCCTGTTCGAGCGTGCCGACGAGTTCGGGGTGAAGGTCGAAATAGTCCTCGATGACAGCCTTGTTGCGGCCGGTGACGAAGACGATGTGCTCGATGCCGGCCTCCAGCGCCTCGTCGACGGCATACTGCACCACCGGCCTGTCGACCACGGGCAGCATCTCCTTGGGCATCGACTTGGTCGCGGGAAGGAACCGCGTGCCGAGACCCGCCACCGGGATCACCGCTTTCCTGACTTTCTTCATCGTGCCAATCCTCTCGCTCATGTAACTCTCCTCGTCTTGTTCTTGGCCGCTCCGGGCACGCGCATCATGTGCCGGACCGGTATGCGAACTGCCTGGCAAGCCGGCGCAGCCGGACTTCTATAGGCATCCGCAAATGTCGAACCGCCGCCGGGTCCCCCAGTGCGGTCCGTACCGCCTTGAGCGGCGACCGCTGCTTGATGTGCGTAACCAGTGACAGGAATGAGGCAGCCTGGGAGAGGCTCCGGGCACGTCGCGTGAACGCCTTTTTCGCCTCTCCGTCGAGCCAGTAAGCCGCCTCGAAGATGGCATCCGCCCGCTGCATCGCCTCGACGTGCTGAAGCTCCAGAACTCTTGAAATGGAGCCGTTTCGCACGTGATAGGCATAGCCTACAGCGGGTTCGACGATGCAGCCGCCGCCCCGCGCGAGCGCGCTGGCGAGCAGGATATAGTCCTCTCCGATGAGCAAATTCTCGTCGTAACGGAGCTCATTTGTCTCGAGATATTCACGCAAGAATATCGGCTTCATGTAACCAAAATTGAACGTCGCCTCGAAGACGACATTGCTGCTGATGAAGTCCGCCAGCGTCAGATTGCCGAGTTTTTCGAGATAGCTTTCGGCGAACATTACTTCGCTTGGCCTGCCGTCGTCGTGAACAACCACGATGTTGTCGACCGCTATCGCCGCAGAGCCAGCATCAGCCCTGCCGATCATTGCCGAAAGCCTGTCGGGCAGGACGGCATCGTCCGAATCGAGCACGGCGACCCAGCGCCCCAGCGCCGCATCGAGGCCAGCGTTGCGCGCTCCACCTGGGCCGCGATTTTTCTCCAGCGCCACGACCCGCACACGCGGATCGGCATAGGCCCGTGCAAGCGCAATCGTCGCGTCGGATGAGCAGTCGTCGACGACGATCACCTCGACGGTGACGCCTTGCTGTGCCAGCGCGCTGTCAATGGCGCGGCCGAGCGTTGCCTCGGCATTGTAGGCGGCGATGACGAAGCTGACGTCAGGCTGCATCCTGGCCTCCCTCTTTGCCGTAGAGACGCAGTTCACGTGCGCCGGCCAGCCCGCTCAGCACGCCCAAATGCATCACGCCACGCAGCAGGCTGCGGTTGCGGCTGACCGGCTGCAGCGCGGTCAGCCCCGCCGCGGCAAAGCAGTAGCCGGCCTTGGCCGAGGCCCGTACGAGCTCACCGAAGCGACCAACGCCACTCCGCTTGGCGCCAAGCAGGCGACCATGCGTCTGCCCGACACGGAAGCGCCGCGTCGTCAGCCAGCGGAACGAGGCGCGAGACGCCGGAACTGGCTCCTCCACCCAGGCCTCCGCGGCATAGCTTATGCGACCACCGGCACCGAACACCTGGTCGAAGAATTCGGTGTCCTCGCCGCCCGACTGGCCGCGCTCCAGGCTGAAGCGGCGGCCGGCGATGCTGGGCGAAGCGATCCGGAGCAAGGCATTACAGGTGTAGCCGGTGCGGATCTCGCCCCGAACGAACACCGGATAGGTCGAGTGAAAGTCGCCGACCTGCATCCAGCCCGGGGCTCCCGTCCCATAACGCGCCTTGACCGGCCCGAGCACCACCTCGGCACCGGTCGCCTGCGCGGTCTCGACGAGCCGCTTCAGCCACATGCCTGTCGCCTTCTCGTCATCGTCGATGAAGGCGACGAAATCGGCCGAGCTGGCATCCAGGCAGGCATTGCGGGCAAGCGAGATGTTGCGCGCCGGACAATGGACGTAGCGAACCTCGAGCGAAAGCTCGTCCGCCAGAACGGAGACCAGTTCCGCAGCACTGGGCACCTCGTCATTGTCGGCCACGACGATGCCGATGCGATACCCCGCGGGTAGGTCCATCGCCGCAAGCGACTGCAACGTGTCGGCCAGTTCGCGCCGCCGGAAGGTGCAGACGCAGATGTCGATGCTGGGCATTTCGGTCATGCTGGGCGCCCCCTTGCCGGCAAGGCAGCGAGTTGGAGCCAGAAGCCGAGCGACCAGGCGAAATGCATCACCATCGCCGACACGCCGGCGAGCGCCAGCCCCGGCTTGCCGGCCCGCAAGGCAAGGGCAGCGCCATAGCTCAGACAGATCGCCGCCCAGACGAGGACAGGCACGGCGAAGATCCAGTGAACGACGGCGAGGCTTGCGAGCAGCGCCGTCGGCGCCACCATCAGCGGCACCATCTGGCGGAGCCTGGGGATGACGCGGTGTTTCAGCACGTTCCGCGCCCGTCCCCTGCCATAACCGAGATACTGGTGGAACAGGCCGCCAAGTGAAGCACGCGGAAAATAGGTCATGCGGGTGCGCCCGCTCATCCAGATGCGGTAGCCGGCCTGGCGCAGACGATGGTCGAGCTCGGCATCCTCATTGTGACTGAAGCTCTCGTCATAGCCGCCGACATCGCTGAACGCTGCGATGCGCATCAGGGCGTGATGGCCGTGATCGACCCATTCCCCGGCCGAACCATGCCTGTGCTTCGACCCACCTGTGCCGAGCTTCGAGTTCTGCGCAGCCGCAGCCGCCTGCTGCACGGTGCCGCGGCCTTCGGTCAGCATCGAAACGACGAGGGAATCGGCGCCCGACGCCAGCGCTTCCTCGAGCAGCCGGTCGCAATAATCGTCGGGATAGCCGCCATGAGCGTCGATGCGGATCAGATAGTCGACGCCACGACCGAAGCGTTCGACGGCCAGGTTCACTGCCGCACTCTGGATGCGCGCCGGATTGTCGATCAGCACGACATTGTCGTCTTCGGCAGCAATGCCGGCAACGATGGTCCGGGTCGCATCGCGGCTGCCGCCGTCGGCGACGATGATCATTGCGCCGAGCCGCCGGGCAGAGGGCCGCAGTTGGGCCAGAAGGCCGCCGATATGGCGCTCCTCGTCGAGGCACGGAATGATGATGATGGCGGAGGACGTTTCGGTCATGCGTCTGCTTGTGTTGGTTGCGTTGAAGGTCAGGCGGCGATGGCGCCAGGGCTTTCGCCGTTTTGGGCGGCGACCCGTTCGAGCGTCGCCACCATCGCCCGGCAATCGGCCAGGTCGCAGATCCAGTTTCGCGGATCACGGGCAAGCACTTCACCGCGCAAGGCGGCGTAACGTTCGCACGTCATGCCCGAGAGCGCTTCCGCCAGAGCTGATGCCGACGGCTCGGGCAGCATCAGCCCGATATCGAGGCGCTCGAGGAAGCGCGCCGTCTCGGTGCCGGCCATGGCGATCGGCACCGTACCGAACCGGCAGCTTTCATAGAGCCGGTTGGGCAACAGCCATGTCGAGTTCTGACCTTCCTCGAAGAAGTCGATCGCCCAGGCAAAGTGCGCCTGCGCGTAGATGTCGACCATGTCCTCTGGATTTCTGTAGGCACCCTTAAACTCCAAATGGGGCTCGGATGCGACGAAACCGTGGAAATCCGGAAACTCCGACAGCGCGGGGCGGCCGCGCAACACGACCTTGAACCGCCCCTCCGTCCCACGGCTGAAAGCGGCCAGCAGTTCGAGCGACTTGCGGCAGCGCAGCGCCCCGAACCAGCCGATCGTCCAGGGCTCGCCCGCCGGCGCCGGCGACGGCAGCGCTTCAATGCGCGGCTCGAGTTCCAGGAGCTTGTTCTCGACCAGTTCGATGGGGGCGTCGATCTGCCCGAACCGTTCGAAATAGTGCCTGACGAAGGCCGGCGAGCTGGTCAAGAGCAGGCCGACATTGCGCCCGAACAGGCGCTCGGCGCCACGCAGGCCCTTGCCCAGAAAATCCTCGCGCAGCACCAGCCGGTGGATGTCTAGGCACTCGTAGACAATGGGCGTCGACGCACCGAAAACCGAACGGGCACGTTGCGCCAACGCCAGCATTTCGAGATTGCGGGCAACGATCACATCGGGCGTCACCACCGATTTCAGCGAAGCGCCGATACGCGTCGCCGCCATTGCAACCGCACCCAGCCGCTGCGCAAAACGCCCGTCGCGGGTGTGACCGAGGTCGATCGGCGTAACGCCTTCGACGTCTTCGAGTTCTTGCGTCCGGCGAAAACCAGCGAGCGTAACGCGCGCGCCACCGGCCTTGAGCATGATGATCCGTCGACGGACTGCCGGGTCGGAAACATCGTGCACCAGGTACAGAACATGCAGCATGAATTCACGCTCGCAGTTTGGCCCACCGACGACGAAGCTAGTGCACCTATTGCTGCGTCGCAACAAATATTGACTGGTCGCACCTCAAATATTGTTGCGCCGCAAAATGGCCCGGTTAGCCTGTACTTATCTTCCCGACGCGACCAATCCGAGGAGGCTAGCCCCCATGAAGACTGTCCCCATGAAGACTGTCATCGTCGAAAACACCGTCTGCCTGAACACTGGCGATGCGGCGATCCTGCTGGCCATCCGGCACATCCTCAAGGCGGCCTGTCCGGGCGAGTTGCGCTTCCAGGTGTTCGATAGCCAGCCCACGGTGGCGTCGCGGCTTTATCCCACGCAAGCCTATCCCGATATCGAGATCCGCAAGCTGCTGGCCGAATCGATCTTCAAGTACCCCTATGACGACAACCGCCTGAAGAACCTGGCCAAGCCGATCTACAACCGCCTCGCCCTGAGTGCGCTGCGCCACTACGGCAAGAGCCGCGCCCTGGACGAGACGATGTTCAGCGCCGAGGACCGTCGCAGCCTCGACATGTACCGCCAAGCCGATCTGGTCGTCACCACAGGCGGCACCTATCTGGTCGAGAACTACAATCTCGAACGCCGCCTCAACCAGTTCCGCATCGACGCGATCTTCGGCAAGGACCCGGTATTCTTCACCCAGTCGCTGGGCCCGTTCGACAAGGACTACAACCGCCGTGAACTGAAGCCGGCCTTCGACCGCAGTCCGTTGATCCTGTTGCGCGACAGACGCTCGCACGGCCATCTCGACGGGCTCGTCGACAATCCCGGCAAATGCCATGTCGTCGCCGATTCGGTGTTTGCACTCGCCGACAAGAAGCGCATCGAAACGATGCTCTCGGCCGGCACGCCGCCGGCACAGACCGGCCGTGTCGGCATTTCGGTACGACACTGGAACTACGTCAATGACGGCGCCGACGGCATGCACCGCTACATGGCCTCGATCCGTGATATCGCCACAAGCCTGGTGCGCGACCACGGCAAGCAGGTGACCTTCGTCTCGACCTGTCAGGGCGTGCCGGAATACGCACATGACGATTCGAAAACCGCACGGGCGATCGTTGCCGAACTCGATGCCGATGTCGCCGCCCATGTCGACGTCGACGCCGGCTTCCACACGCCCGAGCAGTTGATGGAACTGGTCAAGGGCTTCGACTTCGTCGTCGCCACCCGCATGCACATGATGATCATGTCGCTCTGCGTCGGCGTGCCGGTTCTGCCCATCGCCTACGAATTCAAGACCCGAGAACTTGCCAAGCGCGTCGGCCTGGCCGAGTTGCTGCTCGACATCGACTCCGTGACCCCTGAAGAGGCCGCCCAAAAGCTCGCGACCTTCACAGGCGATCTCGACCGCCTCAGGAAAACGACCCTTGCAGCGGTGCTGGAAGAACACGCCTCGGCCATGTCGGCCGCCGATCTGGTCCGGCCGCTGCTAGCGGATGCGTCAGCGAATGTTGCGGGCGATGGTCTTCCACGTCGCGACGAGGGCGCGGCGCGACTGCGGAACGGCGACCATGAAGGCGAGCGCCACCGCGTAGCTTAGGGCTGCCGCGGTGATCGCCGCCACGATGTTGGACTGGGCGATCAGCGCAGCCGGCAGGTGGTCGTAGGCCAGCCAGGTCATGGCCGCTGCGATGATCAGCAGCCCCTGCACCATCAGGAAGTCGAGCGCCGTGACCGGGCCGGTCCGCCCGATCATCACCGCCAGCACCGGCAGCCTGAGCGCATAGCCTGAGATGGCATAGGCAGCGGCGACGCCGACTGCACCCCATTTCAGCCCGGCAGCGAATGACAGCGCCGTCGTCAGCGCCGAATAGACGCCCCAGCGGAACATCGTGCCGGTCTTGCCCTGGCAGATGAAGATCCAGCCCGTCGTGCTCGACACCGGCTGCATCAGGCCGGCAATGCCGAGCCAGGCGAAGATCGGCGCTACGCCGAGCCAGCGTTCGCCGAACAGGATGGAAACGACCGGCTCGGCGGCAATCGTCAGGGCGGCGATGCCGGGAACGGTGATGAACGCAAGCAACCAGTTGGTGCGCAGATAGAGCTCGCGAAAGCGTGGCTTGTCGTCCTGGATGCGGCTCAGCAGCGGCACCATCAGCCGCGACAGCGGCTGGTTGATGTTCTGCAGCGGAAACAAAAGCAGCTTGTAGGCGCGGTCGTAGTAGCCGAGCTCGACCGGACCGGAAAACTTGCCGATCAGGATGTTGTCGAGGTTGCGCGAGAAGAAGTTGACGAGGTTGAAGCCGGTGAGATTGGCGCCGAAGGACAGGATCTCGCGCTCCACCTTGATGCTCGGCCTGCCCGGTTTCCAGCGCGTCGCCAACCATGCACCGGCGAGCGTCACCACGGCGCCCGCCGCAGGTCCGATCACCAGCGACCAGTAGCCGAGCCCGGCATAGGCCGCAGCGATCGCCGCGCCCAGGCCGGCAAGGGCGGTCGCGACGTCATTGATCGCCAGCTGGCCGAATTGCAGGTTTCGGTTCATCAGGGCCAGCGGCAGCGCCGCAAGACTGCCGAGCAAGAGCGGCGTGGCGGCGGCAAGCGTGATGCCGGTCATCCTGCCATCGGCATAAAATGCCGACACCGCCGGCGACAGCGCGGCAATCACGATGGTGCAGATCAGCCCGGCCAGCGCGCTGATCCAGAACACCTGGTTGAGCTGCTGACGGCTGATTTCCGGTCGCTGGATAACCGCCTGCTGCAGGCCGAGATTCTGGAACAACCCGACAAAGGCGACGATCGGGCCAACCGAGGCGACGAGGCCAAAATCCTCCGGCGCCAGCATCCTGGCCAGCACCACCACTGAAACGAACTGGATGCCGATCTTGATCGCCTGCGCCGCTGCCGTCAGCGCGCCGCCGCGCAGCGCTATGCGCCCGAGTTGCTGCGCTTCCGCCGTCATGCGGCAACCTTCGTGGCGGCAAGACGGAACAGCGTATCGGCGAAAGCGTCGTTGAGCCGGCCGGAATCGAAATCCTCCTCGACCTTGCGCCGCGCCGCGCGTGCCAGTTCTTCGCAGGAGCCGGGATTGTCGGCGATCCAGACCAGCTTCTGCGCCAGCGCGCCGACGTCCCGTTCGGGCGCCAGAAGCCCGGTCCTGCCGTCCTCGATCAGCTCGGGAATGCCGGAATGATAGGTGCTGACCACGGTCAACCCCGCAGCCATCGCCTCCATCAGCGCCACCGGGATACCTTCGAGGTCGCCGTCGCCCGCTTTGACGCTGGGCAGCACGAAGACATGCGCCTCGGCCAGCCGCTGTTTGACCTCGCTGTGCGGACACGGCCCGCGAAAGGCGACGCGCCCGGCAATGCCGAGACTTGCAGCCAGTTGTTTCATGGCATCGAGCAATTCACCGCCGCCGATGATCGTGTAGGACCAGTCGATATCGGGCCTGACGGACTGCACCTCGCCGAGCGCGCGAAGCGCGAACTCGATGCCCTTCTTCTCGGTCAGCCGGCAGACCGAGATCAGCGCCAGCCTGCTATCCCGGCGCTCGCCGGCCCGAAAACCGATCGTCTCGGTATCGACGCCCATATGGTGCACGGCAACCCTGTCGGCGCGCGCGCCGGCCTCGATCAGCGCATCGCGGAAGAAGCCGTTGACCGGCAGCTGCAGCGCGCCTTGGCGGAACACCACCTCGTAGCGCGACAGCGAGCCGTCATGCATCGGCGCGCCGACATCATGGCCATGGAAGATCGTCACCAGGGGAGCCGATATCCGCCGCTGCTTCATCGCCCTTGCGACCCGCAAGCCGTTGTTGCCGAAATGCGCGACGATGACATCGTATTTTTCGAGCTTGCCGGCAAAGGCAATGTCGAGCGCTGTCGACGCCTTGTCCCAAAGCTTGCCCGACCAGCGGCGCAGCGACGGGCGCAGCGGGCCGAGCGCACCCCACCATTGCGCGACGCCACCGGGCAGGTTGCGCCAGCGCGGATCGTCGATGTTGCGCTCCTTGCCGAAGGTCGTCTCATTGCAGATGACGCCGACTTCGATGCCGCGCGCAAGGCAGCCCTCGATCTGGTCGAGCACGAAGGTCTCGGACAGCGACGGGAACTTGTCGACGACGAAACAGACCTTCATCGAACGGCTCTCCAGAACCCTGACGGCATCACCTCAGGCAGCCTTGTTCAGGCCCTGCGTCACGGCCTGCTCGAGCACGCCCATGAAGGTGGCGAACTGCGCGTCGGGGTCGAGTTGCGCGCGTCCGGCAAAGGCGCGCGCGGCCGCCGACTGCCGGTCATACCAGGCCTTGTCCTGCCAGAGCCGACGCACGGGTTCGACCCAGTCGTCGAGCGGCGCATCGTAGTCGAGCACCACGCCGCCCTCGCCAACCGCCTCCGGCAGGCCGCCGCGGCGCGAGCCGATGACCGGAATGCCGCTGCAATGCGCCTCCGAGGCGACACGGCCCCAGGCCTCCTCCCATTTGCTCGGCGCGAGCAGGATCTTCGTCCGGCCATAGACCGTCTTCATGTTGCTGGTTCGGCTTTCGAGCCGGACATTGCCGAGCGGCGCGATCGTCTGCTCGATACGGGCGCGGTGATCGTCGGCCAGCTTCCAGCTTTCGACGAACAGGAACGGAATGTCGGGGCAGCGCCCGGCGATGCGCACCGCAAGCTCAAAACCCTTTTCCTCGTAAGGATTGATCAGCGTGACGAAGTCGCCTGACGTTTCCGTGGCGTAGTGGGCGGGATTGATCGTCGGCGGAATGACAGTCGATTCGATGCCGAAGCGCTGGCCATAGGTGCGCGCGGTGAATTCCGAATTGGCGATGTAGCGCGCCTGCCGCAACTCGCTGAGATCGCCGCCAAGCTCGTGGAATTCGACATTCCGGAGATAGACGACCAGCGGAATGCCCTGGGCCTCCAGTGCTTTCCCGATCGGCACCGACTTGTGGCACTGGACCACGGCAACGTCGGGCTTCAGCTTCTCCACTGCAAAGCCTGCGGCCTCCCATGGAAACCAGGCCCGCACCACGGGATATCCAGGGAAGCTGTCGATGACGGCGCGTTGTCCGGTCAGCTTCATCTTGGCTCTCGCCTTGAAGCCGAACATGCCGTCGCCGAACAGCGCGGCCAGCACCGAAGCCTCGTGGCCATGGGCGCGCAATTGCTCGACCAGGTGATGCGTCGACGACTGAACGCCGCCGCTGAACTCGGGCGTGTAGCCGTTGCCGCCTGCAAACAGAACCTTCATGTCCCTGCTCCGATATCGAGTTGGTTGACGGCCTCGCGCCTCACCCGGCCTTGCGGCCGATGGAGACGTATTGGATGCCGTGGCGGGCGACCACCGCCGGGTCATAGAGGTTGCGGCCGTCGAAGATGACGGCGGTCTTGAGCTGGTCACGGATCAGCTCGAAGGACGGCGCCCTAAAATTCTTCCACTCGGTGGCGATCAAGAGTGCATCGGCGCCGCGCAACGCCGCCTCCTTGGTACCGCA
>NZ_JACJHY010000070.1 GCF_014138625.1 Aminobacter ciceronei
CGTGTCAACGACCATGTTCCGGTGCCGGGTCCGTATCAGGTCCGCCAGCGTGTCTGGCGCATCGTCGCCAAGCGTTCTGTGGTGACGGCAGGCGCTATCGAGCGGCCCATCGTATTCCCGGGCAATGACCGTCCGGGCGTGATGATGGCGTCCGCCGTGCGTACTTATGTCCATCGTTTCGCGGCGATGCCGGGCCGCAAGGTCGCGCTGTTCACCAACAATGACGACGGCTGGCGCACGGTCGAGGCGATCCAGCAGGCGGGCGGCGACATATCGGCCGTGATCGATCCGCGCGGCAAGGTGCCGGCGGAATACCAGGCGCTGGCCGAGCTCTCCGACCTGCGCGTGTTTTCGGGCGGCGTCTCGGACGTCAAGGGCGGCGTCGATGGCGTGCGCGGTGTCGTCGTCACGGACAACAATGGGCGTACGCAGCAGATCGATGCCGATTGCCTCGCGGTTTCTGGCGGCTGGAACCCGAATGTCGGGCTGTCCTGCTTCCATCGTGGGCGTCCCGTCTGGCGCGACGATATTGCCGCCTTCGTTCCCGGGGATTCGCCGAAGGGCATGACCACTGCCGGTGCCGCCAATGGCGAGTTCTCGCTCGGCGCCTGCCTGCGCGATGGTCATGCTGCGGGTGCCGCAGCTGCTGCCGAATGTGGTGCATCAGGCAATGCTGGCGAAGCCTCGGAAGCCGGTGACGAGGTCTATGCGATCTCACCGCTCTGGCACGTCAAGGCCAAGGGCAAGGCTTTCGTCGACTTCCAGCACGACGTCACCGCCTCAGACGTGACGTTGGCACAGCGCGAAGGCTTCGAGAGCGTCGAGCATCTCAAGCGCTACACCACGCTTGGCATGGCGACCGACCAGGGCAAGACCTCCAACATCACCGGTCTCGCCATCATGGCCGAAGCCACCGGCCGTACCATCCCGCAGACCGGCACGACGATCTACCGTCCGCCCTATGCGCCGGTGGCAATCGGCGCGCTGGCCGGCCATCACCGTGACGAGAACTTCCATGCCTGGCGGCTTACTCCGTCGCATCACTGGGCTGCTGCCCGGGGCGCGGTCTTCGTCGACACCGGCCTTTGGAAGCGCGCGCAGTGGTATCCGGAGCCTGGCGAAAAGGACTGGCTGGAGTCGGTGACCCGCGAAGTGCTGGCCGTGCGTCACGGCGTCGGCTTCTGCGACGTCTCCACCCTCGGCAAGGTCGACGTCCGCGGTGCAGACGCCGGCACCTTCCTCGACCGCGTCTATATCAATGCCTTCTCGTCGCTTGCCGTGGGCAAGGCGCGTTACGGCCTGATGCTGCGCGAAGACGGCATCGTCATGGACGACGGCACGACCTCACGTATCGCCGAAGACCACTATTTCCTGACCACGACGACCGCCAAGGCCGGCCCTGTCATGGCGCATCTCGAATTCTGCCGCCAGGTTCTGTGGCCCGAACTCGACGTTCAGCTGTCGTCGGCTTCGGATCAATGGGCGCAGTTCTCGATCGCCGGACCCAATACCCGCAAACTGCTCCAGGAACTCGTCGATCCGTCCGAAGACATGTCCAACGAAGGCTTCCCCTTCATGGGCGCCCGCGAGGTCAAGCTGCGCGGCGGCGTCACCGCTCGCCTGTTCCGTATCTCGTTCTCCGGTGAAATCGCCTTCGAAATCTCCGTCCCGGCCCGCTATGGCGCTGCCATGGCGCAAAACCTGATGATTGCCGGCCGTGACCTTGGCGTCACGCCCTATGGCACCGAAGCACTTGGCGTCATGCGCATCGAAAAGGGCCACGTTGCCGGTCCAGAGCTCAACGGAACGACGACCGCCGACGATCTCGGCCTCGGCAAGATGATGTCGAAGAAGAAGGACTTCATCGGTCGCGTCATGGCTGGCCGTGAAGCACTGACGGCACCCGACCGTCAGGTCGTCGTCGGCATCAAGCCGCTCGACCAGAAGCGTCGGCTGCGCTCCGGTGCGCATGTCGTTCCCAAGGGAGCGATCCCCGGTCCGGAAACCGACCAGGGCTACGTCACCTCGGTCTGCTATTCGCCGATGCTGGAACAGTGGATTGGCCTTGGTCTGGTCGAACGCGGTCGCGAGCGTTTCGGCGAAATCGTGCGCATCCACGACCCGTTGCGCAGCGAAGACTACGAAGCCGAAATCTGCAATCCAGTCTTCTACGATCCAGAAGGAGCGCGCCAGCGTGGTTGATTATCTCTGGAACACCCAGTCGCCGCTGCAGAAGGCGCTTGTTCCCGGCCGCCATGGCGCAGCCGGTGCACAAGCCGGCGTGACGCTGAACGAGGTGCGCGACATCGTGCTGGTGCAGGTCATGGCAAGGCGCGGCAAGGCAGCGGAAGCCGCCAAGGCCGCCAAGAAGCTGTTCGGCATCGAGGCGCCGGCTACGCCCAAGGCTGTCAGCGGTAAGACGGCGACGCTGATCTGGTCGGGCCCCGATCAGTTCACGGTCATTGCGCCCCGGACCGACGAGGCGTCGCAGCTTGCGGCCATGGCGCAGGTCTTTGCCGGATCAGCATCTTTGTCCGACCAGTCGGATGGCCGCTGCCTGATCCGGATTTCAGGCCCGCGTGGCCGCGATGCAATCGCCAAGTTCTCGTCGCTCGATCTGCACGACCTGGCCTTTCCGGTCGGCGCTGCTGCAAACACCTCGGTCGACCACACGGCGGTGAATCTGTGGCGCGATGCAAATGGCGCCGACGGTCACCCCGTTTACAACATGCTGGTGTTCACCAGCTTCGCCGACAGCCTTTGGCATACCATCGTGGACGCGTCCCTGGAGTATGGCGTCGAGGCGGCAAGCGCCCGGGCGGCATAGGCCGCACCATTCAAACAAACAGAAAAGCCCCGTCCGACCGGACGGGGCCTTTTTTTCTATTGGTGCGATGGTTCACGCTCCAAACGGGACGCTCCTAACCTCGCCATTTCTCCCTGTAATCCCATCCGGCTGCTTCGCCGCGATCGGGGCGCCGGCGGTACTTCGACGTCGACAAGCGACACCGACGGCTGAGCGATCTTGCGATCAGCTAAAGGGTCGATGGGTGGATATTTCGAGCCATTCCCAACCGGAAGTCGAAAGAACAGTACGCGGGCGCTGCAAACGGCGGCCGCCCGCTCTACTGCAATAGCGAGTGGAGCATGTCTTGGCCGAACAGAGGGGTCGCAAGGGGCTGTTCATCAGAACTCAGTATCGCGATGCCTGCGACGACGATCGGGGTAGGTCAACCTTTACAACCTAAGCATTTCTCTGGATCGCAGATCCGGGGGGGGCGCGAAGACTTGCCGCCCGATGACCGCGCTCACACGCGAAAATGCGCTGGCCTTGCGCAACTGGCTCACCTAGCCGTCAGGCGCGCGTCAACGCTCGACGCATTAGAAATCGACTTTGATGGCCACGCCTTTCGCTAACGCTAGGTCAACCACGGCAGACGCTACGGCAAGATCCTGAAGACCCACTCCCGTCCCGTCAAACAAGGTGATTTCCGTAGCAGAGATGCGGCCGGGATGGTCTCCGTTTATGACCGCGCCGATCTCGACGATCTCGGCGGCAGCGAGCAACCCTTTCCCAACCGCATGTTGAGCCTCCCCAATTGTTACCGACTGTTTGGTCTCATCCGTAAACACTGTGGCGGCTGCGACGAGGTCAGTCTCAACTTCTTGCTTGCCCCTTGTGTCGGTTCCCATGCAAGCCAGATGAGTGCCTGGCCGCACCTGATTTGCCATTAGGATCGGGGCAAAAGACGAAGCGATGGTAATGATCACATCCGCCTCCGCTCCGAGCCGATCGAGGTTCACTGCTTCAAATGGGATGTTCCTCTCTGCAGCTACGGCCTCGAGCCGGCTCAGTGCCTGGGGATGGCGATTCCAGCCCACAATCTTTTCAAACGGTCGCTGCTCAAGCGCGGCTCTTAGCTGGAAAACGGATTGGTGCCCCGCACCAATTATTCCGAGGACCTTCGCGTCCTGTCGAGCTAGATATTTGATCGAAACGGCCGACGCAGCAGCGGTCCGTAGCGCTGTCAAAAGGTTGCCTCCCACCATGGCGCGACAACGTCCAGTATCAGCGTCGAACAAGAACACAGTTGACTGATGGTTGGGCAGTGCCTTCTCGAAATTTCTTGGCCAGAAACCGCCTGACTTCAGGCCGAGTGCCAGGCTCTCGCGATCAAAACCTGACTTAAATCCATAAAGAGCATCCGCATGACCAATGGCCTCCCGGATGACAGGGAAGTTGTAGGCAGACTTTCTTGCCATCGCCGCGAAGACCTGCTCGACCGCCGTAAAGCAGTCCGTAGCCGAGACAAGCCCACTGATTTCACGTTCAGGAACAATTATCATGAACAAACCTTTCGAAGAAGGCGCCACCGCTGGCTTCGGGTTCAGTAGGCCTTGCCACGAGCCGAAACCGGCCAAAGCGTTTCGACTTTTCCGTTACGGACGCCGACATACCAGTCATGGACGTTGCAAGTCGGATCGCAATGCCCTGGCACCAGACGCAGCTTCTCGTTGATCTGGAGTACGCCGTTTGGATCGTCGATCACTCCATGCTCATCCGAGCATTTGATGTATTTAACGTCGTCGCGTCCATATACGAAAGGCAGGCCGCTATCGACCGACTGGGCCTTCAGGCCGGCATCGACGACTGCCAGATTCGGCTTGGCATGGCTCATGACTGAGGTCAGGATGAACAACGCGTTCTCCCATTCGCCCTGGTCGATACGCTTGCCATCCTTGTCCTGGATGCGGCCGTAGTCGGCGTCCATGAATGCGTAGGAGCCGCACTGCAGCTCATTGTACACGCCCGAGCTCGACTCGAAGTAGTATGAACCTGTGCCGCCACCCGAAACTAGCTCAGGCTCAAGGCCAATGGCCTTGAGACCCGCGACGGCATCGGCAACCTGCGCAATGGCGAGGTCAAGCTTGGACTTTCGTTGATCATAGCTGTCCATGTGCTGCATCGCGCCCTGATACGCTTGCAAGCCTGCAAACTTCAATCCGGGGGCGATTTCGATCGCCTTGGCGATCCTGATTACTTCCTCAGTTGTTTTGACGCCACAGCGGCCGGCGCCGCAATCGATTTCCACGAAACACTCGATGAGAGCGTTTTGACTCTCCGCAGCAGCGGACAGGTCGGCCACGTTTGTCAGATCATCTACACAGACGATCACGCGAGCGCCGTATTTCGGCAGCCGGGCCAGTCGATCAATCTTAGCCACGTCACGAACTTGGTTGGAGACCAGTATGTCCTTGATCCCGGCACGCGCGAAGACTTCCGCCTCTGAGACTTTTTGACAGCAGACGCCAACTGCGCCACCCAGTTCCATCTGCATCTTCAGCACATCGACCGACTTGTGCATCTTGCCGTGCGCACGATGACGCATTCCATGGGCCTTGGCATAGTTGCCCATCTTCCTGATGTTTCGCTCCAAAGCATCGAGATCCAGTATCAGGCAAGGTGTCTGGATATCAGCCTCGGCCATTCCGGGGAGTGCTGGGACGTCGTAACCGACTTCAAGGCCGGCAAGCATTGCGGTTGAGATCATGGTTCTCTCCTCAATTCCAAGGAAGTTTTTCGAGGTCGACGTTGCCGCCGGTAATGATGATGCCGACGCGCTTGCCGGCAAATACCTCAGGATTTTTCAGGACTGTCGCCAAAGGCACAGCGCTCGAAGGCTCCATCACTATCTTCAAACGCTTCCAGATCAGCTTCATTGCATCAACGATCTCCTGCTCGGAGGCAGTTTGAATATCGGTGACGTAGTTCCTGACGAAGTGCCACGTGAGCTCTTTCAGCGGCACTTTTAGACCATCCGCTACCGTGTCTGGTGCGTCGTCCGCAATGATGTGTCCTGCCCTGAAGCTTCGATACGCATCGTCGGCCTGCTCGGGCTCGGCAGCATAAATTTTCACTTGCGGCGCCAGATGCGAAAGCGCCAGGCAAGTGCCCGAGATCATCCCGCCGCCACCAATGGGCGCGACCAGAGCATCCAGGCTTTCAACCTGCTCGATCAGCTCGGCCGAACATGTCGCCTGGCCAGCGATAACACGATGGTCATTGTAGGGATGGACGAATTCGGCTCCGGTCTCACCGACCACTTCGGCGAAGACCTTTTCGCGGCTCGACGTTGATGGCTCGCATTCCACCACACGCCCACCATACCCCCTGACGGCGTCCTTCTTGGCCTGAGGCGCAGTCCGCGGCATGACAACCGTACAGGGAATTCCGCGCCGGCCGGCGGCATAGCTGAGACAAGTGCCATGATTGCCGCTGGAATGGGTTGCAACACCCTTTTTTGCCTGCTCGTGCGATAGGCCGAAAACCGCGTTCGCCGCGCCACGAGCTTTAAAGGCTCCCGCCTTTTGAAGATTCTCGCATTTGAAGAACAGCTCGGCTCCGGTCAGTTCATTCAGGATGCGCGAGGTCAAGACCGGCGTGCGGTGGATGTAAGGGTCGATCCGCTCGCGCCCCGCCAGCACGTCGTCCAATGTCGGAATGTACATGGATGTGTCCTCGTCACGAAGCTATCTTCTGAGCGTGGCCATTGCCCCGGCGATAGTAGTTTTGCGCCGCTGCTACGCCTGAGCCGAGGCTGATAGGCAGGCCAACATCAACCAGAACCATCTCGGCCGTCGCAATGCCCGACAGGGCCATCACATCGGTAAGGCTACCCAGATGGCCAATACGGAAAACTTTGCCCGCTACGTCACCGAGCCCGGTTCCGAACGCTACGCCATATGCTTCAAGGGCATGGCTAACGATCCTGTTCGCATCGATCCCATCGGGCACGCGGATGGCGCTGACAGTGTTCGAGTAAAGCTCGGGCCGAACTGCGCAAAGTCGCAATCCCCAAGCGGTCACTGCCTGACGAATGCCTTCTGCTATGCGATGATGGCGGGCAAAGACATTGTCGAGCCCCTCTTCGAGCAACATCTCCGTGGCAAGTTTCAGCCCATTAAGCAATCCTACCGGTGGGGTGTAAGGGTAACCGCTGTTCGCATAGCCCTTGGCCATGTCACGAACATCGAAGAAAGTCCGGGATAGTTTTGCCGTCTTGACTTCCTCAAGAGCTCGAGGCGAAAACCCGACGATGGCGAGGCCCGGCGGTAACATGAAGCCTTTCTGGCTGCCGGTGACTGCGACATCCACGCCCCAATCGTCCATACGAAAATCCATGGAACCGATGGAGCTTACGCCATCGACCAACAACATTGCAGGATGCTTAGCCTGATCGAGAGCCTTGCGTAGAGAACCAATGTCGGACCGCACACCTGTTGCGGTTTCATTGTGCGTTGCAAGAACAGCTTTAATCTGATGGCTCTTGTCTCCGGTCAGAATCTCCTCGAATGCCTGGATGGGAATGCCGTCACCCCATTCCTGTGGAACGACGATCACATCGAGGCCGTGGCGCTGGCACATGTCGATCCAACGATGGCTGAACATGCCATTGCGGGTCGCAAGGACCTTGTCACCTGGAGACAGAAGGTTTGTTAGAGCGACCTCCCAGCCGCCGGTACCGGTCGAGGGAAAGACGAATATCTCAGCCGTCGCTGTTTTCAGTACTTTTTTGACGCCTTCAAGGGCGGGGTGGAGGATCTTGCCGAATAGTGGGCTGCGATGGTCAATTGTAGGCATGTCCACAGCCTTGCGAAGCAAGTCGGGAATGTTAGTCGGACCGGGAATGAAAATTGGATTTTGGGTGCTCATGATCAGCTCCTCCTTGTCGAGGTACAGCTATCATTCAGTTGGCGCGGCGTAAATTTTTTTGAAAAAATTTTTCTTTTTAGAGTTTGTGGCGTTTTCTGTATATATTTCAGTATCTTAGTATTTTTTATCGCCACAACAATTCTTTCATTTAGTGAATTATTTTTGCTCTACAGGCGACTTTTTCCGGTGAGATTGCCGACATTTGGGCAACAGAGCAGACCGCGGTTGGCGTTGCGTACGGCTTGTAACCGCGAAGTAGGCAACGGCGTCTGACCGCACGCCTGCCTCACGGGATGGTGCTTAGCTCCTCGGTTCAGAAGCAGAGCCCGGCTCTCAGGCCGGGAAGCACAATGCCTTAGGACTGGATCGGCCACGTGCCGAGGTGCCGCAGGAAAGTGAGAGAAGGGCGGGTTTTCCGTGACGGGTTGAGGTCGGAGGAGAGGCTTCCGGCGCCGTCAGGGAGGTTTCTGCCATGAACACGCAAGTTCTCGATGCCAGTCGCCAGCTCAATGGTGGCTTCAAAGTGGATGTCACGCGCGGCGAGCGCGTCGGCCGTGTCTCGTCGGAATGGTTCTCGCGGCCCGACGACGAGCGCTTTCTATCTCTGAACGATCTGGCTCATACTGTTCGTGCGCGATCCGAAAGCAGCCGCACCCGGACCGTCGAAAGTGAGCGCATCCAGGTCGAGGCGAGCCGGAGCGATCCGGAACGGCTGAGGCTTGTCCTCCCCGGTGCGGAATTGCCCATCACCCCGACGCATTGGAGTTTCGGACAACTCGCAAGCCTCGTCGGAGCGCCCGCGGCCTATCTGCGCCAACTCCCCGCTTCGCTGGCCGGCATAAACCTGCAGTACGGTTTCGCAACGCATCGTGCAGAGCAAGTGAAGACGCTTGAGACGGGCGACGGGCGCGTGGAATTGCGTGCCGTCACCGGCCCGGACTACGGCCGCATCTACGACCACGAGCTCGTCGAGGCTGTCCAGCGCATCGCCGGCAACGGCACCGGGGACACCCGATGGAAGGTTCCGGGCGTGCTCGACTGGTCAACTGGCATCTATAATCCCGGTGTCGACATCACCAAAGACACAACAACGCTTTATGCCTCGGACCGAGATGTCTTCATATTCCTTGTCGACGATCTCAATCCGATTGAGGCAGGCAAGCTTCCGGATGGCTCGCCCGATCTCTATTTCCGCGGCTTCTACTGCTGGAATTCAGAAGTCGGTGCCAAGACGCTGGGAATTGCGAGCTTCTATCTCCGCGCTGTGTGCCAGAACCGAAACCTCTGGGGCGTCGAAGATTTTGAGGAAATCACCATCAGACACTCAAAATACGCCGCCTCCCGATTTGCACATGAGGCAGCGCCCGCACTTCTCAATTTCGCTAACTCCTCGCCGGTACCCTTCATCAACGGCATCAAGGCATCGCGTGAACGGATCGTCGCGCGTAGCGACGACGACCGCTCTGAGTTCCTGCGCCGGCGCGGCTTCTCCAGGGCCGAGACTGCTAAAATCATAGACACCGTGCTGATCGAGGAAGGCCGCCCGCCCGAAAGCATTTTCGATTTCGTGCAGGGCATCACGGCCGTCGCGCGAGACAAACCCCATCAGGATGGCCGCCTCGATATGGAGGCGAAGGCCAAGAAGCTACTCGATCGAGCCGCCTGATCGTTACTGCATTCCGGGAGCCCATCCGGACTTCCCCTTGGTGTCTTACCGGCTCGCTGGCTGTGTGGTGCTGCCCTCCAGAGGAAGAGGGCGGCGCTTCGCTTCGTGACGGATTTCAGATCCGAGAGAGAGCTCTCGGGGTCCGTCATGGAGAACGACCATGACCAAAGCTGCCAAGAAGAAGCCCGCCGTCGCGTTGATCGTCTTTTCGCAGTCGCGCGACATTCCGTTCAACCGGATATTCCTGTCGGAGAGCAATGTGCGTGAGGTCAACGTCGAAGAAGGTCTCGACGAACTCACCCATGACATCGACCGACGCGAGGACATCGTGCAGGGTCTCAATGTCCGCGCCATTGTGGACGCCGACGGCAACGAGACCGGCGATTTCGAGACGCCGGCGGGTGGGCGCCGCTACAGGGCCATTGCGCGACTGGTGGAAGCCGGCCGCTTTCCAGCCGACGGTCCCGTCCCGTGCCTCGTCAAGAAGGCCAACGCGAAGACATCCGCCGTCGATGACTCGCTTGCGGAAAACACTGTGCGTCTCGCCCTGCATCCCCTCGACCAATTCAAGGGATTCAAGCGCATGCTGGAAAATGGAATGTCGAAAGAAGAAATCGCCGACGCCTATCGCACCACGCCGCGCTACATCACCCAGCGTCTGCGTCTCGCAACGGTGGCGCCGACCCTACTTGACGCGTATGTGCGCCAGGAAATGACGCTCGCAATGCTCGAGGCATTCACCGTCAATCCCGATCATGGGCGACAGGAGCAGGTCTGGGAGCGCATCTGCGGTTCTTGGCAGAGAGAGCCATGGCAGATCCGTCGCATGCTGACCGAGACGACGGTCCCAACTACCGATAAGCGTGCTCGCTTCATCGGCATCGACGCCTACAAAGCCGCCGGCGGCATTGTCCTGCGTGATCTCTTCTGTGACGACACCAGCGGTTGGCTGGAGGATGTCCCCCTCCTTGACCGCCTCGTCGATGAGAAGCTGCAAGGCTTGGCAGATGAGTTCGCAAGCGAGGGCTGGAAGTGGATCTCGGCGTCCGTCGAGCTGCCTTATGGCCATGCCAACGCCCTCCGCAAACTGGCCGGTTTGACTGAGGCACTCAACGAAAAACAGAGCGCGAACTGGAAAGCACTGCGCAACGAACATGACGAGCTCGAAGCCGAGTACAGCGATGCTGACGAGCTGCCCGAGGCCGTCGACCAGCGGCTTGCTGAGATCGAAACAGCACTCTTGGCCTTCGAAGACAGGCCCGTGAAGTTCGATCCCGCCGAGATCTCGCGCGCTGGTGTCTTTATCAGCATCAGTCGCGAAGGCGAGCTTGTGGTCGACCGTGGATACGTCAGGTCCGAGGACGAGGCACCGATCGTAGCCGATAGCACAGGCTGTGAGGCTGGCGGCATCGAGGACGATACCTGGCAAGCCGTCGATCGGGACGGCGTTCAGCGCACCGTCATCTCCATCGGCGGCCAACCGGCCGACCAGGAGGATGAGGACGACGGCGGCATTAGGCCCCTTCCCGAACGCCTGGTCGGCGAACTCACCGCCCACCGCACGCTCGCGCTGCAGAACGCGCTTGCCGAAAATCCCCATGTCGCAATGACAGCCTTGCTGCATCGCATGGTTATGGAGCGCTATCATTTTGCGGCTCCAACGGGATGCCTGGAAGTCTCGGTACGCCAAGCCTGTTTCGCGGCACAGGGCACAGATCTCAAGGACACATCGTCCGCCAAAGCGATCAGCGAGCGTCACGACGCATGGAAGTCCGACCTGCCCTCAGACGAAGGCGCACTCTGGGACTGGATCGCCGCACGCGATGACTCTACCCGGATGGCCCTGCTAGCCCATTGCGTCAGCTATGGTGTCAACGCGATCCATGAGCGCCCAAGCCCTTATGGCGGTTCCGGCCCGACCCCGCATAGCCTTGGTAGCCGTCTCGCTGGCGCGGACCGCCTGGCGCGTGCGACCGGTTTCAACATGGTGACCGACGCCAACTGGAGGCCGACCGTCGACAACTATCTTGGCCGGGTCACAAAGACCCGCATCCTTGCAGCTGTTCGCGAAGGTGCGGGCGAGCGTGCCGCGTGGCTCATCCAGCATCTGAAGAAGGGCGACATGGCGAAGGAAGCAGAGCGCCTTCTTGCGGATGGGGGATGGCTCCCCGAACCGCTGCAACTCCTCGGCGCGACCGACGTCGAAGAAATTGCGGCAGACGGTGACCTAACGGCTATGGGCGAAGATGGCGGTAGCCATCACACTGGGACCGAGGAGGATCCTCCCATCGCGGCCGAATGAAGCAACCCAGCCCAATTTCTGGCCCGCCGGCGACGGCGGGCCAAATCTTTTGAGGTCTATCATGGTTGAGACGCCACGCGATCTCGCTACTCGCCTTGCAATTCGCGTTGAGGCAGTGTGCCGGACTTATCTGTCAAATGGACATCGTCAAGGTCGCTATTGGCTTGTAGGCGACGTCCGAAATGCGCCTGGCCGCTCCATGTTCGTCCGTCTGAAGGGACCGGGATCAGGAAACGGAGCTGCGGGAAAGTGGACGGATGCCGCGACCGGCGAGCACGGTGACCTGCTCGACGTCATCCGCGAAAGTCTTCACCTCATCGACTTCAGGGACGTTGCCGAGGAGGCAAGATCATTCCTGTCCATGCCATCTCCTGACCCGAGCAAATGGATCGGCGATCATGTACCAGCACCGCGGGGATCGACAGAGTCCGCACGCCGCCTCCTTGCCATGACGCGGCCTGTCGGGCGAACCCTC
>NZ_JACJHY010000071.1 GCF_014138625.1 Aminobacter ciceronei
ATCGAAACGCGCCATGATCACCTCCCGCTGATTGCAGGAAGGGAATCACAACCGATGCCAAATGGGAATCCCGTTTATGGGTATGTGACCTAGAGAAACTAAGGACATCGACCGCAAGAATGGGAGAGCTGCATCGGGTAGCGCTTCGTAGTTGACCGCCGTAGCAGCAGGATATCTTTGCGGACGTACCGCGCGACCAGGACTACTTCTACATCCACCTGCACTACCGGGAAAGCATGAGGCACTTCGGGGCTCTGGTTTGACGATCCGCGAGGACAGCCGTCTCCATCAATGGCAATGCACCGACCCTTGGCTGTTGTCCATGTGACAGCATTGCCCGGGAGGAGAGCTCTTACGGCAGCCCCCGCCATGAGCTGACGCAGGGTCGAGCAAGGCCAACAAAGCTAGCATGACAAGAAGCGTGAGTTTCACCGCCGAGAAGTAGGAGATTGGCTTCGTAAGCAACAAGGCAGCAGGTTGACTATCTAACACCGCAAAGTCCCTTCAGTCGGGCAATTTCTGGTTCGTGTGTGTCGTCGCCCCCGAGCGGAACACCAATCATGAACACGCCCCAAGCGTCCTTGTTAGCGGTGCGCTGTTGGCGCGCTGTGATGTCGGCCAAGCGATCGCGGTCGGCCTGGGTGCACTGTCGCCCATCGGACGCGACAGCCTTGATATTGGATGGTGGAGTTGCGCAGCCGGCGACAAGCGCTAGCAGGACGATTTGCAGCATTGATTTCACGAAATCCCCCCGGATTTAGGTTCATCCTCGCTTTGCGGTTGAGTTCCGTCAAGACATGCTGAGGGTTATCTTTTGGACTTACGCCAGCCAGCTTGTTTGGCTTCTGCCTCTGAACAAAACCACCGCTCGCCTTTTCCCTCGGAAATCTTGGTCTGGCGATAGAACTTTTGACCCGGGGTGTGGTAGATGCGCTCGCCCTCTGAACTGATGTTTCCTTTGATGTCGCACGACGATGAGCCTAGCAACGTGAAGCTCGGGCTCGGCGCCACAGCCGTTGGCGCAATGTCTCCAGAATGGTTTGCCCGCCAGTCCCATGGGTTCTGAAACTGCCCCTGCCAGACGCCGCGCTTGGCATTCTTTGCTGCGGCTTGGTGGCCAGCATACTCGAGCCCAGAATATCGCGGCCAATCGAGCGCGTGGCCGCTCTCGACTAGCCAACCGGCAACGGATTTGCCATCGGCGCGAATACAGTTGCCGACGAAGCGACCATATTGATCCCACTCGACAAACGCGCATTTGACCGGGCGAGACTTCGCCAAGAATTGGTCAAGCGCCTTCGCAGCGATGCGCCCGCAGGCGTACTCCACGCCCTTTGCATCCTGGCAGCGCTGTGAGCTCTCCGGGGCATCGATCCCGTTGAAGCGGACACGTTGGCCAGCGATCTCGATAGTGTCGCCGTCGATGACGGAGGCGCGGCCTTGGATGGTTGTTTCAGCCGGGCGCGGAACGCTCGAGCCCACGCTGTCGAGCATGCGGCTAAATTGAGCGCCACTTCGCTCGACAGCCTGATAGGCGAAGATTCCACCGATGATCGCCACCGTTGGAACCAGCTTTCGCACAGCGTAGGGTAGCCTGCGCCGCCTCTGACGCACCCGCTGCAGCAATTTTCTTGACGGTCGGCTCCCCCAGCCTGTCAAAGCCCCCTCCAGACGGTCGTGCAACTGGCCACGTAAGGCCATATCACATGCACTGCCTAGATTTTCGCTCAGCCGCCTAAGTATCGCAAGATTCCATACTTCACGAAGCGCTGTTTTATCGATAGCTTGATTAACGTACTATCAGGGCTGGGGAGCTCGAAATGCATACTATTCGACAAAACGCCGCTGTTGTGGCGGCGCTTCTCGCTCTGTCACTTGCTGCGTGTACCACCTCCCAACAAGCGCTCAGTAAGAACCCCAAGGCCATAAGCACATCGGCACTGTGCCGGTCTTTTGTCACCACGAATGACGCACAGTTCAAGCAAGCGCTCTATGTCGAACTATCAAGTAGGTCCGTCTCGGCCCTCCAGTGCGTAGACATGGTCAACAACCAAAACAACGCGATCGCAGCTGGCGTCGCTATCGCAGCGGTTGGCGCAGCGGTGGCGGTGTGCGCCAACAACGATTGCGGAGGTGGAGGAGGCTATCGCCCAAGCTATTATCAAGGTGCGGATTGGGATGCCTTCTACAATGCGTACGGTCAGATTGTCTGGGCTTGTCGGGAGATCGCGTCCGGTCGCTTTACCTACGACACCAACTGCTATGGCAAGGCGCAGACTGATTGGCGGTGGCCGTCAAAATACGTTTGACGAGGCGCGCGGGCCAAGAACGGCGCGCTTGCGAACGGCAGCTTGCGGGAACCGATTGCATGTTCGTAACGCCCTTAGGTCGTGGACGACCCGCTGCGCGGGAGGGGTCCTGGAGTTGAGGTACACGGGCCAGGCGTCGCGCCAGTCGTCAAACAGCTTGCCCCTCGTACGCCTGCGACTTCGATATGTTTGGCGTGCGAGGCTACCCGCCGGCAACCAACCGGGCTATGGATCTGGGGGATATTGAAGGGCGTCTGATAAGGATGTCCGATGCCGCACGAACGGTCTCCCCAGCCTCCCTCAAGGCCAGGTTGCGCCAGACGTTCACGATGCCAAGATCACGCAATGTGGCTGCTCAAGGAAGGCGAAATCCTTCTGGACATGGAAGCTGCACCATGAACAAAAGGCTTCCACGCTGAAAGCTGCCCCACGAGAGGGGCTAATGATATTGCCACGAGCGGTATGAGAAATGGATCATGCCGCCTGATCAGCGAAGGAGGCGACATCGGCTATCGCCTGAAATTGCTCGAGGTATTCCGGTCGGTGTTGAAGAAGGTAACGCACGACGCGCGGATTGCGGAGCAGCTTACTGAGATAGCCCTTTACGACAGTCAGTTGGAGATGCTCCTTGCCGTAGGTATCCTGAATCTCGGCCATGGATTCTTGGAGCCGGGCAAGTTCTTTCTCCATCCGAGCCATCGCCTCCGGCGTGACTCCACGCACCTTCTTCGACTTCTTCTCACCGGCAAGTTCATTGGTAGGCGTGCCGGCGAGAAGCGCGGTGGCGTAGGCCGACGTATAATTGTTCGCGGCAATCATCAGCTCGGTCGCCTCGATCTGGCGCAATGGTTTCATCCGCTTAAGGATCTCGAACACGGCCATTGGGCACATCGTGTCCTTCAGCATCGACACGACCTCATGACAGACGCCGTCTAACAAGGTCGCCTTCCGTCGCACGCTATTGACATGGAGGCTGAGCGCCCGGGCGATCTTCTCGTTGGAAACGCCGCGGGCGATCGCCTTCAGGACCATGGAGTGCTCCTGGACTGCGGAAAGGCGGCTGATACGCTTGTTGAAGGTGAAACTCTCGTCGTCGGTCGAGACGAGGCATTCTATCTCGGTCGCGCCGAGGTCCTTCAGAATCTCGACGCGGACATGGCCGTCGAGCAGGAGGTAGTTGATGGAATTGCCGTCGATCCTAGCGATCACGGGGGGCTCGACCAGCCCGATCTCGATGACCGATGTGCGAATCTGTTGATACTTGTGGCTAGCCTTGACCGTCGCCCGAGGCGGCCGGACAGGTAGGAGAGAGTCGATCGGCACGATGACGCATTCGGGCTCGAAGGCGATCCGCGTCCAGGTTTCAACGTCTGTCATGCTGCCTCTCCTGCGATGCGGTTCTCCAAATCCTTCGGCAAGGTATCGAGATGTTCAGCCCGCAGGAGCGTGACGAAGTTCTCGTCGGCCCGCAGGTTCTTCAGGGCCTCCACAACGAAGAGTAGGCGGGTCTGTGTCACCTCGGCTTTCTTCACCAGCAGGCGCTGCTTGTCTGCCTCCTGCTGAAAGACGCGGACGAAAGCCTCGGACGTCCTGGCCTTACCTAGCTTCTTGCCGAAAGGGTTCATTGACATGTGCTTGCCGCGACGCGTCCGCTGCTCGATCAGGCGTCGCATTTTTATCAGCCGGGGGCCTGAGATCTTGCCCTCGGTGTAGGCTTCAGCCAGCATCTTCTGGGTTGTCTCGTCGTCGGCGCGGGCGATTTCGATAGCGACCGAAATGGGAATGGTTCCCGCGTCAACGGCTTCGATAAGGCGCTGCTCGCCCTTCTCGATCAACGTGGCCATCATGTTGACCCACTCCGGCGACGTGCCAATCTTCTCCGCGATCTGTCGGTCGTCGTAGCCGCGCTTGCGCAGTGTCGCGACATCTTGGAGAAGGTCTATGGAGCGGTGCTGCCGGCGGGCGCAGTTCTCCACCAAGCTCATGACGAGGCATTCCTCCTCCGATGCTTCTGTGACAATGGCCGGGATCTCGGTCCGGCCAAGCTCGCGAAAGGCCTCGATGCGCCCTTGGCCACAAGCGAGTCCGTAGGATCGCTGGCCGTCCGGGCCGATCATGGTGTTGACGCGGATCGGGCGCTTTAGCCCGACCGTCCTGATGCTTTCGACCACCTCCAGGAATTTACGCCGATTGCGGGCGCGCGGGTTCAGAATGACGATTCGATCGATCGGAATCATCTCTACATGAGTGTGCTTAGCTTCGGTCATGCCGCCTCCTCAAACTGGGCTCGAGCCGCAAGAGAGAACAGGAACTCCAGCGTCTCGAAGCGATAGCCGTCCAGGGACAGGCCGTTGCTCTCGGCAAGCCGAAGCTTCGGCTCCGTCATGTCGAGACGCGGGAGCAGGTAGTAGTCAAGCGGGGACACGTTGCCTCGGTCCATGCGGATGGCGACGGTAACATCGGGCGCAAGGCCAGTGTCGAGACGAATGCGCCACCGCGGCGAGGCCCCTTGCGTTTCGCCGCAGCGGGCCACGACGACCGAGGCGGTGAATTCGTCGTTGACGTCGATCAGCCCCGTTTCGGGATGGATGCGGACATCGCCGCCGGCGGCGCGCAGGCCTTCAATCACAGTGGCGACGACGTCAGGGTACATAGCCCGCAGGCGCCGATTGATCTCGATATAGCGATAATCACGCTGTGGGCTGTAGCCGACCAAGTGATAGGCGCGCAGCAGGCTGCCGAAGCGATTCCGGTAGACGCTGCTCGACGGCATGTCCTCGCGCTCATCGATGATGATGCTGGAAAGGGAACCCTGGGCCTCCAAAAGCGATCGGAGCAAGACGAGGAGTTCATCGTCGTCGAGCCGCCGGCATCGGTCCTCCACGATTTTCGCGGCGCGATTGAAGGTTGCGACGTCGACGATCGCCGCGAACGCGCCACTGGCGCGCACCCAATGTTCCTTGGGGTTGACCACTCGGCGCATTTTCAGCTTGAAGGAGACGCGGTTGAAGACGTTGTCACCGATGTATTTTGGGTTAGTCAGAACCTGATGGACCGTGCCGCGCGTCCAAGGCCGCGCCAGGTCGGTTAGTACACCTTCCCGGTTGAGCCGCTCTGCAATCTCGGCCTCTTGCATGCGAAGGTCGACAAAGAGGCGATAGATGCGCTGGACAGTCTCAACTTCCTCGGTTGGTCCGGGGACCAGTATCACGCGGTCGGTTTGAAGGCTCTTGCGCTCGCCAATCGACAGCTGAGCCTTGGGCTCGCCGTTCTCATCGATCAGAAGCCGTCTTAGACCGTAGCCGGCCATCCCGCCTTGGCGGTACCCCTTTTCACTAAGGCGACATTGGCCGGCGAAGACCTTCACGGAGAGTTCGCGGCTATATTCTCCGGCCATGACCCGCTTCACGGTCTTCAACAGGTTGGATCCGATGCTGCCGTCGTTCTCGAATTGCTCGGCACAGTAATGGACAACGATGTCAGCCCGCGAGCACAGGAATTCCAAGTGCGCACCGTGATCAGCGTTCTGGAAGCGTCCCCAGCGGCTGACATCGTAGACCAGGATAGTGCCAAAGTCGGCGGCACCGCGTTCGACATCGGCGAGCAAACGTTGGAATGCGTCGCGACCTTCCAGGTTCAGTCCGCTCTTGCCAGCATCCTCGTAGACCCGCACGATCTCGATGTCCCGAGCCTCGGCAAACTGTGTGATCGCGGCGAGCTGGTTCTCAGTGGAATAGCGCTGATGGTCGGTCGACATCCGCACATAGGCGGCAGCACGGTTAGACCACTCCTTGCCGCCTCTCACCGTCTGCGATGGTCGGTAACGCCCTTTCAAACCTACGCTCCACTCTTAGCGCCGTCTCGAAAGCACCCGACCAACACTACAGTTCGGAGGTGGTGGAATGTCCTTTCCAAAGTCGGGCAATATCTTGCCCAATCGGTTGCGCGGGAGGCCGAGCAAGCTGTCATTCGCCAGGCTGGTGTCGACAGCCCTACGAACCTCGCTCAAGGGGCAGTCATCCAAAATCAAGACGGTGGCTCTTTGGACCGGCGCGAACGAGCGGACCGTGAAAAACTGGCTTTCCGGCGAGCGGGCGCCGAGCGGAGATCACTTTCTAGGCTTGGCGGCAAACTGCCCCGCCGTGCTCGCTGCATTCCTCGCGGCCATACAGCGGAACGACTGCCTGGTCATGGCCGATATCGAGGAGGCGCGCGCTAAGGTCGCCGCTGCGCTAACGGCGCTGGATGCTGTCAGGGCTGTCCAGTTGGAGGCGGCAAGACAAATATCAGTCCGAAGAGCCAGACGACGACGAGCAATGCCGTCAGGTCGTTGGAAGCACCCATGATTCGTTCTCCAATGGCGTCCGGGCCTCTGGCCGGATCGTAGGCTTCATTGGAGTGGACATTGGCGTACTATCGATACGATTTACAAGGCAATTCCGCAGGTTAGCTCGGTTCTAACTCTGATTGCCCGCATTCATGATACGGCTCATGGAGCTCAAACAGGCACTCGGACGACGGATCAAGACCCTACGCGAGCTGCGTGGGCTGACGCAAAACGACTTCGCGGCCGAACTCGACCGCAGTGTCGATGCGGTCTCGATGATCGAGAGAGGGCTCAACTGGCCATCAATCGCCACCGTGGAAAGGATGGCTGCTGCGCTCAACGTGTCGACGACAGAGCTGTTCAACGATCTCGGGACGACAGGCCCGACCAATGGCCAGGATCTGGTGGTTGTGGCTCGAGAGCTGCTGGCGAAGCTGGGGCAGCCAGAGCTCGAGGTGGCCGTTGCGACACTTGAAGCGTTGGCTCGCAAATCAGCGGCAGCATCTGCCGTTCACCCGTGAAGGGATTGAAGTCCGTGCTCACCAGCCCTTGTCAGCGCCGATTGATAACGTCGCGCCTTTCGCGAACCCGCTGACCCGTCACCGGATCGAATTTCGGCATACGATTGCCGAGTGCCTGCATGTAACGCAGGAATTGCTCCATGCTATCAACCTGATCGTCGTGTCGCGAACCTGGGAAGGCCAACACCTCTTTCAGGAATTCGTCGCGCCACAAGGCAACTTCCGGGATGAGCACCCTGCCTTGCTCAATAAGCGAGGACACACCTGCGACACGGCTAACCTTGTCGCTGCGGGGGGTGCTCTTGGGGAGATACGCGTCCCGGTAGACTAGGGGTAGCTCCTTGAGGAGCGCGAACCCTGTTCCAGCGCGCTCGATCAGGATGATGCCGGGTCGAAACTCTCGCGCCAGTCGTAGGGCCTCTTTGCGCAGATCGGGATACTCAAGCTTCTTGCGACACAGGTCGAGCAGGTAGAGTTGCTTACCCTTGACGCCCCAGGTGGTGCAAACGGAGAAGTCGTTTTGCTCCTCAGCGTTCGAAGCGGTGTCCCAGCTTTGGACGACCAGATCGAACTCTTCTCGTTTTGGCGGCATGCTGTAGCTCCTGAGCCAGTCACGTCGGATCAGATTGCCGGTCAGCGGGATCGGCTCCTGCTGATATTGTGCCGAAAACTGATGTGTACCGATGTCTTGTCTTAAGGCATCGAGATGGTCCTGGCCTTCTCGGTCTTGCTGGATCAGTTCGCCGGCCCGGCGGTGATAAGTACGGTTGTTGAGGCCATTGCCGGTACGGTAGATGGTATCGACAGTGGCAATCGCGGGGATATTCAGGATGGTCCAGCCATGGTCGTCACGCTCTGTCAGGTGACCCACCAGATCGTTTTCGTGGAGGCGTTGCATGACGATGACGATCGCGCCGTCCTTCTTGCTGTCGAGGCGCGACACCACGGAATTGTGATACCAGGTGTTGACCGCCGTTCGTTCGGCGTCTGACATCACCGAGCCAGCCTTGATCGGGTCGTCGATGATGATGAAGTCGCCACCTCGTCCGGTGAGTGTTCCATCAACTGAGGTGGCGTAACGAAACCCGCCTGAATTGGTCTTTTGCTCGATCTCGGTGTTCTTGGTCTTGCTCAGCCGGGTTTTGGGAAAAAGGCTGGCATAGAGCGGGAGCTCCAGAACGCGCCTGAACTCGTTCGAAAGGTTCTTCGTCAGGTCCTGCGAGTAGGAGATGGATATCACCTTGCGCGCCGGATCTCGGCCCAAGACCCAAGCGGGGAAGGCAATCGATGCAGCGAACGACTTAAGGTGTCTTGGTGGAAGCGTGATGATGAGCCGTTTTAAGGCGCCGCGTTCAACTTCCTCGAGATGCCAGGCGATCGCGTCGATATGCCAATTGGGCTGATAGCCGCCGCCGTTGAGTTCGCCGAAGACACTTCCCACAAAGGCGCTGAGCGACCTCCGTCGTAGCTCTGCGAGAAACTGCGACGGGTTGTCTAGGGCGATGAGAGTCGGCTGAGCCCCACTCATCGAGCTAGTCCTTCCGCTTTCTGCTTTGAGGACCGATCGACATATCCAGTGCAGTGTCCCCGAGAAGATGCCGGAGCTGGGCTTGGTCAGCGGGTGAAAGAGCCTGCTCATCAACGGTATTGTTTTCAGGCTCGGTATCCTCGCCTGCAATCACGATCAGCGCTTTTACGGTGCTGAGGTCACCCTTGATGGCTTTCACCATCAACGTTTTGACCAAGGCCTCTCGCTTGGTGATCCTGCGGGTGCCATCACCGTCACGGATCTCGATCATCTGCTTGAGCTCTCGCTGAAGGATGGTCTTGAGCGACAGGCTTTCTTTAGGCCTACCTTTGGGATTGCCGCTTTTTCCCGGTTTGAACCGCGTCGCCTTTGGCGGTTTGCCATAGCCGACATCATAAGTCTTGCTGGCAACGTTGCCGATGCGCGCCGATTGCGATGACGCAGTCGGCACTTTGGATTGAGCCTTACCAGAAGGACTGGATGCTGCCGTCGGGGGTGGCGGCCGACGTCGTCGTGGCGTTGCTGCATCATGAGATGGTCGGACAGCATTGCTTGTGTAGTCGCTTCGCGAGGGCCCGCTCATACGCGACCTCCCTGTACCTTGCTGGCAACGACGCTGGGCTCCTTGAGCCAGGTCGGAACACGCCGGCGCCGCGGTACGGGAGGGTTGGATTGTCCCAAGCCAACTTGCTGTGCAGAGGCCGGCATGACCGAAGAACCGTCGTTGAGAGGGCAAGTATCTAAGGTGTCGCTGCCATCTGTCTGGCCAGAATTTTCGGCTCGACGCATCTCGCTGATCGCATGGAAGCCAAGACCTGTGTCAGCGTGAAGCGCTTCGATGCCGAACCGCTCCTCAAAGCGGCGCAGGGCGACATCGACATAAAGCGGATCGAGTTCGACACAGCGCGCAACTCGGCCGGTTTTTTCTGCTGCGATCAGCATCGTGCCGGAGCCACAAAAGCCGTCGATGACGATGTCGCCACGTTGCGAGGCATCCTTGATGATGTCAGCGATCAGATCGACCGGCTTGACGGTGGGATGATCGGCAAGGCGTTTGTTGCGTTCTCGGCCAAAGCTATTGAACCCAGGTACATCCCAGACATTGGTCCGGTTGCGGCCATGACGTCCAAGCTCGATGTTGTTGAGATGGGAAGCGCCCGGTTTCTTGAACACGGCGCAAAGTTCGTGGGCGGAGCGGTACAGGCTTCCCATGCCGCCCTTCATCTTGTTCCAGACAGCGAGGTTGAGCAACTCGTAATCAAGCCCGCGTCCCGCCGCGAGCAAGGTCTCGATGTGTTTCCAGTCCATGAAGGAATAGATCAGGCCGCCGGGAACCAGATGCTCGGACATTGCCGACAAGCTCGATGTGAGGAACTGCTCGAACTGCTCAGGAGACATCTCGCCCGAGGCTTCAGTGAACTCGCGATACCTGGTCCCGCCCAACCCCATGATGCTGGCAATCCCGACATTGTAGGGAGGATCAATAGCAACAAGCCGTGCCGTCTCCCCGCGCATCAAGGTGGCATGTCCAATAGACCGGGCAACGGCTTCAACATGGCGCTCAGTTACCTTGCGCAAAGCTCGCTTGGGCTCGATCAACCGGTCGATCGCAATCATCTCGACCTCAGGATGATTGGATCTGGCCCGAGCATCGTCAAAGCTACCTGCACCTTGTTTGTTTGACACGACAAAGACCTCCTCGTTCCGCCGGAGAAAATCCGGCGAGATCAGCAAGATTGATATTTTCGAAAGGCCTGCCCGTCCGCACCACAGGTTGGGCCATCCCTCGGCGGGACAGCTAAATGTTGCTGATTCGGATCTTAAAAAATAGGTATGGGTGCAAGTAATTTTTCACACACCTCACAACCTCTCGCGCCGCGACAAGGAATTGGTGATGTGGTGTACGTTTATCATAATAACTATACGTATAAACTCAAAACTACATAACATACATTGCAAAATATACAGATACGATCGCGCGAATTGCCTCACGCTGGCCCTTGCTCCTTCGAGTGTATCGCTGAACAGCCAACCGGCCAGTGGCAAAAACCCCGATGTCGCGCTCCAGAAGGTTGTTGTCCATCGGCATCCTGCCGTCCTCGGTGTGGCGCGTCAGATAATCCCATTGGTTTCGGGTATAGGAGGCTGTGTCGCCGAGCTGTCAGGCAAGACCTTGGGGCGATTTCGTCGAGCCATACCTTGAGGGTGTTCCGGACGGGTACGCTGTTTGCTGGCGGAAGCGGCGAATGCAGTCGGCCTGCTCGCTTGCAAGTATAGCCATCACTCGTCAATATGCTGCGGTATTCACCGAGGAAGGCCTGCTGGGTGTATCTGGCCGCGGCCAGGCTGACAGTAGAGCAGCACGATCGGCTGTTCACTGTCCTCGCCGCTCCGGTAGGCCCATATATACGATGTGTCGGTGTGAGCGACCCGAGACATAGGTGACGTTTCGTACCGGACACATGGGTAACACTTTTGGCTTTTGGCCGGAGGTGTTGATGCCGTGGAAGGAGAGT
>NZ_JACJHY010000072.1 GCF_014138625.1 Aminobacter ciceronei
CACTTCTTCGCGAGGTCGGCCTTTGTCGAGCCCTTGCCGATACAGAAGGACTCAGTCCACTGCAGGCCGCCCTCCTCCGGAATCACGGTGCGTACATTGGCGCCGTTCTTCTCCAGCGTCCCGGTGATCCAGTCGCCGATGCCCGCCATGGCCAGCATCTGGCCGTTCTGCAACGATGAGAATGTGCCGCCGTAGTCGAAGAAGCCGCCGATCTGCGGGCGCAGCGTCTTCATCTTCTCTTGCAGCTTGCCCCATTCCTCCTCGCCGATGTCGTAGGGCGAGGCATTGCCTTCGAGCAGGCTGATTTGTCCGAGATTGGGCAGATGCCAGTCGAAATGGCCGACCTTGCCCTTCAGCTTTTCGGCCCAATAGACGTTGTAGGTCGAAGCCTCCTTTTCGGTGACGGCTTCGGTGTTGTAGGCAACGCCGAGAAAACCGAAGCGGGTGAGAACCGAGTACAGCTTGTCGTCCTGCCAGTGGCCGGCGAACTTCTGGAACTCGGGAAAATAGTCGTCGAAGGCGTAGTCCTTGGGATCGAGCTGCTCGATATAGCCGGCGGAATTGAGCTGCTGGACATATTCGGCATCGGAAAGGATGACGTCGAAGGTGCCGGGAGGCGACTGGGCGATCAGGCCCAGCATGTTGTCGCCGCCGGTATAGTATTTCGGCTTGAACTTGACGTTGTTTTCCGCCTCGAATTCGGCAACGACATCCGGTTCGGCATGGCCGTACCAGGCAAGCATGGTAAGCTCAACAGGAGCGGCGAAGGCCAGCCGGCTGAGATACGGCATCGCCAGGATTCCGCCGCCCAATACGCTTGCACCCTTCAGAATCTCGCGCCGGGTACGGGGCCCCGACAATGCGTCCTTGATGGTCATCGCATTCCCCTTTTGGTTGTTGTTGCCGCAAGGTTAGGAAGCGCAAGTGCATTTGGAAAATTAATTCTTATAATTGAGCCATTTGCATTGCTTATTGACGATCAAGCTCCACATGACGCCTGACGGGGTCGCCGGAGACGCCAGCCTCATCCAGCCGGGCGATGATGTGGTTGACCAGCCGGATGCCGGCGTCCGACAGGCGCGGATGCTTGTAGAACAGGCCAACCCGGATTTCGGCCAGCGGCGGGAACCCGTCGTCCTCGCCGAGTACACGCATCCCCGGCAACAAAGTGTAGCGCGTCAGTGCGCTTACACCCAGACCGTTGATCACGGCATTCTGCAGGCCAGAGATACCCGGCCCGGTATAAGCGACGCGCCAGCGCATCTGCGCCGCATCTAGCGCCTGGATCATCCGCGCCCGGTACGCGCACCCTTCCGGATGAGCAGCAAGCGGGATGCCTGCCGCCGGATCGAACGTGACCTCGTTCGCCGCCGTCCAGATCGGCCGCTCGATCCATGACCGCGACAGGTATTGCGCGCGATCAGTGTTGACCATCGCAATGGCCAGATCGAGTTCGTCCGCCCGCAGCCGATCGAGGATTTCAGCGCTCCAGCCGCAATAGATCTCGAGCGAAATTTCAGTATGCTGACGCGTGTATTCAGTGATCACCCCTTGTAGGAACGCCACCGCATAGTCGTTCGGCAGGCCGACGCGCAGCACCCCTGCTATCTTGGCGCGATTGAAATAGGACGCCGCCTCGTCGTTGAGCCGCAGGATTTCGCGCGCGTAGCTCAACAGCATCTCACCTTCACCGGTGAGCGTCAGCGAACGGCCCGTCTGCTTGATGAGCGGTGCGCCGACCAGTTCCTCGAGCCGGCGCATCTGCAGCGAGATCGCCGGCTGGGTACGCCCCAGCATGTCGCCGGCCTTGGTGTAGGCGCCTAGATCGATGACCGAGACGAAGGTGCGGAGCAGGTCGGTCTGGAAGTTTATGATGTTGCGCATGGATTTCGTTTCCTCATGCGAGGATGAAGATTATAAATTTCTCATATCACAAGGTTGGGCTCAAATCTTTGCCCCATCAGCCAAAATGGGAGATGACCATGCCTCAACAATCTGTCTTCGCCGCCGAGCTTTCCTGGCCCGACTATGACGCCCGTGTTCGCGGTGGCACCACGGCAATCCTGTTGCCGATCGGCTCGATGGAGCAGCACGGCCACCACATGCCGATGAATGTCGACGTGCTCTTGCCGGTCGAGTTCGCTCGGCGCGTCGCCAGCCGCATCGACGCGCTGGTCGCGCCGCCCTTCACCTATGGCTACAAGTCGCATCAGAAGTCCGGCGGCGGCAATCATCTGCCGGGCACCACCAGCCTTGACGGCGCAACCCTGGTCGCAGCTCTTCGCGACGTCATCAGGGAATTCGCCCGCCACGGCGTTCGCCGCATCTGCCTGGTCAACGGCCATTTCGAGAATTCGTGGTTCATCATCGAGGGCATCGACCTTGCACTGCGTGAGCTCAAATGGGCCGGCATCGACGACATGAAGATCGTCGTCCTGTCTTATTGGGACTTCGTCGACAAGGCGACGATCGGCCGGCTCTATCCCGACGGCTTCGCTGGCTGGGATCTGGAACATGGCGGGGTGCTCGAAACCTCCCTGATGCTGGCGCTCTACCCCCACCAGGTCAGCCTTGAGCGCGCGGTCGACCATGCGCCGGCAACCTTCCCGCCCTACGACGTTTACCCGCCAAAACCGGAATGGACGCCCGCCAGCGGCACGCTCTCCTCGCCCAAGGATGCGACAGCGGATAAAGGTGAGCTGCTACTACAGGTCTGTGCCGACGGCATCGTTCAGGCTCTGGAGAGGGAATTCCCGCGCTGAACTTTCCACCTCCAGGCACAATAAAAGCCGCGGCATCGACCGCGGCTTTTTTTGTTGCCAAGGACGGGATCAAAAAGGCCGGCTCGGCGGGGTCAGTCCGCCGCGCTCGCAAGCCGCGACGGATGCCGGCCGAGACACCGTCTCTTCGGGGACACGGGCAGTCATGCGCGCGCCCAGACGCTTTACCCAGCGGGCGATATCCCTGGCCAGCAGCGCAGCCGGATGCAACGCGGTCGCGGTGGACCGGCAATGCCGGTCCACCGCTTCCCGGGGGCAATCGTGGGGGATGTAGAACACCGCCCTCAGTTCCTGATGATGTTGTGCTCGGGACCGAAGGGGAAGCCGGTGATGTTTTCGGCGCCGTCTTCCTTGACGATCAGAATGTCGTGCTCGCGGTAGCCGCCGGCACCCGGCATGCCCTCGGGAAGCATGACCATCGGCTCCATCGACACCACCATGCCGGGCTCCAGAACCGTCTCGATGTCCTCGCGCAGTTCCACGCCGGCCTCGCGGCCATAATAATGGCAGAGCACGCCGAACGAGTGGCCGTAGCCGAACGAACGGTACTTGAGCAGGTCCCACTCGCGGTACATTTCGTTGAGCTCGATGGCGATGTCCTTGCAGCGCGCGCCCGGCTGGATCAGCTCGAGACCGCGACGGTGAACCGCGACGTTCTTTTCCCAGATGTCGAGGCTTGCATCGTCGACATGATCGCAAAACAAGGTGCGCTCAAGTGCAGTGTAATAGCCGAAGATCATCGGGAAGGTGTTGAGCGATAGGATATCGCCGGACTGCACCTTGCGGTTGGTCACCGGGTTGTGGGCGCCGTCGGTGTTAATGCCCGACTGGAACCAGGTCCAGGTGTCCATCAGTTCGACAAACGGGAACGAGTTGGCGATTTCGCGAACCATCGCATTGGTGGTGGCGATGGCGACTTCATGCTCGGCCACGCCAGCCTTAATTGCTGCAGCACAAGCCGCGCCGCCGACGTCGCAGACGCGGGCGCCTTCGCGGATCAGCGTCTGCTCTTCGAGCGACTTGACGGTGCGCATCCACATCGAGGGCTGGCTGACATCGACGAACTCGACGCCGGGCAGCGCTTCTTCAAGCGTGCGACGGAAATCGAGCGAAATATGGTCGAACTCGATACCAACGCGCTTGGCGCCCGGCGTCAGCTGGCGTACGGCGCTGTAGAAATTGTCACGGCGCCAGTCGGTATAGGTGATGTTGTCGCCGAAGCTACGGCGCCACGGCTGGCCGCCATCGATACCGGCCGAAATGGTGGTAGCATTGTTGTGGTCAATGACCATGCCGTACTTGCGACCAAAGTAGCAGTATAACCATCCGGAATAGTAGTTGATGCAGTGGTAAGACGTGAACAACGCCGCGTCGACGTTGTTCTTTGCCATCCAGCCGCGCACATCGTTCTGGCGACGGGCCATTTCGGCATCGGAGAATGGCGAAAACTCCTTCTCGCCATTGTGCCACTTCATCACATGCAACATGTCGTCGGTCATCGGGCTGCTCCTCCTTGAATAGGATCTGATCCAGCACAGCTTAGTTCTGACAATGGCATTTCCAAAATTTATTCACCTAATGTTCGAATAACAGATCTTAATGGAGGAGCTATCCCGCATCACGGACTATGCAAAGTGTCCGGTGAGCTCCCTATTACCCATAGCGCAACCATGGCACGATCCGACCCAAGTGCAGCAAAACTCTCGTTCTGCTCCACTGCCTCTGGGTTGACGGCACCAGCTTTGAGTGGGGCAGCGGAAAGATGGCGTAGCAGATATGCATCCGATCCGTTCGCGGGCGAACGTCGTTGCACACGCCGAGGCGCCCGACCCGATCATCATGAAGCATCGACTTCGCAAAGGACCATGACCCCGGCAATGGCAGCGCGAACCCGATTGACAGCTGCCCGCAACTAAAGGGCCATTTCACAAGCTAAATGACCAAAACTGGCTGGACGATCACGCCCCTGCGCAGCGCGGATCAATGTCGCGTCTCCATGACTGCCCAGCTGCAGGTGACCGGTTCAAACGACCAGCGGGAATGCAATTCAATCGCTGATCAGTTCGGTGACGATCGGTGGCGACCGCATCACGATAGAGCTGACGCTGGACAGCATTGCAGGCGCAACAGCGACATGACAGCGGTCGAGGTTAACATCCGCACCTCATCACGGCATCAGGAAATGCTGGGCCAACTGCCGCCAACAAGACCCATCAAGGCAATTACCCGCGGCGCGACATGATACGCTGACCTGCTAACTGGCCATTGCAAAGTCGGCGCGCGAGATCGCAGATCAGGAAAATCTCGACGAGCGCTACGTTCCCAGCTTCTGCGCCTTGCCTTTTTTGATCCAACGATCGTCACCGAGATCTTTGAGACAATGATCGATATCGCCTCGGCCGATGTAGCTCACGGACTTGACTTGCCGATGCTCTGGTTCGAGCAGATCAAATCGAACTGAGCCGATAATCATCCCACGCTGCCTGTGATCACTGCAGCACTTTTGGCGCCCGACTTGCTCGTCCGCAGTGTCCGACAGCAGCGCTGTCGCCGCTAGCGATCAATACGCGGGGAGGCGTTAAGTGGTCAGTGCCTGCGACCCAGACATGGCAACCATCACGGCGCCATCGCTTTTGTCGAGAACTCCATGAACCAAATACCGTTATCCAGAATGACAGGCAAGACGGCCCAGAATTCTGGTTGAAATGACAATTCGGACCGATAGGTGCGGTATGGCAGGCTGGAGCCGAATACCGCGATATTTTCGCAGCAAGTGGTCCGGATCGATTAGAAGCAATTGTCCTAAATGACCTGCCCCCTTGGACTGTAAGCCATCTGCCGCTACTGGTTTCGCATGGATCGGCTTGAATGTGACAGGATGTTTGTTGCCGTGATGGAGGCGGGCAGCTTTGCAAGGGCCGCCGAACGGTTGCGAACCAGTGCCGGACAGGCCTCGAAGCTGATTTCGCGATTGGAGGGGGAACTTGGCGTTCGGCTGCTCAACCGTACCACCCGCGCACTGGCGGCAACAGAAGCGGGGCAGGCCTACTTCGAACGCGTGAGGGTTCTGCTTGCCGATTTCGACGCGCTCGAGGAGGCGGTACGCAACGTTTCCGGCACACCGAAGGGGCGCTTGCGAATGACTGCGCCCGTCTCCTTCGGCGCTGCCCAACTGGCTTCGGTTCTTGTGGAGTTCGCCCGACAGTTCCCGCAGATCGAACTCGACGTCAGTTTTTCGGACCGGGTCGTCAGCTTGGTCGACGAGGGTTTCGACGCCGCAATCCGCATCGGCAGCCCTGCTGATTCCAGCCTGATTGCTCGGCATCTCTGTGAAGCGCGCATCGTGGTGTGCGCGTCCGAGGCCTATGTGCAAGAACATGAAGTGCCGCGCACGCCAATCGGCCTGAAGTCGCACAATTGCATTATCGACACCAATTTCCGTGAACCTGGTATCTGGGCGTTTCGAGAGCCGGACGGCAGTGACACGCTCATCGAAGTCGCCGGTCGGCTGCGCTTTTCCAATGCCGATGTTGCGCTGACGGCCGCCGAGGCGGGTCTCGGTGTGGCGCGCGCTCCGAGCTTCATCGCCGGCCCCCGATTTCGCGCGGGACGACTGGTTCCCCTACTTCGTGGATTCGAACCAAAGCCGCTTGGCATTTATGCCCTCTATCCGCCCGGCCGGCATCTCGCCATCAAGGTCCGGTTGCTCGTGGACTTCCTGGTAGCCCACTACCGCAGCGGCCCAGATTGGGACAAAGGCTGGTAGCCGATTAATTCCATTTTGGAAGCAAATAGCTTCCCTTTCCTCGGATAATATCTTCAGTGGAAACGCGCTATCTCCTCGCCATCGGCGCTGATCAAGCGCGTTGCTCAAGGAGACACAATCATGACCATTGCGATTATCGGAACCGGCAACATGGCCAAGGGCCTTGCCGGTGTATTTTCCAAGGCCGGCTATTCCGTCACGCTAGGTTCACGGGATGCCGCCGGTGCCAGCGAAGCGGCCCGTGAACTGGGCGGCACTGTCTCGGGCACGGACATCGCTTCGGCGGCCAGCAATGCTGATATCGTCGTTCTCGCGGTGCCATTCGACGCAGCTGGCGAGGCGATTGCCGCGGCAGGCGGTCTGGAAGGCAAGATTGTCATCGACATCACCAACCCGCTGACCCCCGACTACGCCGGGCTGACCATCGGCCATTCCACCAGCGCTGGCGAGGACATCCAGAAGCTCGCGCCCAGGGCCAACGTGGTCAAGGCGTTCAATACGATCTTCGCCTCGGTGCTGCAGGCGGGCGGCAAGGTTGGCGACAAGCCCGCCACCGTCTTCATTGCCGGCGACGACCAGGGTGCGATCGACACGGTCGAGGCAATCGTTGCCAAGTCCGGCTTCGTTCCCGTCCAGGTCGGCGGACTGCGTATGGCGCGCTATCTGGAGCCGGTCGCCGGCCTCAACATCGTGTTGGGTTACATGCGTGGTTTCGGCACCGATATTGCCCCCACCTGGCAGACCGCAACCGCCTAACGTTCCAAAAAAGCAACCATCAGGAGTAACGAGCATGAACGATACAAACAACGCCAATCTCGCTGGCCTACTGCTGCGCGTCAGCATGGGCATCCTCTTCCTCGCCCACGGAGGCCTCAAGATCTTCATCTTCACACCAGCAGGAACCGCCGGTTTCTTCGAAAGCCTCGGTTTTCCCGGACCGCTGGCCTATCTGGTCATCGCTGCAGAACTGCTCGGTGGCATCGCTTTGATTGCGGGCGTCTGGACCCGCTGGGTGTCTATCGCGCTGATCCCGATCCTGCTCGGCTCGATCTACGCCCCACATGGCGCCGCCGGGTTCTTTTTCAGCAACCCCAATGGTGGCTGGGAGTTTCCAGCATTCTGGGCTGTCGCGCTTGCCTCGCTGGCGCTGCTCGGGAACGGCGCCTACGCCCTGCAAAAGGTGCGTGGCTGATTCCGCCCGGACGCGGTCCACATCCGGCCGCGCCCGGGCCACCTTCTTTGGCGACGGAGACGTAGCATGCTTGTAAACGGAAAGTGGACCGAAGACTGGCAACCAGTCCAGGCCAAGGACGAAAAAGGCGGCTTCGTTCGCCAGATTTCCAGTTTCCGCAGCTGGATCACGCCTGACGGCAGGGCCGGACCGACCGGCGAAGCCGGCTTTAATGCTGAGGCCGGCCGCTATCACCTCTATGTCGCGCTGATCTGCCCTTGGGCGTCGCGAACGCTCATTGCCCGCAAGCTGAAGAAGCTCGAAGACATCGTGTCGGTCTCTGTGGTCGAGCCGGCTCTGACCGATCAAGGCTGGCGCTTCGGCGACTATCCAGGCGCCAACCGGGACGAACTCAATAGCGCGACCTATCTGCATGAACTTTACAGTCGGGCCGACGACGATTTCACCGGCCGCGCGACCGTTCCGGTTCTGTGGGACAAGAAGCGCAGGACCATCGTCAGCAATGAGTCCGCCGAAATCGTGCGTATGTTCAATTCAGGCTTCGGGGCGCTTGCTGACGAAAGCGTCGACCTCTATCCGCAGGCCTTACGCGCCGACATCGACGCGCTCAATGAGGAGATCTATCCGACGCTGAACAACGGCGTCTACCGCGCCGGCTTCGCCACGACCCAACTCGCTTATGACGAGGCCTACCGTGGTGTCTTTGCTATGCTGGACGAGCTTGAGGCGCGCCTGGCCAGAACTCCTTTCCTGCTCGGCGACCGGTTGAGCGAGGCAGATATCCGGCTGTTTGTCACGCTGGTGCGCTTCGATGCCGCCTATCACGGCTTGTTCAAATGCAACCTCAGGCGCCTTGCTGAATATCCCAACCTGTCGGCGTATCTGAAGCGCATTCTCGCCATTCCGGGGGTTCTTGATACGGTCAATATCGACCATATCAAGAAGGGCTATTATTCGATCAGGTCGCTCAACCCGAACGGCATCGTGCCCGACGGTCCCGATCTCAGCGATCTCGGCCTTTAACCAATGGTTGACCGCTAGTAAGCACAGGCAATTCTCCAATGAACAATTCCCACGCCAAAAGCCTTGTTGTCTTCTTGCACGGCGTTGGCAGTCGCGGGGCCGATCTCATGCCGCTCGCCCAAGCGTGGCAGCCATCGCTACCCACGGCTGCGTTCGCCGCACCAGATGGCCCGTTCGCCTTTGACGCGGGTGGCGCCGATCGGCAATGGTTCAGCATCTCCGCTGTGACCGAGGCGAACCGGCCGCAACGCATTGCTGCGGCAAGGCCCGCGTTCGACGATACCTTGCGCGGCACCATCGAACAGCATGGCCTCCTGAACCACCTCGATCGGGTTGTCCTCGTCGGGTTTTCGCAAGGCTCCATCATGGCGCTGGATGCCATTGTTTCCGGGCGTTGGCCGGTTGGTGCGGTTGTCGCCTATTCGGGCCGTCTCGCGTCGCCGCGACCTTTCATGCAAACCGGATCGCCACGGGTTTTGGCGGTGCATGGTGCGGCGGACCCGGTGATACCAGCTGGCGCCTCAATCGAGGCAATGGCAGCCCTGCGCGAACTGGGCCTCGATGCCAACAGTCACATTCTTCCAGGCGTTGGCCACACCATCACCACCGAAGGCGCGCAATTGGGCGCAGCCTTCTTGGCCGCTGCACTGAAAAGCGAAGCCAAATGATCAAGCACATGCGCTTGGCGTATGCTCATCTTCGGCTTGATTTGTCGGTATACTGCCGTTGCGAGGTGTGAACGGCCTCAATGTTTTCTTCCGCCCAATGTGAAAGCGCCCCGAGCGTCCGGGTAAGCGTTCGGCCAAGCGGGGTAAGGTCGTATTCGACGGTAACCGGGACTGTCGGAAATGCCGTCCGGGTTACCAGCCCATCGCGCTCAAGGTCCCTGAGAGCCCGCGACAGGACTTTGGCTGACAGACCTCCGATCGACTTGTTCAGCGCATTGAACCGCAGCGGGCCAATAACCAGCAGGCGGACAACCAGCACCGTCCACTTGTCGCCGATGCGATCGAGGATCGGAGCGGGCTGTTCGCCAGATGTAAGAGCGCGAATTTCTGCGCACGTTTTGCTCTTGAGTGCTCTGCGGCCTGAGAAGCTATGGGGGAACACGGCGAGGTCGCACCATCGTCGTACGATCAACCCGAAGGATAGACTATCATGTCCAAAGTCGAGGATCTCAGCCGATCAATCACTGTATTGGATCAAGCTCGCACTGTGCTCGTCGTGATAGAAATGAGTCAGAATAGCTGGCTTGTGGCCGGAATGCTTCCCGGCGTTCAGCGACACCCCCTCCAAGAAACTCGATCCCGATCCCAATGCATTGCTCGGTTTGATCACGCGTTGGCGATCGGAGGCGGAGGCTGCGGGGATGCCGATAGACCGGGTCGCACCGGCCTTCGATGCTGGTCGAGACGGCTTCTCGCTGGCCCGGTGGCTGCGGACGCGAGGCACAGACGCTCATGTCATCCATTCGACCAGCGTCGCCGTGAACCGTGAACAACGACGGGCGAAAACCGACAGGCTAGACACGGCCATGCTCAAGCCCGAGCTTCGCCGGGCGCCAAAACCGTGGCCAGATGCATCGCATGGGCGAGGCCGTTACCAAGCAACTTCATATTGAGGAGAAGGCAAAGGTCTGCAGAATGCGCGCTTCAAATACGCTTGCCGCAATTGTGACCGCTCCGGTATCAACACGCCGGTCGTGACCGCGCCGATGCCGACGCAGCCCTTGCCGGGCAGCATCGCCACGGCCTCAACCCTGGCTTTCGCTCTTGTTCACAAATACGTCGACGGCACGCCACTCTATCGCGTAGCACAAGCCTTTGAGCGCGCCGGCGTTCCTGTCAGCCGAGGCGCTCTGGGGCATTGGGTGGTGATCGGTTCGAGCGAGAAGCACCTGCATCGCATCTATGATGTACTGAAACTGCGGCTCAGGTCACAGCCTCTCATCCATGGCGACGAGACGACGGTTCAAGTCCTAAAGGAAGGAACAGGGCGGCCACTGTACAGCCCGAAGACATAGGTAACAGTTTGTACCTAAGACATGGGTGACAACCTCGTGCCGAACGGGTTGTCGATGGTCTGCAGGGTCCTCT
>NZ_JACJHY010000073.1 GCF_014138625.1 Aminobacter ciceronei
CCGCGCCTCCGCCGGTTGCTTTCACCGCGCCTCAGGGCGTAACAAAAACGGCCGAGGCTCTAATCGCCAATGGATGACAGTTCAGTGGCAGGTCATCGGAACCATAGCCCAGTGACTCGATTAAAGACCACACAGGTGGTTTCGGAGTGTGAGCTATGGTTGCGGCGCGGGCGAACTGGAAGGGCTTTATCAAGTTTGGAGAGGTTGCCTGCGCGGTGGCGCTTTACACGGCCGCCTCCTCATCCGAACGGATCGCCTTTAACACCCTTAATCGTACAACTGGAAACCGTGTCAGACGCGAATTCGTCGACATCGAAACCGGCAATCCGGTGGAGCGGGACGATCAGGTCAAAGGTTATGAGATTGAGAACGGCGATTATATCGTCCTCGAGCCTGAAGAGGTAGCAGCCGCGCTCCCAGAAAGCGACAAGACGCTAAAAATCGAGGCCTTCGTTCCTTGCAACGAGATCGACGACGTCTATTTCGACAAGCCCTACTACTTGGCACCGGACAAAATGGGCGCCGATGCTTTCAAGCTGCTGCGCGACGGCATGCGACAGGCCAAGGTTGCCGCACTCGCGCGCGCCGTCCTGTTCCGCAGGCTTCGCTCGGTTCTGATTCGTCCCCATGGCAATGGCCTAATCGGGACGACGCTGAACTTCGACTATGAGGTGCGCTCATCGAAAGAGGCTTTCGACGACATTCCGGAGATAAAGATCGAAGGCGAGATGTTGGAACTGGCCACACACATCATAAACACGAAAAAGGGTGAGTTCGATGCCAAGACTTTTGACGACCGTTATGACGCGGCCGTCGCCGAACTGGTCAAGGCGAAGATCGAAGGCAAGGCTCTGCCCAAGAAGAAGGCACCACCAGCCTCGAAGCAGAGCGATCTGTTGCAGGCTCTGCGGGAGAGCGCTGGGATAGCGTCCTCGAAAAAGCCGAAACGTGTCGCGGCAAAGGCCGATCCCGGCGCTAAGCAACCGAAGCGTGTCGCTGCCAGCGCCAACCGCGCCGCCTGATTGGAGGACGTGATGGCTGTGCGCCCCTACTGGAAAGGCTACCTGAAGCTCTCGCTGGTGACTTGTCCGGTGCAGATGATGCCCGCGATATCGGAAAGCGAAAAAGTCCGTTTCCACACGCTCAATCGCGAGACACAAAATCGCGTCGTCAGCCACTATGTCGATGCCGTGACGGGCGAGGAAGTCAAGGACGAAGACGAGGTCAAGGGCTATCAGCGCGGCGAGAACGACTACATCATTCTCGAAGACGAGGAATTGGAAAACGTCGCCTTAGAAAGCACGAGGACCATCGATATCAATGTGTTCTCTCCACGCGATTCCATCGAGTGGATCTGGCTCGACTCGCCTTTTTATCTGTCACCCAACGATCCGGTCGGCCAGGAGGCTTTCTCGGTCATCCGGGACGCCATGGCCGCGGAGGACATGGTAGGCATTTCGCGCCTGGTGATCTCACGGCGCGAGCGGGCAGTCATGCTCGAGCCTCGGGGAAAAGGCATTGTGCTCTGGACCCTGCGCTACGGCGACGAGGTACGGGACGAGGAAGCCTATTTCGGCGGGATCGATGACGAGGAGTCCAATTCCGAGATGATGCCGCTCATCCTGCAGCTGATCAAGAAGCAGACCCGCCATTGGGACAGCGAACTGGTGTCCGATCCGGTGCAGAACAAGCTGCTGGAGATCATGGAGGCTAAGCGCAAGAAGACGAAGCGCCCGGCGAAAGCCAAGGCATCCGATGCGAAGGCTAGGCCCAATAACGTCATCAACATAATGGACGCCCTTCGCAAATCCGTCGAAGGCGAGAAGCGGCCCGGCAAGCGCTAGCAATTGACATGCGGCGATCGTCCATACCGGCGGCTGCGCTGCTCGCGACATCCGACCCTTCGATGCAGTCTCATCCGGTACGCCGGCGTGATCCAAGGCAGACCTGCCGTTCGTTCCCATGCCACATCGGGTCAAACCCTGGCTGGCACGCCTCGTACAAAGGCTTGCGCGAAGTTCAAGACAATGCGGCGGTATTCGACATAAGCGATCAAGATCCCTGATCAAACTGCCTGCTTCATTGACTTCGCCAATTTCTTGATCGCCGCTTCCAGCGGCCGGTAACCGTCATCATAGTCCTTCCAGGCCGTACTCTTGGCCAGCAGCGCTGGAACGGTGCGGACCGTGAAGCGCTTTGGATCGAGATCGGTCTTCACCTGGGTCCAGGTAAGCGGCATCGACACCGCCGCGCCGGGCCGCGCCCGGGGCGAGAGCGGCGACACTGCCGTCGCCATACGATCGTTGCGGAGATAGTCGAGGAAGATGCGGCCGTGGCGTTGGTTCTTCGCCATCTTTGTCAGGTAGAGTTCGGGATTGTCGCGCGCCATTTGCACGCAGACGTCGTGGGCGAAGCCCTTGGCCTCCGCCCACGTCAGCTTATTGCGCTTGGCGACTGTAAGCGGCGTGACGACATGAAGCCCCTTTCCTCCGGTTGTCTTGCAAAAGCTGACGAGCCCGAAATGATCGAGGCGCTCGCGCATCTCCCGCGCGGCTTCGATGACCCTCGAGAAGGGAACATCTGGACCAGGATCGAGGTCGAAAACGAGCCGGCCTGGCACCTCCGGGAGCTGCGGCGCGCAATTCCAGGGGTGCAGCTCCAGCGCGCCGATCTGCGCCACAGCGGCGAGACCTTCGACACGGTCGATCTGGAGGTAGGGTTTTTTGTCGCCAAACACCGTCACCAGTTCCAGAAGGTTGGAGGTTCCGGGCATGGCGTGGCGCTGAAAGAACTGTTCGCCGCCCATCCCGTCAGGCGCGCGCAGGATCGAGCATGGCCGCCCCCTTATGTGCTCGATCAGCCACGAGCCGACCGCTTGGTGGTAACGGGCAAGATCTTCCTTGGTGACAGGTTTCCCGTCATTGGCATCAGGCCAGAGCTGCTTGTCCGGGTTCGAGATCAGCACGCCCATGACATCGACCTTGCCGCCACGGCGGGAAGATTTCGATGACGTTGGCGCAGCCGGCTGCGAGACCTCCGTCTTGGTCGGCGAAGCCGGTTCCTCGGCTTCCACCTCCGCTGCCGGCTTGTCCTCGCGCAGGGCCTTGAAGGCGGCCTGACGAACGAGGCCGTCGGAGGTCCAACCAGCAAACTCGATCTCCGCCACAAGTTCCGGCTTGAGCCAGACCACGCCTGGCTGTTTCTTCGGCGCGCCGATACCGGTAAAGGGTGATTTCGTCGCCTCGATTGCCTTCAGCTTCGGCACCAACTTCTTGACCTTGGCGGTGCCGTAGCCCGTGCCGACGCGACCCACATAGACGAAGCTGTCGCCACGATTTACGCCGACCAGAAGGGACCGGAATTTGCCAGCTGTCGTGGCATAGGCGCCGATGACGACCTCGTGACCTGCCCGGCACTTTGATTTTACCCATGTGTCCGTCCGGCCCGATACATAGGGCGCATCGCTGCGCTTCGAGACGATCCCCTCCAAGTTCAACCTGCAGGCTGAGCGCAGAACCGCCTCTCCGCCGGTCTCGAAATGCTCGACGAAGCGAAAACGGGCATCTTCGCCAGGGTCCGCAAGCAAATTTTGCAATCGCGTCTTTCGGCTGGCCAATGGCAATGCGCGAAGGTCGTCCCCGCCTTCGAACAGGAGATCGAAGGCGAAATACACAAGCGCGTCCGTCCTTCCTTCCGAAAGGGCCGCCTGAAGCGCCGCGAAATCCGGCGCCCCGGTTTCGTCCAGTGCGCATATCTCGCCATCGATGATCGCATCCGGCAGATTGGCGGCTGCTCGCGCGATCGCAGGATATTTCGACGTCCAGTCGAGGCCCTTGCGGGTCTTCAAGGTAGCCTCGCCATCAAGCACGCGCATCTGGATGCGATAGCCGTCGAACTTGATCTCGTGAATCCAACCGGCTGCCGACGGCGGCCGGGCTAAGGTCTCGCAAAGCTGTGGGGCAATGAAGTCGGGAAGATCGGCGGCCGTGACGGTGTCCGGCTTCTTTTTTCCGCGGGCTTTGCCCTTGCGTTCCTCGGCCGCGAGGCCGGTGCGGCTGTCCCAGACGGCATCGGCCTCCACGTTGCCGTCCTGGAGCATGAAGGGTTTGGGCCTGCGCCCTTTGCCGGCCGCTATCGCCTCCATCGTGCGGGCGGAGGCGACTGAGCGATCATTCACCTCAAGGATCGCTGCGCCATGCTTGTCCACGGCGAATTCATCGCGATGCTTGATCAGAAGCCAGTTGGTGCGCTTGCCTCGTTCCCGGTCGTTTGCCATCCGGACCAGCACAAAGCTGCCGTGCAGCCGCTCACCCTCAAGGGTGAACTTGAAATCGCCCTTCGCCAGCGCTTGTTCGGGACTTCTCTTTCCTTCCGGCTCCCAGTAGCCGCGATCCCAAAGCATCACTGTGCCGCCCCCGTACTGGCCTTTCGGGATCGTCCCTTCGAAATCGCCATAGTCGAGCGGGTGATCTTCCACCTCGACGGCGAGGCGCTTGTCGCCAGGGTCGAGCGAGGGGCCGCGGGTCACGGCCCAGGATTTGAAGACACCGTCGAGTTCAAGACGCAGATCGTAGTGCAGCCGCGTGGCGTCATGTTTCTGTATGATGAACCGACGGCGGTTTGACGGTTTCACCGAATCCTGGCCACTCGGCTCTTTCGTCTGGCGAAAATCACGCTTGGCCTTGTAAGTGGTGAGCTTGTCGTTCCCCATCGGTGTCCTCAATCGATAACCCATTATCCATCAACCAGAATGCTGGTTGCGAGAAGATGTTCCGCCTGAACACAGGCGGGCTAACCAGCCGCCTACGACGAGGCCAGTATCACCTTCCGCTACAATGGTTATCGCCGCTCCGGCCCCGACCGGCAGCAGATGATGGCGCCCACGACCGACAAGTTCATCCGCTGCTTCCTGCTCCATGTCCTGCCACGCCTCCCACCGCATCTGCCATTACGGTCTGCTCGCCTGCTCCTGGCGCAAGTCCAGCCTCGTGCTTGCCCGCCAGTTGCTCGCGGTCGCGCCTCCCGTCCTCAAAGATTAATCGGTAGAGACGACTTTCGCCCGCCCTGCTCGTACGGCGGCGGACGCATGATCGTCGTCGAGATGTTCAAACGGTGGAGCCGGCCGGGCAAACGGCGACGAATCGGGAGAACGCCCCGTGACCCGGCATGGCATGATCCAGCCTTCTGCTGCGGCACTCAGCCTCCGGCTGCACGCGGCGATATCAATCTGGTGCGGAAAGTGAGTTGCGAATCTGAAGGCTCGAACTTCGTGACTCGGTTTGAAGCGAGCCGCTGGCGCCGTGCGAGCTATTGAGGCGGCGTCATCCTGGAGGCAGCCACTACTACTGCCAAGGCCCCCTAAGATGTCTTCCGCCGTTCCCCGATCAGCACCTTGCACGCCTTAATCTCTTCGGCCGCCTCCAGAAACATCTCCGAGACCTTTTCAGGCGGGAAGAGTTGAATTGATGCGGCCATGACAGTCAGCTCGAATACGATGTCAACTTGGCCGGCGTCATTCGTTGGACTGTACGAAGAGGTGATTTGCTGTCTGTATTCTCGAATGCTAGCCGCTGCACGCTGTAGCAGCCGGGCGGCTTCAGCTGGCGTCATTTTCGAAATCTCATTTGCGGCACGTATCAGTTCGGAGATGAAGAAGGAAACGGCCTCTGTCATTTCCGGTACTCAAGCAACTCTGCTTCAATGATTTCTAGCGCGGCATCGTAGATCGATGCCAGCCCCGCCTCGTTCCCCTGATGTTCCTTGAGCAAGGAATAGGCATGCTCGTAGATTTCCCCGACTTCCTTGTCGGAGAGAAGGCCTTTGGCCCCGAGCATTCCGACTAGGGAGGCAAGCAGAGAGGAGGACACCAGTTCGCTGGCAGCTAATGCGTCAACACGAAGATCGTCGGACATCCCATGCCTCTCTTAAATCTGCTGGCTTAGTCGTGGGCTCGCTAAACATCATCACGCAAATCAAGCCGGACACAATGCTGCTAGGCGTGCGGCTGATCACCTCGTGAACATGAGTTTGGCGGGTTCGAAGACCGCCTTCGGCAAGGCTTGCATCGCCGTCGCATTAAAGGGGAGATGTTCGAAGTACGTGGCGGTCAATTGCGCCACCGCTTCCGCTTGGGCAAAGTCTCGCCGACGCTTGATGGGCTCGCGGTCTGCCCGCCGCGACACCCAAAGCTTATGTGCCGCAAAAAAACGAGGGTCTGGCGCAACTATGCGCAGCGGTCCGCCCTTTTCGTCTATCGCGATCGCCTCGAACGGTGGTGCATTCTCCAGCCATGCCAGGCCTTCAATCCCGGCGGCAACCAACTCGTCCTCCGATGTCCCAACTGCGTCGCGATCCTTCTTCCAGGCTGGGCGCGCGACGGGTTTGATCAGGTCAACGAGATAGCCGTCACGATTGACCGCCCTGAATGTAGATTGTGATCGCTCAAAGGATTTGTCGACCTTCCGCAGCAGGCTAATCAGGGTGCCGTCTTCCACTTGATCGTCGGCCACGATCCTTAGCGACTGGCGCGCATCCATGAGAAGATCGATATCCTCGGTTGTCGTGATGCCGGGATCGACAAACACGCCAGCTGCCGCTTCGTACGCATAGATCGCATTGGTGCCGGCGATGCGTATGCCCGCGCCCAGCAGACCAGCGTTGTCGAGCGCCCTGATGATCCTGGCCGTGAGTAACGGGACGCGGCCTAATCGCAGAACACGATTGATGGCGGATTGGCGTTCCATCAGCTTCTGTCGAGCCGCCAGCGTTTCCCGCGCGGATTCCCGTGCGGCTTCCCAATCTGCTTTCTGTAACTCCGTCTCAGCCGACCGGCGCCCTTCGACCTTCTGACGCCTGGCTCCGGACGAGTCATAGTAGCTCCGCATCAGATGCTCGACGCCGCCGACAGTGTGCCAGACCAACGAGCCTCGAAAGGTCCTGGCTTTCTGCTGAGCCTGCTGCAACGCGGAAAAACGCTGCTCTGAGTTGACCTTCTCGCGTCGTTGATCGTTATTTAGTTCATTAAAATCAATCATATCAACACATCGATGGCGATTTCGTTAAAACTGTTGCAAGAGACCCTACGTGGTCCCCCGTAGCGTTGCAACAGTTTGGCCTTGATTGGTCCGAAACTGATGATGCTCATGAATCTGCTTATGAAACCAGCCGCCAAGCGCAGCATGTCCTTCCGATATGCGCGAGATTCCCGCCGCCTGTACGACGCACTTTTTTCGCTCTTCTCCTCTCGACCACAATCGCCTTCAGTCAGTTCAGACGAAATCGAAAGGAGAGATCAATGGCACTACAGAGGGATATTGCGATCAAGCGGACCATTCGTCGCAAAGAACTCCGTCAAATTGTCCCGCTAGCCGACAGCACAATCTTCGAAATGGAGCAGCGAGGGCAATTTCCACGCCGCTTCGCTCTTACACCGAGATGCGTGGTCTGGGATCTCGCCGAGGTTGAGACGTGGCTGACAGCTCGCAGAGCCACGCCAGTCCAGCGCACACCAGCGCCAGATATCACCAAGCGGCGATCGCATGCGCTAAAAGAGACGGATCAGGCTCGCTGACACTCACTTGGGGCGTACGCCTGTCCGTGTCTGCTCCCGAACGGGATCACATCAATCGGGGATACCCACTCACAGCCATCCTGCTACCGATCGGGAGCAGGATGGCCTTGCAAACTGCCAGCCATTTCGAATTGCGTTCCGTCAGTTCCGGATCTCGGCGAGCGCCGACAGCCGTACGTTCAAATGGATGGATCAGGTTCAAAGATCGGCATCGAGGCCGGAATTAAAACGGGCGTGTGCCGCCGACCTTCGATCCAGGCATCCACCATATCCGACCATTCCTGCATCATATGGCGGCGCTGCAGCTCATACTCGGCCTTGTTGTAGACGCCTCGTGAAGAACGACCGTCCTCATGCGCGAGGCATTTTTCAATCCAGTCGCTGTTGAACCCCAGTTCATTGAGTAGCGTCGATCCCGTCCGCCTCAGATCGTGCACGGTGAAACGCTCAAGAGGCAGACCGTCCTTATTCGCTTGCTCGACGACCAGGTAGGTGACCCGGTTAAAGGTGGCCCGCGACATTGGCGCGCCAGCATCGTAGCGTGATGGCAGGACATAACGCGAGTTGCCGGCGCAGGTCTTCAGCGCGATGAAGATGTCGAGCATCTGACGCGACAGGTACACATTGTGCGCCTTGGACCGTTTCATACGCTCCTTGGGGATCGACCAGACGGCGTTCCCGAAATCCACCTCATCCCAAGTCGCATCCTGAAGCTCGCTTTTTCGAACCATAGTCAACAGAAAGAGCTTCATTCCCAACCGAATGGTCGGAAGGGTTGCGATCTTCTCCAGCGTCTTCAACATCACTCGAATCTCGGCCGGCGACAGCGAACGATCACGCGGCACGAAATGGGCGATTGAAGCGGGGCCAACATCGTCCGCTGGGTTAGAAATCCTCTCCCCGTGCAGGATGGCAAAGCCATAAATCTGTTTGAGGATGTCGCGGACATGGAGTGCGGTCGCCGGTGCCCCGCGCTCGACGATCTTTGCACAATGGGCGCGCAGATCGTCGGGCGTGATTTCGGTGAGCAGGCGGTTTCGCCAGATCGGCAACAGATCACGCTCGAAGATTGAGCGACGCATCGTGCGCGTGCTCTCCGCCATAGGCGCGCCTTCCAGCCACTTCGCGCCGAACTCGCCGAAGCTCTTCGCTTCCTTTAGGCGCCGCTTGCCTCGCTGCTTTTCCAGCGCTGGAGAGCGCCCCTCGCGAACCGCCCGCCGGGCATCGAGACAAAGCTCGCGCGCTCTCGCAAGTGAGATTCCATCTCGACCGTACCTGCCGAGATAGACCGTCTCGCGCCGACCATTGATCCTGTAATCCAGGCGAAACGAGACCGCACCACTTGGCATGACGCGCACATACATGCCGTCGCGGTCCGCCACTTTGTATGCTTTGTCTTTTGGCCTCAATGACTTAAGAGCAACGTCCGTCAACATGCGCCCACTTCCTCCAGAAAGTACCGTCAGGGGTATTTCAGAGGTTCGTGGCGAATAAACTCATTTCAATTCAATGAGTTATGCGCCAAAAAGTACCGTCACGACCCTCATTTCCTGTGACGGTACTTTCGAAAATCAGAGAGCGCAATATGGGGGAGGTCCGTCAGAACGCACGACAGGCCCGTCTGCTGCCTGCCGATTGTTCTCGACAGGCAGAAACAGAATATATTTTTAATTTCAATCAGTTAGATCGCACCGTGGCGTATTTTTGGATACGCCCGGATGGGCCTAAATCATTCCCGTTCCATGAATAGCGCCGCAATCTCCGGCGGGCAGAGCTTGTCGACGGTGGCGCGAAACAAACCCAGCCATCGCCGGAAATGCTGCTCGCCCAGACCCGGAATCGCAAGATGCGGCGGCAGCGGGCGACCCTCATAGCTCGCGGTTCGCAGCATGAGCGACGACCAGAAGTCGCACATCTTCGCAAGATGCCGTGGCCAGTCTTGCGGAGCAATGGCGCCGTTGAACACTGGTCCGAGCAGGGTATCCTTGCGGATTTCGTCGTAGAACCCATGAACCACGGCGTGGATCATCTGCTCGTCCAATTGCCCGGGCAGCACTCGGCCGTCGATGACGATGGTCGGTTTTTCCTTTGTGCCTGCACTCATATCCATGTGTCACCCCTGCCGGGTTGATGCGGCTTTCTGTCGTCCGAATTTGATGTGATGCGAATATGCTGCAACATGCGAAATAAAACATATATCATAGATCTATCTTTATGCTAGACACTGGCGGCGCGCGGCGATGAGGAAGACCACATGAAGCTCGATCTTGACCAGACCGGTTCCAACATCTTGGAACCCCAGAGGCATTCGGTGGAAGCGAACGAACTGCGCCGCCGCATGCGCCTCGGCCTCGTGACCAGCATGGTCGAGCACGGCGTCGACGGCGACGAAAGTCGCATTCGCCTGACTGTACGCAATGGCGACTCGGTTTGCTGCGGCATTGTCGACGCAGACAACCGCCTTGTCAGCGAAGTGTCCCTCGACCTCAGGTATTCTTCATTCCGGCAGGCTAGCCAGGCTCGGAAATTGCGGCAGTGCGCACTTGGCAGTGCCTGATCAAAATCAGTTCAGGAAGAACCCCGCCAACAGGGAATGGCACCATGAACGATAATCACTCGGGAAGTACCCTCGTGCCGATGCTAGTCGGTGGCTTAGTGCTTGTGACCGTAGGTTACATGGTGATCATGATGTTCGTGTGAGCAGAGTCACTCGACGATGCGGAGTTCCGCATAGCTCGAGCGATTAGCACCTCGCCTGCAAGCAGCCCCAGCCGCGTGCGGCGGATCCATGCTCCTCAGGCGTCATGAATCAATCGACGTGGCTAATCGCGGCGCTGCTTGCCTACGCGACTACACAGCCTCGATCGACATCGAATATCTCGTAGGCCTCCGCGGTACAAATCTGCGCTCGACCAAAAGTGCCTTGGCCCGGCACGCCAAATCATCCAACTTCAGCAATGCACCGTCTCCCATTGCGCCTCTATGAGGTTGGCTTCGGAAGCCACGTCTTTCCAACGTCTGTAACGTGCCATGTTGCCTCGGAAGTTGATTTAGAAAGCTCGCTAAAGCGCCAGGAAGGAATCCAACAAGAAGATGTCTTCGAACCTTCTGAGGCACCTGACCTCCTCGTGTTCAGTAAGCCGGCAGATATGAGAGCTAGGTGTCGTTTCCAAGAAGGTTGTTCAGTCTTTGGAACGGGCTGATGCCTCCAAGGGCCGAGTGTGGGCGTGCCAGGTTGTAGTTGGCTGCCC
>NZ_JACJHY010000074.1 GCF_014138625.1 Aminobacter ciceronei
AATCAGCCTCTGGCCAAAGCCAGAACCAAGCCTCGCATGAGGCCAAAGCCGGCTCGCAACGGCACTGGCATCTGCCCCCCGACATCAATCCAAAAGCTCAATCAACCCACAAAACAAAACCCCGCCGAAATTCGACGGGGTTTGTCAGCAGTCTGAGCCCTCCCCCTTCCTGGGGAGGGCTTTTTCTTATCGGCCGCCTGGGGGAGCTGCGATGACACTCGACGATTACAACGGCTTCTGCGCCTCGTTGCCACACACGACCCATGTCGTGCAGTGGGGCGGGGCGCATGTCTGGAAGGTCGGCGGCAAGGTCTTTGCCATCGCCGGCTGGAGCGACGGCGTGGGACTTGCCGTTACCTTCAAGGTTTCCGAGATGGCATTCGACATTTTGAAGGAGCAGCCCGGTCTCCGGCCAGCGCCCTATCTTGCCTCGCGCGGCATGAAGTGGATCCAGCGCCAGAACGGCGAAACCATGGACGACGAGGGGCTGCGAGACTATATCGGCGAGAGCCACCGGATGATCGCGGCCAAGCTGCCGAAGGCAATGCGCAAGCAGCTCGGCCTTCCCGCCTGACCCGCGATTCTCAGGCGCCGCGCAGTCTGCCAAGGCCTCAAAATCCTGCTAACACGGTCATTTTCATGCCCCGTTCATGTTGGAAGGGTTAGCAGATCATTATTGGATGTCAGTGGATAACATTGATTCACGGCGGCCGGCCTGTGGGCGGCCGAGATTCGGAGAGATGTGGCGACCATGTTGCGCAAGATCGTTGTGCTTTCGGCCATGGCCACCGGCCTGTCGGCGCTCCAGGCAGCGGCCGCGATCGTGCCGTCAGGCGAGCCCGTCTCGCCACGCGTGCGGGTTGGCCAGAACCTGCTCCAGCTTGCCCAGAGCGAGGTCGAGGTCTTCTACGACAGCCGCGGCAACCGTGTGCTCGTCGATCCCTACACCGGCAAGGTCATCGCCGTGCAGCCGCCGGAGAGCCGCCTCAACCGCCAGGCCTTGCGCCGCGAACTGCGCCGCCAGGAGCTGCGCCGCGACTACCGCCAGGGCGACGTGCTGATCGGACCGGCGGATGACGGCTATTACAGCGACGACGCGCTTGCCGTTCCGGCCGAACCCAATGGTGACGACTACTATAACAGCGATCCCAACGCCTTCCCCGAGGCGCCAAGCGGGCCGCGTGTCGTTTCGCGCGAACCGCTCCAGAGCCCGGACGATCAGCCGGCGCTGCCGGCCAACCCGCGCATCACCGATCGGCCGCTCGAGCCGTCCATCGCGGTCAAGGGCCGCGAGGACGTCGCTTCGCTGCAGATACTTCTCGATCGCCTCGGCGCTTCGCCCGGTGTCATCGACGGGCGTTTCGGTTCGAACGTCGACAAGGCGCTTGTCGCCTATAACGAGATGACCGGCGCCAGCCTGAAGTCGACTGACGCCGAAGGCATCAAGCAGGCGCTTGCCGAAACAGGCGGCGACGCCTTCGGCTCCTACACCATCACGCCGGAGGACGCCGCCGGCCCTTACATCGCCTCGGTTCCGGCCGACTACAGCGAGAAGGCCCAGCTCGAGCGCATGGCCTTCACCTCGGTCACCGAAATGCTCGCCGAGCGTTTCCACATGGACGAGAACTATCTCAAGGCGATCAATCCGGACGTCAATTTCAACCGCCCGGGCACCATCGTGAAGGTCGCCAATTTTGGCAAGCTGGTGAACAAGCCGGTGTCGCGCATCGTTGCCGACAAGGGGCTGAAGCAGGTTCGCGCCTACAACGAGGCCGGCCAGCTCGTCGCCGCCTATCCGGCGACCATCGGCTCGGGCGACACGCCGTCGCCGACCGGTATTCATGCGGTGTCGCGCGTCGCGCTCGACCCCAACTACACCTACAATCCCAAGATCAATTTCAAGCAGGGCGAAAACAACAAGGTCCTGACCATCCCGCCGGGCCCGAACGGCCCTGTCGGTTCGGTCTGGATCGCGCTGGACAAGCCGACCTACGGCATCCACGGCACCCCGGATCCCTCCAAGATCGGCAAGACCGAAAGCCATGGCTGCGTGCGCCTGACCAACTGGGACGCGCGCGAACTCGCCAAGATCGTCAAGGCAGGCGTGCCGGTCGAATTCATGGAGTAGCTCCGCTAGTGCCGCAATGGCCGTGGAGAGACCCTCCGCGGCTCGGAACTTTTGCCACCTGTGGCGACACGGTTCCGGCTCATTGCCGACGGACGATTTTCGATGATCCAGCCGACAGCTCGGGAAATCGCCGAGGCCCTGCATCAGCCCGAATTCCTGTCCGCAACCGTCATCGACAGCGGCCAGAACAACCGCATCTTCGATACAGGCAAGGTCATCGTGCGGATACCCCGGCACGACGAGGCGCGCCGCGATCTTGCCCGCGAGGCCGACGTGCTCGCCGTCCTGGCGCCGATGCTTCCCGTGCCGGTGCCCGCGCCGGAGCTGAGAAATGTCGGCGCGTATGTCGTCGCCGTCCATCGCAAGCTGCCCGGCGAGCCGCTGCTGTCGCTCGATGGAATGACTGCTGCGCAGACGCAGGAACTGGCCCGAGACCTCGCGCTGTTCCTGCGCGCGCTTCATGCGCTCCCACAAGACATGCTCAGGGACGCCGCTCCCGCTGACCCCATGGCCGAATGGCGCGATCTCCTCGAGCGGCTTGAAGCCAAGGCGCTGCCGTTGCTGCCGGCTGCCGTCGCCAATTCCATCCGCAACAGTTTCATCAGGTTTCTAGGGCGTGTCCCCGACGCTCCGCGCACCATCACGCATGGCGATTTCGGCACCGGCAACATCCTCGTCGACAAGGGCAGGGTTTCAGGCGTCATCGATTTCGCCGGCTGCGGGGCGGGCGATCCCGCCTATGATCTCGCCAGCCTGTCGGCCGGGCTGGGCGACGATGTCCTCGCGCTGATGGCGCCGCATTATTCCGGCATCGCCGGGATGCGGGATCGCATCACCTTCTACCGCAGCAGCTTTCCGCTGCTCGACGTTCTGTTCGGTGTCGACCATGGCGATGCGGTCGCACTCGACGCCGGGCTGCGATCCCTGACGGCCGGCAACGCACCGGCCTGACTTGCGCCTTGCATTTGGGCCATGGCTGCCGGCAAATGTCCGGAGAATCGAGGTAGCGAGATGTACATCCGTTCCGAACGGCCGGCCGACGTCGACACGATCCGCGCGCTCACACGTGCCGCCTTTGCGGACGCCCTGCATTCGAGCCAGACCGAAGCGGCGATCGTCGATGCCTTGCGCGATGCCGGTGCGCTGACGCTGTCGCTGATAGCCGAGGACGGCGGCAAGATCCTTGGGCATGTCGCCTTCTCGCCCGTCACCGTCGGCGGTGACGCAGGCTGGTATGGCCTCGGGCCGGTGTCGGTCTGGCCCGACAACCAGGGCAAGGGCATCGGCCAGGCGCTGATCCGCCTCGGGCTCGACGCGCTGCGTGGGATGGGCGCCAAGGGCTGCGTCCTCATCGGCGACCCGGCCTATTACAGCCGTTTCGGTTTCGTCGCCGACCCCGCCGTCACCTATGACGGCCTGCCGCCGCAATATGTCCAGCGGCTGGCCTTCGGCGACACCGTCCCCGGCGGCGAAATCGTCTATCACGCCGGCTTCGAGGCGAGCTGAGCCAGCCGGGCTACGAGCACTCAGTGTACGCTCGCCGTCTCCCTGCTGAGGATGTCCACCAGCCGGTCGAAGCCAGTTCCGGTGCCCGAAATCCGCGCCGCCATCGCCTCGGCGGTGCCGAGAAAAGCCAGCTGCTCGGTGAACCGCATCCGCGTCTGGCCGGCTTCGGGCAAAAGCTGGATCGTGGCCAGCGATGCAGAGATGCGTTTGCCGCCATGGCTCATCTCGAAACCATAAATGATGCGCTCGCCGGCCACGATGTCGAAGTAGTCGGCGCGGAATGCCAACTCGGCACCGTCGGGCATACGCCAGCGCTTGGCCTCGATGCCGCCGACGCGAAAATCGAAACTGTCCTCAAGCGTCACCCAGTCGGCATGGCAGTCGTTCCACGCCCGCTTCAGCGCCTGGTCCGACCAGAAGCGGAAGGCGTGCCTGGGCGACGCCGGCAGCTCGCGCTCGACGACGAAGGTCTTGTGTGCCACGTCGGTCATTCACCTTCCTCCCCGGGAAAATCCTTCATTGCCTGGACAAGGCGGTCGAATGCCTTGTTCATCGCAGTCTGCCGCTGTCTCACCCAGTCGTCTATCTCGGACAGTGCCGCGGGTTCGATCGTGTAGGTGCGGGTCCGGCCGACCTTGCGCGAGGCGACGATGCCGCCGTCCTCGAGCACCTTCAGATGTTTCAACGCCGAGGGCAGCCGCATGCCTTGCGGTTCGGCCAGCTGCTTGACGGTTGCCGGACCCATGCTCAGCCGCTCGACCATGCCGCGCCGGCCGGCGTCGGCAAGGGCGGTGAAAACGCGGTCCAGTCGTTGTGCCTCGATCATCGGCCTGTCCCCTTGCTGTGCTCAGAGCAATTCCAGGAAAAGTGTGCAGCGGTTCTGCGTCCGGAATTGCTCGAAAACAGAGAGATAGAGAGATTCCGCGATTCGAAGAAAAGCGGAAACGCTCTAGTCATGAAGGAAGCGCTCCGGCATCAGTTCGCGATAGGGGAAGAAACGGAAATAGGGCCGCGCTTCGCCGACCGTCCGTCGCACCGACGGCCGCGCCATCAGCCGCTCGAAATAGGCGGCGAGATTGTGCTGGTCGCTGGCGAAGGGATGAACGATCGAGGCGTAAAACAGGCCCGGTGCCGCCGCGCAGTCGGCAATGGTGAAGTCCTCGCCCGCCGCCCAGTTCTTGTCCGCCAGCTGGCGCTCTATCATCACATAGGCGGTGTCGAGCGTCCGCCGCGCATCGGCCACGCCGACCGGATCGTTGCCGCCTTCGGGCCGTATCCTGTCGGTGACGACCTTCTGCATCGGCACGCTGACATAAAGATCGAAGAAGCGGTCCCACAGCCTGGCGTCAAGCCTGCGCTCGGCATCCGCCGGCAGCATCGGCGCCGGCCCGGGATAATGCCGATCGAGATATTCGATGATGATGCTGGTCTCCGGCACCGTGCGATCGCGGAAGTCGTCGCGCAGCACCGGAATCTTGCCCACCGCCCATTTCGCCGCCAGCGCAGCCGTCTCTTCCGGATCGCCGAGGTCCACTGTCACAGGGATAAATTCGGTCCCATTCTCATAAAGCGCAATCAGCACCTTGTGGCAGAAGGCAGCGAGAGGATGGGAATAAAGCGTCAGCGCCATTGCAGGGCTCCAGATAGTTTCCATACTTGGAAACTATTGCAGCGAGTTCGACTGCGCAAGAGAAAGTTTCCTTATGTGGAAACTATTCGCAGGGAGCTGGAGATCGAAGAGGGAGAGCTTTTCCACGGGGGCAGAGGGTCCCGGGCCTCGTTTTGCTCGCCCGGATGACGAGCTTGACCTGCTGCCGAGCGCCACGATACGGCAAGCCCATGTCGCCTGGCTTCCAGAATTCGTCCCCCTGGTCGCTTCCTGCGCAAAGCTTGCCCACATAGTCTCCAGCCATGGACATTTCCGACACCGCACCGACCCCGGCCAACTACAGCCACGTCTTCTGTCCGCCCGATGCGCGGCGCTATGTGCTCATCTCGGCGATCCTTGCCTCCAGCATGGGCTTCATCGACGGCTCGGTGGTGTCGCTGGCGATGCCGGTCATCCGGGCTGATCTCGGCGCCTCGCTCGTCGACGCACAGTGGATCAGCAACGGGTACATGCTGTTTTTGTCGGCGCTGGTGCTGCTCGGCGGCGCTGCCGGCGATGTTTTTGGGGTGCGCAACATCTTTGCTGCCGGCATCATCCTGTTCATGGTCACTTCGGCGGCCTGCGCGCTCGCTGTCGACGCCGAGATGCTGATCATCATGCGCGCGGCACAAGGCATCGGTGCCGCGCTGATGGTGCCGGGCAGCCTCGCCATCATTGCCAAATCCTATCCCAACGCGACGCGCGGCAAGGCCATCGGCCAATGGGCGGCGTTCTCGTCGCTGACAACCGCGATGGGGCCGTTCGTCGGCGGCATGGTGCTGTCTTTCGGCGCCGAATGGATGTGGCGGCTGATCTTCGCCATCAACGTACCGATCGGGCTCGTCGCCCTCACCATGCTGCTCAGCAAGGTGCCACAGGACCGGCCGTCGTCCAAGCGTCGGCTCGACATTGCAGGTGCGATGCTGGCAACCGTCGGCCTCGGCCTGATGGCCTGGGGCCTGACCGCCTTCGGCCTGCCCGCAGACGTTCGTTCTGTCTCGCCATGGCTGTGGATCGCGGTCGGGGGTGCAATCTTCGCCGGCTTCATTGTCTGGGAGAAGTGGGCGCGGGCGCCGATGGTCAAACTCGAGCTGTTCGCCTCACGTGCCTTCACCGGCGCCAATCTCTACACGTTGATCCTGTTCTTCGCCTTCAATGCAGTGCTGTTCTTCCTGCCGATGACCGTCGTTTCCGGCTGGGGTGCCAAGGAATGGGAGGCGAGCCTGCTGTTCCTGCCGCTGTCCTTGTTCATCGCAGGCTTGTCGAGCTATTCGGGCCGGCTGTCCGACGCCATCGGCCCGCGCTGGCCGCTGACCGTGGGTGCGGCAATCGTCGGCATCTCTTATGCAGGCCTTGCGCTGACAATGCCGCTGATGATGCTCTGGCAGGTGACGTTCCCTATCCTGCTGCTCAAGGGCCTCGGCATGGCCGTCGTCTCGCCGGTGTCGGCGGCGGTGATGCGGGCGACACCGGAGGAGGACACCGGGCTTGCCTCCGGCATCAACAACGCGCTCGCCCGGGCCGCCGGCCTGATGGCGGTGGCCTCGCTTGGTGCCGTTGCAGGTGTGGTCTTTGCGAATGTCCTGGGAACGGCTGCACCGGGCGTCGAGTTCGGCGCTTACGTGGCTGCGCCGCTCGACGCGGGTGCGGAAGCCTTGCGGGTTTCGGCGACAAACAGCGCCTTTGCGGCGATCGCGGCGATTGCGGCCGCGATGTGCTTCGTCGCGGCAGCCGTCGCCTGGTTCACCCAGCCGTCGTGGAAAAGGCAGGAAAAAGCCTAGTTGTCGTTACGCAATTCCTGGGAAAACCGCCGCGCATTTTTCCTGGAGTTGCTTGAAATGGTCCATATCCCTCCCTTGACCAACACGGATACTCTAGCCGCTGACCTTGGCGGTGCTCGCGACCTTCAGTGCGTCCTTGTTTTCGTCCTTGAGCAGGTCGTCGATTCTCTCGCGCTCGCGTTTGAAGGCGACCAGTTCCTCGCCCTTGAGCACGCGGCCGGTGGGCAGGCGCACGCGCATCGGGTCGACTTTGGTGCCGTTGACGATCAGCTCGTAATGCAGATGCGCGCCGGTCGACAGGCCGGTGGTGCCGACATAGCCGATGACCTGGCCCTGACGGACGCGGGCGCCGGGGACGACGCCGGGTGCGATGCGGCTCTGGTGATTGTACGACGTCTCGTAGCCATTGGTGTGGCGGATGATGGTCTGCTTGCCGTAGCCGCCGGCCCAGCCGGCCTTCTCGACGACACCATTGCCCGAGGCGATGATCGGCGTGCCGGTGGGGGCGGCCCAGTCGACGCCGGTGTGCATCTTGACGTAGCCGAGGATCGGATGCTTGCGGCCGCCGAAACCGGAGCGGAACTTGCCGTTGGGCAGCGGGTTGCGCAGCAGGAACTGGCGCGCGCTGCGGCCGTCCTCGTCGAAATAGTCGACTGCGCCGTCGCCCATCTGGAAGCGGTAGAAGTTGCGCGTGTTGCCACCGAAATTCGCCGAGACATAAAGCAGTTCGGAATCGGCCGAGGCCTTGTCGTCGCCATCGGGCTGCGAGAAGAACACCTCGATGCGGTCTGACGGATTGAGCCGCGACTGGAAGTCGACGTCGGACGACAGCAGCCGGACCAGCTTTTTGGTCATGTCTTGTGACATGCCGTAGGAATAGGCCGCCCGATAGATGCCGTCATAAACGGTCGGCAGCGCGCCGCGCGAGGTTGTCGGCACCGTCGGCGTGTCCTCGAAAGCGGTGGCGATCTCGGGGTTCGGCTCTGGCTCATCGCCGGGAACGAACTGGTCGCGGTCGTCGAGCGCGATGGTCAGGATGTGCTGTGAGCGGTCGTAGACGCTGGTGCGAACGATCTTGCCGACGTCGCCACGGACCTCGAGGCCGACGCGCAGCACGGTGCCGGCCTTGAGCGCGGTCGCATTAAGCAGCCGTGACACCGCATTGGCCATGCCTTGGGCGTCCTCGCCTGAATAGCCGGCGTCGGCCAGTGCATCGGCGATCTTGCGGTCCTTCTCGAAGGCGATGATGTCTTCGGCATAAGAGAGTGTTTCGGGATCGACGTCGGCGCGGGCGCTGACCGAGACGTTCTCGGGCACAATCTTGATTCCGTAGGAGCCGGCGAGCGTCTGGTCGGCAAACGCGTTGCCGAAGCGCTGCGGGTCGACATAATGCAGCGAGGCAACCTGGATGTCGCCTTCGGTCAGGTCGCCGCCGGTATCGCGCACCACTTTCTCGACCTCATTGGCGGAGAGTGCCGAGCTCTCGTCGAAGGTTGCCGTCTCGACGGGGAAGTCGACGGTCTTGAGGCTCATCTCGCTCTCGACCTTGACGCCGTAGATCTGGCCGGTCGTCGCAGCCTGCGCCGGCTGCTGTGCCGGGCCGTCCTCGGCAAAGACCGTCAGCGGGTCGAAGGCGGGATAGCTGCGCGTCGTCGGATGCGAGGCTGCGAGCGCCATCTTGATCTGGACGAAAGGCATGGTGCGAATGACTTCGCGATCGCCTTCCTTGGTCAGCATCGACACTTCCATGCGCCGCCGGTCCTTGGCCTTGGCGATCTGGCGCAGCGGCGCAAGCCTTGTGGTCTTGGCGCTCTGTCCGCCATCGCCGCTGGCGGCAAGCGTCGCCAGTTCGGCGATCTCGGGTGGGGTGGCGAGCTTCTCGCGGCCGTCGAGGGCGGCAAACAGCGCCACGCCCATCAGCACGCTCGAGGTCACGCCGGTCAGGAAGGTGCCCGAAAGCCAGCGCGCCGAGACCTCGCGTCGGTCCGGGGGACCGGCGCGGCCATCCGCGATCAGCGGCGGCTCATTGCCGAGCTCGGCTATGGTCTGGTCCGTATCCTGCATCAAGTACGGCTAAAATCCCCGACGCGTTCGCGCCCGCTTGCTTTTAGTTGCCAAGACATTTGCCTGTCATGGCGCTCCAAGTCAACGAAGCCCGCATGCGCGTCCCCGCCAACCTGCCCCTCATCTCTTATATATACTGGCGGTGCGTACAGACTTTGCACCAAGGGCGTTTCGAGACATCTGCCCGCATTGGGGCGGGAATAGGGCTCCGGCCGGGGCTGGGTGACGTCGTCCTGTTCTTTATAAGCGAGGGGCGCCGCCGGCTGTGCAGGATCCCCATATATGTATTGGGGCCGCAAAGCGTCGAACGTGAGCGGTGGGGCAGCCGGCTAACGTCGTTTTGCAGGGGATGTCGTGTGTCGGCATGGGCAATCTGCCTTGGCCAAGGGCGTTCGGGGCGGCTCCGTGGATTTTCTTGGAGCTCCTTCCGCAGGGGCCTTCAGGGTTGCGGTCAGGGATGGGGAAGTTTGTCGCAAAAAATTCGCAAAAGTTGGAAAAGGTCGTTGACAGTCTGAGAGGGTGGCGACTATATACGCCTCAACAACGAGGGCGGCGCGCCG
>NZ_JACJHY010000075.1 GCF_014138625.1 Aminobacter ciceronei
TCGGTCGGAATGCCGATCTTGGCACCGACCTCCTGGATCTGCTTCTTCTTCGCCGCACGCGCGATCTCGATGTCGGTCTTGAATTCGGCCATGACTCTCTTCCCTTGAGTTTGGTTCGATTTCCGCGGAGCCTCGGGCTCCCAGATTAAAAACGTGGTGCTGACTGGCCCGCCGAACGGAAGGCCGAGACGACCGTATTGGCCATCAGAAGTGCAATGGTCATCGGCCCGACGCCACCCGGCACCGGCGTGATGGCGCCGGCCTGCTCGGCGGCGCTGCCGTAGTCGACGTCGCCGACGAGCTTCGACTTGCCATTGAGACCGCCCTCCAGGCGGTTGATGCCGACGTCGATGACGGTGGCGCCCGGCTTCACCCAGTCGCCCTTGATCATTTCAGGACGCCCGACGGCCGCGACGAGGATGTCGGCGCTGCGGCACAACGCCGGCAGGTCCTTGGTGCGGCTATGGGCGACGGTGACGGTGGCGTTGGCATTGAGCAGAAGGTTCGCCATCGGCTTGCCGACGATGTTGGAGCGGCCGACGACCACTGCGTTGAGCCCCGAAAGATCGCGGCCGAGCGCACGCTCGATCAGCAGCATCGAGCCGGCCGGCGTACAAGGCACAAAGGCGGTGTCGAGCTCACCGGTGCCGAGCTTGCCGACATTGGTGAAATGGAAGCCGTCGACATCCTTGTCGGCCGAGATCGTCTGGATGATCTTGCCGGCGTCGATATGGTCGGGCAGGGGCAGCTGCACGAGGATGCCGTGGATCTTGGGATCGGCGTTGAGCTTCTGCACCAGTGCGACCAGATCGGCTTCCGAGGTATCGGACGGCAGCGCGTGCTCGACCGAGTGGAAGCCGCATTCCTTGGCCTTCTTGCCCTTGGAGGCGACATAGACCTGGCTTGCCGGGTCGTGGCCAACGATGACCACTGCGATACCGGGGACGACACCGGTCTCGGCGATCAGCTTTTCGGCTGCAATCCGGACCTTTGTCACCACATCGGCGGCAACTGCCTTGCCATCGATTACCGTCGTCATGCTGTGCAATCCTCCCAGGCGCGCGCGTGCGATCCTATGGCATGAGCCATCGGTTCCAGCCCCGGATTACACCATCCGGACAGCTTTTTGCGCTGAAATTTCCCGTCTGAATCTATAGCAGCTGACGGGGGTGAAAGTCAACCCAAATGCAAAAATCTTTCATGAAAAGAAATATTGGCCCGGCGCGATTTTGCTCGCTGCCGGGCTGGGCGACGCCGGGGCAAATCGGCGCAAAGTGTGCGGCGGTTTTCGAAATGAATTGCGCAAAAACAAGAAGATAGAGCGGCGATGCGAATCGCCGAAAAGGACGGCAACGCCGCGGTGCGAAATGCAAAAGGCCGGCTTGCGCCGGCCTTCGCAGTTGAATGTGCGTCAAGCTTCAGAGCACGAAGAACCAGTTGGCGAGAAGCACCACGGCCAGACCGGCGATCAGCGTCAGGTAGGGCAGGATGCCCGCCTTCTTCACGCGCAGGTCGCTCTGCTGCATGCCCAGATCCTCGAGCATGTGCTCGGGGAACTTGCCGCCGTCCTGGATATAGTGGCGGTAGCAGAACACCGGGATGATCAGGGCCGCGGTGAACAAGCCGGCCCAGAGTGCCATCGGGTTCCACACCTTGGCGCCGGCGCCCATGAAGATGGCGTTGACGTAGGCAAAAAGGGCACCGACCGTGATCAGCCAGGTCGGCGCGCGCCATGGCCGCTTGATGTGGCCGTTGTCCATGCGATGGATCCAGCCGGAGTTCAGGTTGAGGAAGTTGAAGATGATGTAGCCGCAGTTCGAGACGGCGAGGATGAAGAAGAAGCTCGTCGCATCCGTCGAGGCGATGGCCAGGACGAACAGGTTGGCGATGAGATCGGTCCACATGGCGCGGGTCGGCGCGCCGTGCTCGTTGACGTGGCTGAGGTAACGCGGCAGCCAGCCGTCGACCGAACCCTGGTAGAGCGTGCGCGACGATCCGGCCATCGCCGTCATGATGGCGAGCAACAATGCGAGGATCATCAGCATGACGAGCAGGTTCTTCACCAGCCCGCCGCCACCGACCATGCCGGCAAGTGCATCGGCAACACCGGAACCGTCGACGATCGGCGTCGACAGCATGCCGTTGAGCCCGAGCACGCCCTGGAAGGTGAAGGGCACGATCATGAACAGCAGCATGCAGAGCAGGCCGGAATAGAAGATGGCCTTGAAGGTGTCGGTGGCCGGGTTCTTGAACTCGCGGGTGTAGCAGACGGCGGTTTCGAAGCCGTAGGTCGACCATGCGGCGATGAACATGCCGCCGAGCACCAGCGTCCAGCCAGCGACGTTCCACGCGCCGGGTTCAGGTGCGTAGGCTGCGGCCAGCGGCACGAAGGGCGAGTAGTTGTCCCAGTTGATCTGGCCGGTGAGGATCGGTACCACGCCGACGATCAAAAGCGGCACGATGACCAGCAGGCCGACGACCTTCTGCACGGCAGCAGTGCCGAGAATGCCGCGATGCTGGATCGCGAAGGTCACCAGCATCAGCACGGCGCCGATCCAGAAGGTTGCGTTGAGCGAAAAGCCGACCGGACCGAGCGAGTGGCTGTAGAGCGTCCAGGTGCGGATGCCGGGCGTCGCTGCGGCGGTTACCGCTGCAACGGCGTCAGCGGCAGTGGTGCCGACATTTGCCGCCATGTACTGCAGCACCTCCGGCGAGGCTTCGGTGAAGCCGGGGATCGGTGCCAGCGCGTTGAGGATGTAGGCGGCGGCGATCGAACAGCCGAGCGACAGCACCGGTGACCAGGCGAACCAGTTGCACCACACCGACAGCGGCGCGACGAACTTGGAATAACGCAACCATGCGGTGGCGCCATAGACCGAGGCGCCACCCGACTTATTTGGGAACAGGCCGGCGATCTCGGCATAGGTGAAGGACTGGATGAAGCCCATCAGCATGGAGCAGATCCAGATCGCAAAAGCGATGTTGCCGGCGGTACCGGCAATGCCGCCGATCGAGAACAGCACAAGAGGCGGCACGCCGCTGGCAACCCAGAAGGCGCCTCGCCAGTCGATTGTCCTGTGAAGCTGGCCGGCGGAATCCGCCGGACTGATGTCCGTAACAGCGCTCATTGGTCAAATTCCCCATTGATTAGGATGCCCGTCGCCCAAGCCCGGCATTCCCGGTTTTCAAGGTGCGGCGGCAGTTTCCGCTTAGGCTTCTTTTTTTCCTCAAAGTGAAGTTTGTCCGAATTCGAGGCGCCGTCAAGCTATTTTGTCGCAGCACTGGACCAATCTTCACAACTGGTACCCCCGGTTGGAAAATTGGGCAGACGATGATGCCTCTCTGGACAGCGGCGGCCTACCCGAACGGGTGGGTAAGCAGGCTTGGCGCCATTTGCCGGCTTGTGGAGGCCAGTTCGGCAGTAAAAATGCCGCATCCACTGGAATGAAAAAATCATTCATGATATGAATTGCGTTCACAGGGTCGATCCGGGCAGGACCGGAGAAGAGCGACCCAGCGCAAGAGACGTCGGCAAGAGGTGCGTGCACGAACATAGGCGGGAGGAACATGAACGCCGAATGGAAGGGTCAGCGCCATGGCATCGGGATAGAGGTGGTGCCGGTGGTGAAGGAAAACAGGTTCAGGGTTCTGATAGCCGAGCGCAATCCGCTCGTCATCGCAGCCCTTGGCGACATGCTTTCACGTGACAGCCGCTTCGAGCTGGCAGAGAGCGTGCAGACCGGCAAGGCTTTCCTCGAGGCGGCCTCAACTGCTGCCCCACAGTTCGATATCGCGGTGCTGGGCTGGCGGCTGCAAGACATGGACTCCGGCGAGGTGCTGGCCGAAATGCAGCGGCGCAGCCTTCATGCCCGCGTGGTGATCTTCTCCAACGACCACGACATCTCGATCCTCAAGCAATGCGTACGCCTTGGCGTACAGGGCTTCTGCTATCAGTTCGACGACCCGGCGATCCTGTTCGACACGCTGGTTGCCGTCGCCCATGGCCGCATCTGCATTCCCTATATGGATGTATCCAAGATCAACGACACACCGCTGTCGCGCTTGACCGCGCGCGAGCGCGAGCTTTTGTCGGTTCTGGCCGACGGCTGGACCAACCTGCAGATCGCCGCGCGCACCGGCATCTCGGAAAACACGGTCAAGTACCATCTCAAGAATCTCTACGACAAGCTCGACGTCCGCAACCGGGCGATGGCAGTGGCGCTTTACGCCAGTGAGAAGAACCGCGGACCACATCTGAGTTCGCAGTAGCACCGGCTCGGATGAGCTGTGCCCTGCGTGGGCCAACTCATCGGCGTTCGTGTCTCCTTCGGACGCAGCCGCCCCAGCGCCTGGCTACACCTCTTCGACAAACACAGAGCCAACCGCCTCCTCACGTGCGAGGGAGCGGAAATGCCCTGTACTTTGAGGGGTCGGATCACAGGATTCAGCGCTCTGCGCCGCTGTGAGACAGAGCAGGGGCGAGGCAGTGCTGGGAGAGGATGCGCAGGAAACGGCGAGGCATCGATGTCGACGACCTACCCGCCGCAGTGTTCATTTGGAGATGCGAAAACGACAGCCGGACGAGATCCTGTGCGCCGCTGTTCGTCGTGCTGCCCGTCATGAGTTCGCGCAAAAAGGGATGCCGCCCCGGCTGGGGCGGCCTTTCACATCAGGAAAGTCGGGCAGCCCTGTTGGGCCGCCTTTCACTCCGCCGCTTCGGCGGTGCGCAGGTAGGATTCCAGCGAGTCATCGAGGGCATCCTTCCACGGCGTGTGATGGGCGGGTGCCATGGTGCCGGTGATGACCGATTTGTAGGAGTGGTTGCGGAACTCCATGATGCCCTTCTTCTTGTGTTCCTTCCACTCGAAGAAGGCCTCGTTGGCGCCGTCCACGTCGAAGCTCGGATAGTCGGTCTCGGCGATCAGCTCCTTGACGTATTCGCCCTGGTATTCGATCGCGTCATGCGAGTCCTTGCCGGCATCTTCGCCGGCAACGCGTTCCTGAACATCGTCGAGCAGCGCCTGCTTGCTGTCGGGCAGCTTGATACGGCCGAGGATGACGTCGCGCGTCCACCAGGCCTGGGCGTCGAACATGTTGAAGGTGAACCACTGGTCCTGCATGCCGAGATAGAACATCGCCGGATTGTGGACGTAAGCCACGCCCTTGTAGAGGTCGGCGGTCGCAAGCCGGTTGGCGGTCCTGAGACGCAGGTCGTCGGGCAGGAACGGGAAGTGGTGCTTGTAGCCGGTGCACAGGATGATGGCGTCGATCTTCTTGGTCGAGCCGTCCTTGAAGGTCGCGGTGTTGATCTCGACCTTTTCCAGCAGCGGGCGCTCTTCCCAGTTGTCGGGCCATTTGAAGCCCATCGGCGCGGTGCGGTAGCAGTTGGTGATCGATTTGGCGCCGTACTTCCAGCACTGCGAGCCGATGTCCTCGGCTGAATAGCTGGTGCCGACGATCAGGATGTCCTTGCCTGCGAATTCGCGGGCGTCACGGAAGTCGTGGGCGTGCAGGATGCGGCCGTTGAAGCGGTCGAAGCCGGGGAATTCAGGAACGTTCGGGGTCGAGAAGTGGCCCGAGGCGACGATGACGTGGTCGAATTCCTCGGAGTAGCAGTGATCCTTGGGCAGGTCCTGGACGGTGACGGTGAACTTCTTGGTCTCCTTGTCCCAGGTAACCATGCGGACGGCGGTCTCGAAACGGATCCACTTGCGGACGCCGGCTTTCTTCACACGGCCCTCGATGTAGTCGAACAGCACGGCGCGCGGCGGGTAGGACGCGATCTGCTTGCCGAAATGCTCCTCGAAGGAATAGTCGGCGAATTCCAGGCCCTCCTTGGGGCCGTTGGACCAGAGATAGCGGTACATCGAACCATGTACCGGCTCGCCATACTGGTCGAGGCCGGTGCGCCAGGTGTAGTTCCATAGGCCACCCCAGTTGGCCTGCTTCTCGAAGCAGACAATTTCCGGGATGTCCGCGCCTTTCGCCGCGGCCGACTGGAATGCCCTCAACTGCGCCAGTCCAGATGGTCCGGCACCGATCACGGCGACACGCTTGGCTGTCATGGTTTCCTCCTTTTGGTATAGACCAAATTTCGTTATTGGTTCCTCTGGTTCAGTTATGTTGCCTGCCATTATACCAATTTGTCAACGGCGTGTTTCCTGTGAGGAAGGAAAATTTCGCTAAGATAGGGTGAAACGCCCGATTTTTGGTGGTATTCACAGCCATGACGAACTCCAGCTTTGCCCATCGACTCGCCGTTTCCAGCGTCCTGCCGCGGCTTTCCGTCGGCATGCCGGACGCGGTGAACATTGGATTCCTCGGACCGCTCAGCGGTCAAGTGGAGTCTTGGGGCCTGCCTGGATTGCATGGCTGCCGGATCTGGGAGGACTGGCTCAACCGGACCGGCGGGCTCTTGATCAACGGCCGCCGCTATCCGATCCGGATCGTCGAGTTCGATTGCGGCTATGATGCCGGCCGGGCTCTGGAGGGCGCGCGTCAACTGATCGAGCGGCATGACGTCAAGCTCTTGATGATGCTGGGCGGCGATACGATGGCCGAGATCAGGGATTATCTGAGCCAGCGCAAGGTCCTGACCTCGACCCTTTTGCCGAGCGACCTGTCGCCCGATACGCCATATCTGATCGCGCCCAGCGAACTGCACCCGATCTTCAACGTGACAGGGGTGGAGTGGCTAGCGCAGGCGAGGCCGGAACTGCGGACGGTGGCACTCTGCAGCCAGACCGACGCGCTTGGCCTGCCGTCGCTCGCGACCTATCGCGCCGCCTTCAAGGCGGCCAAGCTGGGGATCGCCAAAGAGATCCAGTACGATCCCGACACGACCGATGCGGTCGCGATCGTGCAGCCGATGCTGGAATCGGGTGCCGACATCCTGTGCTGGTGCACCAGCTACACGCCGATGGTCCATGCGATGACCGAATATGCGCATGCGCAAGGCTTCAAGGGCCAGATCATATCCTGCACGCTGGACTATTACGACCAGCTCGTCGCCCGGACGTCGGTCGATTTCATGGAAGGTTTCGTCTTCCAGTTTCCCGACTTCGATGACGAGAAGCTGAATGACAAGACCTTCTTCTTCAATCAGCCGAAGGGCTTTTTTGACGAGTACAACAGCCGCTTCCCGGGTACCTGGACGGCGGTGAGCTGGGAGTATGTCGCCATCCTCGACATCTGGCATGCGGCGGTCGAGAAATCGAACAGCGTCAATCCGGCATCCGTGCTGGCGGCGATGAAGCAGCTTGGCCATGTCACTCATGCCTTTGGCCCAGCCCATTGGTGGGGCGAGAGCATGTTCGGCATCGACAACGCGCTTGTCGGCGACTGGCCGGTGGTGACGGTGAAAAGCGGCAAGGCCAGGATTGCCGCCTTCGGCTCGATCCCGCGCTGGCTGAAGCGCCATGGCGGCCTGCTCAAGCAGGAGATGTCGGATCTTAGCCAGCTTTGGGACCAGCGCCTGCGGGCGAGCGGCAACGGCACCGTCCTGCAGGCAAGGACGCCGGAGTCAGTCCTGCAGAAGTAGCTTCTGCTCCTCGACAAGGTGCAGCTTGATGAACTCGACGGCGCGCTCGACGTCGCGGGAGGCGATCGCGTTGAACAGTGCGTTGTAGCGCTGCTGGTATTCGAGAATCCGCTTCGGTGACAGGTGCCGGCGCAACTGCGTGGTGCGGAAGCTCACCCTGCAGGCCTCGATCGCCAGATTGTAGCAGGATGCCAGCAAGGGGTTGTGCGTTCCCTCGGCGATCTTGCGGTAGATCTCCTCCTCGCATTTGACGAAGGCGGCGACGTCGGTCTGCACGTTTTCGATCTGCGACGTCAGCTGTTCGAGGTCCCAGACCTCGCGCGGGGTCATGTTGATGACGGCTAGGCGGACCATTTCAGGTTCAAGGATGCCGCGCACGACGAGGTGGTCCAGCGGGCTGGTTTCCAGCGCCACCGAGCTCTCCGTCCTTTCAGGCACTTCTTCCGAGCGGTAGGTGACGAAACTGCCGCTGCCGGGACGCCGCTTGATGACCTTGCGGTCTTCCAGTACGTCGAGCGCCTCGCGCACGGTGTTGCGGGCAACCCCCATCTCCGAGGCCAGCGCCCGCTCCGATGGCAGGCGTGTGTCGAGCGGATATTCCTCAGACCTGATCTTGGCAAACAGCCGGTCGAGCACGGTCTGCACCGTCGCTCCCACCGAATAGGAGGCGATGATTTGCGAAGTGAGTTGGCCGGTTTCAACCTTCATTGCGCGACCTTGCATGTCAGTCCTGCCTCGTGGCCACGGCGCGGGACGAATCCCAGCGCAGCGTAGACCAATTTTGAAATATTTATCGAATCTGGTCCAGTACACGCTCGGATGGCCCGGGACAATCGCGTGGCGGAAGGCTGATAGGCGCTCCCTGATGGACCGCAAGGCTGCCTGCCGCATGGTCACCTCTCCGCATTTTTGATTACTGTGATGAAACGAAGCCTTGCGGCAGCGGCAAAATTGAGTATTCTTCTGGCTCAAATAATTTTACACACAGGCAAGATTTGGACGAGGTGGCGATGACGATTTCAGTCTACCCCGAAATTGTGGCCGGCCCTCCGCGTCCGAGCCTGGTTGTGCAGCCTGGCCTGTTGCTGCCCGGCATGGAGCGCTATCACGTGCCTGGTGGCGGTGCGGTGCTGATCGACATCGAGGCCGGCGATCATGTGACGGTGCGCAATCTCGAAGGCGGGCAGGCGTGTGAGCTGGTGGCGTTTGATGCTGCCGGCCGCGCCGATCCGGGCATGCTCGGCACGCGCTCGAACAGCGATGCGTCGGGGCTGAAGGCGCTGCTCGTCGATGGCGACGAGAGCCTGCAGAAGTTCCGGCTTGGCCTCGCCCGCCGCAAGCTCGAGCTTGGCCGGGTCGAGGCGGTGCGCTTCTTCGATGGTGCGACCGCTGCCGGGGTGGAGGAGCGTTTTGTCGTCTCGCGGCCAGGCTCGCTGGTGGTTGCCGCACCCGGGGCGCCGATGTCGGTCGACAGCCAGGACACGACGACGCCTCTGGTGGTGATGGTCAAGCGGGCCAAGGTCCGTGCCGTGTCA
>NZ_JACJHY010000076.1 GCF_014138625.1 Aminobacter ciceronei
AGAGGACCCTGCAGACCATCGACAACCCGTTCGGCACGAGGTTGTCACCCATGTCTTAGGTACAAACTGTTACCTATGTCTTCGGGCTGTACACAAAGGAACTGGCGGAGAGAGTGGGATTCGAACCCACGGAGAACTTGCGCCCTCGACGGTTTTCAAGACCGTTGCCTTAAACCACTCGGCCATCTCTCCAAACCATTGCAGCCGCTGTGCTATTTGCCTGGTCCGATACGGTCGGATCGGCTGGTGCGCAGGGCTTGCAACCATCTGGTCACGAGTGCCGCGTTTATAGCTTTCCCTAGCTCGCCGTCAACGCCGCGAATCTTAAACAAGATGAGAAACGCCCAACATCGTCATTGGGCGGCAAGTGGCGCATCCGGCTTCGGCGAACCGGTTGGCAACACTGCGCTGCAACCCTGGCGCACGCAATCGCCGATCTGCACGGCGCTTCGACAACGCTGGAAGACAACAAACCCGGCTCCTGCCATCGGAACCCAAACAGCCAATGAGGCCGCTTCAGCTGTCGAAGTGGATTATCTTCTTGTTATGTTTTTTGTCATAATGACCTGAAAATAATAGCTTTCTTACGCTGCGACGCTGCGCTTGTTCTGCCACGGCGAACTTGGTTGAAGTCAAGTTACTCGAGGGCAAGCGCCGTAATTGTGCCACAATCTCGCCCGTTTCGGACCACAGTCGATTAATAGGCTGGCAAGCATTACCTGCGCACATAGGGGACTGGGGATACGTGCGCGAGCTGACTCCACATAAGCGTAACGGCGCTGCGCCTTTGGCGGCGCCGGAGTAGACTGGCAGGGGACTTCACGACAATGCAGAACTCGACGCGGACGCGTTTTGGGCGCGCAGCCACGGTCAGCATTCTCGCAGCAACGGTGGTTTTCATTGCCGGCTGCGCCTCCCAGAAGCCGACCTCCGTCGCCAGCAAGAAGCGCTCCAAGGAGTATTTCGCCGAGTCCGAATATGGCGTGAAGGCAAGCCCGCGCGTGACGACAGCAATGTCGAACCTGCCGCGCGGCGGCGGCCGGGACCAGACCGGCAAGCCCTACAAGGTGCGCGGCAAGTGGTACTACCCAAAGGAAGACAAGAATTACGCCGCGATGGGCCCGGCCTCATGGTACGGCGACGCCTTCCACGGCCGTCTGACCGCCAATGGCGAAATCTACGACATGACGCATCTGACCGCGGCGCATCCGACCATGCCGCTGCCGAGCTATGCGCGCGTCACCAACACCAAGAACGGCTCATCGGTGATCGTGCGCATCAACGATCGCGGACCCTATTCGAACGACCGTGTCATCGACCTCTCCAAGCGCGCCGCCGAGATGCTCGACTATGCCCACAGCGGCACGGCCAATGTGAAAGTCGAATATGTCGGTCGGGCACCGCTCGACGGCCGCGACGACCAGTACCTGCTGGCGTCCTACCGCCCGGGCAAGGGCATGGCCGATCCGATCAATGACGGCTTGCCGGCTGGCGTGATGATTGCCATGAACGGTCCGACGCCGAGCGTCGGCGTCGGCCAGGCGGCAGCCTTCCCGGGCACGATGACCACAAACGCAGCGCCTGCAATGATCCAGCAGGCCAGCGCGCCAGCCAACACGCTTGCCGCCCAGGCGGTCCAGTTCGAACAGCCGGCTGTGGCTGCGCAAGGGCAGGGCATCGTCGACGTCGTGCTGCCGGATTTCGGGCCGATCGCGCCTGAACGTCCCGACGGTATGATGGTGCCGCAAACCCGCGTGGCGCTCGCCACCATGGGCTACGCCAGCGAAAGCGAGAGTGCTGCGACCCGCGCCTTCGACGCACTTGCAGGCAATTCGATGACGTCGAGTGACATCGTCGAGTCTTGGAAACGCCTCAATCCCGGGCCGCGTGCCGAGCAGAAGCTGGAAGCTTATGTCGCAGCCGGCACGTTCGAGGACAGCGCAGAAGCCCAGCGTATCGCGAAGGCGCTATCGGCTTACGGTCGTACCCTGGTCGAGCAGTCCGACTTCGAAGGCAAGACCTGGTATTCGGTCGACCTTTATCCCGATGGCAAGACCTCGATCGACGCCATGCTGAAGGCGGCCTGGTCGCATGGCGCACCCGACGCGTTTGCGGTTCACGATTAAGGCATTCGCGCCTGCGGAGCTGTGGCTATCTGCCCCGCCACGGTTGATCCCATCGATCGAAGACTGATAGGTTCACGACGCTCGACCGGAACGGGGCCGAACGGGGCAGTATCTCTCATGAATTTCAGACTATCCGCTCCGATCAGCTTGATGATCGGCTTGCTTGCAGCGCTTGCCTTCACAGGACAGGCTGAGGCTCAGCTGTTCGAAACGAAGGCCACCCAAGCCTACATGATCGATGCCGAAACTGGCACCGTGCTGTTTTCGAAGGATCCCGACAAGCCGATGGCTCCGGCTTCGCTGGCCAAGCTGATGACCATGGAGGTGGTGTTCAACGCCATCAAGTCGGGCCGCTACAAGCTCGACGACACCTTTGCAGTGAGCGAAAACGCCTGGCGCACCGGTGGCGCCGCATCGCGCGCCTCGACGATGTTTGCCGCGGTCAAGTCGCAGATCCGCATCGAGGACTTGATCCAGGGCGTTACTGTACAACTCGCCAATGACGGTTGCATCGTGCTTGCCGAAGGCATGGCCGGCTCGGAAGCCAATTTCGCCCTGCAGATGACCGAACGCGCCCGCGAGATCGGGCTTCAGAAGTCGACATTCGTCAACTCGACGGGCCTGCCGGCGCCCGGCCAGACCACCACCGTGCGCGAGCTTGCCACGCTCGGCCTGCATATCTGGCGCACATATCCCGAGTTCTACCGCTATTACAGCCTACCGGAGTTCAACTGGAACAAGATCCTGCAGCGCAACCGCAATCCGCTGATCACCATGGACATCGGCGCCGACGGCATGGCGGCCGGATTCACCGAAGGCGAGGGTTTTGCCATCGTCGGCTCGGTCAACCGAGAGGGCAGGCGGCTGTTTGCCGCCATGGCCGGCCTTGCCAGCGACCGCGAGCGCTCGGAGGAAGCACGCAAGCTGCTCGACTGGGGCATGCGATCCTTCGAGAAGTCGGAGATCTTTGCCGCCAACGAGACAGTCGGCGAAGCGCAGGTGTTTGGCGGTACCAGATCGCATGTCGCGCTGGTGGCCCAGAAGCCGATCTCGCTGTTTTTACCGATTACCAATCGCGAGCGGCTCGTGGCACGCATCGTCTATGACGGCCCGGTGGCAGCTCCGATTGCACAGGGAACGCCGATCGGCTCGCTCAAGGTCTGGATCGGCGACACGCTGAGCCAGGAAACCCCGCTCTATGCCGCAGAGGCTGTCGAAGTAGGTTCACTGCAAAGCCGTGCCCTCGACGCGGTCAAGGAACTCGCGGTCGGCTGGCTCAGATAGTTCGGGTGGACCTTTGCGGCTCTCGACGCTAGAGCTTCGGCACCTACATAAGATATGCCGTGAGGCCGTTCGTGCGGCATGACGTGCGGTGCAGCGGACAGAAAGGCATTGGTTTGGCGCGCGGCTTCTTCATCACATTCGAAGGCGGCGAGGGCGCAGGCAAGTCGACCCAGATCGAACGCCTGGCCAGCAAGCTTCGCGACAAGCGCTATGACATTCTGGTGACGCGTGAGCCCGGCGGCTCGCCCGGAGCCGAAGCGGTGCGCCATGTGCTGCTGTCGGGTGCCGCCGAGCCATTCGGACCGGAAATGGAAGCGCTGCTGTTTGCTGCCGCGCGCTCCGACCATGTCGAGCAGGTGATCCGACCGGCCGTCGAGCGTGGTGCCATCGTGCTGTGCGACCGCTTTCTCGATTCGTCGCGTGTCTACCAAGGGGTTACGGGCGACCTCGATCCCGACTTCATGGCGGCTGTCGAGCGCGTGGCAATCAATGGCATGATGCCCGACATGACGCTGATCCTCGATCTCGACCCAACCGAAGGCCTTCGGCGCGCCACTGCCAGGCGCGGACAGGATGTGGCCGACCGTTTCGAGAAGGAGACCGTCGAGATCCACCAGCGCCGGCGCGAGGCCTATCTGGCAATTGCCGAGAACGAACCTGAGCGATGCATCCTGATCGACGCATCGAGGGATCAGGAAGAGGTCGAGCACCAGATAACCGACGCCGTCTTCGCCGCCCTCGAGGCGCGCGCTACTGCCGGCAGCCGGGCCAGGGCCGACGCCTGATGTTCGAACGGATCGCCCCCGAACAACACGACACGCTCGACGGCATTGCCGAGCCGGCCGAAAACCCGCGCCTGTTCGGCCATGAACAGGCGGCCGCGATGCTGACCGCGGCCTATCGCTCGGGCAAGCTGCCGCATGCCCTTATCCTCGCCGGCCCGGTAGGCATCGGCAAGGCGACACTGGCCTTTCACCTCGCCAATCATCTGCTGCGTCATCCCGACTATCGCAGCGCGCCCGAAGAGCTCGCGCATCCAGACCCGAAGTCGGGACTGTTCCGCCAGGTTGCCACCGGCGCGCATACTTCGGTGCTGCACCTGACGCGGCCGCAGAACGACAAGACCAAGGGTTTCAAGTCGGTCGTGACAGTCGACGAGATCCGAAAAGTGTCGCGTTTCCTATCGATGACCTCGCATGATGGCGCCTACCGTGTCGTCATCGTCGATCCGGCCGACGACATGAACACCAATGCCGCCAATGCGCTGCTCAAAAACCTTGAAGAGCCGCCGGCGCGTACACTGTTCGTCCTGATCGTCCATGCGCCCGGCAGTCTGCTGCCGACGATCCGTTCGCGCTGCCAGACCATCCGCCTGACCCCGCTCGACGACAATGCGCTGCTGGCAGCCCTTGCCGGCACCGATCAGCCGGCGCCTGACGAGCCGGAGGCGCGCGCGGCGCTGGTGCAGCGGGCAGGGGGCAGCGTGCGCGCTGCCATCCTGCTCACCCAGTATGGCGGGCTGGAGATCGCCGAAGCGCTTGACAGGATCGTGCGGTCCGGACGCAACGACATCGGCGCCGCGCACAAGCTCGCCGATGCGGTGGCGGGCAGGGACAGCGCCATCCAGTTCGACGTCTTCAATCGCCGCGCGCTCGACCTGCTGGCGGATACGGCGACGCAAGCTGCCTACAACTCCGACCTTTCACGGGCCAACGCCTTGTCCGATGCTTGGCACGACGCGCAAAACGCGATATCCGAGACCGAGACCTACAATCTCGACAAGAAACAACACGTCCTGGCCATGATCGACCGCTTGAATGCCGCATTGCGAATGTGACGCTCGTCCGAGCCGGATGGCAAACGCCATGCCGATGCGTTATCTGACCGCGACCCTTTCAATCCGACATTCATGACGGCCCACCCATGTCCCGCGAAAAATTCTACATCACGACCGCGATCTCCTATCCCAACGGCAAGCCGCATATCGGCCACGCCTACGAGCTGATCGCAACCGATGCTCTTGCCCGCTTCCAGCGCCATGACGGCAAGGATGTTTTCTTCCTCACCGGCACCGACGAGCACGGCATCAAGATGCTGCAGACGGCCAACCGCGAAGGCATCACCGCACGTGAACTGGCAGACCGCAATTCGAACGAATTCAAGAAGATGGCAACACTTCTGAATGCGTCGAACGACGATTTCATCCGCACCACCGAAGAGCGTCACTATGCTGCCTCCCAGGCGATCTGGAAGGCGATGGCTGACAAGGGCGACATCTACAAGAGCAGCTATGCCGGCTGGTATTCGGTGCGCGACGAAGCCTATTACGGCGAGGAAGAGACCGAAGTACGTCCCGACAATGTGCGCTATGGCCCGCAGGGCACGCCGGTTGAATGGGTCGAGGAGGAGAGCTACTTCTTCCGCCTGTCGGCCTATCAGGACAAGCTGCTTGCGCTCTATGACAGCAAGCCCGACTTCATCGGCCCCAACGAGCGCCGCAACGAGGTTGCGAGCTTCGTCCGTTCGGGTCTGAAGGACCTGTCGATCTCGCGCACGACATTCGACTGGGGCGTGCCGGTGCCCGGCGACGACAAGCACGTGATGTATGTCTGGGTCGACGCGCTGACCAACTACATCACGGCGCTCGGCTATCCGGACACCAGCGCCGAGAAGTGGGCTTACTGGCCTGCCGTTCATATCATCGGCAAGGACATCGTCCGCTTCCATGCCGTCTACTGGCCGGCTTTCCTGATGTCCGCCGGCATCGAGTTGCCGAAGCGGGTGTTCGGCCACGGCTTCCTGTTCAACCGCGGCGAGAAGATGTCGAAGTCGCTCGGCAACGTCGTCGATCCGTTCACCATGGTCGAGCATTATGGCCTCGACCAGGTGCGCTACTTCCTGCTGCGTGAGGTTCCGTTCGGCCAGGACGGCAGCTACAGCCACGAGGCAATCGTCAACCGCACCAATGCCGATCTCGCCAACGACCTCGGCAATCTTGCGCAGCGCTCGCTGTCGATGATCGCCAAGAACTGCAATGGCGTGGTGCCGCAGCGCGGCGAATTGGCGGAGGCCGACAAGGCGATCCTCGACCAGGCCGTGGCGGCGCTGGCGACGGCGCGCAAGGCAATGGCGGAGCAGGGCATCCACCACGCCCTCGCCGCGATCTTCGCCGTCGTTGCCGAGGCCAACCGCTACTTCGCGGCACAGGAGCCCTGGGCACTAAAGAAAACGGACCCGGCGCGCATGGAAACGGTGCTGTGGACCACGGCCGAGGTGATCCGTCGCGTCGGAATCATGTGCCAGCCGTTCATTCCGGCCTCGGCGGCGAAGCTGCTCGACCTGCTTGCCATCACCGACCGGGACTTCGTCCATGTCGACGCCGCGCATGCGCTGGTCTCGGGTGCGGCACTGCCGGCACCGCAGCCGGTGTTCCCGCGCTATGTCGAACAGGCAGCGGAAAGCTGAGGCCGGCAGAAATGTTGGTCGACAGTCATTGCCATCTCGACTTCCCCGATTTCGCCCAGGAGCGCGCCGATATCATCGCGCGCGCCAAGGCGGCGGGCGTCGAGCGGATGGTCACGATCTCGACGCGCGTGAAGCGCTTCGAACAAATCCTTGCGATCGCTGAAGAATTCGGCGAAGTTTTCTGCTCCGTCGGCACCCATCCGCACAACGCTGCGGAAGAACTCGACGTGACGACCGCAGATCTGGTCCGGCTGGCACAGCACCCGAAAGTTGTGGCGATCGGCGAGGCCGGCCTCGATTATTTCTACGACAAGTCGCCGCGTGACGCACAGGCGCAGGGCCTGCGCGTCCATATTGCAGCGTCGCGTGAAACCGGATTGCCGCTGGTCATCCACGCCCGTAACGCCGATGACGACATGGCTGATATCCTCAAGGAGGAAACAGGGAAGGGTGCCTTCCCCTTCATCCTGCACTGCTTCTCGTCAGGGGCCGAGCTGGCGCGCATCGGCGTCGCGCTTGGCGGCTATGTCTCGTTCTCCGGCATCCTGACGTTCAAGAACTCGGCCGAGCTGCGCGAAATCGCCAAGGACGTGCCGCGCGACCGGCTGCTGGTCGAAACCGATGCGCCATACCTTGCGCCGCCGCCGCATCGCGGCAAACGCAACGAGCCGGCCTTCGTGGCGCAGACGGCTGCAGTGCTGGCCGAAACCATCGGTGTCAGCGCAGCTGAAATCGCCGACATCACCACAGCCAACTTCTTCCGGCTGTTCACCAAGATGCCGAGGCCAGCCTGACGCCATGGCCGACGTGCTGCGCCTTACCATTCTGGGTTGCGGCTCGTCGCCAGGGACGCCGCGCATCACCGGGGACTGGGGCGCCTGTGACCCGACAAACCCGAAGAACAGGCGCACCCGCGCGGCCGCCATGGTCGAGCGCATTTCCGACACCGGCGTCACGCGCGTCGTCATCGACACGGGGCCGGATTTCCGCGCCCAGATGCTGGCCGCCGGCGTTCGCCACATCGACGGCGCGGTCTACACGCACCCGCATGCCGACCATATCCACGGCATTGACGACCTCCGGGGCTATGTGCTCGAGCGCGGTAGCCTCGTTGATATCTGGGCCGACGTTTTCACGCTCGACAGGCTGAAACAGGCATTTGGCTACTGCATCGAAACGCCGCCGGGCAGCTCATACCCACCGATCGTGCGGCCGCATGCGATCGCGCACGACCAACCATTCGTCATAACGGGAGAGGGGGGTGCCCTCACCTTTCTGCCGCTGCCGCAGATCCATGGCGACATCATCTCGCTCGGCTTCCGTGTCGGGCCTCTGGCCTATTGTTCCGACGTCAGTGACTTCCCTGATGCGACGGTCACATTGATGATGGGCCTGGAACTGCTCGTCGTCGACGCCTTGCAGCATAGGCCGCATGTCAGCCATCTGTCGCTCTCGGAGGCGTTGGAGTGGATCGGGAAGCTCAAACCAAGCAAGGCCGTGCTGACCCATATGCACGTGCCGCTGGACTACGCCGCCGTCATGGACGCCACGCCGGCACATGTCGAACCGGCCTATGACGGCATGACGATCGAAATGCCATTTCCGACAGAGTGATAAGCTGACAGTTTGACGCGCGCCTGAGTGGCATCGCAGCCGGCCAATAACGCGCATTGCGGCGAATGCGTCCAAGCCGATCGTCAGCCAAGCTTGCAGAGACGACCGGGAACAGCAAAAACCCAGCTAATCAGCGTTTCTGAAAGGTAGACTTGTTCCATAATCTATCTTATGCGACTTAAATTTGTAGCGCCATTTTAGAGATGCGACACATGAGCCGGTTAGAGATGCGACAGTCGTCGCCTCTTGGGATGCTGGTCAAATGTCAGCGTTTGGAAG
>NZ_JACJHY010000077.1 GCF_014138625.1 Aminobacter ciceronei
CATTCGGGGAGCTCCACTGAAGGTTGGTTGGCTTCGCAACCCCAGCTTCTCAGTCCCTCCTCGAATGAACAACCTTCATAGCTTCGACACCTAGGTCGCGAGCTAGGAGAAAAACAGCCTGCCGCTCTTGCCTGATATGCGCACCGCCGTCAGCCGACCGGTCTTGAAGGCGCCGGTGTCGATGTCCAGCCGGCGGCCGTCGATGCGCGGATGGTCAACCGGCGTGTGGCCATGCACGACCCAGCGGTCGAGCCGGCGCGACGCCTCGAAGAACTCCTCCCTGATGTAGAGCAGGTCGTCGTCTTCCTGGTCGAGCAGCGGCACGCCGGGCCGGATGCCCGCATGAACGAACACGAAGCGTTCGGAATAGGCCATGATCGGCAGGTCGCGCATGAAGGCGATGTGTTCCGGCGGGATGGTTGCGCGAATATGGTCGTCGAGCCTGTTGCCGCCGCCATAGAGTTCGCCGAGATGCTCGGCGTCGATGCCGTAGGAGAACAGCGTGCTGCGTGCACCCGTGGACAGCCACCGAGCCAGTGACAGCTTGCCGTCGAGATAGTCGAGCGTCTGGGTCTCGTGGTTGCCCATCAGGCAGAGACGCTCGAAGCCTGGTGGCGGCGGGGCTATGAGGTGATCGATCACCTGTGCCGAATCGGGGCCACGGTCGATATAGTCGCCAAGCATGATGATCAGCTTGCGGCCGGGCAGGATGGCCGCGTCGGCAACGACCTTGTCCTCGAGCGTGCGCAGTTCGCGATAGCAGCCATGGACGTCGCCGATCGCATAGACGACCGTTCCGAACAGGTCGATCTCGATGCGCCGACGCCCGGGTGACTGTCTTTGCGAACGGAAATTCAGAAAGCTGACCAGCCTGTCGCCTCGCTAAAATTGTCGGGTTGCGTCCCGACGCCGGGCACGTCAGTGCCTGAGATCACAGTGCGCGGCGGGCGTTTCCGTTTCCTGAACGTAGCCGTTGGCATGCTTGATTTGAACCAGGATGTCGTTGCAAGCAACAGCGTGCCGGAACCCATGAGCTGCATCCAAGTTAGCGTTGATCCCGAGGGATCGCACCGATGCGGAAAGACACCGAGCAGTCCCGGCGCGTGCCGGACGAAAATGCCGAGGCCGCGCATGACGCATCGCTGGCTTATGTCAGCGACGACGAGCCCGGCATATCAAGGAAAAGGGCAGGCAAGCGCCTTCTCTACGAAACGGCCAATGGCGGAAAGGTCGCCAGCAAGGCGGTTCTTGCGCGCATCGATGCGCTTGCCATTCCTCCGGCATGGACTGATGTGTGGATTTGCGCCGAAAGCAACGGTCATATCCAGGCGACGGGACGCGACCAGCGTGGCCGAAAGCAATATCGCTACCATCCCGACTGGTCGGAAAAGCGTGACGAGCTCAAATTCTCGAGCCTGGCCGAATTTGCACGCGCGCTGCCGCTGCTGCGCCGCCGGATCGACAAGGATTTGCGGCTGCGCGGAATGGTGCGCGAGCGGGTCGTCGCAGCGGTGGTATGGCTGCTGGACAATACAATGATCCGGGTGGGTGGCGCCGCCTATGCCAGGGAGAATGGCAGCTTCGGGCTGACGACGCTACGCAACCGCCATGTCGACATCGAAGGTTCGACGCTCAGATTCGCCTTCAAGGGCAAATCGGGAAAAGAATGGCGTTTGCGGCTGGTCGACAGGCGTATGGCAAAGATCGTGCGCAGCATCCAGGAACTGCCCGGCCAGACCCTGTTTCAATATCTCGACGACAATGGTGCGCGGGCGCCGATATGGTCTCAGGACGTCAATGACTACATTCGAGCTGCGGCGGGCGCAGCTTTCAGCTCCAAACATTTCCGCACCTGGGGCGGAACCGTGCGCGCGATGGCGCTGTTTTCCAGAACGCCGGTGCCCGAGCGGGCGGAAGCGAGGGCGCAGGCATGCAACAAAGTCATTGACGACGTTGCCAGGCACCTCGGCAACACGCGGGCCGTCTGCCGAAAAGGTTACATTCATCCGGAAGTGATTTTGGCGTGGTCGGAAGGGCGGTTGTCTGACGAGCTGGCTGCGTCCCGCCCCAAGGCCGGCTCGCAGCTTGACGTCGACGAGCGCATCACTCTTGCCTGGCTTTCGCGGCAAGAGAAGCGAAGCCGACTGCAGAGGTGAAGCTACTGCCGTCAGGGAGCGGGCGTCCGGACCAGGTCAAGCGGTGCGTCGAGCGTCCAGGTGACGCCATCTGGTTGGAAGCTGAGATGGCCTACGCCGTTCAGCGCCAAAGGCGCGACGCGCTCGAGCACGATCCGGCCAAATCCTTTGCGCGAGGCCTTTCCGACGGTCGGTCCGTTGGTTTCCTTCCAGGTCAGGCGAAAGCGATCGGAAGCGGTCCAGCCGATTTCGACGGTGCCAAGATCGGATGACAGCGCGCCATGCTTGGCCGAATTGGTGGCAAGCTCATGAAAGGCCATGCCGAGATTCTGGACCGCCATCGTCGACAGCAGGACCGGCTCGCCCGATATGGTGATGCGGCGCTCGGCGGCAAACGGCCGGATCTGGTTGCTGACCAGATCGGCCAGGTCAGCGCCGCGCCAGTCACCGTCGACAAGCAGATCCTGGGACTGCGACAGCGCCATGATCCTGTTGCGGATCTGGGTGTCGAATTCGGCGATCGTCGTTGCGTGCTTGCCCGTCTCGCGGATCATCGACAGGATGACGGCGAACTGGTTCTTCACCCGGTGGTTGACCTCGCGCATGAGCATGCGGATGCGGCTCTCGCTTTCCTTGCGCTCGGTAATGTCTCTGGCGATCTTCGAGGCGCCGATGACCTTGCCGGCGCCGTTGAGCACCGGCGATACGGTGAGCGAAATGAAGACAAGGCTGCCGTCCTTGCGTTTCCTGATCGTATCGAAGTGGTCGACGCGCTGACCGCTCCGCACCTTGCCGAGGATGACGTCCTCTTCGTCCTGCCTGTCATCTGGGATCAGCATGCGGACGTGCTTGCCGATGGCTTCATCGGCGCTGTAGCCGAAAAGCCTGGTGGCGCCGGCGTTCCAGCTCTGGATGACGCCGCACAGATCCTTGCTGACGATGGCGTCGTCGGAAGATTCGACGATCGAGGCGAGGCGCTGGGTTTGTATCTCGGCCTGCTTCTGGGCCGAGATGTCGACCAGAAGATTGATGGCACCCGTTATCTCGCCGGTTTCGTCGCGTATTGGCGCGGGGAAGGCGAGGAACGGCACCAGAGTGCCATCTGGCCGCTCGGCTATGGCCTCGGCGTTGCGGATCGCCCGACCCTCCTTCAGGGCCCGCGCCATCGGGCAGTCGCCATGTGCCAGCGGTTCGCCCTCCGCCGTCCGAAGCCGCCAGGAGCCGCACCACGAGTCCTTGCCGATTTCGGGCCGGTGACCCCAGAGTGCTGCTGCGGCTTCATTGAAAAAGGTGATCCGCCCGCTGGCATCGGTCGTATAGACCGCAGCCGGCAGCCCGCCGAGCAAAGTCTCGCGATTCGTCATGTGGCCGCCCTGGTTCCGTGGGGCATTAACGACCAATGCCCGCATGAGTTCCGTTCATACAGAAATCGACACTCGAAGGCGCGGAAATGCACGCGTTTCTCCCGGGTAAGGTGTTCGGAAAGGCGGCTTTCATGTTGCATTGCAACATAGTTTGAATTGTGCCCGCGGGCATGGTCGCCCAACCTGCCGTCATGTCCAGCACGCACATCACAGCACACGTTGCAGCAAAGACATGACGGCACCTGTCACCACCTTCCGCCCCGACATCGAGGGCCTGCGTGCCATCGCCGTCAGCGGCGTGATCGCCTTTCACTTCGGCCTGTCCGACCTGCCGGGCGGTTTCATCGGCGTCGATATCTTCTTCGTCATCTCGGGCTATCTGATCACCCGCCACCTGATTCAGGAGATCGGCCGTAGCGGGACCGTCGATCTCTGGCGCTTCTATGGGCGCCGCGCCCGACGGCTGTTGCCGGCATCGCTTCTGGTGATCGCCACCACGCTTGCCGCCGGCTATTTCATCCTCGCGCCGTCCGAGCAGCAGCTTTACGCCAAGGGTGCGCTGTTTGCCTCGAGCTACGTCATCAATCTCTGGCTGCTGCGCTGGTCGTTCGATTATTTCGCCGCCGACACGGCCAGCAACCCGTTTCTGCATTTCTGGTCGTTGTCGGTCGAGGAGCAGTTCTATCTGCTTTGGCCGGCGTTCCTGCTGTTGGTCGCGTGGTTCCGGCCGGGGGCAAGGGGTATCGCGCTCATCCTCGGTGTGGTTGTACTGGTGTCGTTCGGAGTGAGCGCCTTGATGACCTCGGAGTCGCAGCCCTGGGCCTTCTATTTCTCGCCGCTGCGGGCCTGGGAATTCGCTGTGGGCGGGCTCGTTTCGCTTGTTGTGGCGGAGCGCTGGGCATCGGGTTTTCGATTCTCGCCTGTCATGGGCTGGACTGGTATCGCATTGATCGCCGTCGCCTATCTCAGCGTCTCGGAGACCGATCCTTTCCCCGGCTTCATCGCGTTGCTGCCGGTCGCGGGCACGGCGATGCTGCTGCTGTCAGGCGCCCGCAAGAGTGCTGTCGGGCCGGCAAGCCTGCTGTCGCTGCCGCCGTTCCAATGGACCGGCAAGCTGTCCTATTCGCTGTATCTCTGGCACTGGCCCGTCATCGTCTATGCGACGATCCTGTGGCCTGACCTTACGCTTGCCGGCAGGCTTGCCTGCCTGGCGGTGACGGTCGGCCTGTCCTTCCTCAGTTATCGGTATGTCGAGAATCCTGTTCGCTCCAATGGCTGGCTTTCGGCCGGTTCGCTGCGCTCGCTGGGTTTGGCGGCGCTGCTGACCTCGCTCGGCGTGACATTGTCCTTTGGCGCAGCTCAGATTGCTGCGCGAAGTGTCGGCCCGGAGCAGAAGTTGATCGCGGACAGTGCTGCACGTTCGTCGTCGGCGCGCCAGATAGACAGCGCCTGCGTTGCCAGCCTCGAGCAGACCAAGCCGCGCAGCTGCAGTCTGGGTGCATCGAAGCCGCAAAAGACGATCGTGCTGTTCGGCGATTCGCATGCCGACCACTGGTCGACGCCGCTGGCAAAGATTGCCGAGACCAACAACTGGCGGCTGGTGACCTATCTGAAATCGTCCTGCTCGGTGGCGGTGGTGCCGACATGGAACGTGCGATTGATGCGGGCCTATTCCGAATGCGATGCGTGGCGGCAGACGGCAATGAAGGAGATCGCCAGCCTCAAGCCCGATGCGGTGATCGTTTCGCAGTTTTCCTACAGCTACGTCGAAAACGACGTCAATGGCGGGCTGAAGCATCTGGTCAGCCGCGACGTCTGGGCGGGTGGCCTGAGGGCATCGCTTGCGGCGCTTCGCAAAACCGGCGCCGAGGTCGTGCTGCTCAGGGATGTTCCCGTTCACAAGTCATATCTCGACCGTTGTGTCGCCCGTTCGTTGTGGCAGGGCAGGAGCAGTACGGTCTGCGACACGCCGCGACGGGAAGCGATCGACGAACGGGTGTCGAAGACTGAACAAGTGGCGAGCGCCGGGCTTGATGGCGTCCGCTATGTCGACCTGACCGAGCTGTTCTGCAACGACACGACCTGCCCGGCGATGATCGGTGGCAAGCTGACCTTCCGCGACCGCCACCACATCGCCACGCCTTTTGCGGCGACCCTTGCCGGTTCGATGCAGCGCGCGATCTTCGGCAACCAGGTGGCGGCGCGCTGGCCGTGAGGCCGGACCGATCTTGCTAGAGGCGGATGCCCGTCTGCAGCAGGCCACGGGTGATGCTGCCCGAGGTCGGCAACAGTGGGATCAGACAGGCCTGGAGCGCGTGGTAGATGTCGGGCTTGCCGTAGAACGGGCCGGCATTGGGCTTGAGATCGTCGTCGAGCTGGGCGTGCCAGCCGCCATTGGCGCGGTCGATGAAGCGGCTGGCGCAGAAGCTCCAGATACGGCGGTACCAGGCCTCGTAGGCAGCGTCGCCGCCGATGGCGTTGAGTACGGACGCGGCACCGATCGCCTCGCAGCACGGCCACCAGTAGCGATCCCTGATCCGGGCCGAGCCGTCCCATTCGAGCGTGTAATAGAAGCCGCCCTTGGCGGTATCCCAACCGTCTGCCGTCGCCTGGCCGAACAGGTTCCTTGCCGCGTCCGGCAGCCAGGCATGCTTGCGGCCGCCGAGCTCCCACAATTGCAGCAGCAGCCGTGCCCATTCGAGCGAATGGCCAGGCGTCGTGCCATAAGGGCGGAACATCGGGTCGCCGGAGTAATCGCGGTCGAGCTTCCATTCCGCCGTGAAATGCTCGGGCAGGCGCCAACCGGCGGCAGCCGAATGGCGGCGGATGATCAGGTCGGCGATGCGCTCGGCCATGGTGAGATAGATGCTGTCGCCAGTCGCCTCGAAGGCGGCCATCAGCGCCTCTGTGAGGTGCATGTTGGAGTTCTGGCCGCGATAGCTGTCGAGCGGCTGCCAGTCGCGGCTGAACTCTTCCGCCACCGCGCCATGCGCCTCTTCCCAGAATTTTTCAGACAGGATTGTTGAGATGTCGGTCAGCAGGCGGTCGGCGTCGGGGTGGCCGGCGACCTTGGCGCTGGAGGCGGCAAGCAGGACGAAAGCATGGCCATAGGCCTGCTTGGTGTCGTTGGTCGGACCGTCATAACCGACGCCCCAGAAATAGCCGCCATTGGCTGTGTCGCGATGGCCGTTCCAGAGGAAATCCATGCCGTGGTCGACGAGCACGTCGGCGCCGGGGCGTCCCATCAGATGGGCAATCGAGAAACAGTGCACCAGGCGCGTGGTGACGTGGATCTGTCGGCCGGCGAAGCGGCCGGGGACGGCGCCCGGCGCGAGCGGGTGGCCATGATCGTCGAGGTCGTGGAAACCGCCGAGCGGATTGAGGCTCTGGCGTTCGAAGAAAGAGAACAGCGCGTCGGCCTGCTGCAACAACCACAAGCGATGGCTTGGAAGCGTGGTCCATTTGGCCGAGCCGGCGGAAATTTCCAAAGAAGCCATGGATAGGAGTTCCCTGCGGCTGCTGGCCGCGCCTCGATGATTTCCCCGACCTAAGACGTAATGGCCCGCGCACTCAACAGGAAAACGCCATGATTTGCGTCCAGCGGTGCATAGACGCTGGATACGGCTAATATGCCACGGTGGTGCCACTAGCCATGGCGCGTGCCGCGCATTATGGACAAATGGCGCGCTTGACCGAGTTGGCAGCGAGATTTCGGGGACTAAATGACGAAATTGATGTCGTCCAAGGCGGACGACCTGCCCAAAGGGTCTGCCCAGGGTGCGGATCATGCGGCTGAAAAGGCGCTCGTTCGCCGGCTAGCCTCGCATTGCAACCGCTTTCGCGACCCCGACGACCGCCGCGCGGCGTTCGAACTGGCGGTGACGCTGATACCTTTCCTGGTGATGGGTGCAACGCTTATCTGGCTCGCAACCTATGCCGGCCCGCTGCTCGGCGGTTGGCGCTGGCTGCTGATGGTGGCGTTGGCGCCGGTCTGTGCCTCGTTCCTGGTGCGGTTGTTTGCCATCCAGCATGACTGCGGTCACGGCTCGTTCACCAGTTCGCGTATGGCCAACAAGACCATCGGCCGGGCGCTGAGTGTCTTCACCTTCACGCCCTACACGCTATGGCAGAAGGCGCATGCCGTGCACCATGGCGGCTCGGGCAATCTCGACAAACGCGGCATCGGCGACATCGATACGCGCACGGTTGCCGAATATGAGGCGATGACCACCAGCCAGCGGCTGATGTATCGCATCTATCGCAACCCGATCATCCTGATCGTCATCGGCGTGCCGATCTACTTTCTGATCATGCACCGGCTGCCCTACAACGACGCCATTCCGCGCGTCGAGGCATGGCGCAGCGCCGGCGGCCTCAACGTGGCGCTGGTGCTGGTCTATGGCGGCCTCGTGCTCTTGGCCGGCTGGGCGGTGATGCTGGCGGTTCTGCCCGTCGTGGTGATGGGCGCCTGGGCCGGCGGCTGGCTGTTCTACGTCCAGCACCAGTTCGAAGAGACGCGCTGGGATGCGGGCGACGCCTGGGACCTGCATGTCGCGGCCTTTGGCGGCAGCTCGTGGTATGCCTTGCCCGCTGTGGCGCAGTGGATCACCGGCTCGATCGGCCTGCACCACATCCACCATCTGTGCAGCCGCGTGCCGTTCTATCGCCTGCAGGCCTGCTTCGACAGCAATGCCGAGCTTCGCGATGCCAGCCAGACGGTGAAGCTGACTTTCTGGAAGAGCGTCGGCTGCGTCAATCTCGCGCTGTGGTGCGAGGATCGCCGTCGCCTCGTGACCTTCGCCGAAGCCAAGTTCTAGCTGCCTCTTGGCGGTGTGATGGCCGGCAGTGCCAGAGCTTGGCGCCTTCTGGCTGAAAACGACCTCCAATTCCCAGGTTCCGTCTAGGTCACATACCCATAAACGGGATTCCCATTTGGCATCGGTTGTGATTCCCTTCCTGCAATCAGCGGGAGGTGATCATGGCGCGTTTCGATC
>NZ_JACJHY010000078.1 GCF_014138625.1 Aminobacter ciceronei
AGATCGAAACGCGCCATGATCACCTCCCGCTGATTGCAGGAAGGGAATCACAACCGATGCCAAATGGGAATCCCGTTTATGGGTATGTGACCTAGTGTCAACGACCGGCCCCTGGTCAATATCGCGGGGCAAGCGGCGCATACCGACATCATCGAAAAAGGCGCTCGGCACAGTTCGGCGGTCGGCATAAACCGCCAAGATGAACGACATCGATCCTTCGCCTGGCTCACAGAACGCTTGAGCGTATCGCCGACCCCTAGCCGTACCGCGATCTCGGCCAACCCCTGCCCTGGCATCATCACGCCGACTGAACGGCCACGGCTGTGCGCTTCGAGCAGATCATCCCCCAGAGCGAGCGGCACGTGCCGGCCGGCGAGAAGTTGGTCAGCCTGTTCGAGCCTCACGCCGATATCATCGTCAAAGGCACCCGCGACGTCGACTACGGCCACAAGCTCAACCTGCCACCGGCAGGAGCGGCATGATCCTCGATCTGGTGGTCGGAGCGAGCAACCCGGCCGACAGCGGGCGATTACTGCCGATGCTGGAGCGCCACGTCGCCTTCTATGGTCAGGCACCGCATCAGGCGGCGGCCGACGGCGGCTTTGCTAGTCGCGGCAATCTGAGCTAGGCCAAGGCCTGGGGCGTGCGCGACATGGCTATCTACAAGAAGGTGGGACACAGGATCGAAGACATGGTCAAGAGCCAATGGGTCTATCGCAAGCTGCGGAACTTCCGCGCCGGCATCGAGGCCAACATCTCATGACTGAAGCGCGCCCATGGCTTGGTGCGCTGCACGTGGCGCGGGCTCGACCACTTCAAAACCTATGTCTAGTCCTCCGTCCTACAATCTCGCCCTCTTCACCCGCCTCTGACGCAACGGCCAATTCGGCAGGCCGCCGAACGACATGCTAACTGTTCGCATGGCTCGAATTGTGAGGGTTCACCTGCAGCGCCTGTTCCGCCAATGCTGCCGCGGCTAGCAAGGAGGCTTTGGTCATTTCGCAGTATCTGACGACTGCGCGATATTCACCAGGACGCGCGCTTCGGGATCGTCGGGGGGGGGGGGCGCCATGTCACGTAGCTTCCAGCTGGTCAGCAGCAGTTGTCCCGAACGGAAAGCTCGATCGACTGGGCAATCCTGATCTTGGGCCTAAAGTCGACGTGCCCTCACCGCAAAGACCCAGTACAAGATGCTTCTTATCCGCCGCATATGCCGGTAGACATCTCTCGAGTTCATCCGTCTTTTCTCCTTTTTTTGCCTTGTCTCGGCCAGATTTTTGGTCTTGCCCGATGCAGGCTTGGCGTTACGAATAAGAGTGATATATTTGGCCGCACGACCATCGCGGCTATGCAATGCCGGATTGCATGTCGCCGGAGCCAAAGTCTTCATGACGTCAATCGATGATTTCGCCCGTGACCTCGATTGGAATTTGCTGAAGATATTCCACGAGATCGTGCAGGCCGGTGGAGTAACAAAGGCAACGGACCGTATTCTTCTGAAGCAATCCGCCATAAGCCTCGCACTCCAGCGTCTCGAAGGGCGGATCGGGACTGTCCTTTGCAGGCGTGGTTCGGCAGGTTTCGAGCTGACGGCTGAAGGGATATTATTGGCTGAACTCTGCGCTCCAATGATGCGTGCGGTTCGCGAAATTCCAAGCCTTGCCAGTGAAGCGTCGAGCGAAATCCATGGGAATCTGTCGATTGGGCTGATTAGCAACTTCGTCAGTGGAACCTTGGACATGGCGATAGCCCTCTTTCACACCAGGTTTCCGAACGTGGAGCTTGTTGTCTCGACGATGGCCTCGGCTCACGTAGCGGGCTCCGTCATGCGCAGTGAGATCGACATCGGGGTGGCTCCTTCCAGAATCATGCGTCCGGAACTCAGATACCGTTTTCTTTCGAATGAGCTTCACCGGCCGTATTGCGGAATTCATCATCGGCTGTTCGGTGAAAAGTTCGACGACCCGCTGGCTCTCGCGGATGAGCGTTTCATACTTACTGGCAGCGATGAGCCCGATGAATTGCGCGCGTTTCGGTTGCAATACGGGCTCGGCCAAAAAATATCTGCCGTCAGCGAACATCTCGAGGAGGCAAGGCGGTTTGCACTTCTCGGAATAGGGCTTTGCTTCTTGCCCGAGAGCTATGCGTCGGCGGATGAAGCAAATCGAAGATTGTGGCCTTTGCTTCCACGTCAAATGGCTCCATCCGTCGGCGTTTATGTCATTGACAAGCCGAGTTTCCCGGAGCTTGCACGACGCGACAGGCTCCGTGAGGATTTTATCGCCTGCCTCAGTTAACGGCGTCGACATTTTGATCGCCGTCCGTCAGTCGCCTGCCAGGCGGCGCGGTAGGAAATCACCGAGAGAAGTCGAATTGGCATTTTTATCAACTCGCACGGGCCGTGCGGTGCACTGGCGTCGAAGAACAGACTATCCCCCGGTTTCATCCGGTAGAGGTTGCTGTCGTGCCGATAGAGTATCTCGCCTTCGAGCATGTAGAGCAGTTCCAGACCGTCATGATGGAACACAGGCAGTTCATCCAAAGGCTGCGAGAGGCTTACCAGATAGGGTTCGACCACCACACCGGCTGTGTTGGAGCCAGAACCAAGCAGATCATAGTGGTGGCCAGCTCGGGTGCCACGCCGTTCGACATTCAGCCCTTGGCCGGCCTTGACGAAGACAGCATTGTAGTTTTCTTCGTAGCGTCGAAACAAGGCCGTCGGCGACACTCCAAGCGCGGACGACAGTGCCTGCAGCGTATCGAGCGAAGGCGAAATACTGCCATGCTCCACTTTTGAAAGCATGCCGATCGATATGCCTGCTGCTGACGCCAATTCGGTGGCACTCAGGCCGTAACGGATACGGATCGAGCGGATCTCACGACCAATAGCAGCCTGCAGGCGCTCGCCTTCATCGATATGATTTTTGCCAGCGTCATGGCGGTCGACGAAGGCGTTCGTATGCTCAAATGAGAGCTGCTCGGGTAACATGTCGGCCGACTGCTCCACGGAACCGGATAGGCCAGTCATCCAAGACTCCTTCGCAAAGCGCCAGTTTGGCAAACGAAAAGACGGTGTTTGCGGTCAAGAGGCGCCCCAATGGGACGCCTCTTAGTTGGGGTCAGAGGATGCCGGAGAGAATGGCCACCCCAGCGAGCGCACCGACGCCGCCTACACATCTAACAATGGATGCGCCTCTCATTTTGGTGGCGCGGTCGAGCAGAAGGCCGCCAACAAGGCCCAGCGTGTGCAGCAATGCTGTGGCGGCCATGAAACCAGCGGCATAGGTCAGACCTCCGGCGCTTTCTGGCATCTCCGCACCATGGGCATAGCCATGGAAAATTGCGAAGAAGCCAACCAACCCCATTGCTGCAGCAACCGGTACACTGAGACCAAAGGCGACTATCGCTCCAAGCACGACAATTGAGGCTGCGATTCCCAGTTCGACGAAGGGCAGGCCTGCGCCGGCAAAACCGGCCCAGCCGCCGAGGGCCATGACGCCAACAAAGCTGGCGGGAACGAGCCAGAGCGCCCGACCGCCGAGCTGTGCCGCAAGGACTCCAACCAACGTCATCGCCAATACGTGGTCGAGACCACCCAGTGGATGGGCAAAACCGCCGGAAAAGCCATGAACGTCACCGTGTCCTGGGTGAGCCATCGCCAAAGTGGGGAAAGTAACGACTGCTGCAGTCAGCAGCGTGCGAATGCTGAATTTAGACATGAACCACCTGCACTTCCGTTCGAATTATCGATGTGGTCTTGAGAAAAAGGCTGCAAGCGACGCCATGCTCAGCCGACCCGCGCCTTGTCGCGATGGCCAAGTTTGCCGTTCGCGATCAGCGTGCCCAAAGTGTCGAGAACAACTCTGCAGGCAAGTTGGGCTGTATTATCATTGACGTCATAGGGCGGCGAAACTTCAACCACCTCCATCCCGCACAGTCCCTCGGCCGCGATCGTCCGAATTATCTCGAAGGCTTCGCGAGGCATCAAACCACCCGGCTCCGGCGAGCCTGTTCCGGGCGCAAAGCCTGGGTCAATCGAGTCGATATCGAAGGAGAGATATACCGCCTTACACCCTTCCCAAGCCATCTCAAGGGCCATTTCGGCCACCTTTTTGGCTCCGTGCTTCTCCAGGTCGAACATCGTCATGACACTGGTGCCACGCCTCTGGGCGACCGCGCTGCCTGGACGGTTCCCGTACCATCCCCCGATGCCGAGCTGGACCAGGTTCTTGGGATGACAATTTGGCAAGCCAACATCATGCATGTGGCTATGATCGCGGTGTGATATCTCGCGCCCCTCATGTGTAGTCCAGAACCAGGGCGTGGTGTGCATCCGCTCATCCATATCCTTCTCCTGGATATCGATATGCCGGTCGATGTGAATGATGCCGACATTGCCGTCGATGTGCGGAGCGATCCCGCGGACATTGGGGAAGCCGAGGCTGTGATCGCCTCCGCAGATGATCGGGAAGACGCCAGACGTATAGATGTGCGATACGGCCTTGGTGACTTGATCGAAAGTCTTTTCGATGTTGCCAGGAATGACAAAGATGTCGCCGGCATCGCAGAGGTCCAACTCCTCGTAGATGTCAACGCCGCCATCGAACCAGTAACCGTCATAGAGAGCGGAGATCCTCCGAACGGCCTGGGGCCCAAACCGGGTGCCTGGTCGATAAGTGGTCGCAGAATCGAACGGCGCGCCGACGAATGCGGCTTCGTATTGACCAATCTTGCGGATGTCCTCGCAATAGGGGACTTTCATGAAAGTATTGATGCCGGCGAAGGCAGGCTGGTGGCCGCGGCTGAACAGCGAGATGCTGCGGTCGACCACTGACGATGCCGCCTCCAGACCCAACTCAAGCGACCGGGCAGTCTCCTCCTCCTGCTTCTTTTGAGAGATGCGCGAAAGTCGATCAAGTGCCTGCCTGCCATCCGTCGAGTTTCTTATTTCCTCGGCATGAGAGTGGCTATGGTCGCCGCTGTGGTGATGATCGTGAGGTCCATTTCCCATTGCTTATTCCTAGGTTTGATAGATCGTTCCAACGGGTCTTTGTTGAAATCACACCCGAGTTATTCGATATGTCGGATACTCACTGCACAAGACCCAATTGCCAAACCATCTAATTATTGTGTAGCAACTCGGAAGGTCTACTCAAGAAATTATCCAATAAGTAGACCTCATCAAGGATGATATTTTCAGACTACTATTAGATCAACACCCTACTTTTCAATGAGCAACATTGATCAGGTCAATCCGCAACCACATGCCTAGGCACCGGACAGCTGACGTAAAGCATCGACCCCACCGAGAGCAGGTCCCGGCGGGGTCGACAGCTTCTCTAGCAAGCGGCTTCGATGGCGCTGCTATTGAAACACTTACATTTGATAGGTGGCGAGCAGATGCCCGATGTAGATCGTCAAACCACCAGTGACGAGAACGACATAGGGCAAATTCCCCGCGCGTTTTTTCATCGGCACGTCGCCCTCCATCAGGTCTGCTTGCATCCACTCAGGAAATTTTCCGCGATCGGTCACGTAATGACGGAACAGGAAGATCGGGATAATGCCGGCAGTGATCGCAAGGCTAGCGAGCAAGGCTCGTTCGCCCCAGAAGTCAGCCCCCCATCCCATGATCAGCAGGTTGAGATAACCACAGATCCCGCCAACCCAAAGCAGCCAGTTGGGACAGCGATACGGCCTCGGGGCTTCTGGCCTATCTATCCGATGCAGCCACCCGGCCTGTAGGTTGAGGAACACGAAGATCATGTAGGTAGTGTTGGCGAGCACAATGAGGAACACATAGTCCGACAACATGAGCAGGAAAGCATTGAAGATCAGATCGGTCCACATGGCGGCGACGGGTGCGCCATGGCTATTGAGCCTGGACAGATATTTCGGCAGCCAGCCGTCATGCGAACCTTGATAGAGTGTGCGCGATGACCCTGCCATTGCAGTCATGATGACCAAGCAAACCGACAGGATTAGCATCGTCATGATGATATTGGCCAGCACGGGGCCGGCCCCCACCATCTGCGCCATCACTCGACCAACGCCGGTGCCGTCATAGATGCCAGGGTCGAGCATTCCGTCCAGGCCGAGATAGCCTTGGAACGCGATCGGCACGACAGTGTAGAACAGGATGCACAGCAATCCAGAATAGACCAGCGCACGCACTGTATCATATCCGGGATTCTTGAACTCGCGGACATAACACACCGCCGTTTCAAACGGATAGGTGGACCAGGCAGCCAGCAGCAGGCCCGCTGCGAACGTTGTATAGCCAACCATGTTCCAAGTGCCGGCAGCAGGCTGTCCCAACGCATCCTGAGTGAGGGGAACAAAAGGCAAAAAATTGCTCGAATGCACATCGCCTGTGAAGAGCGGAACAATGCCGATAAGGAAGAGCGGCACCAGCACTGCCACGGCTACCGCCATCTGCACCTTTGCGGCGTTCAGGACACCACGATGCTGGATCGCAAACACCGTCAGCATCAAAAGCATGCCAAGCAGGAAAGTCGAGTTGATGCGCAGGTGAAGGCCCGATTTGATATAGCTCAGGTCCAGCAGCGTGATCGACCAAGTGCGTATCGCGGCGTCAGCCGGAAACAGCATCTGCAAAACATAGCCGGCCGCGAGGCCCGATCCGACTGCCAAGACAGGAGACCAGGAGAACCAATTGGTCCAGACCGAAATCGGTCCAAGCATCTTGCCGTACCGCACCCATGCCATGGCGCCATAGACCGACGCGCCGCCCGACTTGTTCGGAAACAGGCCCGATATCTCCGCGTAGGTGAAGCATTGGATGAAGCCAATAAACATAGAAACAATCCACACCAGCGGAGAAATGTTGCCCATAGCCGAGGCAACAGCGCCGATGGAAAAGAGCACGAGGACGGGGGTTCCCGCCGCGAACCAGAAGGCGTGCGTCCAATCGAGTGTACGCTGAAGGGAATATGATGGCGCTTCATGTGTGGCTATGAGCGCCGGCGTTCCGGGCATTGAGAATTCCTGCGTTCCGGCTTCCATGCGGGTTCTCCTCCATTATGAGTCATTGATGACCCTGCTTTTTGCCTATTGAGAACACATGGAGGGCGCCGAGAAACCTACCGCGCAGCTATTTTGTACATTGACGACACCAATGTTCGCCGACCGACGGCTCGTGCCGTCGCACTAAAAATTTATGCTAATATATTTGAATATTTCTAGATTCTCTTCGATAAGAGACATATCGTTGAATTAAACAACTATTGAATAATATCGCTCGTAACTTCTACAAACTTCTCAATGAACGCATCTCTGGCGGCTCGCTTCTGTGAATGAATGTTGCTGATGAGGTATATATCGCACGATAGGTCCTCGGTCCGACCCAACAATGGCCAAAGCAGACCATCGTCAACATCGGCAGCGACAAACTGCTCGGGAAGGATGCACACTCCAACGCCTGCAACGGTCAGACGCCTTGCTTCCTCAAGATTTGGAGTTCTCGCCGTTACCTTTTGTCCCAGGCGATGTCTAAGACGGAAACTTGTAAGTGAATCTGGCTCATCGGAGCCAGTCAGGATGAACGCTTCATCACTGAGAGTAATCGGGTCTGGCAACTCATTAAAAAGACGATGCTGTCTTCCACAGTATATCCTATGATACTCCCGCGCCAGGAAATCATATCTGAGATCGCTATGCCTATACAATATTGGTGATATGCCAATATCATAGTCATTATTTACCACACATTTTGTTATATCGCCCCAGGTCAATACGTCAAGTTTTATTAAAACGTCAGGATATTCAGAGTTGTATTTTATAAAAATTCCGTCCATTACACTGCTTGCAAAATTACTAATGATAGCAACATCAAGTTTTCCAGAGATATTGCATCTCGAGTTGTCGATCGCATATTGGGACTGCTCTATACCTTCATGAATATGCTTTACACAATCATACAAGATTCTCCCCTCATCAGTGAGTTCAAATCCTGCGCGTCCCCGCTGGCACAGCCTGCTGCCGACGACAGCTTCGAGACGTTTCAGAGCCAGGCTGATGGTGGATTGTTTCTGCCATCCAACATTGGCAGCAGCGGTGATGCCATTAGCCTCGACTATGTCATAGAATGTCTTTAGTAGGTTCCAGTCGAGCCGCTGGCTGAATTGCTGCATTCGGCGTTTAAGATCGTCATTTGGCATCTGCGACCACTTCCTGACTGCGATATTCTTCCAAGGCGCCGTGCTGCGCGCTGCTTTTTGCGAGCCAATCAATTAATCCCGAAGAAGCGTATCATAACTCACCTCACCAGCGGCATGATTGGGAACGCAATTTCCCTCAACTCCGATCGCCCTCTAGGTCACATACCCATAAACGGGATTCCCATTTGGCATCGGTTGTGATTCCCTTCCTGCAATCAGCGGGAGGTGATCATGGCGCGTTTCGAT
>NZ_JACJHY010000079.1 GCF_014138625.1 Aminobacter ciceronei
GCGCCTGCCGTCACCACAGAACGCTTGGCGACGATGCGCCAGACACGCTGGCGGACCTGATACGGACCCGGCACCGGAACATGGTCGTTGACACGCTCGAGCGCGGCATAGACGCCGCCATCGTAGACACCGAACAGCGCCGTGCGGACCATGATGCGGACATTCGGAAGGGCTGTGAGTTCGTCGGTCGTACGACGCACCCACTCCTCGGCATGCATGCCGTCGATCTCGCCACCGTCGCTGAGCAGACGACCACCGAGACGGCTGTCTTCCTCGACGAGGATGACGCGCGACCCGGCGCGGCCAGCCGCCAGGGCAGCCGAAAGACCAGCGGCACCACCACCTATGACGAGCACGTCACAATGCGCCCAGGCCTTGTCGTAATGGTCTGGATCGGGCAACTCGGCGCTCTTGCCGAGACCAGCCGCACGGCGGATCAGCGGCTCGTAGACCTTCTCCCAGAACTTCGCCGGCCACATGAAGGTCTTGTAGTAGAAGCCGGCGACGAAGATCGGCGCGGCCAGCTGGTTGATCGACATGAAGTCGCGGCGCAGCGACGGCCAGCGGTTCTGGCTCTGGGCAACCAGCCCGTCATAGAGCTCCTGCGTGGTGGCACGGGTGTTCGGCTCCTTGCGGGCGCCGCTGCGCATCTCGACCAGCGCGCTCGGCTCTTCGGAGCCTGCGGTGATGATGCCGCGCGGGCGATGATACTTGAACGAGCGTGCGACCAGCTTGACGCCGTTGGCAACGAGCGCCGAGGCCAGCGTGTCGCCGGCAAAGCCCGACATGACCTTGCCATCGAACGAAAACTGCAGCGGCTGCTGGCGGTCGATCAGGCCGCCGCTGCGCAGGCGATGCGACTGGCTGGCTGAAGCTGCCTGGCTGCGGGCGCTGGTCGGCGCGCCCTCGAGTGCGGCCGTCCTGCCGAGCGGTTCGGATCCGGAATAGCCCGACATCTTTATTCTCCTGCCTGCACCGGCTTGGCCGCGCCAACGCCTGGGGCTGCGGTCACCGATCTGAATTCATGCGTCACCGTGTTGCGCTCGGCGATCAGCCACGAGCGACAGCCACCACCGTGGTACCAGTACTCGCGCATGTAGCCGGCGACGTTGTCGCGCAGATAGACGTAGTCGTAGAAGGCGTCCTCGACGCCCTCGGGGCTTTCGCCGCTATCGACTGCGAAGTTGGGCCGCTTGGGCGAAGCGTCGCCGAGATAGGTGAACTCGCCGTTCTCGCGTTCGCCGCAGAAAGGACATGCAATACGCATTCCGCCAGTCTCGCTTTCAGTGCAGGTTGGGTTGGGCGCCCTGGCCCTTTTCATCGATCATCGCGCCGCGGCGGAACCGGTCGAGCCGGAAGCGTGCCGCTTCCGGATGCGGTTCGTCGCGCGCCAAGAGGTGGGCGAAGACGAGGCCCGAAGCCGGCGTCGCCTTGAAGCCGCCATAGCACCAGCCGGCGTTGAGGTAGAGGCCATCGATCGGCGTCTTGTCGATGATCGGCGTGCCGTCCATCGACATGTCCATGATGCCGCCCCACTGGCGCAGCATGCGGACGCGGCCGATCATCGGCATGACCGCCATGCCACCTTCGCAAACGTCTTCGATGACGGGCATGTTGCCGCGCTGGGCGTAGGAGTTGTAGCCGTCGAGGTCGCCGCCGAAGACAAGGCCGCCCTTGTCGGACTGGCTGATATAGAAGTGGCCGGCGCCGAAGGTGATGACACCTGGGATCAGCGGCTTGATCGCTTCGGAGACGAAGGCCTGCAGCACATGGCTTTCGATCGGCAGCTTCATGCCGGCCATCGCCGCCACGCGGGAGGTGTTGCCGGCGACCGCCATGCCGACCTTGCCGGCGCTGATCTTGCCGCGCGACGTCTCGACGCCGGTGATCTTGCCGTTGTGGTCGCGCACGAAGCCGGTGACTTCGCAGTTCTGGATGATGTCGACGCCGCGCTGGTCGGCGGCGCGGGCGTAGCCCCACACAACCGCGTCGTGGCGGGCGGTGCCGCCGCGTCGCTGCAGCAGGCCGCCCATGATCGGAAAGCGCGGGCTGTCATAATTGAGGAATGGCAGTTCCTTGCGGATCTGCACCGCGTCGAGCAGTTCGGCGTCGATGCCGTTGATCCGCATGGTGTTGCCGCGACGGGCAAAGGCGTCGCGCTGGGCATCGGAGTGGTAGAGGTTGATGATGCCGCGCTGGGAAACCATCGCGTTGTAATTGAGATCCTGCTCCATGCGCTCCCACAGCTTCATCGACATCTCGTAGAAGCCGGTATTGCCGGGAAGACCGTAGTTGGAGCGGATGATGGTGGTGTTTCGGCCGGCATTGCCGGAGCCGATCCAGCCCTTTTCCAGCACCGCAACGTTGCGGATGCCGTATTCGTTGGCGAGGAAATACGCCGTGGCCAAACCATGGCCGCCACCGCCGATGATGATCACGTCGTAGTGGCTCTTGGGCGCCGGATCGCGCCAGGCCCGGGTCCAGCCCTTGTGGCCCGACAATGCAGCCTTGGCGAGTGAGAAGATCGAATATTTCATCGCATGTGTTCCGGCGAAATGTGAGGTGTATCCGAGGCCCGCGCCCGGTCTCCACGACCGGGCACAGCCTGTTTGGGTGCCTCAGACGTCCAGCGTGTGGTCGCGTTCCCACTGGGTGAAGTGCGACGCGTAGGAGTTCCACTCCTGGTGCTTGAGCTTGATGTAGGCGGCGGAGAACTCCTCGCCCATCGCGGCCTTCAGCTCGCTGTCTTCGTCATAGGCGCGGAGCGCGTCGAGCAGGTTGAGCGGCAGCTTGGCACCGTGGGTGACGGTGTGGCCCTCGCGGTACATGTCGACATCGCTGCGCGGGCCGGGATCGGCCTTGGTGCGAATGCCGCTGAGGCCGGCGGCGATGATGATCGCCTGCATCAGGTACGGATTGGCCGCGCCGTCGGGCAGACGCAGTTCGAAGCGGCCAGGGCCGGGCACACGCACCATGTGGGTGCGGTTGTTGCCGGTCCAGGTCACCGTGTTCGGCGCCCAGGTGGCACCGGAGACGGTGCGCGGTGCGTTGATGCGCTTGTAGGAGTTGACGGTCGGGTTGCAGATCGCGGCGAGCGCCGAAGCATGCTTCATGATGCCGCCGAGGAAGTAGCGGCCCTTCTCCGACAGACCCAGTTCCATGTTCTTGTCGGCGAAGGCATTGGACTTGCCGGCAAGATCCCACACCGAGATGTGGGCGTGACAGCCCGAGCCGGTCAGACCCTGGAACGGCTTCGGCATGAAGGTTGCCCGCAGGCCGTGCTTTTCGGCGATCGAGCGAACCATGAACTTGAAGAAGGAGTGCTTGTCGGCGGTCTGCAGGACGTCGTCATACTCCCAGTTCATCTCGAACTGGCCGTTCGCGTCCTCATGGTCGTTCTGGTAGGGTTTCCAGCCGAGGTCGAGCATGGCATCGCAGATTTCGGCGATGACGTCGAAGCGGCGCATCACGGCCTGCTGATCGTAGCAGGATTTTGCAGCGGTATCGTACTCGTCGGCGATCTGGTTGCCATCCGGCGTCGTCAGGAAGAATTCCGGCTCGACGCCGGTCTTGACGCGCATGCCTTCCTTGGCGGCTTCGGCGACAAGGCGCTTCAGCGTGTTGCGCGGTGCCTGGGCAACGCCCTTGCCTTCCATCAGGCAGTCCGATGCGAGCCAGGCCACTTCCGGCCGCCAGGGCAGCTGGATGACCGAGAGCGGATCCGGCACGGCAAGCATGTCGGGGTGCGCCGGCGTGAGGTCCAGCCAAGTCGCGAAGCCGGCAAAGCCGGCTCCGTCCTTCTGCATGTCCGAAATGGCCTGGGCCGGTACCAGCTTGGCGCGCTGGCCGCCGAACAGGTCCGTATACGAGACCATGAAGTATCTGATGTTGCGAGCCCTTGCGAACTCTTTGAGATCGGTCACCTCTGACTGATCGATTTTGGCTTCGAAGGCCGTACCCATGAATTGCTCCTCCCAATCCTTGTGGTTTTAAAAGGGACCCTTACCAGGTACCCAGCTTGTCCCCGCAAGCGGCACGCCAGCCATGGCGGCAGCTTCGATCGAAAGAGCGCAGAGATCTTCAGGCTCGAGATTGTGCAGGTGATTTTTGCCGCAGGCACGGGCGATCGTCTGTGCCTCAAGCGTCATGACCTTCAGATAATTCGCCAGACGGCGACCAGCCGCGATCGGATCGACGCGCTTCATCAGCTCGACGTCCTGCGTGGTGATGCCGGCCGGGTCCTTGCCCTCGTGCCAATCGTCGTAGGCACCGGCGGTGGTGCCAAGCTTCTGGTATTCATCCTCCCAACGCGGGTCGTTGTCGCCGAGTGCGATAAGTGCCGCGGTACCGACCGATACTGCATCAGCACCGAGCGCCAGCGCTTTGGCCACATCCGCACCATTGCGTATGCCACCGGAGACGATGAGCTGAACCTTGCGGTGCATGCCGAGATCCTGCAGCGCCTTCACTGCCGGACGGATACAGGCAAGCGTCGGCTGGCCGACATGCTCGATGAACACTTCCTGGGTTGCTGCCGTGCCGCCCTGCATGCCGTCGAGCACGACGACGTCGGCACCGGCCTTCACGGCAAGGGCCGTGTCATAATAGGGGCGTGCGCCACCGACCTTGACGTAGATCGGCTTTTCCCAGTCGGTGATCTCACGGATTTCGAGGATCTTGATCTCGAGATCGTCCGGACCGGTCCAGTCGGGGTGGCGGCAGGCCGAGCGCTGGTCGATGCCCTTGGGCAGCGTGCGCATCTCGGCGACGCGGTCGGAGATCTTCTGACCCAGGAGCATGCCGCCGCCGCCTGGCTTTGCGCCCTGGCCGACAACGATTTCGATGGCGTCGGCGCGACGCAGGTCACGCGGGTTCATGCCGTAGCGCGACGGCAGGTATTGGTAGACGAGCTGCTTGGAGTGGCCGCGCTCTTCCTCGGTCATGCCGCCGTCGCCGGTCGTGGTCGAGGTGCCGGAGAGCGTTGCGCCACGGCCCAGCGCTTCCTTGGCCGGGCCCGACAGCGAGCCGAAGCTCATGCCGGCAACCGTGATCGGGATCTTCAGCTCGATCGGCTTCTTGGCGAAACGCGTGCCCAGAACGACCGACGTGTCGCACTTTTCACGGTAGCCTTCGAGCGGATAGCGCGAGATCGAGGCGCCGAGGAACAGAAGGTCGTCGAAATGCGGGACCTTGCGCTTGGCGCCGGAGCCGCGGATGTCGTAGATGCCCGTCGCTGCGGCGCGACGGATTTCGGACATCGCGTATTCATCGAACGTGGCCGACTTGCGTGGCGTCGTCGGAGGATTGTGATAGCTCATAGTGTTCCTCAGTAAGCGTCGGCGTTGTCGATGTTGAAGTTGTAGAGCGTGCGCGCAGAACCGTAGCGCGAGAACTCTTCCGGCTTGACGTCGGTGATGCCGGCGCGATCAAGCAGGTCCTTCAGGATGGCAATGTGCTCGGGGCGCATTTCCTTCTTGATGCAGTCGGCGCCGAGGCTCTTCACCGAGCCGCGCACGAACAGGCGGGCCTCGTAGATCGAGTCGCCCAGTGCATCGCCGGCATCGCCGAGAACGACGAGGTTGCCCGATTGCGCCATGAAGGCCGACATGTGGCCGATATTGCCACGGACGACGATGTTGATGCCCTTCATCGAGATGCCGCAGCGCGACGAGGCGTTACCTTCGATGACAAGCAGGCCGCCGCGGCCGGTGGCGCCGGCGTACTGGCTGGCGTCGCCCTTCACGATGATCGTGCCCGACATCATGTTTTCACCGACGCCGGGGCCGGCCGAACCATGCACGGTGATCGTGCTGTTCTGGTTCATGCCGCCGCAATAGTAGCCAACGGAACCCTGCACATCGATCGAGATCGCGTGTTCGGCGCCGACGGCAACGGCGTGGCTGCCCTTGGGGTTGAGAACCTCCCAGTTCGATTCACCGGCGGCATCCTTCACATTGTGAAGAGCCTGGTTGAACTCGCGCAAAGTGATCTTGGACAGATCGAAGGTCTTCGGCGCGTAGTTGGCCTGGTGCAGAGGCGCGGTCGCAAGATTTGTTGAATGCATAATCTCAGTGCTCCCAGAAATAGACGGTGGACGGCTCGGGCTCCCAGACCTTGGCGTCTTCGATGCCTGGCAGATTGGCGAGGGCGCGATACTCGGAGCCGAAGGCGACGTACTGGTCGGTTTCGGCCATGACGGCGGGCTTGCAGGAGATCGGGTCGCGGACGACGCCGAAGCCGTTCTTGGTGCCGACGACGAAGGTGAAGAAGCCGTCGAGGTCGTTCAGGCTGCTTTCCAGCGCCTCACCGAGGTTCTGGCCATGCGCGATCTTCGAGGACAGGTACGCGGCGGCGACTTCGGTGTCGTTCTCGGTCTCGAAGAGCATGCCGTCGCGGATCAGCTCGCGGCGCAGGTTGTTGTGGTTCGACAGCGAGCCGTTGTGCACCAGGCACTGGTCGGGGCCGGTCGAGAAGGGGTGCGCGCCGAGCGTGGTGACGGCGGATTCGGTGGCCATGCGGGTATGGCCGATGCCGTGGCTGCCGCTCATCTTGGTAACGTCGAAGCGCTTCACGACTTCGACCGGCAGGCCGACTTCCTTGTAGATTTCGATCGCTTCGCCGGCGCCCATGACACGGACGCTGGGGCGCAGTTCGGCAAGTGC
>NZ_JACJHY010000080.1:2500-6067 GCF_014138625.1 Aminobacter ciceronei
AAGCCAAGATTTGTGGTTAGCTCCCAAAGAGCCAGCCGCTTGTTCTGTTTGACATTGTAAAGAGAAGATTTGTTCGGACTCCATCCTCGGAGTGTGAGCTTGGAAGACGAGGCTGCCATGCCTTGTTGGAAGAGTTTGCGCGGTGATGAAGATGGTTTGTCGCGGTGAGACGCTCAATCTCCCGCATATGATGGGCTTGCCTAACCGCTGCCCCCGGACCGATCTCGAGAAGCTGGTCTTTTTGTGCCGATGTCGTTGTGAGAAATCATGATGAACATTGGCAATGAGAACGATCAAGTGTCTTAAGGGCAATTGGTGGATGCCTTGGCATGCACAGGCGATGAAGGACGTGATACGCTGCGATAAGCGTCGGGGAGGTGCGAATACCCTTTGATCCGACGATTTCCGAATGGGGAAACCCACCTAAGATACTTGTAAAATCAGAGCAGTCGGCGAGCGCAAGTTCGGCGGCTGTTGTGGTTTACAAGTATCGTTATTAGGTAACTTACCCTGAATACATAGGGGTAAAGTGGCGAACGCGGGGAACTGAAACATCTAAGTACCCGTAGGAAAGGACATCAACCGAGACTCCGCAAGTAGTGGCGAGCGAACGCGGACCAGGCCAGTGGCGATTGAGAGACAAGCGGAACCTTCTGGAAAGTAGGGCCATAGTGGGTGACAGCCCCGTACGCGTAATGCGATCAATCGTCCTTGAGTAAGGCGGGACACGTGAAATCCTGTCTGAACATGGGGAGACCACTCTCCAAGCCTAAGTACTCGTGCATGACCGATAGCGAACTAGTACCGTGAGGGAAAGGTGAAAAGCACCCCGACAAGGGGAGTGAAAGAGTACCTGAAACCGGTTGCCTACAAACAGATGGAGCCTGAAATGGTGACATCGTACCTTTTGTATAATGGGTCAGCGACTTAGTGTGTCGAGCAAGCTTAAGCCGGTAGGTGTAGGCGCAGCGAAAGCGAGTCTGAACAGGGCGTTCAGTTCGACGCATTAGACCCGAAACCGAGTGATCTAGCCATGAGCAGGATGAAGGTAAGGTAACACTTACTGGAGGTCCGAACCCATAACTGTTGCAATAGTTCGGGATGACTTGTGGCTAGGGGTGAAAGGCCAATCAAACTCGGAAATAGCTGGTTCTCCGCGAAATCTATTTAGGTAGAGCGTCGACCGAATACCCCAGGGGGTAGAGCACTGGATGGGCTAGGGGATCTCACCGATTTACCAAACCTAACCAAACTCCGAATACCTGGGAGTACTAGTCGGCAGACACACGGCGGGTGCTAACGTCCGTCGTGAAAAGGGAAACAACCCTGACCTACAGCTAAGGTCCCCAAGTTATGGCTAAGTGGGAAAGGATGTGAGGATCCCAAAACAACCAGGATGTTGGCTTAGAAGCAGCCATCATTTAAAGAAAGCGTAACAGCTCACTGGTCTAAATAAGGGTCTTTGCGCCGAAAATGTACCGGGGCTAAAGCCATACACCGAAGCTTAGGGTTTGCAGCTTGCTGCAAGCGGTAGCGGAGCGTTCTGTAAGCTGACGAAGCCGTACCTGTGAGGGGCGGTGGAGGTATCAGAAGTGCGAATGCTGACATGAGTAACGTAAGGGGTGTGAGAGACACCCCCGCCGAAAGTCCAAGGGTTCCTGCTTAAAGCTAATCTGAGCAGGGTTAGCCGGCCCCTAAGTCGAGGCAGAAATGCGTAGACGATGGGAACCACGTTAATATTCGTGGGCCTGGAGGAAGTGACGGATCACGTATGTTGTGGGGTCTTATTGGATTGATCCCTGCAGCGGAGTGGTTCCAGGAAATAGCTCCTCCTTATAGACCGTACCCGAAACCGACACTGGTGGACTGGTAGAGTATACCAAGGCGCTTGAGAGAACTATGCTGAAGGAACTCGGCAAATTGCACGCGTAACTTCGGAAGAAGCGTGACCCTTTCCTGCGCAAGCAGGGTGAGGGTGGCACAGACCAGGGGGTAGCGACTGTTTATCAAAAACACAGGGCTCTGCGAAGTCGCAAGACGACGTATAGGGTCTGACGCCTGCCCGGTGCTGGAAGGTTAAGAGGAGAGGTGCAAGCTTTGAATCGAAGCCCCAGTAAACGGCGGCCGTAACTATAACGGTCCTAAGGTAGCGAAATTCCTTGTCGGGTAAGTTCCGACCTGCACGAATGGCGTAACGACTTCCCCGCTGTCTCCAGCATAGACTCAGTGAAATTGAATTCCCCGTGAAGATGCGGGGTTCCTGCGGTTAGACGGAAAGACCCCGTGCACCTTTACTATAGCTTTACATTGGCATTCGTAGTGGCATGTGTAGGATAGGTGGTAGGCTTTGAAGCCAGGGCGCCAGCCTTGGTGGAGCCACCCTTGAAATACCACCCTTATCTCTATGGATGTCTAACCGCGGCCCGTTATCCGGGTCCGGGACAATGTATGGTGGGTAGTTTGACTGGGGCGGTCGCCTCCTAAAGAGTAACGGAGGCGCGCGATGGTGGGCTCAGACCGGTCGGAAATCGGTCGTCGAGTGCAATGGCATAAGCCCGCCTGACTGCGAGACTGACAAGTCGAGCAGAGACGAAAGTCGGTCATAGTGATCCGGTGGTCCCGTGTGGAAGGGCCATCGCTCAACGGATAAAAGGTACGCCGGGGATAACAGGCTGATGACCCCCAAGAGTCCATATCGACGGGGTTGTTTGGCACCTCGATGTCGACTCATCGCATCCTGGGGCTGGAGCAGGTCCCAAGGGTATGGCTGTTCGCCATTTAAAGCGGTACGTGAGTTGGGTTCAGAACGTCGTGAGACAGTTCGGTCCCTATCTGCCGTGGGTGTAGGAATATTGAAAGGATCTGTCCCTAGTACGAGAGGACCGGGATGGACGGATCTCTGGTGGACCTGTTGTGGCGCCAGCCGCATAGCAGGGTAGCTATATCCGGACGGGATAACCGCTGAAGGCATCTAAGCGGGAAACCCACCTTAAAACGAGTATTCCCTGAGAACCGTGGAAGACGACCACGTTGATAGGCCGGGTGTGGAAGTGCGGCAACGCATGAAGCTTACCGGTACTAATAGTTCGATAGGCTTGATCGTTCTCATTCCTTATGTTCATCGCAGTGCGATCCCAAAGGGATCGTCACGAAAAACGACAAAAGCACAAAAACAGCTTCTCGATTAACATGCGCTTTGCCGACCTGGTGGTTATGGCGGAGCGGCTGCACCCGATCCCATTCCGAACTCGGCCGTGAAACGCTCCAGCGCTGATGGTACTTCGTCTCAAGACGCGGGAGAGTAAGTCGCTGCCAGGTCTGCCAAGCGCATGTTAAATCTTCTCGATACAAAAGGCCCGCCAACGGGTAGACGGGCCGCGTAAGCGGCCCTTTCCTTTGGCAAATGCCAGACAAAAAGACATTTTGCCCGTGGCAAAAGTCGGAAAGCGTTGAAAAAGGACATTTTGCCTGTCGCAAAAATGTCCGGTGGCGCGGGGTGGAGCAGCCCGGTAGCTCGTCAGGCTCATAACCTGAAGGTCACAGGTTCAAATCCTGTCCCCGCAACCA
>NZ_JACJHY010000081.1 GCF_014138625.1 Aminobacter ciceronei
GGTCATTCGCGTGGCACAGTGACGAGCCGGTACATCCATACCGTTGATACCGCGCTGATCATGGCGGCTGACACGATTGCGGGGTACGTCAATGGGCTGCTGGACGGCATGCAGTTTAAGCGAACTTCCTACGCTCTCGATCGGGCAGCAAGAGAGGCCGCGCTGTTACAGTTGTTTTCTGAGGTAGTGGCTGAGGAGGGTACTGTCGCCGAAGCGGTTGTAGCGTAGCCAAGTACCGTGTTCGCCAAATCGTCTGGCGTCGACGGGGAGAACGCAACGCTGACAAAGTACCGTCAGTGCCCTATCGTCCGCATCGCAACAATTGCACAAGGGAAATATTCGAGTTGCATCAAACATCCTCCAACCACACGATGCGTGGTTTTACCCATTTATTGTTCTCTGAAAATCTTGATTAATCGACCATGTACCATCTGGCATTGAACTGTGAGCGCGATATGACGCGTATCCACCCCGCAGTTGTCATCTCTCTTGGGCACCACGCTGGCATGCGGTAATCGAGAGGTACCGGATCGGCAGCACCGTAAGTTCATCGGGACCATGCGGCGTATCCGTGTCGAAAAAGAGGCTGCCCCAGGTAAGGATCTATACAGATTATTTCTATGCCTGTATATTATTTCACCTTCAAGCATATTATGGCGCCGCTAGAACTGGAGTCTATGCAATCTAGACGGTTGAGTTGGTGACCCGTGCCGGGTCTCTCTTGACGCCGCGCCCGGCCTTGTAGCTGGGTCGTCGCGTCTGCTACTGCATAGTCATCTTCGACGAGCAGCACCCGAAGGCCAACCGGAGGATTGGGAGCTCCGCCCGCTCTTGGCCCTCGCCCCGCACCACCACCGGCTCACCTCGCTTTACCACCAGGCCGAAGTATGACCCCTTTTGTAAGCTCGAGCTGTGCTCTATCGAGTGCCCCAGGCAATCAGCTAACTGCCGCACAATCGCCAACCCAAGGCCAAGTCCCTGACCTCGATCGCGTTCGGGATTTTGATGAAAATCGTCAAAGATCGCGGTAGCCTGGTCTTTGGGAATTCCCGCTCCTCGAAAAAGACAGGTGCTGCTGACCGGTCGATTGCTCGACGAGGCCGATGACCTGCTCGAAATCCTGAAGAACGTCGACCGGCAGCACAGGCGGTCATGGGGACTGCCCTGAGGTTCCAGCGCATCGGCGTCGTCATCCTCCAGGGGAGCGCAGCGTCTCGACGCAGTTGGCAACCAGCCCCGTCAAAACTCAACTGGACGATCACGCGCAGCTCGTGCGGTTACGGTCCCACCAGTCGGCGATGAGTGAAGCCAATGGCCGGTCAATGACCGGGTCTTGTTCGTTCTCACGGCTTGGCACAACGGACCTTCACTCTTTGGATTGCGAAGCTTCATTGCAAACCGATTATCTGCCGGAAAGCGGGATTTTTCTCGGTTGACTAGCCGGCATCATTGCATGTGCGACCGCGACAGGGTCATGGCGATCTGGAGCGCTTCGGCGATGGCAAGAGCGATTTGACCGACGAGATCATTGTGGCCAGCATCTTCCGCCATGGATTGAGCTGCCGTCAGCAGTGAGATGATGTCTTCAACGGAGACTGAGTGGCTCGCTATCATAGTTGGCTCGCGTCTGGTTGATTGATGATCATGCGTGCAATCTATCAGAGCCGTATGCCTGCCGGGTAAACATGCTCGGCATAATTGTATTGATCTAGCACGACGCGCAGCAGGGCGTCGCAATGTGGCGGGGCTTCTTGCGTTTGCCGGGACTATTTTGCAGATCAAAAATTTCTGATACCGGCGCACCGCACCGCTGCCCCGGCACAGCCTAGCGCGCCGATTAGCGCCCGCGATGTGCCCGTACGGCAGGCCTTCTGCACTCTCATCCACGCTTCCTCACTCCATGCGCAGTTCGTTGACGAGGTCGCGGTATTTAGTCTTGTGTTCGCGCTAGTTGGTGTTCTTCCGCTGCTCGGCCATCTTTTCGCGTTTTGTCTCCCTGCAAGGGCGGCGACTTTCCATGAAGCATCCGCGGTTCGCCTCCGTCTTTATGCCAGTGGAACCACTAGGAATGTCGCGCATTTTTGCCATGAGAGAGCCACAGGAGCGCGACATGAGACCCCGGCTGATAATCCTAAGTGGCGTCGGCTTGGCCCTCGTTATGTTCGCAAGTGGTCTGATCGCTGCTACCGCGTTTTTCACAGCCGAGCCTGGACGGCAACTATCACTAGCCGCCGACGCAACTGATGTCTGGACTGACAAGTCAGTGAAGGTGAACACTGCAGCACAAGAGTTCGAGCGCTTCCCGGCCCGACCTGTGCGGCAGCAATTGCGAGCCAAAACCGCGACAGGAGCCGCTCCCAGGGTCACTCCAGATGTCGCCAATACAGCAGCTACCCCCCCGGTGCAGGCTAGCGACCAACCCCAAGAAGATGCGGGGGCCGAGACGATTGCAGCCCATGTGGAGTGGTGTTCGGGCCGATACCGTTCCTATCGCGCCGACAACAACAGCTACACTTCCTATAGTGGGGGGCGACGCGAATGCATCTCGCCTTATATTGGGGTGGTCGACGCTGCGACAGAAGAGCATAATTACTTGGAAACTGCGGTCCACTCCTCCGCGGGGTGGATTGAACTGGCGTCCTCAAACAGTCGGGCCTACGTCGGCACGGATCATATAGAGTATTGCTTCGCCCGGTATCGATCATATCGACCGGAAGACAACACCTACCAACCTTACAATGGCGGCCCTCGCAGGCAATGCCACTGAACAACACGCGGAGAGTAGTACGGCGTGAGCGCTGTTCCGGCACCACCTTTCGCGCGTGGTCGTGAGCCACGATGCTCGGAGCCTTTTAGGGCTTCGACACATGACGATTTCAGAGCTTACGCTTAAGTCCAGGGACGAGGAGCCGGTTCGACGGCTTGCGATATTCACGGGTTCTGGACGGCGGCGCGATTGGTTGGCGGAGGAGAAGGCGCGGATCGTGGCGGAAAGCTACGATGCCGGCGAGACCGTGAGCGCGGTGGCCCGGCGATATGCATTGTCCCCGCAGCAGCTGTTCGCCTGGTTCCGCGCGGGTGCCGTTGGCGAATGCGCCGGCACCGGAGCCATTGTTTGTTCCAGCAGTGGTCGCGGCACCGGAGCCCGAACCGGCGGGGAAGTGCACGAGATCGACACTGCCGGAGCTTGGTCGTTGTGCAAGCGGCGGCTCCATCGCGGCTCGTCGAAGGCGGCATCCCGACCGAGGCGACCGTCGCCCATGTTTGGTCGGCAAGTACGCCGACCACCTTCCGCTGTATCGCCAGGCGCAGATCTACGCCCGCCAAGGCGTGAACCTGGATCGATCGACGCTCGCTGACTGGGTCGGCAAGGCAGCCTTCCTGCTCCGGCCGATCCACGAGCGGCTGTTCGAGCGGCTGAAGGCGTCCGGCAAGCTCTTCGCCGACGAGACCACAGCGCCGGTGCTCGATCGCGGCCGCACCAAGACGGGCCAGCTGTTCGCTTACGCCTGCGACGACCGCCCCTGGGGCGGGATCGCTGCACCTGGCGTCGCCTATCTCTATGCGCCCGACCGCAAGGCCGAACAGCCACTGCGGCACCTTCAGGGCTTCGTCGGAATCCTGCAAGTCGACGGCTACGCCGGATACCGGGCGTTGTCCGAGCGCAATGCCGTGAACCTGGCGTTCTGCTGGGCGCATCTGTGGACGCCATCGACTTTGCAAGGACTTTATGCGCGGCTTCGGCAATGCCTGCGGCTGCAGTCATCTATTCGGCCTCTACCATGTGGAGCACCCTGCGCCACGGGCCTTGATGGAATATCCGCGAACCGGCACCCAATCACGTTGCGCGAGCTCGAGGCTCGATGCGCCCAACGGGTTCACCCGGTCCCGGTACGCCCGGTCTTGCCATCACCTGCTTACTTATCCTCGCAACCGCATCAGCCCGAAGCCGAGCCGATCTGTATGGCGTCGCAGATCATGCCGCTCCACGCGTCGGTACGCCGTAGGTCCCACCGTATCGCAGCAGTGCCCAGACAACGCGCGCCGTCTTGTTTGCGATTGCCACGACCGCAACATTGGCAGGCCGCCGATCCCTCAATTTGGCGAGCCAAATCCAGGCGCGCCCGCGCCAGCGCATGATCGAACGACTTCCGTGAATGAGCAGCTTACGGAGATAGCCGTTCCCTCGTTTGCTTATCGAGCCGAGCTGCTCCTTGCCGCCCGTGGAATGCCGCTTGGGCACCAGACCGAGCCACGCCGAAAAATGACGACCGGATTTGAAGTCTGCCGGATCCCGCATGGACGAAACCAGAGCGCTAGCGGTGACAACGCCGACGCCGGGTATCGTCATCAATCGCCGGCAGGCGCTGGAACCTCGCGCTACAGCAACCAGGTCGCTGTCGATCCGGGCGAGTTTGGTCTTCACCTCTCTTAGCTGTTCGGCGAGATAACGCAGCGCATGCCGTGCCACAGGCGGAATACGCGTCTCGGTCTCATCTTCGATCAGAACGGTGAGCAGGCCGATATTATGCGCCCGGTTCGGACCAATCACCCCGAACTCGGCCAAGTGACCGCGGATCGCATTGATAAGCTGCGTCCTCTGGCGGATCAGCATCTCACGGACGCGGTGGATGACCAGGATCTCCTGCTGCATCTCTTCTTTGATGGGAACGAAGCGCATCGTTGGTCGCGTGACGGCTTCGCAGATCGCCTCCGCATCGGCGGCATCGTTCTTGTTGGTCTTCACATAGGGTCGAACGTATTGCGCCGGGATCAAGCGGACCTCGTGCCCCATACTCAGCAGCAGTCGACCCCAGAAATGTGCACCCGGGCAAGCTTCCAGCCCAAACCAAGCAGCTCGGAAGGACGCGAAAGAACTGCTCCACATCATCGCGTCTGAGCTTCCGTCGGAGAATCGCTCTCCCATGCTGATCCGCCCCGTGCACCTGAAACACTGACTTGGCAATATCGAGACCAACCACCCGAACTCCATCTGGCATGGCAATTTCCTCCTGTTGATTTGCGCCCGTCCTCGCGGAAGGGCGCAAACGGAAGGGGGCGTCCATGCCATCATGTCCGTCGACGCTTCTACGAAATGGCCCAGTCCGGACCCGCGCCGATCGCCACGGAGGCGCTCCAGCGCATCGCCGAGCTCACAAGATCGAGAGCGAGATACCGGGACGCTCGCCCGAAGAGCGGCGCACCACCCGCCAACAGAGAAGCCGCCCCGTCATCGATACCCTCCAGCCATGGCTGCGCGAGAAGCTCGCCCTGGTCAGCCAGAAGAGCAAGCTCGCCGAAGCAATCCGCTACCCGCTCTGGTCGCTTCCTCGACGACGGCCGCGTCGAGATCGACTCCAACGTCGTCGAACGCTCGATCAGGCCAATCGCCCTCAATCGGAAGAATGCCCTCTTCGCCGGTTCCGACGGCGGTGGCGAGCACTGGGCGACCATCGCCTCGCTCGTAGAAACCTGCTTATGCCGCGCGCGGCATAAGGCAGTTTATGCCGACCGTCGAACTATGCCGAGTGCCTCTTTGACCATGGCGGTTGGAGTGCGCTTCTCCCGCCGTTTTGGCCGGAGATCAGCCG
>NZ_JACJHY010000082.1 GCF_014138625.1 Aminobacter ciceronei
GGCACTGGCATCTGCTCCCCGAAATCAATCCAAAAGCTCAATCAACCCACAAAACAAAACCCCGCCGAAATTCGACGGGGTTTGTCAGCAGTCTGGAGGCGATGACATCGCCTCCTTTTTCGTGGTCGGTGGCCGGGCCTCGGTGAGGCCAGGCCGGATCGATATGTTAGTCCGGGCTGAAGCCGGATGAGGTCGGAGCGCCGTCGTCATATTTCGACAGCCAGTCGACGGTGGTCTGGCGATAACGGGTCAGGCCCTTGTATTCGGCGAGCTCGACCGGCAGGTCGCGCAGCACGCGGTGGAAGCGGCGGGCCCATTTCGGCACCGTTACCAGCTCGTCCATCTTGAGCAGGTAGCAGCGGATCGGGAAGACCAGCGCGTTGGAACGCGGCAGGCGCCAGAAGCTCTGCAGTTCGACGCGGAGATGGACCTTCTGGCCGACATTCTCAGGCGTCACCGTCAGGCGGTCACTGCCCCATTTGTGGAAGTTCTCCGGGCTGGTGTCGAGGCGCGGATTGATCGTCATGGTCCAGTTCAGGCGGCGTGCGGGCTTGCCCTGCTGGATGTTGGTCAGGAATTTCAGGGCGCGGGTGAAGACGCCCATCTCATGCGCCAGCGGCACCGGTGCATGCCATTCGAAGAAGTTCATGCCGATGTCGAAATCGAGCGACCAGTCGGCCTGGGTGGTGACCATGCCGGCGTCCATCCAGAGATTGTTGTCACGCTGGTCGAGGATGGCGAAGTCGCCCTGGCTCTGGCGGGTGATGTACTCCATCGGCCCATAGGGCAGGGTGGAGATGTCGCCAAAGGTGAAGGTGTCGTCGATGCCGAGTGGCCGGTTGATCCAGCGCCAGCGGTCGCCGTCGCGGGTCAGCGTGAAGTGCTCGGGATAGCTCGCGGCCTTCTCGGTCATCAGAAGTTCGAGCAGGTCCCAGCCGGCCAGCGTCATGTGCGGCAGCGACTGGCAGCGCAACGGATCTTCCGCCAGCACCATGGCGCGGTCCTGCATCTCCGAGACATAGTGTTCGTCGACGTCGATCAGGTGCTCGAACACGCTGCCCTTGGGGCCTGGCACATGTGGCTCGATGTTGACCGAGTACATGTAGGCGTCTTCGTGATAGGGGAAGGGAAACCGCTTGATCTGTTCCGGACTGTTCCTGAAGGTAAAATCGTCGCGGAACGTTTCTTTCCTGAAGTTTATTCCCATCAATTCCTCCCTCTTCCAAAGCGCTGGGCGCTCCGGGATGTTCTACCGTTCCAGGACCAGCGAGCGGCCCTCGAAGCGCGAAACGCATGGCATGATCTTCTTGCCCGAGCAGTGCTCCTCATCGCTCAGCCAGTGGTCGTTGTGCTTGAACGTGCCGTCATAGGAGATGACGTTGGTCTCGCACTGGCCGCAGACGCCGCCGCGACAGAGATAGGGCGGGTCGACGCCTGCCGCCTCGATCGCCTCGAGCAGGCTCTGCTGTTCGCCGACCCGGATTTCCAGGCCGCTGACAGCCAGTTTGACGTCGAAGGGCGTGCCCGGCTGCGGTGCAGCGAAATGCTCGTAATGCACCGAGTCATCCGGCCAGCCATGGGCAGCGGCGGTGTCGCGCACCCATTTGATCATGCCAGCGGGGCCGCAGACATAGATATGCGTGCCGAGCGGCTGGGTGGCGAGCAGGCGGTCGAGCGGGATGCGCTCGTTGTGCTCGTCGTAGTACAGGTTGACCCTGCTGCCGTAGCGTTCGCGCAGCACCTCAGTGTAGCTGCCCAGCGCCTCCGAACGGCAAGTGTAGTGCAGCTCGAAATTGCCGCCCGACGAAGCGAGCTGGGCGGTCTGGGCGAGAAACGGCGTGATGCCGATGCCGCCGGCGATCATCAGGTGCTTCCTGGCGCGCAGGTCCAGCGAGAACAGGTTGACCGGATAGCTGATGACCATTTCGCTGCCGCGCTTGACGCGGTTGTGCATGAACAACGAGCCGCCGCGGCCGACGTCGTCGCGACGCACCGAGATCGTGTAGTCGCGCGTGGCGAGCGGCGAGCTCATCAGCGAATAGGGATTGAGCCTGGTGATGTCGCCGTCGCGCATTTCGACGACGACGTGGGCGCCGCCGGAAAAGGTCGGCAGGTTGCCGCCGTCGGTGCGCTCGAAGTGGAAGCGCTTGACCAGTTCATTGACCGCGACCACTTCGGTCACGGTGACGTTCAGCTTGTTTGTTCCCGCGCTCACCGGAAAATCTCCTCTTTCTGAGGGATCTCGGTCGGATCCTCGGCATTGATGCAGACGCCCTGGAAGGCGGCCAGACGCTTGGAGTAGTGGTCGCGGACGAGCAACAGCAGACCGCAATGCGAGCAGGTAACCGGCTGGGTCGTGACGTTTTCGGTGACGCCCTTGCAGTGCACGCACTGCACGCGGCGCGCCCACGAGCCGCGATGCTCGGTCTGGATCGAGGCCGGGTCGATGCCGGCTTCGATCGCCGCCTGCATCATCTGGCCGATCAGCCCTTCGGTACCGGCGAGATACATGCGCAGGCCCATATGGGCGTTGGCAAGTGTCCAGGTCAGCCGCGGCAATGCCGCCGCGACCGACGGTCCTTCATAATACTGGGCCGGCTTCAGGGCTTTCAGCAAGTCCTGAAAGCTGTTTCCGGTCCGGCCCGGTATGAACATGATGTGGGCGTTGGTGAAGAAGTCCTCTGGAGCCTTCTTCGCCAGGTCCAGGATCGCGGACGCCCCTTCGGCGTCCGCAATCAGAAGGTGGCTCTTGCCGGCCTGCGGTGACAATGTTCCGTAGACCGGGCGACTAAGGATCGTCTTCACCGGTGCACTGTCCAAGGTCTCAGCCCTTTGCCGTCCGCTTCAGCTTCTTCGGGTCGTCAAACGGCAGCGACTGCGCCGTTGCCTTGACCGTACCGCTGGCGTTGCGGATTTCCAGCGGCGTGCCGACGATGGCGCAGTCGACGTCGAGGCGGGCGATGCCCATCGACTTCTTGACCAGCGGCGAATACATCGCGCAGGTCACGACACCGACCTTCTTGCCGTCGCGATAGATCTCGGCGCCTTCGTCAGCCGGCTTGTCGCTGTCGAGCAGCACGCCGAAGATCTTGAAGCGCTCCTTGCCCTTGAGGCGATAGTGCTCTTCGGCGCCGCGGAAGCCGGTCTTGCCGGGGCTGACGGTGAAGTCGAGACCGAGTTCCCACAAGGTGTCGCCAGGACCTTCGTTCGCGAACGGGTATTTCTGCGAGTTGTCGTACGGGTAGAACAGAAGGTAGCTCTCGACGCGCAGCATGTCGAGCGTGGTGAAGCGCGTCGGGATGATGCCCATCGGCTTGCCTTCGGCAACGATGGTGTCCCAGATCTGGCCTGCGTCCTGGCCGCGGCAGAAGATCTCGTAGCCGCGTTCGCCGGTGTAGCCGGTGCGCGAGATCATCACCGGGAAGCCGAACAGCTGGGTCTGCATGTGGTGGAAGTAGTTGAGGTCGCGGATGCCGGGAACGTGCTTGGCGAGATAGTCGACGGCGAGCGGGCCCTGCAGCGACAGGTCGTGCAGGTTGTCGTCGAAGCGGACCGAGACGTCGCGGCCGATCGATGCGCGGGTCAGTTCCTCATGTCCCGATCCCGAACCGTGCACGACCATCCAGGAGTTCGGACCCATGCGGTAGATGACGCAGTCGTCGGTGAACTTGCCGGCGTCGTTGAGCATGCAGGCATAGACCGACTTGCCGGGGTAGATCTTCTCGACATTGCGGGTGGTGCACAGGTCAATGACATGCCCTGCGTGGGCGCCGGTGATGTGCACCTTCTTGAGGCCGGAAACATCCATCAGGCCGGCCTTGGTGCGGATCGCCACATACTCCTCGTCGGCGTCCTTGTCATAGCTCCAGGCCGTGCCCATGCCGCTCCAGTCTTCCAGTTTGGAACCCAGTGCGCGGTGGCGGTCGGCCAACATCGAAAAACGCCATGAAGCTGTCATTTCAGGTACTCCTCCATATTGTTCCCCGCCCTTGGCCTTGCCTTGAGGCGGTCATTTGTTGAGGGCATTTGAACCCAAATTTGCCTCTAGGGCAATATCCAAGTGCAAGAATTTTTACTGATAGGCAATATTTTGCCTGTCGTTTCTTCCAGGCCTGTACTGCTCAGCAAGCTTGGTTGCGGGCAAAAAAAAGCCTGGCACATGAGGTGCCAGGCCTTGAAAGGGCGCTCCGGGCCTGGGGGACAGGAGGGGTGGATTGGAGCGCCTTGGGAGAGAGGTTTCGCCTCAGAACAGTCCTTCGATCTGGCCCTGTTCGTTGAGGAAGATCTTCTCGGATGACGGTGCCTTGGGCAGGCCGGGCATGGTCATGATCTCACCG
>NZ_JACJHY010000083.1 GCF_014138625.1 Aminobacter ciceronei
GGTTTATGCCGACCGTCGAACTATGCCGAGTGAGCAAGTTTTTACCAATGCTTTCAGTAACGTAGCGGTAGCAGGATCGGCATAGCCTAGGCTCTCTCCGTCGCAATTGATGCGAAGGAGAGGACACATGAACGAAAGTGATTATCTGCAACGCAGCACACTTTATCGAAAGCTGATCCACGGGCCGTATGGCGAGTTCGCCCGCATTTACGCGGCCAGATTGTCGAACGAAGGCTTTGGTCGGCAATGCACCTGGCGATCGCTGAGCCTGTTTCGCGAGCTGATGGACTGGCATGTTGGCAACGGGCACGATCCCCACGATTTAAGCGAAGTTCACGTTGACCGGTTTCTTGAGCACCGTTCCAAACACTGGAGCCTCGACTCGGGGGACCGATCGGCGCTCCGGCGCTTGCTTTCTTCATTACGGCAAGAAGGTTTGATACCAGCCGTGCCTCCGATTGAGCGCACGGAGCACGAGCAGATTGTTGATGTGTTCGCGGCTTATCTCACAAATGAGAGAGGGCTCGCCGCCTCGACGGTGGAAAGCCATAAGCTGCTCTCACACCGATTTCTGCAGGAGGTCTGCTCGGCTGGCGCAGAGGGGTTTGCTGCGCTTACCCCGGAGATCGTCATCGGTTATGTCGAGCGACATGCTCTCGATGGCTCCGCCGACAGCGGCAAGGCGATGTGCGGGGTGGTGCGCGCCTTCCTGCGTTACTTGCATCTGAAGGGTTTCATTTCGGTGGCCTTGGCCGATTGCGTGCCGTCCATCCGCCGCTGGCGGCTCGCGGGCCTGCCAACCTTCCTGCCGCCACAGAAGGTCCAGCAGGTTCTTGATGCCTGCGATCGGACCACGGCAATGGGGCATCGGGACTATGCAGTTCTGATGATCCTGGCCAAGCTCGGCTTGCGCGCCAGCGAGGTTGCGGCCCTCAGTCTTGATGACATCGACTGGCGCTCAGGCAAGATCCTTGTCCATGGCAAGGGGCGGCGACAAGCGACGATGCCGCTACGCCACGACGTCGGCACAGCTATCGTCGCTTACATCCGGCATGGGCGACCAGCTTCACCGTGCCGCCGCCTGTTTGTGCGAACGCTTGCTCCGCATGTCGGCTTTGCCTCCGGCTGCGCCATCACGATGATTGCGAAGCAGGCACTCGAGCGGGCAGGTATTCACGGCTATGCGCACCACGGCGCCCACCTCTTCCGCCATAGCCTTGCGACCGACCTGCTGCGGTCGGGGGCCAGCTTTGCCGAGATCGGCCAATTGCTTCGCCACCGGAGCATCGACAGCACAAGGATCTATGCCAAGCTCGACATCGAGAAGCTGCGCGAACTGAGCCTGCCGTGGCCGGGAGGTGCCGAATGAGCCGGCTTCGAACAGCGCTCGAGCGCTATGTAGGCATGCGCCAGGGGTTGGGATACAAGTACCACGGGCCCGCCCGACGGTTGTCGGATTTCGTCACCTTCATGGAGGCTCGCGGCGCCGAGACCATCACCACTGCGCTGGCAATGAAGTGGGTGACGTTGATCGGCCGACAACCGAGTTGGTCCATCCGCCTGACCGATGTGCGCTGCTTCGCTCAGCACCTCGCTCATTTCGACCCCCTGACGGAAGTGCCACCTCAAGACGCTGTGTCGCCGGCGCGGCGGGCAAAGCCCTACATCTATACCGATGCTGAGATCACGGCGCTTCTGGCGGCGGCACTGTCGCTGCCGCCGGCCAACGCCCTGCGTCGCTGGACATATCATTGCCTGTTCGGATTGATAGCGGTGGCCGGGCTACGCCATTCCGAAGCGCTCGACCTGCGCCGGGACCACGTCGATCTCGACCAAGGTATCCTCACCATTCGGGAGACGAAGTTCGGCAAGTCGCGGCTGGTTCCGCTCCATGCCACGACGGTCGCCGTGCTGTCGGACTATGCCGCGCGACGCGACGCGCATCTCGTCGCGCCTCGTAGCCCCTATTTCTTTGTCGCCGAGCAGGGCGGCAGATTGCTGCACCAATACGTGCACCGGGTGTTCTGGCAGCTGTCGCGACAGATCGGTCTGCGGCAGCGGGGGCAGCGCAATGGTCCGCGGATTCACGATCTTCGTCACCGTTTCGCCGTCCAGACCCTGATCAACTGGTATCGTGCGGGCGAAGAAGTCGAGCGGGAACTGCCGGTCCTCTCGACCTTTCTCGGCCATGCCAATGTTCGCGACACCTACTGGTATCTATCCGCCGCGCCGGAGCTAATGACCCATGCCGCGCGACTGCTGGATAAGCGGTGGGAGGCTCGCTCATGAGTGCCCCGAACGATCTGGCCGTGCTGATCGAGCGGTGGTTCACCGATCGGCTCATGCGACATCGAGGCGTAAGCTCCAACACCATCGCCTCCTATCGCGACACCTTCCGGCTCCTGTTTGCATTCGCGCAGACACGCCTTGGCAGGTCTCCGTCGCAGTTGACGCTGCGGGATTTGGACGCGCCTTTCATCGGCGCATTCCTGGAGGACCTCGAGACACAGCGATCCGCCTCAGTGAGGACCCGTAATCTCCGCCTCACGGCCATTCGGTCTTTCTTCCGATATGCGTCGTTCGAGGAGCCGGCCCATAGCGCCCAGATTCAACGCGTGCTCGCGATCCCGAGCAAGCGATGCGACAAGCGACAGCTTCAGTTTCTCACCAGGCCCGAGATTGAAGCGATCCTGGCCTGTCCGGATCGCAGCACATGGCTGGGACGGCGTGATCACACTCTGCTCTTGCTGGCCGCGCAAACGGGGTTGCGGGTCTCGGAGATCATCGATCTCGACCGTGACTCGGTGATGCTGGGGCACGGTGCCCACGTGCGATGCGTTGGCAAGGGCCGCAAGGAGCGAAGTACGCCGCTCACCAAGGTTGCACAGCAAGCCCTTCGGGGCTGGCTCAACGAGCCCAGGAAGCGGAGCGCAACGGCTCTCTTTCCGAACACGCACGGCGGCAAGCTCAGCGCCGACGGCGTGCAGGCGCTGCTGAACAAATATGTCGCCAAAGCGCGCGAACACTGCGTCCCCCTTCGCTCGAAGCGGGTGTCGCCCCATGTCTTGCGCCACAGCGCTGCGATGGAATTGCTGCAGGCGGGCGTCGATTGTTCGGTCATCGCCCTGTGGCTGGGCCATGAGACGATGGAAACAACGCTGACCTATCTTCACGCACATCTTGAACTGAAGGAATCCGCACTTGCCAAGCTGAAGCCATATGACCGCGCAAAGGCCGAACGATTTCGACCAAACGACCGGCTTCTGGAATTCCTGAACGCCCTTTGAGCATGAGAAATATGCCGAGTGCCAACGGCTGATCTCCGGCCAAAACGGCGGGAGAAGCGCACTCCAACCGCCATGGTCAAAGAGGCACTCGGCATAGTTCGACGGTCGGCATAAAC
>NZ_JACJHY010000084.1 GCF_014138625.1 Aminobacter ciceronei
TGCTCTTCCGTGAACCGCTTTCTCTTCATCAGTCCGTCCTTCGATCAAGGACCGGACTCTAATCTCAGATGGAGGAAAAACTCAGCGGCAGGTCAGTGGCCGTCATGACCTCTTCGAAGAAATGCGATTAGCTGTCTTTTTGTCCAGGCTGTGCCAGGCGGATCATACGCTCACTGCGTGGGATGCCATCGAAATGGCGACACTGAATGGTGCGAAAATTCTGGGACGCGGTGAGCATATTGGTAGCATAGAAGAGGGTAAGTCGGCTGACATCATTACAATCAATATGCTACAGACTCATTTTGAGCCACGTATAGAAAAATTACTTGATATACAGCGAGTTGTAGCTGATCTGGTATTTTCTGCTAATTCGTCAGATGTAAATACTGTAATAGTTGACGGAATTATTATAATGCATGAACGCAAAATTACAAATCTAGATACTGACGAGATTATATCAAATGCCAAGCAGGCCGCTCATCGTATATTTAACAAGATGCGCGGGTAGTATAGGAAATAACAATATTGTAGATAATTTATTATCCACCTCATTTCAATGAGATTAGTCGATGGTTGAAGCGGCTTCAAAATATGTGGATCTTATCGTCGAAGGCGCGAGCGTTCTTTCGATGGATCAGCTCGGGCGTTTTTGGCCACGCGGTTCCATAGCAATCAAGGACGGAAAAATCATCGACGTGGGGACCGCTGAGGATATCCGAGGCCGCTTCACCACTGGGGAGAACATCGACGGCACTGGGATGGCTGTTGTACCCGGATTTGTCAGTTGTCATGGTCATGCAGCGCAGTGCCTGTTGCGAGGTGTTGCGGAAGAATTCCCTCTCGACACTTGGCTCAAGTCGACGGTGTGGCCGCTTATGAGTCATGCTGGTCCGGAAGAGACTTATGCTGGTGCCAGGCTAGCTTGCCTGGAAATGATCATGAGCGGCATTACCACGTTTGCCGACATGTGGCGTGACCTTCCCGCTACTGTTGACGCTGTTTCCCAATCTGGTTTGCGTGCACGTCTTGCATTCAACATGCGAGATTTCGATGACCTCAATGCGTTGGAAAAGGAATGGTCGCAGGGGGCTGAAGCGTTAAGTCTGTGCCCTTCGTCCAGGATCCGCTACGGGCTAGCACCCCATTCCCTATACGCTTGCTCCGAGACGCTTCTCCGAAGGGTGGCCGATGCCGCGAATAAGGATGGGTGCCATGTGCAAATCCATCTCGCCGAAACGCAAGATGAGATGCTTCATTGCCAACAAGTCCATGGGATGGGTCTTGTTGATCGGCTTGAGAAAGTTGGCTTGCTTGGGCCGAACCTTCTTGTTGCACACGGCCTATGGTTGGACCAGGCGGATTGTCGACGCTTAGCGGCGCATCGCGTGAGTTTGTCGCTAAATGTTTCCAGCAATCTAAAGTTGGCCTCAGGTGTGCCGCACTACGCCCGTTTCAAATTGGCAGGACTGAACGTGGGACTAGGAACCGACAGTGCTGCCTGCAACAACGTTCTTGATCCATTTCGTGAAATGCGACTAACGGCGATAGTGCAGCGATCTCTAGCCCAGGAGCCAGTTCCCTTTGCTGCCTATGAGGCCCTTGGGCTAGCTACACGCAAGGGTGCGCAAGCACTCGGAATGGCAGACGAGATTGGCTCTATCGAAGTGGGAAAATGCGCGGATCTGGTGATGATCGACTTGCATAAGCCGCATATTCAACCAAGCAATGGCATTGACCGAGACGCTCTTGCAGAGCTTCTGGTTTTCGCGGCTACAGGCCGTGACGTTCACACAGTGATTGTAGGTGGTGATGTCGTGATGCGGGACCGAAAGGTTCGCACGCTAGTGCCGAGTGACGTAATAGAGGATGCGAGAGCAGCAGTCGAAAGGCTGATGGCCCGCGCCGAAAAGGGACTGCATCTGGTTCAGAATTCGGCGCTCGGCTGTGTGCGCTGTACGACGCGCTGACTTCAGTCGACCGCTCGCCGGCTGCTGAGGCGCTGTTGCTGAACCGCTCGATCGAATTTCCATGGACGGATTTGATGAACATCGACCACATCAGCCAATCTTTGGCATTTAAGTACATTTCTGCCGTAGCAGAATGTGGCTCTATCAGGCGGGCTGGGGAACTGCTTAATGTGTCGGCTCCATCTATCAATCGAAAAATAATCGAGTATGAGGCAGCCCTCGGCACAAAGTTGTTTGAGAGGTCAAACAAGGGGATTGTGACAACAGAGGCCGGTCGAATATTGATATCTCATATTCGACAGCAAAAAATTCTGTTGGAGCGCGCAATTAGTGAAATCGGACAAATGAAAGATGGAGAGAAAGGGCACATTCGACTGTCCACCGCAGAAGTTGCGCCGCGTATGTTTCTGGCTGATGAAGTCGCGTCCTTTCAGGCTTGTTATCCAAATGTCACGTATGACGTAAACATTACAGGATCCGACAAGGTGGCCGCTTCAGTTGTCAGTGAAGAGGTGGATTTTGGGATTGCAGTTAATCCTCCTAAATCTAAGAAACTAAGAGCATTATGTTCCATACCGCTTTTTACCCATATAATTGTGAGAGATAATCATCCGCTCTGCGGAAATGCGTCGGTCGACCTTGAAGAATGTGCGAGCTATCCGCTCGCTCTCTACGAAAGTCGGTTTGATAGCAGACCGATGCTCGAGCAGACTCTGATGCGCCGAATGCTTCACTTGGCTCCTACTACCAGATCCAACTCGATCTTCATCTTGCGTCATATGGTGAAAGAGACAGATATGATCTGCTTGGGCGTATTGTTTCCTTCCGATCAAAAGTTTCGTCACAACGGTTTATGTGTCATCCCAGTTCGCAGTCGAGAGGATGAGTTGGCCGCGACAAATCTGGAGCTAATTGTAAACTCTGATCGCGCCCTGTCGGTCGCATCGCAGCATTTGGTGGATCGCATCTGTGGCTTGCTGTCAGGCATTGGGAGCCGTGGGCGGGGATTTGAGAATGCGCTTTCAATTTGACGCTTTCTCAGTTTGTTAGGTGTGCGAACCATGCGGCGAACAAGGTGAGTGTTTTACTCGGTTTTTTCTCATTCCCGCGTGGCGGCTTATCCATTACGAATTTGTCGAGGAAAGGGCCCGCCTTCGTCGAGGTCCCCCACATGGCTTTTTTCCTAGGGCTATCTCTTTCAAACTGCGATCTGAAGCAAATGTCGGAATCGGTAGTTGCGTGTCCCCGCAACCAAATACCAAATGTACAGCCCGAAGACATAGGTAACAGTTTGTACCTAAGACATGGGTGACAACCTCGTGCCGAACGGGTTGTCGATGGTCTGCAGGGTCCTCTGT
>NZ_JACJHY010000085.1 GCF_014138625.1 Aminobacter ciceronei
CGCCAGATGACGATGTCGGCCATCTTGCCGTCTTCGAGCGAGCCGACATGCTCCGCGATGCCGAAGGTGCGCGCGGCATTGATGGTGTATTTGGCGACATAGCGCTTGATGCGCTCATTGTCGCCGAAACGCGTCGCCTCCTCGGGCAAGCGGCCACGCTGCTTCTTCATCTTGTCGGCCAATTGCCAGGTCCGGCAGATCACCTCGTTGATGCGACCCATGCCCTGGCTGTCGGAGCCAAGCATCGAGATCGCGCCGATGTCATGGAGGATGTCCTCGGCGGCAATGGTCTGGGCGCGGATTCGGCTTTCGGCAAAGGCGACATCCTCTGGGATGGCCGGGTTGAGATGGTGGCACACCATCGTCATGTCGAGATGTTCGTCGAAAGTGTTGATCGTGTAGGGGTTGGTCGGGTTGGTCGACGACGGCAGGCACCACGGCACGCCGGCGACGCTGATGATGTCGGGCGCATGCCCGCCCCCTGCCCCCTCGGTATGGTACATGTGGATGGTGCGGCCGTTGATGGCGGCGAGCGTATCCTCGAGGAAGCCGGACTCGTTCAGCGTGTCGGTGTGGATCTGGACTGGGAAATCGAGCTCGTCGGCCACCGTCAGGCAGGTGTCGATCGAGGCCGGCATGGTGCCCCAGTCCTCGTGCAGCTTGAGGCCGAGGCAGCCGGTCTCGATCTGCTCGACGAGCGACGCAGGTCGGTGCGAATTGCCGCGGCCGAGGAAGCCGAAATTGATCGGCCAGTGCTCGGCCGCCTGCAGCATCTTGCCGACGTTGAACGGGCCGCCGCAGTCGATGCCGACCGTAATCGGACCCAGCGAGCCGCCGAGCATGGTGGTGATGCCGGAGGCGATTGCATGGTCGCAGAGCTGTGCGCTGTCAAAATGGACATGGACGTCGAGCGCACCGGCAGTTGCGATCAGGCCTTCGCAGTCGCGCACGGTGGTCGCCGCCGAGACGATGAGGCGCGGGTCGACGCCGTCCATGGTGGCCGGATTGCCGGCCTTGCCGATGCCGACGATCTTGCCGTCACGGATGCCGAGATCGCCCTTGACGATGCCGACGACGGCATCGATCACCGTGACGTTGCACAACAGGAAGTCGAGCGCGCCTTCGGCGCTGGTGACGCCGGCGGCGAGGCCGGCGCCGTCGCGCAGCGTCTTGCCGCCGCCATGCAGGCATTCGTCGCCATAGACGGCGAAATCCTTTTCGACGACGGCGACGAGCGAGGTGTCGCCGAGACGGAAGCCATCACCGGTGGTTGGGCCATACATTGCCGCATAGTCGCGGCGTGACAGGGTTGCCATGATCGTTCCTCCCCTCAGGCGCCGCGGAAGCCGCGGGCGCGGGCATTTTCAAGAGCCGCGGCCTTGGCCGCCGGATCGTCGGCCGAGCCGTTCGACAGTCCGTTGAGCCCGGAAAGCTGCTGCTGTCCGCCAAAGGTGGTCAGCGGCACGTCCTTCTCCTGACCCGGCTCGAAGCGAACGGCGGTACCGGCGGCGATGTCGAGACGCATGCCGAAGGCAGCCGCCCGGTTGAAGTCGAGCGCCTTGTTGACCTCGAAGAAATGATAGTGACTGCCGATCTGCACCGGCCGGTCACCGGTGTTGACGACCTTCAGCGTCAGCTTGCGGCGTCCGGCATTGAGCTCGATGTCGCCATCCTCGGCGACGATTGCCCCAGGTTCGACGTCGTCGGCCGCTGCCCCCGCCGCCGGGCGCAGCGGCTCATGCACGGTGACCAGCTTGGTGCCGTCCCGGAACGTCGCCTCGACCTGCAGCATCGGCAGCATTGCCGCGATCCCGGGCATGACATCGGCCTGGGTCAGGATGGCCGAGCCGATCGACATCATCTCGGCGACCGAGCGCCCTTCCCTGGCACCTTCGAGGATCTCGTCGGTGATGATCGCCACCGCTTCGGGATAGTTGAGCAGGAGCCCCTTGGCCCGCCGCTTGCGCGCCAGTTCGGCCGCCGTATAGATCGTCAGGCGCTCGAGTTCGGTCGGTGTCAGCAACATCGTGGGTACTCCTCAATTCGAAAACAGGCGCTGGCCCGAAGCGCCATGCATGGCGACCGCGATCTCGCAGAGCGGCGTGAACGACCGCAGCGGTTCGTCGTCGACGACAGGCAAGCGGGCCGCGGCCTCGATGGCAGGCAAAACGCGTGCGACAACCTTCTGGGCGTCGATGGCGCCGATCACGCCAAGCCGCACGGCGGCAGTCGAAAGCGACGCCACCATCTGGTAACCGCCGATCGCTACGGCACTCGCCTCGTCAAGGTCGAGCGCCTGCCAGGCGAGCCCCTGGACGACCGGCAGGTGGCCGCAGGCTTCGCCCTTGCGGACCATGGCGCGATAGGCGGGAGCGCCGCAGGTTCCGATCCGCTCATGCGTGGTCAGAAGCGCCATGCCGTTGCGGCGCGAGCCCGAGCGCAGCCCCTCGACGAAGGTCGAGGCCTCGACCTCGCGGTCGAGTTCGGCCAATGCCTCGAGATCGCCGCCGAGCCGGTGGGCCCGAACCAGCGCGACACGGTCGGCATCGGCCCAGCGATGGCGGATCTGGATGTCGACGAAAGCAGCGAAGTCGAAGGCACCCAGTTTTCCGGCAAGCGTGGACGAGGCCTCCAGCCCCTGCGAGAAGGCAAAGCCGCCGGAAGGGAACTGCCCGTCTGCATGCTGCAGGGCGACGAGCAGATGTGCCGATGGAACGCTCATTCGGCCTCCTCGGTCATCTCGACGCGGCCGCCCGAGATGAGCGGCTCGATGCGCGCGGCGTAGGCCGTGGCCGGACCGTCCTGGGCGACGAGCAGATCCTCGCCGTCGAAACGCACCCGCCAGTGCAGGTTGCCGGCGTGATAGCCGAGTTCAAGCGCGTCGCTTGCCGAACGCGGCGTGAATCTCAGCCAGCGCTGCTCGCC
>NZ_JACJHY010000086.1 GCF_014138625.1 Aminobacter ciceronei
TAATGTTCGTTGGGCGGGCCGCTGCGCTCGCCCATTCATTCCGGCAATCCTGCAGGGCGGTTGGCCGTGCAGTCGTGTCTTCAGGTTGGAATCGCCGCGATGCGGAAATCAATCACACTTTACGGACTGACATTCTCTCTGCCGATGCTGATCTGGCAGGCGCTGTTCTTCCTCGCGCCGCTGTTGTTCCTGATCGCCCTCAGCTTCTGGACGGTCAAGAATTTCCGCATGGAACCGGATTTCGACACCGTCAACTGGGTCAGAATGCTCGGTCGCGGTGTCTTCTGGGACGCCTATCTGCGCACCTTCGCCCTTGCCACCGCCGCTGCCGTAATCACCAGCGCGCTGGCTTTCCCCTGCGCCTACGCCATCGCATTCAAGCTCACCGAAACCGCGCGCCGCTGGGCCATCTTCCTGATGGTCATCCCCTTCTTCACCAGCTATCTGGTGCGCGTCTATTCCTGGCAGATATTCCTCTCCGACAACGGCATCATCAACGCACTGTTCGCTAAGGTCGGGCTCGGACCGTTCGGCATGCTTAACTCGGTGTTCGGCACGATGGTCGGCTATCTGACGTTGAGCTTTCCGCTTGTCGTTTTGCTGCAGCTGTTCAGTCTGATCTTCGTCGACAAAAACCTGATCGAGGCCGCGCACAACCTGCGCTGCGGCCGGTTGCGCACGGTCTTCGCGGTGATCGTGCCGGCCGCCAAGGTCGGCCTGGTGATCGCGGCGCTGTTTTGCTTCATCCTGACCTTCGGTGATTTCGTCAGTCCGCTCTATCTCGGCGGAGGCGACCCGCCGACACTGTCTATCCTGATCACCGACACCACCAAGTCGGGCCAGCAATGGCCGCGCGCGGCGGTGATCGCGCTGACCATGATCGCAACGCTGCTCGCGGTCGCGTTCGCCGCGGTGGGCTACGCCTACAAGGAGCGCGGACGATGAACGACTTCAATCGCAACTGGCTGATCGACTGGGCGCTGAAACTCTACATCCTGCTGGCCTTCGCCTTTATCTTCGCGCCAATCGCCGCGAGCTTCGTCTTCTCGTTCAATGTCGACCGGTTCCCCTCGCTTCCGCTCGGCGGCTTCTCGACGATCTGGTACGAGACGGTCGCCGCCGACCCGCTGGTCTGGGAAGGCCTGCGCAACACGATGGTCGCCGGTGTGATCGTATCGGTGCTGGCGACAGTGATCGGCTTTGGTGCTGCTTATACCGACTTCCGCTACAAGTTCTTCGGCAAGACCCTCTATGTCGCGCTGGCCCTTCTGCCACCCACGATCCCAGTCGTCATCCTCGGCCTGGCGATGCTCGCCTTCTTGTCCAACATCAACCTCTCGGGCGCCATCCATTCTGTCATCATCGCCCATGTGGTCTTGTGCGCGCCCTTCGCCATGGCGATTGTTCGGTTGCGCCTGTCACAGATGGACCCTTCACTCGAAGCCGCGGCTTGGAATCTCGGTGCGAGTGAATGGAAGGCGATGCGTCATGTCATCATCCCGTTCTGCAAGCCGGCAATCTTCGCGGCCCTGTTCCTGACTATGGCAGTCTCGTTCGATGAATTTGCAGTGGCCTGGTTCGTCTCTGGACTGAATGAAACCTTGCCAGTCAAGGTGCTGGGCTTCCTGCAAGGTCAGGTCAGCCCGCGTATCAACGTCATCGGCACCTTCGTCTTCATCGTTTCGATGACGTTGGTGGTGCTCGCCCAGATCCTTCTCATGAAACGAAGCGGTCCGCCCAAAGCGTCCGCGGAAATAGCCGGAGTACCGCTATCATGACCGACAAGGCTCTCGTCGTCTTCGACGGCGTCGTCAAACGCTTCGGCAGTTTCGTCGCTGTCGAAAAGATGAACTTCGAAATCCGCAAGGGCGAGTTCCTTGCCATCATGGGTTCCAGTGGCTGCGGCAAGACGACGACGCTGCGCATGCTGGCTGGACTGGACGCCCCGACTGAAGGCGAGATCCGCCTTGGCGGCAAGCGCATCAACGACCTGCCGACCTGGCAGCGCGACACGCCGATGGTGTGGCAGAGCCTGGCGCTGTTTCCGTTCCTTACCGTGCGCGAAAATGTCGAGTTCTCCCTGCGCATGCGTGGGGTGGAAAAGGCCGAGCGGCGCAAACGCGTCGACAAATGGCTGGAGCGCATGCAGATCACCGAGTTCGCCGATCGCAACGTTGCCCATCTGTCCGGCGGCCAGCGCCAACGCGTGGCCCTGGCGCGCTCGTTGGTGACGGAACCGGACATCCTCCTTCTCGACGAGCCGCTATCGGCGCTGGACGCTCATCTCAAAGTGCGGATGCAGACGGTGCTTTCGAACCTTCAGCGCGAACTCGGCATCACCTTCGTCTATGTCACGCACAGCCAGTCTGAGGCATTCTCCATGGCTGACCGCGTCGTCATCATGAGCCGTGGACGGATCGAGCAGATCGGCAATCCGCAGGAGATTTACCGCGCGCCGCGAACCAAGTTCGTCGCTGAATTCCTTGGCTCGTCGAACATTTTTGCCGGCAAGGTCTCGAACGTGAACGGCAAGGCGTTGAAGATCGCGACGCCGGTGGGCGAGTTCGATGTCGCCCCGAACCCAGCCAAAGCCCTCTCCAAGGGCGACAAGGCGACCTTTGTGGTGTCGGGCGACCGGATACAGTTGAGCAACCAGCCCCCGGCTGACGGCTACGACGGGTTGCAGGCGCAGGTGGTCGGCGAGGAGTTTGTTGGCGCAACCGCCGTCATCCATCTGGAGGGCGCCGACCGTATCGAGATCAAGGCGCAGAAGAGCCACGACGAGCTCGAACATATCAACCTTGAGCCTGGCGCCAAACTCTGGGTGTCGTGGCGTCCGGAAGCGACGCACATTTTGCCCGGAGAATAA
>NZ_JACJHY010000087.1 GCF_014138625.1 Aminobacter ciceronei
ACCCGCTACGACAAGCGCGACGACAACTTCCTCGCTTCCGTCCAGCTTGCTTCAATCCGCATCTGGTTGCGTAGTTATGAGTCGGTCACCTAGGCATCGTTCTTACCCTCAGAGGGCGTTCAGGGTAAGCGCCAAGGCTAGCATCGCATCGAAGCGTTAGAACAAGGCTTGGATCGCGTCGGCCTTCGTCAGTCTTTCGCGAAACGCCAGATCGTGCGCGCGTCGGGAACCCTGTCCGAAAGCCCTAGGCTCAGGAACCGCACGAACGACAGCCGGTCGTTGATCAGGAACTCGGTGCGCTCGTCCGTCAGATTGTTCGCCGTCTGGCTCACCAACGCCTTCAGCATCATCACAGGATCGTACGGCGGTCGGCCACCGTGCCGCCCGCGCGTACAGGTAAGCGCCTTTTCCAGAACAGGTCGGAACGCCTCGAAGTCCACATCCGCCGATAGGCTTCGAGCTGATCGCCCAGATCGCTCAGCCGCTGAAGACGGTCATCGATGCCGAAGAATCCAGGCGTATTCCCCATCGGCCCCCCATCCGCTGCGAACGGACCGAGGGAATCACAACACGCCTGATTTGGCGAGGTTAGGAGCGTCCAGCTTATGGGCGTCGCGATCGCAAAAAGGGAAAAAAACAGCAGGCTATCTCGCGGTGGCACGTATAAGCGATCGTGCTTCACCGCAAGTGGCGGGATGGGCCACAACGGCATAAACCGGTACGCTCCTTAGACGCTTCTGGTTCAGGCCGCCATATTCCTGATGCCACCGGTAATGCAGCTTTCGTCACCTGGAACGCTTCGGATAGGGGCATCCATGGACGTGCCCATCGGCTCCGAAAGTCGGCTGCAGTGCATTAACAAGAACAATGCGAAAGATGTGATATTCGGGGGTTTATGCCTGTGCCAATCTCTGGATGATAAGTGGCCCAAAGGGGCGAGATTAGGCCTAGATGTTCACCTGACCGCTTCTTATCAGGGCCGGTTTCAAGGGCGATGAATCCGCGTCACCGTCTGCTGTCGGGCTAGTTGTTGACCGAACAATATAAAATCGCAAAAAGGGGAATACGATGAACGTGCATAAGGGTTTGCAAAAGGGCCACAACCGTCGCGATATTCTGAAGGGTGCCAGTGTGTTGGGCGGAGGCGTTCTTGCAATGCCATTCCTCAATCGTCTGGCGTTTGCGCAACCGGTCGAACTAAACATACTTGCCTGGAGCGGCCACGCTGAACCTGATGTCGTCGCTGAGTTCGAGGCGGAAAACAACGTCAAGTTCAAGCCGAAATACTATACCGGTGGCGACAACATGCTTGGGTTGATCTCCCAGTCGCCTCCAGGAACCTTCGACGTCATCCTTTCCGATGCCGAGTATGTGCAGCAGCTCAACGCTGCGGGTTACATTGAGAAACTCGACCCGGTAGACTATCCGTTTGACGACTTTTTCCCCGAATTCCAACATTTTCCCGGGCACTGGCAAGGTAACGATCTTTATTCGGTTATCACGCGCTTTGGCTTCCTCGGCGTTGCCTACAACACCGATGCGATCACCGAGAAGGAGGCTTCGACCTACAACGTCTATTGGGCCGAAAAGCTGAAGGGCAAGGTCGGCCATTTCGACTGGCATCATCCGAACCTTGGCCAGATCAGCCTGCTCAACGGCAATGCCGCGCCATACGACATCGACGAAGCGGCCTGGGGCAAGCTGCAGGAGAAGATGAAGACGCTGCGCCCGCAGATCGGTGGCTTCTTCGATTTTGGCGGGACGTTTTCGTCGCTGCAGAACGGCCAGGTGCTGGCGATGGCCGGTATCGGCGACTGGATCACTGGTGTTCTAGCAAAGAATGGTGCGAAGGTACGCACCGTGATTCCGGAGGAGGGCGGCCTGCAGTGGACTGAGTCCTTCTGTATCGGCAAGGGCTCGACAAAGGCCGACCTCGCGAAGAAGTGGATCCAGTACATCACCTCGGCCAAGGGGCAGGTGAAGTCGGTCAATATGGCGGCCTATCCCGCGATGGTTCCGAACAAGAAAGGTTGGGAATTGCTAGCGGAGGATTTTCCGGCGGAAGCCAAACGCCAGGGCATGTTGCTCAATGAGAGCAATATCATGGACCTGATCCGTAACGGGCGCATCAAATTCCGGCAATTGCCGGTGCAGCAGAGCCTTGAGGACTGGAACGACTTTTGGTCCGAATACAAGGGCTCCTAGTGCTTTCCATCTGAACTAGCGATATGCGCCTTTGGAAATCCAGCTCCGTCCGTTGTTGTCGTTCGATGGATGGATTGCGCGCTAGGCTCGACTGAAAAGCTAATGTTCGTTGGGCGGGCCGCTGCGCTCGCCCATTCATTCCGGCAATCCTGCAGGGCGGTTGGCCGTGCAGTCGTGTCTTCAGGTTGGAATCGC
>NZ_JACJHY010000088.1 GCF_014138625.1 Aminobacter ciceronei
GCGGAACTCACAGCCGTGCTTGCCAAGCATGACGACGTCGACGGCCTCTGGGTCGTCGCCGAGGCCGAGATCTGCGCCAAAGCGGAGGCTGAATCTGTCGGCAATCTCAAGCGCGTCTGGACCGGGCACGGCCGCAGCCTCGACTGGCCGACCGCCCAGGGCGAAGACTTCCTCCGCCGCGCCGTCGAGGTCAAGAACGTCTGGGTCCCATACGGGGACTGAGGGGAATAGGGGAATAGGGGAATAGGGGAATAGGGTTATCGCCTTCCCTTACTCCCTTACTTCCCTGCAGCCCTGGCCCTCCGCAAATAACGTCCAGTCCGAGAGCACGCATTCATGAAAATCTATCTTGCCGGCCCCGAAGTCTTCCTGCCCAATGCGCGCGAGGTGCTTGATCGCAAGATCGAATTGACCAGGCGCTACGGCTTCGTTCCGGTTTCTCCCGGCGATCTCGAGGTGCCGGCGACCGATACCAAAAGGGCGAAAGGGCTTGCCATCAGCTCGATCAACGAACGCCTGATGATGAGCGCCGACATGATCATCGCCAATCTGACGCCATTCCGTGGCATCGCGGCGGATATCGGTACGGCATTCGAACTCGGCTTCATGTGTGCCCGCGGCTGCCCCGCCTATGCGTTTTCCAACACGGTTGGCGATCACTATGCTCGGGTAGCTGTGCTCTATGAGGGGCGCATCGAGGCCGACGCGCAGGGCAGGCCGCGGGGGCCGGATGGACTGGCCGTCGAAGATTTCGAGATGATCGACAATCTCATGCTCGACGGCGGCATCGAGGCGCGTGGCGGCACGATCGTCACGCGCGAGGTTGCGGCCGAGGCGCTGTACACCGACCATCAGGCCTTCGAGCAATGCCTGCGGCTGGCTGCGGCCAGATTCCCGCGCTGATTTTCATGTTCGGAATGGGAGACAATGTGATGGATCGTGCCGATATCGTCGTGCTTGGAACCTTTGTCGCCGACCTGGCCTTCAAGGCCGAGCGGCTGCCGGTTGTCGGCGAGACACTGCTTGGCCAGGGTTTTGCCATGGGTCCCGGCGGCAAGGGTTCCAACCAGGTGATCGCAGCCGCACGCGCCGGTGCGCGTTCCGCCATGATCACCCGGGTCGGGCAGGATTCGTTCGGTGACATGGCCAGGCAGACCTGGTCGCGGGATGGGGTCGACACCTCGCACGTCCTGATCGACGAGGCCGCCCCGACGGGGGCGGCGTTCATCTTCGTTTCCTCGAGGACAGGCGACAATGCGATCATCATCGAGAGCGGCGCTGCGGCCAATCTGAGCCCTGCCGATGTCCGTGCCGCGGAAGGGCTGATCAGCGGCGCCAGGGTCTTCGTCACCCAGTTCGAGCAGCCCATCGAGACGGCCATCGAAGGCCTTCGCCTGGCACGCGGCCATGGCGTCACCACCATCCTCAACCCGGCGCCGGCGCTGCCGGTCGACGACGCCATCTACGTCAATTGCGATTTCGTCACCCCCAACGAAACCGAGGCCGCGACATTGACCGGGATCGACACGGCAACGGACGAGGGCGCCCTGCAGGCGGCAGCCAGCCTGGTCAGGCGTGGCGCCCGCAATGCGCTCATCACACTGGGTGCCAAGGGCGCGCTGCTGCACGGCGAGGCCGGCACGCATTTCGTCCCGGCCTTCAAGGTAACCAAGGTCGTCGACACGACGGGGGCGGGAGACGCGTTCAACGGCGGCTTCGCCGTTGCGATTGCCGAAGGCCGCAACCCGGTCGATGCCGTCCGTTTTGGCGCTGCGGTGGCCGCCCTTTCGGTGCAGAAGCCGGGTACCGCGCCCTCCATGCCGACGCGGGCCGACATCGACGCCTTCATCCGCGCCAACGGCTAGGGAAGCCACTTCAAGCCAAGCAGAAACAATAGGATAGATAGGTTTCTTGATTCAATAAAAAGCGCAGGCGCGTTAAGAGCGATTGTGCCACGGCGCGCGGCGCCCGACATGTGCCCCCGTCAATCCTTCCTGAAGATGATCCTGCCGAGCCAACCTGTGAGCATGGCCAGCCCGATGGCAAAGAGGCCGTAGCCGAAGCCGTGGTCGGTGGCGAAGCGAAAGATGGTCTGCTCGAAGCCCGACTTGACGAT
>NZ_JACJHY010000089.1 GCF_014138625.1 Aminobacter ciceronei
CGATGCGGGTCGCGAACTCTTCCGTGCGGCCGGACAGGTTCTCGGCGAGATAATAGAGCACCTGGGCCCTGTTGTAGGCGGTCGCTTCGGGCCAGGCCTTGCAGGCGCGCGCCGCCGAGACCGCATCGCGGATGTCCTTGCGGCTGCCCAAGCCGACCTCGCCCGCGAGCTTGCCCTTGGAGGTGAGAATCGGCAGCGAATAGTTACCGTCGGGGCGCACCTGCTTGCCTGCGATGAACAGCTTTGCCGTGCGGTCGATGGCCTGGTTCTCGCTGGTGTCGCGGGCGGCCTGTTTCGGCGCCGTCGACGGCTTGATGACCGGGCCATGCGGCTCGCCCGGCGCCAGATATTCCTCCAGCCCCTCGCGCCCGCCCTCGCGGCCAAAGCCACTCTCGCGGTAGCCGCCGAAGCCGCAGGCAGCATCGAACATGTTGGTGCCGTTGATCCAGACCACGCCGGCCTTGAGCTGCGGGGCGACATGCAAGGCGAGATTGACGTTTTCGCTCCACACCGAGGCGGCAAGGCCATAACGGGTGTTGTTGGCGAGTTCGACCGCCTCTTCGGTGTTGCGGAAGCTCATGGTGGCGAGCACCGGACCGAACACCTCTTCCTGGGCAAGGATGTTGGCGGGCGCAACACCCGTCGCCAGCGTCGGCAGGTGATAATAGCCTGATGATGGCACATCCTGGTCGGGCTGCCAGCAGACGGCACCCTGTCTTGCACCTTCCTCGACAAGGCGCCTGACGCGGTCGAGCTGGGTCTTGTCGACCAGCGGGCCGATGTCGGTGTTCTTGTCGAGCGGAGATCCGACCCGCAGCCGGCTCATCCGTGTCTTGACCTTGGCGATGAAGGCTTCGGCTACGCTCTCCTGCACCAGAAGCCGCGAGCCGGCACAGCAGACCTGGCCCTGGTTGAACCAGATGCCGTCGACAAGTCCCTCGACGGCGCTGTCGAGATCGGCGTCTTCGAAGACGATGAAGGCCGACTTGCCGCCGAGTTCCAGCGACAGCTTCTTGCCAGAGCCCGCAGTTGCCTTGCGGATGATCTTGCCGACCTCCGACGAGCCGGTAAACGCGATCTTGTCGATGCCGGGATGGTTGACGATCGCCACCCCTGCCTCGGGTCCGCCCTGGACGATGTTGACCACGCCCTTGGGCACACCGGCGCGTTCGCAGATCTCGGCAAACAAGATTGCCGTCAGCGGCGTGAACTCGGCCGGCTTCAGGACAACGGTGCAGCCGGTGGCGAGGGCCGGTGCGATCTTCCAGGCCAGCATCAGCAGCGGAAAGTTCCACGGGATGATCTGGCCGACGACACCGGCTGGCTTGCGGCCTGGGAATTCCCGGTCCAGCGACTGGGCCCAGCCGGCATGGTGGATGAAGTGGCGGATCGCCAGCGGCACGTCGATGTCGCGGCTCTCGCGGATCGGCTTGCCGTTGTCGAGGCTTTCCAGCACCGCAAACAGGCGCTGGTGGCGCTGCATGGCGCGGCCGATGGCATAAAGCACTTTTGCGCGCTCATAACCCGAGGCAGCACTCCACTTCGGCAGCGCCTTGCGGGCTGCGGCCACCGCCGTCTCGATGTCGGCGGCAGAGGCGTCCGACACCTTGGCCAGAAGCTTGCCGGTTGAGGGATCGGATGTGTCGAAGCTCTTGCCGTCAATGCCGGCGCGCCAGTCGCCTGCGATGAACAGCGCCTTCGAGAAATCGCGGGCCCCAAGCCAGGCATCGGCTTCTGAGCGGGCCTCGGGGGCTGGGGCATAATCCATGGCGTGGTATCGTTCGAGAATGTTCAT
>NZ_JACJHY010000090.1 GCF_014138625.1 Aminobacter ciceronei
TTGTAGCGCCATTTTAGAGATGCGACACATGAGCCGGTTAGAGATGCGACAGTCGTCGCCTCTTGGGATGCTGGTCAAATGTCAGCGTTTGGAAGGAAGACTGGCGACGTGAAGCGTGGCTGAGCCCATGAGCGTTCGGAGTCGTCATGTCTTGTTTGATCGTCATGTCGCAGAAAGAATTGCATCGTCTTGAACTGATCCAGCGGGTTCGTGGGCGTCGCCTGACGGTCGTCGCGGCGGCCAAGCTGCTTGGTCTTAGCCGCAGTCAGGTCCATCGGCTGTTGCAGGCCTATGACCTGGCCGGCGCCGATGGTCTTGTCTCGAAGAAGCGCGGGCGTCCGAGCAACCGGCGCCACAGCGAGGATTTCCGCAATCTGGTGCTCGATCTGGTGCGTGAACATTACGTGGATTTCGGACCAACGTTGGCGGCCGAGAAGCTGGTCGAACGCCACCGGATTGCCGTCAGCAAGGAGACGCTGCGTCAGTGGATGATGGCCGCCGGCATCTGGGTGTCGCGCCGCGAGCGCAAGAAGCGGGTTTTCCAGCCGCGCGGCCGGCGCGATTGTTTCGGCGAACTGGTCCAGATCGATGGCTCGCATCATTGGTGGTTCGAGAGCCGTGGTCCCAAATGCGCCCTGCTCGTTTATATCGATGATGCCACCGGCAAGCTGCTGCATCTGCGCTTTGCGACTTCAGAGAACACTTTCGACTATCTGCACGCGACGAAGGCGTATTTGCAGCAATGGGGCAAGCCGATCGCGTTCTACAGCGACAAGCATGGGATCTTCCGTTCGACCCATGCTTCGGAGAAGGACAGGACCAGTGGCCTGACGCAGTTCGGGCGGGCGCTTTACGAGCTCAACATCGACATCATCTGCGCCAACACCCCGCAGGCCAAAGGGCGCGTCGAGCGCGCCAACCAGACGCTGCAGGATCGCCTGGTCAAGGAACTGCGGCTGCGCGGCATCGACACGATCGCGGCGGCCAATGCCTATGCGCCGGAGTTCATGGCCGACTTCAATCGTCGCTTTGGCAAGGTGCCGCGTAATCCGAAGGACATGCATCGGCCGTTTGCCGCGCATGAGAACCTCGACGGCGCGATGTGCCGCAAGGAGATCCGCAAGCTGTCGCAGGCCCTGACGCTACGCTATGACAAGGTGTTGTTCCTCCTCGACCCGACGGACCTCGCCAAGGCGCTCGCCGGCACGAAGCTCATTGTCTGCGACTATCCCGATGGTCGCCTTGAGATCATCCACGAGGGGACGTCCCTGCCCTACAGAACCTTCGATACGTTGCGCTCGGTACACAGGTCCGAGGTGGTTGAGAACAAGCGGCTTGATGACATGCTGGCAGTGGTGGCCGAGCTACAGGTGGGGCGAGAGCAGCAGCGCAGCAAGGGTGGGCCAAGCCGCGCCGGTCAGACGGATCATCTGTTCGGCATTCGTGATGGCAGCCTGAGCAATGGCTATCAGAAGCGTGGCACGAAGCCCGGCAGGAAGACGGACGTCACCAAAGACCCCGTGGTTATGGCCCGGCGACAGCAGGCATTGGCACGGCAGCGTATGTTGGCGCTGGAGCCATCCGCCGCCGACCGGGCTGCGCAACCCTGACCAGCTCCGCCCGGCCGGCGGCTTGCGCCTGCGTATTGAGAAAATATGCTCGCTTGAAACCGCAGTAATAAACGATAGTATCGTGTCGCATTTCTAAGTTGACTGCTTTGTCTCATCTTTAAATTGCTGTGACA
>NZ_JACJHY010000091.1 GCF_014138625.1 Aminobacter ciceronei
TGAACTGACCCCGTAAAGTTGGACGGTTCATTGAGCTGGTAGATTTAAGGGCTGGGTCCTGTATTGCACAGGGGCCAGCCCTTTCAGTTTCAGTTTGATGCGGCGGTGGTTGTAATAGTCGATGTAGCGCTCGATGGCCTTATCGAGGCTTTGGACAGTTTCGAACCTTTCCGGGTGGAAGAGCTCGGACTTGAGCGTGGCGAAGAAGCTCTCCATCGGTGCGTTGTCGAGGCAATTGCCTTTGCGTGACATGCTTTGTGCAAGGCCTCTGGTTTCCAGCCTGCGCTGGAATGCCGACATCTGGTACTGCCATCCCTGATCGGAATGCAGGGTCGGCCGTTCGTCCTCATTGAGCCGGGCGAAGGCTTTTGTCAGCATATTGTCCACCAGTTTGAAGCGCGAGCGGCGCGCCGTCTCGAAGGCGACGATCTCGCCATTGTAGAGGTCCATGATGGGAGACAGGTAGAGCTTGTCGCCGGCCACGCTGAACTCCGTCACGTCGGTCACCCATTTGCAGTTGGCGCGGTCGGCGCTGAACTTGCGCTGCAACAGATCGGGAGCGGTCCGCCCAACCTCGCCCCTGTAGGAACGATACTTCTTCGGCCTGACCAGCGACTTCAAACCCATCCCGGCCATCAGGCTCTGGACGGTCTTGTGGTTGACGCCTTGACCCGACTGGCGCAGTTGCGCAGTCACCCGGCGATAGCCGTAGCGGCCCTTGTGGCTGTCGAAGATGGCCTTGATCGCCTCCTTCAGCGCCACATGGCGGTCCGGGCGCGAGGCTGCCTTTTGCCTGTAATAGAACGTGCTGCGCGGCAGCTTCGCCAGATCGAGCAGGCCCTCAAGCGGATGCAACGGCCTTAACGCCTGGACGGCTTGTGCTTTTTGGGCGCGTGTCCCTGCGTTAAGGCCTCCAGTTTTTTTAGGTAGGCGTTCTCCATCCGCAGTTGCTTCAGCTCGGCCAGCAGTTCTTCCCGGCTTTTGGCTTCGTCACTGGGTGCAACAGGCACTGCGGGGGCCGGCGGCTTCGACATGGGGCGTCCTCCGGGACGTGGGCCGAGTGCCTCTATCCCACCCGCATGATAGCGCTTCTCCCAGCCCGCCAGGCAACTGGCATTGCGGATATTGAACAACGCCGCCGTCTGGCGATACGACAGACCTTCTCGCCACATCCGCTCGAGCACTGACAGCTTGAACGTCGCGTCGTAATGATCGTATTTGCCCGACAGTCCCGCCCAGCCATGCGCCTGGTACAAAGCCACCCACTTGCGGACAGTCGCCGCGTCAACTCCACGCTTCGACGCCGCACTCGCGTAGCTTTCATCCCCGCACAAATAGCTATCGACAACCGAGCGCTTGAAACGCGCACTGTGTTTGGACATGCAAAACCCCCGAAGGTTGTGTCCAACTTTCGGGGGTCAGTTCA
>NZ_JACJHY010000092.1 GCF_014138625.1 Aminobacter ciceronei
TGTACAGCCCGAAGACATAGGTAACAGTTTGTACCTAAGACATGGGTGACAACCTCGTGCCGAACGGGTTGTCGATGGTCTGCAGGGTCCTCTGTTCGAGGTCGATATAGCCAAGATCATAGTGCATGAAGGAGACGAGCCAAATGGCGTCGTCGACTTCAGTGATTCCGAGCCTCTGGCCGGCGAGCACGGTCGAGATATTGATCTTCTTGCGGTGCATGCAGATGCGGCCACAGGCGGTGACGAGGATGTCGCGGTCATGGAAGGGGTAATGCAGGTCTGGCAGCCCCTCATAGGCTCTTGAAGAGGGCTTATAGAGTTCGTCCGGCACCTTCATGCCGATCGCTTGGTGCGGTCGTTCGGCATTGAATTCGCTGACGAATGCATCGAACCTGGCCTGCTGCTGTAGAATGTTCATGCCCGGCGGCCGGGTCGTCTCCTGCTTGAGGGTCCGGTGCATACGCTCATGCCTGCCGTTCTGCTGCGGGTTGCCGGGTTTGATGCGCTCGATGTCGATGCCCAGCCGCAGCCAGAAGACCGAGAGCCTGGACAGATTGTAGAGCCCGTTGGGAGAGGCGAAGGGCAGCCCGTTGTCGCTTCTGATCGCCGCCGGCAGACCGCGCTGCTTGAACAACCTCACGAAGGCTTCGACGACGGGCACCTCCCGCGTTGATTCGAGGGCTTCGCACAGAAGGATCATGCGCGAGGCCTGGTCAGTCACCGTCAAAGGGTAACAGTACTGGCGATTGCCGAGCCTGAACTCGCCCTTGAAATCGACACACCACAGATCGTTGGGGCAGCATGCCGCCGACAGCGGCGTGCCCTCGGCCTTGCAGCGCCGCCTCTGACGGGCGCGCGTGACAAGGCCGTGGCGGTCGAGCACGGCATGGACCGTGCTCGTCGACGGCAGCCGAACGTCGCCGGCCAGCTTGCGCACCAGAAGCTCACGGATCTTCCTGGCGCCCCAGTGCGGCTTGTCCTTCTTGGCCTTCACAATCGCCTGCTCGATCTGACAGGGCAGTTGATTGGCATAGCGGACCGGCCGCCGTGACCGGTCGGTCAGCGCCTCCAGGCCGTCGTCCTTGTAGCGGTTGAGGATCTTGTAGCCGGTCTTGCGGGAAATCCCGAACTCTCGGCACACATCACTCATGCCCTCGCCATCCAGAAGCCGCGCAACAAAACGAAGACGTTCCTCCATCACCGAACTCTCCTTCCACGGCATCAACACCTCCGGCCAAAAGCCAAAAGTGTTACCCATGTGTCCGGTACGAAACGTCACCTATGTCTCGGGTCGCTCA
>NZ_JACJHY010000093.1 GCF_014138625.1 Aminobacter ciceronei
TGACCTGCCACTGAACTGTCATCCATTGGCGATTAGAGCCTCGGCCGTTTTTGTTACGCCCTGAGGCGCGGTGAAAGCAACCGGCGGAGGCGCGGAGCCTTCCATCAGCACAGCGTCGGAGCCGGTTGCGGTGATGACCTCGGCATAGGCTGCGGGGGTCTGGTAGCCGAGCGAGGAATGCGGCCTCGCGGTGTTGAAGTCCTGACGCCATTCGGCGATGGCGCTTCGGGCGTGGTCGAGGCCGAAGAACAGGCTCTCGTTCAACAGCTCGTCGCGCATCCGGCCGTTGAAGGATTCGACATAACCGTTCTGCATCGGCTTGCCGGGCGCGATGTAGTGCCATTTGATCTCGTGATCCTTCGACCAGGCGAGGATGGCGTTCGAGGTGAACTCGGTGCCGTGGTCGGAGACGATCATGCCCGGCGTGCCGCGCTGGGTGATCAGTTCCGTCAGTTCACGGGCAACCCGACGGCCGGAGATCGAGGTGTCCGGGATTGCGGCCAGGCATTCGCGCGTCACATCGTCGACGACGTTGAGCACGCGGAAGCGCCGGCCGCAGGCGAACTGATCATGCACAAAATCCAGCGACCAGCGTGCGTTCGGCTTTGCTTCGACCAGGATCGGTGCCCGCGTGCCCACGGCGCGGCGGCGTGCCCGGCGCTTACGCACCGTCAGACCTTCCTCGCGGTAGAGGCGATAGATGCGGTTGATCCCCGACGCCTCGCCCTCGCGCCGGAGCAGTATGAACAGGCGCCGGTAGCCGAAGCGCCGGCGCTCGTTGGCCAGATCGCGCAGCCGGCCGCGCAACTCCGTCTCTGGCGGACGCCGGAACAGGTAGCGGATCATCTTGCGATCGGCGCCGACGAAGAAACAGGCCCGACGCTCCGACAGACCCATGACGGACTGCAGATGCGCGACGGCTTCACGCTTGGCGGCGGGCCCTACCATTTTTTTGACAGAAGCTCGCGCAGTGCCGAGGCTTCCAACATCTGCTCGGCGAGCAGCTTCTTCAGCTTGGCGTTCTCGTCTTCCAGTGCCTTCAGCCGCTTGGCGTCGGACACCTCCATGCCGCCATACTTCGCCTTCCAGTTATACAGCGTCGCCTCCGAGATCCCGTGCTTGCGAGCCAGATCGCCCGCCTTCGCTCCTGTCTCGTGCTCGCGCAGAACCGCGATGATCTGCTCTTCCGTGAACCGCTTTCTCTTCATCAGTCCGTCCTTCGATCAAGGACCGGACTCTAATCTCAGATGGAGGAAAAACTCAGCGGCAGGTCA
>NZ_JACJHY010000094.1 GCF_014138625.1 Aminobacter ciceronei
CAGAGGACCCTGCAGACCATCGACAACCCGTTCGGCACGAGGTTGTCACCCATGTCTTAGGTACAAACTGTTACCTATGTCTTCGGGCTGTACAGAAATAAGCTGGCGCACCCGACAGGATTCGAACCTGTGACCTCTGCCTTCGGAGGAAATTTTTGCTGCTTTCCTTTACGTTTCTCTTTCTACGCCATAGCCCTCTATCCATATGATTCCACACATTTATTTTGACCTCGGCACTGAAATTTGTAGGCTACTGCAGGTCGAGATTTTCTCCCGCCTGCTTCCGTGGTGCTTCCGCAGAAGCAGGCGAGAGGTGCAGGAAGGGGAACTCATGGCCAGACTGACAAAGCGCATTGTCGATGCTGCCGAAGTCCGCGATGCAGACCATTTTATATGGGATGACGAATTGCCAGGGTTCGGACTACGCATGTTTCGGTCCGGAAAACGAAGCTACCTCGTCCAGTACCGCGCAGCCGGCCGTACCCGCCGCTATACGATCGGGCTTCACGGCGTGTGGACACCCGAAACCGCCCGTCGTGAAGCGCGCATACTTCTCGGAAGAATCGCCCAAGGCGAAAACCCGTCCGAGGAACGGCGCCTGGATCACCAGGCGATTACCGTCAAAGAACTTTGTGAGCGATATCTTGAAGATGCTGACAAGGGCTTGATCCTGGGCAAGGGACGTCGACCGAAAAAGGTATCGACGTTGACGATCGACAAGAGCCGGATCCGCCGTCACATCATCCCGCTTCTGGGCACCCGTCGCGTGAAGGACATCGCTTCAACCGACATCAACCGCTTCGTCCGGGACGTCACGGCCGGACGGACCAAGGCCAATGTGAAGACTAAGGCGCGAGGTCGCGCAATTGTTCGTGGTGGGGCCGGAACAGCCGCTCGTGCGGTAGGGTTGCTCGGTGGCATTTTCACCTACGCGATAGGGCAGGGGATCATCGAGAAAAACCCAGCCCACGGCATTCGGAAGCAAGCAGATCGCGTCAAGGATCGCCGTCTGACAGAGCAAGAGTATCGGGAGTTCGGAGCGATCCTACGGAAAGCTTCGAAGAACGATGCCTTAGGCATCGCGGTCGCTGTCGCCCGTTTCCTGGCTCTCACGGGCTGTCGAAGAAGCGAGGCAGTGAGCCTGAAGTGGACC
>NZ_JACJHY010000095.1 GCF_014138625.1 Aminobacter ciceronei
AGGTTCAGGGTCACGTCACTTGTCCTTCTTCTTGTACATCGCCAGCATGCGCTGGGTGACGAGGAAGCCGCCGAAGATGTTGACCGAGGCCAGCACCAGGGCGACGAAGCCGAAGCCGGTGGCAAGGCCGGAAGCGGCGATGCCGACGGCGAGCAGCGCACCGACGACGATGACCGAGGAGATGGCGTTGGTGACGGCCATCAGCGGCGTGTGCAGGGCCGGCGTCACCGACCAGACGACGTAGTAGCCGACGAAGATCGCCAAAACGAAGATGGCGAAGCGGAACACGAACGGGTCGACCGCCCCGCCGGTGACGGCATGTGCCGCATTGCCGGCAGCTTCGGCCGCACCTTCAGATGTGGCGAGATCCTGGACGCCGAGCCGGACGGCGGCAACCGCCTGGTCGAGCTGGTCGAGGGCTTTCTGAAGACCTTCCATCACGCGTCTCCCTCAGATGATGTCTTCGCGCCGGCGCTTGGCGCCGACTTCTTGGCAGTGGCTTTTTGGGCAGCGGGCTTTTTCGCAGCCGCCGGTTTGTCCGCTTTGGCGGCGGCCGGCTTCTTCGCCGTTGCCTTGGCAGGTGCTGCGCTATCGCTCGCCGGGTCGTCACCGCGGTTCTGGCCGGCCACGATCGGCTTGGGCTTGTCCGCAGCCGCAGCGGCATTGGCGAAGTTCGGATGCACCACCTTGCCGCCATCGGTCAGCATGGTCGCCTTGACCAGCTCGTCGTCGCGGTTGATGGCGATCTGCTTGGTGGTCTTGTCGACCATGGTCTCGAGGAAGGCGAACAGGTTCTTGGCGTAAAGCAGCGAGGCGGAGGCAGCGACCCGGCCCGGCACGTTGAGATGGCCGACGATCTTTGCCCCATTGGCCGTGGTGACGACCTTGCCCGGCACCGCACCCTCGACATTGCCGCCGCGCTCGACGGCGAGGTCGACAAGCACCGAACCCGGCTTCATCGAGGCGACCATTGCCGCAGACACCAGCTTCGGCGCCGGACGGCCCGGGATGAGGGCGGTGGTGATCACGATGTCCTGCTTGGCGATGTGCTCGGCGGTCAAGGCCGCCTGCTTGGCCTGATACTCCTTGGACATCTCCTTGGCGTAACCGCCGGCGGTCTC
>NZ_JACJHY010000096.1 GCF_014138625.1 Aminobacter ciceronei
TGTCGAAGCTATGAAGGTTGTTCATTCGAGGAGGGACTGAGAAGCTGGGGTTGCGAAGCCAACCAACCTTCAGTGGAGCTCCCCGAATGAACGTCCATAAGAATGCGCGTCTGACGCCGTCAGGTCGAGTGCTTTTGGTGCAACGAATTGAACAGGGCTGGAGCGTGCGGCGTGCTGCCGGTTCGGCCGGGGTTTCGGAACGAACGGCTTATCGCTGGCTCGACCGCTACCGGGCCGGCGACCGGGTTCTGCACGATCGCAGTTCGGCTCCGCACCGCTGCCGGCATCGGCTGGCAGCCATGCAGGTGTCGCGGATCGAGCAGTTGCGGCGCCAGCGCATGACCGGGCCGGCAATTGCCCGGTCCTTGGGCCTGGCGCGCTCGACGGTAGGCTTGGTGCTGCGCCGGCTGGGACTGAACCGGCTGGCCTGGCTCGATCCCCGGCCCCCGGTGTTGCGCTACGAACGGCAGCGGCCGGGCGAACTGATCCATATCGACATCAAGACCTTGGGCCGTATCGACGGCGTTGGCCATCGGATCACGGGTCAGCACCAAGGCCATCATCGCGCCCGAGGCATCGGCTACGAACACCTGCATGTCGCCATCGACGATGCCTCGCGCCTCGCCTATGTCGAACTGCTGCCCAGCCTGGGCCGGGATGATGCCACCGGGTTCCTCAACCGGGCACTGGCCTGGTACGCCAGGCTGGGCGCCAGGGTTGAGCGGGTGATGACCGACAACGGCTCGGCGTATCGCTCCAAACTGTTCGCCCAGGCACTCCAAGGTGCCGGTGCCCGACACATCCGCACAAGGCCCTACACCCCGCGCACCAACGGCAAGGCCGAGCGCTTCATCCAGACTTCGCTGCGCGAATGGGCCTATGCCAGGCCATACGCCTCATCGAACGAACGCGCCAAGGCCATTCACCAATGGGCAGCCAACTACAACCTGGCACGCCCACACTCGGCCCTTGGAGGCATCAGCCCGTTCCAAAGACTGAACAACCTTCTTGGAAACGACA